>NZ_JBVJMQ010000001.1:2057631-2687123 GCF_055584105.1 Kribbella sp. NPDC104218
GCCGTCTCCGGGCCGAGTGCAGGCCCGCAACTCCCCGTCGTAGACAGCTCTTCGACGCGGAGTGCTGTGTTGCACGAGCCGCTTCCCGGAGGCGGGCGCAGGCCGCGAGTCCCCTTCGCAGACACCTCGGTCGAGACGGAGAAGCGGGAGCCTGGGGCGCCCCGAGCCGTTCGGGGCCGGGTGCAGGCCGCAACTCTTCGTCGTAGACAGCTCTCCCGAGGCGGAGGGCGTGCATCGCCAGGCCGTTTCCGGGGGTCGGCTGCAGGCCGCAACTCGCCGTCGCAACCAACTCTCCCGAGGTGGGTGGTGTGTCGCCCGAGCCGTTCGGGGCCGAGCGCAGGCCGCAACTCTTCGTCGTCGACAGCTCTTCGACGCGGAGAGGTGTTGGGGCCGTTCCGTTGTGCCAGTTCCGTGGGGTTGGGGCGTGGCAGGCGAATCGGGCGGGGACGCGCGGGGCGGGCGGCGAGCTGGGGGCGCGGCGGGCACGCGGGTAGGCGGAGTCGCGGGGTGGCGGGCTGGGGCGCGGCAAGTGAGCCGAGGAAGTCGAGCGGGACGGGGCGCAAACGGGTGGCGCGCAGGCGCTCGTGGTGCGGAGCCGCGGGGCTGGAGCTGCAACCGGGCGCGCGGCGGACACTCGGGGAAGCGGAGTCGCGTGGGACGGCGAGCTGGCGGCACGGTGGGTACTGGGGTGTGCGGAAGTGGTGCTGCGAGCTGGGGACGCGGAGGACACGCGGGTAGGTGGAGTCGCGTGGGACGGCGAACCGGGGGCGCGGCAGGTAGCCGGGGATGCCGGGGTCGCGGGCGGGGGTCCGGGGGCGGAGCCCGCCGGGCGGGGTCTGGGGGTTGCACCCCCAGAGGGAATGAACGAAGCGCCCCGGTCCACGCTTTTTGTGGACAGGGGCGCTCAGCGCTGCGGAGGCGGCGAGATTTGAACTCGCGAGAGGGGTTTACCCTCAACCCGCTTAGCAGGCGGGCGCCATCGACCGGACTAGGCGACGCCTCCTCCGACGGTCCTGTTAAGGACGCGACGAGGACTTAGGGTATCTGGTGAGGTGGGTCGGCGGCAAAGTGGGTTGTGGGTGGGGTTTGGGTGTGTCGGGTGTGCGGTGTGTAACCTGGCGGGCACGACGGGGGTCGCCAGCACATGTCAACCGGAAGGTGGGCGTGGGCGTCAGTTGTACCGTGGGCTGTCGGTGACGGTCCGCGGTAGGGCCGCCACGTCGTCGATCAGGGAACGGAGCCATGTCGCGGAGTACTCGCGCAGCCGGACGGAGGTCCGCGCCTCGTGCCAGCCGGTCGAAGCCCCGCTCGCACCGCACCCGGACGACGTCCAAGGCGATCGGTCTGACCCTGCTCAGCGCGCTGCTCCCGGGTTCGGGCCTGATCATGGGCGGCCGGAAGAAGCTCGGCTGGTTCGTGCTGACGATCAGTGTCGGCCTGCTGCTGATCGCGGGGTTCGTCGGTCTGACGCAGCGTGACTCGGTCCTCGAGCTCGCCGTCTCGCCGCGCCAGCTGCTGATCGCGACCGCGGCCGTCGTCCTGCTCGGCGTCGGCTGGATCTGGGTCGTCGTCGCCTCGCACAAACTGCTCCGCCCGGTCACCATGACGTACACCGGCCGCCTGGCCGGCTCGCTGTTCGTCGGACTGCTCTGCTTCGCGATCGCCGTCCCGACGACCGTCGCCGCGCAGACCGTGATGGCGCAGCGCGACCTGGTCGGCAGCGTCTTCCAGTCCGAGAAGGACTCCAAGAGCGCGACCCGCCCGAAGGTCGACAAGAAGGACCCGTGGGCCAAGACCCCCCGGCTGAACCTGCTCCTGCTCGGCGCGGACGACGGCGCCGGCCGCAAGGGCATCCGGACCGACACCGTGATCGTGGCCAGTATCGACACCAAGACCGGTAACACGGCCCTGATCTCGCTCAGCCGGAACTGGATGCGGATGCCGTTCCCCGAGGGCTCCCCGCTGGCCAAGGAGTACCCGGACGGCTACTGGAACCCGGATCTCGGCAACGTCGAGCAGCCCGAGTTCTACCTGGACTCGATGTACGAGAACGTCCCGCGCGACCACCCCGGCATCCTCGGCGCGACCGACAACGAGGGCGCGGACGTCGTGAAGCTGGCCGCGGGCGCCGCGCTCGGTCTCGACATCGACTACTACATGCAGGTCAACCTGGCCGGCTTCCGCAAGATCATCGACGCGCTCGGCGGGATCACCGTCAACGTCAGCTACAAGGTGCCGATCGGCGGCGACTACGGCCAGGGCCCGGGGACGCGCGGCTCGAAGAAGCCGTCCGGCTACATCCAGCCCGGCCCGAACCAGAAGCTCGACGGTTACCACGCGCTCTGGTTCGCCCGCGGCCGCTACGGCCTCAGCGACCCGTCGCGCCAGGAGCGCCAGCGCTGCACGATCCACGCCCTGGTGAACTCCGTGAACCCGGCGACCCTGGTCACGAAGTACCAGCAGATCGCCGCCGCCGGTAAGGAGCTGCTCCGGACGGACATCCCGCAGGAGATCCTGCCCGCGTTCATCGAGCTCGGCCTGAAGGTCAAGGGCGCCAGCGTCACGAACGTCGACCTGGACAAGAAGAAGAACTTCCCGAGCGGCAAGAACCCGGACTACGCGGCCATGCAGGAGCTCGTCGAGAAGGCGATCACCCCGAAGTCGAAGTCCGTTGCCTCGACGCCGTCGACGACCACCACCAAGCCGACCACCGGCACGACCACCCGCAAGCCGGTCAAGCCGAAGGCCACCCCGGGTGAGGCCCAGAACCTGAACGACGCCTGCGCCTACGACCCGACCCAGACCGGTACGAACTGACCGGCACGAACTGACAAGTTCCGGCCAGTAACGACTATCCCCACTCCGGTGGGGAACAATTGGCCCCGAAAACACACTTGGGGGGTCAACTGTGCGGCGAGTGATCGCGGTTTCGGTCGGTACGGCGTTGCTGGTGGTCGGGTGCGGCGGTGAGCCGGAGGCGAACGACCCGGCTCCGCAGCCGACGCCCAGCGCCACCTCGTCGACCCCACCGCCGAGCGTGCCCCCGGCGTCCGCGCCGACGCCGTCCACAGCGCCGGAGCTGAGCCCGGTCGCCTACCGGAACGCGCTCGGCCATGTCGACGCGAACCTGGCCCGCGGCGTCGCCCGGGTGATGAACGCGCCGACCATGGCGGCGTTCGACAGCGCTCGCGCCCAGCTGGCCGGCGCGGTCGCGCAGCAGCGCGGTGAGCTGGCCAAGGTCAACGGGCCGAAGAGTATGGGCAGCGGGCACACGCGCGTCCTGGCCGCGTTCGAGGCCTTCCCGACCAGCGTGACGACCAACCTGGCCGAGTCCGGTGAGACGAAGACGGGTTGCGGCCTGCCGAAGGCTGCGATCGTCCGGCTGTACCAGGCCAAGACCGGCATCCGGACGTCGGTCGTCCAGCTGGTCCAGGCCGTCAACAAGTCCGTCGGCAAGGGCTCGAACTTCGGCACCCGGATGACGCCGCCCGAGCTCAAGCCGCCCGCGGTGCTGACCGGCCGCGGTCAGAACGGCCAGATCATCCAGCGGGCCGGCGCGCGTGGCTCGGGCAGCCTGCAGATCAACAACAACGGCTCGGTGGACGTCGTGGTCGTGGTCGCGCCGAGCGTGCCGCGCAATCCGCAGGCGTCGATCTACGTCCGCCGCAACTCCAACACCACCCTGCGCGGGATCCGCGGCAGCTACTGGGTCTACTTCAAGTCCGGCGAGTCCTGGGACAGCGCGAGCCGCCAGTTCACCGAGGGTTGCTCGTTCTCCAAGTACGACGCCCGCTTCGACGGCAAGTTCGACTGGAAGATCACGCTCTCCCCGGTGATCGGCGGCAACGCGTCCACCTCGAACGTCGACCCGTTCTGAGTCGGTGAGACCATGTTCCGGTGCGAACGACGTACCGGATGCGGGCAGGGCGCTTCCTCGGGGTCCTGGCCGCAGGGCTGATTCTTCTCGGGGTGGCTGCGATCACGTGGGCGGTCGGGCTGCCGGGCGTTGTCGTCACGGTGTTCCTCGGCCTGGGCGGGCTCGTCGTCCTGGCCGGTGCGTGGGTGCTCGCGCGACCGCCGGTCGTCCTGCGGATCCGGGACGCCGAGGTCGAGGTCCGCGGGGTGAAGACGGTGTGGACCGATATCACCGAGGCCGGCCGGGTCGAGACGACGCACGGCGAGGCGCTCGCGCTGCGGACGAAGCGGGCCGATGACACGATCCTGCTCCCGCTGTCCTGGCTGGCGCCCGGGCAGGCCGCGGAGCTGGAGACCGCACTGCGCGACAAGCTGAACGCCGCGCACGGTTACACGATCTGGGACGGCACTGCCCCGGACGCCGACGATCACGCAGAATGAGTCAGCCGATCCGAGCCTGAGGAGTCGTTCCGTGCTGTCCTTCGATCTGTCGTACGACGAACTGCTCGCCTACCCGGGGACGAACCCGCGGCCGGCCGATTTCGACCAGTTCTGGGAGAAGGCGCTGCTCGAGCTGGACGGCACGGAGCCGGAGGTCGAATTCGCCGATGCGACCGACTTCCCGCTGACCACGGCGACCGCGCAGCACCTCTACTTCAACGGCACCGGCGGCTACCGCGTGCACGCCAAGGTCGTCCGGCCGAACGAGCCGACCGGCCCCGCCGTCCTGCTCTTCCATGGCTATGGCGGCGAGCAGCCCAAGTGGGTCGACCTGCTCGGGTACGCCGCGCGCGGCTTCACCGTCGCCGCCTTGGACGTGCGCGAACAGGTCGGCTACCGGACGCCGTCCCAGGCGCCGAACAACTTCTCCCTGCACAACCATCTCGTGCACGGCCTGGACGACGGCCCGGACGGCCTGCTCTACAAGCACGTCTTCCTCGACACCCGCCGGCTCGCCGACATCATCGGCGGTCTGCCCGAGGTCGACGAGACCCGGATCGCGACCACCGGCTGGAGCCAAGGCGGCGGTCTCAGCCTGGTCGCGGCCGCGCTGACGCCGTCCATCAAGTACGTCGCGAGCGTCTTCCCGTTCCTCTGCGACTACCGGCGGACGTGGGATCTCAACCTCGACACCGGGCCGTACGACGAGATCGTCACCTGGTTCAAGAAGCGCGACCCGCGGCACCTGCGTCAGGACGAGGTCTTCAACACGCTCGGCTACATCGACGTCCAGCACCTCGCGCCGCGGATCCGCGCCGAGGTCACCCTGTTCGTCGGTCTCGAGGACCAGGTCTGCCCGCCGTCCACCCAGTTCGCGGCGTACAACAAGCTGACGTCGGTCAAGGAAGCCCGGACCTATCCCGACTTCGGCCACGAGGACCTGCCGTTCGCGCACGACGAGATCTACCAGTTGATCGGCGCCAAGCTCTGAGCACGCTCACGGTCCTCGGCACGGCGGCCCCCTACCCGCTGCCGGACCGCCCGTGCTCGGGCTACCTGCTGCGCGGGGGCGGCGCCGAGGTCTGGGTCGACGCCGGGCCCGGCTCGCTCGCCGAGCTCCTTCGGCACACCACGCTCGACAGGCTCGACGCGGTTTGGCTGTCGCACCTGCACCTCGATCACATCGGTGACCTGCTGAACGCGTACTACGCGCTCGCGTACGGCGAGCTGCCCGTCCGGTCGGCGCCGCTACCGGTCTATGGACCGGCCGAGTTGGGGGCGCGGTTGGCCGGGTTCTTCGGGCTGCCGGACGCCGGGCCGCTCAGCGACGTCCTCGATCTTCGGCCGCTGTCGGATGGGCATCGGGTGCGTGTGCACAACCTCGAGCTGATTAGCCGGGCTGTGGAGCACGGGTGTGATGCTTATGCACTGCGGGCTGAGGCTGATGGGGAGTCGCTCGTGTACTCCGGGGACTGCGCACCCTGCCCGTCACTCGACGAGCTCGCCTCGGGGGCGGACCTGCTGTTGTGTGAGGCCAACGACCCGGAGCCGACGCCGGTTCACCACACCCCGGAGCAGGCCGGGGCGCTAGCCCGGCGTACGGGCGTGCGGCAGCTCGTCGTCACACACGTCGGGCCGCTCCTCGATCGCTTCGAGGCGACTACAGCGGCGGAGACCGCCTTCGGCGGGCCGACGAGCTGCGCCGAGGTCGGGACGACGATTCAGGTGGGGATCCACTCCGGCCACCAGGGTGGGACGTTGCCGGGGCAGATCCCGGGGGACGCGGCCGGGGTGCCCTGCCACGAGTAGAGGGCGAGGTCGGCGATCGCGATCGCGATGGCGGCGGCGATCAGGCCCATGAAGAGGGTCTTGCCGGCGTAGCGGTAGGCGATCGTGAACAGGACCAAGTTGACGATCAGCGCCAGCGGCAGCCCCAGGAACAACAACGTCAATCCGTTCGGCACCGACCCGGCGACGTCGACCTTGCACTCCTTCCACGAGCGGGACGTGATCACAACCAGCCCGAACGCCGCCCCGCCCCCGACCACGATCGCCAGGAACGACTCGGTCCGCCCACCTTTGGAAAACAGCGCCATGCTCCAACCGTAGGTGATGCGGACCGCCACCACTGCACAATCGCCGCACCCCCGCCGAGCCCACGCTCGGCGCGGCACCGCCGGCCCAATTGTGTAGCGCTGGCGATTCAGATCGGCGCGGGCTCGAGGAGGCCGAGCAGAGCCTCGGCGACGCCGGCGTCGCCGATCGAGGTGTTGTAGGCGCCGGGAAACAGCCGGGCCCAGGAGGCGGCGCGGCCGAGGGGGCTCAGCCGCCAGGCGAGGTGTGCGGCGCGGCGGAGTTCGGGGAGGGTGTGGCCGTCGGCAGTCCACGGTTCGAGGTAGGCGTCGCGGAGGCGGGCGTGGTCCGCGGCGGCGCGTTCGAGGGGGACGAGCAGGCTGCAGAAGGGGTGCGAGACGCTCGCGTCCCCCCAGTCGAAGAAGGTGAAGCGGCTGCCCGCGAAGACCTGGTTCTCATGCAGATCCGCATGGTCGAGCGTGTCCGGGACGCCGTACATCGCCAGCTCCGCACACCAGTTCACCAGCTGTGGACGAAGCTTGTGGAGAACCTCGCGCTGCTCAAAGGTCAGCGTCTGATTGGCCGCGACCATCCGGTCGAAGATCTGCGGGAGCAGCGCGAGCCGCGCATCCGGGACGCCGAGCGCGGCGAGCTCGTCGACGTGGTCGCGGAGCTTGCGCTGGAGTTCGGCGTACTGGCTGAGCAGCGCCTCCCAGTCGCGCTCGACGTCGCGGAGGAGCGTGCCGCCGTCCGGGCTGAGCGACCACGCGCGCTCGACGTCCACGGCGTACGGTCGGAGAACGTGCTCGGGCGCCAGCTCGGCAAGCCGCGCCATCAGCGCCGGCTCGAACGCGCTGCCGGGCGGATTCGCCTTGAACCACACAGGTTCCGCAGCCTCGACCCGCACAATCACCGACCAAGGCCGCAACCGCACCCGTCGCGGCCCGCTCTCGACAACCCCGAACTCGGCCAGCCGCGCGTCCAACCACGCCAGCGCCCCGGCCCGCCACCCGGCGTCCTCCCAGGGCGTGCGAGCCTCGTCGTAACTCCCGCGGTCGATGTGCATCCGGCGTACGATAGTCAGTC
This sequence comes from Kribbella sp. NPDC104218, assembly GCF_055584105.1. NCBI lineage: Bacteria > Bacillati > Actinomycetota > Actinomycetes > Propionibacteriales > Kribbellaceae > Kribbella > Kribbella sp. NPDC104218. Next base: position 2,065,147 of record NZ_JBVJMQ010000001.1, read on the forward strand.
TCGTGGCTTATCGGGTGGGTATTTCTGGTTGGCGGTATGCGCCTTGGCGCTCCGTCTACTACCCCGAGGGTTTGCCGCAACGGGCTGAGCTCGAGTACGTGTCTCGGCGGTTGAACTCGGTTGAGCTGAACGGCTCGTTCTACTCGCTGCAGCGACCGACGTCCTACCAGCGTTGGTACGCCGAGACGCCCGACGACTTCGTCTTCGCCGTCAAGGGGCCGCGCTTCATCACCCATATGAAACGGCTCGCGGACGTCGATGCCCCGCTCGCCAACTTCTGCGCCTCCGGTTTGCTTGCGTTGGGCAACAAGCTTGGGCCGATTCTGTGGCAATTGCCGGGGAACTTCCGGTATGACGAGCGGCGGCTGGCGGAATTCTTCGAGTCGTTGCCGCGGACAACGGGTGCGGCGCTGGAGGTCGCGAACCGGCATGAGGATCGGATGCGGGACAAGGTGTTTCTCGAGGTGCTGTCGGAGCAGCCGCTGCGTTACGCGATCGAGGTGCGGCATGACAGCTTCGAGACGGCCGGCTTTGTCGAGTTGCTGCGTGAGCACGAGATCGCCTTGGTCTGCGCGGATACCGCCGGTAAGTGGCCGATGCTCGACGATGTGACCGCCGACTTCGTCTACGTCCGTCTGCACGGTGCGGACGAGCTTTACGTCAGTGGGTACGACGCTCCCGCGATCGAGCACTGGGCGGCCAAGGTCCGCACCTGGCATCAAGGGCGGACGCCGACGAACGGGAAGACCGTGTCGAAGGACCGGCCTTCGCGGCGGCGTCGTGACGTGTACGTCTACTTCGACAACGACGCGAAGGTTCGGTCCCCGTTCGATGCTGAGGCGCTGGCTCAGCGGCTTGGGATCAGCTGATTCGGTCTCGGGTGCGTTGGCGGAACTCGCGGCCGATCTGTGTGACGTCTTCGTGGTGGAGGTCAGTGTTGACGACTGCGGGTGAGCCGTCTGTGGGGGCTTGGATCGCCCAGGCGCCGCGGGGGTCGATGACGCCTGATTGGAGGCCGCCGTCCGGGTTGGCCGGTACGGCGAGGCTGATCCAGCAGGTGTTGTTGACCGCGGTTCCCCGGGCTTGGACGGCGATGTGCTCGTGGTGCGTTACGCCGGCGGTCGAGTAGGAGACCAGGACGCCGTCCGCGCCGAGTCGGTCGTATTCGGTGAACAGCTCGGGGAAGAGGACGTCGAGGCCGAGGGCGAGGCCGAATCGGAAGCCGTCGACCTCGAAGGTGACCGGATTCTTGCCTGGGGTGTACATCCAGGTGAGCTTCGTCGTCGAGAGTGTGCGCTCGTCGTACCGGGCGACCACCTTGCCCTGGTCGGAGACGACGTACATGCTGTTGTGCGGTCGCGCGTCGGGGAGTTGGTGGATGCTCGGGAGGACCGTCCAGACGCCCAGCTCGCCGGACAGTTCGACGATGCTGTCGAACTCCTGCTGCAGGACGTTCCAGTCGGCCTTGGTCCAGTCGGACGGGCCGATCTCGTCCGGGCCGAGCTCGGACATGATCTCCTTGCTCGGGAAGCAGAGCGCGCCTTCGGTGAAGTGGACGAGGCGGGCGCCTGCCGACGCGGCCTGCCGTAGCAGGGAGCGGACTTCGGTGCCGCTGGCGCGCAGCAACTGAGGGTTGGCGGGGTCTCGGTGGACCGTCGACTGGGCGACGGCGATGCGTAGGGAATCCGGCATTTCTGCTCCTGGAGGAGTCGGGCGGAAGTGCCGGAGGGCAGCCGTGTAGGACTCGCCGGTCTTGGCGGCGCGGGCACGGACCCGTCGTTTGAGATTCCGGTGCGCTGTCATCTGGCCTTCCGCGCGCGCGACGAGGATCCTCCGGCGATCTCGCCCGCGGTGGTTGACCAGGACGAGCGGCCCGAGACCAGATGTCCCTTTGCCTCCTGCGACGAGACCGGGCCGGAGCCGATCAACGGAGGTGCGGCGCGGGCCGCGCCGGGAACGACTATAGCGAAGCTCGGCATAAAGTCGGAGGGGGAAATGGTTGATCGAGGTACAACGAAATCGACGATTGGGAGCGCAGGGTGAGCATTCGCGTCGGGTACAAGGCTTCGGCGGAGCAGTTCGGGCCGCGGGACCTGGTGGAGTACGCCGTCCGGGCCGAGGAGCTGGGGCTGGACAGCGTCACGGTGTCGGACCACTTCCTGCCCTGGCGACACGAGGGCGGTCACGCGCCGTTCGCGCTGGCCTGGCTCGCGGCCGTCGGTGAGCGGACCAACCGGGTCCTGCTCGGGACGTCGGTGCTGACGCCGACCTTCCGCTACAACCCGGCCGTGATCGCGCAGGCGTTCGCGACCCTCGGCGAGCTGTACCCGGGCCGGGTGATGCTCGGCGTCGGCACCGGCGAGGCGCTGAACGAGATCGCCGTCTCCGGGCGGGAGTGGCCCGAGTTCAAGGAGCGGTACGCGCGGCTGCGCGAGGCCGTCAAGCTGATCCGCGACCTGTGGACGAAGGACGGCGTGACGTCGGAGGGGCCGTACTACCCGACCGTCGACGCGTTCATCTACGACCGGCCCGACGTCCCGCTGAAGGTGTACGTCGCGGCCGGCGGGCCGTTGGTCGCGAAGTACGCCGGGCGCGTGGGCGACGGGTTCATCGCGACGTCCGGCAAGGGGATGGAGCTCTACACCGAGAAGCTGATCCCGGCGGTTCGCGAGGGCGCGGAGGCGGCCGGGAAGAAGTTCGAGGACGTCGACCGGATGCTCGAGGTCAAGGTGTCCTACGACCGGGACCCGAAGCTCGCGCTGGAGAACACCCGGTTCTGGGCGCCGCTGTCGCTGACGCCGGAGCAGAAGCACAGCGTGACGAGCGCGACCGAGATGGAGCGGCTGGCCGACGAGCTGCCGATCGAGCAGGTCGCGAAGCGGTGGATCGTGGCGTCCGATCCGGAGGAGGTCGTGAAGCAGTTCCGGCCGTATCTGGAGGCGGGTTTCAACCACTTCGTCGTCCACGGGCCGGGGCAGGATCAGGAGCGGTTCCTGACCCAGTTCACCGAGGACGTCCTGCCGCTGCTGCGCAAGCTCGAGGGCTGAGCCGCGCCCAACGGGGTTGAGCTGATTGGTCGGGCATTCGACACTGGGTGAGTGCCCGACCTACAGATCGTCCAGGACACCGACCCGCGGTGCGCCGAGCTCGAAGCCGCCGGCTACCGCGTGGTGGGTGAGTCCTGGGCGGCCCGGCTCTTCGACCCGGACCGGGCGCTGCTCGAGTCCGCGGTCACGCGGGCGACGGCGTCCGGGCTGACCGTGCGCGAGGTCGGCGCCGAGTCGGCCGCGGCGCTGCACGGTCTGGAGAAGATCAACCAGCCCGACTATCCGTACACCCCGGCTACCTCGCATGTGGTCGGCGAGGTGAGCGACGTCCGGGCGCTGTGGGGCGAGAACCGCGTGTTCGGGGCCTTCGACGGGTCACGTTTGGTCGCCGCGACCGTGATCGGTCATCGGGACGGGTTCGGCGACACCAGGTTCACGTCGGTGCTCGCGGCGTACCGGCGGCGGGGCGTCGGGCAGGCAGTGAAGGCGGCCTCGATCCTCGCCTTTCTCGACCTCGGCGTCACCCGGTTCAGCACGGGCGGGGCCGCCGTGAACGACGGGAGTATCGGCGCCAACCAGGCGCTCGGCTACGAGCTGACCGAGCGCTGGCGCTCGTATCAGCTGTAGCCCGGACCTCCGCCACTCAGCAACTCCCGAGTAGCCGCGCGACACGCCGTCGCACACGGCGTGTCGGGGCGTGGCTGATGAGTTGGTGGGTGTTGGCGGTCCGCGTCAAACGGTCACGGTCACCGGGCGGCCCGGCGGCTCCAGGGGGTCGGGGGTCAGGCGGGCGTGGCGTTCTACGTCGTGGCGGGTGCCGTCGTAGGCGAGTTTGTGGCGTTCGATGCCTTCGGGGAGGAAGCCGGCCGCGGCGGCGACGGTGCAGGAGGCCGGGTTGTTGAGGCGGTGGGCCAGCTCAAGGCGGTAGAGGCCGGCTTCGTTGTGGGCCCAGGTGGCCAGGGCGCGGAGGGCGTCCCGGGCGACGCCTTGGCCGCGGACTTCGGCGAGCGTCCAGTACCAGGTCCAGCCGACTTGGTGGCGGTTGATGTTGGTGACGCCGACGCAGCCGATCGGGTGGTCGTCGGCGTCCGCGACGGCGTACACGTGGCCGTTGTCGAGGTCGGCGACGCGGCCGATCCAGTCCAGCGCGGTGGCGCGGTCGACGATGCCGCCCTGATAGACCATGTCCGGGTCGGAGTGCGCTTGTGCCAGGCGGAGCGCGTCCGCCGTCCGCCACCGCCGAAGATCGAGCCGCGCCAGCGCGTATCCCATCCATCGAATCTACCTCCGGGAACGGGCCCGAAACCGGCTCGCCCGGCGCGCCTTGGGGCAGGATGGCGGCATGGCTTATCTGGATTTCAGTGACCAGGTGGTGCTCGTGACCGGCGCGAGCAGCGGGATCGGCGCGGCGGCCGCGGTCGGGTTCGCCGAGACCGGAGCCACGGTCGCGGTGCACTACCACCGCAATGCCGACGGCGCGGCGCACACGGTGGCCGCCGTCCAGACCGCGGGCGGTACGGCGTCCCGGCACCAGGCCGACCTGGCCGACCCGGCGGCCGCGAGTGCCCTGGTCGACGAGGTGCTCGCGAAGCACGGGCGGATCGACGTCCTGGTGAACAACGCCGGTGATCTGGTCAGGCGGTCGCCGATCGTCGACGTCCCGGACGACGACTTCCAGCACATCCTCGACGTCAACGTGACCTCGGTGTTCGCGCTCAGCCGGCGGTTGATCCCGGTCTTCCGCGCCCAGGGCGGCGGCTCGATCGTCAACGTCACCTCGATCGCCGCGCGCACCGGCGGCGCCGGCGGCTCGGTCGTCTACGCGACCAGCAAGGGCGCGGTCAGCACTTTCACCCGCGGCCTCGCCAAGGAGCTCGCCCCCGACAACATCCGCGTCAACGCGATCTCCCCCGGCGTCATCAGCACCCCCTTCCACGACCGCCACACCAACCCCGACCAACTCGCCGCCATGGTCAACACCATCCCCATGGCCCGCACCGGCACCCCGCACGAATGCGTCGGCACGATCCTCTACCTCGCCTCCGACCGGATGGCGTCGTACGTCACCGGCCAAATCATCGAAGTCAACGGCGGCCAGCTGACGCCGTAGGGGCCCCGGCCGACGCCGGAGCCCCTGTCAGGTCAGCGGGAGAGGTTGCGGTAGCGGTAGGCGGAGAGGGGCAGGAAGATGGCGGTCAGCAGGAGTGGGCTGATGAGTGCCATCAGGATGGAGTGGCTGCCGACCCAGGTGGTGGTGATCGAGGCGTCGGGGTTGCCGAAGAGGGTGCGGGCCGCGGTGGCGGCGGCGGACAGTGGGTTCCACTGGGAGATGGTGCCGAGCCAGGCGGGCATGGTCGAGGTCGCGACGAAGGCGCTGGAGAGGAAGCCGATCGGCCAGACCAGGACCTGGACGACGGTGAGGCTCTGCGCGTTCCGGACGGACAGACCGATGTAGATGCCGATCCAGAGCAGCGCGAATCGCAGCAGGAGCAGCAATCCGAAGGCGGCCAGGGCTTTCGGTAGGCCTTCGTGCCAGCGCCAGCCGAGCGCGAGCCCGGTGCCGACCAGGACGGCGAGCGCGATCAGCGTGTCGAGCATGTCGGCGATGGCCCGGCCCATCACCACCGCGGCCGAGCTCATCGGGAGCGAGCGGAACCGGTCCGTGACGCCCTTCTCCTTGTCCTGGGTGACCGCGGTCATCGTGCCTTCCAGGCCGAAGAGCATGGTCAGCGCGAAGATGCCCGGGACCAGGAGTTCGTAGTACGACTGGCCTTCGGGGAGGTCCATCGCGCCGCCGAGCAGGCTGCCGAAGACGAGCAGCATCAGCACCGGGAAGAACCAGGAGAAGATGATCAGGCCGGGCTGGTTGCGCCAGTGGGTGAGCGTCCGCCGGGTGATCGTCCAGCTGTCGGCCAAGGTCCAGCCGAGGGTCGTCATACTGTCACCTTCGATCCGGTCAGGTGCAGGAAGACCTCGTCGAGAGTGGGTCTGCGCAACGTGATGTCCTCCGGTTCGATATTTGCCTCATGCAACGAGTTGGCCAGGACGACGAGGGCGCGGGTGCGGTCCTTGACCGGAACGCTGATCCGCGGTCCCTCGATTTTGATCTCGCCGTCCGCGAGCGGCTCGACCAGCCGCCGGACCAGCTGGAGCTCGGCCGGGTCGGTGAGGACCAGGTCGAGCCAGTCCGATCCGAGCTGGGTCTTCAGTTGGTCCGGCGTCCCCTCCGCGACCACTTTGCCGTCCTTGAGCATCGAGATCCGGTCGGCCAGCTGATCGGCTTCTTCCAGGTACTGCGTGGTCAGCAGCACGGTCGCGCCGTTGCTGACCAACTGCCGGACGGCGGCCCACACCTCGAGCCGCGCTGCCGGGTCGAGGCCGGTGGTCGGTTCGTCCACGAACAGCACGTCCGGCGCGACGATCAGGCTGGCCGCCAGGTCGAGTCGCCGGCGCATGCCGCCGGAGTACTTGCCGACCGCCTGCCCGGCCGCCGCGACCAGGTCGAACTGCTCCAGCAGCTCGTCGGCTCGCTTGACCGCTTTCGCGTGCGCGAGGTGGTTGAGCCGGCCGAACATGGTCAGGTTCTGCCGGCCGGTGAGTACTTCGTCGATCGCGGCGTACTGGCCGACCAGGCCGATCCGCCGCCGGACTTCGGCTCCTTGCCGGCGGACGTCGTACCCCGCGACGCTCGCCTGCCCGGAGTCCATCTCCAGCAGTGTGGACAGGATCCGCACCGCCGTGGTCTTGCCGGCGCCGTTCGGGCCGAGCAGGCCCGTCACGGTACCGGCGGTGACTGTGAGGTCGAAGCCGTTCAGGCCTGCCCCCGCCGTGCCGCCGCGGTAGTTCTTCCGGACGTCGGCCGCCTCGATCACCTTTTGGGTCGTCACTTCCCACCTCTCGCTCGGGTTGAGTCGTAGACTGTACCGTACACTGTACGACTCGGGTACCATTCGAGACAACGACGAGCGCTGGGAGTTTGTTCCGTTGGCTGGAAAAAAGGTGGCGGCGGCCGATCCGGGGCGCAGTCTGGCGCTGTTGTGGGGGAGTCACGCCAAACCCGGCCGCTCCGGGCTGACCGTGCGCGCGATCGTCGACGCGGCCATCGAGCTGGCCGACGCGAACGGCCTGGAGGCCGTCTCGATGCGGATGGTCGCCGAGCGCCTCAAGGTCGGCACGATGTCGCTCTACACGCACGTCCCCGGTAAGGCCGAGCTGACCGACCTGATGTTCGACCACCTGCACAGCGACCTGTACGCCGACGTCGACGAGCCGTCCCGGCAGCCGGGCTGGCGGGCGGCGCTCGAGTTCATCGCGCACCGCAACTTCGAGGTCGCCGTCCGGCACCCGTGGATCCATGAGATCCCGACCATGCGGACGGCGCTCGGCCCGCACATCACGCTCAAGTACGAAGCCGAGCTACGCCCCCTCGACGGCCTCGGCCTCACCGACGTCGAGATGGACTCCGTCCTGTCGCTCGTCCTCACCCACGTCCTGGGCACCGCCCGCGCCGGCGCCGAGCAACTCCGCACCCAACGCGACTCCGGCCTCACCGACGAAGAGTGGTGGCGTCAGATCGCCCCCGTCCTCACCACCGTCATGACCGGCACCAGCTTCCCCGTAGCCGGCCGCGTCGGCTCCTCCGTAGGCGAACACTTCCAAGCCGCCATCTCCCCCACCCACGCCCTCACCTTCGGCCTGACCCGAATCCTCGACGGCATCGGCCTCCTCATCGCGGACCGCCACCACCCACCAACCACCGACCAATCACCCGACACGCCGTAATCCACGGCGTGTCGACCCTCATCCCACAAGTTGCCGGGTGCCAGCGGTCCACACCTCACGAACCACCAGGGTCGCCGAGGTTGTCGGCGCGTTCTCGAGTAGCTGGTTCTCGGCGAAACGGTCAGCTGTTGAGGAGGGTTTCGAAGGGGGTGGGGTTGGCGTAGGGGTTGGGTTTGGTGGGGGTGTCTTGGTGGAGGGTGGCTACTAGTTCGGCGGCGGCGCGGGTGATGCGGGGGCGGAGGGTGGCGGCGTTGGGGCCCCAGTCGGTGGAGGCGGCGTAGACGGCGGTGGGGACGGGGACTGCTTTCAGGTAGGCGAAGAGGGGGCGGAGGGCGTAGTCGAGGACGAGTGAGTGCCGCTCGGTGCCGCCGGTGGCGCCGAGGAGGACGGGCTTGCCGGCGAGGGCCTGGTCGTCGAGGACGTCGAAGAACATCTTGAAGAGCCCCGAGTAGGACGCCGAGAAGGTGGGGGAGACCACGATCAGGGCGTCGGCGGTGGTGACGGTGTCGAGGACCTTCTGCAGTGCCGCGGACGGGAATCCGGTCAGCAGGTTGTTGGTCAGGTCGTGCGCGTGGTCGCGGACCTCGACCACCTCGGTCCGCGACATGACGCCGCGGGTCGAGAGCTCGTCGTGGACGGCGGCGGCCAGCTGATCCGCGAGCAGGCGGGACGACGACGGGGTCGTCAGCCCCGCCGTCACGACGGCGATCACCCGCTCGGACGGCGTACTCATCGGGCCGGCTCCTCGATCGTCTCCAGCGCCTGGGCGCGCTCGGCCGCCGTCTTCAAAGACTCGTGCGTCGGCGCGTCCGGCACGTGCGCGGGCTTGAGGGCCGCAAACTCCTTACGCAGCACGGGAACGACCTCCTCGCCGAGGATGTCGAGCTGCTCCAGCACCGTCTTCAACGGCAGACCGGCGTGGTCGATCAGGAACAGCTGCCGCTGGTAGTCGCCGAACTGCTCGCGGAAGGTCAGCGTCCGCTCGATGACCTCCTGCGGGCTGCCGACCGTCAGCGGCGTCTCGCGGGTGAAGTCCTCCAGCGAGGGCCCGTGGCCGTACACCGGCGCGTTGTCGAAGTACGGCCGGAACTCGCGGACGGCGTCCTGGGAGTTCTTCCGCATGAAGACCTGGCCGCCGAGCCCGACGATCGCCTGGTCGGCGGCGCCGTGACCGTAGTGCTCGAAGCGACGGCGGTACAGGTCGATCATCTGCTTGGTGTGCGAGGCGGGCCAGAAGATGTTGTTGTGGAAGAACCCGTCCCCGTAGTACGCCGCCTGCTCGGCGATCTCCGGTGAGCGGATCGAGCCGTGCCAGACGAACGGCGGGACGCCGTCCAGCGGTCGCGGCGTCGAGGTGAACCCCTGGAGCGGCGTCCGGAACTTGCCCTCCCAGTCGACGACGTCCTCGCGCCACAGGCGGCGCAGGAGTGCGTAGTTCTCGACGGCGAGCGCGATGCCGTTGCGGATGTCCTGACCGAACCACGGGTAGACCGGGCCGGTGTTACCGCGGCCCATCATCAGGTCGACGCGACCGCCGGCGAGGTGCTGCAGCATTGCGTAGTCCTCGGCGATCTTGACCGGGTCGTTGGTCGTGATCAGCGTCGTGGACGTCGACAGGATCAGCTTCTTCGTCTGGGCCGCGATGAAACCGAGCATGGTGGTCGGCGAGGACGCGACGAACGGCGGGTTGTGGTGCTCACCGGTGGCGAACACGTCCAGCCCGACCTCTTCGGCCTTCAGCGCGATGGCCACCATCGCCTTGATCCGCTCGGCCTCGCTCACCGTCGTGCCGGTGGTCGGATCCTCGGTCACGTCGCTGACGCTGAAAACCCCGAACTGCATCGCTCCTCCTCAACCTTGGTAGTTCACGATTAAACTACTTATCGAGGAAGAACGCCAATCATCGCGGTGGCATTCCGCGGTCAGATCCCGGCGTACTCGAGGACCGGGGCCGCGGCCTGGGCCGTCTGCCGCCACGCCTGGCGCCGGAACCCGAGCACGATCCCGGCCAGGACGACACTGCTCAGGACGGCGGCCGCGACGACCAGCGGGATGCTCCGGGTCAGCCCGCCCGTGACAACCACCGCCAACCCGATCCCCGCCGTACATGCGGCCAGCGTCACAGCAATCGGCTTCTGCTGCCAGAGCCAGCGGTCACCGGCTTCGAGCTCGGCGGTCAGCCCGGTCGCGAACGCGCGCAGCTCGCCGTCCCAGGGCGCCAGCTCCATGATCTGGGCCGCCGCCTGCCGACAGAGGTCGCGCTGGCGCTCGTTCGCGATCACCCGCACCTGGTAGACGGTGACGGCCAGCGACGCCTCGGTCATCCGGCGGATCGCCCAGGCGAGCTGAGCCCGCAGGTCGTTGTCCTCGGGCCGCGCGCGGAGCTCGCCGTACAGGCGGTCGACCTCGGCGGCCAGCGCGTCATCGGGGTGCACTACGGGTGTCCTTTCACGGGATGTAGACGACCTTGCCCTGATCGGCGGCGACCCGGCCGTCGACGTCGAACTGCTGGGTATCGGTGTACGGCGTGCCGTTGTAGCCCGGGCCGGTCACCGACACCACGCCGTCGGTCGTCGTCTCGACGAACAGCTCGCCGCCCTCGCCGAGGCGGACCTCGATCACCGGGTACTTGGTGATCTTCCACGTCTTGTCGTTCCCGCCGATCGGGCAACCGTCGCTGGCCGACTTCAGGCAGCCGGCCAGGTAGGTCTTGATCTGCGCGTCGGTCGCCGCGTTCGCGCTCGCCTTCACCCGCGGCTCGATCACGACCTCCTGATCGCCGAAACCGACGTCCGCGGTGACGGGCGGGCTCTCGAGCAGCGGGCTGTCGCCGGACGAGACGACGTACCGGCCGGGGAACACCGCGATCTGCGTGGTCACCTCCGGCGACGGCGCGGGCTTGCCGTTCACGAGTACGCCGGCGAGCGTCGGGCCGGACAGCTGCAGCGTCGGCCGATCGCTGGAGATCGCCCAGCCGCGGAACATCCCCGCGGTCAGCTCCCGCTTGCGGCTCAACCGCAGCTCACCCTCGGCGGTCGTGTCACCGACCTTGAACCGCACCTTCGCGACCCGCTGGTCGTCGTCGCTCCGCATCTCCAGCACCTTCAGACCGGACGGCGGGACGTACGCATCCGAGCTCAGGACGCCGTCGATCGACGTACCGGAGCTGTCGACGTACGACGCCGCGGTGGTCGCGTCGCGATCGGCGAGCGCGGCGAAGTAGTTCTCCACCGCGGCCTGCGGCGTGAACCAGATCCGCTGGACGGCGAAGGTCGCGATACTCACGGTCGCGATCGCCGCGACCACGATCGTCGTCCCGATCACACCGCGCGGTGTCGGCCGCCACGGCTCGACGAACGGGCTGAACTGCCTGTCCGGTCGCACACTCGTCTGCATTCTCAAGCCTCCTCGGCGGCTGTGTTCTGGGCCTGCGCCAGATACTCGTCCCGCTTGGCGTTCCGGTCCGCCATGATCTGCCCGTGGTGTCGCACCGGCGGCTCGTGCCGGCACGTCGCCAGCTCCTTCCAAGCCACCGCCGACCGCCGCAGCTCGTTGTGCCACCGCACCCCGTCGGCCGGATTCACCGCACTCCCCATCACCCAGCGATGCCAGTACCAGAACATCGCCAGCTCCACCCGCAACCCCTCATGCACCGGCCAGCACGGCGGCAACACCACCCACGGCGCGTGCGCCTCCTCCAACCACCCCACCCACTCCGCCAACCCCTGCCACCGAACCGCCCGCTCCTCGGCCCCCAACCCCTCCCAAACCCAAGCCGGCCTACCCGCCATCACTCCCGCTCCCTATCCGCCGAACCCGCAGCCGAGTCATCCCCCTCATAACCCCCACCCTGCTCCGACTCAGCCTCCATAGCCGCCGCCACCTCAGCATCCTCAGCCCCCATCCCCCCACCCGAACCCCCACCCTCATTCCCGGCCTCAGCCTGGTTCCCGGGTTCGTCGGTTTCGGTTCCGGCCCCGGCTCCGGCCTGGTTCCCGGGTTCGTCGGTTTCGGTTCCAGCGTCGGCTCCGGCCTGGTTCCCGGGTTCGTTGGTTTCGGTTCCGGTGTCGGCTCCGGCCTGGTTCCCGGGTTCGTTGGTTTCGGTTCCGGTGTCGGCTCCGGGCTGGTTCCCGGGTTCGTCGGTTTCGGTTCCGGCGTCGGCTCCGGCCTGGTTCCCGGGTTCATCGACCTCAGCCCCAGCGTCGGCCCCAGCCCCAGCCCCAGCCTCGGGCTCGCTCCCAGCACCGGCATCCGCTTCGCCTTCGACCCCGGCGTTCGACTCACTCTCGACCCCAGCCTCAGCCTCGCTCTCGGCACCCGGCGCCGGTTGACCCTCACCCCCCGCGTCAGCGGCACCCGCGTTCTCCGCCTCAGCCCCCGGCTCATTCCCGCCGTCCGCCTCAGCCTCGGACTCAACCCCCGGCTCAGCCGCCCCGTCGACCTCGTCAGCCTGAGCCTCGGTCTTGGCCTGCTCCTCGGCCTGAGTCTCGGATTCGACCTGGTCGGCCTGCGCCTGTTGTGCAGTCTCGGTTTCGATCTGTTCTTCGGTTTCGGTCTTGAGTTGTTCGTCGGTCTCCGACTGGGTTTGTTCCTCAGCGTCGGATTGGGCCTGCTGTTCGGCGTGGGTCTCGGTCTCGGACTCGAGTTGCTCGTTTGCCTCCGACTTGGCCTGCTCTTCAGCTTCTGCATCAGCCTGCTGCTGAGCCACATCGTCAGCATCCGCCTGCGCATCCTCCTCTGCCTCGGTCTCGGCCTGTTCCTGGACGTCGACGTCGGACTCGGCGTCCTCCTGCTTCCGCTTCTGCTCGTCGGCAGCAAGTACGTCGTCCGATTCGGCGAGGTCGACCTCCGCCTGCCCAGCGGCGTCCTGGGCTTCCCGCTCGGCTTTCTCGCGAGCGTCCTGCTCCTTCTGCAGCCGCAACGCCTCCTCTTCCGCGAGGATCGCGTCCTTGAACTCCTCGTCGACCGGACGCAGTGGTGCGGCCTTCAGGGGCGTTCCGATGTCCTGGTACCCCGGCGGCGTCGGCAGGTCGCCGTAACGCTCGGCCTGCAGATGCCGGATGGCCTCGCTCCGCTCGAGGTAGTACGGCCCGCTGGGATCCTCCACGCGACCCAGCTCGTAGAGCAGGTGGTTCTGGTGGTCCTTGACCTCGAAGCCCTCCGGGGTGTGGAACTGCACCTCGAACTTGTGTGACGCCTTCCCGTCCTCCCCGACCATTGCCCACGTCGTGTTGACGCCGCGGTAGTCGGGGTTCTCCCAGAGGTTCTTCTCACTGGTCCGGCGGTACCCCTGCAGCGTGAGGTAGTCGTAGCTCGCCAGCACACCGGCCGTGTACTTCGCGGTCGGGAACGTCACCGTGTACCGATTCAGGTCGTTGGTCGAGTACGCCTCGTCCTCCGCCGTGATGTCGCTGTCCCGGCGGGCGACCTTGCTCCGAAACGACTCCAGACTCTTGAGTGAGTACTCCAGCCCGACCAGGTTGCTCTGGTGCTCGGCCGTCGCCTCCCGAAGATCTTCCAGCTCGGCGTCGAGCAGACGGCGGCGTCTGGCCGCGCGTTTGTGCGCCAGCTCGACAGCATCGTTCTGCTCTTCGTCGAGCCGCAGTTCGCGTTCGTGGCCCTTGCCGCGCCACGGTCCGGGAGGGGGACTCACAACGCGGTGCCTCCGGTGATCCCGCGGGTCTCCTGGATCAGCCGCTCAGCGGTGGCCGCGTCGATCCGTTCGAGGTCGGGCATCTCGTGTGGTCCGGGGTTCTGGAAGTCCCGGATGGCGTACGTCGAGATCCACTCGTTGTCGCGCCCGAAGACCTCCTCGACCGCCTGCCCCGGGCTGCGGCGCTGCCGGTAGACCCGAACCTCGGTGACACCGGACTCGGCGGCTCTGCGCAGGACCCAGTACTTCGCGAACCGCTGCCGATCCGCCAGCAGCGTCTCGACCTGCTCGGGCGAGACCGGCACCCGAAGGTCCGGATGCGGGAGCCGGCGCTCGCCGGCCGCCTGCCAGCTCCACTCGATCAACGACAGGAACTCGCGCTCGTCGCCCCGCTGACGCCACAGGCTCGCCGGATGGTCGACCGATTCGCCGGCGCCCTCGAAGACCTCGGCGATGTACTCCCAGTCGTCGGTGCTCATGTCGTCAAACCCTTCGGGTCGCTGGGTGGGGTCATGGGGTGAAGCCTCGGAGGGCAGCGAATTCGGGGATGGCGCCGGCCGGGCGGGCCTCGGTTTGGAAGGGCGCTTCGGAGCGCCAGAAGAGCCAGGCGTGGAAGGGCGGCAGCATCTGGATCGAGCTGATCGGGAGCGCGGGCCGAAAGATGCTGGAGACGGTGTGGTTGGCGGCGCCGGTCGCGCCGCCGACGCCGACCGTGCCGGTGGACGACGCCACGACGCTGGGGTTGAGGCTGGTACTCGTCATGGACTGGCGTTCTTCGCCGGCCCAGGAGGAGATGTTGTGCAGGTCGTCGCCGTTGGAGAGGCCGCCGAAGATCAGTTTGGCGGTGGTGGCGGCCAGGATCGCGGCCTGTTGTTCGACGCCGTACCGGTTGCGCAGCTGGGCGAGGCTCTGCGTGGCCCACATCGTGACGATCCCGCGGCCGCCGCCCTCGCTGACCAGAGAGGGCAGGCTCTGCAGGGGCGCGATGTTGGCGATCTCGTCGAGGGCCAGCAGCAGCGGCGGGTCGAGGCGGCCACCGCGTGCGGCGGCGAGCTCGGACGCGCGTTGGGCGATGCTGTCGACCAGGCCGGCCATCAGCGGCGCGATCGCCTGCTGCTGGTGCGACGGGCCGATGATGAACAGCGAGGACCGTGTGTTCAGGAACTCGTCGATGTCCAGGTCGTTCGCCGAGCAGGACGCCAGGACGGTCGGTTCGGACGTCGCTTCGAGCGTGTTCCGAGCCACCGAGTAGAAGCTCCCGCGCTCCCGATCGCCGAGCAGCTTCACGGCGTCCAGATCGTCGGCCCACATCGCGCCCGGGCTCGACGACAACCGCAGGATCGCCGTGGGGTCACGTGTCTCCTGCGCGGTCAGCCAACGCCGGACGACGGACACCGGCAGCCCCTCGAGCGCCGCCGCGTGGAAGTAGGCCCGCAGGATCGCCGCCGCGCCGCCGCGCCAGTGGTCCCCGTCGGAGACGCCCTGTCCGGCGACCGCCGTCATCGCGGCCACCCGGCGATAGCAGACCGACGGATTCTCGCAGTCGGCCAACGGCGACCACCGCATCGACAGCTCGGGATACTCACTGCCGAACGGGTCGTAGACCAGCACCTTGCCCCCGTACGGCGCGGCCAGCGCACGCCGCCGATCGCCGGTGAACTGCAGGATGTCGCCACGCGTCGACGTACAGACCAGCGGACCCTCCCACCAGAGCACCGACGGGATGATCAGCCCGGACGTCTTGCCGTACCGCGGCGGCCCGATGATGCCGACCGAGTCCTCGGGGGCGCTCCAGCAGCGCTTGTACCCGCCGCGCGCGTCCCACCCGAGGAACACCTGGCGGCGTGGATCGGTCGTGAACGGCGGGATCGCGGGCCACTGGCTGCTCATCAGTCCCTCGCCAGGCCGCTCGTCACGATCACCGGAGTCGGCGCCGCCGGGGCGTCGGCGTCCGGTAGCGGGTACTCGACGCCGGGCTCCTCGATCGCCTCGAGGCGCAACTCGTTCGGCGGGTGGCTCGCCTGCATCGACAGCTCCCAGCTGTTGCGCGCGCCGTCGAAGTTGGTCCGGAACCGGGCGAGCGCCGTCCGTAGGCCGCCCCGCTCACCGGCGAACACCGCGCCCTGGTCGGCCTGGTACTCCATCGCCCGGCCACCGGCCGCCTGCATCGGGACGACGAAGTACTTGATCGTCACGACGATCGGCCACGTCATGATGACGATCGCGAACTGGACCACACCGCGGGTGGTCGCGAGCAGCCATGCGCAGACCCGGTACGAGATGTAGAGCGGCAGCGCGACGCCCTGGATGAAGGCGCCCGCCAGGGCGTCCGCGTTCCGCCAGTGGGTGAGCTCGTGACTCAGGACGCCGGCCAGCGGCTCGGGCGCATGGTCGAACTCGTCCAGGAAACCCTTGGTGACCATGATGTGCCGGGCGGAGGCGTAGGCGTTCGGGTCGCGGTCGTCCAGCATCAGCAGCGGCGGTACGAAGGCCAGGCCCATCTTGCGGGCGCACTCCTGCAGGATCGGCTCGATCAGCGCCTTCTCGCGCCGGCTCGGACGCCGGGCGCCCAGCAACTTCAGCTGCCAGCCGTCGGATGCGATCTGGTAAATCGTGTAGAGGAAACCGCACAGCGCCGCGGAGAGCAGCTGGGCGAGCAGTCGCCCGGCGGCCTCGAGTGGGCTGTCCGCAGTCAGCGCGAGCCACGGCAGCACCAAGCCGCCGAGGAAGCCGCCGACGGCTCCGGCCGCGGCGCCGACCAGCAGGCCGAGGATGCCGCCGCCCTGCAGCAGTGTGCCGCTCAGCAGACTGTCCAGCACCGGGATGTCGCCGAGCCACGAGTCGGCCGAACTGAACCCGCCGTACAGACCGCCGGCGAACCCGCCGATACCGCCGATGACCATGCCGAGACCGCCGAGCAGCACGGCGACCGGGAGGTTGAGCCAGGCGGCGAGCAGCGCGCCGACGAGACCGCGTTTGTTGCGCAGCATCCCGGTCATCAACCAGGAGAGCACGCCCGGGTAGCCCGGCGGCGGCGTGAAGGCGAACCGCCACCACGCAACGATCCGCGCGCGCTTGGAGCCCTTCGCGGGCTGCCGACTTGGAGCCGACGTCGGCGCCGGCTGCGGCCGCGGCGGACCGGTCGGGGGACCGGCGGTCTCCAGGAAGGACGCCGGCAGCGGGCTGCTCGGCACACCGATCGGGCCCGCGGGCGCATGCGTCGGGCCGGCGGGCGGGGCGCCGCCGGCACCACAGTGCGGGCAGGTCTGGCTGGCCGGATCTCGCTGGTTTCCACAGCGGACGCAGATCCCCACGCGGTCCTCCCGGTTCGGGCGCTCGAGGCCACTTGATCGTCACGGAGCGGAATCGACCCTAACGGCGGGCAGGCGCCGCTCGGAGCGGAAAGACCAGAAAAACCGTTGCAACAAGTGGCAAGTTCCGGAACCACAGGGCCTTGTCAGGGCGGGTCCGTGTGGTGAAACTGAGTGCCGTCACATGAAACCTCCCGCCCGCCTCGTGGAGTGCCGAATGTCCCCTGAACCCACTCGCCTGAGCCGCCGGCTGCTGCTCGGCTCCGCCGCCGCGGCTCCGGCCGCAGGTCTCCTCGCCGCCCCGGCCACGGCCAACGCCGTCCCGGTCGACAAGGCCCGCCGCGACCTCTCCACTCAACTGCTCGACGAGTGGGCCGCGGCGCCTGGCGCGCATCCGCTCATCCCCGACATCTCGCACGCCGGTTACCGCGGCGGCGAGCGCCCTCGGCGTCCGCGGACGGTCGCGAACGTCGTCGACTTCGGCGCCCGTCCGAACAGTCCGAACGACGCCGCGGCTGCGTTCACGGCCGCGCTCCGGTACGCCGGTGAGCGCGGCGGCGGGACCGTCGTCGTACCGGCCGGAACGTACCGGCTCGATTCTCCGCTCTGGATCCACTGGTCGAACGTCGTCCTCAAAGGCGCCGGCCGGGGCCGCACGATCCTCCACTTCACGAAGCCGCTGGAGGAGTCGTACCGGCCGAATCTCCAACCCAGTCTGCAAAGTCGCTGGTCCTGGACCGGCGGGCAGATCTGGGTGATGCCCGCCGAGCGCAAGGCGAAGTCGGAGGCCGAGGACTACGCGACGTCCGAGGGCTGGCTGCTCGGCGACACCCTCGCGGACGTCGGCGCCGCGTCCCGCGGTCAGCGCACCCTCCTGGTCAGCTCGACCGAGAACCTCAAAGCAGGCGACCTCGTCGTCCTCGAAACCGACAACCCCGCGGACGCCGGTGTGCTGCGGCACCTCGCCGGCGACGTCCCCGGTCTGCCCAGCTACGACTGGCGAACCAGAGCACCGCAACTGACCACCGGCTCAGGCGGTCAGTACGTGCAGTACGCCAGCCTGCAGTGGCCGGTCCGGATCGAGGCGGTACTTGGTGAACGCCTCGTCCGGCTGGCCCAGCCGCTCCGGTACGACCTGCGGCACAGCTGGCCGTCGCGGCTGCGGGAGATCGGACCGACCGTCCACGACGTCGGCATCGAGTCGCTGACGATCCGCAACGAGCTGCGCCCGATGACGATCCACAACCGGCACCCAGGCGCGAACGGCCTGTGTTTCCAGGCCGTTCACGACTGCTGGGCGGACGACGTCCGCGTCGAGAACTGCGATCTCGGGTTCGGATTCACGACCACGAAGGCGATCACGCTGACGAACGTCGCCGTCGGCGGCCGCTCCGCGCACCACAGCTTCGCGTGCCGGATGCAGGCGCACGACAACCTGGTCGACGGGTTCGAGATCGAGCCGTTCGCCGTGCCGCTGCCGTCCGGCGCGCTGCACCACGGCCTCAACCTCGAAGGCCTCTCGGCCGGCAACGTCTGGCGCCGCGGCAAGATGGCCGAAGGCACTTTCGACACGCACCGCGCGATGCCGTTCGAGAACGCCCGGACCGACATCACGCTGGTCAACAACGGCCGAGTCGGCGGCTCTGCGGCGTCCGGTCCGCTCTTCGGCGCGCGCATCGCGCACTGGAACGTCCGCATCACCTCAGGCAGCCCGTACGCCATCCATCTGACCGACGTGGCGCCCCGCAGCATCACTGTCGGGCTGCAGGGCCTCACGTCCACGGCGAGCGGTCTGCCGCGGGACTTCCAGGGCGACCTCGAGAATGCGACCTACCTACCCGACGCCCGCCCCGCCGTACCGGACCTGTACGCCGCTCAGCGGCTCAGGTGCGGTGAGGCCTGAGCAACTCGTCGTCGCCGGTGAGCGCCGCTGCGATACGGCGGTGCTTACCGGCTTCGTCCCGCCGGGACAGGCGTTCGAGCGTCCGCGCCAGCATCAGATGGGCGTAGTACTCCGTGGGTTCCCGATCGAGCACCTCGAGCAGGTGCTCCTCGGCCGGCTTCAACAGCGCCGCGTGGTAGTAGGCACGCGCCAGCAGCAGCCGGGTGCCGACGTCCTCCGGCGTCTCTTCGACGATAGGAAGGAGCGCCCGGATCGCACCGCGGTAGTCGCGCTCCTCGAAGTACTGCTGACCGATGCCATAGCTGAGTGCACGCATGTCCTCCATGCGCTCCACAACACCGGAGGCGCGCTTTGTATGCCCTATGTACCTGGTGGACGTCGGTCTGGTCACCTACGGTGCTGGACCGATGGCACATCCCGGAATGACCTCCAAGCGCCTGGCCGCTACCGCGTTCGCGGTCAACCTCGTCGTCTGCGGGGTAGTAGGCGCCGGGCTGCTCGTTCTCCGCGCGCCTGACGACGCGGCGGCCGACGAGCCCACTCCGACCGCCAGTACGCCGACCGCGAGTGAGACCCCGTCGACGAAGCCGTCGCCAGAGCCGTCGTCCGAGCAGCCGACGGTCTCGAAGCCGACCGCGCCGTCCACCACTCCGACCTCGTCAGGCGCCATCGGCGTCTCAGGTCCGGGTGGCATCGTTACGTCGATCCCGAAGGGCTGGCAGGGCAAGCCGCGCGCGAACGGCACCGATGCGCAGGCGAACGACCCAGCCGAGCCGACCAGCTTCCTCCGGTACGGCGGCTCGCCATCGCCGACCCGACCGCTGCTGCAGGTGATGCAGCAGGCCGAGGCGGGTTTCCGGGGCAACTACCCCGGCTACAAGCTGATCGCGCTGCGTTCGCAGTCCTGGCGTCAGCACGAGGCTGTGAACTGGGAGTTCGAGTTCGACACCGCGGACGGCCGTAAGCACGTCAACTCGACGTACTGGCGCGCAGGGCAGAACGACTACGTCATCTACGCCTCGTCCCTGGTCGCCAACTGGCCGAAGATGCAGGCCATCTACGCGACCGCTCTGGACACCGCCTCCCCCTGAGCGGAGGAGGCGGCGTACAGATCAGGCGGCGTCGAGTGTCGCGACCTGCTCCGGGGTGAGGGTGAGCTCGACCGCGGAGTAGGAGTCGCGGATGGTCTCGGGCCGGCTGGAGCCCGGGATCGGGATGACGACCGGCGACTTGTGCAGCATCCAGGCCAGCGTCAGCTTCTGCGCGCTGACGCCGAGCTCGCCGGCCAGCTGGTGGAAGGCCGGGTGCTTGTCGCCGAGATCGCCCGCGCTGGAGATCCCGCCGAGCGGGGACCACGGCAGGAACGCGATCCCGAGCTCGTCGCAGAGCTCGAGCTCCGGCTCGCTGGAGCGGAACTTCGGCGAGAACTGGTTCTGCACCGAGACCAGGCGGCCGCCGAGGATCTCGTTGGCGAGTTTGATCTGCTCCGGGTTCGCGTTCGAGATGCCGGCCTGGCGGATCTTGCCCGCGTCCAGCAGGTCGCGGATCGCGCCGACCGAATCGGCGTACGGCGTCTTCGGGTCCGGCCGGTGGAACTGGTAGAGCCCGATCGCCTCGGCGCCGAGCCGCTTCAGCGAGCCCTCGACGGCCTGCTTCAGGTACGCCGGGGAGCCGTCGAGCGTCCAGCTGCCGTCACCGGGACGCAGGTGGCCGCCCTTGGTTGCGACCAGCACGTTCGACGTGTCACCGCCGTACGACGCCAGCGCCTTGGCGATCAGGGTCTCGTTGTGGCCGACGTCGGTCGCGGTCAGGTGATAGGCGTCGGCGGTGTCGATCAGCGTGATCCCGGCGTCGAGCGCGGCGTGGATGGTCGCGATCGAGCGCGCCTCGTCCGGCCGTCCCTCGATCGACATCGGCATCCCGCCGAGGCCGATCGAGCTGACGGCGACATCGCCGATCGTCCGGGTGTGGTTGTTCGCAGTGGCCATACGTTCTAAGTTCCCGCAGCGAATCCCCAAACTCCAACAGGAATATCAGAACGGATTCACCACTCCGAGCGATCAATCAGGCGCTGTGGACGTGCGGGTCGCGATCCTCGACGACGTACGTCGCCCGCGTGCTGATCGGGGCGCCGGGCGTCTGGACGTAGGGCAGGACGCGGAAGTCGGAGCGCCACTGCCGCTGGTCGACGGTGACGCGGACGTAGCCGCGCTGGGCGTTGAAGAACTTCAGGTGCTCGTTCGCGGCCAGGAACTGCCGGCCCTGCTCGGTCATGTCGGCGCCGTTACCGCCGCTGGTGATCGACGTCCCGACGAACTCGGTGCCGACCGCCTTCGACTTCTCGTCGGCGTAGTCGGGTTTGAGTTCGAGGGCGTAGTTCTGGTGCCGGTCGCCGGTGATGACGACCAGGTTCCGGACGCCGCTGTCCCGCGCGGCGCCGAGCACCTTGTTGCGCTCGGCAACATAACCGTCCCAGGGATCGGTCCAGACGTGGGTCTCCGGGCCGGCCGCCCAGTCGGTCTGGCCCATCGGGGTCTGGTTGCCGATCACCTGCCAGCGCGCGGGCGACCGGCGGAAACCGTCCAGCAGCCAGGCCCGCTGCTTACCGCCGAGCATGGTGTTGTCGGGGTCGAAGCGGGCGTCGCAGTCCGAGGTGTCGGTATCGCCGCAGACCTGGTCGGAGCGGTACTGCCGGGTGTCCAGGATGGTGAAATCGGCCAGCCGCCCGTACGGAAGCCGGCGGTGGTAGCGGATGTCGGGGCCGGCCGGCATCTGCTCGTGGCGGAGCGGCATGTTCTCGTACAGCGCCTGGAAGGCCTGCGCGCGGCGGGCCCGGAAGACCGCGCGGTCCTGGTCGGGCTCGGTGTCGATCTGGGAGATGTCGGCGGCCCAGTTGTTCTCCACCTCGTGGTCGTCGAAGGTGTGGATCCACGGGTGCGCCGCGTGTGCGGCCTGCAGTGGCGCCTCGGTCTTGTAGAGCGCGTACTGCAGCCGGTACCGGGCCAGGTCGAACGTCTCGGTGTGGAACCGCGGGTCCGTCGTGACGCCGCGCTTGTTGGCCTTCACACCCGACTCGTACAGGTAGTCGCCGAGGTGGACGACGAGATCGAGGTCCTCCTGCGCCATATGGTCGTACGCCGTGAAGTACCCGTCCTGCCAGGCGTTGCAGGACGCGAACGCGAACCGCAGCTCGCGCGGGCTGGTGAACGGATGCGGCGTCGTGCGCGTGCGGCCGGTCGGAGAGACCTGGTGGCCGGTGCGGAAGCGGTAGTAGTACACGTGGTCGGGGAGCAGCCCGTGGATCTCCGGGTGCACCGAGTGCCCGAGCTCCGGCGTCGCGACCACGCTGCCGCGGCGGACGACGTACCGGAACCGCTCGTCGAGCGCGACCTCGTACTCGACGCGGATCTGGCGAGCGGGCATCCCGCCCTTGCCGTCGACGGCGTACGGGTCAGTGGCGAGCCGCGTCCACAGGACGACGCTGCTGTACTGCGGATCACCTGAGGCGACCCCGAGCGTGAACGGATTACCCGCGGACGCCGGGGCGGCGTACGTGGTCGAGGCGTCCCAGGCGCCCGTGCCGAGCAGTATGGCGGCCGAGCCCGCACCACCCACGGCGAGAAACCTGCGGCGGGAGACGGTCATGACAATTACCTCCTGGACGAGGCGGATTCAGGTAGGAAAGCGCCCAGTCAGTCTTCTGTCGCCGGGTGTCGAAGCCCTGGCCGCCAGGTGAACTCGCTGGTGCAGGATGACCGCATGACCGACGACCGCGTCCGCCGCGCCCGACCCGACGACGTCCCCGCCATCGTGGAGCTCGTCTACGCCCTCGCCGACTACGAGCGCGCCCCCGACGAATGCCACCTCACCGCCGACCAGCTGCACACCGCCCTCTTCGGCCCCTCCCCAGCCGTCTTCGCCCACGTCGCCCTCGCCGACGACGAAATCGTCGGCTGCGCCATCTGGTTCCTCAACTACTCCACCTGGCGCGGCGTCCACGGCATCTACCTCGAAGACCTCTTCGTCCGCCCCACCGCCCGCGGCACCGGCCTCGGCAAAGCCCTCCTCACCGCCCTCGCCCAAGAATGCGTCCGCAACAACTGCGAACGCCTCGAATGGTCCGTCCTCAACTGGAACACCCCCGCCATCGACTTCTACACCTCCCTAGGCGCCACCCCCCAAACCGAATGGACCACCTACCGCCTAACCGACAAACCCCTTACAAACCTGGGCTCCTGAGCCCCGGAAACGCCGTCCGCAGCCTGCTGACGACCTCGGCTCCCCGCGACTTGCCGTGCGCGCCGATGGCCGTCCAGAGCATCGTGAGCGCGGCGTCCAGCGGCTCGTCGTACGTGCCGTGCACGGCGAGCAGGGCTTGGACCGGCCTGGTCTGGCTGGCGTCCCAGCCCGGGAACGTCGCGATCAGCAGGTTGCCCTCGTGGTCGCCGAAGGCGCCCGGCGGCGGCTGCATGACCTCCTCCTGCCCGGCACCGCGGTCCATCCGGTCGAGGGCTTCGGCGACCCACTCCATCTGGTCCAGCTCGGCCGCGATGCACACCTGGCGAGCCGACCAGCGTGCCACCGCGACGAGCGTCTCGTCATCCGCGCGGTCCAGGTCATCCAGCAACGACCGGTCGAACGGGACCAAGGAACTCGCGCTGTAGGTCTCTCGGATGCGATCGCTCGGTAGCCGCCCACCCCAGGCCTTGAGTTCGTCGGCCCGCTGCTGCTCAGCCATCTGTTCTGCGCGTCGCGCTTCGGCCGCCGCGATCTCCGCAGCGGTCGGAGGCGGTGGCCGCTCCGCAGTCGCCCGATGCCAGTACGCCGCCTGCTTGCTGGTCACTTTGAGGATCCGGTCGGGCTGCTGCGGCGCCGGCCAGAGCTGCAGCAGGTACCGATCGACCACCGGCTCGTCGTCCATCGGTGGCCCGGCCTGGTGGCCGGCGTCCATACCCCAGCCGTGGTAGCGGACGCGATAGTCGATCGGCTCGAGACCTAGCTCCCACCAGTCGTTGGCATCGAGCCCGGCCAGCGTCACCTTGCCCGTCGGCCGAAAGGAGGCTTCGACAATCTCCTCCCAGAAGTCGTCGAGTGGCGGCTCGGCGTCGTGCACCTGCACCTCGAAGCCGACCTCGCCGGTGTGCAGACCGGTCAGCAGGCAGAGCGTGCCGTCGACGACCGCTCCGCACAGCCCGTTCTTCTGGCCGCGGAACGAACCGTCGAAGTCCGGCCACTCCCCGTCGCTCATGACGTAGACCTGACCGTACGACAACCACATCCGGCCCGCGGGCTCGACCAGCGCCATCCCCCACCCCTCTCAGCTCGTGTCCGAGGATCCAAACAGAGCCCACCGACAGAATCAGGTGCGGTGTTTCTTGGTGGCGTACATGGCTTGGTCGGCGGTGTGGAGGAGGGTGTCGAGGTCGGGGGAGTTGGGGGTGATGGGGGTGGAGCCGATGGCGGTGGTGACGGCGATGGTGATGCCGTCGAGGGGGCGGTTGACGGCGGTGGTGAGGCGGGTGATGAGGGTGGTGAGGGCTTCGGGGGTGATGTCCTCGGCGAGGATGGCGAACTCGTCGCCGCCGAGGCGGGCGACGGTGTCGCCGTGGCGGACGGCGCTCGACAGGCGGGTGGCGATCTCGCGGAGGGCGCGGTCGCCGGCTTCGTGACCGTAGCTGTCGTTGACGAGTTTGAAGTGGTTCAGGTCGCAGAAGAGCAGGGCGCCGGGGCGGCCGGAGGTGCGGGTGCGCTCCAGGACGAGGTCGAAGCGGTGCTGGAGCAGGCGGCGGTTGGGCAGGCCGGTGAGCGCGTCGTGCGCCGCGTGGTGGCGGAGCTCGCGTTCGGCGTCCTTGCGGGCGGTGACGTCGTCGATCTGGACGAGCAGGATGCGGCCCGGGTCGCGGCCGACGAGCGCCGCCGTACCGCCCAGCCAGATCTCGTTCCCGCTGGGCTGGGTGAAGATGCGCTCGAACCGGTACGGCGTGTTGCTGTGCGCGAGCCGGGCGAGCTCGCGACGGGTCTGCTCGGGCTCCTCGTCGCGCAGGAACGTCCCGGCGGGTGAGCCGACGAGCTGCTCCGCGCCGTACCCGGTGATCTGGCAGAAGGCGTCGTTGACCTGCAGGATCCGGCCGGACTCGGGCCCGTCGAGCGCGACCGTCGCCATCCCGTTCCCGGCGCCTTCGAAGACCATCCGGAACGTCGTCTCACTCGCCTCCAGCCGCGCCTTCTCGGCGAGCAGCTGGTCGGTCAGCCGGGCCTTGTCGATCGCCAGCCCGGCCTGGGTCGCGAAGATCTCGAGCAGCTCGCGGTGGATCGGCCCCGGCCGCCGCTGGTCCTCGGGGAGGTCGACCGAGAGCATCCCGACCAGCTCGCGATCCGGCGCGTAGAGCGGCGCGAACAGGGCATCCAGCGGGTGCCACGCGTCCGGATCGTCGGAGACCGGTACGTCGGGCACCCAGCCGACCACCTCACCCTCGGGGAGCCGCTCGTGCGGGACGAAGCGCAGCCCGCCCCAGGCGTCGGCGATGGCGAACTCGGCGTCGAAGATGTCCGCGGCGCTGATCGTGCCGAGCAGGGCCTCGCGGGCCTCCGGCGAACCGGAGACCGCGATGACCTCGAACTTCCCGTCCGGCTGGCGCAGGTTGAGCACCGCGATCCCGAAGCCGAGCCCGTCCACCACGCCGTCCACGACGGCCTGCAGCGTCTCGGCCAGGCTCCGCCCGGCGCCCATCCGCACACTCACCTCGTACAACCGCCGGACTGCGGTCAGCTGTACCGTCGGCTCGTTCTGCACCACTCGAGGATAGGCCGAACTCACCAACCGTGAGCAGCTGTATCCACAGGGCAGCGCTAAATCTCGGTCAGACCTCGGTAGCTGCGCTCCGCCGAGGCCCAGGAATCGGCCGGCTTGTCGTGCTCGACGAGGTACTGCTCGACTCCGCCGGACGCCGCGTGCGCGAACATCGCCGCGAAGTCGAGTTTGCCGGCGCCGACGTCCTCCCAGGAGCCGTCCGCGGCCATGTCCTTGACGTGCAGCGCGGGGAAGCGGCCCGGGTGTTCCTGGAACAGCTTCGCCGGGTCGTGCCCGCCGTCGACCGCCCAGTAGAGGTCCAGCTCGAAGCCGAGCAGCTCCGGGTCGACGTCCAGGAGGACGTCGTACAGGACCGTCCCGTCCTCCTCGGCGAAGTCGAAGCCGTGGTTGTGGAAGAGCAGCTTGAGCCCGGCGTCCCGCGCGGCCTTACCGGCCTCGGTGAACGCGGCCGCCGCCTGCTTGAACCCGGCGAGGTTGCGCTGCGCCTCCGGGATCGACGGGACGACGATCCACTGCGCGCCCAGCGTCCGGACGTCGTCCAGCGCCTTCGACCAGTCCTCGGCCATCCGCGCGTACCCGACGTGCTCCAGCACGATCCGCAGGCCGGCGTCGTCCGCGAACCCGCGGATCTGCTCGGCGCTGTGGTCGAACCGGCCGCTCACTCCCACTGTGCGGTAGCCGATCCCGGCCAGCCGCTTCAGCGTCCCTGCGTAGTCCTCGGCCAACACGTCCCGCATGGTGTAGAGGTGCATACCGATACCGTCGGCGGGGATGGTCATACTTTCGGCTCCTCGGGGCTAGACGACGTGCTCCTGGTAGCGGGCGTACGCGAGGTCGAAGACTTCCTGACCCGGCGCGTCCCACAGTTCCTGGTTGAAGATCTCGACCTCGATCGGACCGGTGTACCCGGCGTCGTCACACGCTTCCCGGAGCCGGCGCAGTTCAATCACGCCGTCGCCCATCATGCCGCGGCCGAGCAGGTTGTCGACCGGGAGCGGGACGGTCCAGTCGCTGACCTGGTACGAGACGATGCGCTCGCCGGCGCGCTCGATCTGCCGGTAGACATCGGCGTCCCACCAGAGGTGGTAGGCGTCGACGATCACGCCGACCTCGTTCGCCGGGAAGTGCTCGGCGAGGTCGAGTGCGCCGCCGAGTGACGAGACGACGCAGCGGTCCGAGGCGAACATCGGGTGCAGCGCCTCGATCGCCAGCTTGACCCCGCGCTCCTCGGCGTACGGCGCCAGTTCGGCCAGGCCGTCGCGAATCATGGCGCGGGCGCCGTCGATATCGCGGGAGCCTGGCGGGATACCGCCGCTGACCAGGACCAGGACGTCGGTGCCGACCGTGGCCGCCTCGTCGATCGCGCGGCGGTTGTCCTCGATCTTGGCCTGGCGCTCGGCGGAGTCGGTCGCGGTGAAGAATCCGCCGCGACACAGGGACGACACCTTGAGCCCGGCGTCCGCGACCAGCTTGGCGGACTTCTCGACGCCGTACTCCTGGATCGGCTCACGCCACAGGCCGATCCACTCCAGACCGGCCTTCGCGCTGGCCGCGACGACGTCCTCGAGCGGCCAGTACTTCGTCGTCGCCTGGTTCAGGCTGTAGCGGTTCACGCGTCGATCCCGCCGACCTTGAGCAGCTGCCGGAAACGCTCTACGGCCAGCTCAGGATCAGTGAGGACGCCGGCCTGGTCGGCCAGCCGGAACGTGTCCGCGAGATGCGGCAACGACCGCCCGGTCTGCAGGCCGCCGACCATCGTGAAACCGGGCTGGTGCCCGTTCAGCCAAGCCAGGAAGGCGATTCCGGTCTTGTAGTAGTAGGTCGGCTTGGAGAAGATCTGCCGGGCGAGCGGGACGGTCGGTGCGAACACGCGCTCGTACGTCGCGTCGTCGCCGTCGTCCAGCGCCTTCAGGGCCGCCGCGGCCGCGGGGGCGATCGCGGCGAAGATGCCGAGCAGCGCGTCGCTGTACTTCTCGCCGTCGCCGCGGATCAGCTCCGGGTAGTTGAAGTCGTCACCGGTGTAGAGGCGCACGCCCGCGGGGAGACGCTTGCGGAGGGCAACTTCCTTCTCGGCGTCCAGTAGCGACACCTTGATCCCGTCGATCTTCGCCACGTTGTCGTTGATCAGCTCGACGACGACGTCCGCGGCCTTGTCGACGTCCTGGTCGCCCCAATAGCCCTCGAGCGCCGGATCGAACATCGAGCCGAGCCAGTGCAGGACGACGGGCCGGGCGGACTGGCCGAGCAGCCGGTCGTACACCTTGCGGTAGTCGTCAGGGCCGGTCGCGGCCGCGCACAATGCGCGGGAGGCCATCAGAATCGGCTGGGCGCCTTGCGAAGCCTCCAACTGCTCCTCGTACGCACCCGCCACGTCTTCGAGCGAGTGGTTGCCGGGGGCAAGTTGATCGGTGCCGACGCCAACGGCGATCCGCCCGTCCGGCGCTTCCGCGACCGAGCGTCTGATCAGCTCCTGCGTCGCCGCCCAGTCCAGACCCATGCCGCGCTGCGCCGTGTCCATGGCCTCGGCCACCGACAACCCCAGCTCCCACAGGTGATGCCGAAACTCGAGCGTGTGCTCCCAGTCGACCACCGCCGGCGCGCCCGGCGAGTTGTCCCCCGCCGGATCCGCCACCACATGAGCCGCCGCAAACGCCAACCGGGACTTCGCCGGCGCGTAGGATCCGGCGGCCACCGGCGTACGGGTGAGCTGGTAGTCGACCAGCTCACCGTTCAGCGGCAGTTTCATGCCTGGTCTCCGAGGGTGAGGGCGGGCACCTCGAGCTTGCGGCCCTCGCGCCACGACTGCAGGCCGAGCTCGGCCAGCTGCACGCCCTTGGCGCCCTCGACGAAGTCCCAGGTGAAGGGCGCGTCGTCCACGATGTGCCGCAGGAACATCTCCCACTGCACCTTGAACCCGTTGTCGAACGTCTCGTTGTCCGGCACCTCGGCCCACTGCTCGCGGAAGTTCTCGGTGGCGGGGATGTCGGGGTTCCACACCGGCTTCGGCGTCGCCGAACGGTGCTGCACCCGGCAGTTCCGCAGGCCGGCGACGGCCGACCCCTCGGTCCCGTCGACCTGGAACTCGACCAGCTCGTCGCGGAACACCCGCGTCGTCCACGAGGAGTTGAGCTGCGCGATGATCCCGCCGTCCAGCTCGAAGACGCCGTACGCCGCGTCGTCCGCGGTCGCGGTGTACTCGCTGCCCTGCTCGTCCCACCGGGCCGGGATGTGCGTCGCGCCCTGGCAGTAGACCGACTTCACCTCACCGAAGATCTGGTCGAGCACGTACCGCCAGTGGCAGAACATGTCGACGATGATCCCGCCGCCCTCTTCGGACTTGTAGTTCCACGACGGCCGCTGCGCCTCCTGCCAGTCGCCCTCGAACACCCAGTACCCGAACTCGCCGCGCACCGACAGGATCTTCCCGAAGAACCCGCCGTCCACCAGCCGCTTCAGCTTCCGCAGCCCCGGCAGCGACAGCTTGTCCTGCACCACCCCGTTCTTCAGCCCGGAGTCCCGCACCAGCTTCGCCAGATCCACCGCAGCCTCAAGACTGTCGGCAATCGGCTTCTCGCAGTAGACAGCCTTCCCAGCCTCCACCGCCGCCCGCACGCCCTTCTCCCGCAACTGCGTCAACTGCGAGTCGAAGTAGATCTCCACATCCGGCTCCGCCAACGCCTCCGCGACGTCCGTCGTCCACCGGCTGATCCCGTACTTCTCCCCGATCCGCCGCAACTTCAGCTCGTTCCGCCCCACCAGAATCGGGTCCGGAAC
Organism: Kribbella sp. NPDC104218; assembly: GCF_055584105.1. Classification (NCBI taxonomy): domain Bacteria; kingdom Bacillati; phylum Actinomycetota; class Actinomycetes; order Propionibacteriales; family Kribbellaceae; genus Kribbella; species Kribbella sp. NPDC104218. The sequence goes on from NZ_JBVJMQ010000001.1 coordinate 2,094,428, forward strand.
AATCATCGTCCCGTCCGCCGCCGCGATCCCGCCCTGCTCCCGGATCGCCACGATCGACCGCTCCAGATGCTGCCGCAACCCCATCCGCCCCGTGACCCCGTTCATCACGATCCCGACCCGTCGCTCACTCACGTCCCACGCCTCCCTACTCACCCTTGGAAAGGGCTTTCCAAGGCGTGACGCAACCCTAAAAGCTCCCCCACCCCCAGTCAACCCAAAACGGAAAGCGATTCCCCGAAAACGTTCCCAAACCCCCAAACACAAGAAGATCCGGAGACACACAAAGCCGGTCGACCCCACGCGCCGCCTACGCGCAGCTCCTCCGTCGCCGCGCTCGCGCCACTCCCACCCACCCCCTGCCGGCGCGTGCTCCGCCCGCCCCTACCGCTACCGCGCGAACTGCGGCAATCGCCGCCCACAACGCTGCCGCGTAAACCCCCTCCCGCGACCGCGTGAACCCGGCGCTACCGCGCCACCCCGCGCGCTACCGCGCGCCCCCGCGCGCTACCGCGCGCCCCCGCGCGCTACCGCGCGCCCCCGCCGCCCTCCGGGCTGGCGTCCGGCCTCGCCCCGCCGCGCGGACCCCACAAGTGACCCGTGGGTCGGATCGCCCAGGGGCCCGTGGGCCTCAGTTTCGCAACTGTCGTCGTCCCAAGCTCTCAACGCTTCGCCTCATCAGCAGCCGCCTGGAACACCTCATCGGAGGCCGCGTCATCCCCGCCACTACCCCTAATCCGGCGCGGCCGGCGTGCCGATCCCCGAGTCCGCGCCGGTCCCGCCCTCCACTCCGCGCCCTTGCCCTGGCCCCGTCCTCACACCTCTGGGCAAGGGCGCGGCCATGTCCAGACCCCACCGAACGGACACCCACGCCCAAACCAGCCACACCAAAACGCCAGCCATGCACCGGCTGCGGCGGCAAGGGATGGACTGTCGTGCAGAAGGCCCGCATCAAGAACGGCAAAGTCGTCATCGAACCGGAGCACGAACCATGTCCCGCGTGCGGAGGCTCTGGGTGGGCGGCAAGCTAGCGACCCTCGCCGACCGTAAACCCTTCCCATCACTTGGAGACCCGAAGCGAGTCGCGGCATGCCTGCTGGAACTGTTCACCAGCAGTCCGCAGACGTGTCACTGGTTCCCAACCTGCAGAGAGCGCCTCCATCGGATCGGACCCTTGCTGGCGAAAGCCCGGATTGTCCTGCTCAATGGAGAAGTCCAAACCTTCCTCCGCCTGCAAGAGCTCCAGCCAGGCATCGCGCACTTGCACATGCCCGAGCAATCGCATGCGAGCGGTGATCTTGTCCGGCACAGACTTCAACTCGTTACGCTGCTCAAGCTCGCGCGCCGTTGTGCTCGGCGTGCCTTCCGGGTCGGTTAGCCATCGCAGCATCTCTTCAACGAAGTGCGCATACAGCATGGCTTCCGCGTACAACGTCAGTCGCTCACTCCGCAGACTCGCCCGATCCGTCGACCGCCCTTGAAACCATGGGGCACCCAACGAACCGAGCAGCGCGCCGACTAGAGCAGTGCCAGCTCCCACCACGACGGTCGTGTCCGTTTTCGGGATCCTAGGGCGGCTCCAGAGCTACCGGTAGTAGCTGGCATTTGCGCGGTCCGGCGTCCACGACTGAATGGAACTCACCGAGCACCCCTCCGCCTGTCCCGACGCGGCCTGGCTGCCGGATTGACCTCTTAGGAATTCAAGGCGCGCCGCAAGCGGCGCGCAGCGCGGCCCGGGCTTACGACCTCCGGCCGACGCCCTCCGCCGCGCGCACCCCTGCGCTCCGTGGATCGTCAACCGCTCACCTCACCAACAGCTAGCGACAGGGCCGGCGGCTCGCCCATCCCCCTGGCCGCTCGATCGTACGGTCAACATGACACGCATCAAGAGCGCCTGCGGCGTCCCTACGGGATCGGACAAGCCGACACTTGACCCGCGCCGTGCTGACCGTGGTTGGCAGCTATCAGGGGATCGGGGAAGGGTGGCGACGGGATACCTAGCTCTCGCGTCGTTTCTCGGCGTACTGGAACGCGCGCTTGGTCAGATAGACGCCGAAGTCGGGGTCCTCAAGGAGTCCCAAATAGGCGGCGTCGTCTGCTAGGCGGTACCTCAACAGCGTCACGATGTCCTCTGCTCGCGACACATCGGGCGCCTGCGAGAGCAGCCCTGCGGTCTTTCCATTGACCTTTTGGACCATCGCCGCAACTAAGGCACTGCCGTGAACTGCCTCGATCGCATCACGCAAGTCATCGGTTGCTGACCGACTGTCGACCGGGTCGGCAAGGTCTCGCACAACCTCTGCCATCTGCCACCATCTGATCGCCTGTCCCTGATGGACCAGCGAGCCAGAGTCTACCGATGACTTTTTGAGAGCCGCCAAGTTGAAAGAGCCGAACTCGTCCGCGGATACGTACGCGCGGGTGCCACGGCTGCTGAGTACCGGCCTCGGAAGCCCAGGGACATGGAAGACATAGCCAGGGGGGAGATACTTGGTAAGAGCGATGATTCCTGCCGACGCCGACACCTCCGCGACCGCAAGATCCTTCAACAGGTCCGGGACGTCGCGGTAACCGGTGATCTCCTGCAAGAAGCGGTGCGGGAGGAGCAGCCTCGACGCGAACCGATTAGCCTCCCACTCCTGTCGCTGTGCGAGAGTGCGTCCGAGATCGCGATCGCTACCTTCCGGTACACCCGTAGCCAGGGCGGTGGGATCAGTCAGGCATTGCACAACGTCCACATGCCATGAGATGCGGATGTGGCCGTACTCGTGTGCAGCCGTGAACCGCTTCCGATACGGCGGGCTTTGCTGCTTTAGGAACACCTTTGGACGTTTGGAGCTCAGATCGACTGCTAAACCATCACAGTTGAAGGACCACTCCAACTCCTCAACGTCTGCAACCTCTTGAGTGAGTGCCAGGATGTCGACGGGAGGGTGCAGGTCGAGCCGTTCAACCAACGTGTCAGCTAGCTTCTCAACCTCGGTCGGCAGGCTCATACCGTCCGGATTGCTTAAGCCAAGCAAGCAGCTTCTTAGCCTCACCGTCATCTTCCGCACGCGCGGCAGCAGCCGCGGCGGTCGCAACATCGCTGATCTCCGCAACCGAGTGGCCGTGCTTCCGAGCCGCGAAGACGAAGCGAAGCGATTCTGGATGTTCAACCCACAGTGAGTACTCGGCTGGCGTCAGCCCAAGGAACTCAGAAATAGAGTTTGGGACATCGGGGGTGTCATGCCACTCGTCGATGTAGTCGTCGATGTCGGCCGGCAGCGCGCACCCTGCGAGGACAGCATCAACGAATGTTGCTGTCTTAGACATCGATCCTCCTCCCTTTGCGCGGCTCCTTTATCATAGTACCCGCCACTGCGTCCAGTACACCGATATGGCGGCCGCGAGCGTTGAAAACCTCGATCTCGCCGTGCAGGGCGTCCCACGTGTAGAGACGGCCGTCATCGGAGCGCCACCGCTTCTCGCCATTGAACGCCCCCAGGTAGTCCAGCTGGTCCAGGTAGCACGGGTTCGGTCTCGGCTTGTAGAAGCCCCCTACCAACCGCCCATCCTCCCTACCTTGAACGCATCCCCCGGATGCCCCACCCTAGCCCGGCGTTGCTCATCGCGCAGGGCTTCGAGGAGTGTCGTTCCGCCCGCTTTGCATTCATTCAATCGATCCATCGAGGGTGGTCGTACGCAGGGGACGCCACAGTGCGAGACGGCGGCAGTGTGGCCCCAGCCTGACCCCAACGGCCACTGTCGGAAGGCATCGTGCACACCCATTCAGGTCAGGACCGTCACTCAGGCCAGGCTGGTGTTAGTGCAGGGTCCTACGGATCAGAAGGTTGGGGTTCGAACGCCCGCCTGGGCTAGCTGTGAGTTCCGCGGGACCTTTCTCCCTACGGCTGTCCGAGCCCCTGATTAGGAGGACCGGCTCGCGTCGGAGCCAATGCCATGTCGTTCAGGCCGACTCTGACGGGTGATGACATGCTCCGTCCCACTCGTCGAGCTGCACTGCTAGCCACCCTCCTCCCTCCGCGCTAGGCCGGGTGACCTTGGGTTTGTCTGGCGCTGGTGATCGGGTTTGGTTGCAGCCTGGGTGTCCGTTTGCTCTCTGAGGAATCGAGTGTCTGCCCGGCGCAGCTGGCTCTCGACCGGAGTCGGGGTTGGCCCGTCCCGCTGGCTGATCGCAGGGGACGGGGCAACGGACGTCGCGCTGTTAGGTGGGTCGTGGATGGTTGGGTTGTTGGGTGCAGGGCGTTGCTCAGCCGGCGAAGGCGATTGCGTTGCCGTCTGGGTCGCGGAGGATGAAGTCGGTGCCGCCCCAGGCTTGTTTGGTGAGCTTTTGCAGGATGTTGGCGTTGGTGGTCAGGTATTCCGCGTAGAGGGCGCGGACGTTTGGCGTGTTGATGAAGGCCATGATTAGGCCTTCTCGTTCTGTGGCGCCGGGTGCGAAGACCGGCTCGTGGACGAGCTTCAGGTGCAGGGTTGCGCCGTCGCGTGAGACCGAGCCGTAGAAGGGTGGGTTGCCGTGTACGAAGTCGATGTGGAAGCCGAGTTGGTCACGGTAGAAGGTGGTGGCGGCGTTGATGTCGGCTACGTAGAGGACGGGGTTGGCGGTTGCGACTGCGGTGGCCTGGGGCTTTGGCTGATTGCTGGTTGGCGTGGCTGCTTCTGTGCTCGCCTTGAGTTCGGCCCAGTTGGCGAAGCCGGCTTCGAGGGCGATGATCTCTTGGGCTTCGGTGAGTGGGAACTTCAGCGCTAGTGCTTCGCGGTCGGACAATTCGCGGTAGCGCGTGAGTTGCCGGATGCGGCCGCCGATCGAGAAGTTCTCTTCGCGGTGCCAGCGAACGAGCAGTTTCGCTTGTTTCTTGTACGTTTCGAGCTTGGGCATGGCGCTCCTCTTCGGTCATGAAGTAGGTGGGCCTTGCCCTTTCGGCGACTGCCGTTGCGCCCTACGACCGGGATTGAACCCGCGCCTGCGATTTCGAGATTACCACAGTGATTTGGTCGCCAGCGGCGCGATCGGCTCAATCTTTGTTGTGTGGTTGGGTGTTCGGCGGCGCAGGGTTGCGCGACTTGACGATCAGGGTGGCCATGGCGAGGCCGAAGAGAGCGCCGGCGAGGCCGGCTCCAACGTAGCCGAGTGGCCACCATGAGGGGGCCAGTGTTCTGATGATCGAGGCGGTGATCCCGAACGGGACGCCGTTGATCAGTACGAGAAGCCACCAGGGAGCTTTCTCCTCCAGATACTTGCGATACTTGCGCATCCCCGGTTTATAGCTTGAGCGCGGGTCAACTCCGGCTCCAGCTGTCCAGTGCACGCCCTTCTGTCAGGCGATGGTGGGGGTGGGGGCGGTGAAGGTGTTGCAGGCGGCTGGGGTGGCGGTGGTGAAGCCTTTGCGGGACCAGTGGTTGTGGTTGGACTTGTTGCCGTGGGAGCGGGTTGGGTTCCACTCGTCGCCGCGGTGGGCGACTGTCCAGTTCCATTTGTTCAGCCAGGCGCCGTTGGCTGGGAAGTACTTGCGGTTGGCGCCCAGGTAGACGCCGCTGAAGCAGGAGGCCTGTAGCTCTAGGCGCCGGTTTTCTTGTAGCTGGGCGGCCGTGCCGGTGGTGTGGGTGGTCCGGGTCTGGGAGGCGTCCGTGATTCCGGTCAGCTGTTGGATGTGATGGCCGTATTCGTGGGCGACCAGGTAGGCCATCGTCGTCCGGGTCCAGAGCTTGTCGGAACGGCGCTGGTTGGTGAGGTCGAAGTTGGCTTTGAGTGAGATCACGCCACCGCAGTACGCGGCCGAGTCGGTGATGCTGCATTGTGAGCGTGGCTGGTTGCCGACGAGGATCTCGACTTTCGGGGCCTGGAATGTGTACCCGGCTTTGCGGACCACCGGCGCCCAGGCGCGGTCCAGGCAGCGCACGAACTTGGTGTAGTAGGCCCGCACCTGCGCTACTGAGGTGGCCCGTTCCGTGGGCTCCTTGCACCGCGAAGCGGGTAGCGCGCCGACCCGGTAGAGCCGGTTCTGCGCCACCGTCCGATTGGCGACCACCAGCGGCGACTCCGTTGGTGTCGTGCCGGTTGGTGTCGGAGAGGGGGGCGGAGTCTCGGAGCTGGTCGTCACAGAGGGCGTCGGCGTCGCCTCCAATGTCCCGCCACCCTTGTCGGAGCCGCCGATCAGCCCGCAACTCGCCGTCAGCAGCAGGACGCCCCCGACGGACACCGACCTTGCCATCCGAGGATTCACTCGCAGAACCTAGTCCGTGCGGATCTCACTGGCCAGTGCCGGGGTTTTGGACGGCTTGTTCTATGCCGGTGACTGTTTGGGCCAGGCGGGTGGGGGCTTCGGTGGGGTCGGGGCTGCCGTTGTCGAGCCAGGCGAGGATGGACTCGATGACGACTGTGGTGTTGAGATGGGCGCCCCAGTCGGCCCAGGCGGGGCTGGAGGCGAGGGTGGCTACGTGGGGGCGGGCGGCGGTGACCATGGCGGACCAGAGTTGGTTGATGTCGTGGCTGAAGTCGGGTTCTAGGCGGGCGTAGCGGAAGAGGAGGCGGAAGGCGGCGGGTTCGGCGCTGGCCCAGGTCAGCATTTGGGCCAGGCTGAATTCGGTCAGCTCGCCTTCGGCGTCGGTGGCGGATTGGAAGAGGCGCTCGCAGGCGCGGTCGATCGCGGCCTGGTAGAGCTCGGCCTTGGATGCGAAGTGCCGGTAGATGATCGCGGCCGTGACGCCGGCTTCGGTGGCGATCTCTTCCAGGCTGGTGCGCGCGTAGCCGCCGGTGCGGGCGAAGGCCGCGGTCGCGGCGTCCACCAGTTGCTCGCGCCGCTGTTCGCGCGGCATCCGCCGAGTCGCCGTTCTGCCGGTCATAGCACCCCATTGTCGCCGGTTCGGCCATGAGCTGATATACACCCTATCTTGTATAAGTCAGATTTACTTAGGAGGGGTGATGAGCACGAAGCAGCTGAGTGGGCCGGTGCGGTTGACGGAGCGCGCGGCGGGACCGGACGTCGCTCGTGGGGCCGTGCTGGCGCTGATCGCATTGGCACACGCGCCGGCGTACCTGAGCGGTCGGCCGCTGGCGGTCGGCGGCTATCCGGCCGATGGGTCTGGCGCCGACCAGGCAGTCGTCTTCGCCGAGACGGCAACGGTCGTGGGTCGCGGATACCCGATGTTCGCGGCGCTGATGGGGTACGGGCTGGTCCAACTGTGGAGTCGCCGGACGGAGGCCGGCCATTCCCCCGGTGAGACGCGTCGGCTGATCCGGCGTCGCGGGCTGTGGCTGATCGTTTTCGGGCTCGTCCATGCGGCCCTGCTCTGGGGTGGCGACATCCTCGGCGCGTACGGCGTACTGGCCTTGCTGCTCGGCGCCGGACTGATCACCGCTCGGGCCAAGTGGACCCGGCTCCTCGCGATCGCCTCCGTCCTGATCGTCGCATCCGGGGGCGCCGCGATGGCCCTGGCGGCCACCGCCGGTGGTACCAGCCCGCTGCCGTCGACAGGTGAGTCCGACGTCCTCGCCGCGGTTGGACTCCGGCTGGCGGAGTGGACGCCGAGCCTCATCCTCCAGCCGCTCGGCATGCTCGCCGCCGTCCTCGCCGGTGCCTGGGCCGCCCGGCGCCGCCTCCTCGACGAGCCCGAGCGGCAGTTGCAAACCCTGCGCCGGATCGCGGTCGTCGGCTTGCCGGTCGCAGTCCTCGGCGGACTCCCGTGGGCAGCGGCCGTGGCCGGCTACTGGACGAACCTGTCGGAGGGCCAGATCGCGGCAGCCGGCGCGCTGCACGCCGTGACCGGCTACGGCGGCGTGGGCTACGCCGCCCTGATCACTTTGCTCGTCGTCGGCAAGCAGGGCTGGCTGGTCACCGCACTGCGAGCCTGCGGCCGCCGCTCATTGACCAGCTACCTACTCCAGTCCGTCTTCCTGGTCGTCCTGCTGGCGCCGTACGCGCTCGGGCTCGGCGAACGCGTCGGAGTGGCGACAGTCGCGCTGCTCGGAATCGCCTCCTGGCTCGCCACGGTTGTCGTCGCCGTCCTCCTCGAACGTGCCGGACGCCGCGGCCCCGCCGAGTCCCTCCTCCGCCGGCTCATCTATCGGCGGGCTTGACCTCGACGAACCCAACTCCCGCCGCGACTGGAGGCATGCGTTGGCGGCGGGGGTGGGTGTGGTGTGCTGGTGGGGTGGATCAGTTGAGTGAGCAGCGGGAGGTTTATCGGACGTTGGATCTGGCGTTGCGGGTGGGGGAGGTGTTGCTTTCGAGTGGGGCCGGGACGGCGGATGCGACGGCGACGATCTTGGGAGTGACCGCGGCCGGAGGGCTGCGGGGGTGTGAGGTGGACATCACCTTTACGTCGATTGCGATCTCTTATCAGGCTTCGCCGGATACGGCGCCGGAGACGCATATGCGGGTGGTGCGGTACCGGTCGCAGGACTTCAGCCGGTTGAGTGAGGTGGATCGGCTGGTACGGCGGTTCGCGCGGGGCGAGGTGACGCGGGACGAGGCGAGCCGGGAGTTGGCTCGGTTGACGTCGGCGGGGCCGCCTTATCCGCGGTGGACGGCGGTGTTGGCGTGGGGCGTGATGGCCGGCGGGGCGACATTGTTGCTCGGCGGCGGGTGGCTGATCACGTTGGTGGCGGTGGTGACCGCGGTGGTGATCGAGCTGAGCAACCGGTGGTTCAACCGGCAGCGGTTGCCGGCGTTCTATCAGCAGGTGGCGGGCGCGTTCGTCGCGACGGCGGTGGCCTTGGTGCTGTACGCCGTCCACGCGCCGGTGAAACCTTCACTGGTAGTTGCCGCAGGCATCATTATGTTGCTGGCCGGGATCGCGTTGACCGGTGCGGTGCAGGACGCGATCACCGGCTACTACGTGACCGCGGCCGCCCGGAGTCTGGAGGCGATGCTGCTGACCGGCGGGATCATCGCCGGCGTCAGCCTCGGCCTCGCGATCGGCATCAAGCTCGGGTTGCACGTCGGCATCGAGGCGCAGACGATCCAGACGGCGAATCTGCCGATCATGACCGGGGCCGGTGCGTTGATGGCGGTCGCGTTCGCGTACGCGTCGTACGCGCCGCTGCGGTCGCTGATCCCGGTGGCGGTGATCGGCGGCGCCGGGTCGCTGGTGTTCACGTTGATGACGCGGGCCGAGTTCGGGCCGGCCTGGTCGACCGCGGCGGCGGCGTTCACGATCGGCTTCGGCAGCTACTCGCTCGGACGGCGCTTCGGCGTACCGCCGTTGGTGGTGGTCGTGTCCGGGACGGTGCCGTTGCTGCCGGGCCTGACCATCTACAAGGGCCTGTACGAGTTCGCCGGCCTCGGGAACCTGATCGGGATCGTCAGCCTGGCCACGGCGGTCGCGATCTCGATCGCCATCGCGTCCGGCGTCATCCTCGGCGAGTACGTCGCGCAGCCGATCCGCCGCGAGGCCCGCAAACTCGAGGACCGGTTGGCCGGGCCGCGGCTGGTCGGCCCCCGTCGTCCGGTCCGGCGCCGGAGCGGGACCTCCCGCCGGAGCCGCCGTTCCTGACAGGATGGCGGCGTGCCGCACCTCACCGATGCCGAACGCCGCCGCCGACTCGCGCTCCGACACGGGCTCGCCCAGCCGTTCGAGAACGTCGAGGACGCGACCCGCGCGATGACCGTGCTGCATGCGACCGAGGCGGCGTCCGTGCACCTCTCGCTGTGGGCGCGCGTCGCCGAGGTGAGCGTCGACGACGTCGACCAGGCCATGTACGCCGATCGCACGCTGATCAAGCAGATGGCCATGCGTCGCACGCTCTTCGTTTTCCCGCGCGACCTCATGCCGGCCGCGTGGGGGAGCGCCTCGCGGCGGGTCGCGGTACAGACCCGCACGCAGCTGACCAAGATGCTGACGGACGCCGGGATCGCCGACGGCGCCGCCATCCAGACCTGGCTCGACACCGCGACCGAGCAGGTGACCGAGCTGCTCTCGGACGGCGTCGCCCGGACGGCGCGCGAGATTCGCGATCACATCCCGGCGCTCGACGGCAAGGTCAGCTACGGCGGCCAGGGGACGAAGTGGAGCGGCGCGACCCCAGTCGGCCCGGTCGTCCTGACGCTGCTCGGCGCGGAGGGCAGGCTGATGCGCGCGGCCAACGCCGGCCACTGGCGCCTCAACAAACCCGCCTGGACCACGACCGAACACTGGCTACCGGATGTCGAGCCGCTCGACGAAACCACCGGCTACACCGAGCTGATCCGCCGCTGGCTCGCCACGTTCGGCCCGGGCACCGAGGCGGATATCGTCTGGTGGCTCGGTTCGACGAAGACCGCCGTCCGCCGGGCGCTCGCCGCCCTGGACGCCGTCGAGGTCGCCCTCGACCACGGCACCGGCTGGGTCCTCCCCGGCGACGATGCCGAAACGCCCGAGGTCGAGCCCTGGGTGGCCCTCCTCCCGGCCCTCGACCCGACGGTGATGGGCTGGAAGGAACGCGACTTCTACCTCGACCCCGCCGACAAGCCGTTCCTCTTCGACACCAACGGCAACGGCGGGACGACGGCCTGGCTGAACGGTCGCATCGTCGGCTGCTGGGTCCAGGACGCCGACGACCCGGCCGCCCCCGTCCGCCTCGTCATCCACGCGGACGTCGACACACCCGCCCGCAAACTCCTGGACGCCGAAGCGGATCGCCTGACCGAATGGCTCGACGGCGTCCGCATCGGCAACGTCTACGCCTCGCCGCAGATGCGCGGCCTGCGCCTGCCCTGAGCCGATACCGTCGGTAACGACAGGAGGTAGTGGCCGAATCGGCCCGCTCCCGTCCGGGGCCAGGCGGGCGGCGGCGGGTACGTACACGACTACGTCATGTCGCTACCGACGCCAAGCGGCGTGGCCGGGCCGCGGTGCGGGGGACTTGGGGGATGCTGGTGACCGGCGTGGGGTGGAGCCGTTAGAGTTACTGACTGGAAACATCGGCTGATCGCCGGGGTGGCCCGGCGGGCTCGGAGGATCGACGTGGCACTGGGTAGGACTTCTCCACGGGACCTGCCGCTGTTCGCGGATCTGTCCGGACGCGATATCCGGGACATCTTCAAGGCCGGCGAGGAGGTCTCGGTGCCGGCCGGGTGGTCGCTGATCCTCGAGCAGACCCCGCCCGACGCGGCGTACCTGATCCTGAGCGGGACGGCGGCGGTCCGGGTCAAGGGCGAGGAGATCGCCGAACTCGGCCCGGGTGATATCGCCGGCGAGGTCGGCGTCCGGAAGAACACGTTGCGCACGGCAACCGTCACCGCGAAGTCGCGGCTGCAGCTGCTGCACTTCACCCGCGAGAAGTTCGCCGATCTGACGAACCGCCTGCCCGCGTTCCGCGACGCCATCGACGCCACCATCGCCGAGCGCCGCGGTGCCAAGTAACGCCGGCGACGACAAGCCGGCCCCGGCGCCGGATCTGGCCGCCCTGCAGGCGGAGTTCGAGCGCACGCTCCTCGGCGGCGAGCGGAAGTTCACCCGGATCCAGGTCTCCGAGCGCGCCGGCATCTCCAGCGCCCGCGCCGAACGGATGTGGCACGCGCTGGGCTTCGCGACCGTGCCGGACGACGAGATCGCGTTCACCGATGGGGACGTCGAGGCGCTGCGGCTGGTAGCGGCTCTGGAGGACGACGACTTCATCGATCCGGCGATGGAGTCGTCGCTGGCGCGCAAGCTGGGTCAGACCCAGTCGCGGTTGGCGTCCTGGCAGTCCGCGATGTTCCTGGAGTTCCTGGCCGGCTCGTCGAAGCTGTCGGCCGACGAGGCGATCGAGGTGGCCGGGCTGCTGCTCCCGGCGATGGAGCGCCTGCAGAACTATGTCTGGCGCCGGCATCTGGCCGCCGCGGCCGGACGCGCGGTGGCCGGCTCGGACGAGCTGGCCCGCGGCATCCGGGCGGTCGGCTTCGCGGACATCGTCAGCTACACCCGGCTGACCCGCCGCCTGACCGAGACCGAGCTCGGCCAGCTGATCGAGCGCTTCGAAGGGATGGCCGCGGACGTCGTCGCGCTGAACGGCGGCCGGGTGATCAAGTCGATCGGCGACGAGGTCCTGTTCGTCACCGACACCGCGGCCCAGGGCGCCGCCGTCGCGCTCGCGCTCCAGGACGCCGTCCGCACAGCCGGTGATCTGCCCGAGCTACGGATCGGCCTCGCCTACGGCAGCATCCTGATCCGCCTCGGTGATGTGTACGGCGAGGTGGTCAACATCGCCGCCCGCCTCACCTCCGAGTGCAAACCGGGCCGCGTCCTGGCCGACCGTGAGGTCGCCGCCGCCCTCGACGGCCACGAGGCGTACCACCTGCACCGGCTACGCCGGGTCTCCGTCCGCGGGTACCGCCACCTCGTCCCGTACGCCCTGCAGCGCGCCGACTAAAAAACTGATGGCCGAGCGCGACCGTCGTCGCGCCCGACCACCAGGGTCTACCGGGTCGGCTGAATCGTCAGCGTCGCGCTCGGCTTACCGGACGCCGGCGGCGGCGTCACCTTCGCACTCGGCGTCGGCGTCGTCGACGCAGGCGGCGGGGTCACCCCAGGCGTCGGCGTCTGGAAGACGACGGGCGGCGGGGTGAACGGCGCGACGGTGGTCTCCCGGCAGTTGTCCGCGGAATCGACCATCGCGTCCGGCGGGATGACGCCGTACGGGAACTGGTTCTCGACGCGGGTCGTGGTGCCGTTGATCCAGTCGCAGTTCTCCCGGGAGTCGATCCTGATCGGATCGCCGTTCTGGTCGTACAGCAGCACCGACGTTTGCTTGCCCTGCGCATCGAACGGGTAGATGTTCGTGATCGGCGTACCGTTCAACCGCAGGCCGTCGGTCGCCGCGTAGCTCGACGACGAGGACGGGTAATCGTTGCCGAAGACACCGAACGACGCGCCCAGGTAGGCAGCCGACAGGACGGCCGGGACGGCGACCGCGGCGACCACGTTGAGCGGGACGACGTACCAGAGCCAGCGCTTGTCCTGCTGCGCGCGACGGGCGATCCAGACCGACACGATCGCGCCGACGATCGCGGCGACGGCGGCGACCGCGCCGGCCCCGAACAGCAGGAAGAACCCGCCGGCGCCGACCGCGCCGCGCAGCACCCACCACACCGGCTGGCCGATCGTGACCAGCTCCTGACGGAGCTTCGGCGGGATCTGGTCGATCATGTCCCGGATCAGGGCCGCGCCCTGCGCGCCGCGCGGGGTGTCGAGGACGACGGCCGGGTCCTGGCCACGGAGCGCCCGGACGCCGAGCCAGGCGGCGCCGAACAGGACCGCGAAGCCGATGAACGCGAAGAACGCGCCGACCTCCTCGGCGCCGGCGAAGATCGCGATCGCGACGAAGAACGGACCCACGGTGGCGGCGATCAGCCCCCAGCGCAGCGCGGCCTTACCCGGCTGCTTGACCTTCCCGGTCGGCGTGGAGCGCGGCGGGTAGCCGGCCGCGTTCCGCAGCTCGTCGGCGTACTGCCGCGGGGTGCCCAGTCGCTCCTGCAGGGCCGCGCCGGTCGGCTCACCGTCGAACTCGGCCGCGACCTCGGTCAGGTGACCGGTGACGTCGTCCAGGACGTCGGCCAGCTCGCCGGGCGGAAGATCGCTCAGCTCGGCGCGCACCTGAGCCAGGTACGTCGCGACCGCTCCGGTCAGTGTGCTGTTCACGCGGCCTCCTCCTTGGTCAGCAGCAGAACCGACATGGTGTCGGCGAAGTTGGTCCAGGTCCGGGTGGACTGCGCCAGTAGGTCATGCCCGGTCTTGTTGAGTCCGTAGTACTTGCGGTGCGGCCCCTCCTCACTCGGCTGCACGTACGACGTCAGCGCGCCGGCCGCGAACAGCCGCCGCAGCGTCCCGTACACCGAGGCATCTGCCACATCCTCGAGCCCAGCGGCCCGCAGCCGCCGCAGCACGTCGTACCCATATCCGTCGGCATCCCGCAACACCGCGAGCACCGCCAGGTCCAGCACTCCTTTGAGCAGCTGGCTCGTATCCATCCTGTTCCTCCTCGACTGCACCGGGAGGACGGGCCCCTCAGACCGCCCTCCCGGTGCTCTGCCGCCCACACTACTACACACTGCGGAGTACTCCGCAATGGCAACACGACCGGCAAAAGAACGGGCGCCTCACCAGGTGAGGCGCCCGCCGAGCTGCTGATCAGTTCTTGGGGTCGTGGAGGTCGGGGCGTCGCGTGGGGGTGGTGATGTCCACGTCGATGGGGGTCTGTTTGGTGGGGGCGGTGAGTTTGCCGGTGGTGAGGGGGAGATTGAGGCGACTGGCGGCGAGGTCGATGTCGATCGAGGCGCCGGTGTCGTTGGGGCTGGTCCACTCGACGTCGGAGAGGGTGACGGCGAGGCCGAGGATGCGGCCCTTGGGGATGATCTGGTCCTGGGCGCGGAGGGGGACGGTGACGTTCGTCCAGCGGCCGGGGGTGAGGGGTTTCGGCTTGCTCAGCGAGTTGCTGTGCGCGGCGTCGATCCAGCCGCGGCTGACGACGCCGTGGTCGGAGCGGGTGGTGAGCTTCTGGATCTTGAAGTAGCAGGCGTCGTCGTAGTCGGTCTGGGCGCCCTTGCAGTCGAAGTCCTTGGTGGTCTTCACGCCGGAGAAGCGCTGGGCGTCGCCGTACTCGACGAGGCGGGCGGTGATCGGCGTCGTGGCCGAGTCGGCCTTGACCCGCAGCGTCACGGTCGGGGTGCCGCTGACCCGGATGGCGGCCGGGAGCGGCGCGGACAGGAACATCTGCCGGCCGGCGATCTCGGTCGTCGGGTCGGCGACGATGTCGTCCTCGGTGAGCTCGGGGTCGTCGGTGACGGTGACCGTTCCCTTGCCCACGGCACCGAGTTTGCCGGCTGCCAGCGGGATCGGCAGCCCGGTCCTGGCAGCGGGCCAGGTCCGGTAGTTCTGCCAGACGTCCGGCGCGGTCTCGACCGTCGCCATCGGCTCCTTCATCACGTTGTTCTTCAGGTCCTGCAGCCAGTAGTCGAACCACTTGTGCAGCTCGTCGACCCACTTGTCCCGGCGGAACTCGAACGGGTCGACGTGGTCCTCGAGACCGAGCCAGATCTTCCGCGGGACGCCGCGCTTCCCGAGCGCGTCCCACCACTGGGAGAAGTGGTTGGTCTGCACGTTGTAGTCGGCCAGGCCGTGCGCCACGAAGACCGACGCCTTCACCTTGCGCACGTCCTTGACGTAGTCGCGCTCGGCCCAGAACTTCGTGTAGTCGCCGGTCTCGTCGTCGTCGTTGTCGCCAAGCTTCGCGCGGACGGCGTCGCAGGCGGGGGTGTCGTGGCCGACATAGCTGCCGAGCCAGGGCATGTAGTCCGCGCTGTACGGGACGCCGCCGGAGCGGGTGTAGTCGTACCACGAGGAAATCGCCGAGATCGGCACGATCGTCTTCAGGCCCTTGACGCCGGTCGCGGCCACGCCGTTGGCCAGCGTGCCGTCGTACGACTTGCCGATCATGCCGACGGCGCCGTTCGTCCAGGACGCCGAGACGGGCAAGCCGTCCGCGGTGTGCGCGGTGTTGCGGCCGTTCAGCCAGTCGATCACCGCGACGACCGAGTCGATCTCGTCCTTACCGCCGACGTCGCCGCAGCCGGTGGAACGCCCGGTGCCGACGATGTCGACGCCGACCACGGCGTACCCGCGCGGGACGAAGTAGTTGTCGTAGTACAGCGGCATCTTCTTGATGACGCCGTCCTCGTCGTAGGTCTTCTTCTCGCTCTCGTTCCCGCGGCCGCAGCAGGAGAAGTACGGCGAGGCGTCCATGATGACGGGGATCCGGCGACCGGCCAGCGCGGTCTCGCTCGGCCGCACGATGTCGACGGCGATCACGTCGCCCTCGCCGTCGGAGTCGGTGTCCATCGTGGTGTCGACGTACACCGACTCGCGGATCGCGTTCGCGTAGTCGTAGACGGGTTTCGTGCTCTGGGTGCGGGCGTCGACATTCGCCGGGACGGCGGCGGCGGGCGCCGCGGTCGGACCGCTGAGCGGGCCGTCCGGCATCGGCGCGGCCGTAGCCGTACTCACGGCGGCGCCGAAACAGAGCGCGGTGGACGAGACCAGGATCGTCACCCTGGCGCGGACGGTCGTCATGGATGGGAAGGCTAGCCACTCAGGGGTGGCAAAGCCAGGTTCTGGCGAGATTGACCGCGACTTGCCTGGCACACAGCGTGACGGCAAAGGTATTCCGATAAGGTGACCGCCACCGCCCCGGGGGGAAGAGGTACGAAAGGGTAGGCCAGTGAATCTGCGAGCACCGGTGACATTACTGGATGTGGCACAGCGTGCGGGTGTGTCGGTCGCGACCGCTTCCCGCGTGCTGAACGGCGGCGATCGCGTCCCGCGGCCCGAGTTGCAGGAGCGGGTGAAAGCGGCTGCCGAGGAGCTCGGCTACACGCCGAACGCCCAGGCCCAGGCCCTGGCCAAGTCGTCCACCAACGTGGTCGGCATCCTCGTCCACGACATCGAGGACCCGTACTTCGCCGCGATCGCGAACGGCGTCATGCGTGCGGCCGACGAGCGCAACCTGCTGGTGATGCTGGCCAGCACGTTCCGCGACGCCGAGCGTGAGATTGCTTACCTGGCCTCGCTGCGCGCCCAGCGCGCCCGCGCCGCGGTGATGATCGGCTCCCGCCGGACGGACGCCGAGAGCCTGGCCCGGACGGCGTCCGAGGTCACCTCGTTCCTGAACTCCGGCGCCGGGCTCGCGCTGGTCAGCCAGTCCGGGATGCCGGCGCACACGATCGAGCCCGACAACCGGGCCGGCGCGGCCGCGCTCGCCCGGGAGCTGGTCGGCCTCGGCTGGCGGCGGTTCGCCGTCCTCGGCG
The DNA here is from genome assembly GCF_055584105.1 of Kribbella sp. NPDC104218. NCBI lineage: Bacteria > Bacillati > Actinomycetota > Actinomycetes > Propionibacteriales > Kribbellaceae > Kribbella > Kribbella sp. NPDC104218. The sequence continues at coordinate 2,111,188 of NZ_JBVJMQ010000001.1, forward strand.
GGCCGGACACCCTCGCGACCGCGCGCGACCGGCGGGACGGGTTCCTGGCCGGGCTGGCCGATTCCGGTCACGAGCCGGTGGCGATCGAGGCCGGTGACTTCACGCGCGACGGCGGACACGCCGCCGTTGAGCGGCTGCTGGACCGCGGTATCGAGGCGGACTGCGTCTTCGCGGTGAACGACGTGATGGCGGTCGGTGCGATGTCGGCGCTGCGGCAGCGCGGCATCGACGTCCCGGGGCAGTTGGGGGTCGCCGGGTTCGACGACATCGCCACCCTGCGGGACGTGTGGCCCGGTCTGACGACCGTTCGGCTGCCGCTGGAGCAGATGGGCCGCCGCGCGCTCGAGCTGGCGATCCACGGCGGTCCGGCGACCACCGAGACCTTCCGCGCCGAGGTCGTCCTGCGCGAGAGCACCGCCCGCGCCTGATCTAGGCTCAGGCCCGTGACTGTTTCCGAGATCTTCGACCCGTCGGCCTGGAAACAGGTCGACGGCTTCGAGCTGACCGACATCACCTACCACCGGGCGGTCGACGCGGGCGTCGTGCGGATCGCGTTCAACCGGCCCGAGGTGCGCAACGCGTTCCGGCCGCACACGGTCGACGAGTTGTACCGCGTACTCGACCACGCGCGGATGTCGAGTGACGTCGGCTGCGTCATCCTGACCGGTAACGGCCCCTCACCGCGGGACGGCGGCTGGGCGTTCTGCTCCGGCGGCGACCAGCGGATCCGCGGCAAGGACGGTTACAAGTACGCCGAGGGCACCACGGCGGAGTCCATCGACCCGGCGAAGGCCGGTCGGCTGCACATCCTCGAGGTGCAGCGGTTGATCCGGTTCATGTCCAAGGTCGTGATCTGCGTGGTCCCGGGCTGGGCGGCCGGCGGCGGGCACAGCCTGCATGTCGTCGCGGACCTGACGCTCGCCTCGGCCGAGCATGCGCGGTTCAAGCAGACGGACGCCGACGTCGCGTCGTTCGACGGCGGCTTCGGCTCGGCGTACCTCGCGCGGCAGGTCGGGCAGAAGTTCGCCCGGGAGATCTTCTTCCTGGGCGACGAGTACTCCGCCGAGGACGCCTACCGGATGGGCATGGTGAACAAGGTCGTCCCGCACGCCGAGCTCGAGGCGGTCGCACTCGAGTGGGGCAAGAAGATCTGCGCCAAGTCGCCGACTGCTCAGCGAATGCTCAAGTACGCCTTCAACCTGATCGACGACGGCCTGGTCGGCCAGCAGCTGTTCGCCGGGGAGGCGACCCGCCTGGCCTACGGCACCGACGAGGCCGCCGAGGGGCGCGACTCGTTCCTCGAGAAGCGCCCCGCCGACTGGTCGCCGTACCCGTACGCGTTCTAGCGCGCACTCAGCGGTTGTGCCACTTCTGTACGGCGGCGTTGGCGCAGGGGCGGAGGATGAGCGCGGCGCCGTTGGATTTCGAGTCGGCGGTGACGCACTTCTGGGTGTTGGGGTTCATCAGCTCACGCTTCTCGGTGAGCTGGAACTTCTGCGCCCAGCCGCCGTTACAGTTGGCGAGCTGAACCCGGGTGCCGTCGGCGCTCTGCGCGTTCGCCAGGTCCATGCACAGACCCATCGAGCGGACCGAGCTGTCCGGCTGGAAAATCCAGCTCTGGTTGGCGTTTCCGGTGCAGTCCCAGGCCAGGAGCGGAGTGCCGTCCCGGCCGACGCCGTCGGCGGAGCCCTGGACGTCGATACAGCGATTCGACGCGTCACTCATCAGCTTCATCGGCTGCTGCGCCGCACCCAGTGCGGGCGGCCGGCTCTCGCCGGTCTTGTCGCCCTGCGGGACCTTCACCGTCGTGGTCGTCTTGGTGGTGGTCGTCGCGGTGGCGGTGGTGGTCGCCGTCGCCGTCGTGGTGGCGGTCGCCGTCCTGGTCGCCGGTGGCAGCGTGACGGTGGCGGTCAGGTTCTTCCCCGGGACGGTGACGACCATCGTGGTGTTCTTGCCCGGCACGGTGACAGTTGCCGGTGGCAACGTTACGGTCACCCCGGGTTTGAGCACCGTGGTGATGGACTTGCCCGGAGTGGGCAGCCCGGCCGGCGTCGTCCGCTGGTCAACGACTGGCAGATCCGCTGCATATACAGGTGAATTTCCGCCGCTGGGCTGCATCAGAGCCGATACGGTAAACGCAATCCCGGCCACGAAACCGGTCACCAGCAGGGTTGCCGACCAGGCGCGCCGGTCCGGCATTCTGGTCACTCGGGGAACGTCGGGGCGTTTGGCGAAAGTGTCCGCGAAGCGTGACGAGGTTTTCGCCGTCTTCCCGGGGTTTCGAGGTGACCTCACGTCAGCTCCTGAAGCTTTGGGGCGGAGGACTGCCGCTCATTTGAGCGTGCTCATATGAGCGCGACGCCATGCCTGCAAGGGTTTTGCGGCCGACGTCACTCCGCAGGATCACCCCAAGAATGCGTTCGCGTCAAACGATGGCGAGTCTGTGATACCGGTCACCGCACAAATTCGACCGGTCGTCGTATGAGACCTCATTGTTGCGGACTGTTCACCGTGCGTTGTTGCCATGAGAGCGTTCTCAGTTTACTTTGGCGACTGATCTGGGGGTCCTCCAACGAGTCGCCCACGAGGGAGATCCATCATCGACGAGTGCGCGCGCCGGACGATCGTCATCGAGCTCTGTCTGGCCGAACGAGACAGCCTGCGCAGGTATGTGACGAGCATCCTGGGCCGCGACAGCCATGCCGTCGAGGACGTCGTGCAGGAAACCCTGCTGCGCGCCTGGCAGTTGGCCGAGCGGATCGAGTGGCAGGACCGGCCGGTGCGGATGTGGTTGTTCCGCGTCGCCCGCAACCTGGTCATCGACCAGCACCGCCGCGAGGGGCGCGCCGTCCCGGTCGGTCTGGATGCCGCCGACTTCGAGCAGGCCCGCGCGTCCGACCCGGCGCAGGAGGTGATCGATCGGCGTCTGGTCGTCGACATGCTGGGCCGGTTGTCGCCCGCGCATCGTGAGGTGGTGGCCCGGATCCACCTGCTCGGGCACGCCGGCGAGGAGGTCGCGGCCGTGCTCGGCGTCCCGCTGGGGACGGTGAAATCACGGGCCCACAACGCCGTTCGGCAGATTCGCGCCGAGCTGACGCGAGGAGATTGGGCCGGAGCAGCTGCATGATGGGTTCGGGTAGCGGGGGCGTCCGGGCGGTGCTCGGGTACATCGGCCTGGCGCTGCTGGTGATCATCCTGATCAACCTGCTCGTCCGGCGTCTCGGCGGCTGGCGGCGACTCGGTCGCTGGATCAAGCGCGAGACCCGCCGTACGGTCAACGCCTTCGTCGAGCCGATCGCGGCCCGCCGGCGGTACAAGCGCCGGCTGCGCCTGCTCGGCCAGGTGTTACGCGATCCGGGCGCCTGGGCTGCCGCCGAGCAAGTGATTGTTGCCGCCGCCAACCTTCTGCCCGGGTTCGCCCCGTACGCCGTCGCCCTGACGCGTAAGCGGGTCGGCGTCCTGGTCGCCGGTCCGGAGGCGCACGCGCCGCTCCCGGCGCCCTGGCAGCACGACGATCAGGATCCGCGGCTGTGGTGGATCGACCGGGACAGCCTGCCCGAGCCCGCCGCCCGCCGCGCCGAGACGCCGCTGCTGGTCTGCCTCGGCACCGACAGTGGCGGTACCGCCGTGCTAATGATCGACCTGCTCTCCGGTCCGCGCAGCCTCTCGGTGTACGGCGTCGATCGGATCGCCCGGCCCGTCGTCCAGGCGATCGCGGCCCAGCTCGACGTCCGGCTGCCGGTCGGCGCGATCGAAGTTGCCGAGGGCATCCATTCGCATCACGACGGTCTGCCGCTCGCGCAGGCCGTCGTCCGGCTCGGCGCCTGGTTCATCGTCGGCGCCGAACCGCTGCACATCCCGCTACCGTCCGGACGCCGCCTGCTCAGCCTGGGCCCGGCCCGGGGCAGCAGCCGCCTGGTCGAAGCGCTACCGGACCAGAGCCTGCGGCTGCACGGCGCGGCCGAGTGGCTCCGGATCGATCCGTTGCCGTTGGCAAGGGCTGTCCAGCGCTCGATCCGTAGTCTGCCGCCGCACGACTTCGGTACCGATTCCTCGTTCACCACGGCCGAGCCGCTCGACGACCTGGACGACCTGCAGATGCCGGCCGGGCCGATCGGCGTCTCGGCGTCCGCCGCCGAAGCCGGTGAGCCGACCCGGAAGGCCGCCTCGTGGAGCTGAACCTCACCACCGTCGAAGCCCGCTCCGGCGAGCGTGCCGATCGGCTCGTACGCGTCCCGCGCGGCCTGTCGGTCGCGGGCCTGGCCGAAGGCCTCGGTCGTCCGGGGACGCCGTTGTTCCTCGGCCGTCGGCTGCTCGACCCCACGGCTCCGTTGGCCGGGTCCGGCGTCCGGACCGGTGGGGTGATCGGGCTCGGCGGGCCGATCGACGTACCGGATCTGTTGCAGCGGCGTCCGACTGGGCCTGCGCCCGTCGTCGTCGAGTTGCACGCGGTCTCCGGGCCGCAGTCCGGTCGGGTTTGGCGGGTCGGTCCGGGGAGTCACGAGATCGGGTCGGATCCGCTGTGCACGATCCAGCTAACCGGTGCCGAGGTGCCGGAGGGCGGCCTGTGGGTGACCGTCGGGCCGGCGGGTGAGGCGTTCTGGCACCGCACCGACGACCTGACCGGGGACGTCGCGAGCCGGCAGATCGGGCCGCCTGAGGACGACGCCGCGACGACCGCGATCCGGGTGCACGATGACGAGACCGTGGGCAATCCAGAGAAGCCGCAGCGGGTGATCAACCCGGGGCACGCCGCGGTCGGCGAGGTGCGTGAGTGGCCGGCCGACGAGGATCTGGCGATCGGAACGGTGTTGCTGCGCTGCAGCGGCGCGCTCGAGCCGCAGGCCGCCGTCCGCGTCGCCGACGACGGCTACACGCTGGACTACAACCGGCCGCCGCGGCTCGCGCCGCACTTGGACGACGAGAAAGTCCGGCTGCCGAACCCGCCGGCGCCGCCGCAGAAGCGGCCGTTCCCCTGGCCGGTCGTGATGGCGCCCGTGGTGCTCGGTCTGGTGATGGTCGGGTTGTTCAACTCGTACTACTTCCTCGTCTTCACGATGCTCAGCCCGATGATGATGGGGATGAACTACTTCAGCGCCCGGAAGACCGGTCGTGCTGACCACATCGAGGCCCGGAAGCGGTACTTCGCCCGGATGGCGGCGCTCGAGGAGGAGATCGAGGCGGCGGTCGGCCGCGAGCGGCTGATCCGGAACGTGACTGCGCCCGACCCGGTTCGGATCGCCCAGCTGGCGACGCGTCCGGGCAGCCGGCTGTGGGAGCGTCGGCGTACCGACCCGGACTACCTGCTGCTTCGGCTCGGGACGGCGGATCAGTCGTCGCTCAAGGAGCTCGACGACCAGGGCCGCGAGGAGAACCACCGGACGATTCGCTGGACGATCCCGGACGCGCCGATCGCGGTGCCGCTACGGCAGCACGGTGTGGTCGGGATCGCGGGGCCGGCGGCGACGATCCGCGGGGTCTCGCGGTGGCTGGCGATCCAGGCCGCCGTACTGCACTCGCCGCAGGCGTTGCGGATTGTCGTGCTGGCCGATGAGGACACCGTCGACGAGTGGGACTGGGTGCGTTGGCTGCCGCAGATGCAGCCAGACAAGGGCGGTGCCGCGGTTCTGATCGCGAACGACGAGACGACGACGTACGCCCGGATCAGTGAGCTGATCGCGCAGGTCCAGGGGCGGCATCGGCGGATCGCGGCGGAGGGACAGTCGGCGCAGAAGCAGCTGCCGGAGACCGAGATCGTCGTCATCGCGGATGGGTCGCGGCGGCTGCGCGACGTCCCGGGCTTCATTCAGGTGCTGACCGACGGGCCGGCTGTTGGCGTGTACTCCGTGTGTCTGGACCGGGACGAGCGGCTGCTGCCGGAGGAGTGCGGCGCGGTGATCGCGGCCGAGGCCGAGACGCTGACCGTGCGGCGTCCGGGGATTCCCGATCAGGAGGACGTGCGGGCCGACCTGGTCACGCCGCAGTGGTGTGAGCAGATCGCGCGGGCGCTCGCGCCGGTGCGCGACATCAGCCCCGACCACGACGCGGGTCTGCCGAAGCAGGTCAAGCTGCTCGACGAGCTCGATCTCGAACCGCCCGCGCCGACGACGATTCTGGAGCGGTGGCGTCGGCGTCCGGCCAGTACGTCGTTCGTCCTCGGGACGGACTTCGACGGCCGGTTCGTCGTCGACCTGGTCGCGGACGGGCCGCACGGCCTGATCGCCGGGACGACGGGCTCGGGGAAGTCGGAGCTGTTGCAGACCATGGTCGCGTCGCTCGCGGTGGCGAACCGGCCGGACGAGCTGACGTTCGTGCTGGTCGACTACAAGGGCGGTAGCGCGTTCAAGGAGTGTGCGGGTCTGCCGCACACGCTCGGGATGGTCACCGACCTGGACTCGCACCTGGTCGAGCGGGTGCTGATCTCGCTGGACGCCGAGCTGCGGCGGCGGGAGCGGATCCTGGCCGCGGCGGACGCGAAGGACCTGGTCGACTACCAGATCAAGCGGGCGGCCGACCCGTCGATCGCGCGGCTGCCGCGGTTGTTGCTGGTGATCGACGAGTTCGCGGCGATGGTGGCCGAGATTCCGGACTTCGTGCCGGGGCTGATCAGCCTTGCGCAGCGGGGGCGGTCGCTGGGGATCCACCTGATTCTCGCCACGCAGCGGCCGGCTGGCGTGGTGACCGGTGACATCCGGGCCAATACCAACCTGCGGATCGCGTTGCGGGTGACCGACCAGTCCGAGAGCCAGGACGTCGTCGATGTGAACGAGGCGGCGTCCATCAGCACCGGGATCCCGGGGCGGGCGTTGATCCGGCGGGGTCCGCGGCTGGCGGATCTGTTCCAGACGGCGTGGGTCGGCGCCGAGCGCAAGGACGAGGCGGAGCCGAGCGGGCCGGTCGACCCGGCCGGCGTCCAAGTCACTGAGCTGCCGTGGGAGTCGTTGGGGCGGCCGATCGAGCGGGAGGCGGAGGAAGAGGTCGAGGAGGCTGCCGCGACCGTTCCGGTGACCGACCTGCAGGTGCTGGTCGAGGCGCTGCGGGAGGCGTCGACCGAGTTGCCGGACTTCGCCGTCCAGCCGAAGCCTTGGCAGCCTGCGCTCGGTGTGCAGATTCTGCTGACGGATCTGCCGGACACGAGTGAGCGGGAGATGTTCGCGCCGTACGCGCTGGAGGACATTCCGGCGCTGCAGCAGCAGCGGGTCGCGGGGATCGACTTCGACACCTTCGGGCATCTGTACGTGATCGGTGCGCCGCGGTCGGGGCGGACGCAGACGTTGCGGACGATGGCCGCGTCGGCGGCGAAGTACTTGAGCGTGGCCGACGTGCACGTCTACGGGATCGACGCGGCCGGTGGCGCGCTGGCGCCGCTGGAGTCGCTGCCGCACTGCGGTGCCGTCGTCTCCCGGCATGACATGGAGCGGATGACGCGACTGCTGCGGCGGCTCAACCAGGAGCTGACCGAGCGGCAGGAGCTGGCCGGGCAGCACAACGCGACCGGTCTCACCGAGCTGCGCAAGGCGCTCCCGAAGGCGAAGCGGCCGGCGCACATCCTCGTGCTGATCGACGGCTGGGACGCCTTGTCGACGATGCTCGACGACCACGACAGCGGGAACCTGTTCAGCGAGGTACTGCGCTTGCTGCGCGAGGGCGGCGGTCTGGGGATCCACCTGATCGCGACGTCCGAGCGCTCACTGCTCGGCGGGCGGCTCTCGTCGCACAACGACCACAAACTGCTGCTCCGGCAGGCGGATCGGACCGACTACCAGGCCGCGGGACTGCGGCTGGCGAAGGTGCCGGCGATGGTCGCACCGGGCCGCGGCTGGCACGTGCTGACCGCGACCGAGACGCAGGTCGCCGTCCTCGCCGAGGGCGGCGGTTCGGCCCAGGTCGAGGCGATCCGCGCGATCGCCGCGGAGGCCGCGAAACGCGACTTCAAGGTCGCGCCGGCCCGGCGTCCGTTCACGATCGCGGAGCTGCCGACGTCCGTCGAGTTCGCCGAGGCGTACGAGAAGGTCGCGGCCGCGGAACGGCGTCCGCTCTGGGGCCTGGTCGGCCTCGGCGGTGACGAAGGCGGCGCGATCGGCGTCGACCTGGCCGGCGTCGGCTCGTCGTACGCCGTCCTCGGATCACCCGGCTCGGGCCGCAGCAACGCCCTCTCCTGCCTGGCCGTCTCCCTGCTCGCGGCCGGCTCGTCGCTGGTCGTCATCACCCCGCGCGAGTCGCCGCTGCGGATGCTCCAACGCCACCCCCAGGTCGCCCTGATGAGCCAGGCCGACCCACCCGAGGACGTCCTCCGCGCCGCCCTCGACACCCTCACCGGCCCCAAGGTCATCGTCATTGACGACGCCGACCTGCTGATGACCGCCGCCGCCGACAAGATCCTCAAGGACATCGTCGTCTCCGGCCGCGACCAGGGCCTCGCCCTCATCTTCGCCGCCACCACCGACGGCTTCCAGTCCGGCCTCTCCGGCTGGGCCTCCGCCGCCCGCCGCGCCCGCCGCGGCCTCCTCCTCGAAGCCCGCTCCATGTCCGACGGCGAACTCATCGGCGTCCGCCTCGGCCCCTCCGTCCTCCGCTCCACCCCCCGCCTCGGCCGAGCCTGGACCACCGGCCCCGCCGCCCAACCCCTAACCGTCCAGGTCCCCCTGACAATCCTCCGCCCCGAATAGCAACCGACGGAGAAAGCCCCCACGCGCCGCCTACGCAAGGCTCCTCCGTCGCCCCGCTCGCGCCGCTCCCACCCACCCCCACACGGTGCGTGCTACCGCCCGCGCCTACCGCTCCGCGCTACCGTGCGAACCCCCGCGCTACCGCGCGGAACTGCGCGCTACCGCCCGCGGCGGTCCCGCACCGCCACGCCGCGTGTGCCGCCGCGCCGGCGGTCGGATCGAGTGCTTGATCAGTACTGCCAGGTCTTTCCCGTACCGCGGTACTGCTCAACCGGGATGGGGTGTGTCCCGTCGCGCATGCGGTCGATGTAGAGATGACCATGCAGATGGTCCACCTCGTGTGCGACAAGTCGGGCTACAGCGCGTTCGAAGACGGTGATCTTCTTGTTCCCGTCGATCGTGGTGTGCTCGACATGAATCACGTGCGAACGAGGCACCTGGCCGCGAACGTCGAAGAAGGAGAGGCAGCCCTCGTACTGTTCGTCGGCGTCCCCGGCCTCTTCGATGATGCTCGGGTTGAACAGAGTGATCGCTTCGCCATCGGGGGTACGGACAATCGCGGCAGCTCGGTCGATACCGATCTGTGGCGCAGCGACACCCATACCCTTACCGAACGTATGAGCCTGAGCCACACGTTCGGCCGCCGAGTTGAGCTCGGTGATGACGCGACGAGCATCGTCAGCCTCGGCCGGCAGGTCGAAAGGCCGCGCGATCCGCCGGAGGGCTGGATCGGGGTCCTGGACGATGCCGAGGGCAGACATGGTCTCGCTCGGTCGAGGCGGCGTCCCGTCGCCTGCCGTGGCCCTGGCACGGAAATCCCATTCGAGCCGGTAGCGGGCGTGCAATGCCGGGTCTTCACAGGACCAGGAGAAGATGTGTCGATCGCCGGTGTCGTCGCGGCCGATCGCGGTGGCGAACGGCATGGCCTGGGCGGTCATGGAGGTGTGCAAGCCCCAGACCTGTACGCCGAGATCGGCGGGGAAATCCAGGCACACCGACAGCGTGCGGGTCGGCAGCCGGACAGCACGCTGGAACCAGTTGCCCCAGTGGGCCTCGCTGACGGTGTACTCGTACTCGATCCAGCACGATTCGCCGGGGTACAGGGGGAAGTGGCCGCTGTCACCTGAGAAGAGCAGCCAGACCTCTTTGAATGCGTCGCGATCGTGGTGCGCAATCCAGTTCATCGAGTCGCGGCGCTCTCGGCCGTGCCAGGCGCTGAGTCCGATCTCCTCCCAGGTGAGGGGGCTCTCGCTGTAGAGCTGGTTGGAGCGTTCCGGGTCGCCGGGGTAGCGGTCGACGGAGATCCGGATCAGATAGCGACTGATCGGTTCGCTGCCCTGATTCACCAATCGCCGGCGTTGAGTCAGTCGGTAGGTGCCGTCGGCGTAACGCAGTGTCGCGTCGTCGTGGTCAACGACCAGAATCCCGGAGCCGGTCGGCTCCGCAGCTTCGGAGGGGACCTGCGGACGAACTCGGGCTGGACGGGTGGACTCGTAGTCGCGGAACGCGGCACGTAGGGCGCCCCCGGCGCGCAGGACAGCCTCGGCCTGCGCGGCGAAGGCCTCCGACGGCCGTTCCGCACCTGACTCGACCTTCGACACGTACGAGCGGTCGTATCCCATCGCTTTGGCCAAGGTGGCGCGGGAATGGCCGCGGACATCGCGCCATCGCTTGAGCTCGGCTGCGAAAACGTTCATGTCGGTCCCCGCCGTCTCGATCGCGCCGGTGGTCATCGCTCGTCCTCCCACAGGTTCGGGACCGTGAGTGTGCGTGAGCGCACCGTGAGTCCTGACTCAGCCTAGTTGCCCAACCCCTCGCAGGGCTGTCCTTGAGTCGTCCAGCGTGCCGCCGCTGCTGTCATGAAGCGCGGGTCCGGTGCGATTGCCCACGACCGAGGTGAGCCCATGAATGTGTCACGACTCGATGGCCCGGCGACTGGTCTGCCTGCCAGCGGGGGCGCGTCCGAGTTACGGAATTTTGCGCACGAGTACAAATCGGACGCCGCTTATCTGGATCTGGCCGCCAATACGCACGGCGCGGAGAAAGGCGCGTTGATGTATCGCGCCCTCGGTCGAGTCGCCGGCCCCGAGCCCAGGATCGTCGAGATCGGGCCAGGTGGCGGAGCCGCGGTGTCTTTCCTCGCCGCACAACTCGCCGCCGAACGGCGCGCCGGCCTTGATCGTGATGTGCACCTTTCGCTGATCGAGGCGCCGGGAGTCACCTCGCACTCGCTCTCAGCTGCCGCGGCTGAGTTCGGCCAGATCGGACGATGCCAGCTGCGGCACGGGTTCGCGCAGGACATCGGGACGCTGCTGGCGGAGCCGGTCGACGTCATCAGTGCATCGGCGCTGCTGCATGAGGTCTACTCGTACGGCGGCGGCTACGCGGGCTTGCACGCCATGATGCGCACGTTGCCGACGGTGCTGAATCCCGGCGGATACTTCGCCTACCGCGACGTCTACGCAGTCGACGGTCCGTCCTTGCACGAGCGGATCGTCCAGTCCTATAACTCGCCGGCGTGGCTGACGTTCCTGCGACTCTTCACGCCGCAGTACCTTGCCCACGGAATCCACCCCTATCACCGCGATGGGGACGAGTTGGTGGCTCGCCAGAACTCCCGGATCGTGCCGCCTGCTGAGCTCGACGCGGCGACCTGTGCGGTCCTGACGGCGCCGGCCGGGCTGTTGCGCGAGATCCAGCGCCACTACCTCACCTTCCGCGACCATGTCTGGCGATCCGGTGCTCTTGGGTTCACCCCGGAGCTGGACGACGAACTCGCGGCAGACTGGATCGACTTTCGGGGCGGCCACAAGAGAGTCCACTACCGGGTCGGCAACGAGGTGCCGTGGGTCTCGGCCGGCCAGCGATTGATGATGGCGGCCCTGAGTGAGCCCTATGCGGGTCACCGTACGATCGACAGCGATATTTTCGACACCGTCACCGACGTCGCGCTGCTGGCATTCCTGAACGCTGCCGAGTCAAATGATCCGGACTGTCGTCAGGTCTGGGAATCGTGGCTGCTGCGAGAGGGACGAGAGACCTACGCCTATCTGACCCTCGATCAGTTGCTCGCCGCTTTCGCGGTTCACTCGGCCGAGGCCGGTACCGATACAGTGTTGATGCCGGTCCGGGCTGATGACATCAGCCGCGTGGAACGGCACTACTACAACCGGTTCCTGACCAAACAGCTGCCGAACCCATTGCGCGACGCCAAACAGCTCGTACTGTTCCAGAACATCCCGCGCAGCGACACTGGCACCTTACGGCAGGCATTCGACGCTTTGTCCGACCACTGCGGAAAGACAGCGTTGGCCTGCATTTACGCAGCGATCAACCAGGGAGACTACAAACACGATGGCACTGATAGAAGTCGAACGTAAACGGCAGTTGGATGATGCTGACGCGCTTCGCGGTCAGCTGTCCGACGCCGGGTACGACGAGGTGGGTACCAGCACCGAAGTCGACACCTACTACAGCCGGCCCGATGTGGACTTCCTTGTCACCGTTGAGTGTCTGCGAATCCGGCGTCGCGATGAGTTCGCCGAGGTCACGTACAAACCGGCGTCCGATGCAACCACGCACGGTTCGGATGGTGTGATTGCCAAGCCCGAAACCAATGTGATCCTGGCCGGGCCTGAGCAGGCCGTGGCGGCCGGGGCGCTGTTGGACGCGTTGGGCATGGTCGAGCTGTGTCGAGTCGAGAAGACCCGCACGAGCTATCGGGCTCACGGCTTGGACGGGGTCACGGTGGTCATCGATCACATCGCCGGGGTCGGAGCGTTTGTCGAGACCGAAGTCATGGCCGAGGAGCCGCGGGCGGCGGCGTCGTTGCTCGACGGGCTCGAGGAGCGGCTCGGGTTGAGCGGGCTTCCTGTGGTGAGCCTGCCCTATCGCGACCTCGTGCTCCGGCAGGGGGCGGTCGGGTAGTTCTTCAGGCGGAAGGGGCTCCAGGCTGGGGCGGGTGCCTGGAGCCCCTTCGGGGGGTGGGGTTACTTGGCCTGGTTGAGGCTGTTGCTGATGCCCTGGTCGAAGTCTTCGGCGTTCTTCTTGATGGAGTTGAACATCTCGCGGAAGTCTTCGATGCCCTTGACGGCGGCCTTGAGGCTGGTGTCGAAGTTGTTGTAGGTGTTGCGGATGACCTCGGAGGACTGTTTGAAGACGAGGCCGTCCTCGACCAGGGTGTTGACCCGGGTGCGGAGGTTCTCGACCAGGGGGACGATCTGGTCGTGGGCGTTCTTCATCACGTTGGTGACATCGACGATCTTGCCGTAGTCGAGGTTGATGCCGTCGTACGCCATTGCGGGTGTTCCTTTCGGTGGGCGTTCCGCTCGGTCTAGACGCCGATCGGGTAGGGGTAGTAGTCGTAGTCGTCCTCGGGTTTCGGCTTCTCGACCCAGTCGGCGGCGGTGCCGTCCTCGTTGTCGGGGCCCCGGGTGTACTCGGTGACCTCGCCGTCGGAGTCCGTGGTGGTCTTGGTGCCGCTGCCGTCGCCGCTCAGGTTGGTCACCGTGACGTCCTTCTTGCCTTCGGAGTCGGTGCTGGTGGCGGTCGAGGTGCTGCTGCCGTCGCCGTTCAGCTTGGTCTCGTCGTGGACCGTGCTGCCGTCGGGGTAGGTGCTGTCGGTGATCATCGTGTGCTTGTCGTCGCTGTACGTCGTCACCGAGTGGTAGGTCTTGCCGTCGTAGGTGACCGTGGTCTCTTCCTTGATCACATTGCCCTGGTCGTCCAGGGTCAGATGCGTCTGGATGTTGCCGCGGTCGGTGGTGATGGTCTGGTCCAGCGGGGCGGCGCCGGGGTCGGTGGCGCTGCAGAAGTCCGGGGCCTCGGTACCGGCCGGCAGGTTCTCGCACTCGCCCTTGTGGGCCTGGTAGTAGTCCCACTGCGACTTGTCGCGCTGCCAGTTCGACAGGGCCAGGTTGCTGTTGGTGACGTTCATGCCCTGGGCGATCTCGGCGTCGAACTGCAGGAACGCCTCACCGACCGACCCGAACGAGCCGGCGAGCTTCTTCAGCCCGTCCTCGGCCTTGGTCATCGTGCCCTGGGCGTTGGTGTGCAGCGACGAGATGGCGTAGTAGATCGAGCTGCTGCCGAGGACGTCGGAGCTGTCGGAGTTCGCCAGCGTGCTGAACAGGCTGTCGTTCAGCGTCGGCTTGATGTTCCCCGCGAGGTCCTCGAGGTCCTTCTTGGCGTCGTTGAGCAGGTTGTAGTTCATCTTGAGTTTGTCGGGCACCCAAACCCCTCCCTGACACGCTGGCTCGGCCTGGCCTACGTACTGACCACGCCGGAACCGCCTCCCGGGTTCACTCCGATTTCGGAATGAACTCCACGACTCCCTCGCGCGTGGTCAGTACGAGGGGCTGACCGAGCGTGAGGAGGGGACGAATGCCACGGCCGGGCGACTGGGACGCGATCGGACTGGGCAGCGACCCCACACCCGGTGAGCCCGAGACGATCGGTCAGCTGGCCGAGGTGCTGCAGAAGATCGGCGGCAAGGCCCGCGAGATCATGACCGCGGTCGACTCGGTGATGAACACCAACAACGACAGCGTGTTCGTCGGCGCCACCGCGGATGCCCTGCGCGGCAAGGTCGACGGCCGCCTGAAAGGCCACGTCGAGGACGTCGCCAACGCCTTCGAGACCGCTGCCACCGCCCTGCGCGAGTGGCGGACGGCGGTCGAGGGCTACCAGCGGACGGCGGACGCCGCGCTGAGCGCCGGTCGTGGCCTGGCCGAGGACGACCCGGAGCGGGAGCGCCAGAAGGGCGTCGCCGAGCAGGCCGGCCGGGACCAGTCGGACGCCGCGAGCGGCTACGCCGGCCGGATCAACGGCGTCTCGAACATCCAGCTGCCGATCTCGGAGTGCGAGGCCTTCTGGGAGGCCTTCAAGTGGCTGGCGATCATCCTGATCATCCCGGCGCTGATCTTCGGCGGCCCGATCGCGCTGATCGCGCTCGGCGTGAACCTGGCGCTGTTCATCAAGACGATCGTGGACGTCGCCAACGGCGACGCCAGCTTCCTGGACCTGTTCCTGGCCGGGCTCGGCCTGATCGCGCCGACCACCAAGGCGCTGCCGATCTTCTCCATCATCAAGGGCGTCGCGGGCGGCATCGCGGCCGGTGTGAAGGGGATCGCGCAGACCTTCCGGAACATCTTCAGCAAGAACTTCCTGATGTCGGGCCTGACCGGCCTGCGCGGGCTCGGCAGTCTGGTCAACCTCTCGATCCGCGAGACCGGCCTGTTCGTGATCAAGAACCTGCGCAACTTCCCGGTCAACGCGGCCAGTTTCGTGAACAACTTCGGCACCATCGCCCTCGGCGCGTTCAGCAAGATCTCGCTCACCTTCCAGGCCGGGATGTCCGCGATCGGCCGCGGTTTCGTGAACTTCGGCAAGGGCATCGGCACCGTCTTCACCGGCACCAAGCAGTTCGTCGGCGCGCATTTCGGCAACCTGCAGTGGACCCGGATCTTCCTGCCGGTCGCGGCCAACGACATCCGCGCCTTCCAGGCGATGGGGATGGGCAACTGGGCCTCGTTCACCCAGGCGCTGAAGGTCGGCGTGATCGGCCGCGGCGTCTTCGCCCAGAACGTGTACGGGATGCCGACGATGGCGGCGATCGGCCGCGGGATCAGCGCGGCCCCGATCCACACCGGCAACCTCTCGTTCGTCGACAATCTGAAGACCTTCTTCAACGAGGCGATGGACCCGCCGAAGCTGGTGCCCGCCGTCCACATCAACAACTTCGGCCTGGCCACGGACTCCGGGTTCGGCGCGGGTAAGGCGTTCACCGCGATCGACGAGATCAACCTCGCGCCGATGACGCCGATGCCGCCGACGAACGTCGGGGTCAGCGCGATCAACCCGCCGACCGTGCAGACCGCCGGCGGCCTGCACGTGCCGGTCACCGCGAACGTCGGCAACGTGTCGACCAACGTCAGCTCACTGCACGTCGGTACGCCGTCCCTGGGGAACGTCGGCAACGTCTCGACGAACCTGCCCGCGATGCACGCCGGGACGCCGTCCGTCGGGAACCTCACGACGAACATCTCCGGCCTGCACACCGGCTCGCCGACGGTGAACGGCGTGAACGGGATCGAGGGCCTCGTCCAGGGGATGCCGAACGGCCACCAGGTCGCGCTCCCGGCGCTGCCGACCAACGGGCTGACGCACGGCGCGACCGGCGCAGGCACGGGGAACTTCGGGCACCTGACCGGGAACGCGAACGTCGCCCAGCCGAATGTGAACGTCAGCTCGCTGCACGTCTCGGCCCCGGCGTCCAACGGCATCGGCGACCTGGTCAACTCCGGCATCCGGAACAACACCCCCACGGTCTCGCCGAACTTCGGCGCGACGATCGGGGACGGCGCCGGGCACGGTTTCCAGGCGCAGCACATCCGGACGTCGATCGACGAGATCCTGCACACGCCGACCGCGACCAACGCGAACCTGACGTCGGTCACCCCGCCGGCCGTCGACCGCGTCAACACCGCGCTGAACCTGGTCCACGGCGGGCCGGAGATCAAGGTCGGCGCCGCGCCCCTGAAGGTCGACAACCCCAGCCTCGCCGGCGCCCAGAACCTCGCCTCCCCGCCACCCGCAGCGCACGTCCAGCCGGTCAACATGCCGCGCACCGACGTCCCCATCCAGACGAGCCTGATCCCGAACACTCCAGGCGGGGCGCCAGGGCACGTCGGCAGCATGCCGGGCTCGATCGGTTCGCCGGGCGTCGGCGGCCTCCCGGGCAACGTCTCGACCCCCGGGCTCGGTGGGCTGCCGGGCAACGTTCCGACGCCGGGCGTCGGGTCGCACGTGGGTATGCCGGGCGCGCCGGGGCAGCTCGGGACGCCGGGCAATGTCGGGACGCCGGGTGGCGGGCACTCGTTCGCGCTCGGGAAGTCCGAGATCCCGCTGACCGGGCTGGACGGGCACCCGGGCGCGGTGATCAAGGTGGAGCGGTTCGACGGCGGGATGACGCAGTTCAACCTGCACGGCGGCGGCCCGAACGGCCGGCTCGACGTCTTGAACGGCGGCGGGGTGCGGTTCACCGACACCTCGACCGGCGCCACCACCCGGTTCGGCAGCGACGGCACCGTCATCGAGAACGGCATCCGGCTGACCAAGACGGACGGCGTCCTCCGCCCCAACGACCTGGTCCTGATCAAGGGCTCGGACGGCGGGTTCCGCGTCACCGGCCTGGACGGCAAACTCGTCCCGGACCAGCTGACCGTCCGCGGCCTGGACACCGGCGGCGTCCAGATCCTCGGTAAGGACGGCGCCTCCTGGAACTACGGCGCGACCGGCAAACTCGAGGGCCAGAACATCACCGCCGCCTGGGACAGCGACGTCGCGGCCAAGGCCGGCGTCTTCCGCAAAGCCGGCGACACCGACGCGATGGTCGACGCCAAGATGGACGACTTCCGCTCGGTCCAGAACGCCCAGAAGAACCTCGACATCGCCAACGAGAACGTGGCGATCCACGGTCAGCGCGCCGACGGTCCGTCGACCGCGCCGTCGGTCGGCGAGCAGGTCCACATCGACCTGCGCGGTGCGCAGAACGATCTGGCCAATGCGAAGCAGACGTTCGAGACCAAACACGGCGTCAACCCGGACGGGATCCAGCAGCAGCTCGACGACCTGCTGGCCGGCTCGCTCAAGGAGCGCCCGCGACTGCCCGGCGGCGCGCGGACGCAGACCTTCGAGCTGCCCGGCGGCAGCGGCGTCAAGTTCGATGTTGCCGACGGCAAGCGAATCACCATCCACAGCGACGGTTACGGCTCCGAGGTGGTCGGCAACACCGTCAAGATCACGCAGCACTCGACCGGCCACTCCTGGACGTACAGCGTCGGCTTCGGCAACCGCGTCAACCACATCGGGGAGTCGTTCCCGCTGAACGGCGGCCTGTTCGACGGCAAGCCGGTGTCGCTCCAGGGCACGCTCGGCCAGTTCGACCGCGGCGGCCTGGTCAGCGACGGCAAGGCGTTCCCGGTCAAGGTCACCGACGACACGATCACCGTCGGCTCGCCGCAGGGCCCGCTCAGCTACGACCGCAACGGCGTCTTCACCGGCGCCGGCGCCAACGAGGCCGGTCACCTGCCGAAGCCGACGCCGCCCGCGCACCTGCTCGACGACCCGGGCGCGCTGGCCCGCTGGCAGTCGCAGGTCGACCTGTCCCGTACGCACCTGACCGTGGCCGCGTCGGACAAGGCCGTCTCGAACCTGATGAAGGACGTCATGGGCGGCTCCTTCACCTCCAAGCGCGGTTACGACGGGTACGTGAACCCGACCGCGCTCGGCGACGGCACCCTGGTCGGTAAGGCGCGGCAGTTCGACACGATCACCCAGGACCTGCTGTTCAAGGGCCCGGCCGACGACATCACCGTGTACCGCGGCGTGAACATGGACCCGCGCGCGGCCGCGGCCAACAACTTCACCGAGCGGCTGCCGATCTCCACCTCGACGTCGATGAAGTTCCAGGACGACTGGGCCAAGAACGGCGTCCTGTCGAACCGGGTCGTGTTCGAGATCGACGTCCCGGCGAACCACGGCAAGCTCGCGATGTCCTATCCCGACGGCTACAAGCCGGGCGGCAGCGAGGCCCGGGCCTGGAACCAGGACCAGTCCGAGTTCACGCTGGCGCCGACCACACTCACCCGGACCGGCAAGCCGGACCGCTTCGAGAACGGGCTGCGGATCATCTCGGTCAAGGCCGACCAGATCCCGGCGTCCCGGCTCGAGTCGCTGATCACCGAACAGTGGAAGGGGCTGGACTCGGCGACCGCGTTCGACGATTTCGCGAAGTCGTTCAGCCAGTCGAACCTGCGCAACTTCGAGGGTTTCGACGACGCGATCACCCGCTCGACGACCAGCACCGACAAGATGCTGCACACCATCCACGTCCAGCGGCCGGGGTTCAGCGACGAGTTGACGATCACCGTGATGCGCAACGAGCAGGCCGATTCGGTCCGCGTCTCGATGGTGACCGATGGCAAGACGGTCTTCAACCAGACCTGGTCGAAGACCGATTTCCGCAACCTGGCCACGGATCTCCGCGGCAACGTGCTCTTCAACAACGAGCAGTTCACCAACCTGGCCAAGCCCGCCGAGTGGACCAAGGCGCGCCCGACCGGCCAGCAGATCGCCGATGCCTGGGACGCCGACAGCCTGGCCCGGACGAACGTGTTCCGGCAGCCCGGCGACGCCGATTCTCTCGTGAACCAGCGGGCCAACGACTTCGTCGCCGTCCAGAAGGCGCAGAACGACCTCGGCAAGGCGCTCGACAACTTCACCATCAACGGCAACCGGATCGAGGGCCCGTCGTCCGGGATGTCGATCGGCGACCAGGCCCGGGTCAGCCTGCAGCACGCGCAGGGCGAGTTCACGAAGGTCAAGGAGATCTTCGAGTCCAAGTACCCGGGGATGAATGTCGAGAGCGTCCAGCACCAGCTCGACGAGCTGCTGGTCGACTCGCTCCGCGACCGGCCGCGTTTGGTTGCCGGCGGCATCCAGCCGCGACCGGCGGCGATCCCGGACGGTAACGCGTTCTTCAAGGTGGACGACGGCGTCGTCACGTTCAGCGGCCCGAACGCGAACGCCTTCAGCAGCAGCTTCGACGGCCCGACGCTGAAGATCACCGAGACCGCCTTCGACGGGAACGTCACCCGCCAGCTCGAGTTCTCGATCAATCGGCGGACCAACATGCCGATCCTGAACCGAGACGAGTTCACGCTCACCGGCGGCCCGTTCCAGGGGCAGCGGATCGGCGCCGAGATCGAGGTCGGCCTGCCCGGGGCCTCGATCCTGGACGACGGCGCCGGTGGTCGCGTCCCGGTGCAGTACCTGTCCGGCGAGTTCCACGTCCCGTCGACGCTCGGCCCGGCGAAGTACACCCGGCAAGGCGATTTCATCGGCATCGGCAGCACCCGAACCGATCACCTGCCGCCGGTGACCCCGCCGGCCGGCCTGCTCGGCGACGACCTGGCCCGCTGGACCGCGCAGGCCGAGATCTCCCGCACGCACCTGACCGCCGCCAACCAGCTGGACGACGTCGGCGACATGATGCAGTCGGTTGCCGAGGGCGCCTTCACGTCCAAGCGCGGGTACGGCGGTTACGTCGACGACGCGTTCCACACCGGTTCGCTCGAGGAGCAGGTACTCGAGTTCAACACCGTCGCGAACTCGCTGCTCGTCGACGGCAAGATTGGTAAGACGACCGTCTACCGCGGTGTCGCGATGGACAAGGCGGCGGCGCAGTCCGATGTGTTCATCGAGCGGCTGCCGGTCTCGACGTCGAGTGAGTGGAAGTTCCAGCCCGAGTGGGCCAAGGGCGCGGACTTCGACAAGCGGGTCGTGTTCAAGATCGACGTCCCGGAGACGCACGGCAAGCTGGCGATGGCGTACCCGGACGACTACGTGCGGGGCGCCAATGATGCGCTGCCGAAGAACCAGGGCCAGTTCGAGGTGACGCTGTCGCCGACGATCCTGGAGCGGACCGGGCCGTCGTTCCAGCAGGACGGACTGACCGTCATCCCGGTCCGCGCCAAGCAGATGACCGACGAGCAGATCGGTCACTACCTGACCGAGCGCTGGTCCGGGCTGGACTCCGCCGATGCGTTCGACGACTTCGGCAAGGCGTTGAACCAGGGTTCGCTGCAGAAGTTCCCGGGGATGTCGGACATCACCGCGACCTCGACGAAATCCGCCGACAACCTGGTCAACGAGATCACCGTCAGCAAGGTCGGGTTCGAGGGCAACGACCTCA
Organism: Kribbella sp. NPDC104218; assembly: GCF_055584105.1. Taxonomy (NCBI): domain Bacteria; kingdom Bacillati; phylum Actinomycetota; class Actinomycetes; order Propionibacteriales; family Kribbellaceae; genus Kribbella; species Kribbella sp. NPDC104218. The sequence goes on from NZ_JBVJMQ010000001.1 coordinate 2,131,612, forward strand.
AGATCACCGTCACCCGCAACGTGGATGCCGATTCCGTCACGGTCAAGGCGACGGCGGACGGCCGGAGCACGTTCAACCACACCTGGAGCCGCGAGCAGTTCGCGAATATCGCGACCGACCTCAAGGCCGGGACGCTGCACGACAACGACCTGTTCGTCTCGATGTCGAAGCCGGCCGACTGGGCCTCGAAGGGTAAGTCCTTCAGCCCGCAGTGGGACGCCGATCTGGCCGCCCGCAGCCAGGTCTTCACCCGGGCCGGCGACACCGACGCGATCGTCAGCGGCCGGATGGAGGACTTCGCTCGCATCCAGCAGTCCCAGCAGAACCTCACCGCCGCGACCCGCAACGTCGAGCTGCACGGCGGCCGGCTGGACGGCGACTCGAACGGCCCGTCGATCGGTGACCAGGTCCGCATGGATCTCGACTCCGCACACGCCGACTTCGACGGGGCCCGGGCGGCGTTCAAGCGCAAACACTCGATGGAGTTCGAGCAGGTTCAGACCGATCTCAACGCGATCAAGCGGATGCGGCTGGACGGCACCGACGGCTCCGGCCGGTTGCCCGGCTCCGGCCGCCTGTACGACGTCCCTGGCGGAAACGTGTCCTTCCAGGTCGAGAACGGCCTGGTCAGCTTCGCCGGGAACCAGGCGGACCTGTTCCGCGGCGCGGTGAACGGCCGCGAGGTGACCATCACCCGCGTGGTCGACGGCCTCGCCGGTGACAGCTGGACCTTCCGGATGGGCTTCGGCCGCCCGAACCTGATCGGCCGGACGATGACGCTCACCGACGGCCCGCTGGCCGGCGAGCTGGTCACCCTGCGCGGGATGGCCGGCCAGCTCGACGGCTCGCTCGGGGACGCCGGGGTCTGGCCGCGCCAGCTCTCCGGCGACAACCTGTACGTCGCATCGCCGTCCGGTCCGCTGCATTACACGCGGGACGGCGGCTTCGTCGGCCCGGTGCAGACCGCGACCCGCGACCTCGGCCCGGCGACCCCGCCGCCGCATCTGCTCAACGACCCGGACGGCCTGGCCCGCTGGACCGCGCAGGTCGACTCGTCGCGCACCCATCTCGACGCCGCGCTGAACACCAAGGCCGTCGAGAACCTGATGAAGGACGTGATGGGCGGCGCCTACACGTCCAAGCGCGGCTACGAGGGTTTCGTGAAACCCGCCGCGCTCACCGACGGCACGCTCGCCGCCAAGGTGAACGACTTCAACACCATCACCAAGGACCTGCTGCTGAAGGGCCCGGACGAGCGGACGACGCTCTACCGCGGCGTCTCGATGGATCCGCACGCCGCCCAGGCCGACGAGTTCGTCGACCGGCTGCCGAGCTCGACCTCGAACAACCTCGGCTTCCAGGAGGAGTGGGCCAAGAACGGCGTCGCCAGCAACCGGTTCGTGTTCGAGATCGACGTCCCGGCCGGGCACGGGAAGCTGTCGATGGCCTACCCGAAGGGGTACGACGCCGGCGAGGGCGCGGCCAAGGCCTGGAACCAGAGCCAGTGGGAGGTCACGCTCGCGCCGACCGTGCTGAAGCGCACCGGGCCGGACCGGATCGAGGACGGGATGACGATCATCCCGGTCCGCGCCGAGCAGATCCCGCCGGGTCAGATCGCGGACGCGCTGAACGCCAAGTGGCCGGGGATGAACCTGAACACGGCGTACGACGATTTCGTCCGCGCCTTCGACAACGGCTCGGTCAACCGCTGGGAGGGCTTCGACAACGTCGCCGTCTCGACGACGAAGAGCGCCGATGGCAACCTGACCACGCTCACGGTCAGCAAGCCCGGGTATGGCGATCAGCTGACGATCCAGGTCAGCAAGGACGTCGACGCCGGGACGGTCTCGGTCAAGATCGACGGCGGCGACGCGGCGTTCAGCAAGGGCCCCTGGAAGGGCACCGACCTGACCGACCTGGCCGCCCAGCTGCGCGGCAACGTCCTGCACGACAGCGATCTGTTCCTGCAGCTGCCCAAGCCGTCGTCGTGGGACGTCAAACCCTCGGCAGGTAAGCAGATCGCGGCCGCCTGGGACGCCGACAGCGCGGCCCGGCTCAACGTCTTCCGCGGCCCGGGCGAATCCGACGCGATCGCCCTGCAGAAGGCCAACGACTTCACCTCCGTCCAGAAGGCGCAGGCGAGACTCGACTTCCAGCTCGAGAACCTGACCCGCAACGGCGGCCGCCTCGACGGCTCGTCGCGCGGGGTCTCGGTCGGCGATCAGGCCCGCGTCAACCTGACCCACGCGCAGGGCGAGTTCACGAAGGTCAAGGAGATCTTCGAGGCGAAGTACCCGGGGATGAACGTCGAGAGCGTGCAGCACCAGCTCGACGAGCTGCTTGACGCGTCGCTGAAGAACCGCCCGCGCCTGGTCGCCGGGATGGACGGCCGCGCGACGGACGACGCCGTACCGCCGCCCACCCACGCGGCCCCGCCGCCCCCACCGCCGCCGCCCACGCAGGCGGTCCCGCCGCCTCCGCCCCCACCGCCGCACACGGCCCCGGTGCCGCCGCCTCCGCCACCCGCGCTGGCCAACCAGGCCGGTACGGCGCCTGCGCCCGCTCCGGTCCGCCCGCAGCGGGCCGTCGCGCCGGACTTCCGCAAGGAGTTCGAGGGGCCATCCTTCGGGCACGAGAGCGAGCTCGGCGGCTTCGTGGTCGCGATGCCGGAAGGCACCAACCGGGCGTTCGCGTTCGTGAAGAACCTGGAGACCGACGAGGCCCTCGTCATGGTCACCAAGGACATGAGCAACGGCATCTACCGCAACCCGGGTGACCTGCCGATCGCGCGCAACGGCAACTGGACGACGCACACCGTCGAGCTGGTCAGCTACCCGTCGAAACTCGACGACCTCGGCGGCATCGCGCTCCGCGAGGACGCGACGCAGTTCCTGCTCGACACCTTCAAGACCCGCCTGATCGGCGCGAACCACCAGCCGATGGAGAGGATCGTCAGCGCGGACGGCCGGTTCGCGCTGGAGATCACCAACGGCCGGCACGCGATCGCCGGCGGCAGCGGTCTCGGCCTGGACGACGTCGGCTCGGTCACGATGCCGCGCGGCGGTCAGCAGCTCACAGTCGGCGTGAAGGCGACCGACTTCGGCAGCGGCGCCACGGACGAGCTGCGGGCACTGGAGAAGAACCCGTGGTTCAAGCCGGAGTTCGGCGGCGATGACGCCGTCCGCGGGCTCGACCACAGTCAGCTCGACAACCCGGCCCAGGTGGAGTCGGCGTACACGTACCTGAAGTCGATCATCAACTTCACCTCCAAGCAGGTCGACAAACACGGCATCCCGATCGGTAACCACGCGGGCGCGGCGCCGTACCGCGGGCTGACCGACCCGGCCGTCAAGAACGACTGGGTCGTGCTGCCGCGGACCAAGCCGAGCCTGCTGCTGGAGTCGCTCACGGATCTGGACCGCGCCGCGACGCTGAAGCTGCTGCGCGAGATGGAGCCGATCGGCAACCCGGCGATCTGGAACGAGTCGAAGCTCTACATCCTCGGCGGCGGTGAGGTGGCCGGGCACGGGATCAACAGCGCGGTGATCGCCGGCGAGAAGGCGATGCTGTTCGAGTTCCGCTCGGTGCCGGAGCAGCTCAAACACCTGGTGCCGAACCAGAAGGCGCCGACCGTCACGGTGACTGACGCGCTCGCGCAGCTCGGTGTCGGCGACAGCCGCAAGCTCGGCGTCCAGCACATCAACAATTTCGTCGGGGACGCCGACAACGGCAAGTCGTTCGCCACCTGGTTCCGCGAGCAGAACACGCAACACCTGGGCAAGACCGACGACCGGATCATCAGCATGGCCTCGGCGAAGGTCAAGGCCGACTGGATCGCGGGCCACCACCCCGGTGCATGGGATTCGATCGTCGCCGGCCAGCAGCCGATCGTCGTCCGCCCGGTGCTGATGCCGACGATCCAGACGCATCCGGTGACCGGCGCCTTCGACAACCATGTCGTCGTCCGGCCCGAGGGCGGCACGGCGCACGTCACCGGCCCGAACGCCCAGGCCATCACAATGCACGATTTCGGCGACGACGGCTTCCGTTTAGTCGGGCCCGACGGCCGGACGCAACGTTATGATGGCGCCGGCGTCCAGCTTGGTGACGGCATCCGTCTGCAGGATCCGAGCGGCACCCGGTTCACCGAGGGCGGCCAGATCGTCGACTTGCACGGGACGCCGGTCCCGAACGCCGTCGTGCAGCAGCTCGACAACGGGATCGCGGTCATCGAGGGCCGCGTCGGCCGCGGGTTCGATGCGAACGGCGTCCACATCGACAACCGCATCCAGCTCCAGGGCCAATTCGGTGACCGTTGGGTCGTCCAGCCGCTGAATGGTCGTCCGCATGTGGCCGGGCCGGACCAGCCGATGTTCACCGTCTTCGAAACCAATGGCGGCGGCTTCCGGGTCCTCGGCCCGCAGGGCCAGACGCACTTGTACGCCGCGGGTGGCGCTCACCTCGGCGGCGGCCGGGTGCTGTCCGACACGGTCTACCCGCGCGGCAGCCTGTTCACCGCGCCGGACGGCGCCGGTGGGCTGCGCGCCGTCGACGTCCATGGGACGCCGGTGCCGAACCACCGGGTCGTCGACCTCGGGAACGGGCAGTTCCAGCTGTTCGACGACTCGACCGGGACCGTGCGCTGGTTCGACCAGAACGGCGGCGGGCGGGCGCACGGTATTCAGGTCACGGATCCGGTCCACGCAGGGAACGACGTCTTCTTGTACCGGCCGCACGGCGGTCAGCCACAGCTCGTCGACAACACCGCGACCCGGCTCCCCGGCACGGTCGACCTGCAGACCGGCGGCTTCCGGATCACCGACGATCCGACCGGCGTCAGCCGGCACTTCGATGACTCCGGCACCTATCTGTCCCGGCACGTTCCGCTCCCGGACCCGGGGAACGCGGGTGTGCAGCGGTTCGTCGTCCACCAGGTCGACAACACCCTCACCCTGCAGAACGGCGGCGGCCGCAACGTCGAGCTGGCGCCCGGCGGCGGCTATCGAGTCGTTGACAATGGCAACTTCCAGCGGTTCGACACCGACGGCGTCTTCCAGGTGTTCGGCCGGGAGATCCAGCTGCCCGGTGAGACGGCCTGGCTGGAGATCGGCGGCGGGACCGCCCGCTGGCTGGACAACACCTACACGCCGGTCCAGGGCCGCACGGTCACGGTCAACGGCACCGAGATCACGGTCACCCGAGCCAACGGTCACGACGTCTTCGACCTGCAGGGCGCTCTGCTCCGCGAGGTCACCGACATCCCCGGCAACGGCGCGGCTCTCGGCGGGACGCGGATCACCCGCGACAACACCGGCGTCCATTGGACCGACAACGCCGGTACGCAGGTGCCGACGCCGCATACGGCGACGATCGACAACGCCGGGGTGATCCGGATCGAGATCAACACCCCCGGGCGGCCGCGGCACGGCGAGTACCACCAGTTCAACCGCGGCGGCGACATCACCGAGCAGGGCTTCCGCGTCGTCCGCGACAACCAGGCGACCGAGTTCAAGTACGTGGTGAACCGGACCGACAACACCTGGCAGCGGGTCCGCGACAACGGAACGCTCAGCGATCTCGGCTTCCACAAGGGCAAGGTCGACATCGTCGGCCTGGAGAACGGGCGGATCCGCCTGCAGAGCTCGACCGCGAAGGAGGTCGAGGTCTTCGAACGCCGCTGGTTGCAGGGCGGTGAGATCCTGGACAGCTTCCGGAAGACCGACACGTTGGGCTTCGGCCAGTACAACCGGCGGACGACGTGGGCGACGTACGACAACACCGGCGACCTGACCAACTGGGGCAAGCGGCACCACGCGACCGCCGGTAACGCCTGGCAGGACATCGACCACAACTGGCGGACGGTCCGCGACTACCAGCAGGGCCTGCAGAAGTACGACAACCCGATCGCCGACCAGCTCGGCCCGCTGGGCAAGGCCGAGGAGAAGATCACCGGCCATGTGCTTGCCATTCGCAACGGTGACAGCTGGACCTGGCATCGCTACCAGGCCGACTTCCTGCATGTTGCCCAGGGCAACCGCACCTTGGAGCGCGTCGGCGAAGGCTGGACCGACACCGTGCGCGTCATGGAGAACGGGAACGAGGTCAGCCGGGTCGCGCAGCAGAAGTTCGGCACCTGGCACGGGCCTGACACCGCGCGTCAGTACAAGGAGTTCACCCTCGAGCCGGGCGCGACGCATCCGACGCGAGACGGCTCGTTCGAGGTGCTGTCGCCGCAGCTGAAGCCGGTCGGCAAGGGCGAGCTGCTGCCCGACAAGACGACGCTGCTCACCTCGACTCGGCAGGGCGATCAGCGGCCGCCGATCTGGGTCCGGCAGAACTTCCTGGACAACCCGCCGACCACCGGCAGCGTTGCGCATATCGCCAACGACAACCGGTTCCAGATCTTCCGCTGGGAGACCACCGGCGGGACGAACCCGGGCCGCGGCGTCCGGTACGTCGGCACCGACGAAGCGTTCGTCGACGTCGACATGAACGGCGCGTTCGTCCGCTCGAAGGGCAAGCTGCACGACGGGACCGAGCTGAAGGTCGGCGACCACGCGGAGCGGCCCGCGAACCAGTACCAGAACGCGACCACGCCCTGGGAGGCCGACGACGTCAAGGGCTGGCGGGTGCACAACGGCGACGACTGGCAGGACTTCACCGAGATCGACGGCCACGGCTGGCGGATGGTCCGGGAGAGCCAGCCGGGCGGCGTCGTCCGCGAGTACCCCGAGCACACCGACCTGCGGATCTGGGTGAACCGTGATGCCCACGGCAACGTCGTCGGGATGTCGCACAAGGTCGACAACGTGGGCGCGACCGGCGGCGGACACAAGTACGTCGTCGGCACCGGGCCGGCCGACTCGTCGACCTGGCGCTGGCACGAGCTGAACGACCAGGGCGTGGCGATCGCGGGCCGCAACGGCGAGCGCTTCCACTTCAAGGGCTCCCGGGACGAATCCATCAGCTGGGACAACTCGTTCCGCGACTTCGACAACGCGGGCAACCTGGTCCGCGACCGGCGGATGCTCGACGAGCGGCGCTTCATCGAGTCCTGGAACGACGGCAGCGGGTGGGTGTCGAAGGAGTTCGACAAACTCGGCGTCGAGGTCGTCGGATCCACGCAGCTGAACCGGCGCTGGCTCGCCGCCGACGGCACCTGGCAGCAGAACTGGACGCCGGGCTCGACGCACTTCCGCGACAGTACGCCGGGTGCGACACCGCAGATCGTTCGCGAGACGCCGGCTCATATCGGCGACGGCCGGCCGGCCCGCGTCCGCGAGTACACGTTGGATGCCAACGGGCACACGGATTTCAAGCAGTGGAAGGAGTTCGACTTCGACAAGGTCGTCCGCGAGCGGGCGGCGTCGGGGAACAACTACCTCGAGACCGACAAACTGCACGGCCAGTGGAAGCTCTACGACAACACCGGCCGGGTGATCGGCGAGCGGTCCGACAACGGCCTGGTCTTCGAGCTGCGCGGCGACCGGCTCACGCTGAGCGGGAACGAGTGGGACTTCCGCGGTCAGATGACCGAGTTCCGCGGCTGGAACTCGCGGCTCGGCGACCTGCAGCGGCAGCCGTGGCTGATGCAGTCGGACTGGTCGTTCACGAACAAGACGCTGATGCCGGGCGGCGACGCGCTGCTCCGCGAGGCGAACTACGCGTCGTTCTCGCGGCTGTTCTCGCAGAAGATGCTGCTCACGATCACGACCGAGTTCATCCTCGACTACGCGGCCAGCCTGATGATCATGGGCATCATCGCCGAGGCGCAGAACAAGCCGTTCTCCGGTAACGACGCGCTGAAGGCGCTCATGAACGCCGCGGTCGGCACCACGCTGCGGACGGTGGCCGGCGCCGCGCTGACCGAGGCCAAGCTCGGTGGCGCGATGCGCACCTTCAAGCAGAACATGGGCAACCTGGACGGCGGCTCGCTGATCACCAAGCGGCCGAACAACAACGGCTCGCAGTGGGGTGTCGAGTGGGCCGGTAACACCAGCCCGACCAAGTGGCGGGCCGGTACCTTCGACTACGGCTTCGGCATGCTGATGCTGCCGCTGACCGGTTTCGTCAACGGAACGATGAACGCCGCGATCTTCGGCGTCACCGGGCCGGACGGGAAGCCGGTCAAGCTGGAGGGCTGGCAGGCGGTCGCCGAGGGCGGCATGGCGGTGGTCTCCGGGTACGTGGCCGCGAACAGCATCGGCCTGTTGCGGACGGTCGGGATGAACTTCGCCGGCGGGCGCTTCTTCCAGAAGGGCGGGCTTGGCGAGATCGTGCTCACGATGCCGCTGCGGTTGTTCGAGAAGGGCCTGGGCAGCCTGCTGGTGCCCGCGCTGCGGCAGCAGTTCGACCCGGCCTGGTCGCGACCTGCGCCGACGCCGGTCCCGGCACCGCCGCCGCCCGCTCCGGTCGCGCCGCCTACGGTTACCTCAGGCGGCGTCATCCTGCCGCCTGGCGTCAGCTCTGTACCCTCCGTCTCCGGCACCCAAGGAGCACCGTGACAACTCGCTACGTGAGCCCGAAGGGGCGCGGCAGTTTCCGCCGGATCGGCGATGCCCTGCGGGCCGCCGGCCCCGGTGACGTGATCGTCGTGGCTGGTGGCGAGTACGCCGAGCAGCTGCGCCTCGATCGGTCGGTCGCGGTGGTTGCCGAGCCCGGCGGCGGGCAGGTCACGGTCACCGGCGTCCCGGGCGGGGAGCCGACGGTGGTTGCCGAGGGCCTCGAATGCACGGTCCGCGGGCTGACGATCAAGGCGCCGTCCGATGACAGCGGGGCGCCTGCGGTCGGGGTGGCCGGCGGCGCCGGGCTGATGATCGAGGACTGCACGGTCTCCGGCGGGCGGATCCATGCCCGCGGCAACGAAAACACCGGGCAGAGCTCGGATCTGGCCGGGTACGGCGTGACGACGTTGATGCTGCGCGGCTCCCGGCTGGAGCAGGGGCGGCTGGCGGCGATCCATCTGTCGGGGCGGGTCCAGGCCAAGATCGAGGACTCCGTGATCGAGACGATCGACGGGATCGGGGTCGTCCTGTCCGGACCGGCGTACCTGGACGCGTCGCGGCTCCGGCTGAACCAGACCTCCGGTTACGGGTTCCGGTTGCGGGGGACGAGCAAGTTGGTGGCGACCGACGGGACGATCCGGCAGACCGGCATGGCCGGCGTGCTGCTCGAAGACGGCTCGACGGCGACGCTGACCGACGTCCGGATCGAGAAGGCCGGTGGGCCGGGGGTGCACGCGACCGGGTCGGCGCGGAGTGAGCTGACCGACTGCCGGGTTCGCGAGGCGCGGGCCAGTGGGCTGGTTGCGCAGGACAGCGCTTCGTTGGTGGCTTCGGACTGCGCGATCACCGACGCAGGCGCGAACGGCTTGCTGGTCTCGGATTCGGCGACTGCGACCGTGACGGCGACGCGGTTCGATCGGCCGGCGTACAGCGCCGTCCATCTGACCGGGACGGCGAACGTGAAGCTGACCGACTGCCAGGTGCGGGAGGGCGTCGAGCATGGAATCCACGTCACCGCGTCGGCGAAGGTCGAGCTGATTCGGTGCGGGATTCAGGACGTCGGGCTGACCGGGCTGTCGGCGGTGGACGCCGCGACCGCGGACGCCGAGGACTGCCGGATCGTCGGCGGCGGGACCGGGATTCGGCTGGAGAGTACGACGGCGACCAACGTGCGGACGTCGTCCGTCACCGGGACGATCGGGACCGGCGTCGAGCTGGCGGGGCAGGGGCTGTCGAGTCTGGACGCCGTCCGGGTCAGCGGGACGAAGGCGGCCGGGATCGTGGTCGGGACCGGTGCTGCGGCGGCGATCGGCGCGAGCTCGATCGAAAACTGCGCCGGGTCGGGGCTGGTGATCTGGTCGGAGGCGACTCCGACGGTGACCGGTCTGCGGGTGCGGACGGTCGCGAAGAACGGGATCTACGTGGCCGAGAAGGCCGGTGGGACGTACACGGACTGCGATGTGACCGGGACGAAGTACCCGGCGCTGCATCTGGCGAAGGCCGCGGCGCCGACGTTCAAGCATCTGCGGATCCGGGACTGCGCGGAGCCGATCGGGCAGGAGGACGGCGCCGTCCCGGTGTTCGAGGACTGCACGGTCGACGGCGTCGCGATGGTCAAGGAGACGCCGGTCGCCGCGGCGGCGACGGTCGGGGGCGGGCCGACTCCGGACGTGAGTGTCCCGGGGACGCTCGACGAGAGCATGCCGCCGGACGACGAGACGCTCGAGGACGTGCTGGCCGAGCTCGAGGAGCAGGTCGGGCTGGATCGGGTGAAACACGACGTCCAGTCGATGGTGAAGCTGATGCAGACGGTCCGGATGCGTGAGGAGGCCGGGCTGCCGGCGCCGCCGCTCAGCCGGCATCTCGTCTTCGCGGGGAACCCGGGTACCGGTAAGACGACGGTCGCGCGGCTCTACGGACGGATCCTGAAGGCGCTCGGGCTGCTGCGGAAGGGCCACCTGGTCGAGGTCGACCGGACGGCGCTCGTCGGCGAGTACGTCGGTCACACCGGGCCCAAGACCCAGGCCGCGGTCACGCAGGCGCTGGGCGGCGTGCTGTTCATCGACGAGGCGTACTCGCTGGCGCCGATCGGGATCGGCAACGACTTCGGCGCCGAGGCGATCGCGACCCTGGTCAAGCTGATGGAGGACCACCGCAACGACCTGGTCGTGATCGTGGCCGGGTACGTCAACGACATGTCCCGTTTCATCGGCTCGAACCCAGGTCTGTCCTCGCGGTTCACCCGGACGCTGCAGTTCGAGGACTACACCGCGGCCGAGCTGGTCGCGATCGTCGAGCACCAGGCGCGCGGTCACCAGTACGAGCTGACCGGGGACGCGCGCGGTGCGCTGACCACGCTCTTCGAGCAGCTGCCGCGCGGTGAGGGGTTCGGCAACGGGCGCTCGGCGCGGCAGATCTTCCAGGCGATGACCGAGCGGCAGGCGCACCGGATGTCGGAGCTCGCGACGCCGACGTCCGCTCAGCTGGTCGCGTTGGAGGCTGCCGACCTGCCGGAGTCCTTCTAACAGCTGTTGGTGAGTTGTTCACGGAAGTTATTGTTCGGTATGGACAATATTTCCCGCCGTGGGTTGCTCACGGGTGCCGCAGCGGTCGTGGCCGCCGGCTCCCTGGGTGCGCCCACCGCCTCCGCCCGGAGCCTTGCCCTGCCCGCCACCAAGCGTTTCAAGATGAGCGCGACCACGAACGAGTTCTTCCGGCACAAGCCGCTGTGGGGACCGCGCGTCATGCAGTCGTTCGCCTTCGACACCCCGAACAAGCGGCTCTTCACCGGCCAGCTGCGGTCCGAGACCGCCGCGAACAGCGGTGACATCACGCTCAGCCAGCTCGACTTCGCCGGGAACGTGCTCGGGCACATGTACCTGACCGGCTTCGGGCACGCGGTCTCGATCGGCGCCGAGGCGGTCGGGAGTACGACGTACATCTGGACCGAGACCGACGTCGACACCGCGGACGGGCGCGGGCAGCAGATCACCCGCTTCCCGTGGCAGAACGGCAAGACGCACACCACGGCGTCCGTCACGAAGTGGAAGCCGGTGGCGGGCGCGGCCAACTGCACCCCCGCGGTCGACCAGCGCTTCGGTCGCGTCGGCATCCGGCACCGGCGCTCGAACGGGATGCACATCAACATCTACTCACTCGCCGCCGCCCGCACCGGCGACTTCTCCACTGTCCTGGCGTCCTTCAAACAGCCGGCCCTCACCCCCGGCATCGACTTCCAGGGCTGGACCCTCTACGGCTCCTACGTCTACTTCTGGGAAGGCGAGCCCTACCCCGGCGCCCCCGACGAGACCAAAGCCAACTCCAAACTCTGGTGCTACGACATCAACACCAACCAGCTGGTCGACTCCTTCCTGACCCTCGCCGGCAAATCCCTCACCTACCGAGAAGCCGAAGGCATCGCCGTCTACGGCTCCACCGACGCCACCGCCCGCCTCTACTTCGGCTTCGCCTCCGGCCTCGAAGGCGACCGCCGAGCCAACCTCTTCTACCGCAACACCCTGGTGTAAGACCGCGCTACTGGGCGACGCCGTACAACCTGTCGCCGGCGTCGCCCAGGCCGGGGACGATGTAGCCCTTGTCGTTGAGGTGGGAGTCCATGGCGGCGACGACGAGGGTGCAGGGGACGTTGAGGTGGTCGAGTTCGCGCTCGATGCGCTCGACGCCTTCGGGGGCGGCGAGGAGGCAGATGGCGGTGATGTGGTCGGCGCCGCGGTCGACGAGGAACTGGATGGCGGCGGCGAGGGTGCCGCCGGTGGCGAGCATCGGGTCGAGGACGTAGCACTGGCGGCCGGAGAGGTCCTCGGGGAGGCGCTCGGCGTACGTCGAGGCGTCCAGGGTCTCCTCGTTGCGGATCATCCCGAGGAAGCCGACCTCGGCGGTCGGGAGCAGCCGCGTCATCCCCTCGAGCATGCCCAGACCGGCCCGCAGGATCGGCACCACCAGCGGCTTCGGCGAGGTGAGCTTGACGCCCTCGGCCGCCGAGACCGGGGTCTGCACGGTGGTCGGCCCGGTCCGCACGTCGCGGGTCGCCTCGTAGGCGAGCAGCGTGACGAGCTCCTCGGTCAGCCGCCGGAACGTGGGGGAGTCCGTGCTCTCGTCCCGCAGCGTGGTGAGCTTGTGGGCGACGAGCGGGTGGTCCACGACGAGGATCTGCATAACCCGGAACGCTACCGTCGGCGATTCCCCCCGCGAAACCACCAGCCGCCCTAGGCTTGGAAGTGCATTGGTTTGTGCCCTTCGCCCCGAGGGAGTGCCGATGACCGACGACTCGCCCGAGCAGCCCCGCCCGCGCCTGGTCGCGCCCCGCCGTGACCTCGACCGCCTGCACCGCCGCGCCGAGTTCCTCCGCGAACTCGAGGAGGCGAAAGCCCTCCGCGACCGCATTGCCCCGCGCCGCGCCCGCGTCCGTCGCCTGCGCGAGGCGATGCGGCGCGCGACCTACCACCACTGACCCGCGCCGCCAGGCCATCACAATCGCCCGTCGGCGGTGGGCGCCCGCCTGGGCGGGGTGCCGAGACGCAATCGTGATGGCCTGGACGACCGGGGTACTCCGGCGTCTGCGACGATGACGGGGTGTCCGACGTCACAGCGGGACCACTGACCACCGACCTCGACTTCGCGGTCGCCGCCTACACCGAGGACGGCGTGTGGACGGTGACGCCGTTGGTGCTGCGGGGGGAGCCCGGGCTGTCCGCGGTGGTGTCCGCGCTGCTCCGGTATCCCGGTGAGGCCGGCGTCCTCGGGATGATCTCGGTCGACGAGGACTTCTTCATCGTGATCCGGGTGGTCGGCGGGCGGGCCCGGTTGCTGATCTCCGACGTGACCGCGGCGACCGAGTGGCCGCTGGCCCGGCAGGTCGTCGACGAGCTGGACATCCCGCTGGCCGATGACGACGACGAGCAGGTGCCGGCCGGCGACCTGGCGATCGTCGCCGATCTGGGGATGAGCGCGATGGATCTCGGCGCGCTCTGCGACGACGTCGACCTCTACCCCGAGGAGATGCTCGAGGAGATCGCCGACGCGCTGGGCTTCGGCACCCAGTTCCAGGAGGCGATCGAAGCTCTTGGCTAGCCCGGCACTGCAGCGCGAATGGGCCCGGCTGATGACGCTGGCCCTCGAGGAGGCCGAGCTCGCGCTGCCCGACGTACCGATCGGCGCGATCGTGATCGATGCCGAGGGCACCGTGATCGGCCGCGGTCACAACGAGCGCGAGACCACCGGCGACCCGACCGCGCACGCCGAGGTGCTGGCGCTGCGCGACGCCGCCCGGCAGGTCGGCGAGTGGCGGCTCACCGGCTGCACGCTGGTCGTCACGCTGGAGCCGTGCACGATGTGCGCGGGCGCGATCGTGCTGTCCCGGATCGACCGGCTGATCTTCGCGGCGTACGACGAGAAGGCGGGCGCGGTGGGGTCGCTGTGGGACGTCGTCCGGGACCGCCGGCTGAACCATCGACCGGCCGTGACCGGCGGAGTGCTGGCCGATGTGGCCGGTGCCCGGCTGCGCGATTTCTTTTCTGGCCACAGGTCTTGATAGCCTCTGCGGCGGTGGCGTGTCCGAGCGGCCGAAGGAGCGCGCCTCGAAAGCGCGTGACGGGTACCCCCCGTCCGAGGGTTCAAATCCCTCCGCCACCGCCAACTGCTCGCAAGGGCGGGTGAAGGACCGAAGACCCTGACGCCGTGTGATGCGCCAGGGTCTTCGTTTCTCCAGCTGATGCTCGGGACCGAACCTCGACGAGAGGGGCCCCAACCGTGAACGTGGACGAGCTCGACCAGATTCTCCTCGGCGGGGCCGTGGTGCTGCTGGTCGCGGTGATCGCAGTGCGGCTGTCCGGCCGCCTGGGCCTCCCGTCGCTGCTGATCTATCTCGGGATGGGGCTGCTGCTCGGCGAGTCCGGGCCGGGGCACATCCAGTTCGAGGACGCCCAGATCGCGCACGCGCTCGGTTTCGCGGCGCTCGTCATCATCCTGACCGAGGGCGGTCTGACCACCCGCTGGAACGAAGTCCGCCCGGTGATGCCGCTCGGGCTCGTGCTGGCCACGGTCGGCGTCGCGATCAGCGTCGGCGTGGTGGCCTGTATCGCGCACTACGTTCTCGGCCTCGACTGGCAGATCGCCGTCCTGATCGGGGCGGTGACCTCGCCGACGGACGCGGCCGCGGTGTTCTCGGTGTTGCGCCGGGTCCCGATCAGACCGCGCTTGCGCGGCGCCCTGGAGGCGGAGTCCGGGCTGAACGACGCCCCGACCGTCCTCCTGGTCACCCTGGTCAGCACGGGCGCCACGAGCGAGCACGGCTGGCTCTACTTCACCGGCCTGGTCGCCTACGAGCTGGTCGTCGGCGCGCTGTTCGGGTTCGTGGTCGGCTGGATCAGCGTCGGCCTGATCCGCCGGGTGGCGCTCGGCTCGGCCGGTCTGTATCCGCTGGCCGTCGTCTCGCTCGCGATCATCTCGTACGCCGGCGGCACGGTCCTGCTCCATGTGTCGGGGTTCGCCGCGGTCTACGTGACGGCGCTGGTCCTCGGCCGCGCCGAGCTGCCGCACCGGATGGCGACCCGCTCGTTCGTCGACGGGCTGGCCTGGCTGGCCCAGATCGGCCTGTTCGTGATGCTCGGCCTGCTCGCGTCCCCGGGCCGGATCGGGCTGAACGACGTCCTGATCGCGCTGGTGATCGGGATCGCGGTCACGGTGGTCGGCCGGCTGCTCGCGGTGCTGGTCTCGGCGACGCCGTTCAAGGTGCCCTGGCGGGAGCAGGCGTTCATCTCCTGGGCGGGGCTGCGGGGCGCCGTCCCGATCGTGCTGGCCACCATCCCGCTGGCCGAGCAGGTGCCGGGGGCGACCCGGATCTTCGACATCGTCTTCGTCCTGGTGATGCTGTTCACCCTGCTCCAGGGGCCGTCGCTGCCGTGGCTGGCCAAGAAGCTCCGGGTGCTCGACGAGAACGCGTCGTTCGAGGTCGAGATCGACGTCGCCCCGCTGGAGTCGCTCGGCGCGGACATGCTCCAGGTCCATGTGCCGAGCGAGTCCCGGCTGGCGGGGGTCGAGGTCGGCGAGCTCCGGCTCCCGGCCGGCGTCTCGGTCTCGCTGATCATCCGCGACGACAAGACCTTCGTCCCGGAGCGGCGGACCGTCCTCCGGGCCGGGGACGCGCTGCTGGTCGTTGCCCCCAGCCCGCTCCGCGAGCAGACCGCGCGCCGGCTGCGCGCGATCTCCCGGGCCGGCCGCCTGGCCGGCTGGTTCGGCGAGCGCGGCCGCGAGAGCTACTGACCGTGGGAGCGGCTCAGCCCGGGTTCTGGCCCTTGGGGACCGGCTGCTTGGTGTAGATGACCGGCAGGCAGATCGTGCCGTCACCGGGGACGGCGACCGAGGCCGCGCCCTTGTCCTTGAGCTTGGTGTAGCCACGGCCGAGGACCAGGTCGACGGTGTGGTCGTCCCGGGAGTCGCCGACCAGGACGGGCTTCTGGGCCAGCTGGCCGACGACCAGCTGCAGCTCCGGCGCCTTGTCGGTGTTGCCGCGGACGGCGATCACGTCGATCTTGTCGCCCTTGGGCTCGTTGGCCACCTTGGCGACGTGGAAGCCGCGCTTCTCCAGCAGGTCGGCGACCCGCCGCGCGGTGCCGCTGGGGGCGCCGCCGTTGTAGACGTTCACCGAGACCTTGCTCGGCACCAGGCGGTTGTTGTCGACCTTCTGGTCGACGCAGGTCGGGCCGGCGCTGGAGTTGATCAGCGAGTTCCAGCCCCACCAGACGCCGCCGATCAGCACGACGAGCAGGATCACCATCGTGATCGGCGTCCGCCAGTGGATCCGCGCGAACGGGCTGGGCTGCGGCTGTAAGGCGCTCATCGTGATCAGTCCACGACCAGGACCCGGGCGTGCAGGACCAGACGCTGCTGCAGTGCGGCGCGCAGCGCGCGGTGCAAACCGTCCTCCAGGAACATCTCACCCCTCCATTCGACGACGTGGGCGAACAGGTCGCCGTAGAACGTCGAGTCCTCGTCCAGGAGCGCGTTCAGGTCGAGAGTCCCCTTGGTGGTGACCAATTGGTCCAGCCGGACCTGCCGTGGTGGCAGAGCAGACCAGTCCTTCGGCTTGAGCCCGTGGTCCGGGTACGGCCGTTCCTCCCCGACGCGCTTGAAGATCACCCCCCGAAGTCTAGCGGTCGCCGAGGTCTCGTGGTTGGTCGTTTACCTCACCGGCGCAGTCCGGAACAAGGATCAACCTTTTGGATGAGCCGGACGTCATACCCAGGTTGTAGGACACCGTGTCCCCCGGTCGCCGGACGGCGCCGCGGCCGCGCGTTCCTAGGATCGACAGGAGTCATCCACCGTCGATCTCTGGGGAAACATGTCGGGCACCGTGCGGCTCAGGCCGCCTTCCAACGCACTGGACCACCGCGTCGTCGCCGTCTGGCGGACGACGGCCGCGCTCGTCTTCGGCCCACCGATCCTGGTGCTGGTCCTGCTCGGGCTGCTCATCGCGCCCGCTCGGATCTGGCTACTCGCTCCGGCGGCGCTGATCGCGCTCGTCGCTCTTCCGTACCTCACCGCCCTCCCGCGCTGGTGGTACGGCGTCCATCGTTGGGAGGTCACCGAGGACGCCGTGTTCACCCGGACGGGCTACTTCTGGCAGGAGTGGCGGGTCGCCCCGATGTCGCGGATCCAGACCGTCGACACGCTCCGCGGGCCGATCGAGCAGGCGTTCGGGTTGTCGACGCTCGTCGTCACCACGGCCTCGGCCAAGGGCGCGCTGCAGATCCGCGGCCTCGAGCAGGAGGTCGCCGCCGACCTCGCCGAGCGGCTGACCGAGATCACCCAGGCGACGCCGGGTGACGCGACATGAGCGACTGGCAGCGGCTCGACGCCAAGGCGGTCACGGTTGCCGCCGTCCTCGGCGCCGGGATCGCGGTGACGGCCGGCGTCCCGACCGCGGCGGGGATCGCGAGTGGGACGTCGTGGTCCTTCGCGCTGCTCTGGGTCGTACCACCTGCGCTCTTGCTGATCGCCGGCGCCGCCGTCCTCGAGTACGTGCGGTGGCGGCGGACGCAGTACCGGATCAGCGCCGACCGGGCTGAGCTGCACTCCGGCCTCGTCGTACTACGCCGCCGGACGCTCACCCGGGACCGCATCCGCAGCGTCGACCTCACCGCGAACCCGATCCTCCGGATCTTCGGTCTGGTCGCCGTCCAGATCGGCACTGGTGAGCAGACGGACGCCGGTGAGGGCACGCTGACGCTGACTCCGGTGACCCGGGCCGAGGGGGAGCGGCTGCGGCAGGAGCTGCTGCGCGGTGCGAGCACCGAGACCGACGGGCTGCTCGCCGCGCTGGATCCGGCCTGGATTCGCTACGCGCCGACCTCGTTCGTCGTCCCGGCGCTCGGGTTCGCCGCCGGCGGCGCGGTCATGCAGGTGTCGCAGTGGTTCGGGCTGCAAGACGAGCTGATCGACTGGATCCAGAACCTGTTCGCCGGAGTGCCGCTGCTCCTCGTCCTGCTCATCCTGGCCGCGCTGCTGCTGGTCGTGGGGGTGATCGGCTCGCTCGGCTTGTTCGTCGAGATGTGGTGGAACTACCGGTTGGACCGGGAGCCCGGCACGCTGCGAGTAGGCCGAGGCCTGTTCACCACCCGGTCGATCTCGATCGAGGAGCGCCGGCTGCGCGGGGTGGACGTCATCGAGCCGCTGGGCGCTCGGCTGCTGGGCGCTGCCCGGGTCGACGCGATCGCGACCGGGCTGGCGCAGCAGAAGGAGGACGACAAGACCGACCACAAGACGATGTTGCCTGCGGCCCCGAAAGAGGTGGCTGACCGGATCGCGGCCGCCGTCCTGCGCGAGGAGGTCGCGCCGACCGCGGTCGCCCGGCTGACGCCGCACCCGCGGGCCGCGTTCGGACGGCGGCTGCGGATCTCGGTGGCCGTTGCCTTGGTCCCGGTTCTGGTCCTGGCCGGGCTCGGCATCTGGCTGACCGGCGTCCTGGTTCAGCTCGCCGTGCTGCTCGCCGTCTTGGCGCTGCCCGCGGCCGTGCTGCTCGCCCGGGATTCGTACCGGTCCCTCGGCCACGGCGTCACCGGCAACTACCTGGTCACCCGCTCCGGGACGCTGCGCCGCTCGACCGCGGCCCTGCAGCGCGACGGCGTGATCGGCTGGCGGATCCGGCAGACGGTCTTCCAGCGCCGGGTCGGCCTGGCCACCTTCAGCGCCGTCACGGCGGCCGGCTCCGGCGCCTACTCGATCCGGGACGCCGACGCCGACGAAGGGCTCGCCTTCGCCGAGAGCGCCGTACCCGACCTCCTCGCGCCTTTTACCACTAGCATCACGACCGGGTAGTTCCGTCAACCGGGGAAAGGCGCGCTGAGATGGCTGAGAAGGCCGACGTCGTGGAGACCGTCAAGCAGGGGTACGCGTTCGAAGGGGCCGCGGTCGAGCTCGGCGCGCTGCTGGTGGACGGCGAACCCGCGCCCGACGCGGCGGTGCGGATCCCGCTGTCGATGGTGAACCGGCACGGCCTGGTGGCCGGCGCGACCGGTACCGGTAAGACGAAGACGCTGCAGCTGATGGCCGAGCAGCTGTCGGCGGCCGGCGTCGCGGTGTTCGCGGCCGACATCAAGGGCGACCTGTCCGGGATCTCGCAGCCGGGCCAGAGCAGCGAGAAGCTGCTGGCCCGGACGAAGACGATCGGCCAGGAGTGGACGGCGTCCGGTTTCCCGACCGAGTTCTACGCGCTCGGCGGCCAGGGCGCCGGTGTGCCGATCCGCGCGACGGTGACGTCGTTCGGGCCGGTGCTGCTGTCCAAGGTGCTCGGGCTGAACGACGTCCAGGAGTCGTCGCTCGGGCTGATCTTCCATTACGCCGACAAGCAGGGCCTGACCCTGCTGGACATCAAGGACCTGCGCGCGGTCATCACGCACCTGACCAGCGACGAGGGCAAGGGTGACCTGAAGGAGCTCGGCGGCCTGTCCGCCGCGACCGCCGGCGTCATCCTGCGCGCGCTGATCGGGTTCGCCGACCAGGGCGCCGAGGCGTTCTTCGGTGAGCCCGAGTTCGACACCGCGGACCTGCTGGCCCAGCGCGACGGCAAGGGCGTCATCTCGCTGCTCGAGCTGCCGAACCTGCAGGACCGGCCGGCGCTGTTCTCGACCTTCCTGATGTGGCTGCTGGCCGACCTGTTCCACGACCTGCCCGAGGTCGGGGACGCCGACAAGCCGAAGCTGGTCTTCTTCTTCGACGAGGCGCACCTGCTGTTCAACGACGCCTCGAAGGCGTTCCTGGACTCGATCGCCCAGACCGTCCGGCTGATCCGGTCGAAGGGCGTCGGCGTCTTCTTCGTCACCCAGACCCCGAAGGACGTGCCGGACGACGTCCTCGCGCAGCTCGGCTCGCGCGTCCAGCACCAGCTGCGCGCGCACACGCCGAACGACGCCAAGGCGCTCAAGGCGACCGTGTCGACCTTCCCGAACTCGGCGTACGACCTGGGCGAGGTGCTCACCCAGCTCGGGATCGGCGAGGCGATCGTGACCGTGATGAACGAGAAGGGCGCGCCGACGCCGGTCGCGTGGACGCGGCTGCGCGCGCCGCAGTCGCTGATGGCGCCGGCGCCGGCCGACCAGCTGACGGCCGCGGTGGCCGCCTCGGCGAACAACGCGAAGTACGCGCAGGTGGTCGACCGGGAGTCGGCGTACGAGCTGCTGGCGGCGAAGGTCCAGGCCGGGGCCGCGCAGGCCGAGGCGGAGAAGCAGGCCGCCGAGCAGGCCAAGCAACAGCAGCAGGCGGAGCAGCCCGCGCCGCGCGGCCGGGCGCCGAAGCCGGAGAAGTCGATGGTCGAGCAGGTGATCGGCTCGTCGGCGTTCAAGCAGTTCGCGCGGACCGCCGGCCGCGAGATCGTCCGCGGCCTCTTCGGCGCCGCCCGTCGCCGCAAATAACAACTGGCGGTAATCAGAATGACCACTCGGTGGGGTTCGCTCAGCGGACCTCACCGCCGATCCTCCGGCTTTTGTCCGCATGCCCCGGAAACCTTTTCGAGACCGGGCAGTCCACGGATACTTGCGGAAATTAAGGCGCTCCCGCGTTTGATGATTGATCAAACGACTGAATCGGCGGCGCCGGCCATCGTTCCAAACTGGTTATCCACAGCACGCCGTCGCGGATTGGGACGAGACGCTCACACGTCGTACCGTGGGGGTAATGGTTGCGCAGAGTAGGCGGTCGGTACGGAAATGGGCGCTCTGGACCTTGACGGTCCCGGCGTTCACTCTTGTCGTGCTCGTCGACTTCGCCGCCATCGGGTACGCCGTCGAGGCGTTCACCGCGTTACCGAGCTGGCGCGGGATCGACGTGGTGCTCGCGCTCTCGATCGCGGCGCTGATCACCGTCGAGGGCGCCCGCCGGGTGGAGAACCGGCGCAGTCGCGGCGGCGCTCTGCACAAGGATCTCGCCCCGGCCTGGATGATCGCGGCCGCGATCGTGCTGCAGCCGGCGCTGGCGATCCTGGTCGTGCTGCTGCTCCGCATCTGGTGGCGGGTCCGGGCCGGGAAGTGCATCCCGTACCGCTGGGCCTTCTCGACCGCGGTGCATGTGCTCGCGGTCGGCGCCGCGCATGTCGCTTTCACCGCCGCCCGCGACCTCTTCGGCGGTAGTGAGCTCGCGCTGGTCGTGTCGATGGCGGCCGCCGCTCTCGCCTTCCTGGTGACCGACGCGGCGCTCTGCGCGCTGGCGATCCACCTGATCGTCCCGGGCAGCAGCCGGCAGGATCTGGTCGGCGGGCTCGACGACCTCTGTATCGACGGGACGTCCGCGGCGTTCGGGTGTCTGCTCGCCGGCGCCTGTCTGATCAGCCCGTGGTTCGCGTTCGTGGCCATCCCGATCACGCTGACCGCGCAGCGGGCGTTGCTGCTCGGCCAGCTGGAGTCCGAGGCGCAGACCGATCCGAAGACCGAGCTCACCCGGGTCGACTGGTGGCGCCGGCAGACCGAGGAGATGCTCCGCGGCGCCCGCGGCCAGGGTGAGCCGATGGCCGTGCTGCTGATCGACATCGACCACTTCAAGCAGGTCAACGATCGGCACGGGCATCTCGTCGGCGACGAGGCGCTGCGCGCGGTCGCGACGATCCTGCGCAGCGCGATCCGCGTCAAGGACGTGATCGGCCGGTTCGGCGGCGAGGAGTTCGTGATCGCGCTCCCCGAGACCGGGATCGACGAGGCCACCGTGACGGCGGACCGGTTGCGCAACGCGGTCGCCGCGAGCCCGCTGGCCGCGATGTGCGCCGGCGTCCTCGACGACCCGGAGCTGGATCCGGACACTTTCCACCTGACCGTGTCGATCGGCGTCGCGGTCTACCCGGCCGACGGCGTCACGGTCGACGACCTGCTGCAGCGCGCCGACCGCGCGATGTACGCCGCGAAGGCCGCCGGCCGGAACCGCGTCCGCCTGGCCGCCGATCTGACCGCGATCACGGCCCGGGCGCAGGTCCGCCCGGTGCCGAGCGGCGCCGCGCCGAACGACCTTTCTTGACCACCCGCAGAACCTTTCGCCGCGCCGCCGCGTCCTCAGCGGTGACACCTGCGGACGGAGAGCGAATGGCGACCTCGGGAAGTCGTGACGACGACTTCACGGCGTTTGTGCTGGCCCGGTCCGGGCGGTTGGTGCATTTCGCCCGGATGTTGTGCGGTGACGCCGCTCTGGCCGAGGACCTGGTCCAGGCCGCGCTGGAGAAGGCGTACCTGCGCTGGGAGCGGATCGAGCTGGCCGACCCGTTCGCCTACGTCCGGCAGGCCGTGGTGAACCAGCACCTGTCCTGGGTACGCCGACGCCCGTGGCGCGAGCGCCCGAGTGGCGCGGCCGCCGAGCTGGACCTGTTCATCGACACCCCGCCCGACAACTCGGGCGCGATCGACCGCCGGGTGTCGGTCGGCGCCGCGCTGGCTGCGCTGAGCCGCCGGGAGCGGGCGGTCGTCGTCCTGCGGTACGTCGAGGATCTGACCGAGAAAGAGGTGGCGGCCGTGCTGGGTGTCGCCGTCGGCACGGTGAAGAGCGCGAACGCGCGAGCCCTCGGGAAGCTGCGCGTCGCACCCGAGCTCGCCGGGGTGGGGGACCGAGGATGAACATGACCGAGGACGAGCTGCGCCGTGCGCTGGCGCCCGATGGCGAGGTCGAGGCGCTGGACCCGACGCAGGTGATCGCGGGCGCGCGCCGACGACGTACGCGCGGGCTGGTCGCCGTAGCCGCTTCGGTGGCGATCGCCGCCGTCGCCGCGGCCGGCGTCGCCACCGCCCAGCTCCAGGGCGGCCCCGGGCCCGCCCAGCCCGGCCCGGCGACACCGGTGGCTCCGCCCTCGCTCTCGACGCCGACGACACTGCAGCCCCCGCCGCTCACGCCGACCTCGCCGCCGGGCACGCCGACGAAGAAACCGTCGAGTGGGGAGACACCGCCGCCGAGCGCGACGCCAACCGGTTCCCCGGAGCTCCCACCGTTGCGGACACCGCCGCCAGGTACTCCGAACTGACGCAGAACCTTTTCGGCACGTGCTCGCGTCCTTCAGCCCGACCGATCGAACTGAAGGTTGCGGAGGGCAAGGATGGATGAGGTAAGCCGGAAGCGGCGGACGCTGCGGCTCGCGATTGCGGGCGTCGTGGCCGCGGTGGTGATCGTGGGTGGAGTCGCGGGGACGGCGATGGCGCGCAGCGGCGGTGGTAGTCCGACCCCGCCGCCGGGAACGCCCTCGACGCACCCCAAGCCCCCGCCGAACACGCCGACGAACACCCCCTCGGTGTATCCACCGCCCAGCACCCCGACCAACACGCCCTCGGTGTACCCGCCCCCGGGCACCCCGACGAAGAAGCCGTCGTACCCGGCCCCCGGGACCACGCCGACGAAGAAGCCGTCGTATCCGGCACCCGGGACCACGCCGACGAAGCGGCCGTCGGAGGCGACGCCGACTCCGATCGTGACGCCGCCGGCCGCAACGCCGACTCCGATCGCGACGCCGCCGGCCGCGACACCGACCCCGATCGTCAAGCCGCCGACGAAGTCGCAGGGTAAGTAGTAGGGCCGAGCTCCCGTCCGCCGGTTGAAGGCGGACGGGAGTTCGGGTGTTCAGCAGGCGGCGAAGGTGCCGGCGGCGACCCAGGCTTTGGCGACGTACATGCCGGGGTGGACGCGGAGCCAGATGTTGCTGGTGCCCTGGGATCCGCTGACGCTCTGCCCGGTGGTCTGGCACTGGACGGTCACCTGCGCCGACTTGCCGGCCATACCGACGACGGCGCCGCTGGAGCTGGCCGAGTTCCGCAGGTTCAGGTAGCCGGATGTGATCGAGACCGTGCCGCGGCCGCCGTCGCCGGTCCACAGGTAGGTGGCGTCGACCCAGGCGTTGTTGGTCAGGCCGAGCGCATCCCAGAAGGTGCCGTCGGCAAGGTCGATACCGGCCGGGTTGGCGACCGTGCGGCCGAACTGGTCCTTCCCGCCGTTGTAGCCGTTCTGGTATGCCGCCTGCGACTCCGGCCGGCCCTGCGGCAGGTCCTTCCACATCTCGCGGGTGGCGCTCGGGTTCCAGTAGTCGTCCTTGGTGTTCCACGGGCCGACGTCCCAGACCGGCTCGAACGCGCAGCGTGTCGCCGTACAGACCTTGACCGAGTACGTCCCGGAGCCGTTACTGGACAGGCCGCGCCGGGACGGCAGGGCGACGAAGTGGTCGCGGTTGACGATCACGTGCCCGTTGGCCGTCGTCCCGCCGACGAGCCCTTCGCGGGTCGCGAAGACGCGGGAGGTGAGCGGCGCGGCCTGCGTCGTCATCCGGCCGGCCGTGGTCTTGTCGGTGGGCTGCACGCGGACGTCGTCCACCCACGGCGCCTGGCCGGTCGGCGGCGCGCTGACGATGATGCGCAGCTGGACCTGGTCACTCGCGCCGGGCAGCGCGGTCGGTACGCCGGACGCCGCCGGCGTCCACTCCGACCAGCGGTCGTTGACCCAAGCGCGGACGTCGACGTCCGCAGAGGAGCCGTCCGGTGTGCTGACGGCGTACTCGACCACGACGGCCGAGGTCGCCGCCGGGAAGGTGACCGGCGTGAGCTCGGCGAGGCCCGAGCGCTGCTTGACCTCGGTCGAGCCGAGCGCGGCCGGGGCGTCGCCGAGGATGATCCGGTCCTTCTCGAGTTTCACATTGCTGGAATTGCTGATCGTCGCGCTGGAAATCGGCTCCGGCGGCGAGGCGGCGCTCGGCAGGCTGATCGTCAGCGCTGTGACCAGACAGGCTGCGAGCACGGCGGTGCGGGTGATACGCATGGGCTGAACCTCCGGGGCGGTGAGGTGCTGCGGCGTTCGCAGCACCAAATGTGACAAAGAAACCGCACATCTGTACAGCCTGTGAATAAATTTCTTCGAAGGAGTTGGTGACAGAACAGAACCTAGTCGGTCACCCAAAGGGTTTGGACCGGTGTGACAGAGGCAGAGGAGATTCGATGACCCGGACCGCGGACGCCGACTTCGAGCGCTTCGTGCAGACCCAGTCGACCCCCTTGCTCCGCTTCGCGGAGATGCTGTGCGGCGATCGGCACACTGCCGAGGACCTCGTCCAGCAGGCGTTGATGCGGTCGTATCCGAAATGGCACCGATTGGACGGCGATCAACTGCGCTACGTCCGCCGGGTGCTGGTCAACCGATTCCTCACCCAGGCCCGCCGGCGCTGGAACAACGAAGTACCCAGTGATCCGGTTGCGAACGATTGGGACCAGCGAGCGGTAGCGGACTTCGCCCAGCAGGTGCAGACCAGAGAGGCCGTGCTCTCGGCCTTGGCCGGTCTGACTGTTCGGGAGAGAGCCGTCGTCGCGCTGCGCTACTCGCAGGATCTCTCCGAGGCCGAGACCGCCGAGCTACTCGGTATGGCGGCCGGGACCGTGAAGAGCACGGCCTCCCGGGCGCTGGCCAAGTTGCGTCTGGCACCCGACCTGATCGACAGCGGAGTTGGAGGAAACTGATGAGTGACGAGCAGCTGCGGAGCGCGCTCGAGTACGACCTGGAGCCGTACACCCCGAACGCAGGTGAGCTGATGCGGCGCGGGAAGCGACTGGCCTGGGTCCGACGTGGACTGGCCGCGGCGGGCGTCACCGCCCTCGCCGGAACGGTGGCGACGGTGTCCGCCGCGGTCGGGGGACCGGCCCCCGTGAAGAACCTGTTCGCCGGCGCCCCGAAGCCGCCGGCGGTCGTCGTGCCGACCGACACCCCGAAGCCGTCGGTCGACCCGACGTGCCTGCCGGCCAAGCCGGTGCTGCCCAAGGTGAAGGTCTCGGTGGACAAGACCATCGACCCGAACCAGCAGCCGACGGTTCCGGCGGTGCCGAAACCCGACGTCCCGAAGCCGGACGTACCCACGCCGAGCGTCGGTAAGCCGAGCCTGCCGGGCAAGCCGTCGCTGCCGACGGCCAAGCCGTCCCTGCCGGGAAAGCCGTCGGTGCCGGGCATCCCGACGACGAAGCCGTCGTTCCCGAACCCGTCGGTGCCGACCGCCAAGCCGTCGCTGCCGGGTAAGCCGAGCCTGCCGACGACGAAGCCGTCGCTCCCGGGCAAGCCGTCGCTCCCGAACCCGTCGGTGCCGACGACCAAGCCGTCGCTGCCCGCGAAGCCGAACCTGCCCGCGAAGCCGACGTTGCCCGCGAAGCCGACGTTGCCGGGTAAGCCGGTCCCGACCACGCTGCCCGACTGCGTGGACGGCGTCCCGTCGGTTCCCTCGGCACCGAAGCCGTCGGCCCCCGCGCCGAACAAGCCCTCGGTGCCGACCGCCAAGCCGTCGCTGCCCGCGAAGCCCGCCGTCCCGACCGTCAAGGTCTCCGGCGGCGTCAAGGTGACGGTCGACCCGGGCAAGCAGCCCAAGCCGGGGATCCCGACGGCCAAGCCGTCGTTCCCGACCGCGAAGCCGAGCTTCCCGACGCCCAGCGTGCCGACTTCCTTCCCCACCGGCCAACCCTCCTCAGGCCGGTGATCCCAGTTCACCGGTGAGACAGGTCTCGGGCGGAGAAACCCTGTCTCACCGGTGATCCCATCGTCCCCGCACCCGCCGGGGCACCCGAAAGAACCCCGTACCGGCATCCTCCCCCCCGCTGCCGGTACGGGGTTTCGGTTTGGCTAGAAGCTCCGCAGGAACTCGGCGGTCGCTTCGTCGGCCGGGTAGAACGACTCGATCATCAGCTCGGACACCGTGACATCGAGCGGCGTACCGAAGGTTGCGATCGTGGTCAGGAACGACAGCTGCTGGCCCTCGTGACTGAGCTCCAGCGGGACGACGACGTCGGTCGGGCCGGGCCGGCTCGGGCGATCCGCGGCCGCGTAGCCGCGGATCTCGTCGTACAGGTCCTGGAGCTCGGGGTCGGCGGTGGCGGCGACCTGGCGCTGCAGACTCGCGAGGGCGGCCGCACGGACGTCGGCCAGGTTGCCGATCCGCCGGGCCAGGCCGCCGGGGTGCAGGGTCAGCCGGAGCGCGTTGATCGGGGCCTTGAGCAACGACGCGTCGACGTCCAGGGTGAACAGGCGGGCGCCGGCGTTCGACTCGACGATGTTCCACCAGCGATCGACGACGAGCGCCGGGTACGGCTGGTGGGCGTCGAGGAGGCGGCGCAGTGTGCCGCGGATCGCCAGCATGGCAGGGGAATGCAGCGAAGCCTCGCTGTAGATGGGCGCGTAGCCGCCGGCCAGCAGTAACTGATTGCGATCGCGCAGTGGCACGTCGAGCTGCTCCGCCAGTCGCAGCACCATCTCCTGACTGGGCCGGGACTTACCCGTCTCCACGAAGCTGACATGCCGGGTCGACACCTCCACCCGGTTCGCCAACTCCAACTGGCTAAGGCGTCGCTGCTCACGCCACGCACGCAACAGCTCACCCACTGGTCGCTGGAACGTCACCGTCATCCCCTGACAGTAGCTGTCCGCGCACGTGCCGCGAGCTTCGCGGATCGGTAAGAAAATAACGGACAGTAAAACGAGCTGAGTGAGCCCGGTCACGTCGTAGGTTGCGGACCATGTGGAAAAAGCTGAGTGGGGTGGGGGTTGTCGGCGTCCTGCTCGCGGCAGCCGTGCCGGGGGGTACGGCGGTTGCGTCCGGACCGAAGTGGGACAAGTGCACGCCGGAAGGTATCGAGCTGTGCACCACGCTGAAGGTGCCGCTGGACTGGTCGAAGCCGTCCGGCCCGACGACGAACCTGTTCGTCGTGAAGGTGCCGGCCCGGGACAAGTCGAAGAAGCGCGGCGCCGTCGTGTTCAACCCGGGTGGGCCGGGCGGCGCGGGCGGTTCGCTCTACGCGGCCGGCATGGCCGACCAGGTGATGGGCCCGCTGCGGGACAAGTACGACCTGGTGAGCTTCGACCCGCGGGGGACGGGCGCGAGCAGTCAGCTCGACTGCGGCCCGGTGCTGCGGCCCGGCGTACCGGTCTTCCCGAAGAACAAGGCGGAGTACGACGCGATGGTCGCCGCCAGCCGGGCGACCGGGCAGGCCTGCCTGAAGAAGCACGGCGACCTGATGCGCAACCTGGACACCCGGACGGCGGCGCGCGACGTCGACGCGATCCGGGCCGCGCTGGGCGAGCGCAAGCTGAGCTTCTTCGGGATGTCGTACGGCTCGTTCATGGGCACGGTCTACGCACAGCTGTTCCCGCACCGCGTCGACCGGATGCTGCTCGACGGCATCATCGACCACTCGCAGGGCTCGAAGCGCTTCATGCTCGAAGAGGCCCGGGAGATGGAGCGTCAGTTCAACTCCTTCATCAAGTGGTGCGCGACCGACAAGGCCTGTGAGCTGCACGGCCGCAACGTCGGCAAGCTGTGGGACGACACCGTCCGCAAGGCCGACAAGACGCCGCTGCCCGGCGGGGCCATCCCCGTCACCGGCGACGTGATGCGGATGGCGCTGCCCGCGCTGCTGCCCAAGATCGTCGACTTCGGCGCCGACTGGACCAACCTCGCCGGCGCACTGGCCAAGGCGGCCAAGGGCGACGGCTCCGGCTTCTACTCCAGCTACATCGGGTACGCCGAGACCGCGTACGCCGCCGTCTCCTGCATGGACCTCCCCGGCGAGCTCAAGGGCTACGCCGACGCCCGCGCCCGCATCGCCCTGGCCCGCGCCGTAGCGCCCCGGGTCGGCGCAGCCGTCGAGGGCTGGGTCATGGCAGCCGCCTGCTCCGGCTGGCCCATCCGCCCCAGCAACCCCTGGGCCCCGACCCCGATCAAGAACACCCCGACCATCCTGATCGCCACCGCGACCCACGACCCGTCCACCCCGATCGCCGGCGCCTACGGCCTGCACCGCCAGATCCGCAACAGCCACCTGCTCATCGCCGAGGCCAACGGCCACACGGCCTACTTCAACTCCCAGTGCGCCCGCGAAGCCGCCACCGCGTACTTCCTCAACGGCAAGCTACCGGCCAAGCGGGCCTGCCACTGAGCAGGCTCCGAGCTCGGCGGGCGCATCCTGGGAGAGATGCACCCGCCGGGGCCGGTCGTTCTCCCGCCCCTCAGTGGGAGAACTCGCGGCTCGGTGAGCATCACCCATGCCCGAATGACACCGACTGAACCGCGGGACGCACCTATAGGTACCCCAGGCGGGACGGATGTACACACTCCGGACCGGGGTGAGTCGCGGAATCTTTGCGTTGCTCGAACATCGACAAGGCCCCACCGGTAGCAGCCGGTGGGGCCTTGGTGGTCCACTACCGCCCGGGCATTCCCGGTGCAGCTGTGGAGGTGGAGAGCGGAACCGACGCCGATGCAGGGGTCAAGACGTCAGCTCCGCTTGTCTGTGTTGAGTTATCCCTTCGGATCCACGGCCCACACGTGGGCGTGGTGGAACTCCAGGTGCCGGCGCATGGCAGCCGGAGTGCCGACCGAACCGAGGTGGTGCATCGCGGGTACGACGACCGCCCGGACGTCGGACCGCTTCACCTCCTCGAGCAGTGCGTGGAAAGCCGCGGACTCGGCCGTGTCGCGCTCGGTGTAGACCGTGCCGAGGGTGAATCCCTCCGCGCTGGCGAAGGCGGCGAGCGAATGCGTCGCCGCGGCCAGCTCCTCCGCGCAACTGAGCGCGTCGGCCCGCACGTATCCGAGTAGCGTCGGCCGGGTCGTCATCGTCCCGGACCCGCCACGGCGCCCGCCGGCACCGGCTCGCTCGTCACCCGGAGGGAGGCGAACCGGCGCCGCATGGCTTCCTCGTACTGCGCTGCCTGCTCCGCTGTGGCGGTGTGGTCCGCGATCGGGTGAGCGCCGAACCAGACCCGCACGCGGTGCTGCGGGGCGGGGTTTTCCAGCGACTCGGTCATCAGCGGTCCTTCTTCGGCAGTGGTTCGATCGGCACCCCGGACGACTTTGTCCGGCGCTGAGAAAAGAACACATCACTTACCGCTACCTGAGGAACACTTCCGCAGGGACCTTTACACAGCCTTGACGCAGAGTAGGGAATGCCGGTGAATCCCCAGGTCAGGGCGGACTCATCGACTGCTTATCCGCCGTCCCGAATAGTCTGTCAAGAATGTTTGCACGGATTTACCAATAACGATTCGCGCAGCCGCCGGAGGTTTCGAGTCCGATGGAAATGTCGCCCTTCCTGCTAACCCTTTGCGGCCACCCGGTCACGCATCGGAGCGCGTAATCCACCGACCGCGACACCGACCCCGAGCACGGCCGCGACCAGCGGCACGACCAGCCCGTTGCGGAAGTCCGCGGCGGTCAATTCGTCGGCTGTCGCCAGGACGGCGGCGACCACCGCGAGCCCGAGCGCCGACCCGAACTGGAACGACGTCGTCAGCACGCCGCCGGCCAGCCCCTGCTCGTGCTCGGCGACCCGCTCGGTGGCCGCGATCGTCAACGGCCCGTAGGCCAGCGCGAACCCGAGCCCGAGCAACAGGAACGCGGGCAGCATCGCGGCGAACGTCGTACCGAGTGGGAGGAACGCGACGTACGCGAGGACGGCGGCCACGAAGCCGCCGAGGATCACCCGGCCGTTCCCGAAGCGGTTGACCAGCCACGGCGTCAGCGTCGGGGCCAGGACGGCGTCGATCCCGATCACCATCATCCCCAGGCCGGTGTGGAACTCCGACCAGCCGCGCAGCTCCTGCAGGTAGAGCACGGCGAGGAACTGGAAGCCCATGAACGATCCGATCAGCAGGATCGCGCCGAGGTTGGCCCGGATCAGCGGCGCGTTCCGCAGCAGCCCGAGCCGGATCAGCGGGTTCGCGACCCGCTGCTCGATCAGCACGAACGCGGTCAGCAGCGCCAGACCGGCCGCGGCCGTCACCACCGACTGCATGGCCGGCACCTCCGGGACGCGGACGACGGTGGCCACGAGCAGCAGCATCGCGCCGGTCAGGGTGAAGGTCCCGCCGAGGTCGAACCCGCCTCGGCGTACGGCGCTCGGCGTGTCCTTCGGCAGCAGGACGAGCGCGGCGACCAGGATGGCGGCACTGACGAGCACGGGTGCGAAGAAGACCCAGCGCCAGCCGATGCTGGTGAGCAGCCCGCCGGCGACCATACCCAGCGAGAACCCGGCGGCGCCGGTCCCGGCGTACACGAGGACGGCCTTGTTGCGCTGCGGGCCCTCCGGGTAGGTCGTGGTGATGATGGACAGGCCGGCCGGCGTCATGAAGGCCGCGGCAACGCCGGTGGCGAAGCGGGCCAGGATCAGCACCCAGCCCTCCTCCGCGAGCCCGCCGAGGCCACTGAACAACAGGAAGACGACCAGCCAGCCGACGAACATCCGGCGCCGGCCGAGCAGGTCCGCGGCGCGGCCGCCGAGCAGCACGAACCCGCCGTAACTGAGCGCGTAGGCGCTGACGACCCACTGGAGCTCGCTGGTCGGCAGACCGAGGTCCGCGCGGATGGAAGGCAGCGCGACGCCCATCATCGAGACGTCGATGCCCTCGAGGAAGATCGCGCCGCAGAGGATCAGCAGAACGGCCCAGGCGCGGCCGGTGAGTCGCGCCGGGGTAACGGTTGTCGACACGCAAACTCCCAGGTGGTTGATGGTTCTCTCTTGTAACTGACCCCATCTTCAGGAACCATCTGGAAACATGGAAGAAGGCACTTTGGAAGAACCGGGTTACTGCTGCGATACCTCCGACGCCTTCCAGTGGGACAGTCGCGAGGACTGCGACGTCCGCCAGATCCTGGACCGGATCGCCGACAAGTGGTCGCTGCTCGTGATCGCGCTGCTCGACGACCGTTCGATGCGCTTCACCGAGCTCAAGAAGACCATCGACGGCATCAGCCAGCGGATGCTCACCGTCACCCTTCGCCAGCTCGAGCGCGACGGCCTCGTGAGCCGGACGGTCCACCCCGTCGTCCCACCGCGCGTCGACTACGCCCTCACGCCCCTCGGCGTCGGCCTGCACGCCACCATCCAGTCCCTCGTCACCTGGACGGAGACCCACCAGGCCGAGATCGCCGGCGCCCGAGCCCGCTACGACGCCGCCGCGGCCTCGCCGGTCAACTGAACGCCGGCTGCTTGCTGGTTCTGCCTGCGGAAATGCGGTCGAAGATGGTCCGCGGGGCGGATTAGGGTCGGGGGTATGCAGATCGGGGCGCGGATCGCGCGGGCGCAGTTGGACGGGTTGTCGAGGTCGCGGCGGCAGATCGTGGTGGGGCCGTTGGTGGGGCTCCTGCACGACGACGACGCCTGGTACCTGTCGACGATGGTGGCTGCTGAGCCCGGTAAGCCGTTCGATCCGGACGAGGTGCGCGAGGCGCTGGCCGTGCTGCGGCAGGCATTCGGGGCCGAGGGGCGCTGGCTGAGCGCCGAGCTGATCGAAGAGGCGAACCCGGGGCTCGCCGATGAGCTCGAGACGCACGGGATGACGATCGTGTCCCGGCCGCCGCTGCTGGTCGTCGAGCCGGAGGAGCTGGTCGACCCGACGCTGCCGGCCGGCGTCACTGCGCTGGTCGTGAGCTCGGACGCCGAGCAGGCCGAGGCGAACGCGGTCGCCGCTGACGCCTACGAGGACGACAGCGTCGGCTTCACGTTCCAGCCCGTGCCCGCGAACGGCGGCTGCGTACTCCTTCGCGTGGACGGCGTCCCGGCCGCCAGCGCCTCCTGGACGGCGGTCGCGGACGGCGTGACCGAGGTCGCCGGCGTCGGCACGATCCACAGCCACCGGCGGCGCGGGCTCGCCGGCATCGCCACGGCGTACGCGACGCAGCAGGCCTTCGAGCTGGCCGGCGCCACGCTGGCCTGGCTGACCCCGGGCGACGACGGCGCCGACCGCGTCTACCGCCGCATCGGCTACAGCCCGCGGGCGACCGCCGTCCACCTCGGTGACCCCGGCGGTCACCTGGCCGATCTGCGCTAGATGCAACCCCGGCCACTCGCCTTCTCGTATCCCAGGAGACAGAGGAGAGTGGAGGGCCGATGGTGAACCGGGACCAGGAGTACGTCGACTTCGTCGCCGCCGCGAGTAGCGCGCTGCGGCGGACGGCGTATCTGGTGTGTGGCGACTGGCATCGCGCCGACGACGTCGTACAGGACGCTTTGTGCAAGCTGTACCGCTCGTGGGCGAAGATCGATCGCGACGGAAACCCGCTCGCCTACGCCCGCCGAGTGGTCGTCAACGCGGCCGTGGACAACGGTCGGCGCCCCTGGCGCCGGGAAGTGCCGACCGTTGACCAGCTGACGGACCAGGTGGGGGACGCCGATCCCGCCGTCCGGCACGCCGATCGGGACGAAGTCCTCGCCGCGCTCGCACTGCTGGCCCCGCGGCAGCGGGCCTGCGTGGTGCTGCGGTACTACGAGGACCTGTCCGTCGAGCAGACCGCCCAGATCCTGGGCTGCTCGGAGGGCACCGTGAAGAGCCAGACGGCGCGGGCCCTCGACACTCTCCGAACCGCCATCGACCAGACCCGCTTGGCCGGCTGGCTCGCATGAAGGAGAACCTGATGGACAACGAACGCGTTGTCGGCGTCGAACTCGAACGACTCGCCGCCACCGACCCGCTCGACCCGATCGACCCGCACGCGATGCTGGCCCGCGGTCGCCGCAGCCGCCGCAACCGCCGCCTCGCCGGCGCCGGCGGCAGCATCGCCGCCGTAGCCGTAGTCGCCCTCGGCGCCACCCTCCTCCCCAACCTCAACGCCACCGGCACGGACGCCGACGCCGCCGGCGCCTCCGCAGACTTCTCCGCCGTCCCCGGCGTCCCCCGCGGCGAAGCCGCCCTCGGCGTCGACCTGACCGCCGCCGAGGCGAACCGCCGCTGCGCCCTGCGCTACCCGGATATCAAGCGGCCGCTGAGCAAGCCCATCAAGTTCCGGGCCGGGGAGCTGCACGGGTACGACCTGAAGCCAGGCGATCATGTGTCGTGGGCGTACTGCATCATCCCGGGTGGCGACAAGCCGTCGGCGGCACTCGTCGAGGCCACTCGCCGCGACCCGGTGCCGACCACAGTGGCAGGCCAGCTGCGTAACTGCTCGGTGGGGAACTGGACGGACATGACCAAGTGGCGGGTGCTGGCGTCGGACACCGAGCCTGGCAAAACGGCCACGCTGCTGGCGGTCTCGCCATCCGGTCGCTCCTTCGCCGATTGCTCGTTGTGGGCGAAGCAGTCGGCGAACGATGTCGATCGGATGAACCCGAACTCCACGATTCTCCGGTCACCGGTCAAGCGAGGGACCTTCCGGGCCACCTTCAAGCTGAACGCCGGAATCACGGGTCTCTGCGACGGCAACAGGTGCTTCGACCGGCACAACCGGATCGGACGGGTGGAGTCGAGCATCACCCGGATCACCGTCGAGCGGCCCGGTGGCGGCCGGCACGCGTTCGAGGTCAACGACGGCTGGTTCGCGTTCGCCTGGATCGACACCAACCCTCCGGGAAAGGACGGTGGGCTCAAGTTCACCGCCCACTTCAAAGACGGCCGCACCGAGATCGTCACCACGTAGCTCCGGTCGATCGGAGCCGAACCGCCGGCGCTCCACAATTGCGTCCGGCCCCGACCCCTCAGGCGTGGAGCGCCTTGCGGGCGCTGATTGTGATGCACTGGCGGTACCAACGAAGAGGCCCCGGCCACACCAGCGTGGTGTGAACCGGGGCCTCCGGGTTTGAACCTCAGCGAACGGTGAAGCCGGCTTTGCGGAAGGCGTCGGCGAGGGAGCCTTCGTCCATCGGGGTGTCGGCCTTCGGCGCGCCCTGACCGCGACCGCCTTGGCCGCCCTGGCCGCCGCGACCGCCCGGCCCGCGACCACCGCCGCCACCCGGCCCGCGGCCCTGACCGCCGGGACCGCGACCGCTGCCGCCCGGCCCACGGCCGCCACCGCCTTGACCGCCGCCGCGGGACTGGCCCTGGCCGCCGCCCGACGTCCGGCCGCCGCCGACCTCGTCGTCCAGGCGGAGGGTGAGGGAGATGCGCTGGCGCGGGATGTCGACCTCGAGCACCTTGACTGTGACGATGTCGCCGACCTTGACGACCTCACTCGGGTCCTTGACGAAGTTCTTCGAGAGCGCCGAGACGTGCGCGAGACCGTCCTGGTGGACGCCGATGTCGATGAACGCGCCGAAGGCGGCCACGTTGGTGACCTGACCCTCGAGTTTCATCCCCGGCTTCAGGTCGGCGATCTTGTCCACACCCTCGGCGAAGACCGCGGTCTTGAAGGCCGGCCGCGGGTCGCGCCCCGGCTTCTCCAGCTCGGCCAGGATGTCGGTCACGGTCGGCAGGCCGAACATGTCGTCGACGAAGTCGGCCGCCTTGAGCCGCTTCAGCTCGGCCGAGCCGATCAGGGCCCGCACGTCCTGGCCGGTCGCGTCCAGGATCCGGCGGACGACGGGGTAGGACTCCGGGTGCACGCTGGACGAATCCAGCGGGTCGTCCCCGCCGGGGATCCGGAGGAAGCCGGCCGCCTGCTCGAACGCCTTCGGCCCGAGCCGCGCGACGTCCTTCAACGCCGTCCGGGACGCGAACGGGCCGTTCACATCACGGTGCTGGACGATGTTGTCGGCCAGCCCCTGCGTGATGCCGGAGACCCGCGTCAGCAGCGGCGCGGACGCCGTGTTCAGGTCGACGCCGACCGCGTTCACGCAGTCCTCGACGACGGCGTCCAGCGAACGGGACAACGCGTTCTCGGCGAGGTCGTGCTGGTACTGGCCGACGCCGATCGACTTCGGGTCGATCTTCACCAGCTCGGCCAGCGGGTCCTGCAGGCGGCGCGCGATCGAGACCGCGCCGCGCAGCGACACGTCCATCCCGGGCAGCTCCTGCGAGGCGAACGCGGACGCCGAGTAGACCGACGCGCCGGCCTCGGAGACGACCGCCTTGGTGAGCTTGAGCTCCGGGTGCTTGGCGATCAGCTCGGCGGCCAGCTTGTCGGTCTCCCGGGACGCCGTACCGTTGCCGATAGCAATCAATTCGACCTGGTGCGCGGCGGCCAGGGCGGCCAGCGTCGCGATCGACTTGTCCCACTGGTTCTGCGGGACGTGCGGGTAGATGACGCCGGTGTTGACGACCTTGCCGGTGGCGTCGACGACGGCCACCTTGACGCCCGTCCGGAAACCCGGGTCGAGGCCCATCGTCGCGCGGGTACCGGCCGGGGCGGCCAGCAGCAGGTCGCGCAGGTTCGACGCGAAGACCCGGATCGCCTCCTCCTCGGCGACCTGGCGCAACCGCATCCGCAGGTCGATCCCGAGGTGGACGAGGATCTTCGTCCGCCAGGCCCAGCGCACCGTCTCGACCAGCCACTTGTCGGCCGGGCGGCCGGCGTTCTCGATCCCGACCTTGCGGGCGATCGTCGTCTCGTACTCCGTCGGCCCGTCCGGCTCGACACCGGCCGGCAGCGGCTCGATCGACAGCGTCAGGACGTCTTCCTTCTCACCGCGGAACATCGCCAGGATCCGGTGCGAGGGCATCTTGGTGAACGGCTCGTCGAACTCGAAGTAGTCCGAGAACTTGGCCCCGTCGGTCTCCTTGCCCTCGCGGACGGCGGACGCCAGCCGGCCCTGCGACCAGACCCGCTCGCGCAGCTCGCCGATCAGGTCGGCGTCCTCCGCGAACCGCTCGACCAGGATCGCGCGGGCGCCGTCCAGCGCGGCCTGCGGGTCGGCGACCTCGGCGTTCACGAAGACCGCCGCCGCCGCGAACGGCTCGACGTCCGGATCGGCCATCAGCCCGTCGGCGAGCGGCTCCAGGCCGTTCTCCCGGGCGATCATCGCCTTCGTCCGCCGCTTCGGTTTGAAGGGCAGGTAGATGTCCTCCAGCCGCGACTTCGTGTCGGCCGCCAGGATCGACGCCTTCAGCGCGTCGTCCAGCTTGCCCTGGCTCTCGATCGACTCCAGCACCGTCTTCCGGCGCTCCTCGAGCTCGCGCAGGTACCGCAGCCGCTCCTCGAGCGTGCGCAACTGCGCGTCGTCCAGCTCGCCGGTGACCTCTTTGCGGTACCGCGCGATGAACGGCACCGTAGATCCCTCGTCCAGCAACGCGACCGCTGCCCGCACCTGGTTCTCGCCGACCTCCAGCTCCTCGGCGATCCGCTGCTCGACCGACAACACCACCACGTTTGGTTCCCCTCTACCGATTCCACTCCAACGAGCCCAAGACCCGCTCCCCACATCCTTCCCCATCCCACCCCCCACCCCGAAACCCACCACCCCACCCTGTGGACAACTCGGCCCGGATCAGCTGGTCCTGGCCGGGCGCATCAGGAAGATCGCGATCGCGACGGCGGCGGCGACGATGGCGGCGGCGACCGCGAAGGCGAAGTGGTAGCCGTTGGTGAGGGCTTGGAGCGGGGTGGGGCCGGTGGTGTTGGTGGCGGCCAGGGTGGCGAGGACGGCGAGGCCGAGGGCGGCGCCGACTTCGGCTGTGGTGCCGATCAGGCCGGAGGCGAGTCCGGCGTCCTCGGGCTGGACGTCGGCCATCGACAGACCCATCAGGGCCGGGAAGGCGATTCCGCCGCCCAGACCGAGCAGAGTGAGCACGGGGAGGACGTGGACGACGTAGCTGCCGCCGACCGGCGCCTGGGTGAAGAGGACCAATCCGAGAGTGACCAGGGAGAGTCCGGCGATCAGCGGACGCCGGGGGCCGAAGCGGGTGACCAGCTTCTCGGAGTACTTCACTGAGAGCAGTCCCATCACCAGAGTGGTCGGCAGGAACGCCAGTCCGATCTCCAGAGCGTCGTACCCGAGGACTCGCTGCAGATAGAGCGAGCCGAGGAAGAAGATGCCGAACATGCCCGAGCTGGACAGCGCCTGGACCAGGTTGGCGCCGGTCAGGTTGCGGGAGCGGAAGATGCGCAGCGGAACGAGCGGGTTGGCCGCAGTGGCTTCCCGGACGACGAATCCGGCCAGCAGCGCGACAGTCAGCAGCCCGAGCAGGACAGTCCGGCTCGCAGTCCAGCCCAGCTCCGCAGCGGGCTTCACGATCGTGAACACGCCCAGCATCAGCGCAGCGGTGATCAGAACCGCGCCTGGTACGTCGGTGCCGCGGCCCATCCCGAGTCCCTTGTCCTTCTCGATCAGCTTCATTCCGGCGGCCACGGTCAGCGCGCCGATCGGGAGGTTGACGAAGAAGATCCAGTGCCAGTTGATGGCCTGCGTCAGGACGCCGCCCGCGAGCAGGCCGATCGACCCGCCGGCCGACGCGACGAACGCGTAGACGCCGATCGCCTTCGCCTGCTCTCGCGGCTCCGGGAACAGCGTCACGATCATGCCCAGGATGACGGCCGACGTCAGCGCGCCGCCGACGCCCTGGATGAACCGGGCGATCACCAGCACCTCCTGCGACGTCGCCAGCCCGCAGAACACCGAGGCGATCGTGAAGACGACCAGACCGGCGGTGAAAACGTTCCGCCGACCGAGGAGGTCGCCCAGCCGACCAGCCAGCAGGAGGAGCCCGCCGAACGCGATCAGGTACGAGTTGACCACCCAAGCCAGTGACGAGCTGGTGAAACCGAGGTCGTCCTGGATCGCGGGCAGCGCCACGTTCACGACCGTGACGTCGAGGACGATCATCAGCATCCCCGCGCACAGCGTGTAGAGGGCCAGCCACCGAGAGCGCCCGCTCTTCGTGGCCGGGGGGATCGATTCGGTCAGCGCGGACATCGCGGTCTCCTTAACGAGAGGGCATCTACACCTCTACGTCGAACCGCGAAGGCTCAGATTGACACCTCGGCCGAATCTTTTTCGGTACGCCGCCCCGGCGCGCCCAGCCAGTACGCGATCAGCGCCGGCACCAGCCCGGACCCGATGACCAGCAGTGTCGGCAGCTGCGACGCCAGCGCGAACCAGGTGAGCAGCCCGACCACCCCACCGGCGACAGGAAGCGACCTGCGCAGCAGAAACAGGTTGGCCTGCCGGAACACCGATTTGAAGGTGGCGTCCGCCCCGGCGTCCGTCAGCACGGCCAGACCGCTCAGATAGAGCCCCAGGATCATTCCGGTCAGCGGAATGAGCACTGCGAGCGCGAAGTACCGCACTGGGCCGCCCGTGAACGCCCAGAACGCCAGACCGAACGCGAGCATCCCGCCCCCGACGTACAGGGCCAGCCCGGACAGCCAGAACCGCTTGAACGCCCAGACGAACTCCCGGAAGTACCGCCGCATCAGCTGCGGGCGGTCCTGGCTGATCGCATCCGGCAGCACCCGCTGCAGCGCGAACGCCGCCGGGAACAGCGTCACGATGCCCACGCTCAGCACCAAGGTCACCAGCTGCAGCATCAGCAGATCGCCGACCACCGTCAGTTTCGCCAGTACGGCGTTGGTCCGGCCGGCCTGTTCCACCGCTTCGCCTCCTCGTTCCGCCCGAGTATCGGTTGATCGTATGATCACAAACAATCACCCGAGATCCCAGGGGACGTCGCCATGCTTGCACCGGAGCGCCACGAGCTCATCCTGCGCGGCCTGCGCCGGCACGGCCGGCTCCGGGTGGCCGAGCTGGTCGCGGAGCTGGGCGTCTCCGCGATCACAGTACGCCGGGATCTCGCCGAGCTGGACGCCGCCGGCCTGCTCCGCCGCGTCCACGGCGGCGCGATCGGCGCCGGTCCCGCCGACGACAACGCGCCCGGGACCAGGCTCACGATCGGCATCGTCGTCCCGCGGGCGTCGTTCTACTACACCGACGTCATCCGCGGTGCCGAGGCGATGGCCGCCCGCTACGGCGCGCGCCTCATCCTCGGCATCTCCGGGTACGACCCCGCCGTCGAGCTGGAGCGGATCGAGAAGGTGCTCGGCATCGGCGTCGCCGGTCTCCTGCTCAGCACCGCGTACGGCGACGGCGAGGCCGAACGGCTCGGCTCCCGGCTCGACGACATCGACGTCCCGGTCGTCCTGATGGAGCGCGCCTTCGGCTTCCCGCACGTCGGCCGCGAGTACGACCACGTCCGCACCGACCACGCCTACGGCGCCATGCTCGCCCTGCGCCACTTCACCCAGCTCGGCCACCGCCGCATCGTCGTCAGCCTCCAGCCCACCGTCACCGCCCACTGGCTCCGCCGCGGTATCGAACAAGCCGCCGCCACCCTCGGCGCCGACGTCTTCCTCTCACCCACCGGCCTCCCCCAGACCGGCGACGACCCAGCCTCCCTCGCCCAACTAGACGCCTTCCTCGCCGAGTGCCGGGCCCACGACTCCCGCGCCGTCCTCATCCACTCCGACGAACACGCCGCCCGCCTCGTCGAACGCGCCATGGAACGCGGCCTCCGCGTCCCCGAAGACCTCGCCGTAGTCGTCTACAACGACGTCACCGCCGCCCTCGCCGTAGTCCCCCTCACCGCCGTCAGCCCCCCACGCCAAGCCCTCGGCGAAACCGCCTGCGACCTCCTCATCCGCAAACTCCAATCCAAACCCGCCGCCCCCACCCACCCCACCCCCACCCAACACCTCTCCCTCCTCCCCACCCTCAACATCCGCTCTTCCTGCGGCGCCCAACCCACAACCCTCACCCGATAGATTGCCCGCCATGGAGTTCGAAGAGTTCGACACCGAGTACCGGAAGGTCCTCGAGGCAGTCCGCACCGGCGCGAGTGCCGCCCAGGCCCGCCCGGAGATCGATCGACTCCGCGCGCTGGCAGCCGACCTCACCGACCCGAACGACCGCGCTGACGCCGCCCACGACCTCGAACTGCTCGAAGACATCCTCGCAACGCCCCCCGCGGCCGCCCGCTCACCTCGCCTCCAGCAGGCCTACGAACTACAGGCCGCCGCGGTCGCCGAGACCGGCACGCCGGCGGAACGCATCCAGCGGCTGGAGCGCGCGTTGGCGGAGCTGGCCGAGCTCGTGGACGGCGCCGACCTTCCGGATCAGGACGAGATGCGCGGTATCGGACACACCCTCAGCCTGCTGGTCGGTGCACTCGAAGCTGAACGCTGAGCCTCGTGCCTAAGGCCACCACCTACCGACAGCTCCTGGCGGAACAGGCACCTGCCGCCGTCCGGATCTCCGGGGCTCATCGTTCGATCTGGAACGGCCGGACCGAACTGACGGATCCTGCCAAGGCGGTTGACGGAGAGGCCGAATGGCACGGCACGGTCCGCTACAACGACCGGCGGATCCTCGAGCCGATGCGGGAGATGTTCCGCAACGCGCGCGTCCACCTGCAGGACGCCGCGACGCTGCGCAGCTACCGCAAGGCGATCAAGACCATGCTGCACGAGAACGTGCACATGCTCGCCGGGGAAGGCTCCGACCCGCGACGCAACCAAGCCGAGTACAACACTCCGCACGGCAAGGCGGCCGAGGAGGGCTTCACCGAGCTCTACGCGATTCAGAAGACCGATCAGTACATCGACGAACTCGGTCTCGAGGAGATCGCGCCCGGCATCAAAGCGGCCGGGAAGCACGAGATCTATCCCGACTACGTTCAAGGCGCGGATGCGTTCGCCCAGACGATCGGCAGCCGGAGCGGGCTGGGCAGTGAAGAGGTCGTGCGCAGGATCGCGACCGTCAGCGCCGGGCAGAAGTTCGAGGCGGCCGCGGCGGCGATCTACGACACGAGCGACCTCCCAGGCCTCGTCCCCGACGACCAGCGTGCGGCCGCCGTCCAGCAGATCGCCGACGCGATGAAGAAGGACTACGCCCAGATCGAGCAGGCGCAGCAGATCAAGGATCCGGACCTACGCCGCAAGGCCGCCCGCGCCGCAGGTGGAGCCGCCGCCCGCGCTGGTTACGACGCGGTGCGCGACATCCGCCGCCAGTGGTCGATGCCGGCCCCCGAAGCCCGCGTGGAGCGAGGAGTCAGTGCCGAGCAGACCCGCTCGAACGACTCACTCGCCCCCCAGGCCACAGCCCCCGAAACCACCACGGCCCCCGCACCCCAGTCCCTCCCGCCCGACCTCGCCACCGCCGCCCACGCCAGCCGCGCCGGCACCGAACCCCTCACCTCCGCCACCCGCCTCGACGAGTCCAACATGGGCTCCCGCCGCGACGGCAGCTCATCCGGCCCGGAACGAGGCTCCGAAGTTCAGCGCTGAATGGCGCTAGCGTTCTCGGTATGGACTACGACCAGTTCGACGTCGAGTACGACCGGGTTCTTGCGGCTGTCAAGGCGGGCTTGCGCGGGGCTGAACTGGCTTCGGAAGTTGAGCGTCTACGTGGCTTGGCCGACAGCATCGAGGACCCTTCCGACCGCCGGAGCGCCGGGCTCGACATCGACATCATCCTGGACATCACCCGCCCACGGCCCGCG
This sequence comes from Kribbella sp. NPDC104218, assembly GCF_055584105.1. Lineage (NCBI taxonomy): Bacteria > Bacillati > Actinomycetota > Actinomycetes > Propionibacteriales > Kribbellaceae > Kribbella > Kribbella sp. NPDC104218. The sequence goes on from NZ_JBVJMQ010000001.1 coordinate 2,173,743, forward strand.
GACGCCTTGTCCGAGCGGATGTTGGAGATCCGGCGGGTGCATGGCGCGGCGACCGGCTACGACGGTACGACGGAGGAGCGCATCGCCCGGCTCGAGGCAGGTCTCACGCAGTTGGACCGGATCGCCGACTCCGCCGCGCCCGACGAGGTACGCGAGATCGAGGCCTACAGTCACACGATGACGATGCTGCTCGACGCATTGCGATCTGACGTGACATGAAGGTCACCAGCTTTCGGGAGCTGATGCGTGAGCAGGCGGGCGCCGCCGTCCGCATCTCGGGAGCGCATCACTCCTCATGGAACCAACGGCTCCGCGCGCTGCCGCGGGAGGGGCGCACCGGCGGGGTCGCCGCGTGGGACCACGCGATCGCCTACAACCCGCGAACCGTCGACGAGCCGTTGCAGGAGATGTTCAGCAACGCCCGCGTGCACAACCAGCCGAAGAGCGATCTTCGCCGGTACCGGGACGCGCTCCGGATCGTCCTGCACGAGAACGTCCACATGCTGTCGTCCCAGGGGCGTGAGCACGCGCAGGCTCAGCGGGCTTTCCAGCACACGCCCGGCGTACGGGCAATGGAAGAGAGCATCACGGAGCTCTACAGCCACCAGGTGCTCAACGACTACATCGACGAAATGGGCCTCGAGGAGATCGCCCCGGGCATCAAGAACGTCCGGTCGGGCACGGTCTACCAGGAGTACCTGCCCGCTGCCGAGACGTTCGCGGAGGCAACCGCTCGGCGGTCCGGAACGAGCCGCGCCGAGATGATTCAGCGGATGGCTGTCGTGCCCGCCGACCAGAAGTTCACGGCTGTCGCGGAGGCGATCTACGACAGCAGCGATCTTCCAGGCCTGGTGCCGTCCGATCAGCGCGCGCAAGCGGTCAATCGGATCGCGGAAGCGATGCGTGTGTCCTTCGCGCGGATCGACAACCTACCGGAGAATGCTTCGGAAGAGGATCGGCGCGCGGTCGGCGGCGAGGCGGCGCATCAAGGATTCCGCGCGGTCAGGGAGCTCAAGAAGCAGTGGCAAATGCCGCCCTCGAGTCAGCAAGTGCAGCGTGCTGCTGGAGTTGGTACGGCGGCTCAGCAGGATGCAGACCGGAAACCGGCTCCAGGTGCCCCGTCTGTCAATGTTTCCGCGCTCCCACCCGACCTCGCGACCGCCGTCCATGCCAGCCGTTCCGGGGCCGAACCCCTCACCTCCGCCACCCGCCTCGACGATGCTGACATGGGCTCCCGCCGCGGCGGGAGCCAGCCTGGGCCGGAGCGTGGGTCTGAGGTGCAGCGGTAGGCGAAAAGTGGGGTGCTGCGCGGAACTTTGATCGGTTGAGTTCCGGAACTGATCGAAAGTGATCGTTCGAGCGCCAGGGTATTGACGAGGAAAGCCCTTTCCCATACCTTCGCTGCACTTGATGGTGGTCCGGTCGTTCGGGCCCGGCCGGAACCGGTTCGGCAGTGAAGGAGTTCCCCTGTGAGACGTAGCGTGGGACTGACGTTGCTGGCCGCGGCGCTCGCCGTGGTGGCCAGCAGTTGTGGCAGCGGGGTGATCGACAAGACCACGGACGGCGTGCCGCCGGCCGAGGCGACCGGGACGCTGCGGGTGCTGCTCCCGTCGTTCCCGCCCAGTAACGAGGGGCGGGCGCAGTTCCAGAAGGTCGTCGACGACTTCCAGAAGAAGTATCCGAAGATGAAGGTCGAGCCGGACTTCGCGACGTACAACAACCTGAACGAGAAGATGTCGACCTCGATCGCGGCCGGTATCCCGTACGACGTGATGGTCACCGGTGTCGGCTGGATCCAGCCGTTCGCGTCCAAGCGCATCTTCGCCGACCTCGGCGACTACGGCCTGACGCCGGACGTGATCAAGGAGAAGAGCATCGCCGCGCTGATCCCGGCGGTGACATACGACGGCAAGATGTACGGCTACCCGTTGCTCGCCGACGCGCGCGCGGTCGCGCTGCGCAAGAGCGCGTTCATCGAGGCGGGCCTGGATCCGGAGAAGCCGCCGGCGTCCCTCGCGGAGCTCAAGATCGCCGCGGAGAAGCTGACCAAGCGGGACCAAGACGGCAACATCACCCGGAGCGGCTTCGACCTCGCGTCGGCGTCCGGCTTCCGGCAGTCGTTCACGACCTTCCTGGCTTCGACCGGGACGACGCTCTACGAGGACGGCGAGCCGAACTTCGACAACCAGGCCGGGCTCGACACCCTGCTCTGGATCAAGTCGATGATCAACAACGTCCAGCCGTACGGTCAGGTGAACGCCGCGCAGCAGCCGCTGGTGTACTCCGGCGAGGCCGCGATGGGCATCGTCGGCGGCGCCGTCGACTGCGGGACCGGCGGTAAGGGCATCGGCCAGAAGAACTGCGACGACCTCAAGTTCTTCCGCTTCAACAGCGGCAAGGAGATCGAGTACCTCGGCGGCGACCTCGCGTCGATCGGCTCCCGCAGCGTGCACAAGGACGCCGCGTGGTCGTTCATCCAGTCGCTGACCCAGCCGAGCTCGCTGGACGCGATGGCCAAACTGAACCGCAAGCTCCCGGCGTACAAGGACGCGAGCAACTCGCCGCAAGCGAAATCCAACCCGTTGAGCAAGTTCGTCGCGGACGGCCTGGTGTACGCCGCGAACGAGAACGAGGTCCCGGCCAACTGGCTCGAGATGCGGGGCAACTTCGACATCCAGCTCACCCAGGCGGTCCTCGGTCAGAAGGATCCCGCGAAGGTGCTGCGCAACCTGGCAGGACAGAGCCGATGAGCACAACACTCGAGCGTCCGGCGATCCCCGCGAGCCGCAAGGCGGACGTCGCCAAGGACAAGGGCACCCTGACCCGTAATCAGGTCCGCACCGGCTGGGCCCTGCTGGCCCCGGCGCTGCTGCACTCAGGCGTATTCATCGTGATCCCCGTCGTCGCGGTGCTGGTCCTGAGTCTGACCGACTACAGCTTCGGCGACACCTGGTCGTGGGTCGGTTTCGGCAACTACACCGAGCTGTTCCGTGACGTCGACTTCCTGGCGTCGTTGTGGCACACGGTCCTGTACGCGATCATCGTCATCCCGATCTCGATGGCGATCTCGCTCGCCGTCGCGCTCGGCCTGAACCAGAAGATCCGCGGTCTGGGCTTCTTCCGGACGGCGTTCTACATCCCGACCGTCACCGCGACGGTCGCCGTGGCGACGATCTGGCTGTGGATCTACAACCCGGGTTCCGGCCTGGCCAACGGCTTCCTCAGCCTGTTCGGGTTCGCGCCGAACCGCTGGCTGGCCGACCCGGGCACCGCGCTCGGGTCGCTGATGGTGGTCGGCATCTGGCAGGGGCTCGGCACCAAGATCATCATCTACCTGGCCGCGTTGCAGGGCGTCTCCCGCGATCTGCTCGAGTCGGCCGATATCGACGGCGCGAACCGGTGGCAGAAGTTCCGCAACGTGACGCTGCCGGCCCTCGGCCCGGTGCAGTTCTTCGTGCTGATCACGTCGATCGTCGGCACCTTCCAGGTGTTCGACCTGGTCTACGTGATGACCCGCGGCGGGCCCGGTAGTGAGACGCGCGTCCTGGTGCTGGACATCTACCAGAACGCGTTCCAGGACCTCAAACTCGGTTACGCGTCCGCCGAGACCGTGATCATGATGATCGTGATCGCGCTCTTCATCGGCGTCGGACGCATGCTTCAGAAGGCGGACACCAATGACTAGCGCCACGCTGCCGGCGGTCGCCGCCGCGGGGAAGCCGTCCGCGCTGCGGCCCGGCCGGATCCTGTTGTACGTCGCACTGGTGATCGGCGCGTTGCTGATGATCACGCCGTTCCTGTGGATGGTGCTGACCGCGTTCAAGAGCGAGCTGGAGATCCTCAAGTTCTCCTGGTTGCCCGGCGAGCTGCGGTGGAGCAACTTCACCGAGGCGATGCAGACCGCGCCGTTCCTGCGCTACTTCCGCAACAGCGCGCTGATCGCGCTCGGCGAGACCGCGTTCACGCTGGTCGTCTGTACGACGGCCGGTTACGCGCTGGCGAAGATGCCGTTGCGCGGCGGCAAGCTGATGCTCGGGTACTTCATCGTGCTGCTGCTGGTGCCGTTCCAGATCATCCTGGTGCCGCTGTTCATGATCGTGAAGTCGATTCCGCTGTTCGGCGGGAACAACATCCTCGGTCAGGGCGGTATCGGATGGCTGAACTCCTGGTGGGGGCTCATCATCCCGCTCGGCGCGGCGCCGTTCTTCACCTTCCTGGCCCGCCAGTTCTTCGTCTCACTGCCCGACGAGCTGGCCCAGGCGGCCCGCGTCGACGGGCTCGGTGAGTTCGGCATCTTCTGGCGGATCATGCTGCCGCTGATCAAGCCGGCGCTGATCACGATCGGCGTCTTCCAGATCGAAGCGGCCTGGAACGGGTTTCTCTGGCCACTGATGATCACCACCTCGGACGAACTCCGTCCGCTCCAACTGGGGCTGGCGATCTTCTCCCAGAACCCGGCCGAGATCCAGTGGCCCTACCTGATGGCCGGCACCGCGCTGGCGACCCTGCCGATGATCGTGCTGTTCGTCTTCGCGCAGAAGCGGTTCATCGAAGGAATGGCGAACGTCGGCATCAAGGGCTGAGCCCCCTGGAGTCGTGGGCCGACCTCGAGCAGATGCTCACCCCGCCCCGGGTGAGCATCTGCGAGGCCCCCTCCCACATGCGGTGGTCCCGAAGAAACACCGGAGTGTCCCGCGTAGTCCCCCCACCCGGCACACTCACCCGTTTATCGGCGCACTGTGCCCTGCGTTACACGTACGTCCCGTTTTTTCGCCGACTACCCGAACGATTTCTCCCGGGACCCGGCAAATTCCAGAAAATGTCACATCACGCAGTGTGACGATCACCTTCTGTAGTCAAAATCTCGGTGGCGCGGGTAACCAACCGGTTGGAAGACTCGGAGGATGGACGAACGGGTCGCGGCCAATCGGGTCGTCTGGGAGCAGGCTTCGGCGAAGCACGTGCGCGAGTACGACGAACTGCTCGTCCAAGCCCGGGACGGCGAGCTGTTCCCGCAGGAGGTCGCGTTACTTGCACCAGTGCTGGCCGCCGGCCCACTGGTCGTGCACCTCCAGAGCGGGCATGGAGTGGACGACGCTGCGCTCGTACGGGCGGGTGCGCGTCAGGTGGTCGGTGTCGACTACAGCTCGGTCGCTGCGACGGCCGCACAACGTCGGGCCGCCGACCTCGGCTCGCCTTGTCGCTATGTGGTCGGAGAGGTGCCCGGCGTACCGGTCCGGGATGGTTGCGCCGATCTGGTGTACACGGGCAAGGGTGCGCTGATCTGGATGCGCGATATCGACGCCTGGGCCCGCGACGCGGCGCGCGTACTACGTCCGGGCGGCAGCCTGTTTGTGTACGAAGCGCACCCAGCCGTGCCGCTGTGGTCGTGGGACGCCGACGAACCGCGCATCCGAGCTGACCGGAGCTACTTCGCTGAGTCGCACGTGAATGACACCTTCCCCGGCAACGGCGCGCGCGAATGGCAGTGGACCCTCGGCCAGCTCGTCACCGCCATCACCCGCGCCGGACTGCGGCTCGACGTACTAGAGGAGTACGCCGAGCCGTTCTGGCGACCCGCCGACGGTACAGCCGCGGCCGCGTGGTCCGGCCGCCTACCCAACGCCTACGCCCTACTGGCTCACAAGTAGGCCAGCAACGCCGCCTCCTCATGGTCGAGGTGTGCGGTCAGCAGACTGACGAGCCGGTCCACCTCTGGCAGCAGCTCCGGTGTGGGGTCGCTGAGCAGTTTCTCCAGCTCCTCCAGTCGGACGGCGATCTGGTCGTGCTCGGCCTGCAGTGCGTCGATTTCCGTGGCCAGCTCGGGGTGCAGCTCGCGCAGTCCGGGGAGCAGGCCCATCGACTCCCCGGTGTGGTGGTTGTGCATCCCCTGGCACAGGGTGAGACAGCTGATCCGCAGCTGCGCACCGAGCCCCGCCGTACCGGACCCAGCAACCTCCGACCGGATCAGCTCCAGCTCACGCCGAAAAGTCTTGTGGACCTTGATCAGCAGCTCCCCAAACGACCCAGCGCCCCCAGGCGGCCCAGCCTCTCGCTGCTCCAACGCAACCACTGGAATCGTCCGCGTCGTCTTGGCCTGGTACTCGCCCCATCCGGCGTCCGCCTCGACCAGCCGCGCGAACACCTCGTCCCGCTCTGCGCCCGCGAGCGGTACGGCGTCCGCCTCGTACGTGAACACCCCGGTCTCGACCGTCACCTCGGCGTTCGCCTGCAGGTTGTGAAACCAGTCCGGATGCCGGTCGGCCCCAAGAGCCGACGCGACCACCAACAACCGCTTGCCGTCCGGGTAGTACCCGAGTACGGCGGTGTGCGGACGCCCGGTACGCCGTCCAGTCGTTGTCAACAGCAACATCCGCGCATCGGCGAACGGCCCGCTCAGCCGTCCCTCCTGCGCTCGAAACTCAGCAATCAGCGCATCAGTAAAAGGGTTCGTCATTCTCTTCTCTCGGTAGATGATCTGGAATCAGTGAGAAAGAGAAGACAAGGCGGCCCGCGGGCCGGCCAGGCGCTCAGAAGTCGCCCGGGAACCCAACTCGTGCATGGCCCAAGGCCGACCCGGTAGTCACGTTCCAGACCCTAGCCGATCAGACTGAGCCCCGTGAAGGTGTCCGTAGTGATCCCGACCCGCGGCGACGCGGACCTACGAGGTGTCCTGGACGCACTGGCCGCGCAGCGCGACGCACCGGCGTACGAAGTCCTCATAGAGGTGGACAGCGCCGGCGAAGGCGTCAGCGTGGTGCGCAATCGCGCGGTGTCCAAGGCATCTGGTGAGCTGCTCGGCTTCCTCGACGACGACACCGTCCCCGACGCGGACTGGCTCCGGACTCTGGTCGACGCGCTGTCTGGTCCACACGCCGCCGTAGCCGGCCGCATCACCGAATCCGGCACCACAACCCTCAACCGACTCAGAGCCCTCGCCTTCAACCACCGCCACGCCACCAACGGCGTCCTCGTCGACTACCTCAACGGCGGCAACTTCGGCATCCGCACCGACGTCTTCCAAGCCCTGAACGGCTTCGACCCCACCTGCCGCAAGTCCCAAGACCGCGAACTGGCCCGCCGCACCCTCCAAGCCGGCCACACCATCACCTACCGCCCCGACCTCCACATCACCCACCAAGCCCACTACACCCTCAAATCCCTCTACCAAGGCCGCTACCGAGCCGGCGCCGCAGCCACCACCATGCGCCGCACCAGCCCCCTCTCCCTAGGCCCAACCACCCTACGAACAACGTACGGCGCCTCCCTCCCGCAGCTCGCCCGTACGCACGGTCCACGCCTGGCCGCGGCCGCACTGCTGTCAATTACCGCGCACCGGCTCGGTAGAGCCTCTAAGCTCTGAGCCATGGAGTGTTACCCCGCGGGGCGCACCCGCAACTGAGGGCACAGCTGGCCGGCCGACTAGTACGTCGGCTGATTCCGCATACCTTCAGTTGAAAGGCACTCCTATGGACCTGCGTCCGTACAGTCCGCATGACCTCGACGAGCTCATCGCGTTGACCATCGAAACCTTCGGGCCGTTCTACGAGCAGTCGTACCGCCCTGTCGTCGGTGAGCTCGTCTTCACCAACACGCACGGCCAGTGGCGCGACGACTACCACCGGCACGTCGCCAAGATCCACAACCCGTCCGAGAACCGCTACGCCGCAGTGGCCGAGGACGGCGGCGTCCTGGTCGGCTACGTGGCCTGGGACTTCGATCCGGCCAAGCGACACGGCGGAATCGACATCCTCGCCACCGCCGCATCGCACCGCCGCCAGGGCCTCGCCAGAACCCTCTGCGAACACGCCTTCGCCCACCTCAAGTCACAAGGCATCGAAACCGTAGAGATCGGCACCGGCGGCGACCCGTTCCACACCCCCGCCAGAGCCCTCTACGAGTCCCTAGGCTGCACCCCCTTCCCAACAACCAGGTACTACCGACAACTCTGACCCCCCGGGCCGGACGCCACGGCGTCCGGCCCGCACATGTCCCATCCGGCCGGCACGTAGTAGACGTACTGCGAGAGCGCGGACACCTGGCCGTCGTTCTGTCCAGAAGCCGTGGAGTCGACCTGACAACAGGTGCCGGCCTAGAGGCGGCACTGGCCGGCGCAGAGGTGGTCATCGACGTCAGCAACGTCACCACCAACCGCAAGTCCGTAGCCATCAACTTCTTCGAGCAGGCGGCCGGCAACCTCCTCCAAGCCGCCCAGTACGCCGGCGTCCGCCACCTGGTCGCCCCCTCCATCATCGGCGTCGACAAAGTGCGCCACCCCTACTACGCCGGCAAACTCCGCCACGAAGAGCTCATTCGCGCCGGCTCCATCCCCTGGACCATCATGCGCGCCACCCAGTTCTACGAGTTCGTCGGCCAAGCCGTGAACACCGTCCCCGGCGCCATGCGCCAAGGCGCCCTCCTCCCCACCACCCCAGCCCCCCGAGGCACCCGAACCTTCACCACCTGGCTCAAAACCCAGGACTTCACACCCCGCTGAGGTGCTGCGAACCTGCGGATGGGCCGGATGGCTAGCCACCCGGCCCATCCGCAATCAGGACTTCGCGAAGCGTTTGGACGCCGCCAGCGCCTCATTGGTGTTCATCTTGCGAAGATCTTCACCGTCGCGGACGTAGTACTCGTCGTCGTAGCCGGTGAGGTCCGTCTGGGCCGGGATCCGGATGACGACGTACGCGCGCCCGGAGTAGGTCACCGTGTCGACGTTGGCCAGGACCGCACTCTTCAGCGGCTCGCTCAGTGGGGCGCTCTGAATTGCGGTCAGGAATTTCCGCGTGTAGTCACTGAGCTGAATTCCGAGGACCTGACATTCCCGATCCACGCCGACCAGGAGTTGTCGGCCTACGCGAAGCGGCACGATGGAGTCGAGCTGCTCGATACGTTCCGCGTCTTTGCTGTTGTCGGGAACCCCGAACACGATGTATCCATCGGCCTCAGGTCCAACATTTGCAATGGCTGAGACAATCTTAGGCAGCTTCTTCAGGAAGGCGGCGTCGATTTCGCGTCGTGGGCCCAGCGAGACGATGCCTTGCTTGAACTCGTACCGCGCGCTCTCGATCGGCGCCCGCCGAATGATGTTGGGGAACTCGATCTCCATGGCCGGACCATGAGTGAGGGCCGGACGAGGTGCGCTCGAGAAGTGCTTCTCCAGGAGCCCCCGAACGATGTCGATGTTCTCCTGGCGCTGCTGCTCTGTGGTCGTGTTCCGGCTGGGGGTCAGGCGCGCTGAGATCTTTTTGATGGCGGCGAAAGCGGACTTCGGATCAGTCAGCTGTTTCTGGTGCTTTATCATCAGGTCGAAGAAGGCCATGAAGACCGCATAGAACGGTGTCTTCGCCGATGTGAAACTGCTGGTGCTGACATGTGAGCGGAATGCTCCGCTGATTCCCGGACGCTCGGATTCGACCATCTTCTTCATGGCGCCGAGGACGTCTTTGACGTCGCTTGCCAGAACCTCGGTCCCGTACGTGTTCAGATCGATCGCCAGCGAGGCGCTCTCCGCCGTGGTTGGGTCGAAATACTTGTCGAGAACGTCCGAACTGACACTGAACGTGTTTCCGCGGACGACCGAGATGCAGATATCGGCCAGCAGCTGCTCGTCTTCGCTCTGCTGCAGCTGGCGAGGGTTCAGAATGCCGAGGCTGCACCAAAAGGTCTCCTCGGCGGCGATTCCGTAGCCCAGGCGCTCGCGTGCCGAGTCGACGGACACAACCGGCATCTTGGTCAGCGGGAGAACATCGGGCGAACCGTCGTACCGAAAATCTGAGGCCAGCTTGCGGACCATCCGCACGAAGTCGCTGACGACGCCGGCCTGTCGCTTTTCCTGAGCGCTGAGTTGGCGTCCTCTTGAGTTGATTCGCCGGAAGACCTCAGTGATCTGCTCCTCCTCCTTCGAGTCGAAGATGGTCACGGCGAGCTGGTAGTCGAGGAGATCGGCACACTTGCTGGCTGCGAGCAGATCCGGATTGTCGGTCTCGGCGTCGAAGGCCCCGGCTTCGGCCAGCTGGCGGGCGCGCGAGAACTCGCGGAGATCGAAGTAAGTTCGGGTTTCGCCGTTCGCGATCGCGTATCGGTGCTCGATGTAGCCGAAGATCGCATCCAGCCGCTGCATGCCGTCGATGATCTCGAAATCCCCGTCCGCCTTCTCGGCGAGCAGGAACAACGGAATGGGGAAGCCTTTCAGAATGCTGTCGATCAGATGGATCTTTTCGTCGACACCCCAGACCAGTTTTCGCTGGTAGTTCCGATTCACGATGAGCTTTTCCCCGCGATACAGACTGTAGGCTTCTTGGATCGACATACCGCGAGGTGTGATGGACATCAGAGCTGCTACTCCTATTTGCTAAAACTTGTTCTGCGCTTCCTGGAACCGCTCGATCGACGATCGGGCTTCGATCAGCAGCGGGCTGGTCCGCCGATCCGCCGTACGTCGAGGTCGCGGCGCTCCATTCTCCGGCATCGGGCGACTACGCGCGGTCACTCCCGGCGAGGCGTCGAACCTTTTCGCCGAACCCCGAGACAAAGAAGTCCCGACAGAAACAAGAAGGGCCGGACGCCAAGCGCCCGGCCCTGCTGCGGAGGATACGAGATTCGAACTCGTGAGGGGTTGCCCCCAACACGCTTTCCAAGCGTGCGCCCTAGGCCTCTAGGCGAATCCTCCAGGATGGTGAGGATACGTGAGGGGGGCTGGGTTGTGGAAATCGGGGGTTGGGTGGGGTGAGGGTGTGCTGGTGGGGGGACGGGGCGGGGCGGGTGGGGGAGCTGAGGAGGGTCGGGCGGTTGGGGTGGCTTGGGTCGGGCGGGGTGGTTGTTGGTGGGGGGTGGGGATCACGTATGCTTGGGGCTGGTTCCCCGCGTGGCGGTATCTCGCCCAACTCCCCCAGGGCCGGAAGGCAGCAAGGGTAAGTGAGCTCTTCCGGGTGCGCGGGGAATCCTTGTGTCCAGGACCATTTCGGGGTCCAGCTTTGGGCCCTTTCGGGGAGGCTCGATGAGCGCCGAGCGCCGCTATCTGCAGGAACTGATTGTCGCCGAGTTGGGTGTGTCGGCGTCGTTCAATGCGGCGGTCGAGGTCGAGCGGCGGGTGGAGTTCCTCGCGGAGAAGCTGCGTACGTCGGGGGTGACGTCGTACGTGCTCGGGATCAGTGGTGGGGTCGACTCTGCGACGGCTGGGCGGTTGTGTCAGCTTGCGGTGGAGCGGGTGCGTGGTGAGGGCGGTCAGGCGACGTTTGTGGCGATGCGGTTGCCGTACGGCGTCCAGGCGGATGAGGCGGATGCGCAGCGGTCGCTGGAGTTCATCAAGCCGGATGAGACGCTCGTGGTGGACGTGAAGCCGGCTACGGACGCGATGGTCGAGTCAGTGCGGCACGCTGGTCTGGGCGACCGTGAGGACTTCCACGTCGGCAACATCAAGGCCCGTCAGCGGATGGTGGCTCAGTACGTCGTTGCCGGCGCGCGCGGCGGTCTGGTGGTCGGGACGGACCACGCTGCTGAGGCAGTGATGGGCTTCTACACCAAGTACGGCGACGGTGCGTGCGATCTGACGCCGCTGTCGGGGCTGAGCAAGCGTCGGGTCCGTGAGGTCGGCGCTCAGCTTGGTGCGGCGCCGGAGATCACCGGAAAGGTGCCTACGGCCGATCTGGAGACCAACAACCCCGGTGTGCCTGATGAGGCCGTTCTGGGTGTTACGTACGACGAGATCGACGACTTCCTCGAGGGGCGCGAGGTCAGCGACGAGGCGGCGTCGAAGATCATCGCGACGCACCGGCGGACCGCTCACAAGCGCGTCATGCCGTACGCCGTCGACTAGGAGCTGTGGGCGAGCTGCCGGGCGCGGTTGGCGAGGCGGGCCAGCCGGATGGTGGCGATGTTGCGGTAGGCGGGGCGGAGGACTGTCGCCAGAGGACCGGTCTGCTCGAAGGTGTGGGTGACCTGGCTCTCGGGGCCGATGCTCCAGACGGCGACCTCGCGGAACCCGGGGACCTGCCAGGTGATCTCGATCCGGTCGGGCTCGACGGCGGTGTACTGCAGCTCGCCGGTCAGGCCGGGGCGGACGCGCAGCCCGTAGCGGCTGCCCTGCTCCGCGGCGGCGGGGCCGTCGATCGCGAGGAATGCCTCGTTCCACTCCGGTAGCGCGAGGGCGTCGAGCAGGATGTGCCTGATCGCGGACGGGCCGGCGGGGATGGCGTCGGTGGCTTGCTCCATGGCTATCTCTCCTGGGCGAGTTCGTGGGCGCGGCCGCGGCGGCGGGCCAGGGCCGCTCCGGCCGGGAAGCCGTCCGCGACGGCGCGCAGCGTCGCGATGGTCTCGTCGAGCGACCGGTCGGCGACCAGGCCGTCGATCGCTCGGTGCAGCCGGTTCTCCGCGGTGACGATGCGGCGGTGCAACGCGCGGCCGCGCGCGGTCAGGCTGAGCGCGAGGTAGCGCCGGTCGACCTTGTCGACGCTGCGCTGCACCAGGCCCTGCGCGACGAGTCGATCGACCAAACGACTCGGGCTGTTACCTGTCTCACAGACCAGCAGGCCGCCCAACGCGTTCAGCGTGAGGGGGCCGTGGTCCCGCAACACCCGCAGAACTTCGGCCTGCGAGGGCGTGATCCCCAGCGGGCGCAGCTCTGCGGCGAGCAGCCGGTTGCCCTCGCGCTGGATCGCCAGCACGAGATAACGCAGCTCCTCCAGTACCTTCATGACTAATAGATTACACGACACGTATGTCATGTCATCTGTTTCGGACGCCGCCGCGCGGTGCTGAAAGTTCCGGAAAAGGGCCGGAGAAAGTCCTGCTGAGGTCCTGGGCAAGGCGACATCGGGACTGGCACAGTGTCTGCATGAAGGGTCTGATGCAGGACTACCAGCTGTCCCTGGACAACATCTTCCGCCGGGCCGAGCAGTTCTACCCGGACCGGACGGTCCACACCGGCGGGCCGGCGCCGGTCACCATGACGTACGGCGAGTGGGCCGCGCGGACCAGACGCCTGGGCGGCGTACTGGACACGCTCGGGATCACCGCCGACGGCCGGGTCGGCACGTTCGCGTGGAACTCGGGGCGCCACCTCGAGCTGTACTTCGCGGCGCCGTGTACGGGCCGCGTGCTGCACACCCTGAACATCAGACTTTTCCCCGACCAGATCGTCTACATCGCCAACCACGCCGAGGACGAGGTCGTCTTCGTCGACCGATCGTTGCTCGGGCTCTTCCTGCCGTTGCTCGACCGGCTCCCGTTGCTGAAACACGTCGTCGTGATGGACGACCTGCCGCCGGGCGCTCCCGGGGTCGAGGTGCCGAGCGACCCGCGTTTCCACGACTACGAGGAGCTGCTGGCCGCGGCGGAGCCGGTCGAGTTCCACGTCGCCGACGAGAACCAGGCCGCCGCCATGTGTTACACGAGCGGGACGACGGGGAATCCCAAGGGCGTCGTGTATTCGCACCGCTCGACCTGGTTGCACTCGATCGGCGTCCTGACGAACTCCGCGATCGGTCTGGCCGAGACCGACACCGTCATGCCGGTCGTACCGATGTTCCACGCGAACGCTTGGGGCCTCGCGCACGCCTCGCCGATGGCCGGCGCGAGTCTGGTCTTCCCAGGGCCCGACATGAGCCCGCAGGGCATCCTCAAGCTCCTGCAGGAGCAGGAGGTCACGCTGACCGCTGGCGTACCGACGATCTGGCAGGGGCTGCTCCCGCTGCTGGACGGCGTGGAGCTGCCCAAGCTGCGGCGGATCCCGTGCGGTGGTTCGGCCGTCCCGGCAGCCCTCTCGGAGGCCTTCCGGGAGAAGCTCGGCAAGCCGATCCTGCAGGCCTGGGGGATGACCGAGACCAGCCCGGTCGCAACGGCCGCGCACGTCCCGCCGCGGCATGCGGATCTCCCCGAAGAGGAGAAAGCCAAGCTTCGCGCCCGCCAGGGCGTGCCGCTGCCCGGCGTCGAGGTCCGCATCGTCGAACCTGGCTCGATCACCGAGCTCCCGTGGGACGACGAGGCCACCGGTGAGCTGCAGGTCCGCGGGCCGTGGATCGCCGCCGAGTACTACCGCCCCGACGAGGGCGTCCAGCTCAGCACCGAAGACGGCTGGATGAAGACCGGCGACGTCGCCGCGATCGACCAGTTCGGCTCGGTCCGCCTGGTCGACCGCACCAAGGACCTGGTCAAGTCCGGCGGCGAGTGGATCAGCTCGGTCGAGCTCGAGAACCTCCTGATGGCCCACCCCGACGTCAAGGAGGCCGCCGTCATCGGCGTCCCCCATCCCAAGTGGGACGAGCGGCCGCTCGCCTGCATCGTCGTCCAGGAAGGCTCCAGCGTCACCCCCGAACAAATCCTCGCCTACCTCGAACCCCAGGTCGCCAAATGGTGGCTCCCCGACGCCGTCGAATTCATCGACGAAGTCCCCAAAACCTCAGTCGGCAAGTTCTCCAAGAAAGACCTCCGCACCCGCTTCGCCAACTACCACCTCAAGTGACGGTCCAGCTCGGGCCGGGTCGAGGGGCGGCTGTGCTGGATCGTCGTTCCTGAAAGTGGTTGCTGTCAGCACCAACGCTCTCCTGCCGATCGCCGAAGTTGTACCTGGTAAGGCTTTCCGACGTTTCTGGACGCCGGGTGGCGAGGGTTCGGCGGGGAGGAGTTGGGGCTGGTCGGCGTCGCGCCGATCGGGTAGTTGGTTTCAGTCGAAGGGGAGGCCGAAGTGTCGGTGTAGGTGGGCGAGGGTGGCGTTGACGAAGTCGGTGGGCCAGGTGGCGCCGGTTTGCTTGGCGAGGGCTTGGCCTCGGCGGAGGACTTCGCGGGCGATGTATTGATTCGCGGCGATGAGGTCGGTGAGGTTCGAGCCGGCGGGTGGGATGTTCTCCAGGACGGCGCGCTGGTCCGGGCTCAGGAGGGCGTTGAGGTGTTTGGCGCCCGTCGTACGGCGGACTCCGCGTTCGGCGAGCATCACCCGGATGAGGAGGTCGCGGACGGCGTTGAGGCCCTGGTTGGCGACGATTCGTTCGTCGCGGCCGAGGGCTGTGACGAGGTTGCCCAGGAAGTAGAAGAACAGTGGGACGACGCCGTCCGGCCAGTACGGCGTCCCGGGTCGGCCGTGCTCTCGGGGCTGATCGCCGTCCGGGAAGAGGACGCCGTCCCGGTCGTAGAGGACGCGGACGCCGTCGTACTGGAAGCGGTCGAAGGAGCTCAGCGGGTGGGCGATCAGGTCGATATGCAGCCAGTCGGCGGTGATGCCGAGGCCGCCGGCGAGCCCGGGGAGGCGGTCGCTGAAGACGACCAGGCCGGCGACCTGCCGGAGGATGTCGTCCCAATGGGCCTCGAACCAGCCGAGGCTCTCGTCCGTGACGACCAGGTGCAGGTCGAGGTCGCTGAAGCGATCGGCCTCGCCGGCGCCGTAGCTGCCGATCAGATAGACGGCCAGGATCCGGCCGTCGGCGGGCAGCTGCTCCCGGGCGCGCTGGATCATCACGTCGTACCGCGGGTCGCCGTTCCCCATCCGGTCACCCTAGGGCGCGCGGCGGGGCGGGATCGGTCGGAGATGGTTTTGTCGGTCGGCGGCGCTAGGGTTGCGGGCGTGGAAGCACCCCTTGCGTTGTACCGCCGGTATCGCCCGGAGACGTTCGCCGAGGTCATCGGGCAGGATCACGTCACCGCGCCGCTGCGGAACGCGCTGAGCAACAACCGGGTCAACCACGCCTATCTGTTCTCCGGGCCGCGCGGGTGCGGTAAGACCACCAGCGCCCGGATCCTGGCGCGCGCGATCAACTGCGAGAAGGGCCCGATCGCCGAGCCGTGCGGGGTCTGCAAGTCCTGTACCGACCTGGCCCGCGGCGGCCCGGGCAGTATCGACGTGATCGAGATCGACGCCGCGTCGCACGGTGGTGTCGACGACGCGCGTGACCTGCGCGAACGGGCGTTCTTCGCGCCGGTCGAGAGCCGCTACAAGATCTACATCATCGACGAGGCGCACATGGTGACCACGCAGGGCTTCAACGCCCTGCTGAAGCTGGTCGAGGAGCCGCCGCCGCATCTGAAGTTCATCTTCGCGACGACCGAGCCCGACAAGGTGATCGGGACGATCCGGTCCCGGACGCATCACTACCCGTTCCGGCTGGTCCCGCCGAAGGCGCTCGGCGATTACATGGCGACGCTGTGCCAGTCCGAGGGTGTCTCGATCGAGTCGGCCGCGCTGCCGCTGGTCGTCCGCGCAGGCGCCGGCTCGGTGCGTGACTCGCTGAGCGTGCTGGATCAGCTGATCGGCGGCGCGGGGCCCGAGGGCGTCACGTACGAGCTTGCCGTCGCGCTGCTCGGTTTCACGCCGGATTCGCTGCTCGACACGTGCGTCGACGGCTTCGCGGCGCATGACAGCCGGGCTGTTTTCGAGACGGTCGAGAAGGTCATCGAGACCGGCCAGGATCCGAAGCGGTTCGCCGAGGACCTGCTGCGGCGGCTGCGTGATCTGGTGATTCTGTCGGCGGTGCCGAATGCCGTTGCGTCCGGGCTGATCGAGGCCGCTGAGGACCAGGGGCAGCGGCTGCAGACGCAAGCGGCGGGGATTGGCGCTGCGGAGCTGACTCGGGCGGCGGACATTGTTGCTGCCGGGCTGTTGGAGATGCGCGGTGCGACTGCGCCTCGGCTGCAGCTGGAGCTGATCTGCGCGAAGGTGTTGCTGCCGGGCGCGGATGATTCGACGAACGGGATTCAGGCTCGCCTGGACCGGATGGAGCGTCGGCTCGCGATCGCTGGTGGTCCGGAGTCGGGTGCGGCGTACGCGCCGGTGCCTGGTGCCCCGGCGCCCGACGCGGCGTCCAGTCGCGCGGCGGCGCGGGCGGCCGCAGGAGTCGGGACGGCGGAACCCGGTGGTGGCGGGGTTGCGGCTAGCGGTGGTGTAGCGGGTGCGGCGTCCGGTGCGGCTGGTGGTTCTGTGGCTGGTGACGCGCAGGGCGGTGGGGCCGGGGCGGTAGTGGACGCCGGTGGGCAGGACCAAGCTGGCGGTGAGGACGGGGCTGGTGCCGCCGAGGCGGCGGCTGGGTCGGCGGCCGCGGAGTCTGGCGGCGGGCATGGTGTGGGCAGTGCTGGGGGTACGGCGGACGGTGGCGCGTCCGCTAGTGGGACGACTGCCGGTGGGACGACGGCTGGCGGTGCGACTGCCGGTGGCGCGACAGCTGGCGGTGCGGTGGCCGGTGGTGCGGTGGCGTCGGGGAGCCGGCAAGGCGCTTGGGGGGATGAGCCTGCGGGCGGTGGTGGTTCGGGGGTAGAGGCGGCTGGGGCGCCGGCGGTTGGTGGTGCGGATGTCGCTGGTGGCGGTGCGGGTGGTGCTGTTGCTGGGGGTGCGTCGGCGGGTGGGGTCAGTGCGCCGGTGGGGTCGCCTTCGGCTGGGGCCGTTGGGTTGGGGGATGTGCGGCGGTTGTGGCCGCAGGTGTTGGAGGCGGTGAAGACCAAGCGGCGGTTCGCGTGGATCATGCTGAGCCAGAACGCGCAGGTCATTGCTGTTGATGGTCAGACTTTGACGTTGGGGTTGGTGAACGCGGGGGCTCGGGAAAGTTTCGCGCGGTCCGGCAGTGATGAGATCTTGCGGCAGGCGATGATCGACACGATCGGGCTGAATCGGCGGATCGAGGCTGTGGTGGATCCGTCTGCCGATCCTGGGGCGGGCGGTGGGTCCGGCGGTGCGCCTGCGGCTCCGCGCGGGCCGCAGGGTGGGGCTGGTACGGCGGGGTTCGAGGCGCCGGGTGGTTCGGCGGGAGCGGGTGGGGCTGCGCCGGGTTACGGTGGTGCTGGGGCTGGCAGTACCGGGCCGGGCAGCGGTGGTGGCTCTGGTAGCAGCGCGCCGGGCGGTTCGGCTGAGGGCGAGTTCGTCGGCGGCGCTGGGAATGGGCAGGTTGGTGCCGGGGCCGCGGCGGCAGTGGGTGGGGCTGCGGCGGGTCTCGGTGGTTCTGGGTCTGGCGGCACCGGGACGGGTAACGGTGGTGGTGTTGGTAACGGCGCGCCGGGTGGTTTGGCTGGGGGCGAGTTTGCCGGCGGCGCTGTGAGTGGTGATGTGGGTGCTGGGGCTGCGGCGGGTGTGGGCGGGGCTGCGCCGGGTCTCGGTGGTTCTGGGTCTGGCAGCACCGGGCCGGGCAGCGGTGGTGGTGTTGGTAACGGCGCGCCGGGTGGTTTGGCTGGGGGCGAGTCTGTCGGCGGCGCTGTGAGTGGTGATGTGGGTGCCGGGACTGCAGCGGGAGTGGTCGGGGCTGCGGCGGGTGGTGCGGGGCTGGGTAGTGCCGGCTCGGGTGGGGCTGGGGGGAGCAACGCTGGGCCGGGCAATGCTGGGCCAGGTGGTGCGGGGATGGGTCACGGCGGGTCGGGCAACGCCGGGCCGGGCAACCCTGGGACCGGGAACGCCGGGACCGGGAACGCCGGGACGGGGAACGCCGGGACGGGCAACCCTGGGACCGGGAACGCCGGGACCGGGAACGCCGGGACGGGGAACGCCGGGACGGGCAACGCCGGGCCGGGCAACGCCGGGCCGGGTAACGCTGGGCCGGGTGGTGCGGCGATGGGGCATGGCGGGTCGGGTAGCGCGGGTCCGGGTGGGGCTGGGCTGGGCAGTGGTGGGGCTGGTGGTTCGGGGGCGGGCGGTGCCGGGCAGGTGGGCTCGGGTGGTGGGGGGCGGACTGGGGCTTGGGGGGATGAGTTGGGGGCGGTGGCGCTTCAGGAGCCGCCGGACTCGGAGTACGACGTGCCTGCGGAGCAGGATCCTTGGGAGGCGGGTGGGGCGGCGCGTCCTCCGGCTGGGTCTGTGCAGGAGGCGCCTGGGCAGGCGGCGCCGGAGGATCGGCGGCAGCAGGCTGCTAGTAAGCGGCGGGCTGCTGAGGCTGCTGTCGCGGCTGAGCAGGCGTTGCGGAACGCGGCTGCGCCGACGGCGGCTGAGGTGCCGTTGACTCCGGAGCAGGAGGCTGACGCGATCGGTGAGGATGATGTTGTCCTCGAGGAGGACTCGCGGTCGCATACCGATCTCCTGCGGGACACGCTCGGCGCGCAGATCATCACCGAAGAAGTGAACTGACCTGATTTACACGACGGTGCGCGGGCTGGGTAGGCCCGCGCGACCCGCGACGTAGTCCCGCACGGCCTGCGATGTAGTCCCGCACGACCCTGTGGTGTGGTCCTGCACGACCTGCGGCTGTTCTGCCGCAGGTGATTTGTGCTGCGGTGGGCACGCTTGGTCGATTCCACCGCTGGGCCGTCGGCCGCGGGGCCGGGCGGGGGCTGTGGCGTGCGCGTGGTGGGACGGCGGGAGGGCGGCTGGGGCTCGGGGCTCAGGAGCAACAGGTGAGGGCGCCGTCGTGGGCGCTCAGCGTGGGTGAGACGCCGGTGAGGGGTGCGGTCGGCGCGGCTGGCTCGGCGTGGGTGAGGTGGCGGTCAGCTCGGCGAGGCTGTGGCATGCGCTGGGGGGACGGTGGAGCGTGGCCGGGAAGCCCAGGTGAGAGTGCGGTCGGCGCGGCTCGGCGGGGGTGAGGTGGCGGTCAGCTTGGCGGGGCTGTGGCATGCGTTGGGGGCGGCGGAGGGTGGCCGGGGAGCACAGGTGAGGGGGCGGCTGGCTTGGCGTGGGGGAGGGTGAGGGGGGTGGGGGCGGGTACTTGGGTGGGGGTGGAAGGGGTGCGGTGTGGATGAGCGGGTGTTGTTGGCGTTTGTGGTGACTACTGCGGTGGCGATGGTGGTGCCGGGGCCGGACATGTTGTTTGTGTTGGGGTGTGGGGTTCGGGGTGGGCCTCGGGCTGGGTTGTTGGCTACGGCGGGGGTGGCTACCAGTGAGGTTGTGCATGTGGTGTTGGCGGCGGCTGGGTTGGTGGCTTTGTTTGCGGCGGTGCCGGCGGCGTTTGCGGTGACTCGGGTGCTGGGCGGGATGTATTTGGTGTTTCTGGGCGTCCAGATGATTCGGAAGCGCGGGCGCGGCGTGGATGTGGACGGCGTGGGTGGGGTGTCTGGGCGGCGGGCCTATTCGATGGGGCTGCTGACGAATCTGGTGAATCCGAAGATGGTGACGTTCACGTTGGCGTTCTTGCCGCAGTTCGTGGATCCGGCGCGGGGGCAGCTGTGGTTGCAGTTCGCGGTGCTGGGGGCGGTGCTGGTGGTGATCGAGTTCGTGGTGGACGGGACGGTGGGCGTGGCTGCCGGGCGGATTGGGGGCTGGTTGCGGGCGCGGGAGCGGGCTCGGCGCAGGTTGGACGTGACTACCGGCGGGCTGTTCATTGGGCTCGGGGCGCGACTCGCGCTGCAGCGCTGATCCCCAGCGGGTGGAGTGGGCTGTGGGTGAGGGGCGCGGGTGTCCACAGTTTCCACAGGGCTGTGGACAAAGTTCTGGACAGGGTTGTGGATAACTCGGGGAGACCGGCTGGTTTCTGGGGGTTACGTGGGGGGTGTGCGGGACCGGCTAGGGTTGGTGGCGTCCAGGTGGCGGCTCGATGAGGAGATCGCGTGTTCGACGGTGGCGGGTCCGGCGGGTTTGACATGTCCAATCTGCTTGCGCAGGCGCAGGCGATGCAGGACCAGCTCATGCGCGCGCAGGCGGATCTGGAGAGCCAGGAGGTCACCGGGTCGGCCGGTGGCGGGCTGGTGACGGCTGTGGTGTCGGGGACGGGCGAGCTGTTGCGGCTGGAGATCGGGAAGGACGTCGTCGATCCGGAGGACACCGAGACGCTGGCCGATCTGATCGTGGCCGCGGTCCGGGACGCCTCGGAGAACGCGAAGGCCGAGGCCGCCAAGGCGATGGGTCCGCTGGCCGGTGGGATTCCCGGTCTGGGGTCCGAGGGGCCGGGTGCGCCCGGTGGTCTGCCGGGGTTGGGCGGCGGCCCGGGGATCGGGTTCTCGAACCCGGGTAGCGCGACCGGCCAGCCCGGTCAGAACCCGGGTTAGACGTGTACGAAGGGGCCGTTCAGGACCTGATCGACGAGCTCGGCCGGTTGCCGGGTGTGGGCCCCAAGTCCGCGCAGCGGATCGCGTTCCACTTGCTGGCCGCCGATGAGACCGACGTCCGGCGGCTGGCGCATGTACTGGTGCAGGTCAAGGAGAAGGTCAAGTTCTGCGAGATCTGCGGCAACGTCTCGGAGGAGACGCAGTGCCGGATCTGCCGCGACCCGCGCCGGGACCTGAGCCTGATCTGCGTGGTCGAAGAGGCCAAGGACGTGGTCGCCATCGAGCGGACCCGCGAGTTCCGCGGCCGGTACCACGTACTCGGCGGGGCGATCTCGCCGATCGAGGGCATCGGGCCGGACGAGCTGCGGATCAAGGAGCTGATGCAGCGGCTGGCCAGCGGTGAGGTGATGGAGATCATCCTCGCCACGGATCCGAATCTCGAGGGTGAGGCGACCGCGACGTACCTGAGCCGCCTGCTGCGGCCCATGGGGTTGCGCGTCACCCGATTGGCTAGTGGACTTCCTGTAGGCGGTGATCTCGAGTACGCCGACGAGGTCACACTCGGACGGGCGTTTGAAGGGCGACGATCGATCGATGACTGAAATTGATATGACTGAGCGGACGGACGCCGAGGACCTGACGGAGTTCGCGGAACAGATCGCCGACCAGGTGCGGAGCTTCCTGATCTCGGTGCGCGACATCGCCGCGCAGCCGGATGAGGACGGCGTCGACGAGGGGCTCGCCTCGCTGCCGTACCTGCTGCTGGAGGTCAGCCAGCTGCTGCTGGCCGGCGGCCGGCTCGGCGCGTTCGAGGACTTCGTGCCGGAGGAGCGGTTCGAGTCGGACGCCGGCCCGGATCCGGATCTGGACGCGATGCGCGACCGGCTGGCCGTGCTGTTCGAGGGGCTCGACGAGTACGCCGAGGTCTTCGACCCGTACGCGCTGCCGCCGGAGATCACCGTCAACCGGCTCTCCGACGACCTGACCGCGATCGCGACCGACCTCGTGCACGGGCTGGCCCACTACGAAGAGGGCCGGGTCGTCGAGGCGCTGTGGTGGTGGCAGTTCTCCTACGTCTCTACCTGGGGCGCCGCGGCGAGCGCCGTCCTGCGGGCGATCCAGTCGCTGATCGCGCACGACCGGCTGGAGCCGGCGCACGACCCGGAGACCGAGGCGACCGACCGCGAGCTGGTCGAGGTCGCCGAGGAAGCCGTTCAGCGCCGCTGAGGTGTCCGTTCACGAACTGATCCGGCGACTGCCCGATATCCGAGCGGTCCGCCGGGTCAGTCGCGCGCTCGCCGTCCTCGATCTGGTGCTGAACGGCGATGACGACGCCCTGCCGTACTTCGCCTTCGACGCGCGCTGGTCGGCCACCGAGGAGGCCGCGTTGATGCGCGACGGCTCGGGGAACGAGTACTCGATCGTGTTCTCGGCCGCGGGCGCCTTCGCCTACGGGTTCGACCACGAGTCGCCGATGTCGCCGTACGTGAACGAGCTGCAGCTCTGGCCGGGGCTGCGGGACGGCGTCCCGGAGGTGTTCGACGCGGCGCGAGACGAACCGGCCTTCGCCGACGAAGAGGGGATCCCGCGCGCGACGGTCTGCTTCTGGCGGACCACCGCGGACGACGGCTGGCGCGCGGGCCCGGTGCGGGGCGTCGAGCAGGACGGCGCGGAGAAGCTCTTCGAGCTGCTGGCCGACGGGAGCCCCGAGGCCTACCTGACCTTCGCCGAGGACTACTACGAGCTGGCCCTCGACCTCGAGCCGATCCGGCACATCTACGCGCTGATGCCGCTCACCGAGTACGTCGTGACGTCGCTCAACCGGGAGCGTCGGCTGAGCGATTTGGGGGAAGGGATCGCCGAGATCGGCTACCCGCGCTCCTAGTCCGGGAGCATCGGCATCGTCAGACCTTGATCGCGGCCGAGGAGGACGCCGCGGGTGATCGCGTTGGCGCCGAACTTGTCTTTCACCTTGTCCAGAGCGGAATCCAGCTCGTCGTTGGCCGCTTTGTCGAAGGGGAGCGCGAGCTGCAGGTCGGCCTCGTTCTCCAGGTTGCCGACCGAGATGCCGATCATCGTCAGGCCCTGCGCGGTGACGAGCGGCTCGGCCGCGGCCAGCAGCGCGCGGGCGGTGATCAGCACCGCGCGCGTCTGATCAGTTGCCTGCGGCAACGTGTGGGAGCGGGTCGCGCGGGTGAAGTCGTCGAACCGCAGCCGCAGCGTCACCGTCCGCCCGGAGCGACCGGCGGAACGCATCCGCCGGGTGACGCGATCGACCAGCCCGGCCAGGATCGCATCCAGCGTCGCCGGGGACTTCGGCGATCGGCCCAGCGCGCGCTGCGAGCCGATCGAACGCCGGCGCCGGCCGACCTCGATCGGCCGCGGGTCGCGGTTGTGGGCGAGCGCGTGCAGATGCCGGCCGGAGGCGCGGCCGAGCATCGCGACCAGGGCCGCCTCCGGGAGCTGGGCGACGTCGCCGACCGTCGTCAGCCCGCGCGTCCGCAGCTTCTCCGCGGTCACCGAACCCACGCCCCACAACCGCGAAACATCCAACGGATGCAGGAACTCCAGCTCATGCGCCGGCGCCACCTCGAGCAGCCCGTTCGGCTTGGCGACCCCGCTGGCCACCTTGGCCAGGAACTTCGTCCGCGCGACGCCGACCGTGATCGGCAGCCCGACCTGGGACAGCACCTCGGCCCGCAGCCGGGTCGCGATCTCGACCGGCGTCCCGGAGATCTTCGCGAGGCCGCCGACGTCCAGGAACGCCTCGTCGATCGACAGCCCCTCGACCAGCGGCGTGGTGTCCTCGAAAACCTTGAAGACGGCCTTGCTGGCCTCGGAGTACGCCGACATCCGCGGTTCGACCACGATCGCGCCGGGGCAGCGTTCGCGCGCCTGCCGCCCGTTCATCGCCGTCCGGACGCCGCATGCCTTGGCCTCGTAACTACACGCCAGGACGACGCCCGCCCCCACGATCACCGGGCGCCCGCGCAGGCGGACGTCGTCCCGCTGCTCGACCGACGCGTAGAACGCGTCCAGGTCGGCATGCAGAATCGTCGCGAGCACGAACATATGTTCGCATAGACTCAGCCCGGCAAGATAGGGAGAAATCCCGAGGCGCCGCCCGACTTTGTCAGGACAGAATCACCTTCATGGACCTGACGTCGTACCGCGACCTGTGGCGCACGCCCGGCGTGATGGTGCTCCTCGCGGCGGCGCTGGTCGCGCGGATGCCGGTGATGGCGACGATCGTGCCGCTCGCGTTCCTGGCCAAGGATGCCTCCGGGAACTTCGGCTGGGCCGGCGTCGTGGCCGGTGGCTACGCCGTCGGGACGGCGGTCGCGAGCGTGATCTGGGCGCGCCTGGTCGACCGCAAGGACGCCCGCTGGGTGATCATCAGCACCGGTATGGCGTGGGCCGTGCTGATGGCCGTGGTCGCATTGCTCCCGGACAGCTGGTTCCGGCTGCTGCCGGTAGCCGCCGCTCTGTCCGGTCTGTTCGTCTCACCGGTCGCATCCTCTGTCCGAGCCGCCTGGCCGCGGCTGGTCCAGGGCGCCCGGCTCAGGGCGATCTACGCGCTGGACGCGTCCGCTACTGAGCTCTTGTTCGTCATCGGCCCGATGCTGGGCGCCATCGTGGTCAGTGTCGCCAGCCCGCGCGCAGGTCTGTTGGCCTGCGCCGCGGCCGCCGCTGTGTCTATCTGGTGGTTCGGCCTGAAGCAGGAGCCGCATGCGCCGAAGGACGAGACCGAAGAGGGGCCGCGCCCGAATGTGCGGGTACTCCTGCTGCATCGGCACCGGCTGCCGTTACTGATCGCCTTCGCCTGCATGGTGATGGGCTTCGCCTCGATGTCGATCGGCATCGTCGCGTTCGCTGACCACCACGGCAATCGGCTGATCGCCGGCGTCCTGGAGACCGTGGTCGCGCTGGGCAGTCTGATCGGTGGTCTGATCGGCGGTGCGCTGCCCGGCCGCCACGACTCGTACGTCTGGCGTCGCATGCTCGCCTTCGCCGTACTGACTGCAGGTTGTGTGTTCGCGACCGCATCGGTGGTGGCGCTGGCGGTGATGCTGTTCGCAGCCGGCTGTCTGATCGCACCGACCGTCGGTGCGCTGTACGAGCGGCTAGGCGTGATGACGCCGGCGTCCGCACGGACTGAGATCTTCGGCTGGATGCTGAGCGGCGGCATGATCGGCTCAGCCGCCGGCTCGGCTATCGGTGGTGGAGTGGTGGAGACGCTCGGCGTCCGTTACGCGTGGGCCCTGATGGCCGGCCTGGCAGTGGTCGGAACGCTCGCAGTCCTCCGGGTGCCGCCCCATCGAGCCGTCGAGTCGGCAGTGGCGAGTGCGCCGGTCACGGCGTAGTGCACCTTGTAGCCGGCCTCCAGCGTCCCGGAGGCCCCGGCGCACAGTGAGATCAGCTTGAACGACCGCCGGTCCAGCACAGTGCCCTGACCGGCGCGCATCGGGTGGATCTGGATCGACACGTCGTCCAGCAGCCGCCACCGCAGGAGTGAGCGGATCAGACCGAGGCTGCCCAGGACATGCAGGTCCGGGCCCGGGATCTGCTTGAGCGCCGTCAGCACCCGCCGCGGATCGCCCTTCAGGACTTCGCTGTGCGGGTGATAGGCGACCGGAGTCGAGGCGATCACGAGTTTGCGGACCGACTGCAGCCCGGCGACCGAGCCGGCGTACTGCTCGTAGGTCCGGCGGCCGAGCAGGACGGTGTTCGTCCCGGCGGCGAGGTCCTCGATCACACTGCCCAGCGCCGGCGCCGGGAGCCACCGCTCCGGCCGGTCCACGATGCCGTCCTCCGACATGCACAACTTGGCGATGATCGCGCGCATCCGCCCCTCCTCCATGGTCGTCATCAATCACGATGCAGACAGCGGGCGGAAGGTTGTTACTTGTTCTCGCGGCGTCCTCGGCGGATCTCGGTCTCGAGCGCGTCGAGCCGGTTGACCCAGAACTTACGGTACCGGTCCAGCCAGTCGTCGACCTCGCGCAACGGGCCGGGCGCGACGGCGTACAGGCGCCGGGTGCCGGCCACGGTGACGGTGGCGAACCCGTTGTCGCGCAGGACCTTCAGATGCTGGGAGACGGCCGGCTGGCTGATGCCGAACTCGTCGCCGATGGTCGCGGCGATACTCCCGGCCGGGAGCTCGCCGTCGGCCAGCAGCTCCAGAATCCGCCGCCGGACCGGGTCGCCGAGGATGTCGAACGCATGCACACCGAGCATTGTTTCCGTCCGCACTTATATCAACAAGTGGTTCACCGGTAGGCAACGACGAGGTCACGGCTAAGATGGGGCGAACGACTACGCCTGGTGCAGCGCCGCACGGCGTACCGCAACCAGTGGTTTGAGGAGACACCCTGTGGGACGCGTCGTGCACAAGTACGGCGGTTCTTCGGTCGCCGATGCCGATTGCATCAAGCGTGTGGCCCAACGGATCGTCGCGACGAAGAAGGCCGGCAACGACGTGGTCGTCGTCATCTCCGCGATGGGCGACACCACCGACGAACTGATGGACCTGGCTCAACAGGTCTCCCCGCTGCCGCCCCCGCGCGAGCTGGACATGCTGCTCACCTCCGGTGAGCGCATCTCGGCCGCGCTGCTGGCGATGGCGATCGCGAACCTCGGTTACGAGGCGCGCAGTTTCACCGGCTCGCAGGCCGGTGTGATCACCACGTCCGCGCACGGCAACGCGCGGATCATCGACATCACCCCCGGCCGCCTCGAGGAGGCGCTGGCCGAGGGCCATGTCGCGATCGTGGCCGGTTTCCAGGGCGTCGCCCAGGACACCAAGGACATCACCACGATGGGCCGCGGCGCGTCGGACACCACCGCGGTCGCGCTGGCCGCCGCGCTGGAGGCCGACTACTGCGAGATCTACACCGATGTGGACGGCATCTTCACCGCGGACCCGCGGATCGTGCCGGCCGCGAAGCAGATCCCGAAGATCTCCTACGAGGAGATGCTCGAGATGGCCGCCTGCGGCGCCAAGGTGCTGCACCTGCGCTGTGTGGAGTACGCGCGGCGCTACAACGTCCCCGTCCACGTGCGTTCCTCCTTCTCGCAGAAGGAAGGCACCTGGGTCGTCGATGCGAAGGAACTGGATCAGATGGAACAGGCGATCATCACCGGCGTGGCCCAGGACACCAAGGAGGCCAAGATCACCGTGGTCGGGGTTCCGGACAAGCCCGGTGAGGCCGCCCGGATCTTCGAGACCGTCGCCGGCGCCGAGACCAACATCGACATGATCGTCCAGAACGTGTCGGCCGTGGCCACCAACCGCACCGACATCTCGTTCACGCTGCCGCGCGCCGACGGCGCCCGGGCGATGTCGGCCCTGGCCCGGATGAAGGACGAGGTCGGCTACGAGCAGCTGCTGTACGACGACCAGATCGGCAAGGTCTCCGTGGTCGGCGTCGGGATGCGCTCGCACCCGGGCGTCTCCGCGAAGTTCTTCTCCGCGCTCGCGGACGCCGGCGTGAACATCGAGATGATCTCCACCTCCGAGATCCGGATCTCGGTCGTCGTCGACGAGAACCTGGTGGACGCCGCCGTCACCGCGGCGCACACCGCCTTCGACCTGGACGACCAGCACACCGGCGCGGTCGTGTACGGCGGAACCGGCCGGTGAGCGCTGACGAGCGAGCCGGTCTGCCGTCGCTCGCGGTCGTCGGCGCGACCGGCGCCGTCGGCTCGGTGATGCTGGCGCTGCTCTCGACCCGGGAGAACGTCTGGGGTGAGATCCGGCTGATCGCCTCCGAGCGGTCCGCGGGTAAGCGGCTCAAGGTCCGCGGCGAGGAGGTCGAGGTGGTCGCGATCAGCGAGACCGCCTTCGACGGGATCGACGTCGCGATGTTCGACGTCCCGGACGACGTGTCGGCGCAGTGGGCGCCGATCGCGGCCGCCCGGGGCGCGGTCGTCGTCGACAACTCCGGCGCCTTCCGGATGGATCCGGACGTCCCGCTGGTCGTTCCCGAGGTGAATGCCGAGGCGGCCCGGAACCGGCCCAAGGGCATCATCTCGAACCCGAACTGCACGACGCTGTCGATGATCGTGGCGATGGGTGCGCTGCACCACCGCTACGAGCTGGAGCAGCTCGTCGTCGCGTCGTACCAGGCCGCCTCCGGCGCCGGGCAGGACGGGATCGACGCGCTCTACGACCAGCTGACCAAGGTGGCCGGCAACCGCGAGCTCGGGACGACGCCGGGCGACGTCCGCCGGGTCGTCGGGAACGCGCTCGGCCCGTTCCCGGCCCCGCTCGCGCTGAACGTCGTCCCGTGGGCCGGCTCGCTGCAGGACGCCGGCTGGAGCTCGGAGGAGCTCAAGGTCCGGAACGAGTCCCGCAAGATCCTCGGGCTGCCGGACTTGAAGGTCTCCGCGACCTGCGTCCGGGTGCCGGTCGTGACGACGCACTCGTTGTCGGTGCACGCGCGATTCGCCCACGAGGTGGACGCCGACGAGGCCCGCGAGGTCCTGCGGGACGCGCCGGGCGTGCTGCTGTTCGACAACCCGGCCGAGGGCGAGTTCCCGACGCCGGCCGATGTCGTCGGCACCGACCCGACCTGGGTCGGCCGGGTCCGTAAGTCGCTCGACGACCCGAACGCGCTGGAGCTGTTCGTCTGCGGGGACAACCTGCGCAAGGGCGCGGCGCTGAACACCGCGCAGATCGCCGAGGTCGTCGCGAAGGAGTTCATCGCGGCGAAGAGCTGAACACTTCTCAGCTTATTACGGAATGTAGCGTGACGCACACCACGCGTTAAGTGCGGATTTGCGGACTCCTGGGTCTGGTTGGGCTGATTTACCAGGCGGTAACGTCGTTAGCGGTAGCTGCCGCGCGATGTCATCCGCCCCCTCCCTCCCAGGAGTTCGCCATGCGCTTCCGTACGCCTGCCCTGTCTGCCCTCGCCGCCGCGGCCGTCGTCGCCGCCGGGATCACTCCGGCCTACGCGGCCACCGGAACGGGTTCGATCACGTTCCAGAGCACCACCTGCGCCTTCACCCTCAACTACGCCGGCGGCCCGCCGCCGGCCGCGGTCGACCTGCAGTCCTTCGTCCTCGACAGCAGCTGCTCCGCCGCGGGCACCGGCTCCGGTCAGCTCACGTTCGGTCCTGGTGACCAGGCGACGCTGACCGGGACGGTCTCGGTCACCCGGCCGATCAGCTGCACGTACGCCGCCGCCCTCAAGGGCACCTACTCGGGCAACGCCGTGACGTTCCCGACCCAGGCCGTCCCGAAGAAGAGCGGCAGCTTCCTCTGCCCGAACCCGGCCAACATCGCCATCTCGCTGAACCTCTGACGATCTGACCGGATGGTCGACCCGCAAACCAACTGGGGATTTGCGGGTCGACTGTCAGAGCCAGCTCTCTCGAGCGGCGTGCAGGGCGAGCTGGAAACGGGTGCTGGCGCCGGTGCGGTTCATCAGCCGCTCCAGGTAGCGGAAGAACGTCCGGCGGCTGATGCCGAGAGTACGGGCGATGGTGTCGTCGGCCGCGCCTGTGGCCAGCAGTGCGAGCAGACGGCGTTCGATGGGCTCCAGTCGGTCGTCCTCCGTGCCGACCGAGGCGTGCAGCGGTAGCGCGTTCCGCCAGCAGAGCTCGAACATGCCGATCAGCGCGGTCAGCAGACTGCTCGGCCGGATGATCAGGAGCGAGCGGTTCACGTCGGTGTCGCGCACCGACATCGACACGAACGCCATCGAGCCGTCGATGATCGTCAGCTTGGCCGGGACGTCGGGCAGCACGCGAGCCTGCTCACCGGCCTCGACGCAGGGCAGGATGTTCTCGGTCAGATAGCCGGGCACCTCGACCGACTCCGGTGAGTACACGACCCGGTAGGCGACGCCGCGGCGGAGCTGGTCGATCTCCTCCTGGTTCGGGCCGCCGATGTAGTACGGCGGGGAGTCGATCGCGAGGATCTCGCGTTGCGCGCTGCCCTTGATCTGGTGGATCCGCTCGACGATCGCGTTCCCGGTGACGACCTCGATCAGGTGCGTGGTCGACTCGTTGTGCACGGTCCGGCGGAACTCGTCGTACGCGTTCAGGACCTCGATCCGGGCCTGCTTGAGCTCGGACTCCCGGCGTAGCGTCATCGCCTCCAGACCGGCGTCCGGAGGGACCGGCAGGAAGCGCGAGTGGTCCGAGCCCGAGCGGCGGGCCAGACCGGCCTGGACGAGCCCGGCCAGCGTGCTGTCGATCCCCGCCTGGCGGTCCGCGATCGCCTCGTCCAGCTCGGTGATCGTCGACGGACCGATCCGCAGCAGATGCTGGTAGACCCTGATCTCGTCGTCGCTGAGCCCGAGTACCCGCAGATGCTCGACACGCTCCGTGTTCGACGTGCTCGCCACGCCTGCCTCCCTTCCCAAAGCCGTCACCGTCCGCTACCGCCTCTCCAGCCTAGGATGGACGATCCAGTGCGATCCGCACTGTCCGTGTCCTGATGAATGCGGGCAGCGATAATTGTTGTCCTGTCAGCATTCTTGTGCCGTGTCACCATCTGGCCACCATTTCCGCGCAGTTGTGAGCGAGAATTGAGGTCCAGCAGCCCGGCGACGGACCACCTGAGCGCCGCCGGGCTGCTGTTCCAATTCTGGCGCTTGATCGCTGTTCCGTCAGCGGAGCCCGTTTCGGTTGCATCTCGATCCCGGCGGATCGGTGCCCTCGCACTCCCGTGCCATCACCGGCTGTGCCGGAGGGTGTACAAACTGTTGCATCTCCATCGTGAGGCCGATGAGGAGGACAGTCCGATGCGAACCGTGCCGCGCCGCCAACACCGCGACACCGTACGCCTCGGCTCGACCGTCCCCGGTGCTGTTGCAGCGGCGCCGCCTTCGCGTCCGGCCTCTGGTGCGATGACCGCCGCCCTGGTCATCGTGCCCGCCGATCCGGTGCCCGCCCGGCCCCGGTCCGCCCATCAGGGCCGGGCCGGCATCGGATCTCGCGTGGGGGCCCAGGAGGTGCCGAGCGGAGCTCCGTGGATGGTGAGGCTGTCCACGGGACGCGGGGGCACGACGTCCGCCGCCCGGTTCCCCACCGGCCAGGACGCACCCCTGGGGCCCCGCCGATAGTCGTCCGGCCGGTCCGGATTCCGGTTTTCGGATGTGACTCCAGGCACGGCGTCCGGGCCGATTCCGAACTTCCGGAACGGCGATCGCGTCGAATCCGTTGAATTGACACGGATTTGACCTTGTTCACTGGTGCTCCCCGAAGCCGCCGCCGAGCATCGAGAGCGCGGGATTTCCGTGCGCTGGAAGGCGTTTTGGCCGTCACCAGCGGTCAAATGTATATTCCGGATAACGATCGGAGTCAGGTGGCGCGGCGAACGGCGGTTGCGGTGCGTACGTCGGTGCTCACTGTCGAGGACCGCTGAGTCGTCGGTGCCGGAGTCGATCCGCTACTCTGCTTCCCGGTCTGCGTGGCCCGCCGTCGTACCAGGGAACGGCGGAGTTCGGTCAAAGAACACCAGCGGCTGAACGTGGACAGGACTTCATGGCAGAGAGAGGCGTCGCCTGAATGAACGCGACTAGCGTCGACGAGGAATTCAACCCGTCGGTGCACGTGTACGAGCCGCACAAGGCCGGCTTGCCGCCCTTGCGTCCCTACTTCCGGGCGCTCTGGGAGCGCCGGGTGTTCGCGGCCGAGATGTCGCGGACCGGTATCCGCGCGGCCAACACCAACACCTTCTTCGGGCAGATCTGGTTGGTCATCAACCCGTTGCTGCTCGCCGCGGTCTACTACTTGCTGACCCAGATCATCGCCGGCGGCTCCGGCCGGCAGGGCGCGGCGGCGACGTTCGCGCACCTGTGCGGCGGTCTGTTCGTCTTCTACTACTTCCAGGGCGCGGTCTCGACCGGCGCGGGCAGTGTGGTCGGCGGCGGCAAGCTGCTGATGAACATGGCCTTCCCGCGGATGCTGCTCCCGCTGTCGGCGCTGCGGACGGCGTTCTTCCGCTTCGTCCCGACCTTGTTCGTGTACGCCGTCATCCACGTGGTCGTCGGCGGGCCCTTCGGCTGGGTGATGCTGCTGGCGCCGGTGTTCCTGGGCCTGCTGACGATGTTCGCGGCCGGGATGAGCATGATCTTCGCGGCCCTGCAGGTGTACTTCCGCGACACCGCCAGCTTCCTGCCGTACTTCATGCGGATCTGGCTGTACCTGTCACCGGTGCTGTGGTTCGCGGAGGTCGCGCCGGACAAGTTCAAGCCGTTCCTGCCGTTCAACCCGCTGACCTCGCTGATCGGCGGCTGGACCGACCTGCTGGTCCGGGCCAAGATGCCCCCGCTGGAGATGTGGATCGGCGGCGTGATCTGGGCCGTGGCGGCGCTGGTGATCGGTTCGTTGTTCTTCATGTCGAGGGAGCGTGAGTTCGCTGTCCGTCTCTGAGGCCGAGAAGAAGACCATGTCAAATACTTCGTCCACCCCCGCGGTGCGGGTCCAGGACGTCTCGATCACCTACCGGACGACGTTCGAGCGGGTGCCGACCTTCAAGACCGCGATCGTCCGGTTCGGCCGCGGCGAGCGCGCGATCCGCGAGGTCAAGGCCGTCCAGAACATCTCCTTCGACGTCGACCACGGTTCCACGATCGGCATCATCGGCGCCAACGGCGCCGGTAAGTCGACGCTGATGCGGGCGATCGCCGGCATCCTGCCGCCGACGTCGGGCCGGATCGAGGTGCACGGCCGGGTCAGCACGCTGCTGTCGCTGGGCGTCGGCTTCAACGCCGCCCTGTCCGGTAAGGAGAACATCGTTCTCGGTGGTCTCGCGGCCGGCCTGACCCGCAAGCAGGTGCAGGAGCGGTTCGAGGAGATCGAGGCCTTCGCCGAGCTCGGCGAGGGGTTCATGGAGATGCCGATGCGGACGTACTCGTCCGGCATGTTCCAGCGCGTCGCCTTCGCGGTCGCCGTGCACATGGACCCCGACATCCTGATGATCGACGAGGCCCTGTCGGCCGGTGACGCGCAGTTCAAGACCAAGGCTGCCGCCAAGATGAAGGAACTCGTCGAGAACAGCCGGACGATGTTCCTGGTCAGCCACGCGATGAGCAGCGTTCGCGAACTCTGCAACGACTGCATCTGGATCGACAAGGGGAAGGTGATGATGCGCGGCGAGCCCAAGGAGGTCATCGACGCGTACACCCACTTCCTCAAGGTCGGCGCCACCGAAGCTGTATCTCTCGAGGACCTCTGACCGTGTCGAACACCCGCCGTACGGCGCCGGACGTGGGCATCATCACGACCGGGCACGACGTCGCCGACGCGCGCCTGCACAAGATCACCGCGGCCCTGCAGCACCGTGACCTCACGGTCGAGCTGTGGGGCCTCGGCGAGCCGGACGGCGGGCCCGCGGGCGCCGTCGTCCACGCGGGCCCCCGCGGGAACCTGGTGCAGCGACTGGCCCGGACGGCGGTGCTGCCCTGGCGGACCAAGGCCAGGGTGGTGATGACCGTCGATCCGGACATGATCCCGGTGACCCGGCTCGTCACCACGCTGCGCCGGCGCAAGATGGTCGCCGACATCCACGAGGACTACACCCGCCTGCTCGCCGACCGCGCGTGGGCGAAGGGGCCGGCCGGGTTGCCGGCCCGGATGATCGTCCGGGCCAGCTCGAAACTGGCGGCCGGCGCCGACCTGACGGTCGTCGCCGATTCCCACCTTGCCCCGCACGAGGCCAAACAACGCCTCGTCGTGCAGAACTTTCCCTACGTGCCCTTCCTCGCGCTGACCCCGCCCACCGGCGAGCCGCGCGCGGTGTACGTCGGTGACCTGCGGGCCAGCCGCGGGCTGTTCGACATGGTCGAGACGGTCGCCGCCGCCCCCGGCTGGTCGCTGGACCTGATCGGTCCGGTCGCCCCGAGCGACCGGGACGCCCTGGAGGCCCGGATCGAGCAGGCCGATCTGGCCGGGCGGGTCCGCCTGCACGGCCGCCAGCCACCGGCCGACGCCTGGCAGCTGACCCAGGGCGCCTGGGCCAGCCTGGCCATGTTGCAGCCGACGCCGGCCTTCGTGGAGGCGATGCCCTCCAAGATCTACGAGTACCTCGCCAGCGGTCTTCCCGTGCTGTCGACCCGGTTGCCACGGCAGACTCGGGTCATCGAGGAGTCCGGTGGCGGAGTCCTGGTGGACTCGGTGGCCGAGGCGTCGGAGACCCTGCGGCGCTGGTCCGCGGATCCCGGGGAACTCGAGAAGTTGCGCGACCACGCGCTCCAGTGGGCAGCCGCCAATTTGCCCACGACCACGCCGTACGACGAATTGGCCGACGCGATTCTCAATTTGCTAAGAGGAAGTTGATGACGGACCGCCCTCATATGTTGTATGTCGCCTGGGGCTTTCCGCCCTGCCGGGGTGGCGGTGTCTACCGGGCGCTGGCCACAGCGAACCGGTTCGCCGCGCTCGGCTGGAAGGTGACGGTGCTGACGGCCGAACGAGAGACCTTCTACCGGTTCACCGGAGCCGACCGGACGCTCGAGGACCGGGTCGACCCGTCCGTCGAGGTGGTCCGGGTGCCCTTCGACTGGCCGGTCATGGAGACCGACCTGCGGCGCTGGCCCAAGGCGCGGGCGCGTAACCCGCGGCTGTGGAGCAAGTGGCGTAACAAGCAGGACCTGATCCCGTTCCCCGAGCATGGCTACGGCCCCTGGCGATCGGTGATCGAAGAGGCGGCGGACCGGATCCACGCCGAGCACCCGGTCGACCTAACGGTCGCCACCGCGAACCCGCATGTCGCGTTCACCGCCGCGTACCACCTGCACGAGAAGGCCAACGTGCCGTACGTGATGGACTACCGCGACGCGTGGCTGCTCGACGTCTTCAGCGGTGACCGGCTGCACGAGCCGAACAGCCGGGCCGCGAAGTGGGAGAAGAAGCTCGTCGACGCCGCCCAGGAGGTCTGGTTCGTCAACGACCCGATCAAGGAATGGCACGTCGAGCTCTACCCCGAGCAGGCGGCCAAGATGCATGTCGTGGCCAACGGCTTCGACCCCGAGCTGGTCCCGGACACCCATGACCGCGGCCCGGTCGGCGACCGCCCGCTCGTCTTCGGGTACGTCGGTACGGTGTCGCCGAAGGTCCCGCTGCAGGACTTCGTCGACGGCTGGAAGGTCGCCGTCGAGGAGTCGGCCGAGCTGGCCGGCGCGAAGGCCAAGATCCACGGCTACCTCGGGTACTACGCCGTCCCGCGCCCGGACATGCTGGCCGCGATCAACTCGGGCGCCGACGAGGGCGTCTCCTACGAGGGCCCGGTCGGCAAGGCCGAGATCGCCAAGGCGTACGACGAGTTCGACGTCCAGCTGCTGATGCTGGGCAAGGGCAAGTACGTGACCAGCGGCAAGGTCTTCGAGTACCTGGCGACCGGGCTGCCGGTCGTCTCGGTGCACGACCCGGAGAACGCCGCGTCCGACGTCCTGCGCGGGCACCCGCTGTGGTTCCCGGTCACCGACGTCACGCCGGAGGCGATCGCCGCCGCGCTGGTCGAGGCCGCGCACGCGGCCCGGACGGCCGACGAGGGCATCCGGCAGAAGGCGCGCGAGTTCGGCGCCGGCTACCGCCGTGACCTGGTGATGGACCCGCGGATCACGGCCCTGGCCGAGGTCGTCAAGAGCAAGAGTGGAGTCTCCGCATGACCGGGGCCAAGGTCGTGCTGCTGAGCACCAAGCGGCTGCAGCCGGACTACTTCGACACCATCCGCGCGGATCTCGGCGGTGACGCCGAGCTGGTCCTGGACGTCGTCGGCTGGCTGCCGCCGATCGATGTCGTCGACGAGAAGGTGCACACCTTCACGCTGATCGGCCCGGGCAAGATGCCGACCGGCGAGACCGCTGGTGACGACACCGACGAGTTCGACGACGGCGACTTCGACGACGCGGACGACGAGTTCGACGAGTCCCCGGACGCCGTCATCGCGCCGGAGTCCGTCTCGGATCCGGCGTCCGTCACCGGGCAGAGCCTGACGCCGGCCTCGGCCGAGCAGCACGCCGGCCAGGGCGCCGACCATGCCGCCGACCAGGCCCCGGCCAAGCTGCCGCGGAAGCGGCCGGAGCCGATGCCGTGGGGGACGGCGCGGGTGCAGCAGGCGGTGCGCTGGCGGTACCGGCGCGCCCGCCGGACGATGGGCCGGGCCGTGATGAAGGTCGGCCCGGTGAAGTTCGTCCGGACGTCGCGGGTCAGCAAGAACCTCAGCAAGGCGTACTGGAAGCGGGTGCAGACCCGTCCCGACGTCCGTGAGCTGCTCTCGCACGCCGATGTCGTGATCGCCCTGGACGCGAACGCGATCTGGGCCGGTTGGCACCTCGGGCAGGAGCGGCCGGACCGGCCGGTCGTGCTCGGTCTGCCGGCCGCCCGCCGCGAGCTCGACGCGCTCAAGGTCCCGGCAGGTCACTGAGGTCATGTCCATGACGGTGTCGCGTTCGATGCGTGACCACCTGCCGGCGCCAGTTGCCCGGACCGCGAAGGCGGTCCGGGCGCGTCTGCGTGGTCTGCGTTACGCGTACGCCCCGTTGCCGGAGTTCCCGCCGGCGAGTGCGGCTCCGGTGCGGCTGCTGGTCGGCCCGACCAACTCCGCCGGTCAGGGCTATGCCTGGGCTCGTGCGGCCCGTTCGTTGCCCGGCGTCGACGCGCTGTCGTTCGCGCTGCGTAAGTCGAGCGGGTTCCGGTTCGCCGACGACTACGGCGTACCGCTGCCGTGGTGGAGCCAGTCGCGCTGGGCCCGCGCGCAGCGCGACCACGTTCTCGGCACGTACACCCACGTTCTCGTCGAGTCGCTGCGTCCGTTGCTCGGCTACCACGGCCACCCGGATGCCGCCGCCGACATCGCGGCCATGCGGGCCGCCGACATCGACGTGGCGCTGCTGTTCCACGGCTCCGACATCCGGCTGCCCAGCCGGCATGCGGCCCGCGAGCGGTTCTCGCCGTTCGTCCCCGGTGACGAGCTCACCGACAAGCTGGAGGTCCAGGCCCGGCAGCACGCCGAGCTGATCGAGCGCCTCGGCCTGCCGGTTTTCGTCTCCACCCCCGACCTGCTGATCGACGTCCCGGGCGCGACCTGGCTGCCGGTCTCGATCGACCCCGTGCCCTGGGCCCAGGCGGCGCAGCCGCTGTTCGCCGGTGACCGCCCGGTCGTCGTCCACGTCCCGTCGAACTCCAAACTCAAGGGCTCGGCCCGGATCGACGAGGTGCTGACCGGTCTGCAGGAGCGCGGCCTGATCGAGTACCGCCGGGTCACCGGCGTACCGCACGATCGGATGCCGGCCGTGATCGGCGGCGCCGACATCGTTGTGGACCAGCTGGGAATTGGCCTGTACGGCGTCGCCGCGGCCGAGGCCCTGGCCGCGGGCCGGATCGTCGTCTCCTACGTCGGTTCGGAGCTACGCAAAAGGGTGCGTAGTCTGACTGGGCGAGAGGTACCGATCGTGGAGGCGGACGACGACACGCTGAGTGACGTCGTCGGCGATCTCGTCGCGAACCCGCAGGCCGCTGCCGCCCAGGCAGCGGCCGGGCCCGGTTTCGTGGCGGAGCTGCACGACGGCCGCCGCGCAGCCGAAGTCCTCAGCCACTGGCTGACCGAGAAGGAGACCCTGTGAGCACCCGAATCGCCCCGACGGCCGATGTCGACGAGCGCGCCCAGATCGGCGACGGCTCGTCGGTGTGGCACCTGGCCCAGGTCCGCGAGAACGCGGTGCTGGGCAAGAACACCATCGTCGGCCGCGGCGCCTACGTCGGGACCGGGGTCCGGATGGGCGACAACTGCAAGATCCAGAACTACGCCCTGGTCTACGAGCCGGCGTCCCTCGAGGACGGCGTGTTCATCGGCCCGGCCGTGGTGCTGACCAACGATTACTTCCCCCGCGCGGTGAACCCGGACGGCACGCCGAAGAGCGGCCACGACTGGGAGCCCGTCGGGGTCACGCTGAAGGAGGGCTGCTCGCTGGGCGCGCGCAGCACCTGCGTGGCGCCTGTCACCGTGGGCCGCTGGGCGACTGTCGCCGCGGGCGCCGTGGTGGTCAAGGACGTTCCGGACTTCGCGCTGGTCGCGGGCGTCCCGGCACGGTTCCTCAAGTGGGTCGGCAAAGCCGGCGTACCCCTGCTCGACGTGGGCAACGGCGAGTTCAAGTGCCCGCAGACGGGCGCGATGTACATCGAAACCGACGGACGGCTGCGGCCGGCCGATGAAGCACAGGAGGAGAACTGATGGTGCAGCCGATTCCGGCCGCGAAGCCGATCATCGGGAAGGAGGAGCGCGAGGCTGTCGACCGTGTCATGCAGTCCGGCATGCTCGCCCAGGGTCCTGAGGTGGCGGCGTTCGAGCAGGAGTTCGGCGCAGCGCTGGTCTCCGGCCGGGCGTGCGTCGCGACCAACTCCGGGACGTCGGGCCTGCACCTGGGCCTGCTGGCCGCGGGTGTCGGTCCGGGTGACGAGGTCATCGTCCCGTCCTTCACCTTCGCCGCGACCGCCAACAGCGTCGCGCTGACCGGCGCGACCCCGGTCTTCGTCGACATCGAGCCGACGTACTTCTGCCTGGACCCGGCCGCCGTCGAGGCCGCGATCACCGAGAAGACCAAGGCCGTCATGCCGGTGCACCTGTTCGGGCACCCGGCCAACATGACCGCGCTGCAGGCGATCGCCGACAAGCACGGCATCGCCATCTACGAGGACGCCGCGCAGGCGCACGGCGCGACCTGGAACGGCGCGCCCGTCGGCACCTTCGGCGACTTCGCGATGTTCAGCCTCTACCCGACCAAGAACATGACGTCCGGTGAGGGCGGCATGAACTCGGTCGCGAACGAAGAGCTCGAGCGCCGGATGCGGCTGTTCCGCAATCAGGGCATGCTCAAGCAGTACGAGAACGAGGTCGTCGGCCTGAACAACCGGATGACCGACCTGCACGCCGCCATCGGCCGCGTGCAGCTGACCAAGGTCGGCGGCTGGACCAAGCAGCGGCAGGAGAACGCGGCCTTCCTGGACGCGAACCTGGCCGGCGTCGGTATCCCCGCGGTCGCCGACGAGGCGTCGCACGTGTACCACCAGTACACGATCCGCGTCACCGAGGACCGCGACGGTTTCGCGAACGCGCTGCGCACCGAGTACGGCGTCGGCTGCGGCGTCTACTACCCGATCCCGAACCACCGGCTCCCGTCGTTCCAGCGCGAGCTGGAGCTGCCGGAGACCGAGAAGGCCGCTCAGCAGGTGCTCTCGCTGCCGGTCCACCCGTCCCTGTCCGAGGACGACCTGAACCGGATCGTGGCCGCGGTGAACACCGTGGCGAAGGCTGGTGCGTGAGATGGCGAACCTGAAGGCGGGCCTGATCGGCCTCGGCATGATGGGCCGGCACCACGCCCGCGTGCTGGCTTCCCTCGAAGGCGTCGACCTGGTCGCCGTCGCGGACCCGGGCGGTGACAAGTTCGGTGTCGCCGGCGGTCGTCCGGTGCACTCCACCATCGAGCAGTTGATTGCCGAAGGCATCGACTACTGCATGGTCGCGGTGCCGACCCAGTACCACGCCGAGATCGCCAAGGCGCTGGCCGAGGCCGGCGTGCACGCGATGATCGAGAAGCCGCTGGCCGGCTCCTCGGCCGAGGCCACCGAGATCGCCAAGGCGTTCGAGGCGGCCGGCCTGGTCGGCGCGGTCGGTCACATCGAGCGCTACAACCCGGCGCTGCAGGCGCTCCGGGTCCGCCTCGAGGCCGGCGAGCTGGGCGACATCTACCAGATCACCACCCGCCGGCAGGGCCCGTTCCCGGCCCGGATCGCGGACGTCGGCGTCGTGCTCGACCTGGCCACGCACGACATCGACCTGACCGCGTGGGTGACGCAGTCCCCGTTCGTCACGGTCTCCGCGCAGAGCGCGCACAAGTCGGGCCGCCAGTACGAGGACCTGATCGCCATCACCGGCAAGCTCGCCGACGGCACCGTCACCAGCCACCTGATCAACTGGCTGTCCCCGATGAAGGAGCGGCTCACCGTCGTCACCGGTGAGAAGGGCGCGTTCATCGCCGACACCCTGACCGCCGACCTGACCTTCCACGCCAACGGCACGGTCGCCACCGCGTGGGACGACGTCGCGCACTTCCGCGGCGTCAGTGAGGGCGACATGGTCCGCTACGCGATCAGCAAGCCCGAGCCGCTGCGCACCGAGCACGAGCAGTTCCGGGACGCCGTCCTCGGCAAGGACGCCGATATCGTCACCCTGGCCCAGGGCCTGGCGACCGTCGCCGTCGCCGAGGCCGTCATCCAGTCGGCCGCCGAGGACCGGATGATCAAGGTCACCAGCGCATGAAGGTTCTGAGCATCGTCGGGGCGCGTCCCCAGTTCGTGAAGCTCGCGCCGATCGCCGAGGCGTTCGCCGCGACCGACCACGAGCACGTGATCGTGCACACCGGTCAGCACTACGACAAGAACATGTCCGACGTGTTCTTCGCCGACCTGAAGATCCCGGCGCCGGATGTCCACCTGGGCGTCGGCTCCGGCAGCCACGGCGTCCAGACCGGCGCGATGCTGTCCGCGATGGACGCCGTCCTGGACGAGCACCGCCCGGACTGGGTGCTCGTCTACGGCGACACCAACTCGACGGTCGCCGGCGCGCTGTCCGCGGTGAAGATGCACCTCCCGGTCGCGCACCTGGAGGCCGGTCTGCGGTCGTTCAACCGGCGGATGCCGGAGGAGCACAACCGCGTCCTCACCGACCACGCGGCCGACATCCTGCTGGCCCCGACCCAGGTCGCGATGGACCACCTGGCCAACGAGGGTCTGAAGGAGCGCTCCCGGCTGGTCGGCGACGTCATGACCGACGTCTGCTTCCGGGTCCGGGACGCCGTCCAGGACAAGCCGTTCGACCTGCCGTTCAAGCAGGGCGAGTACCTGGTCGCGACGATCCACCGGCCGGACAACACCGACGACCCGGAGCACCTGGCCGGCATCATCGAGGGCCTGGCCAACGCCGGGCGCCCGGTGGTCCTGCTGGCGCACCCGCGGCTGGTCGCCAAGTGCGCGGAGCACGGCATCAAGCTGGAGCGTCCGGACGGTTCGCTGCACGTCCGCGAGCCGCTGGCCTACCCGGAGATGGTCCAGGCCGTCCTCGGCTCGGCCGGTGTCGTCACCGACTCCGGTGGTCTGCAGAAGGAGGCCTTCCTGCTGGGCCGCGTCTGCACCACGTTGCGCCCCGAGACCGAGTGGGTCGAGACCGTCGAGTCCGGCTGGAACGTCCTGACCATGGACGTGAGCAAGCTCCCCGAGCTGGCGGCCCGGACGGCGCCGTCCGGCGAGCGTCCGACGCCGTACGGCGACGGGCACGCGGCCGACCGCGTGGTCGCCGCCCTCGCCGAGTAGTTCGATGACGATGGCTGCCGGGGACCGGGTGCGGCCTGTTCAGGACAATCCTGAACAGGCCGCCTCGGCCACGGCAGCCAACGTCGTTTCACCGCGCGTCGAGTCGCTGACCGGCCTGCGCTGGTGGGCGGCGTTCTTCGTGTTCACCCACCACATGGGGAACCTGGCGCCGCTGCCGATCCGCGAGTTCCTGAAGCTCGGCACCTCCGGGGTGACGTTCTTCTTCGTGCTCTCGGGGTTCGTGCTCACCTGGTCGGCCCGGCCGGGGACGTCGGCGGCGACGTTCTACCGCCGCCGGTTCGCCCGGATCGTCCCGGCGCACGTGGTCGCGCTGATCCCGGCGCTGTTCGTGTTCTACCGGTTCGATCCGCCGGAGAACCTGTTCTGGATCAAGCCGGTCGCGATGACCGCGATCGTGTTGTCGCTGTTCCTGCTGAACGGCTGGTCGAACGACCCCAACATCCTGTACGGCGGTAACCCGGCGTCCTGGACGTTGTCGATCGAGGCGTTCTTCTACGCCTTCTTCCCGTTCCTGTACCGGATCACCGCGCGGATGAAGCTGATCGGCGCGCTCGTCCTCGCGGCGGCCGCGCTCGCGATCGCGGCCGCCTACCGGCTCACGCAGTACCACTGGGCCGAGCTGCCGACGCTGCCGCCGCCGTTGCTGCACACGGTCGCGTTCCTGGTCGGGGTCGCGCTGGCGATCGCGTTGCGCTCCGGCTGGACGACGCGGCTGCCGGCCTGGCTGGGCTACCTCGCGATCGGCGCCGGCCTGCTCGTCCTCGCCTACACCTTCCGGCACCCCGGCAAGGTGCCGTTCGGGACCGAGATCAGCCTGCTGCAGAAGGAGATCCTGACTCTCCTCTACGGTTTCCTGATCCTGGTCGTCGCCGCCCGGGACCTGCGCGGGGGCCGGTCCCTCCTCCGGAGCAAACCACTGGTCGCACTCGGCCAGTGGTCGTACTCCTTCTATCTGGTGCACGCCACCATCCTGTACGGGATCAGGGAGCTGCACGGGTCCGCGGAAGCGGTCTCGTGGTCGAACCTGATCTGGTACGCCGGTGTCGGCGCCGTATCGATCCTCGCCTCGTGGCTGCTCTACCGGTTCGTCGAGCATCCGCTGGAACTGAAGCTCCGAGGCTCCCGTTCAAGAATCACTACCTAGTGGAGTTGTCGTGCGAGTCAGTGTTGTTGCCTTAGGCAAGATCGGCCTGCCGTTGGCGGTCCAGTTCGCGTCCAAGGGTCACCAGGTCGTCGGTGTCGACATCAACGAGAAGTTCGTCGAGCTGGTGAACGCCGGCCAGGAGCCGTTCCCGGGTGAGGACCACCTGCAGGAGCTGCTCGCCGAGACCGTGGCCGACGGCCGCCTGCGGGCGACCACCGACTACGCGGACGCGATCCCGAACAGCGACGCCGTCGTGATCGTCGTCCCGCTGTTCGTGGACGAGAAGACCGGTGAGCCGGAGTTCGGCTGGATGGAGAACGCGACCCGTTCGCTGGCCGAGCACCTGACCCCGGGCACCCTGGTCTCCTACGAGACCACGCTGCCGGTCGGCACCACCCGGAACCGCTGGAAGCCGATGCTGGAGGAGATCTCCGGCCTGACCGAGGGCACCGACTTCCACCTGGTGTTCTCGCCGGAGCGGGTGCTCACCGGCCGCGTCTTCGCGGACCTGCGCAAGTACCCGAAGCTGGTCGGCGGCCTGTCCGACGAGGGCGCCAAGCGGGCCACCGAGTTCTACGAGGCCGTGCTGGACTTCGACGACCGTCCGGACCTCGAGCGGGGGAACGGCGTCTGGGACCTGGGCTCCGCCGAGGCCGCCGAGCTGGCGAAGCTGGCCGAGACGACGTACCGCGACGTGAACATCGGCCTGGCGAACCAGTTCGCCCGCTTCGCCGGTCAGAACGGGATCGACGTCACCCAGGTGATCGACGCGTCGAACTCGCAGCCGTACAGCCACATCCACCGGCCCGGTATCGCCGTCGGCGGCCACTGCATCCCGGTCTACCCGCGGCTGTACCTGTACACCGACCCCGACGCGACCGTCGTCCGCGCGGCCCGCGAGGCCAACGCCGGCATGCCGGACTACACCATCGGCCTGCTCG
The DNA here is from genome assembly GCF_055584105.1 of Kribbella sp. NPDC104218. Classification (NCBI taxonomy): domain Bacteria; kingdom Bacillati; phylum Actinomycetota; class Actinomycetes; order Propionibacteriales; family Kribbellaceae; genus Kribbella; species Kribbella sp. NPDC104218. The sequence goes on from NZ_JBVJMQ010000001.1 coordinate 2,217,054, forward strand.
AGGGCGCGTACGGCGACCTCAAGGGCGCGAAGGTCGTCGTCCTCGGCGCGTCGTACCGCGGCGGTGTCAAGGAGACCGCGTTCTCCGGCGTCTTCCCGGCCGTCGACGCGCTCAAGGGCCGTGGCGCCGAGGTCTTCGTGCACGACCCGATGTACACCGACGAGGAGCTCACCGGCCTCGGCTTCACGCCGTACGCGCTGGGCGCCCCGGTGGACGCCGCCGTCCTGCAGGCCGACCACGCCGAGTACGCCGAGCTGACGCCGGCCGAGCTGCCGGGCGTGCAGGTGCTCGTCGACGGCCGTGACCGTACGGACGCGGCGAAGTGGGCGGGCGTCCGTCGGATCGTGATCGGAAGGTCCGTTCGGCAGTGAGCCACCCCGACCTGCGGGTCGTGATGCTGGTGGCGGACGACGTCACCGGTGACAGCAGAGTCCGCAGGGAGGCTGCGGTGTTGGCCGAGACCGGGGCACAGGTCACTGTGCTCGGGGTCTCGGCCACCGGGGAGCCGTCGAAGGAAGTTCTCGACGGCGCCCTGATCGTCCGGGTGTCGGTCCCGTACCGGCTCCGGGACGAGCGGTCGCGCCGCCGTGCCGCCCGCCGGGACTGGCGTCCCCCGCTGGTCGGGTACAAGCACCAAACGACGTACACGGCGCGTTCTCTGCGCGCCAAACTCGGCGTCGCCGAGCTCCAGGCCGACGCCGGGCACGAGCAAGCTGGCAACCAGGGCGGCAGCGCGGCCGGCCGGATCTCTCGGCAGGTTCGGGGCGCCGGGTGGTTCTTCTTCCGTGCGGCCAAAGGTCTGCGGAACGCCGTCGGCCGGCAGGCTGACGTGCCGTTCCGCGGCGGCTGGCGGGCCTACGACTCACTCGTCGATCGGCTGAGCTGGCCGGCGCCCTGGCAGCGCATCCACCCCGAGGCACTCGACCTCGAGCTCGCCTTCGGCAATCTGGTCGATCGGCTGGAGCCGGATGTCGTCCACGCCCAGGGCGTCCAGGTCCTCGGCGTCGCCACCCGCGCGGTCGGTCGCGCGAAGTTGAGCAAGCGGTCGCTGCAGGCCGTGTACTCCGCTGGCGACGGGCCGACCGGGAGCCGTCGGGCCGTGCGGGCCTGGGCCAATCACGAGCGGCAGTACCTCGGGCGGGTCGACCGCGCGCTGAAACCGGGGGAGGAGCTGCGCGCGGTGTACGCCGAGCTGACCGGCCGCCCGATCGCGGCGGTCGAGCGGCCCGAGCCGTCGGCGCAGTCCCGGCGGTTGCTGATCGGCCCGGCCAACGTCGCCGGGCAGGCCTGGATGTGGTCGCAGGCGGTGGAGCGGGCGGTGCCCGGCATCGCGGTCGAGACGCTGGCGACGAGCGACACGAAGTACGCCTTCCCGGCGCATCGGCGCGGTACGTACGAGCAGTACCGGTCCGATCTGCGCTGGCAGTTCGAGCTGACGGCGTACGCGCTGTCGGAGGTCACCCACGTGCTGTTCGAGCGCGGCCGACCGATGTTCGGTCAGCTGCCCGGGCAGAGCTGGCTGGTCGACGTCCCGACGCTGGATCGATCGGGGATCGCGCACGGGCTGGTTTTCCACGGCTCCGAGATCCGGGATCCGGCGCGGCACCGGCAGCTGTTCGAACATTCGCCGTTCCAGGATCCGAGCGATCCGCTGACGGCCCAGCTGCAGGCGGAGGTGGACCGGACGCGCGCCCAGCTGGCGACGTACGACGGCCCGGTCTTCGTCACCACCCCTGACCTGCTCGACTTCGTCGACAACGGCAGCTGGCTGCCGCTGACGGTCGATGTGACGGCCTTCGCGTCCAGCCGGCCGGTGTTGGAGCGCGACGTCCCCGTCGTCCTGCACGCGCCGTCCAGCAGCGCGCTGAAGGGCTCGGCGTACGTCGACCCGGCGCTGACCGCGTTGCAGGAGCGCGGCCTGATCGAGTACCAGCGCGTCGAAGGCGTGCCGCACGCCGAGCTGACCGAGCTCGTCCGGGAGGCCGACATCGTGATCGACCAGCTGACGCTGGGCTCGTACGGCGTTTTCGCGTGTGAGTCGATGGCGGCCGGGCGCGTCACGGTCGGCCATGTCGCCGCCCGCGTCCGCGCGCAGCTGCCGACCGAGCTGCCGATCGTGGAGGCGAATCCTGGCGACATCGGCGCGGTGATCGAGCGGCTCGTCGCCGAGCGGGAAACCGCCCGGAAACTGGCTGACGGCGGCCCGGCGTACGTCCGGGACGTACACGATGGGCGCAGAGCGGTCGACGCGCTGCTACCTTTCCTCGGTGGCAGGTGACATGCGGGTATTGATGATCGCTCAGTCCCCCATCGCGGGGGACTCGCGAATCCTTCGGGAGGCGACCGCGCTGGCGGACGCCGGACACACGATTCACATCATCGGGCGCGACGTGCCCGAGGGGTTCTCGATCGGGAGCGGGATCACCGTCGAGTCGGTCTCGCGGTCCGCCGGGCTGCGGGCCGGTGGCGGCGGTCTGTCGGTCGGGCACGGGCGGCGCGGGCCGAAGGTGCTCGCGAAGCGCTTCGGGCGCTGGCTGCTACTGCCCGAGCACCGGAACCGGACCGAGAAACAATGGCGGATGGACGCCACCGCGGCGGTCGCGGCCTCGGGGCCGTTCGACGTTGTGCACGCGCACGACTTCAACACCCTCGAGCTGGCCGCAGAGTTCGCCGAGCGGTGGCAGGCGGTGCTGGTCTACGACAGTCACGAGCTGTGGTTCGACCGCGCGCTGCCCGGCCGGCCGACGCCGTTGTGGCGGGCCCGTGGCCGCCGTTTCGAGGCCGAGCTGGCCGCGAAGGCGCGGGTCGTCTTCACCGTCTCCGACGGCATCGCCGCTCGGCTGCGCGACCGCGGCCTGGCCGACGTCCGCGTCGTCCGCAACACCTTCCCGCGGCCGGACTTCATCCCCACGCCGCTGGACCACCCCGAAGGCCTGCTGTACGCCGGTCGCGTCGGCGCCGGCCGGGACCTGCCGACCGTGGTCGGGGCCGCGCGCCAGCTCGCGCCGTTCAAGACCGTGCTGATGGGGTCGGTGGATCCCAACTACCGCTTGGACCTGGGCACGGTCGAGGTCGTCGCGGAGCGTTCGATCGACGAGGTCGACGAGACCCTGCGCTCGTACGGCATCTCGCTGGTCACGCTCACGAACACCTGTGAGAACCACCGGCTGGCCCTGCCGAACAAGCTCTTCCACGCCGTCCGGGCCGGCGTCCCGGTCGTCGCCGCCGACCTCCCCGAGCTGCGCTCGGTCGTCACCGCGCACGACCTCGGCACGCTGTACCAGCCCGGCAACCCCGGCTCGCTCGCGGCCGCCGTCCGGGCCCTGATCGACTCCTACTCGACGTACACGGCCGGCATCCGCGCCGCCGCCGACGAGCTGAACTGGGAGCACGACGCCGAAACCCTCGTCACCGCCTACGCCGAGCTGGCCAACACCCGCACCACCGCCTGAGGCCTACGTTCCGCCACGCCATCACAATCACACCGCGGCGCCCCGACGCAGCCTGCGTCGGGGCGCCGAACGGCGATTGTGATGGGCTGGCGGAACTAGCTCAGCGGGACGCCTCGACCATCTGCTCCATCAGTTTGAGCGGGTCCTTCTCCGGCTCGGGCTGGGCCAGGGAGTCGGCGGCTACCCGGGCCTGGGGGGATCCCGCGGTGTCCAGGGCGGCGGTGTAGCCGGTGAGCGGGAGCGTCAGGGACGAGTGCTTCGGGTCCAGGGTCAGCGTCGCGCCGGTGAACGGCGTCGACGGGTTGTCGGACTCGACCGTCAGGACGAGGCCGAGCCGGTGGCCGGCCTTGAAGACGATGTCGTCCGCGTTCAGCTCGAAGCTCAGGTCGTACCACTTGTTCGACTGCAGGTACTCCTTGCGGTTGAGCGTCTTGTAGTGGCCGACGTCCGCGAGGGTGCGGATGACGACCGCGGTGTCCGAGACGCGGGTGTTGATCTGCGTCTGGGCGTAGCAGCCCTTGTCGAGCTCGTTGCCGTCACCCCAGCAGACACTGGTGTTCGGGACGTTGCTGACGTTGGCGTAGCGGGTGTCGGTGCCGTAGTCGACGATCCGGGCCTTGATCCCGGACGCGACCTTGTTCGACTTCAACCGGACCGAGACCTTGCCGGTGCCGCTGATCCGGACGGCCTTCTCCAGCTCGTCGCTGAGGAAGACGGCGCGGTCGGCCCGCGTCGCGGTCGGGTCCAGGACGACGGAGTCCTGGGACGGCTGCGCCGTACCGGTGAAGCTGACCGGGTCGCTGGACGCGGCCGCGATCGACAGGCCGCCGGCCTTGGCGCCCTTGGCCTTGCTCAGGTTCAGCTTGGTCTGCTTGACGCCGGCGGCCGGCCAGCGGGCCTCGGTCGTGTAGCTGCCGTCCTCACGCATGATCGTGGCCTGCGGCTGCTTCATGACGTTGTTCTTCAGGCCCTGCAGCCAGTAGTCGAACCACGGGTGCAGCTGGTCGACGTAGGCGTCGCGGAAGCTGAAGCCGTCCAGGTGCACGCCCTGGTGCAGGAAGATCTTCCGCGGCACGTTGCGCTTGGCGATCGCCTCCCACCACTCGCCGAAGTGCCGGGTCTTCACGTTCTCGTCGTCCAGGCCGTGGATCGCGAAGACGCTGGCCCGCACCTTGCTCGCGTCCAGGTTGTAGTTCCGCGGATCCCAGAACTTGCTGTAGCTACCGGTCGGGGTGTCGGAGTCCGCCTCGACCTCGGCGTTGTGCTCGACGCAGCGCGGTTCCTTGTCGTTGCTGACGTAGTCGTACAGGAACTCCATGTACGCGTCGTAGAACGGGACGCCGTGACCGCGGGTGTAGTCGTACCAGCTGGAGATCGCGGCGATCGGGACGATCGTCTCCAGGCCGCGGACGCCGGTCGAGGCGACCGAGTTGGCGATCGTGCCGTTCCACGACGTACCGATCATGCCGGCCTTACCGGTGGACCAGTCGGCCTTCGCCTTGCTGCCGTCCGGGTTGTAGCCGGGCACGCGGTTGTTCAGCCAGTCGATCACGGCCTTGGTGCCGAGCACCTCGTAGTCGCCGCCGACGTCGGTGCAGCCGGTCGAGCGGTGCGTCCCGGGCATGTCGACGAACGCGACGGCGTACCCGCGCGGGACGAAGTAGTTGTCCAGCCAGCTGCCGTAGATCTGCCGGACGCCCTTGTCGTCGAAGTAGTTCCGCGGGTCGCCCGCGTAGTACGGCGACGCCTGGATGATGACCGGGACGTCGATCCCGGCCGCCGCGGCCTCACCCGGCCGGATGATGTCCACGGTGATCTGGTCGGTGACGCCGTTCGCGTCGTTGTCCGTCTTCGGGACGTCGACCGCGATCCGCTCGCGAATCGCGTTGTCGTAGTCGTACGCCGCCACCGTCTTCGTCCCCTCGACGAACGGCTTCGCCGGCGGCCTGGCCGCGGTCTCGGCCGGGCGTGCGGTCGCGGTCAGCGCCGCCGCCGGCACCAGCGCGGCCGCGGCAAGCAGGATGGTCCCGGTCCGGAACCGACTTCTGCGCATGCGTGTCTCTCCCCTGTGAGCGGTTGGGTCGAAACCACGGCCCTCCCCTCGAAAGGGCCGTTGTCGTCCCCGCACCTTAAGCGGGGATGGCGATCGTTGTCAGCACGCTTCTCGTTCGGGTGATCACTTCTCGTGCACAGCACGGGTAATACTTCGCCTCAGACCACCAGGTGGAGTTTGACCGGGGCGACCCCGATCTCGAGGCGCTGCCCCCAGGTGATGGTCAGGGTGTCGGACTCCATCCCGTCGCCGAACACCACCAGATCGGACTCCGCGGTGAGCGTCAGCGTGTCCGGCGCCTTCAGTAGGCCCTCGGTCTGGTCGGTCCCGGTCGCCGGCGACGGCCAGGCCTCCCGCACGAACCAGCACAACACCGGATCGGTCGCCGTCGGCAACACCATCGGGCTGCGCCGCTCCTGCCAAGCTGACCGGCACCACCCCGTCGCGCCGGTCCCCGTGCCCACCAGAACCCCGGACGACGACTGCCGCTCCGGTAAGCCGTCAGGCGAGTGCAGCCGGTACCGCGCCGACTGGTGCGTCCGGTCCCCGACGTACACCTCGTTCAGCGCGATCAACTGCTGCCCGTCGTCCGCCGTGGCCACCACCATCGTCCGCTCGGTCACCTCCCGCGTCGCCAGCAGTCGCCCGATCTCCCCGGGCGCATGTGGCACCAGTACCCCCGGATTCCGCTCCGGCTCCGGGTTGATCCCCACCACCGGCTGCCCATCCAAGTACTTGGCCACATTCGCCACCAACCCGTCCTGCCCGACCGCCACCACCACGTCCTCCGGCCCGAACCCGAACCGATCCAGATCCCCCCGCTCCACCACAGCCCGCCGCCAGTCCAACGGCACCGCCCCCAAAACCCCCGCCAACGCCTCCTGCTGAGCCAGGTGCCGCCCGTCCAGCTCCCCCAGATCCCGCCCCCGCCCCTTCAAGAAGAACCCCGCCTGCTGCCGAGTCCCATGCCGCGCCACCAACTCACTCAACTCAGTAGCCCGATGCACCAAAACCACCCGCGGCGGCAAACTCACCCCACACCTCCACCCTGAGCAGTCGAGGCTGCCCCGTGACGGCCCCGCCCGTTCGGCTGCTTGTTCATGACGAGTGGTCGGTGAGTTTGGCGAGGAGGGGGGTGAGGAGGTCGGGGGTGAGGTTGAGGGTGCCGATGTCGGGGAGGGCGCCTTCTTTGATGGCGAGGGCGAGGATGGTGGACTGGGGGAGGTCGGCGTAGGCGTCGAGCATCGCCTGCTGGGCTGCGGCTTCGGCGGCGCCGAGGGCGCGTTTGGCGTCGGCTTCGGATTCGGCGAGGGCGCGCTGGCGGGCAGCGGCGGCCTGGGTCTCGATCTGGCCGGCGGCCGCGGCTTCGGTGGCGCGGGTGCGTTCGTTCTGGCCGCGCTGGTTGACGAGTTGCTCTTCGCGGCGGGCGAGCTCGATCTGGTTCTGGAGCTCGTTCTCGGCGATCGAGCGCTCCCGCTCGACCGCCATCGCGCGGCGTTCGTACGTCGCCTTGTCCGCGGCCTGCTGGACCATCTCCCGGGTGGGAGTCTGCAGCGCCTTCTCGACGTCCCGCTCGGCCCGGACGGCGACCACCCGGACATCCTCGACGCCGATCCCGAGCCCGGTCAGCCGCTGGTCCTCGCGCAGTCCGGCGCCGACCGCGCGCCGGAGCTCGGTCATCCCCTCGGAGAGCGCCTCGGTCAGGCTCATCCGCGCCAGCAGATCGAGCGCGGTCTGCTGGGCCAGCTCGGTCAGCAGACCGCCGAGCTGCTCCAGCGGGGTCGCCCGCCACTGGCCGGTGTCGGGGTCGATCCCGAAGTCCAGCCGGGTCGCGGCCAGCGCCGGGTCGACCACGCGGTAGGTGACTGTCGCCTGGACCGCGACGTCCTGGAAGTCCTGCGTCCGCCCGTGGAACAGCAGCGGCTGCTCGCGGTCGTCGATCGGGATCTCGCTCAGCGAGGAGTTCAGCGCGCGGAACCAGAACGCCTGCCCGGCGCCGTCGTGCGCGACCCGCCCGTTGCGCAGGTGCCGGACGTGCGTGGTCGGGTTGGCCCGCAGGTGGCTGATGAAGCGGAAGCGGGTGATGTCTGCCATCGTCGTACTCCTTGTCGTCACTTTGACGATAAGGCCTGAGGTGACTTTTCGTCAAGGTGACGATTAGAGTGGGGTGATGGACTTCCAGCCCCTCGGCCTGGCCACCGACCTGGTCATCCTGACCGTCCGCGACGGCGCCCTGCAGGTGTTGCTGATCCGCCGCGGGATCGCGCCGTACCAGGGCCGCTGGGCGCTGCCGGGCGGGTTCGTCCGCCCAGCCGAGGATCTCGAGGCGACCGCCCGCCGCGAGCTCACCGAAGAGACCGGCCTGGACGCCACCGGCATCCACCTCGAACAGGTCGCGACGTACGGCGCTCCCGACCGCGACCCCCGCGGCCGCGTCGTCAGCGTCGCCTACCTGGCCCTCGTCCCCGACCTCCCGGCCCCCGTCGCCGGCACGGACGCCGAATCGGCCCGCTGGGTCGCCGCCCCCGACCTGCTGGCCGACCCGGCCCGCCTGGCCTTCGACCACCACCGCATCCTCACCGACGCCGTCGAACGCGCCCGCGCCAAACTCGAGTACTCCCCGCTGGCCGCCGCCTTCTGTCCCCCCGAGTTCACGATCTCCGAACTCCGCACCATCTACGAAGCCGTCTGGGGCGCCCCCCTCGACCCCCGCAACTTCCACCGCAAGGTCACCAAGACCCCCGGCTTCGTCGAGCCCTCCGGCGCCACCACCACCCGCGACGGCGGCCGCCCCGCCCAACTCTTCCGCCGCGGCGCCGCCACCACCCTCCACCCACCCATGACCCGAGGTTGACTTCGAGCGAACTTGAGGTGCTTGAGTTCCTCGGGTGAACCTGGATGGACTGCGGGTATTGGTGACTGGAGCCGGGCGAGACACCGGGCGGTTGTTGGCGACGGCGTTCGGGGCGCGGGGTGCGCAGGTGTTGGCTACCGCACGGACGCTGGCGGCGGCAGAGCAGACGGCGGAGCTGGTTCGGGCTGCCGGCGGGTCAGCCGCAGCTGCCGTGCTGGATCTGTCGGACCCGGAATCCGTTGCTGGGTTGGCAGTTGAGCGCCTCGACGTACTGGTGAACAGCGGGGCGCAGTACCTGGGTGAGACCGCGGAGCCGGCGGAGATCGCGGATGCGATCGCAGGCGCCGCAACGGGGACGGTGTTGTTGACCGAGCGCCTGCTGCCACTGCTACGGACGTCGGGCCGCGGCGACATCGTCAACCTGATCTCGGCCGCAGGTGAGGTCGGCCAGCATCGGTCGAGTGCGCATGCGGCGTTCTACGCGGCCAAACACGCCCAGGCCGGGTACGCCGAGATCCTGTCCGAGCGCCTCCGGCCGGACGGCGTCCGCGTCATCTCGCTCTTTCCACCGGACTTCGTCCAGGAGGGTCCGCGGGAGACCGGTGCGGAGCTGACTGCGCAGTCCGTCGTCGACTGTGTGTTGTTTGCGGTTGGCCAGCCGCGGGACTGCTTTATCCGGGCGTTCCACTTCGAGCAGCTAGCTGCTCGGCGGTGATCAGGTTGGTGTGGGTGCCGAGGGAGCCGCAGGCCCAGGCGCCGGCGATGGCTCCGGCGCGGGCGGCGTCGTGCCAGCTGACGCCGTCCAGCCAGCGGGCGAGGAAGGCGGCGACGTAGGCGTCTCCGGCGCCGTTGGTGTCGACGACTGGGCGGTCCGGGAGCTGGACGGCGGGGATGTGTTGTGGCGGCTCGCCAGGGAGGTGTAGGTAGCTGCCGTCCGCACCGGCCAGGACGACGACCAGCTGTGCGCGGCCGTGGCCGAAGATCCAACTGACCGCGTCGTCCGGTAGGGCGCTTGCGGAGACGAAGACGATGTCGGCCGCGGTCGCGAAGTCGCGGTGGTAGTCGTTGCGGCCGTCCCAGTCGTGCAGGTCGGTGGAGATCGAGCAGCCGGTCGCGAGTGCGTCGGGGAGTGCGTGGCGGGCGAAGTCCATGATCGAGACGTGCACGTGCCGGGCGTGCGCGAGGCCCGGCCGCCACAGGTCGGGGTGGACGCGCAGACCGCTCGGATGCCGGCCGTCGTAGTACGACATCCGTTGGCCGTCCGGAGTGACCAGGTTGACCGATCGGCGCGTCCCGCTGGGATGGAGGACGACGTTCAGCGGCAGCTGGAGCTCTTCGTACAGGCGTCGTACCTGATAGCCCTCGGCGTCGTCGCCGAGCACATCGACCAGACCGGCCCGTAGCCCGAGCAGATCACACCCCAACGTCACTCCGTGCCCGGTGTGCCCCACATAGACCTCTATCGGCTCCACCGGCACGGTCTCCCGCGTCCAACCCGCCTCCGGTACCCGCACCACCGTGTCAACCCCAGCACCACCCACCACCAACACATCCACCCCACCCGTAATACCCGACTTTCGTCACCCACAACAGGCATCTCTCGCCAGATGTGCGGAACCCTCACCTCAGGTGACAGTCGACGCATGCTCACACGACGCGGCGTACTGACCGCAGCCCTCGCCCTCCCCGTCTCGCAGGCCTTTGGCACACCGGCCCTCGCCACTCCCGGCAAGCGTCCGCCGGTCCAGCTGCGGTTTCCGCGGCCGACCGGCCCGTACGCCGTCGGTACGACCGAAATGCACCTCGTCGACCACAGCCGGCGCGACCCATGGGTAGGCGGAGTCCGAGAGTTGATGGTGAGCGTCTGGTACCCAGCCCGGCCCGTAGGTGAGCGGGCGGCCTACCTGCCGCCGCTGACCGCCGAGGCATACGGACGCGACGCAGCAGGGGCCCTGCAGCAGCCGGTCGGAACGGTCGATTGGGCCGGAGCTCGGAGTCATGGACGGCTGGCCGCACCGGTCCGGACGGGCCGGTATCCGGTAGTGCTCTTCTCACATGGCTTCGGCGTACCGCGCGGGCTGGCTTCGGTAGTAGTGACCGAGCTGGCCAGCCGTGGGTACGTCGTCGTGACGGTGGACCACACCTACGAGGTCGGCGTGGTGGAGTTCCCCGGCGGCCGCCTGGCGGTCCAGACCCTGCCAGAGGACGGCTACGCGCGGACGGCGATGGCCACCCGAGTGGACGACGTACGGTTCGTCCTGGACGCGCTGACCCGGCTGCAGCACGGTGTGAACCCGGACGCGGCGAACAGGCGACTCCCGCGCGGCCTCGGCGCCATCCTCGACCTCAAGCGAATCGGCGCGTTCGGACACTCCGCCGGCGGCATTACCGCAGCCGAAGTCATGCACGTCGACCGCCGCGTCCGCGCCGGCGTCAACCTCGACGGCACCCTCGGCTACGGGTACGCCGACCCCGCCCAATCACCCACCGTCGCCGCCGGCACCGACCGCCCGTTCCTCCTCTGGGGAACCGGCAAGACCGGCCCGAACGGCGGCCCGCAGTCCCACCGCACCGACCCGTCCTGGCGAATGTTCTGGGAACGCTCGACCGGCTGGCAACGCGACCTCAACCTGCCCAACGGCGCCCACTACAGCTTCATCGACCACCAAGTGCTGATCCCCTGGTTCCAGCGCTTCTTCACCGTCCCGCCCGCACTCGTCGCCAACACGATCAGCACCGCCAACCCCAACCACGTCCTCCAAGCCCTGAACACCTACCTCCCCGCCTTCTTCGACCAGCACCTCCGCGGGCTCCAGCGCCCCGCCATCTGGCGGCACCCACTCCCCGAGACCCGCTTCATCCCCTGATCGGTCTGCCGGGAGCCGATCAACCGACCGGCTCCCGGCATCCGAGCTACTTCAGCAAGAACGCGTCCACGATGGTCTGGTCGACCGTGTTGCCGTCGGCGTCGTTCGCCGTGGCCCGCAACGAGACCGACTTAGCGCCGGCCGGATGCTTGATCAGGACGACGGTCTTGCCGCCGGCCGTGTGCAGCTTCGCCGGCGTCCACGTCGTCCCGCCGTCATGCGATACCGACAGCGTCCGAACGGTCGCCTTGCCGCCGGCGTTGTGCTCGACGCTGATCGGCACCACCGTCGGCACGTTGGCCTTTGCCTTGGCCGGCGGCGCAAACCGAACCGCCATCAGCGGCAACGGCGCCTGCTCGTCACCCGGAACGGTGTCGGAACGGAACGTCCAGTCGACGACGATCTTCGAGCTCAACGGATGTTCCCGCGTCGCCTCGGTGTGCAGCCGGTACATCCCCGGCCCCGCCGGCACCGGGCTCGTCGGCAGGTGACCGCCGTGTTCACTTGTCGCCAACTCCTTCCCGTCCTTCGACAGCACCGTCTGCCCGGTGTCTTGGGCGCTGCCGGAACCACCGGCCCGCTGATCGGTGAACATGCCGATGCTGACATGCAGGAGATCACCGCGGCGGCCTGCCACCAGCGCCTGGACCTCGGACGGGAACGCCGGGCCGAAGGTCGGCAGATTCCAGCGCTCGGTCACTGTCGGCCCCAGCCGGTAGATCCGCGGATCGTGGGTGACCTGCGAACCGATCGGCTTCGCTTCCAGGGTCTCGGCTTCGTCGAAGTACGGGCTCCAGGCGACACCTGGCGTGTAGTACTCCTCGAGCGTGAACGGGAGCTTACGAGCCACGGTGTACCAGCGGATGCCGTAAGTGCCGGGCTTGGTCCCGAAATGCTCGGAACGCACCCGGGCCAGGGAACGGTCCCGCACCCGCTCCAGCAGCTTGGCCGGAATCTTGCCGGTGTGCGTTCGCCGCAGGTTGTAGAGGTACGGCGTCTCCTCCGGCGCGGCCAGGACCTGCTCGATCCGGTAGGTGAAGTCGCCGGGGACAGTGGTTGCCGTGCGGCCCGGGGCGAGTCCGATACCGTCGAAGGTGGAACTGATCCAGAAGCTGCTCACCGACCCCCGGGGCGTCTGTCGAATCGAACCGCGAATGGCGAGCTGCGACACCGCGTCCGGCTTGTCGACCTGATACCCGATCGGTACCCCGGACCTGACGTCGAAGGTGAACTCGGCCGGTCCGTCGACCTGCAGGTTCGGTTCGTGGAACTCTGTGACCCGCGAGCGATCGTCCACCCCGGCTACCGCCTCGAGGTACTGCGCGCCCTTCGGTACCCGCACGGTCGCCCGCGGGCCCGACTCGGGATCGGGATGCGCCACCGTCGGCTGTTCCATGCTGACGAGCTGGAACCAGTTGTTCGGTGTCGGCTTGCCGTCGAAACCGATGAAGTTGAGGGTGACGTCGTAGCTCTCCACCTCACGCGTCACCGCGACCGGCGTCCGCAGATTGCCTGCGAGGACGACGCCGCCGTACAGCCCGTCGGCTCCCGGGACCGCGGTGTTGGTGGTGAAGGTCGCCGACGCCGAGCCGCCCGCCGGAACGGTCAGCGAAGCCGGTGACACCAAGAACATACCCGCCGGCGCGGGCTTTCCGTCCGGCCCTCGAACATCTGTGGACAACGCCAGCGTCACCGGCGCCGAACCGGTGTTCGTGTAGGTGATCACCCGATCGATCGGCTTGTCGTCGTCGTGCGGCCACTGCACCAGCCCGTTGTTGATACTCGCGACCGAGGCCCGCACCGGCGTCCGAACAGCGGCAGCGACGTCGACCCGGCCGGCGCCCTGGTCGAACACGCTCGACGTCGAGTCGGCCTTCGCCGTACCCATCAGCGCGGCCTTCAACTCATCGGCCTGCCACTCCGGGTGCTGCTGCGCCAGGATCGCCGCCGCACCGGCCGTATGCGGAGCAGCCATCGAGGTCCCGGACAGCTGGAGGTGATGCTCGCCGACGTTCGGCGCCTCGCCGCCGAGGAAGCTGTCCTTCGCCTTGGCCGCGACGATGTCGACCCCAGGCGCCGTCAGATCCGGCTTGATCGCATTGTCACGCGAGCGCGGACCGCGACTCGACCATTCGGCCAGCTTGTCGTCCCGGTCGACCGCGCCGACTGTCAGGGCGGCATCGGCGGCTGCCGGGCTACTCACCTCGCGGCCGTCGTTGCCCGACGACACCACGAACAACGCGCCGGTCTCCCGGGTGAGCCGATTGAGGGCCTGAGACATCGCATCGGTGCCGTCGCTGGGGAAGGAGCCACCCAGGCTCATGTTCACGACATCCGCGCCGGACGCCGTCGCCCACTCCATCCCCGCGATGATGCCGGACTCCCAGCCTTCGCCGTCATCGTTGAGAACCTTGCCGTTCAGCAGTTGCGCATCCGGAGCCACGCCGCGGTACCGGTCGTGGTCGCCGGTCACGATCGACGCGACGTGCGTCCCGTGGCCGAACTTGTCGGCAGTGCCGCTCTCGCTCTCGGTGAAGTCCTGGGCGGCGACGACGGCGTCGTCCAGATCGGGGTGGGCGGTGTCGATCCCGGTGTCCAGGACCGCGACCTTCGTGCCCTTACCGGTCAGCCCGGTCTTCCAGGCCTCCGGCGCGCCGATCTGCGGGACGCTCTTGTCCAGCGACGCGCGCACCGGCCCGTCCAGCCTGATCCATTGCTTGCCTTTGGCCCGTAACGCGGGCTGGGCGGCGGTCCAGTACGCCGTCGACTTCGGCACCCGGACAGCGGTTCCCCCGATACTCGCCAAGCTCCGCTGGTGGGTCGTCCCGGACCGCAGGCTCACGGGACCACTCACCACCAACGGGATGTCCGACCGCGAACGATCGCCGTACCCGTGTTTCAGCAGTTGCGTGATGTTGAACAGCCGGTCATCCAGCTCACCGGACCGGACCGCGGCCTCGGCGTCCACCGGCATCACGGTGATATCGCCGCCGACCTCCTTGCGCTGCACGAACCGGATCTTCTCCCGGCCTTTCGCCCGGGTGATCTTCGCCGGCTCGTCACCCTGCAGACTGACCCGGTCGCCGGTGATCAGCGTGATCTCGCCGCTCGCCTTCGGCGCGTCCGGCGCCGCCGGTGTCGAAGGCTCGCTCGCGACCGCCGTACTGCCGCTCCCGAGGAGGCTGCTCCCGGTGACCATCAGCACCAGTGCAGCCGCCAAGGGACGACTTCTTCTCTTCCTCATATCTTCCTCCGCGGAGATCTCTCGAACAGGAGATATGAGGTGATTGCCCGGACCTGGCCGGGCCGTTCATCCGCGGCGGCGGGTTTCGGCGGACGTCGAAAAGCCTTCTGTCAGCGACCGATCGGGGCGCCCGTCTTTTCCTGCAACTCCTCGAACGTGACCCCGTCGGCGAGCTCGACCAGCTGGAGCCCGTCGTCGGTGACGTCGAGGACGGCGAGGTCGGTGATGATCCGGTTGACGACGCCGCGGCCGGTGTAGGGCAGGTCGCACTCGGTCAGGATCTTGTGCGACCCGTCCTTCGCGACGTGCTCCATCAGTACGATCACCTGTTTCGCGCCGTGCACCAGGTCCATCGCGCCGCCCATCCCCTTCACCATCTTGCCGGGGATCATCCAGTTCGCCAGGTCGCCGGACGCCGACACCTGCATGGCGCCCAGGATCGCCGCGTCGATGGCGCCGCCGCGGATCATCCCGAAGGACAGTGACGAGTCGAAGAAGCTTGCCCCCGGCAACGTTGTGACGGTTTCCTTGCCGGCGTTGATCAGATCCGGGTCCTCGTCGCCGTCGGCCGGGTACGGGCCGACGCCGAGGATGCCGTTCTCGGACTGCAGGACGACGGTGACGCCGTCCGGGATGTAGTTCGGGACCAGGGTCGGCAGGCCGATCCCGAGGTTCACGTACGAGCCGTCCTCGAGTTCGGCCGCGGCCCGGGCCGCCATCTGCTCACGGGTCAACGGCATCGTCAGGCCTCCTTCTTCTGGACCGTGCGCTTCTCGATCCGCTTCTCAATATCCTTGCCAACGGCAACCACGCGCTGGACGTAGACGCCGGGCAGGTGGATCGAGTCCGGATCCAGCTCACCGGGCTGGACGAGCTCCTCGACCTGCGCGATCGTGATCCGGCCGGCCATCGCGGCCAGCGGGTTGAAGTTCCGGGCGCTGCGGTCGAAGACCAGGTTCCCGTGGGTGTCGCCGCGCAGCGCGTGGACGAGCCCGAAGTCGGTGGTGATGGACTCCTCCAGGACGTACGTCGTCCCGTTCAGCTCGCGGGTCTCCTTCGGGGCCGAGGCCTTGGCCACCGAGCCGTCGGTGTTGTACTTCTGCGGCAGGCCGCCGTCCGCGACCTGGGTGCCGACGCCGGCGAGGGTGAAGAACGCCGCGATCCCGCAGCCGCCGGCCCGCAGCTTCTCGGCCAGCGTGCCCTGCGGGGTCAGCTCGACCTCGAGCTCACCGGACAGGAACTGCCGGGCGAACTCCTTGTTCTCCCCGACGTACGACGAGGTCATCTTCGCGATCCGCTTGTCCGCGAGCAGGATGCCCAGGCCCCAGTCGTCGACGCCGCAGTTGTTCGACACCACGCTGAGCCCGCTCACCCCCTTGGCGTGCAGCGCGCTGATCAGCTGCATCGGGTTTCCGCACAGGCCGAACCCGCCGACCGCGAGGCTCGCTCCGTCCTCGATGTCCGCGACCGCCGCTTGCGGCGATTCGTACGTCTTGTCCATGGCGTCGACTCTAACGACCGGTCCACTATTCGGGACAGACCCGCGATCTGTGGGCACGGCCACAGGCTCAGGCGGTTGCCTCCGCGGCGTTCAGGACGCCGAGCTCGTGCAATGCCTCGTAGTGCGCGTCCTCCAGCTCCGGCAGCTCCAGTACGGCGGCCAGATGCGCCCGTGCGGTTTGTGCGTGCCCGCAGCAGCGCGCTGCGCGGGCCAAACCGATCCGAGCGGCCGCAGCGGTCTCCGGAAGGTCCGCACGCTCGCCCAGGGCCAGCGCCATCGCGTAGTCCTGCCGGGCGGCGTCCAGATTGCCCTGGGCCCGGTAGAGGTCACCACGGCGACACAGCAGGACGCCGGTCTCCTCGTCGAGCCCGAGTTGGTCCGCCAGGGCGAGCGCCTCGGTCGTCAGCTCCAGCGGAGCGTCGGTGGTCTGCTGCAGCGCGTTCAGCGCCAGGAACGTGCCCCAGGCGTCCCCCAGCATCCGGAACCGGCCCAACGCCGTCCGCAGCGCCTGCGCGGCCTCCTCGGGCTCTGCGCGGGTCAGCCCGGGGTAGCCGCGGCACAGCTCGACAGCGGCCCGCATCCAGGCGTCACCGGCCTCGTTGCGCTTCAGGACGTCCTCAACGACGTCCACCGGTTCGAACGGGCCGAACACCAGACACCACAGCAGCACGGTCGCCGAGTACCGGAAGGGTCCGTCGGTGACGTCGACGATCTGCTGCGCCAGCTCGATCTGCTCCTGCTCGGCCGAGGCCGCGCCGTGCAGCACGGCGAGCAGGTACTCCTCGTCCAGCCCGACCGGGACCGTCCGCCCCAGCATGCTGAGGACGCGCTCGGCCGCCGCGGCCGCCTCGTCCTCCAGGCCACGCGACCACCAGTACGCCGAGTAGCGGGCGACCAAGCGGAGTGCCGTTCTCAGATCGGTCTCGCAGGCGCGTTCGACCGCGCTGACGACTCCGCCCCCGAACTCCACGTACTTCATTGTCACCTCGGCACCCAAATCCCGGGTACGCGGGGTCAGAAGCGCAGAACACCCCACTGCTTCGGGACGTGCATGTCGAGGACGTACTGCGGCGACCAGACCCAGAACTCGCTCTCCGCGCCCTTCACGTAGCCGCCGTCGTCGGCGATCTCGTGCGGCCACTGACAGCGCATCAGGTTCATCCGCCACTCGTCACCCGGGCTCGGCGGAGTGGCGCGGCCGCGGTTGTACGCCGCCAGATCGGCCCAGGGGATCGCCACCTCGGTCGACCAGCCGGTGTCGGTGTCGGACGGGTCGTTCAGCGTGCCGTCGACGTGGATCGCCGTCCGCAGGCCGGGCAGGTTGGTCGGGTCGATCGGGACGCCGCCGTCGGAGTACGGCTTCGGCAGCGTCAGCTCCCAGATCGTGCCGAGCGGGTTGATCTCGAACTCGTAGTAGTTCAGGCCGTCGCCGTCCGGGTCGAGGAACAGCTCGAAGTTGTTCTCGAAGTACAGCCGGCTGTTGTGCTCGGTCATCGTCGACCAGACATGCGGCTCCTCGAGCAGGCCGCCGAGGTACAGGTACTCGTCGTCGTACATCAGCTTGACGCGGGTCCGGTACCGCGGCGCCGGGCCGGCGCCGGTGATCTGGACGAAGTCCGTGCTCCAGGGCGCGACCGCCCACGCGGGATCGGTCAGTGTGCCGTCGAGGCTCGGGGCGGTCGGCGTCCGCGGGCAGTCGTAGACGGGCAGATCAGGCATCAGCGCGCTCCAGGAGTCGGGCGACGAGATTGGCGAGCAGGAAGGTGATCGCGGTCAGCACCGGGACGACGGCCAGCGTCCACACCGACGACAGGCTGCCGGTCAGGAAGGCGAGCACGACGGCGAGCATGAACGCGACCCCGAGGAACGCCACCAGCCGCGGATGCGGCATCGCGAGCCGCCGCAACGCGACCGCGCCGGCGACCATCGTCGCCACCACGATCACCAGCAGCAGCGGCAACCCGAGCGCCCCGCAGTTCGTCGTGTCCCGGAACCGCTCGCACCCGCGCTCACTCACCCACACCAGCCCGATGGTGGCGAACCCGCACAGCAAGCCCACCACCGCCAGAATCAGCACCGGCGGCAGCGGTGGCTCAGCCTCCGACTCACCCATAACGGCACAGTATCGGGGAAACAAGAAGGGCGGCGACCGGAGTCACCGCCCTGCATGTTGGTCGGGCTGACAGGATTTGAACCTGCGACCTCTTCGTCCCGAACGAAGCGCGCTACCAAGCTGCGCCACAGCCCGAATTCGCCGTTAGCTTACATGCGCCCGGCCCTACCGCGAAATCGGGTTTACCCGCGGGACCAGGGTGAGCAATGTCGCCTCGGGGCGGCAGGCGAACCGGACCGGCGCGTACGGCGAGGTGCCGAGGCCGGCGGAGACGTGGAGGGCGGCCTGGCGGCCTTCGGCGCCCCAGGTGGTGAGGCCCTTGACGCGGGAGGCGTCGAGGTCGCAGTTGGTCACCAGAGCGCCGTAGAACGGGACGGCGAGCTGGCCGCCGTGGGTGTGGCCGGCCAGCACCAAGGGGTAGCCGTCGGCAACGAACGCGTTCAGGACGCGCTGGTACGGCGCGTGGGTCACACCGATCGAGAGGTCGGCGGACGGATCCACCTCGCCGGCGATCTCGGCGTACCGGTCGCGTTTGATGTGCGGGTCGTCGGTGCCGGCGAAGTCGAGGCGCAGGCCGTTCAGCTTGAGCGACGCCTTGGCGTTGTTCAGGTCGGCCCAGCCGGCGTCGGTGAAGGCGCGGCGCATGTTCTCGAACGGGAGATCCGGGCCGTGCGGCTTGTGCCGCTGTTTGTGCGCGGGCAGCAGGTACTTGGCCGGGTTCTTGAAATGCGGCTTCCAGTAGTCGTTGGAGCCGAACACGAACACGCCGGGCAGGTCGAGCAGATCGCCGAAGGCGCGCAGCAGCGGGGGAACGGAGTCCTCGTGGGAGAGGTTGTCACCGGTGTTGACGACCAGATCGGGCTCCAGCGCGATCAGGTCGTTGACCCAGCCGATCTTCTTCTCCTGGGTCGGCATCAGGTGCAGATCGGACAGATGCAGCACCTTCAGCGGCGCGGACCCCTCGGGCAGCACCGGGACCGTCACCCTGCGCAGTGTGAACCAGCGCACCTCGACCACCGCCGCGTACGCGACACAGGCCGCCCCCACGGCGCCGACGGCAGCCGTGGCCTTCAGGGTGGTGGTGGCAATCCTGCGCAAACTCATTGCTCCAGCCTGCCACAATCTCACGTATGTCCAACTCCGGAATGAAACAACGCCTGCACGACGACATGACCGCCGCCCTCAAGGCGCGCGACGACGTCCGCAAGTCCACCCTGCGGATGGCGCTCACCGCCGTCACCAAGGCCGAGGTCGCCGGTAAGGAGGCCCGCGAGCTGTCCGACGCCGAGATCCTCGACGTCCTCGGCTCCGAGGCCAAGAAGCGCCGCGAGTCCGTCATCGCCTACCGCGAAGCCGGCCGCGCCGAACTCGCCGACAAGGAGCAGGCCGAGGCCGACGTCCTCGCCGAATACCTGCCCACCCAGCTCACCGACGCCGAGATCGCCGCCCTGGTCACCGAAACCATCGCCGCCACCGGCGCCGCCGACCTCGGCCCCCGCGGCATCGGCAAAGTCATGGGCGCCCTCCAACCCAAAGTCAAAGGCAAAGCCGACGGCGGCGCCGTCTCCGCCGAAGTAAAACGCCAACTCGGCGCCTGAAAGCCGCCGGGCCCCGGTCAACCGGACGGGGCCCGGTGGCTTCTGCACGAAGCTGCAATGTGAGCGGAAGCCGTTGCCCGGCTTGCGATGCCGTCGGTAAAATCTGTTCGACGAACTGCATTCACCGATCCGCCCAATCGCTCGCATGAACGTCGCCGCCTTCGCCGTCTCCGGTTCTCGGTCGACGCGATTTCCTGTGCATTCCAGGAATTCTCCGCGCCGTGACGTTTGCTGCTGCATTTGAATGGAGACGCACCTGTGGGGGAACTACCCGGCGACGACCTGTCCAGGCGAAATCTGCTCCGATTGTTCGGCGCAACTGCCGGTGCCACCGGGGTAGCGGCGCTGGTCCCAGAAATTGCCGCTGCACAACCAGTGGCACCCCCACCACCGGCGCCGCCGATGGGCGCGCTGGCCGACTCGGCTGCAGCAACGCCAACAGCGGCCGCGCCGCTGGCACAACTGCAGGGAGACCAGCGGGTCTTCCAGGCCAACTTTTCCGGGCGCGGGCTGCTCGCGCCTCAGGTCGACCAATGGGTGCTGAACGCGCAGCAGTGGGTGAACCGCGCGTACAACGGGCGCCCTGGGTTCGTTCCGGCACCCGAGACCGGCCGGACCGGCTGGCCGACGATGTTCGCCCTGACCCGCGCACTGCAGTTGGAGCTCGGTCTGTCCGGCAGTCAACTTTCGGACACCTTCGGGCCGACGACGATGTCATTGCTCACCAGCAAGTTCGGCGAGATCAAGCCGGGCGCGACCGGTAACGTCGTCCGGATCCTGCAGAGCGGCTTGTACTGCAAGGGATATCCGGGCGAGGCGATCAGCGGCACCTACGGCGCGGCCACCGGGGATGCCGTGGCTCAGATGCGATCGAACATGGGGTTCACCGACGGCCGTCGTACGCTGGCGCCGAAGGAGTTCAAGGCGCTGCTGACCATGGATGCCTACGTGGTCGTGGAGAACGGGTCCGCCCTGGTGCGCTCGGTCCAGCAGTGGATGAACCGCAAGTACGTCGATCAGTCGTGGTTCTTCATCATCCCGACCGACGGACATTCGTCCCGTGACGTGGCCAAGGCGCTGATTTACGCCTTGCAGATCGAGCTCGGCGTCAGTGGGCCCAACGGTACCTATGGGCCAGGCACCAGGGCGGCGGTCAAGGCGCGAACTCCGCTGAGTGTCGGCGCGTCCGATTCCGGTACGGCGTCGTACGTGCGGCTCTTCCAGGCGGGGATGATCTTCAACAAACAAGACCTCGTCTTCGACGGCGTCTACTCACAAGCGGTCGCCGACCAGGTCCGCAGCTTTCAACTGTTCGTCGGCCTGCCGCTGACCGCGAAGGGCGACTATCAGACCTGGTCGTCACTCTTGGTCAGCAATGGCGATCCGGAGCGCCGCGGCGACGCCTGCGACTGCGTCACCGAAGTCACCGCCGCCCGCGCGGCGGCTCTCCACCAAGCGGGCTACCGCGTTGTGGGCCGCTACCTCTCGAACGTCCCCGGCAGCACCCTCGACAAGAAGATCAAGCCCGGGGAGCTGTCCCGGATCTTCGCCGCGGGCCTCCGGGCCTTTCCGATCTACCAGACGTACGGCGGCGCTGCCTCCTACTTCAACGAGCCGCAAGGGGCGCGAGACGCCAGCCTGGCACTCGAGGCAGCCAGTGACTACGGTTTCGAACGCGGCACCACGATCTACTTTGCCGTCGATTTCGACGCCCTAGGCAATGATATTTCTGACAACATCATCCCGCACTTCCGCGGGATCAACCGCGCTATGGACCGCTACGGCAATCCTTACCGGATCGGCGTCTACGGTCCCCGAAACGTCTGTAGCCGGCTCTTTGCGCAGGACCTGACCACCACAAGTTTCGTCTCCGACATGTCGACAGGCTTCAGTGGAAATCTCGGCTTCCCGATGCCGGTCAACTGGGCCTTCGATCAGATCTCCACCATCACTGTCGGCACCGGAACCGGCGCGATCCAGATCGACAACAACATCTACTCAGGCCGCGATTTCGGCCAAACCAGAGTCGTTACTCGCGCCAAACTCGACACCTACTTCAACCCAGCCCACCGCCCGGCCATGGACGAGCGCTTCACTGCGTACAAGGACCAGGTCGAGTCCAACACCTCGAACCTGGTCCACTCGATCGGCGAGACTCTCGACATGATCGTGGCCTACGACGAGCAGATCACCAACCTCAGCCGCTCGTACGGCGTCCGCAAGGCCTTGGTCCAGTCGGAGATCTACTGGGAGTACTGGAAGCGTGACATCACCGACCCGGCCGTCGACGCGCTGGTGAAGTCCTGGTACATCTACAAGCACCAGTACGAAGCCTGGCAGGAGGTACCGGTCGGTCCGCCGCCGACTCCGCCGATCGTCGTGCGCGAGGACTGCAGCACTGGGATCGCGCAGATCTTTGCCGCAACCGCGATCCGCGCCCGGAACTGGGCCGTGCTGCGCAATCTGATCCCCGGCGGACTGCAGAACGGCGACGACTGGCATGTCGTCGAAAGCGTCTGGAACTCGCTCCATGACGACGGCACCTACAACGTCGGCACTGTCCCGCTGGTGCTCTTCGAGGGAGCGAACGACGTAGGAGTCACCGGTTTGCGACTCGACTACACCGAAGCCGAGCTCAAGAAGATCTTCGCGCGCTACAACGGCACGGGTCCGGGTGCGGAGTTGCACGGCCGCGAGGTCTTCGGTGTGTATCAGATCTTTGAGTCCTTCAACGCGAGCATGCGCTAGATCGGTTGTAGTGTTGAACATCCGATGTGACGCAGGAAGTGAGTGGGGAATGACCGGTCCGGCCATCGATTCCGCGCCGACGCAGTCCAACCGGCGGCGGCTCCCGGTTGTCGCCGCCGGCTACGCGACGCTGGCCGTGACCGGCCTCCTCCTCGGTTACCCGGCAATGTTCGGGGAGTTGGCGGCTCGTCAGTTGGTCGGCCAGGCTCTGAGCGCCCCCTGGGCTCCGTTCGGGGACGACCCAGAGGGAAAGACCGGGCTGAGCATCCTCGTCGTGGTTGTCTTGGGGCTCCCGCTGCTACTAGGCGCCCTTTTCGTCGCTCGCGCCGTCCGTCGTCGGCTCTCTCCCGGACGCCGCACAACCATCATTCACACTGCGGTGTCCATCGTGCTTCTGCTGATCCCGATTCTCTGCGTCCGCGCCGCGCTCAACCACTGATCAGCTCAGTCACGCTCTGATCGGAATGCCCTGCGGCATTCCTGTCTGTTGTCCTGCCCACTATTCGTGAGGATCTGAGATGAGATTTCTAAGGTTTTTCCTGTGTGCTGTTGTGACGGCCGCCGGAGTGTTCGCGCTCGGGGTGCCTAGCGCTTATGCAGTCGGCTGCTACGGCGAAACTTGTAACAACAAGGGGCCGGTTGCGATGGGGTGCACTCGGGATCAGCGATTGATCACCGCTCCCGGACAATCGGTACAGGTGCGGTTCTCGCCGGCCTGCAATGCGGCCTGGGCATGGTCGGACTCACCGCCGAACTTTTGGGCGATCTTTGTCGAGATCGAGCGTGCGCGGAGCGACAAGATCGTCAAGGCGAGGCTCGCCATCGAGTTTGATACAGATGAAACTATCGAATGGACCAACATGCTCGGTGGCCAATGGCATTTTCGGGCGGTATGGAACGATCGTCAGCCAGGTGGAGAAGACACCTATACCGAATGGGTCTACCGCTGATTGATGGCGCTTTGACTGCGTGACGAAGGGCCTCGTCCGGGTGTGTGACGAGGCCCTTCGTGTTCAGCAGTTGGGGTACTTCGGGTTCCAGGGCTGGCAGGTGTTGGTCGGCCCGCCGTTGCCGTTGCCATTACCCGGTGGGCGGGTGCTGTTCGGCGGCTGGTTCTCGTCGCCGTCCTGGTCGTTGTCGCCGTTGTTGTTACCGCGGCTGCCGTTGGAGACGTAGATGGTGACGAGTGAGCCCTCGGGAGCGCCGTCGCGGCGCCGGGGGTCGGTGTAGGCGACGGTGCCGGCGGCCTCGTCCGAGTTGACCGGAGTCGGGTCGATCGCGGCCTCGAAGCCGTTCTGCCGGAGCTTGTTGGCGGCGTCCTCGGGGTTCATCCCGTTGATGTACGGAAGCTCCTTGGTGTCGCCGCGCCGGGTCTTGTCGGTCGGAGCGGTGAACTTGGTGGTCGGCTTGCCCTTGAGTGCGCCGCGCATCGCGGTCTCCCAGAGCGGACCGGCGGTCTTCGAGCCGGAAGCGTCGTTGATACCGCGGCCGTCCAGCGTTTGGCCTGCCAGCGTTTCGTACGGCGGGGAGGCGTCGGCGACGACGGCCGAGGCGGCCAGGCTGCTCGAGTAGCCGGAGTACCAAACGGCCTTGGCCTTCTGGATCGTTCCGGTCTTACCGGCGAGGTCGCTGTTGCCGAACTTCAGGGCCGAACCGGTACCGCCCGACTCCATCACCTGGTGCAGGACCTCGTTGACGCCGTCCGCGACCTCGGGGGCCAGGACCTGCTTGCAGCTCTGGCCCGGGATCTTCACGGCCTTGCCGTTGGCGTCGCGGACCGAGGTCACGACCCACGGGTTGCAGAACTTGCCGCGCGCGGCGAAGGCGGCGTACGCCGAGGTCAGCTGCAGCGGGGTCATGTAGTCGATGCCCAGTGTCATCGAGGGGACCTGCTCCAGCGGATCGCCGGTCTGCGCGTTGTTCAGCCCGAGGCTCGCGCCCAGCTTGGCGATCGAGCACAGGCCGACCTGCTGGGAGAGCAGCAGGAAGTAGGTGTTGGTCGACTTCTGCGCGGCCTGGACCATCGTCGGCACCGGCACGTTCTTCGTCGAGTTGCTCGGTGTGTACTTGGGGGCCGACGTCGTCCCGTCGCAAGTGCTGAACTTCTTGCCGCTCAGGTTGATGGTGTCCGGCGACGCGATCTTGTGGTTGATCGAGAAGCCCTTCTGGATCGCGGCGGCGACCGTGAAGGCCTTCATCGTCGAACCGATCTGGAACCCGCCGAACCCGCCGGCGTACGTCTTCTCGACGTTGTAGTTGTACGCCGTCTCGTTCTTCTTCGCGCCGTACGGCTTGCTCTGCGCCATCGCCTTCACCAGGCCGGTGCCGGGCTCGACGATGCTGATCGCGGCGATCGCCTCGTCGGTGGGCCGGGAGTGCTGGTTGATCGAGGCCTGCGCCGCGGCCTGGATCTTCGGGTCCAGCGAGGTCCGGATGGTCAGGCCGGCGGTCTTGAGGAAGTCGGAGCGTTCCTTCTCGTTCTTGCCGAAGGCCGGGTTGTCCTTGAGCTGGGCGACGACGTACTCGCAGTAGAAGGGGTACGGCGAGTTGGCGCAGCCGACCTTCGTCTTGCGGACGATGTTCAGGTTGACGACCGGCGTCTTCAGCGCGGCGTTGGCCTGGTTGAGCGAGACGACCTTGAGCTCGAGCATCCGGCGGATGACGACGTCGCGGCGGTCCTTGGCCTTCTTCATGTTGTTGGTCGGGTCGTAGGCGGTCGGGCTCTTCACCAGCCCGGCCAGCATCGCGGCCTGGGCCAGCGTGAGGTTCTTCGCGTCGACCCGGAAGTAGTGCTGCGCGGCGGCCTGGATCCCCCAGGCGCCGTCGCCGAAGTTGGCCAGGTTCAGGTACTTCTCGAGGATCTCGTTCTTGCTGAACTGCTTCTCGGCGGCGATCGCGTAGCGCAGCTCGGCGATCTTGCGCTGCGGGGTGGACGCCGTCGCGGCCTGCACCTCGGCGACCGAGGTCGCCTTCTCGATCAGGCTCATCTTGATGTACTGCTGGGTGATACTCGAGCCGCCCTGCTGGACCGAGCCCTCGGCCTGGTTCACGGCCAGGGCGCGCAGGGTGCCCTTCAGGTCGAGTGCGCCGTGCTCGTAGAAGCGGTCGTCCTCGATCGCGACGATCGCCTTCTGCATGATCGGCGCGATCTGGCTCAGCGACACCGGCGTCCGGTACTTCTCGGCCAGCGTGGCGATCACGGAGCCGTCGGCGGCCCGGATCGTGCTCTTCGCCTTGACCGTGACCTCGTCGAACTTCTGCGGCAGGCTCTCGATCGACTTGTAGGTCTGCTCGGTGGTGAAGCCCGCGAGCCCCGCCAGCGGCATCGCCAGACCAGCTGCCAGCGCGCCCGACAGCACACTCACTCCGAGGAACAGAATCACCGACTGGACGACTCCCCGGTCGCCCTTCTCCCTGACGCGCATGGTTATAGAGACTACGGGACGCCGTTTCCGGATTACCGCTCCGAGTGTGAATTGCGTCACGGTCGCTGGACAAGAATCATCCAAAAGGACGAGGGCCCGAGCACGCGCTCGGGCCCTCGCCGTACTGCTCGGTCAGGCAGCGTACTGACGGGCGTCCAGCTGGGCCGGTTCGAGGGCCAGCTCCAGCACCTCGCGGACGTCGCTCACCGGGTGCACGGTCAGCTCCGCGAGCACGGACTCCGGGACGTCGTCCAGGTCCGGCTCGTTCCGCTTCGGGATCAGGATCGTGGTCAGCCCGGCCCGGTGCGCGGCGAGCAGCTTCTGCTTCACGCCGCCGATCGGGAGCACCCGGCCGGTCAGCGACACCTCGCCGGTCATCGCGACCTCCGAGCGGACCGGTCGCCCGGACAGCAGCGACGCGAGCGCCGTCGTCATCGTCACACCGGCCGAAGGTCCGTCCTTCGGGACGGCGCCGGCCGGCACGTGGATGTGGGTGTTCCGCTCGGCCAGATCGCCGACCGGGAGCCCCAGCTCCGCGCCGTGCGAGCGCAGGTACGACAGGGCGATCTGCGCCGACTCCTTCATCACGTCACCCAGCTGCCCGGTCAACGTGACTCCGGTCGGGCCGGTCTCCTTGTCGGCCAGCGATGCCTCGATGAAGAGGACGTCGCCGCCCGCGCCGGTCACCGCGAGCCCGGTCGCCACGCCGGGCAGCGCCGTCCGCTCCGCCGACTCCGGCGTGAACTTGGGTGAGCCCAGGTAGCCCTTGAGGTCGCTGTCGCTGATCGTCAGCTTGCCGGCCTCTTCGCCGAGCGCAATGCGAGACGTCACCTTGCGCAGCACCCGAGCGATCCCGCGCTCGAGCTGCCGGACGCCGGCCTCCCGGGTGTACTCCCCGGCCAGCAGCCGCAGTGCCGAGTCCTCGACCGTCACCTCGTCCGCCGTCAGGCCCGCCCGCTCCAGCTGGCGCGGAAGCAGGTGGTCACGGGCGATGGTGACCTTCTCCTCCTCGGTGTACCCGTCGAGCTGCACCAGCTCCATCCGGTCCAGCAGCGGGCCCGGGATCGAGTCCAGTACGTTCGCCGTGGCCAGGAAGACCACGTCGGACAGGTCCAGCTCGACCTCCAGGTAGTGGTCCCGGAAGGTGTGGTTCTGCGCGGGGTCCAGGACCTCGAGCAGTGCGGCCGTCGGGTCGCCCCGGTAGTCCGCGCCGACCTTGTCGATCTCGTCGAGCAGGACGACGGGGTTCATCGAGCCGGCCTCGCTGATCGCCCGGACGATCCGGCCCGGCAGCGCGCCGACGTACGTCCGGCGGTGCCCGCGGATCTCGGCCTCGTCCCGGACGCCGCCCAGCGCGACCCGGACGAACTTGCGGCCCATGGCCCGCGCGACGGATTCACCCAGCGAGGTCTTACCCACACCAGGCGGACCGACCAGCGCGAGGACGGCGCCGCTTCGGCGTCCGCCGACGACACCCAGGCCGCGGTCGGCCCGACGGCGTCGGACGGCCAGGTACTCGGTGATGCGCTCCTTGACGTCGTCCAGACCGGCGTGGTCGGCGTCCAGGACGGCGCGCGCTTCGCGCAGGTCGTAGCTGTCCTCGCTGCGCTCGTTCCACGGCACTTCGAGGACGGTGTCGAGCCACGTCCGGATCCAGCCGACCTCGGGCGACTGCTCCGCCGTCCGCTCCAGCTTGTCGACCTCGGCCAGCGCGGCCTTCTTGACGTGTTCGGGCAGGTCGGCGGCCTCGACGCGGGCGCGGTAGTCCTCTTCCTCGGACTCCGCCTTCCCGTCCAGCTCGGCCAGCTCCTTGCGGATGGCCGCCATCTGCTGGCGCAGCAGGAACTCGCGCTGCTGCTTCTCCATCCCCTCCTGGACGTCCTTCTGGATCGTCTCGGAGACCTCGAGCTCGGCCAGGTGGTCCTTGACCCAGCCGATCAGCTTCTCCAGCCGCTCGGAGACGTTCGCGTTCTCCAGCAGCTCCGACTTCTGCTCGTTGCTGAGGTACGACGCGTATCCGCCCAGGTCGGACAGCTCACCGGGGTCGGTGACCTGCTTGACCGAGTCGATCACCTGCCAGGCGCCGCGGCGCTCCAGCACGGACGTCGTCAGGGACTTGTACTCGCGGGCCAGCTCGGCCGACCGCGCGTCGGTGATCTCGTGCAGGCGGGTCGCGCCGACCCACAGTGCGGCACCCGGACCGGTGGTCCCGGCGCCGATCAGGACCCGCGCGGTTCCGCGGATCACGGCCGCCTGGGCGCCGCCCGGCAGCCGGCCGATCTGCTCGATCTCACCGAGCGTCCCGGCCTTTGCATATTTCCCGTCCAGCCGCGGTACCAGCAGCACCTGGTCGGCACCCGAGGCCTGCGCGGCATCGATGGCCGCTCGCGCCTCGCTGTCGGCGAGGCGGACCGGCACGACCATACCCGGCAGGACGACGATGTCGTCCAACGGCAGAACCGGAAGATTCAACGTATCGGTCACGCTGTCACACCCTTATCCAAAGATTGAGTCTGACTGGCTCAACCAGGGGTGTGACCAGGTCATTCCCGGCGTTCGCTGAGGGTGAAACTCACGCTGTGAGTAGCTCGCCGATCCGGCGTAGACCGGAAATGTCGTGGACGTCGTCCGCCAGCGCGGGGACCTCGACGGTCGGGATCGAGCGGTGGCCGCGTTTGAACCGGTCGGCGCGTTTCCGGTCCGCGACGACCTGCTGCATCTTGTCCGCGTGCAGCCGGAGCAGGGCGGCGGTCAGCGGGGACTTGTCCGCCTCCTCCAGCTTCTCCGCGGCGGCGAGCGACCGCTCGGCGGACAGATCCGGCGCCTGGGTGGTCGTCACGCGGTTGAGGACGACGCCGGCCAGCGGCATGTTCTCCGCGCGCAACCGCTCGGTGAAGTACGACGCCTCCCGCAGCGCGTCGTTCTGCGGGGCGGCCACCACGAGGAACGCCGTGTGCGGCTCCCGCAGCAGCGCGACCGTCTTCTCGGCCCGCTGCCGGAACCCGCCGAACAGCGTGTCGAACGCCGCGACGAACGTCTGCACATCGGTCAGCACCTGCGCGCCGAGCACCTTGTTCAGCACCGACATCGCCATGTTCACCGCCGTCGACATCAGCCGGAACGGCCCCTTCGCCGGTGCCAGCAGCAACCGCAGGAACCGCCCCTCCAGCAACGACGCCAACCGCTCCGGCGCGTCCAGGAAGTCCAGCGCCGAGCGCGACGGCGGCGTGTCCACGACGATCAGGTCCCAGTCGCCCGAAGCCTCGGCCTGCTTGTGCAGCTGCCCCAGCTTCTCCATCGCCATGTACTCCTGTGTCCCCGCGAACGACGACGACAGCGCCACATAGAACGGATTCGCCAGGATCTGCTCCGCCTTCTCCGGCGTCGCATGCGCCAGCACGACCTCGTCGAAGGTCCGCTTCATGTCCAGCATCATCGCGTCCAGCCGACCGTCCCCACCCACCCCCGCCACCGCCCGCGGCGTGTTGTCCAGCTCCGTCAGCCCCAGCGACTGCGCCAACCGCCGAGCCGGATCGATCGTCAACACCACGACCTTCCGCCCCCGCTCAGCAGCCCTCAACCCCAACGCCGCCGCCGTCGTGGTCTTCCCCACCCCACCCGACCCACAAGTCACCACGATCCGAGTCCCCGGATCATCGATCAACCCATCCAAATCCAGCCCGTTCATGCGGTGAACTCCTCGGCGAGGTCCAGTAGGGCGCCGTGGTCGATACCTTCGGGCTGGAGGGCGAGTTCGGTGACGTGTTTGCCCAGGGCATCTATTCGGTCGCGGTTCTCGCGTTCGAGGCCGACGCGGACGGCGTGGTCGCGGGCTTCGGTGGCGAGGGTGGCGACCATGTCCTTGCCGTAGGGGACGCCGGCGGCGCGGAGGCCCTTCGTGAGTTCGGCGGCGGGGAGTTTCTCCTTCACGGCAAGGGCGATGGCGTCGTCGTCCAGCGGACTGTGCCGGACCATGTTGACGACGACGGAGCCGATCCGCAGGTCGAGGGCTTCGAGTTGCTCGACGGCGTCCAGGGTTTCCTGGACCGGCATCTCCTCGAGCAGCGTGACGAGGTGCACCCGGGTCACGTCCGAGCGGAGCATGCCCATGATCGCGTCCGCCTGGTTGCGGACCGGGCCGACCTTGGCCAGATCCGCGACTTCGTGGTTCACGTTCAGGAACGGGCCGATCCGGCCGGTCGGCGGTGCGTCCACGACGACGGCGTCGTACGCGAGTTTGCCGTGCGCCTTGCGCCGGGTCGCCTCGTAGACCTTGCCGGTGAGCAGGACGTCGCGCAGCCCGGGCGCGATCGTGGTGACGAAGTCGATCGCGCCGACCTTGTCGAGCGCCTTCCCGGCCCGGCCCAGGTGGTAGTACATGTCGAGGTACTCCAGCAGCGCGGCCTCGGCGTCCACGGCCAGCGCGAACACCTCACCGCCGCCGACCCCGGTCGCGATCTTGCGCTCGACGTACGGCAGCGGGGGTGAGTCGAAGAGCTGGGCGATCCCCTGCCGCCCCTCGACCTCGACGAGCAGTACCCGCTTGCCCGGCCCGGCCAGCGCGAGCGCCATGGCCGCGGCAACGGTCGTCTTCCCGGTGCCTCCCTTGCCGGTGACCACGTGGAGTCGCGCCATAGGACCAGGGTAGGACGTGGCCCACACCACACCGCTCAGGCCTTCGTTAGAGTCCACCCCATGAAGAAGTTCGAGTACTTCACCGCGCCGCTGCTGGTCCACTCGACCAAGGAGATCCTGGACAACTTCGGCCAGGACGGCTGGGAGCTGGTCCAGGTCGTCCCGGGGATGAACCCGGAGAACCTGGTCGCCTACTTCAAGCGGGAGATCGAGTCCAAATGAGCCACCCCGAGGAGAAGCTGGCCGAGCTCGGCCTGAAACTGCCTGAGGTCGCCAAACCGGTCGCCGCCTACGTCCCCGCCGTCCGCACCGGCAACCTGGTCTACACCTCGGGCCAGCTGCCGCTGCGCGAGGGCACGCTGATCGCCACCGGCAAGGTCGGCGACGCCGTCACCGCCGAGGTCGCCAGCGAGTGCGCGCAGCAGTGCGCGCTGAACGCCCTGGCCGCGATCAAGGCCGAGATCGGCGACCTGGCGAATATCAAGCGGATCGTCAAGGCCGTCGCGTTCATCGCCTCGACGCCGGAGTTCACCGGTCAGCCGCAGGTCGCGAACGGCGCCTCCGAGCTGTTCGGCCAGGTCTTCGGCGACCTCGGCCAGCACGCCCGCAGCGCGGTCGGCGTCCCGGTCCTCCCGCTGGACGCCCCCGTCGAGGTCGAACTGATCGTCGAGGTCTGACGCCTCTGCCCGGATCCCGCCCAGCGCGGATCCGGGCCGAACAGCTTGGAGAGTCATGGTCCGGGACCTGAGGGCAGAGCCGCTGACCGGCCGGATGGCCGAGGCGGCGCTCGCGCACGTCCGCGAGTCCCGGACGCCGTCCGCGCCGCGCCCGGCGGCGACCGTGATCCTGCTCCGCGACACCCCGGCCGGGCCCGAGGTCTACCTGCTGCGCCGGCAGCGGTCGATGGCGTTCGCGGCCGGGATGACGGTCTTCCCGGGCGGCCGGGTCGACCCGACCGACGCGACCGTCGCCGACTCGTGGTCCGGCCCGGCGCCGTCGGAGTTCGCGGCCCGGTTGGGGTGTGATGCGGCGACCGCTTCGGCGTACGTCGCGGCCGCCGTCCGCGAGACCTTCGAGGAGTCCGGCGTCCTGCTCGCCGGGCCGTCGGCCGAGACCGTCGTCGGCGACACCAGCGGCGATGACTGGGAGGCCGACCGGGTCGCGCTGGAGTCGCGGGAGCTCGGGTTCGCCGACTTCCTGCACCGGCGCGGGCTGGTCCTGCGGGCCGACCTGCTCGGCGCCTGGGCGCACTGGATCACCCCCGAGTTCGAGCCGAAGCGCTACGACACCGCCTTCTTCGTCGCCGCGCTGCCGACCGGGCAGATCACCCGGGACGTGACCAGCGAGTCCGACCAGGTCGCCTGGCTCCGCCCGGCCGACGCGGTCGCCGCCGCGGATGCGGGCGAGGTCCTGATGCTGCCGCCGACGTACCTGAGCTGCGCCGACCTGACGCCGTACGCCGATGTCGCGGCCGCCCTGGCTTCGGCGTCCGATCGGGAGATCCCGCTGATCATGCCGAAGCTGCGGATCGAGAACGACCTGGCCTACCTGGAGACCACATGACCGGCGCCGAACGAGTCACCGACTACGCGACCCGGGTGCTCGCCGCGAACCCCGGGCTGATGACGCTCGACGGCACCAACACCTGGATCCTCCGCGCGCCCGGCGCCGAGCGGTCGATCGTCGTCGACCCCGGCCCCCTCCTCGAGGACCACCTCCGCGCCGTCCTGGACGCCGCCGGCCCGGTCGCCGTCGTCCTCCTCACCCATCAGCACCCGGATCACACCGAAGGTGCCGCCTGGTTCGCCAACCAGGCCAACTGCCCGGTCCGCGCCGTCGATCCGGCGTTCCGGATCCCCACCGACCACGCCCACGGCCTCGCCGAAGGCGACGTCATCACCGTCGACGGCCTCCGCGTCGAAGTCCTCCCCACTCCCGGCCACACCCTCGACTCGGTCTGCTTCTGGCTCCCCCAGGACGGCTCCCTCCTCACCGGCGACACCGTCCTCGGCCGCGGCACCTCCGTCGTCGCCCACCCCGACGGCGCCCTCCGCCCCTACCTCGAGTCCCTCGAAAAGCTCCTCAGCTTCGCCAACTCACCCGCCGGCCCCGACCGCCTCCTCCCCGGCCACGGCCCCGTCGTCACCGACCCCGGCAAAGTCCTCGCTCACTACCTCAAACACCGCAAAGACCGCCTCGACCAAGTCCGCCAAGCCGTAGCCGCCGGCCACACCACCCCCCAAGCCGTCGTCCAACACGTCTACGCCGACGTCGACCAAGCCCTCTGGCCCGCCGCCAAACGCTCCGTCCAAGCCCAACTCGACTACCTCGCCTGAATCGAATACTGTATACACCTCCGAGCGGCGCAGGTCGGCAAGTTGCTGGCGCTCGAGCCGGCCGTGGTCGAGGCGCTGCAGCTGCCGCCGGTGCGCGGCGCCGGGGTCGTGGACACGACGGAGCCCGCGATCTACCGGCTGGAGGAGATCGTGCAGGTCTACGGGAGCGCGATCAACGAGCTCATCCGGGAGGAGTTCGGCGACGGCATCATGAGCGCCATCGACTTCGAGGTGGACCTGACCCGGGTCGCCGACCCCAAGGGCGACCGGGTGCAGATCACCCTGAACGGCAAGTACCTGCAGTACCGCGAGTTCTAGCGGGCGCGGCGCTGGAGGCGGTCCACGTCGAGGAGGACGACGGAGCGGGGCTCCAGGCGGACCCAGCCTCGGGAGGCGAAGTCGGCGAGGGCCTTGTTGACGGTTTCGCGGGAGGCGCCGACGAGTTGGGCCAGCTCCTCCTGGGTGAGGTCGTGGTGGACGTGGACGCCGTCGTCCGCGGTGCGGCCGAAGCGGCTGGCCAGGTCCAGGAGGGCCTTGGCGACGCGGCCGGGGACGTCGGAGAAGACGAGGTCGGCGACGACGTCCGAGACCTTGCGCAGGCGGGAGGCCAGCTGGAGGAGGAGGCCGCGGGCCACCTCGGGGCGGCCGGCCAGCCAGCGGAGGAGCTCGTCGTGGGTCAGCGACATCATCGAGGCGTCGGTGACGGCGGTGACGGTGGACGAGCGCGGTCCGGGGTCGAAGAGCGAGAGCTCGCCGAACATCTGGCCCGGGCCGAGGACGGCGAGCAGGTTCTCCCGGCCGTCGGCGGAGGTGCGGCCGAGTTTGACCTTGCCCTCGACGACGATGAACAGCCGGTCCCCGGAGTCGCCTTCGTGGAACAGCACCTGGCCACGGCGCAGCCGGCTCTCGGTCATCGACGCGGCCAGCGCGTCGGCTGCCTCGTCGTCGAGCTGACTGAACAGCGGCGCCTGTTTGAGCACTGCGGCATCCACTTTGGGGCCTCCTAGGACCTTCGACCACGTCTTCGGCCGGGGGATCGCCCCGCCCGGCGAGGTGAGCGTATCCACCCGCTCGCCCCAAAACCGTAGCCCCTCCAGTGTCGGCCCCGCCACGTAGGCTGGCCTGCATGCCATCGCAGCGTGTCGCGGAACCGGTCGGCCAGCCCCTTCCCGGGGCTCTGGAGACGGTGACGCTGAAGGTCCCCCGCAAGGCCCCGGTGTTCGCCGACGAGACGTCCAGTCAGCTCGTCCGGCGGGCCCGGAAGATCCACAAAGTGCTCACCGAGACGTATCCGGACGCTCACTGTGAGCTCGATTTCCGGACGCCGCTGGAGCTGCTGGTCGCCACCATCCTGTCGGCCCAGACCACCGACGTGACCGTGAACAAGGTGACCCCGACGCTGTTCGCGAAGTACCCGACGGCGCAGTCGATGGCCGAGGCGGACCGGGAGGAGATGGAGGCGATCCTCAAACCGACCGGCTTCTTCCGGGCCAAGACCAACAGCGTGATCAAACTCGGCCAGGCGCTCGTCGACGAGTACGACGGCGTCGTCCCGGGCAAGCTCGAAGAGCTGGTCAAACTCCCCGGGACGGGCCGTAAGACCGCGAACGTCGTCCTCGGCAACGCCTTCGGCGTCCCCGGGATCACCGTGGACACCCACTTCGGCCGCCTGGTCCGGCGCTTCGGCTGGACCACCGAGGAGGACCCGGTCAAGGTCGAGCACCTGATCGGCGCCCTCTTCCCGAAGAAGGACTGGACGATGCTCTCGCACCGCCTGATCTTCCACGGCCGCCGCCGCTGCCACGCCAAGAAACCCGCCTGCGGCGCCTGCCCCATCGCCCAGTACTGCCCCTCCTACGGCGCCGGCCCCACCGACTACGCCACCGCCGCAAAGCTGGTGAAGGTCCCCGCCGCGTGACCCCACCCCCGCACCACCCCACCCCCCACGCCCCCGCCACTGCGCGGCTGCGGCGTGCGGTGGCGGGTGGGATGTTCGTGGTGATGTTGGCGGCTTGTGGGGCGGGGCCTGGTGAGGAGGCGACAGGGGGTGGGCGAGCGACGGTTGCGGGGGCTGAGCGGTTGGCGGCTTGTCCGGTGGTGGAGTCGCGGCCGCCGGTCGCGGGTGGGTTGCCGGATGTGAGCTTGCCGTGTCTGGGGGAGGGGCCGGATGTGCGGCTGGCCGATCTGCGGGGGCCGCTCGTGATCAACGTGTGGGCCCAGTGGTGTCCGCCCTGCCGGGACGAGGCGCCGTACCTGGCGGCTCTGCAGCAGAAGGCCGGCGACAAACTGAGGATCATCGGGATCGACTACACCGACCCGCGGCCCGAGCTGGCCGTGAAGTTCGCGCTGGACAACAAGCTCGACTACCCGCATCTGATCGACTCCGACAAGCAGGTCCGCAAACCCTTCAAGGTCGGCGGGCCGCCGGTGACGGTGTTCGTCGACAAGACCGGCAAATTCACCCTGCACAACGGAGCGCTGACCTCCCAGGAGCAGCTCGACCGCCTGGTGCTGGAGAAGCTCGGAGTGCAGGTATGACGTTCGACGTCCAGATCCCGGATTGGCTGCACCCGTTGGCGAAGGCCTCCGCGGACGTCGACCCGAACCTGCTGTCCCGCTTCCTCCCGCCCGACGACCCCTCGGTGCGGAGCTCCGCCGTCCTGATCCTGCTTGCCGAGGGCAACGAAGGGCCCGAGGTGCTGCTCACCGAGCGGTCCTGGACGCTGCGCAAACACGCCGGCCAGGTCGCGTTCCCCGGCGGCGGCGTCGACCCCGAGGACGGCGTCGGCGACGAGGGCCTGATCCGGACGGCGTTGCGCGAGGCCGAGGAGGAGACCGGCCTCGACCCGGCCGGCGTCGTACCGTTCGCGATCTGGCCCGCGCTCTGGGTGCCGGTCAGCAACTTCGGCGTCTCCCCGGTGCTGGCCTGGTGGCGGACGCCGTCCCCGGTCGCGGTCGTCGACCCGGCCGAGGTCGCCTCGGTGCACACCGTCTCCGTCCAGCTGCTCGCCGACCCGGCGAACCGGGTGAGCTGTCTGCACCCGTCCGGCTTCACCGGCCCTGCCTTCCTCGTCAACGATCTGTTCGTCTGGGGCTTCACCGCGGGCCTCCTGGACAAATTGCTGCTGCTCGGCGGCTGGGCGCGCGACTGGAACCCCTCGAACGTCGTACCGTTGCCCGACCGACTGGTCGAGGCGGCCTGGCGGAGCGAGGGCAGCCGGCCGGCCGACGTCCGGCGGATGACCGCCATCGAGCACGACCTGAGCCAGGACGCGGAAGGTGTGGAGTGAGCAAGCTCGACTACGCGCTGCTGATCATCACCCTGCTGGTGGCGATCTCCGGCTATATCGAGGGCTTCGTCCTGGGCGCGTGCGCGACGCTGGGGCTGCTCGGCGGCGCCGCGGTCGGTGTCTGGGGCGTCCCGCGGGTGCTCGACAACTTCGAGCCGAGTGTGACGGTCTCGTTCGCCGCGCTGGTGCTGGTGGTGATCCTGGCCTCGATCGGCCGGACGATCGGGGCGCTGATCGGCTCCAAGATCCGGAACAAGATCTCCTGGAAACCGGTGAAGGCCGTCGATGCGCTCGGCGGCGCGGCGCTGGCGGCGGCGTCCGTCCTGATCGTGTCCTGGGTGCTCGGCGTCGCGGTCAGCGGCGCGCGGATCCCGAGTGTCACGTCCGCGGTCCGCGGCTCGGAGGTGCTGGCGAAGGTCGACGAGGTGCTGCCGAGCGGTGCCGACAACGCTCTGCAGGCGTTCAACGATGTCGTCAACACCGATCTGTTCCCGCGCTTCCTCGACCCGTTCGTCCCCGAGCGGATCCGCGACACCCAGCCACCGGACAGCGCGATCGGCCGGCAGCCCGCCGTCCGGCAGACCTACAGCCGGATCGCGAAGATCACCGGCGTGGCCAACTGCTCCCGCGGCCTGGAGGGCAGTGGTTTCGTCTACGCCCCGCAGCGCGTGATGACGAACGCGCATGTCGTCGCCGGCGTCAGCTCGCCGGATGTCGAGATCAACGGCCGCGAGTACGACGCCCGCGTCGTCCTGTTCGACCCCGAGGTCGACGTCGCGGTCCTGTACGTGCCGGGTCTGGACGTCAAGCCGCTGCAGTTCGACTTCACCGCCAAGGCCGATGACCCGGCCGTCGTCCTCGGCTACCCGGAGAACGGCCCGTTCGACTCCGAGCCGGCCCGGATCCGCTCCGAGGAGCGCCTCCGCGGCCCGGACATCTACGGCGACCGCACGGTCACCCGGCAGGCCTTCTCGATCTGGGCCTCGGTCCGCCCGGGTAACTCCGGCGGTCCGCTGATCTCCGCGAAGGGCACGGTGTACGGCGTCGTCTTCGCGGCCTCCGTCGAGGACAACCGGACCGGCTACGTCCTGACCGCCGACCAGGTCGCCGCCGACGCCCGCGCCGGCGCCTCCGCCACGCAGGACGTCTCCACCAAAACCTGTACCTAGGCTGCAGCAGATCTACCCGCCCGCCGCGTTCAAGAGATGTGACGGCAACCATGAGCGGGGACGAGATGGTGACGTACGACGGCCTCGTACGAGCCAGCGAGCAGCGGCTGCTCCGGCTCGGGCTGATGCTGTCCGGCAATCGGCACAGCGCCGAGGACCTGGTCCAGACGGTCCTCGTGCGCGCCCATCGGCGCTGGGACAAGATCCGCGACCTGGAACATCCCGAGGCCTACCTGCGCACGATGGTGGTCAACGAGTTCCTCAGCTGGCGGCGGATCCTCAAGAACCGTGAGCTGCCGCTGGCCGAACCGATCGACCACCCCTCGGACGAGGACATCGGCTCGCGCCAGGCGTTGAAGGACGCGACCTGGCAGCTGCTCACCCGGCTGCCCCGCCAGCAGCGCGCCGTCCTGGTACTCCGCTACTACGAAGACCTCTCCGACGACGAGATCGCCGCCGTCCTCGGCGTCGTGCCGGGCACCGTCCGCTCGAACGCCGCCCGCGCCCTGGCGACCCTCCGCGACCACCTCTCCCAGGAGGACGACTGACATGCCCAAACTCACCGACGACCAGCTCGGCGACCTCCTCCGCGAAACCTTCGCGGACCACCGCGCCGACGTCGACACCTTGCCTGAAGCAACCAAATCCCCGCGCCGCCTGCTCACCCCCGTCCTGGTCGCCGCCGCCGTCCTGAGCGTCGTGGCCGGCTCCGTCTACGCCGTCCGCAACGCCGGCCCGGACGCCGATCCACCGGTCGCGGCCCCCACTTCGCGGACCGCGGCCGACCAGGCCGTGATCGATGACGACGCCAAGGTGTGGTCGGTGGCGGCGCAGTTGCTCGCGGGGCAGCTCAAGCCGAAAGCGGGCTGGGAAAGGCTGATCGTGCAGGGGCTGCGCGAGCCGAAGGACGGACCGGAGCCGGTCATCACGCCGGAACAGCGCCGGGCGATCGTCCGGGCTGCGTCGGTCGTCGGCCCGGCGGAGTGGCGCGGTTCGTCCCCGCTACCCCCTGGATTCGATCGAGAATGCACCGAGGACCGGATGGGATTGATCGAACTCGGCAAGATCGTCAAGGCCGGAGACTCCCGGGTCCTACGCGTCCAGATCGATCAGTCCTGTCATCGCGACTACGCCGCGACCTACACCGTGGTGCAGAAAGACGGTGCATGGACGATCACGTCCGTCAGTGACGTCGTACAGCGCATCAGATAGCGCGTAGCCAGTCCAGCAGTTGGGCGTTGAAGAGCTCTGGGGTCTCCTCGTGGGGGAAGTGACCGGCGGGGGTGATGACCTCGTGCCGCAGCGGCGCCGCGACCAGGTGGGGCGGCGTGGTTGCGGTGGGGGAGATGGCCGGGTCGAGGGCGCCGTGCAGCTGCAGGACCGGGACGGCGACCGGCGTCCGCATCTGGGCGGTGTATTTGCGGCCGTCCGGCCGGAAACGGGAGCGGGCGAACCAGCGGTGGTACTCCAGCGCGCAGTGCGGCGCCGGCCAGACCTGCAGGGCGGCGCGGTAGCGGCGGGACGCTTCGGCGTCCGGGAAGAGACCGCCCGGTGCGGCCCAGTCACGGAGGAGGCGTTCGATGTGGACGCCGTCCTGCGCGAGCAGCCGCCGTTCGGGGAGGACCGGCAGCTGGAACCACGCCGTCCGAGCTACTGCCTTCGGCTGGCCGGAACGGGCCAGCAGCAACGGATGCGGCGCGGAGACCGCCGCTAGTGCGCGCACCTGTCGGGTGGCGAGGACGGCGGCCGACCAGCCGATGAAACCGCCCCAGCCGTGTCCGACGACCACGGCATCCGTCGCGCCCAGGGAGCGGATCACACCGGAGACGTCGGCGGCCGCGGTGTAGGGGTCATAGCCGCGCGGGGTCTTGTCGCTGGCGCCGTACCCGCGCAGGTCCATCGCGACGGCGCGGTAGCCGGCGGCCGCGACGACCGGCAGCTGATGCCGCCAGGCCCACCAGAACTCCGGAAAGCCGTGCAGGAAGAGGACGAGCGGGTCATCGGCCGCTCCGCACTCGGCGACGTGGAACCGGGCCCCGTTGGCCGCCACCAGGGAGTGCGACCAGGGGCCGTCGACCAGCAGGTCGACGACGCCGGCCGGGCTCAGTCGCCCTTGCCGATCGCCTTGAGCGCCTCGACCGACTCCTTCGAGGTCTCGATCGCGCGCTGCGGACC
The DNA here is from genome assembly GCF_055584105.1 of Kribbella sp. NPDC104218. NCBI lineage: Bacteria > Bacillati > Actinomycetota > Actinomycetes > Propionibacteriales > Kribbellaceae > Kribbella > Kribbella sp. NPDC104218. The sequence goes on from NZ_JBVJMQ010000001.1 coordinate 2,256,514, forward strand.
TTTGGCCTTGCCGAGCATCTTCTTACCGACCAGCACCAGGACGCCGGCGATCAGCAGCAGGATCACCGCGGTGATCAGGAAGGCCAGCGCCGGGTGCAGACCGAGCGCGGTGAACGCGTAGGCCAGCGAGATGGTCAGCAGGATGATCGCCAGCAGACCCAGGAAGGCCGCGCCGCTGAACATCCCGGCGCCCGTCCCGGCGGCGACCGCGGTCTTCTTCAGCTCGGTCTTCGCGAGCTCCAGCTCGCTGCGGACCAAACTCGACAGGTCCTTGCTGACATTCGCGACCAGCTGACCGACCGTGGGCTCGTCACCGTTCTGCCCCAATGACATGGCACTCCTTCCACACGCGTCCCGTGCCTTGACACTACCGTGCGTACGAACGGTTCCGGCGCAGGAGGAGAGCCGAGGCGATCAGCGCGGCCAGCACCGACGCGATCAGGACGGCGGCCTTCGCACGCTCGACCTGGGCGACGTCGTCCGCGAACGCCAGCTGGGCGATCAGCAACGCGACGGTGAACCCGATCCCGGCCAGCACCGACACGGCGCCGACGTCCCGCCAGGACAGGTCGGAGTTCAACTCGGCGCGGGTGAAGCGCGCGGTCAGCCAGGAGCCGCCGAACACTCCGAGCGCCTTACCGGCGAGCAGGCCGGCGGCGATCCCGATCGCGACCGGATCGGTCAGCAGCTGCCGGACGGCGTCGCCGCTCAACGTGACGCCGGCGGCGAACAACGCGAACACCGGTACGGCGACGCCCGCCGACCACGGCCGCAAGCGGTCGTCGATCCGCTCGGCCGACTCGACCCGCGTGACGAGACCGAGCGCGACCCCGGCGATCGTGGCGTGGATCCCGGACTCGTGCATGAACCACCAGGCCGCGATCGCGATCGGCACGTACAGGAACGGCGTCCGGATGTTGCGGCGCTGCAGCACGTACCAAGCGGCGATCAGCGCGACCGAGGCCAGCAACGACCACAGGTGGAAGCCGTGCGAGAAGAAGACCGCGATCACCAGGATCGCGCCGAAGTCGTCGACCACCGCCAACGTGAGCAGGAAGGCGCGGAGCGCACTGGGGAGGTTCGAGCCGACGATCGCCAGCACGGCCAGGGCGAACGCGATATCCGTTGCCGTCGGCACCGCCCAGCCGTGCGGTTTCCCGTCGTCCGACAGCAGGTTCACGCCGAGGTAGATGATTGCCGGGAGCACCATTCCGCTGATCGCGGCGGCGACCGGCAGGACGGCCTCGCTGAGCTTCGACAGCGACCCGACCACGAGTTCGCGCTTCAACTCGAGCCCGGCGAGATAGAAGAAGATCGCGAGTGCGCCGTCCGATGCCCACGCCTCGACCGTCAACGGGCCGAGCGGCAGCTCGCGGAGGTGGTGGTAGCCGTCCTGCCAGGGTGAGTTGGCCCACACCAGCGCCACAACAGTGGCCGCGAGCAACAAAAGCCCGCCGGTGGTCTCGGTGCGTAAGGTGTCGGCCAGGACGGCGCGCTCGCGCGGGAGGATCCGGGGGAACATCTGCCGGGTCATGGTTCGGCCCTTCGTCGGGGGTCGCTGAAACGATCGCCGACCAGACTTCCCGGCACACCTGAGGACAGTTTAGCTGAGCCAGGCTGCCGGGTCCGGGCCCTTGGGGACGATGCCGGTGGGGTTGATGGTGTCGTGGGTGACGTAGTAGTGGCGCTTGATCTGGTCGAAGTCGACGGTTTCGCCGAAGGCGGGGAGCTGGAACAGGCGCCGGGCGTAGGCCCACAGGTTGGGGAACTCGGTGAGCTTGTTGCGGTTGCACTTGAAGTGGCCGTGGTAGACCGCGTCGAAGCGGACGAGCGTGGTGAAGAGGCGGATGTCGACCTCGCGGAGCTCGTCGCCGAGGAGGTAGGCGCGATCGGCGAGGCGCTGCTCGAGCAGGTCGAGCCGGGCGAACAGGACGTCGTACGCCGCCTCGTAGGCCTCCTGGCCGGTCGCGAAACCGCAGCGGTAGACGCCGTTGTTGACATCGCGGTAGATCTCGTCGATCAGGGTGTCCATCTCGGCGCGGTCGGCCGGGACGAGCTGCGGCGCGCCGGCGCGGTGGTGGTCGGTCCACTCGGTCGACAGGTCGAGGGTGATCTGCGGGTAGTCGTTGGTGACGACGAGACCAGTCACGGTGTCCACGATCGCGGGCACGGTCACGCGGCCGTCGTACGCCGGGTCCGTCCGCAGGTAGGCCTCGGACAGGTACTCGATGCCGAGCACCGGATCGCGACCGTCGGGGTCGAGCGTGAACCGCCAGCCGCGCTCGTCGCGGATCGGGTCGACGACGGCGAGGCCGATGACGTCGTCCAGGCCGAGCAGCCGGCGGACGATCACCGAGCGGTGCGCCCAGGGGCAGGCGAGGCTGACGACGAGCCGGTACCGGCCCGGCTCGACCGGCCAGCGGCCCTGGTCGTCGGGGCCCTCGCCAACCGACGCCGTGGAGGCGCGCGAGATCCGGTCGGTGAACCGGTTCCCCTGGCGCTTCCACTCGCCGTTCGATCCGCTTTCGGCTACGAACTGTGCGCGATGCATAACGTTAAAACTACCCTGACTCGTCACTGGCCGTGAGTCGGCGGCAGAGGTTACAGTCGGGCTGAGAGGTCTACCGCGCCAACGCCGTCGCGGTCGCCACAAGCACCGGTCGCCGAGCCTCGAGTGACCGCGGTCAGCGCCCCCGGCAACCGGTTTGCCGGCCACAATTCCAGGGATACTGAGCACATGGCCCGCCCACGGAACAACCCCGGTGACCTCGCCGATCTCCCCACGGAACTGCGGCCCGATCGTCCCAAGGGCGACCAGATCCGCGAGATCCTGGAGAACCTGACCAAGTCGCTGGCCGTCGGCACCGTCCTGCCCTCGGAGCGGGTCCTCGCCGAGCGCTTCGGCGTCGCCCGGATGACGGTCCGCCAGGAGGTCGATCGCGTCGTCGCCGACGGTCTCGCCGCCCGTCGTCCCGGCGGTGGCACCTTCGTCGCCGAGCCCCGTCCGTCCAAGCTGCTCGCCTCGTCGTTCAGCCAGGACATGGTCAACCGCGGGATCACCCCCGGCGCCCGCGTCCTCGAGCACCACGTCGGCGCGGCGGACGACGTCCTCGCCCGCGAGCTCGAAGAGCCGCTCGGCACCCCCGTCCTGCACCTCGTCCGCCTCCGCACCGCCGACGGCGAACCGATGGCGATCGAGCGCACCGCGCTCTCGCTGCGCCGCTACCCCGGCCTCGACGAGATCGACCTCGCCGCGAACTCCCTGTACGGCGTCCTCGCCGACCGCTACGGCGTCGCCCTCGGCATGGTCTCCGCCTCCATCGTCGCCGCCCCACCCGAACCCGGCGACGCCGAACTCCTCGAGATCGACCCCACCACCCCCTGCCTCATCATCACCTCCGCCCCCCGCACCGCCTCCGGCGAACCCATCGAGTTCGGCCGCTCCACCTACCGCTCCGACCGCTACGACATAACAGTCGCCTACCGAGCCACCTAACCCCCGCGACGCCGCTCACGTCGCCCCCGCGACGACGTCTCAGGTTGCTCCCGCGACGACCTCTCTCATGGCGCCTCCGGCGACGAGGTCTGGCGGCGCCCCCGCGACGCCCCCTCACGTCGCCCCCGCGACGGCGCCCCTCACGTCGCTTCCGCGACGGTGTCTCACGGCACCTCCGGCGACTACGTCTCTTGCGGCGCCTCCAGCGCGACCTCGGCCGGCCACGATCGCCCGACCAGCCACCTCGTGAGGTCCCCCGGACACGCCCGTCGGCTCCGTCCTCGGACGCCGCCGGCTCCGCGCCTGCGCGAATACCCCCCGCGACTGCGGGCGCGCCGCGTCTTACCTCCTCCTCTGCCGGTAGGTGGAAAGAAAGTGGCGCTGGGTGGCTCGTAGTTTCCGGGGAGCGACTCGAGCGTTCGGACGCCGCCGCCGACTCCGCCCGGGCGAGTGCTTCCGCGACCGCGGGCGTCGTGCGTTTACCGCTCCGCCTCAGTAGCTGGGGGTTAGGCGTTGAGGCTGCGGAGGACGTTGGGGGTGTCCAGGCGGGTGACGATTTCTACGGTGAGGGCTTGGGCCAGGAGGGCGCCGACGACGGTGGAGGTGGCGCCGGTTTTCTCGGGGGTGGTGGGGACGGTGATGAGGGCGTCGCCGGGGACGCCGCAGTTGTCGAGGACGACGTCGGCGGTCTCGAACAGGCGCTGGCCGCTCGGCACCCGGGAGTCGACGGCTGAGGTGTGCGCCATCGAGGTCAGGGCGATGACGGCGGCGCCGCGGGCGCGGGCGCCGAGGGCGAACTCGACCGGGACGGCGTTGCGGCCGGAGTTCGAGGCGATCAGGACGACGTCGCCGGCGGCGATCGGGTGCGTTCGGAGGAGGACGTCGGCCAGGCCGGGGAGCCGTTCGAGATGGGAGCTCTTGGCCAGCCCTTCGTGCAGCATCAGCCCGGGTTCGAGGATCGCGCGGACGTCGGCGAGACCGCCGGCGCGGCCGTAGACCTCTTCGGCGATCAGGTGACTGTGACCGGTGCCGAAGACCCAGAAGGTGTGACCGGCGGTCATCGCGTCGACGACCAGACCGGCGGCGACGCGGATCGCGCCGACCTGGGACTCCGCCGCGCGGTGGGCGACTTTCAGTGCTGCCTGCAGGTACTCCTCAGCGCCATCCATGCGCCCGAAACTACTCGCCGCGCGCCCGGCCCGGCGAGAAGTCGAACTAGACCACTCGGACGAGATCAGCGCGGACGCCGAAGCGGCGACCGACACCCGGTCCAGCTCGGACGCCGCGAAGCCTGACTCCGCGGCGGTAGACCAGTGTGTCGAGTGGCGTCCGACCAGCTGGGAAGTGGGCTCTCGACCGTCCGTCTCGCGGGGAGTTCGGTTCGGCGCAGGAGGCGGGCTGTTCGGCGATACCACGCTTCCGTGGCCGTGTTCGCCTTGGTAGAAAGGGGTCGGGCGCTCCGACGCGCCGAAGCCACGAGGAGGAGTCGCCGACGTGACAGAGTCACCGCAGTCCGAAGCCCTGTCGAACCTGATGCACGAGGAGCGTCGGTTCGAGCCGCCGGCCGAGCTCGCCGCGAACGCGAACCTGAAGGCGGACGCCTACGAGCGCGCCGCCGCCGACTTCGAGGGGTTCTGGGCCGAGCAGGCCAAGCGGATCACCTGGGCCGTCGAGCCGACCGAGACGCTGGACTGGAGCAACCCGCCGTTCGCCAAGTGGTACGCCGACGGCAAGCTGAACGCGGCGTACAACTGCGTCGACCGGCACGTGGAGAACGGCCTCGGCGACAAGGTCGCCTACTACTTCGAGGGTGAGCCCGGTGACACCCGCGAGATCACCTACGCCCAGCTCAAGGACGAGGTCAGCAAGGCCGCCAACGCGCTGCTCGAGCTGAACGTCCAGCCCGGTGACATCGTCGCGATCTACATGCCGATGATCCCCGAGACGGTCGTGGCGATGCTCGCCTGCGCGCGGATCGGCGCCCCGCACACCGTGATCTTCGGCGGCTTCTCCTCCGAGGCCCTCAAGGACCGCATCCTGGACTGCGACGCCCGCGTCGTCATCACCTCGGACGGCGGCTACCGCCGGGGCGCCCCGGCCGCGCTGAAGCCCGCGGTGGACGCCGCTCTGGTCGACTGCCCCGACGTCCGCAACGTCCTGGTCGTGAAGCGCACCGGCCAGGAGACCGACATCGTCGAGGGCCGCGACCTGTGGTGGGAGGAGTTCGTCGGCAAGCAGTCGGCCGAGCACACCCCCGAGGCGTTCGACGCCGAGCACCCGCTCTACGTCATGTACACCTCCGGCAGCACCGGTAAGCCGAAGGGCATCCTGCACACGACCGGCGGCTATCTCGTCGGGACGGCGTACACCCAGTGGGGCGTCTTCGACCTGAAGCCCGAGACCGACGTCTACTGGACGGCGGCCGACATCGGCTGGGTCACCGGCCACAGCTACATCGTGTACGGCGCCCTCGCGAACGCGACCACCTCGGTCCTGTACGAAGGCACCCCGGACACCCCGCACCAGGGCCGCTGGTGGGAGATCATCGCGAAGTACAAGGTCTCGATCCTGTACTGCGCGCCGACCGCGATCCGGACGTTCATGAAGTGGGGCGACGACATCCCCGCGAAGTTCGACCTGTCGACGCTGCGGGTGATCGGGTCGGTCGGCGAGCCGATCAACCCCGAGGCCTACGTCTGGTACCGCAAGCACATCGGCGGCGACCAGGCGCCGGTCGTCGACACCTGGTGGCAGACCGAGACCGGGATGCACATGATCTCCCCGCTGCCCGGCGTCACCGCCGGCAAGCCGGGCGCCGCGATGAAGGCGATCCCGGGCGTCAGCGTGGACGTCGTCGACGACGCGGGCAAGTCGGTCCCGAACGGCTCCGGCGGTTACCTGATCATCGACAAGCCCTGGCCGTCGATGCTGCGCACGCTGTGGGGTGACGACCAGCGCTTCAAGGACACCTACTGGTCGCGCTGGGAGGGCGTCTACTTCGCCGGCGACGGCGCCAAGAAGGACGAGGACGGCGACATCTGGCTGCTCGGCCGCGTCGACGACGTCATGAACGTCTCCGGCCACCGCCTGTCCACCACCGAGATCGAGTCGGCCCTGGTCTCGCACCCGAAGGTCGCCGAGGCGGCCGTCGTCGGCGCCACCGACCCGACCACGGGTCAGGCGATCGCGGCGTTCGTCATCCTCCGCTCGGAGGCCGGCGACGGCGGTCCGGACGTCGTCCAGGAGCTGCGCAACCACGTCGCCAAGGAGATCGGCCCGATCGCGAAACCGCGCCAGATCATGGTCGTGGCCGAGCTGCCGAAGACCCGCTCCGGCAAGATCATGCGCCGCCTGCTCCGCGACGTCGCCGAGAACCGCGAGGTCGGTGACGTCACCACCCTGGCCGACTCCACCGTCATGGACCTGATCAAGACCAACCTGAGCAAGTCCGACGAGGACTGACCGACCGGCGTTTCGGGCCCCCGGGAGCGACCTCCCGGGGGCCTACGCTTTGCCCGTGCTCGAAGCGAAGCGGATGATGCAGACGAATGAGGAGCGGCAGGCGCTGGCCCAGCAGTCCGGGTGGCGCTTCCGGGAGCAGGCGCCGGAGCTCACGGACTACTGGCGGGTGCCGCCGTTCACGTCACACGGTGACCAGCGGATCGCGTTCGGTGTCGTGGACGGCCAGCTGAACGGCGTACCGTTCGTCGCCTTCGACTTCCATCGGCGGCCGACGGTGACGCACGTGCACACCGCCTGGACGAACAAAGAGGTCAACCAGCTGGACGAGGTGAAGATCGACACCGTCTGGGTGGTGAAGCTGCCGCGCCCGATGCCGTACTTCTCGATCGTGTCCAGCACCGAGCCGGAGCTCGAGGTCGAGCACTACCCGGAGCCCCCGACGCCGGACTCGAAGTTCAACCGCTGGTACAAGATGATCGACACCGACCCGAACGTGGCCGGCTACTACCTGCACCCACAGCTGATGCAGTTCATGCGTAAGCAGAAGGTGAACACCTGGTCGGTGGTCGGCGACGACCTGGTCTGCATGGAGCACCCGATCTTCGGCCGGACCAAGCCCAAGGACCTCACCGAGACCCTGGGCAAGCTCGTCCAGCTGGCCGGGATGCTGCCCTACAACGCGTTCCCGCCGCCGCCTCCGCAGCAGTGATGACCGCCGTCCTCGCGATCGTGCACGCCGGGCTCGCCGCGGCCTGGGTCGGGGGGATGGCGTACTCGCTGTTCGTCGTCCAGCCGAAGCTGAAGCGGTACTTCGGCGCCGACCAGGCCGGTCGCGAGGCGCTCACCACGGTCATTGCCGCGGGCAACCGGTACAAGGTGCTCGGCCTGATCGCGGTGATCGCCCTGACCGGCGCCGGCCTACTGCTCCTGGACTCCGCGCACTGGCCGATCCACGTGGTCAAGGCCATCCTGTTGCTCGGGGCAACCGGCATCTTCTGGTACGTCTCCTGGAAACACTGGCCGCAGCGCGTCTTCGCCACCGCCGCTGAGCTCCCCGCCCTGCAGCGCCGGCTGATGACGCTGGCGATGGTGATGCTCGGGCTGGCCGGAACCGCGTTCGCTCTGGGAGTCATCACCGCCCAGCTATGACCTTCACCACTGGGACCTGGGCGAACGCCGTTCGATGTGCCAGGATCAGTGCTTCATCAGGGGAGGTGGTCACCGTGGCGCAGGAGGAGACTCTGCAGCTGCTGGTCAGCATGCATCGGATCGTCCGGTATCTGCGGCGCAGCCGGACCGCGGTCTTGCACCCGACCCAGTTCCTCGCGCTGATGCTGGTCGCCGACGAGCAGCCGATCCGGATCGGCGAGATCGCCGCCCGCGTGCCCTGTTCGCAGCCGACCGCGACCACGACGGTCGCCGCCCTCGAAGAGGCCGGGCTGGTCCGCCGGGAGCCTGACCCGGTCGACGGCCGCGCGACCGCCGTCGTCCTCACCGACGCCGGCCGGACCACCGTCGAGGACTCCGGCCGTCAGGCCGCCGACGAGCTCACCAAACTCCTGCACCGCCTGGACGACGCCGACCGCGAACACGTCCTGAAAGCCGGCGAACTCCTCGACCGCATTGCCCGCGACCTGTAACCCGTGCCGAAGAACGGGTAGTAGTAGGCCGCTCGGCGGCCCGGCTACGCTCAGCCCACGATCCGCGGCTGCGGGAATCGCGACTACTACCCGTTCGTCTGTTCAGCTAGTTCCGGTTGATGGTGAACCCAGTCGTATTGCGGATGTCGACGGCGTTGTTGCTCAGCGACAGGTTGTTGAACTGGACCGAGCCGACCGGCGGGCCCTGGCCGGGCTCGGGCAGCTCATTGGCCCAGATCCCGAAGCCCGACTTCACGTCGAAGGCGTCCCCGGACTTGCGGGCGCCGGAGATCGACGTGTTGGTGAAGATCGTGTCCGCGACCGGGAACTGCGGCTGGCCGCCGACGTAGTTGGTCTGGAACATGATCCCGCTGTACGTCGGATCGACGATGTCCAGATCGGTCACCCGGATCCCCTGGAAGACCTTCGAGGCCGAGAAGATCCACAGCCCGGGGAAGGTCTGGTTCCCCCAGAAGTGCCCACCCGAGCGGACGATCGACACGTTCTCGAAACGCGTCGTCGGTGTGGCCCCGAACCCGTTCATCGGGATGCCGAAGTCCAGTGAGCTGATCGTGACGCCGGGGTAGGTGAGCATGTCCGCCGCGTACAGGTTGCGGAAGACGTTGTTCGTCCCGCCGTACACCGCGAACCCGGCGGCCCGCCAGGTCAGCGTCGCGGACAGGTTCTCGAAGACGTTGTCCCGGACCTCGCCGCCGCCGTTGTCGGTGGCGTTGAAGAGCGCGAAACTGTCGTCACCCGTGGACCGCGCGTCGTTGTTGCTGACGGTGTTACCGGCCGACCCGTTGGTCATGTTGATGCCATCGGCGAAGGCGTTCCGGATCCGCGAGTTCTTGATCGTCGAGTTGTCGGTGTTCGCACCCCAGTACAGGCACATCTGGTGCTCGGCCCAGATGTTGTCGATGGTCATGTTCGACGTCCCGGAGAAGTTGAACACCTTGCCCGGCCCGTCGTTGCGGCTGTCGTAGTTGCCGAAGTACGCGAACCCGCTGAACGTCGATCCGTTCGCCGACGACTGCGCGTCGAAGCCGATATCGGTGTTCGACTGGGACTGCGGCGCCACGAACTTCGTGAACCACGGCCCGGCCCCGACCACCTTGGTCGCCTTGCCGTACACGTTGAACTTGGACTGCGTCGGGTACTCACCCGCGGGCAGGTAGACGCCCTGGAGCGTGCTGTCCTGCCGGACCCGGTCGAGCGCGTTCTGCACGTCCTGGTGGGTGAACCCGGCCGGCGTCACGAACCCGGCGCCCGGGTTGCCGATCGGCGTCACCTGCTCGGTGTCGATGAAGTCGATCGAGTACGTCGTACTGTTCGCCGGGTCCTTCTGGAGCTTGATCTTCGACCCGGCCGGGACGGTCGAGTCGAGCATGATGCTCGCCTCGTCGTAGATGTGCCGGGCCGGGCCGGCGCCCGGCGAGTTGCTCGGGCCGGCCTCCGCGCCGTACAGCCACGCGTACTTCGAGGTCAGCGGCAACGCCTTGTGGAACGTGCCGTTCACGTACACGTTGATCGTCGAGTTGATCCCGCCGCCGCCGGCGGAGTCCGGGATCGAGAAGCGGGTGACGAGGGTGTTCGTCGACGCCCGGGTGGTGAACTCGACGAACGAGCCGTTCGAGTTCAGCGTGACCGCGCGCCGTCCGGAGGCCTCACCGGCGAGGTCGCCGATGGTCCGGTTCGGGCCGATCACCTGGGCGCCGCCGCCGACCGCGGCGTCCTCGGCCTCCAGGTGGTCGTAGGGCATGTTCGCGCCGCGGCCCACGAAGAACGGCCGCTCGCTGGTGTTGTTGGTGCGCTTGACCGGGAGCTCGTTGGCGTCGTCGGCCAGGACGACGCGGACGGTGTAGCGTCCGTTACCCGCCGTCCAGTTGCCAAGGGCAACCGCTGCGGTACTGGCGCCGGCCGCGATCGCGCCGTTGTGGCTCCCGGTCAGGGTGGCGACCGTGGAGCTGCCGTTGAGGATGGTCAGCGTGATCCCGTGTGCGCCCGCGGCCGAGGCGATGCTGCCCTGGTTCTTGAGCACGACGGAGAAGGCGACGCTGTTCCCGGCCGAGGGGTTGCCCGGCGTCCAGTTGACCGCCGCGGCGATCAGGTCCGAGCTGGCGACCGGGGTCACCACGAGTGCGGTCCCGGCGGTGGCAGAGTTGTTCGCGTCGTTCTGCTCGATGATCGTGTTGGCCTCGTCGACCTTCGCGTTCAGCGAGTAGCTGCCGGCGTCCCGGGCCCCGATCGAGGCGCTGACCGTGGCCGAGGCTCCGGCCGCGAGCGCGCCGACGGCCGCCGTCCCGACCTTGGCGGTGCCGAGGTAGAAGTTGACGTCGGTCGCCGCCGAGGCCGCGTTACCGCTGTTGGTGACGGTCCCGCGGACGGTGATCGTGTCGGTCTCGACCGGGGACGTCGGCGTCCAGGACAGGCTGCCGAGGGTGAGATCCGGGTTCGGGGCCGGGACGCCCATCACCTGGAACTCGGCGACCTGACCGGCCGGCGCACCGGTGTTCGCGGTGAAGTTCAGCCGGACGTCGGCGACCCGCGCGCTGACCGGGATCGAGACGGTGTTCCCGGACGACGGGGTGAAGTTGTACGCCGCGCTCGCGACGATCGTGCTGAACGTCGACGAGCCCTGCTCACGGCCGAGGATCGAGAACGTCTGCGTCCGCGGACCCCAGGCCGAGTCCGGATTCAGCCGGATCACGATCGAGCTGAGGTCGGCGTTCGAGCCGAGCTGGGTGGTCAGCGTCGCCGGGTTGCCGTTGCCCTCCCAGTACGTCGTCACGTTGTCGTCGTTCGCGTTCGCCGCGACGAACGTGTGCACGAAACCGGACGCCGTGATCGGCTTGCCCTGGGCAAGGTTGTTCCCCGGGCCCTGGCTGCCGTTCCGGGTCACCGTGTTGCTGTTCGGCGACTGGTTGCCAGCGGCATCTTTCGCGCGGACGAAGTACGCGATCGTCGAGCTGGTCGGCTGGGTGTCGGTGTAGGTCAGTACGTTCCCGGCCACGCTGGTCCGCAGCTGACCGTTCGCGTAGACGTCGTACCCGGTGACGCCGACGTTGTCGGTGGCCGCGTTCCAAGCGAGCCGGATCTGGCCGGCGCCGGGCTCGGTGAAGGACAAGCTGCCCGGGGCGGTGGGAGCTTGGGTGTCACCGGTGGCCGGGCCGTAGACCTCGAGCTCGGAGAGCTGACCGGCGGGCCAGCCGGTGTTCGCGGTCACCCGGACCCGGAGGTAGCGCGCGGTCGAGTTGCCGTAGTCGAGCGTGACGGTGTTGTCCGGGGCGTTGAAGGCCCGGCCCGCGGACGCCGACAGGTCGTTGAAGTTCTGGCCGTCGGTACTGCTCTGGAGCGCGAGCGTCTGGGTGCGTGAGCCCCAGCCGTTCGGCAGTTTGAGCACGACCTGGTTGGTGGTGACCGAGGCGCCCAGATCGACCTGGACCCACTGCGGGAACGCGTTGTTCGCGCTCTCCCAGTACGAGCCCTGGTTGCCGTCGGTGACATTGGCGGCGGTGTAGTTCTGGGTGACGCTACTGGCCGTCGCGGTCTTGCCGGCGGCCAGGTTCGGCCCGGCCAGTACGGCGGCGTGGGCGCTGGGAAGGGACGGGGCGACTAGGGCGCCGGCCGCGAGACTCGCGGCGAGCAAGGCGGTCAGCAACCGCCATCGGGGAATTCGCATGGCCTCTCCTGTTGGGCGGGAGTGGTGAGGACGCAGAGGAGCAGCCGCCACGCGAGAGTCCAAAACTTTCGTCGACTTGCCAATATCTTGCGTAGCGCTGGCTCATTGTTACGGCAGTGCTACGAGGGCGTCAACGGTTCGAGAAAAACCCAAAAGGGCCGACCCGCGTGCTGCGGGTCGGCCCTTTCGAGGAGTTCGGGTCAGTGTTTGGTGGCGCCTTCCGCGCCCGCGCCGGTGAGCGCGCGGACGGAGAGCTCGTTGTACCGCTCCTCGCTGGAGCGGTCCTTACCGAGGTAGGTGCCGAGGACGCCGAACAGGAATCCGAGCGGGATCGACACGATGCCCGGGTTCGACAGCGGGAACCAGGCGAAGTCGGCGCCGGTGATCATCGACGTCGGCTTCCCGGAGACCACCGGCGAGAAGATCACCAGTACGACGGCCGAGACCAGACCGCCGTAGATGCTCCAGGTCGCACCGGAGGTGTTGAACCGCCGCCAGAACAGGTTGAACAGCAGCGACGGCAGGTTCGCCGAGGCGGCCACCGCGAAGGCCAGCGCGACCAGGAACGCGATGTTCAGCTTCTGCGCCGGGATCGCCAGCGCGATCGCGACCGCGCCGATCCCGATCGCCGCGAACCGGGCCACCCGCAGCTCGCTCTTCTCCGACGGCTTGGTCTTCGCGATCACGTTCGCGTACAGGTCGTGCGCGAACGAGGACGCCGAGGTCAGCGTCAGGCCCGCGACCACCGCGAGGATCGTCGCGAACGCGACCGCCGCGATCAGCGCCAGCAGGATCGAGCCGCCGAGCGAACCGGCGCCGCCGCCGACCGCCTCGGCCAGCTCCGGCGACGCGACGTTGCCCTTCGACGCCTCGACCGCCGAGCCCTTGGCCGTGTTCAGCAGCGCCGCCGCGCCGAATCCGAGGGCCAGCGTCATCAGGTAGAACGCGCCGATCAGGCCGATCGCCCACTGCACCGAACGCCGCGCGGACCGCGAGTCCGGCACGGTGTAGAACCGGATCAGGATGTGCGGCAGACCCGCCGTCCCGAGGACGAGCGCGAGGCCGAGGGACAGGAAGTCGATCTGGCCGATCAGGTCCTTGCCGTAGAGCAGACCGGGCTGCAGGAACGACTGCCCCTTACCCGACTTCTCCGAGGCGGCGCCGAGCAGGTCGGAGATGTTGAAGTTGAACTTCAGCAGCACCAGGAACGTGATCAGCACGGTACCGGTCATCAGCAGCACGGCCTTGACGATCTGCACCCAAGTGGTGCCCTTCATCCCGCCGATCGTCACGTAGACGATCATCAGCGCGCCGACCAGGATGATGACGGCCGCCTTGACGGCGTCCCCCTGCACCCCGAGCAGCAGCCCGACGAGCGAGCCGGCGCCGACCATCTGGGCCAGCAGGTAGAAGATCGACACCACGATCGTGGACGTCGCGGCCGCCGTCCGGACCGGCTTCTGCTTCATCCGGAACGCGAGCTGGTCGGCCATCGTGAAGCGGCCCGAGTTCCGCAGGAGCTCGGCGACCAGCAGCAGCGCGACCAGCCAGGCGACCAGGAAGCCGATCGAGTACAGGAAGCCGTCGTACCCGTAGAGGGCGATCTGGCCGGAGATCCCGAGGAAGGACGCCGCCGACATGTAGTCGCCGGCGACAGCCAGGCCGTTCTGCGCGCCGCTGAAGTTGCGGCCGCCGGCGTAGTAGTCGGCGGTGCTCTTGTTCTGCCGGGACGCCCACCAGGTGATGTACAGCGTCACGGCGACCACGGCCGAGAACAGCGAGATGGTCAGCGTGCGGTTGCCGGGCTCGCCGTCGGCGAGCGGGATCAGCAGGGGGACGAGGCTCACCGGCGGCGCTCCCTCTTGAACTTGGCGTTCAGTCCGGCGGCCAGCGGGTCGAGTTTGCGGTTCGCGAACCGGCCGTAGAGGGCGGCGATCACGAACGTCGACACGAACTGCAGCAGGCCGAAGACCAGCGCGACGTTGATGTTGCCGATCACCTCGGTGTTCATGAAGCCGCGGGCCCAGTTGTTACAGGCCACGTAGGCCAGGTACCAGACCATGAACGCGATCGTCCACGGCACCACGAAGTTCTTGTACCGGCGCTTCAGCTCCTGGAAGTCGGCCGCGTCGTGCACGGCCTCGTAGGCGCGGGCGTCCCGCTCGCGTACGGCGTCCTCGTCCATGCGTTCCCCTCATGCTCGGCGACGCGAACAGATGCACGTTAGCGTTTGGGAACCCATTTGTGACTTATAGGGCGTGTCCGCAACCAAAATGTTTCTACAGGTGCGGGGCGACCGGGGCGTCGAGCGTGCGGCGGTAGTTGGCCAGGTCGCTCGGGCGGGTCCGGTAACAGCCGGTGATGTACGGCATCCGCAACGGCTCCGGCGGGCGGGCCGACGTCTCGTAAACGGAGTCGACCTGCTCGAGAACGGAATCCCGGCGGGATTCGGTCAGCACCGCAACTCGCGAGTGTGACAGCGCGAGCTGGCGCAGACCGCCGCGGTCGAGATCCTGCCAGTGCTTGAACCGGGCCGTCTCGACCCCGGCGAACAGATCGGACTGGAGCAGGATCGGCATCGGGTCGAACGCGTCCGCGCCCGGGGCGCCGAAGTCCTCGCCCATGATCGCGCGGTGCACCCGGCGGACCCACGGGACGACGGTGTCGTAGTTGTTCCAGAGCAGACCGAGGACGCCGTTCGGGCGCAGGATCCGGGCGATCTCGGGGAGTGCGCGGGAGTGGTCGAACCAGTGGAAGGCCTGGCCGACGATGACCGCGTCGACCGAGGCGTGCGCGAGCGGGATCGACTCCGCGGCGCCGACCATGGTGTCGATCCCGGGCCGCTGCCGGCAGACCGACAGCATCTCCTCGGACGGGTCGACGGCCACCACGTCGTGCCCGAGCCCGGCCGCGACGGCGGCCAGCTTGCCCGTCCCGGCGCCCAGGTCGAGCACCTGCAGCCCCCGGCCCGGACCCAGGATCCAGGTCAGCGCGTCGACCGGAAAAGTCGGGCGGCCGGCGTCGTACGCGCTCGCGACAGCGCCGAACGACGTCGCGCGGGCCGCGTCGTTCGGGCTCAGAGCCGGCTCATCGGTGGTCATCACCGTAAATCATGCCGTAGCCGCGAGCCTGCGCGCTGTTACTCGCCGAGCTTCTTCTGTTCGATGTGCGCGTTGAGCGCGGCCAGCTCCGGATGCCGGTCCAGCAGGTGGACGAGTTCGGCGCAGGTCAGCGCGCTGCCGCCGTGCTCCTCGATCAGGGCGTCCAGCAACTTCCAGTCGTCGGGGGTGTCGAGCGTGAGCCGGTACTGCGCCCCGCCGCCGGACCAGGGCAGGTTCAGCAGACGCATCTCGCCGGAGCGGTTCTGGTGCAGGTACGGCGTCACGTGCTCGCGGTCGGCCTGGAGGGTCGCCTTGGCCTCGGCGTCGTACAGCCGGGCCGCGGAGAAGATCTCGTAGTCCATCCCGCGCGGGTAGCTGCGCTCCAGGCAGTTCGACAGGTAGAGGTCGGGGTCGCCCTCGGCCCGCCATCGGTCGACGCCCGCGGCAACGACCGCCGGGTCGATCAGCGGGCAGTCCGAGGTGACGCGGACGACGGCGTCCAGGGCGTGCTCTCGGGCCGCTCCGGCGAAGCGGCTGAGGACGTCGTCCTCGGAGCCGCGGAAGACCGGGACGTCGGCCTCCTTCGCGACGGCCAGGACGACGTCGTCGTTGAAGTTCGTGGTCGTGGCGACGACGACCGGCAGGCCGGTCGCACGCAGGCGGTCCAGGTGGTGCTCGAGGAAGGTCCGGCCGGCGGCGGTCAGCAGCACCTTGGCCGGGAGGCGTGAGCTCGTCACCCGGACCTGGGTGACGATGCCGATCTTCAGTCGTTCCATCGGAACAGCTCCCGGATCTCCGCGGGGCAGACGACGTGGTCGACCCCGAGCTCGGTGTCGGTGAACTCCCGGGCGGTCGAGAGCGGGACGAAGGGTTGGTCCATTTCGGGCCACAGCCGTTTGATCCGGGCCTGGCCGCCGAAGGACGGGTGCTCGTTCTCCAGGACCATCGGATCGCCGTACACGCCGGGCTGCAGGCCGATCGAGGCGCCGTACAGGACGGCGGAGCTGAGCCGGTTGGAGGCGACGCGGGTGTGCCCGCGCAGCTCGCGCAACTGTTTGACCAGGAACTTGGCGTCGGTCTTGCGCCAGTGCAGGCCGCGGTATCCGTGAGTGATGACGCGGAAGCCGGCGTCCGCGTAGACCTTGCGGATGGCGGGCTGCTGGTACTCGTTCCAGTACAGGCAGACGGTCACCGGGCCGGTCTCGTGCTCGTTGATCGAGGCAACGATTCGGCCGTGGTCGCCGAGGACGTGCTGGCCTTCCCAGCCGTGGAACGGGTAGAACAGCGTGCCGTTCGCCTTCTTGGCCGGGCTCGCCAGCTCCGGGTGCACCTTCAGCAGGTACAGCCAGACCGAGCCGATCACCGAGTAGTTCCGCAGGCCCATCGACTGGCCGCGGCGCCGGACGCCGTCCGACCACACGTACTTCGGCATCCCGGGCGCGAAGTTCGTCCCGTGCGCGAAGCCGTCGAGGATGTTCCAGCCGTGCTGCAGGTAACCCCAGATCCGCGGCGGCTTACGCAGGCCGGCGTACGCCGCCAGTACGTTCGCGTGGCCGTAGAAGTGATTGGCGTGGTGCATCAGCGCCTCCGCAGTACGCGCTTGATCCGCCGCCGGATCACCCGCGCCGGATTCAGCACCGCATGCCCGACCCGATATGCCACCGACCGCCGAATACCGCTCACGGTGCCCTCGAACAGGATCGCCCGCGCGCTCGCGTGCGCCAACTCGTCCGCCAGCCGAGCCACCGTCGCCAGCTGCTCAGCACTCCCCAACGGCCTGATCACCTCGCGGTTCACCGGCGTGCTCAGGGTGATCCCCGCCATCGACGCCAACCGCGCCGTCAGCTCCTGCCCGTCCCCACCCGCCGGCCAAGGCACCCGAACCCCAGCCCGCAACACCCGCTCCACGAACCGCTCGAGCGCGGCCTCAACCCCCGCCACCCCTTCACCATGCAGCCGATAACCGCCGTCCACCACAATCACGTTCTCCGGCGACCCAGGCGTCTCCGTCGTCCGCAACCACTCCACATACCCGACAACCTCACGCCGCAACGCCGCCTGGTCATCCACCCGCAAAGCCCGCACCAACCGCTCCTCGAGCAGTTCCCCCACTCGCGGCTCGAACCCCGCCACCGCACCGACAACCACATACCAAGCCGGCGCCAACTCCACCAACAACCCACCAGCCGCCGCATCCATCACCACCCGATACGGATCCCTGAGCACCGGCCCCCCGTTGCCCTCCGCAACAACCCGCCCAGCCTCCCCAGCCCCGACCTCATGATCACCCTCAACAACCACCCGAGCATCCGTCAGTGCCGGAAAAACCCCGTAGGTTGCAGTTGGTGTGATACCTGCCGCGGCCAACGCCTTCAGCAAAGGTTTGAAACCCGCGGGCGCGGTGTCGCGGACGTCTCGGGCCCAGTCTTCGTCTCGGGGGAGGGCGGCGGTGATGTCGGGTTGGATGAGGTTGTTGACGCTGAAGGGGTTTGTTGCGCCTAGCAACAGACGGCCGTTCGGGGTCAGGTAGGAGGTGAGTTTGGTGAGGGCTTCGGACCAGGGGAGGGTGGGGGTGTCGGGGCCGACGAGGCGTTCGAGGCCGTCGAGGGCGACGATCAGGTCGTAGGTCTCGGTGGTGGTGAAGCGGTCGAGAGAGCCGCAGTAGACCTGGGTCTTGTCGGCGCCGAGGGTTTCGGCGAGTTCTTCGGCGTCCGGGGCGGAGCGGACGAGGATGTCGACCGAGGCCGCGGGTGCGAGGTCGGCGTACAGGTGGTGCGCGTGCGGGCCGGCGACGAGGACGGTGTCGCCGGGCTGGACAGCAGCGGCGAGGAGGGCCGCGGCTGCGGGGCCGGTGGCTGCGGGGCGGGCGTCCCCCGGGTGCAGATCCGACCAGTTGAGCATCTCTCCGCCGACCAAGTTCGATCGGGTCACATCTGTCACGTTAGCCAACCAGTCTGAGTAGCGTGTCGATCACCCGGTCGACGTCGTTGTCGGTGAGGTCCGGGTAGAGCGGGAGGGAGAGCTCCTCGGCGTAGAAGGCCTCCGCGTTCGGGCACAGGCCGCGGCGGTAGCCCTGCCGTGCGAAGACAGGATGCCAGTAGACGGGGATGTAGTTCACCTGGACGCCGATCCCGGCCGCCCGCATCGCCTCGAACACCTCCCGCCGCCGGCCGCCCAGCACACGCACCGGGTACAGATGCCACATCGGGTCGACACCGGCCCGCTGCACCGGCGTCCGCAGTCCGTCCACCCCGGCGAACGCCGCGTTGTAGCGCGCAGTGATCTCGGCCCGCCGGCGTTTGAACCCCTCCAGCCGCGCGAGCTGCGACAACCCGAGCGCTGCGCCCAGGTCCGTCAGCCGGTAGTTCACGCCGTACTCGTGCACCTCCTGGTGCCACGGCCCCTCATCTGCGATCTCGAACCGCTCCGGATCCCGCACCAGCCCGATGAAGTGGAACTCGTGCGCCCGCTGCCCCACCTCCGGGTCCTTGCAGACGACAGCCCCGCCCTCACCCGTGGTCAGGTTCTTGGTCGGAAAGAACGACATAGTCGTCACATCAGCCAGATCACCGACCGGACGCCCGTCCGCGCTACCACCGACCGAGTGCGCCGCGTCAGCCACAGTCCGCGCGCCTACCGCGTCAGCGACCGCCTGCAGCGCCGTGTAGTCAGCCGCCTGACCCGCATAGTCGACCGCAGCGATCACCTTGGTCCGCTCAGTAGCCACCGCGGCCACCGCGGCCGGGTCAATCAGCGCAGTGTCCGCGTCGACGTCCGCAAACACCACCTTCGCGCCCAGCAACGCCGCACACGACGCAGTGGCGACGAACGTCATCGGAGTGGTCACCACCTCGTCCCCAGGACCGACACCGAGCGCGGCGTACGCGACGTGCAGCGCAGCCGTCCCAGACGTGCAGCTGACGGCCCGGTGCCCACCTGCCAGCTGCGACACCGCCTCCTCGAACGCCGTCACCGCCGGCCCGGTCGTGAGCCAGTCCCCCCGGAGGACGGCGGCGACCGCAGCAATGTCCGCCTCCGAGATCGACTGCCGTCCGTAGGGCAGCATGCTCAGTGGTCCACTTCGAGGATCTTCCGGATCTCCTCGATCGAGTACCACTGGTCGTTGGTGTCCGACGCGTAGTGGAACCCGTCCGGGAGCTGCGTGCCGGCGGTCGGCGCGACGTAGCCCCAGGTCGCGAGGTCCGGCTGCAGGACGTAGCGGTTGCCGACGGCGAGGACGCGGCGGCCCTCCTCGGGGCTGATCATCTCCTCGTGCAGCTTCTCGCCCGGGCGCAGCCCGACGTCGTGCATGGCCGCGCCGGGCGCGATCGCCTCGGCCAGGTCGGTCACCTTCATCGACGGGATCCGCGGCACGTAGAGCTCGCCGCCGGTCATCAGCTCGAACGACTCGACCACGAACTCGACCGCCTGCGGCAGCGTGATCAGGAACCGCGTGCAGCGCAGGTCGGTGATCGGCAGCGACTGCCCGGCCGCGTGCAGCGCGCGGAACTTCGGGATGATCGAGCCGCGGCTGCCCATCACGTTGCCGTACCGGACGACGGCGAAGCGGGTGTCGTACGCCGCCGCGTAGTGGTTGCCGTTGATGAACAGCTTGTCGGCGGTCAGCTTGGTCGCGCCGTACAGGTTGATCGGGCTGGACGCCTTGTCGGTGGACAGCGCGACCACGCGCTTCACTCCGGAGTCGATCGAGGCCTCGATCACGTTCTGTGACCCGATCACGTTCGTCTGGACGAACTCCCACGGGTTGTACTCACCGCTGTCGACCTGTTTGAGCGCGGCCGCGTGGACGACGTAGTCCACCCGGTGCATCGCCCGCAGCAGCCGGGAGCGGTCGCGGACGTCGCCGAGGAAGAACCGCAGCCGCGGGTCGTCCCCGAACAGCTGCCGGACCTCCCACTGTTTCAGCTCGTCGCGGCTGAAGACGATGATGCGGCGCGGGTTCAGGCGGTCCAGCGCGTGTCTCACGAACGCCCGGCCGAAGGATCCGGTGCCGCCGGTGACGAGGATGTCGGAGCCGGTGAGGATGGTCACGGTCGAGCGGAACCCCTTCTTGACGGACAGTTCCGGACACCACACCCGCGGTGTCCGACACGAAACAATAGCTGCCCGGTTAGCGACCTCCTCAATCCGCTGGATACGGTCACTCTGTGGAACGCGTCGGGGTGCGCTGCGATGTCGGGCCGGGCCGTGGGATCGGGCACGTGATGCGCTGCCTGGCTCTGGCAGAGGAGTTGCGACTCCGGGGGACTGCGGTCGAATTCGTCTGTGACGCGCACACCGTGCCCTGGGCGGCCGGTCAGATCGCCGCCCGCGGGATTCCGGTCCTTCCGGCAGTCTGGACGCCGTCCGAGCATGTGGAGCTGCTGCAGCGGTACGACGGCGTCGTCTTCGACTCCTACGACCTGGATGCGGCCGTCTACCCCGCAGTCCGGGCCACCGGTGTGCCGACACTCGCCATCGTGGACGGCGACCTCCGGGGCGCCGACGCGGACATCCTGGTCGACCAGAACCTCGCTGCCGAGCTGGACCGCCCGATTCTGCGGTCAGGCACGACCAGACTCGCCGGTCTGGACTACGTGCTGATCCGGGACGAGATCCGCGCGCTACGCCCGTCCGAACCGCCTGCGCTGCGCCCGGCCGGCGTACCGAAGGTGTTTGCGTTCTTCGGCGGTACGGATGCTTTCGGCGCCGGTCCGGTGGTGACACAGGCTCTGGTCGCGACCGGCGTCCCGTTCGCTGCCACCGTGGTCGCACCGACGCCGGAGCTGGCTCGGCAGATCGCTGCGGTTGAGGTCGGTGCGCACCAGCGCGTCGACGTCGTCGGCCCGACCGACCAGCTGGCTGCCGCCGTCCGTTCGGCTGACGTGACGATCAGCGCCTCGGGTACGTCGACGTGGGAGCTCCTCTGTCTTGGTGCAACTGCCGGTTTGGTGTGTGTCGTCGACAACCAGGTGATGGGGTACGAGCGGGCGATCGCTACGGGGACTGCGGCCGGCGTCGGCGTCCTGTCCGAGCTGGCTGCCGATCCGTCGGGTGCCGCGGCCGTGCTCAAGCGGCTGCTGACCGACGCTGCGGAGCGGGCTCGGTTGGCGGCCGCGGGCTGGCGGCTCGTGGACGGTCAGGGGCGCGCCCGGGTCGCGGACGCGCTCCTTCACTTGAGCTCGTAGATCGTCACGTCCAGCGTCGCATGCCGGATGTTGACGAAGTCCTTCAGTGCCGGCGAGATCTCCCCGGCCCGCCGGTCGGCGAACAGCCAACGCACACCCGCCGTCCGCAGCCGCTGCATGGCCGCGTCGCTCGGCGCCTTGAACGCGGCGTCGTTGGCGACCATCACCTCGCGGTTCCAGAATGGGACCTGGACCGGGTCGGCGTTGTTGATGAGCGCAGTCCGGTTCGCCTGGCTGGTGTAGGCCCAGCCCTCGAGTAGCACTCGACGCTCGGAGAGCGCAGCGATCCAGAAGTGCCGACTGTCGCAGATACCGTCCCGCTGGACGATGCAGTGCGCGTTCGTGGCCACCAGGTCATCAGGGTGGCTGTTCTGCTGCAGCCACCGCGCAGCATCCGCCTCGGCCGTAGTGGCGCCACCGCTCAACGGCTTCGGGAAGATGCCGCGGGTCGCCTCGTCGGAGTAGATCGTCTGCAGGGGGACCAGAGTCGCGCCGACCATGCCGGCAGTCACCGCAGCAGCCACAAAGGCCACACCCAGGTTGCCTGGACGCCGGAAACCCTTCCAGGCCAGGGAAACCAGCACACCGACCGCCGCGACGGCCGCCAGCGTCCACAGCCACCCACTCTTGATGCCGGCCGCATCTGCGGTCTGCGAGCGCGCAATCGCGAAGCCGATCAGGCCAAGCAGCCCTGCGGCCCCGACGAGCGCCACTCCGCGGCGATCGCCCAGCCGACCGACCAGGTTCGCCAGCCCGACCGATGCCAGGACGGCGGCCAGCGGGAAGCCCGTCCGGACGAAGTACAGCTGACTGCTACTCGCCTGCGTCGTCAGTAGCGTCGCCAGCAGCCCAGCAACTGCACAGCCCATCAGAAAGGCGACACCGACGTCCCGCCATTTCCGGCCCAGGAACCACAGGCCGCCGACAGCCAGCGCCCAGCTGAGCAACATGGTCAATGCCGACAGCAACTGTGCATTCGAGCTCGACTGGATCGTTGCGTACGGCGCCAGCTGTACAAAGGTGTGGAACGGCTTCACAACCGTGCCCCAGGTGTTGCCGCCGAAGATCGCCAGTAGCGCGGCCAGAAACACCCCGAACGTCAGCAGCCCACCGAGCATCGCCGTCCGCGTCTGCTGCCGCACCATGCCGAGGTGGACGAACGCAAACGCGAACCCGAGCCCCACCAACGGCAGAACCGTCGACTTGGCCCCGGCCGCGATCAGAACGAACAAGACCAGTAGCACCCACCGACTCCGCGGTGAGTTGGACCGCAGTAGGTCCACAGCGACGATGGAGATCGCGACGATGACCAGAATGCCCAGATTCTGCGTCGGGTTCATGTACGCCGTGGCGGCAGTCGAGATCGCGCTCAGACCGACAGTCTCGAACGGCTGGACCACACCGCCCAGCCCGGCGACCAGTACGGCGAGCGGGCCCGCCCACGTCGCACCGGTCTCCGCTGTCGGGGCGAAGCGGGTGGTCAGCGCAAAGATCAGCCCACACCCGGCCAGGAACAACGGTAACCAGGTCAGCGAGTGAATGAGATCGGTCAGGTCGATCCGCGTTCCCCAAGCGGTTGCGGCCGCTGACTGGTGGAAGAACGTGTGGTACTCCATCCGCTCGCCGCCGAGCCACAGCGCCTCAACCGGCACGTCGTACTTCGCACTGGCGGTCAACGCCTGCTGGAAGGCCAGATCCGGGTAGGAGCGGAGCGGATCGGTGTACGCCGGCAGGAAGGCGCCCGGACCGCGGCGAAAGGTGATCAGCGCAACGGTCATCGTCCCCAGCGCGAGCAGCCAGGCCTGGAGTGGCCGGACCGGAGTCTCGACCCGACGCCACACCCGGGCGCGGACATCCCGGTCGATCAATGCGATGACCAGGGCAACCGGCGCCCAGACCCACGACCAAGCCTGAAGGCCGATCGACGCACTGGCCAGGTAGACGATGATCTGCACGGCAGTGCCCACTGCGAAGCCGGCGGCGAGGTCCTCCACCAGGTTGCGGCTGTAGTTGCCGATCAGCCGCCAGAGCGCGAAACCGGGCAGCGTGACCACGAGCGCGGTGAAGACCGTGAACCGGGTGACCGCGAAGATATTGGCGTGCTGCAGCAACAGCACGATCGCGAAGAGACCTACTGTCACTCCGGCCAGAAGTCCGGAAAGGGAGGGCCCCGACGTTCTCGGCCCCCGTCGCCTAGCCCGTGCGCGCATGCGCACACCCTAGTGTGAAAACGCGTCTGCCAAACAGGTCTATCGGAGCTCGTAGACCAGTGCGTCCGGCGCGCTGAACCGCAGCGTCGCGAGGGCGTCGAGCTCGGGGGACACGGCCCCTTGTCCGGGGTCGGCGTACAACCATCGGACGCCGTACTTGGCGCGCAGGTTCTGCAGGTTGTCCCGGGTCGGCGCGGTGAAGACGAGGTCGTTCTCGGCCAGCTTCGCCTGGTCCCAGAACGGGAGGATGTTCGGGTTGAGCGCGGTCGAGACGACCTGGTCGTTGATGGTGTTGGTGTAGGCCCAGCCCTCGACGAGCACGTGCCGCTCGCTCAGCCCGGCGATCCAGAAGTGCCGGGCGTCGCAGCCCATCGCACTCCGCTCGGCGCAGTGCGCATTGGTGGCGATCAGCTCGCCAGGAGAGGTGTGGTCGCGCAGCCAGCGCGCAGCGGCCGTCTGAGTGGCAGACGGCCCGAGCAGCATCTCTTCGGTCAGCGGACGATCCAGCTGTGCCCGCGTCACCTCCGGAATCTCCGGTAGCCCACGCAGCGGCAGGAACAGCCCCGCCCCCATCGCAGCGAGCACGAAGGCGGCACAGGCGACCCGCACCGGCTGTTTCCGCATCAACAACGCGGCAACCAGGCCAACACCGACCAGCAGAACCAGGGTGAGCACCCACGGCAGGACGATCCCGGTCAGCGTGGCGTCAGGTCGCCGGAACGGCTCACCGTCGCTTGGGATCGCCTTGACGATCCGCCGCGCGACCAACGTCGCCGCCATCCCGCCGAGCACGGCCCCCAGCACCAGCCGACCGGACCGTCGACCGGCGACCAGTTGATGCGCGCCGACCGCGGCCAGCACGGCGATGATCGGCACGGCGGTCCGGTGGAAGTACATCTGGCTGGAGCCGGACTGGTCGGTCAGGGCCATCCCGAAGAAGCCTGCGATAGCCACCCCGACCAGAAAGACCACTCCGGTGTCGCGCAGCCACCGCTTCGGCGTACCCGCCAGGACGAGCAGGCCGGCCGCGCCGAGCAGCCAAGCCAGGCAGGTGACCGTCGCACTGATCCACATCGAGCTGTGGTCGTAGACACCGGTCTCGTAGTCGCGCTGCCAGACGATCAGCGGGTAGATGCCTGTCTTGGCGAAGGTTACCCACGGCTTGAGCGACAGCCCGGTCGAGTGGTTGCCGAACACGACCGCGATCGCGGCCAGAATCACGCCGGTCACCCCGACCGCCAGCACCAGGGCGCGGCGCGCGATCCGGCGCCGGCAGAGCTGCACGAAGACGACCAGGCCGAGACCGCAGAGCACCAGCGGCAGGATCGTCGCTTTCGCGCCGGACGCCGCCGCAGCGATGAGCAGAGCGAGCAGCCAGGTGCCTGGGCCGTTCCGGCCACGTAGTAGATCGACGACCAGGACTGCGAGCAGCACGGTCAGTCCACTGCCCAGGTTCTGGGTCGGGCTGCCCCACAGGTACGCCGTCAGGCTCTCCTGCGGCAGGCCGATCCCGGGGTAGGCGTTGACGGTGCCACCGACCGCAGCGACCGCGATCGCCAGCGGACCGACCCAGCGCGAGCCCGGTGCGAGGCGGTCGGCGAGCGCGAAGATCAGTGCGCAGCCCGCGAGCGTCAGCGGGATCCAGCCGATCGTGTAGATCAGGTCGGTCAGGTCGACGCCGGTCGCCCACGCGACCGCGGCGGTGAACTGGTGGAAGAAGTAGTGGTAGTCCATCTGCTCGCCGTGCACGTACGGCGCCTGCAGCGGGAAGTCGTACTTCGCGCTGGCCGACAGAGCCTGCTGATAGGCCATGTCCGGGTTGTTGTACCCAGGATCCGTGTACGGCGCCGGTGCGATGTTTCTGGGCAGTGCGATCACATACACCGGCAGCGCACAGGCCGCAGCGATCAGCCACGCAGTCACCGGGCCCACCGGACGCTCCACCCGACCCAGGACGCGCCGACGCCATCGCGGCACGCCGAACGCCGTGAGTACGACCGGAACGGCCCAGAGCCAGGCCCAGCGCTGCAGGCCGAGCGGCGACACGCCCATGTAGACCAGCAGCAGCGCAGCGACGCCGACCAGCGTGCCCGCGGCGGCATCCTCGATCAGGCTGTGCCGGAACGGTGAGCCCAGCCGCCACAGCACGACACCCGGCAGGGTGATCCCGAGCAGCCAGAAGCGCACCAGGGCGACAATGCTGTCGGCGGAGCTTGCTCCTGCCATCAGCCACAACACCAGCGCGGCAAGTGCGACACCGGCTGCTGCTTTCACAAGGTGGTTCACGGCGGTCCGCCGGCCGGGGCGGGCGGTCGGACGTGCCGACGTGCCCACTCCCCACGGCGCGAGGCCGGTCAAGGTCGGCACCTGACGCACCTTAGGCATCGAGCGACTAAGCTGCCAACTCATGCCGGTGGGTTCACTATGAGTTGGTACGAGGCTCTCGAGTCCGGTGAGCTGACGGTCCGTCCCTCTGTGGACGCGGCCAAACGCTTCGGGATCTCGATCGACCGCATGTCGGTTTCAGCCTCCGCGGGTACGCTGTTGGCCGAGGTGCTGGCCGCTGTCGAGCGATCGACGGCGGACGTCGTCGTCCTGCGGTATCCAGCGCGTGAGATGACCTGGTTCGCCGCTCTGGCGAGCGGGCCGCGCCGGGCGCTGCTGGCCGACACCGTCGTCTACTGGTCGCTCCCGGTCGGCAAAGGACGGCGTCCGGCGCCGCTGGCCGGTTTCACCGCGAAACACGAGGAGACCGCGGACGACGTCCTGGTGGACGACCTGGTCGCGGATGTGTTCGGCGACTCCGGGAACCACTACTGTGCCAACCCGCTCTTCGACCGGTCGGTGGCGCTGGCCGGGCGGCAGGAGTGGGCCCGGCGGCGGATCCAGGCGACGGGCGCCGTCGTACTGCGCGGTCCGGACCGTCGGGTGCTCGCACTCGCCTCGATCGACGAGCAGCGGTCCTGGACCGAGGTCCAGCTCGCCGGCGTCGTACCGGCCGAACAGGGCCGTGGGCGGTACGGGCACCTGCTGTCGGCCGTCGAGGACGCCGCCAGCACCCGGCGACTCGTCGTCTCCACCCAAGCGCACCAGACCGGAATCCAGCGCATCTGGGCCCGGTACGGCTTCGAACCCGTGCATAACCTCCTCACGGTCCACCTCGTTGCCGCTACGTAGGGCGCGCGGCCAGGGCGCGCCCCTCGCGCGAGGAGAGTGCCATCGCTGTTACGCCGCGGTTGAGCGTGGTGGTGCCCTTCTACAACGTCGGTGAGTACATCGGCGACTGTCTGGACTCGATCGCCCGGCAGACCTGGACGGATTTCGAGGCGATCCTGGTCGACGACGGGTCTCCCGACGACAGCGCGGTGATCGCCAAGGAGTTCTGCATCCAGGACTCCCGCTTCCGCATCGTCGAGCAGGACAACGCCGGTCTCGGCCCGGCGCGGAACACCGGCGCCCGCCAGGCGACCGGTGAGTACCTGACGTTCGTCGACAGCGACGACCTGGTCACCCGGCACGGCTTCGAGAAACTCATCCGTTCCCTGGACCGGACGGGCTCCGACTTCGCCGGCGGCAACGCGCGGCGGTTCAACAACAGCTCCGGCGTCCGGCCGTCCTGGCTGCACCGCCAGCCCTTCATGCGGGACCGGTTCGCCACCCACGTCACCGAGGTCACCGACCTCGTCCTGGACCGGATGGTCTGGAACAAGGTCTACCGGCGCTCCTTCTGGGCGGAGCGCGGCTACGAGTTCCCCGCGATCCGCTACGAGGACTACCCGGTCACCCTCCAGGCGCACCTGGACGCCGTCACCGTCGACACCATCGCCGCACCGGTCTACTACTGGCGTGAGCGCGAGTCCGGCGAGTCGATCACGCAGCAGAAGTTCCAGCTCGGAAACCTGCGCGACCGGGTCACCTCGGCCGGAATGGTGATGGACCTCGCGGAAACGGCGCTCCCCGCCGTCCGCAGCCGTCTGCACGCGCACTTCACCCAGATCGACCTGCTGACGCTGATGATGGCGTTCGGCGCCGTACCGGCCGGCGAGGAGGAGCCGCTGGTCGAGCTGGCCAGCGAGCTGCTGACGCGCCTCGACCCGGCGGCTCTGGAGCGGGCGCACCGCTACGACCGCATCCAGCATGCGGCGCTACGAGCCGGTGACGTCGACCTGCTCCGGCGGCTGGCGATCTTCCGCGAGGACGGCGGGCTGCGCGGCGGTGCGCGCGTTCTGCCGCGGCGGCGCAAGGTCTACGACTTCAACTACCCGGGCCTGCGGGACGGCGTCGTACCGCAGGACCTCTATCGGGTGGCCGAGCAGGACCTGACGCTGGCAACCAGTGTGCGTTCGGTGTCCTGGGCCGACGGGAAGCTGTCAGTACAGGGCACGGCCGAGATCCGGCATCTGCAGACCTGTGCGTCGTCCAGTCTGCGCATTGACCTGGTCATTGCTGGAGTGCCCTACCCGCTGCAGGTGCGCCGCTTCGACGCGACCGACCTGCACGGCGAGACCAGCCGGGTCGGCTTCGAGGTGGTCCTCGACGAGGAGCTGCTCGGTCGCTGCACGGCTGGTCCGGCGCATTTCGACGTCCGGATGAAGCTGGGCCGGTTGCGTCGTCAGGACAAGCTGCGCGGGCAGGGGCCGGGGAGCCCCGGCTGGCCGCCTGGTGCGTGGCTGGGGGACAGCTGGGTCCAGCCCGGCCCGGGGAAGGACGGGTGCTTCGCCGTCCGCCGGCTGCACGACCCGAGCCGGTTGACCGCGATCGAGCACACGCCGGACGCCCTGGTGCTGCATGGCCGCTCGTCGTTCGACGAGCCGTCGTTGTTCGTCACCCGGCCGGTGGCAGGCGGTGAGGAGAAGGTGCCGATCAAGGTCGACGGGCGTGACTTCGTCGCCTGGCTGCCGATCCGGCCGATTCTCGACGAGATCAACCCGGATGATCCGTTCAGCCAGCGGACGACGCGCGCCTTCCGGCTGCGCGGTCCGGCCGGCGAGGAGAAACTGCTGCTCTGGACGGCGGGGGAGCGGGCGATCTCGCACGCCGAGCGCGGCCGGGTGATCACGATGACGCGGTCCACCGGCGGCTACGTGAACCTGCACGAGTCGCCGATCCGGTTCGCGGCCACCTCGGTGGTTGCTGCGGGCAACAAGATCGTCGTCCGCGGACCGGACTGGGGCGACGTGACGTTCGCCTGGCGGCGCTTCCTGCCGGAGTCGGACGACCACGTCGACGTCCAGTGCCGTCGAAGCTTCTCGGACGACGGATGGTCCGCTGCGGCTGATCTGGACGCGTTGTCTGCCGTTGGCGACCGAGTGAGCGAGCGGCGCGTCTCGGTGGACCCGCTGGCCTCGCTGGCCGACTGGGTCCTGTTCGCGGTCGCTCCGGACGGCTCGGCCCACGCCGTCCAGTGCGAGCCCTTCCTGTGCAGCCGGCTGCCGTTGGTCGTCGACAGTGGTGCGCACACGCTCGCCGTCCGGCCGCATGCGGGCACGCTGCACGTCGAGGTGCGCTGATGCATCACCACAACCACTACTACGGTCAGGCGCACATCCTGGCGCGGTACGCCGGTCTGGAGTACGACCAGCCGCCGCGGCTGCGCGGCTACCTGCAGCACGGCTGGAACATCGGCTGCGGGTGGAACCCGGTGCATGAGTTCTACGACGGCGCCTGGCGGTTCACCTGGAGCGATGCGCCGCGGCGGCGTGGCCATGCGCTCGGCCGGCGGAACTACCACAGCATCGGCGCCCCCTTCCTCTATCTGCTCGATCTGGTGCCGCCCGTCGAGGAGGAGGAGCGCGAGGGCACGCTGTGGTTCCTCTTCCATGGCTGGGAGGGCGGGAAGATCCAGGGCGACCACAAACGCCTGATCGACGAGATTCGCGACACCGAGCCCGGTCCGGTCACGTTCAGCCTCTACTACACCGAGTACGACCGGCCGGAGGTGCGCGGCTTCTACGAGGACGCCGGCTTCCGCGTGGTGTCCTTCGGTCGCCGCGGGTTCTCCTACGAGGGGACCGATAAACAGTTCCTGTACAAGCAGCTGGCCGAGCTGCGGCGGCACAAGCGCGTCGCGGCGAACCGGCTGTCCACTGCGATCTTCTACGGCGTCGCTGCGGGCTGTGAGCCGGCCGTCTACGGCGACCCGATGGAGATGGAGGGCGAGAACCCGCTCTTCGGCGGCCAGAGCCGGATCGAGCGCCTCTGGCCCGAGATGCTCGGTACGTCGATCGATCTCGAGGCGGCCCGCGCCACCACCGACGCCGAGCTTGGCCGCGACTGGATGCTGCCGGCCGCGGAACTACGGATGTTGTTCGATTGGAGAGAGCGTGTCTGAGGTCCTGGTGGTCCGCGGTGAGATGCAGCCGTGGACGGATCACACGGCTCCGCAGCCGGCTCTGGCCGCGCTGCTCACCGACGTGCTCCCGGCCAACCGCCGGACGCTGGTCCTCGGCCCGCACTCCGCACTCCAGCTCGAGTCCGTCCTGGCGCACTCCGCCGACGTCACCGCTCTGGTCCGCTCAGTCTCGGACGCCGAGGCGCTCGCCGAAAGCTTCGGTCCGAACCTCCAGGTGATCACCGGGGCGCTCGACGGCCTGCACACCGAGCCGTTCGAGGTCATCGTCGCTACCGACGGCCTGGACCGAGTCCTCGGCTACGACAGCGACCACCTCACCTGGCTGGACCGTCTGGCCGCCGTCCAAGCTCTCGCCACCCCCGACGCCGTCGTCGTCCTGGCGCTGCAGAACGAGTTCTCCATCCTCAACCTGCTGGACCGCCGCCCCGACCACCTGCGCCACGGCGACAACGACTGGACGCCGCTCCACGACGACCCCACCCGCCCAGTCTCCGCAGACCAGCTAACCGCAGCCCTCCCCTGGCCGGCCACCGTGTACGCCCACTACGCCGACCACACCCTCATCGAAACCAAAGCCGCCACCGCCGCCCGCCCCGGCCACCTCCCCACCCGCCTAGCCCTAGAAGCCCTCCAAACCTCCCCCACCCCCCTCCTAACCACCCCCACCGAATCCGTAGAGTCCGCCAGCCGAGCCGGCCTCCTAGCCGCCATCCCCACCACCTACCTAGCCATCTGCAACACCCCCCCACCCCAAACCCTCTACACCCCCACCCTCAAAGCCACCCCCACCCCCCAAGGCTGGCAAATCACGGCCTCTCCAACCGATCCAAACCCTTCCGGCGTGTACTACGACTCCGCGGTTGTTCCGGCGACGGTTCCGGATGGCGTCACCGTGGAAACTGCCCTCTTCCGTCTGGCGGCAGCTGAAGACGTACCTGGTTTCCGCAAGCTGGCGGCCCAGCTAGGGGAGTGGGCGACCAGTTCGAACCTCCTCCTCCGCTGGGACGAAGTAGTACTGACCGGCGACACGTTCGCGCACGGCGTCTCCGGCTGGGTAGCCGCCGAGCCCGTCGACAAGGCCGACCTGCTCGCCGCCGCCTGGCTCCGCTTCCACAACCGCCTCGTCGACACCCACCGCCGCCACCCCTGGCCCCCGTGGATGATCGGCGACGACCTCGTCGCCACCTGGCTCGCGATGTCCGGCATCACCCCCGCCCCCGCCACCCCCGCGACCGCACCGCACGCCGAGTCGAGCGCCGCCGAGCAACTGGCCCGCGCCAAAGAGCTCACCGCGGCCCTGTCCGCAGCCCTCGAGACCCAGGACCACTCCGACCCGGACCTCCGCACCGCGCTCGCCGACGCCGCCCGAGCCCGCCACGACCTCCACGAACTCCAAGGTCACGTCTTCGGCCTCGAACGCACCCTCAACTTCCGCAACAAAGCCCTCAAGACCCGCGAGAACCGCATCCGCGAGCTCCGCACCCAAGTCCAGCAAGCCACCGCCGCCCGCGCCAAACTCAACAACTCCCGCGCCTACGCCCTGGCCCGCCAAGTCTCCCGGGTGGCCCAACTTCGCAAGCCGCGCAAACTGAAGAAGGCCCTCCGCAAGTACACCAACAAACTGCGCCCGCGCCGCTGACCTTCAGCGTCGCGCGATCAGGAGCTGGTGCGTGTCCGGCCAGTCGAGCGCCCCGCCGTCCAGACTGCTGAGTGCGGCGACCGGTGCGATCCGGTTGTCGATCACCCAGTCGTTGCGCCACGGCTTCGAGGACGGGTCGAGCGTGAAGCCGGCTTGGGCAGCCACGGCTGACCAGCCGGCGAAGTTGAGGCCGCAGAACTGTTCGTGGGTCTCGCTGAGCCAGTTGTCGACGTAGTCCTTGCGGGTAAGGAAGTCCATCGCATCGGCCAGCCGAAGGACAAGGCGACCATCGCGGACGGCGTACTCGAACGGGACGCGCGCATTCCGCCGGAAGTCCTGGGCGAACTGGAAGAACCGCGCGCGCGTCGACAACCCGCCGATGTACGCCACGGGGTCGTCAAACGACTCCAGCTCAGCCGGCGCGGCCGGGTTCAACCCGTCGCTGTCGTCCAGCGCGAGGACGACGGGCCGGTCCGGCTCCGCGGGCCCGCAAACGTCGGAGTTGATCCACACGCCGCCCGGCGCCGTGTGCGCGAACACGGCGTCCGCGAACCGCTGAACGGTCTCCGGTCGCGACCCATCGGCGTACGACCAGATCTCGTGCGTGAGCGCGAGCGTCAGCGTGGTGTCGATCGAGCGCGGCGGGAAGACCGCCGAGCCGAGCATGTTGCGCTGGTAGAAGTACACGTTCGGGTTGGCGAACCGCCCCTGCTCCTTCTTGTGCTCACACTCGGCGTACAGATGCCGAGCGACCTCCACCCCGATCAGATCCGACTCGTGGAACCGCGGATCCGCGTCGATCAGCTGTAATGTCGCCCCGGTCGCGCACCCGATGTCGAGGATCCGCCCCGGCCGGACGAACTCCCGGATCTGCGCCCACTTGCGATCCGCGGCGGTCTCGAACGCGTCGGCGTACGTCTTGTAGTCCCGCGTCGTGGTCAGCCCGCCGTCGTCCCCGACCACCGGATCGTTCACGCAGCGCCGGACATGCGCGTCCAGCGCGTACCGCTCGAAGACGTCCACCGTCGCCGGATGCGCCTCCGACCGCCACAGTTCATTGCCTGCAGCAACCATCAGCAAAACGTCCCACGGCCGGACGACGCCCTCCGGTTCAACCCCGATCACGGCGAACCCGAGCCGCTCGTACAACTTGCTCACCTCGGGCGTCGAACACGCAACCACCGTGTTCGCCGGCGTCAACCGCACCAGATCGTCGGTCCCCGCCTCGATCGCCTTCACTGTCACCTCGGCGAACTCGTCCGTCGGTGGTGTGTCCACGACGCCGACCACCAGCGACCGGATCCCCTCCAGCACGCTGAACCGCTCGATCGCGGCCTGACGCCGATCAAAACCGATCGGGTTCCGCTTCGTCGTCCGATGGTTCGCCGACGTGACCGCCCACACCACAGTCCGCCCGGCCGCGTGCTCCCGCAGAAACTCACCCTGGAATCGAGTCAGCACATGATGCCGCCCCGGAAACAGGAGGTACTCGCTCACAACAGCTCCCAGGTGAACGGCGTCCCAGCCGCCACGTCAGCCCGAAACACTCGCCCTTGCACCTCAGAAAACAGATGCGGTGCCAGCCCGCCCGCTGGTCGCACCGAGCGCACGTTCTCCCGGGTGATCACGTCACCCGCCGAGACGTCCTGTGCGACGTACAGCGACCGCCGGAAGCGCAGTACGTTCTGTTCGGCCTCCTTCGGCCCAATCACCGGCCGGCCAAGCGCCAGCTGCGCGACGCGCGTGTTCTCGACCAGCGCCTCCAGCTCCTCTGGCTGCAGCGAGAACGCCGAGTCGACGCCGCCGTCCGCCCGCTTCAGCGTTACGTGCTTTTCGATCACCGTCGCGCCCAGCGCCACCGCTGCGACCGCCGCACCGATCCCCATCGTGTGGTCCGACAGGCCGACCTGGACGTCGAGCGCGTCCCGCAGCACCGGAATGCCGCGCAGGTTCGACTGCTCGGGCGGCGCCGGGTAGCTCGCCGTACAGGACAGCACGATGATCTGCTCGTTCCCGGTCGCCCGAGCGGCGCGGACGGAGGCATCGATATCGGTCAGCGTCGCGGAGCCGGTCGAGATGATGATCGGCTTCCCGGTCGCGGCCATCCCCTGGACCAGCGGCAGGTCGCCGATCTCGTTCGACGCGACCTTGTACGCCGGCACCTCGAGCTTCTCCAGGAAGTCGATCGCCGTCTGGTCGAACGCCGACGAGAACGCCACCAGCCCGAGCGACGTCGCCAGCTCGAACAGCGGCTCGTGCCACTCCCACGGCGTGTGCGCCTCGTCGTACAGGTCGTAGAGCCGCGCCGAACTCCACAGCTCGTGCTCGACCGGCAGCCGGAAGGCCGGCAGGTCGACGTCCAGGGTCATGGTGTCCGCGGTGTAGGTCTGCAGCTTGATCGCCTGCGCGCCGGACTCCGCGACCGCGCGGACGATCTCCTTGGCCCGCTCGAGGTCGCCGTTGTGATTCCCCGACATCTCCGCGATCACGAACGGCTGGTGCTCCGGCCCGACCGGCACGCCGCCGATCTCGATGGTGGTCCTCATACCTTCTTCCCCTGTCTCCGGTCCTCGCGGCGCAGGCTGATCGGGATCACGGTCAGCTCCCGCCCATCGGCGTACCGCTGCTCGGGCGTGCCCTCGGTGAACCGGAACCGCCGGTTCATCTGCCGGACGACGGTGTTGTGCTCGAGCACCTCGCCGGTCAGCACGTCCAGCCCGAGCTCGTCGAACGCGTACGACGTCGCCTCGCGCATCACCTCGATCCACGCGGGCAGCGTCTCGCCCCGCTCGGCCAGCCCCTCCGCGTCGAGGAAGAACCCCCACGCGCCGGTTGCGCCGTCCAGATCGAAGAAGCTCACCGCGCCGGCCGTCGCGCCGTCGCGCTCGTAGATCAGCACCCGGCGGGCCGGATCGACCGAGGTCTTCGCCCACCACGCCGCATGCTCCGCGACCCCGATCTCGTGGCTGGTGATACTCACCTCGCGGTTGGCCTGCTGGTTGCGCAGCCTCCGCATCTCGTCGACATCGTTGTCCGTGGCGGCCCGCAACATGGCTCTAACCTAATGCCTTCTCAGTCGCCGTCTTCTGTGTAAACATCTTTCCAACTCATCTGGAGACGATGTCGGAGAGTGACATGAGAGTCTGGCGTGCCATGGGCGTTCTCGGTGCCACCGCAGGTCTGTTGCTGGGCAGTCTGACCAGTACGGCGTCCGCTGCGCCGGTTGCGGACGACGGAAAGTGTGTGCCGAGCCAGACCACACCACTCCGGCAGTTCCGGGCCTCCTGGGTCGCGTCGGTGGTGAACATCGATTGGCCATCCAAGACCGGTCTGAGCGCCGCGCAGCAGCGGTCTGAGCTGATCAGCTGGCTGGACGACGCCGTCCGGCAGCGCCATAACGCGGTCATCCTTCAGGTGCGGCCGACCGCAGATGCGTTCTGGCCGTCCAAGGTCGAGCCCTGGTCGCAGTACTTGAGCGGCAAGCAGGGAGTGGACCCGGGCTACGACCCGCTGGCGTTCGCCGTCGCGGAGGCGCACAAGCGCAATCTCGAGCTGCATGCCTGGTTCAACCCGTACCGGCTCTCCATGGGGACAGACCTCAACACGCTGGTGCCGACGCACCCGGCGCGCCAGAACCCGGACTGGGTGGTCAACTACGGCGGAAAGCTCTACTACAACCCCGGCATCCCCGCTGCGCGCAGACTGGTCGAGTCGGCGATCATGGACGCGGTGTCGCGCTACGACATCGACGGCGTCCATTTCGACGACTACTTCTACCCGTACCCCGTTGCTGGTCAGGTCTTCGACGACGCTGCGACGTACGCGCAGTACGGCGCCGGCTTCCCGGATCTGAAGTCGTGGCGGCGGAACAACATCGACCTCCTGATTCAGGAGCTGCAGCAGCAGATCAAGGCCGTCAAGCCGTGGGTGAAGTTCGGCATCTCGCCGTTCGCCGTCTGGCGGAACAAGGCGACCGATCCGGAAGGCACCGACACCACTGCGGGCGTTCAGACCTACGACGACCTCGCTGCGGACACTCGGCGCTGGGTGCGCGAGGAGTGGATCGACTACATCGTTCCGCAGGTCTACTGGGCCGGTGGGTTCGCTCCGGCCGACTACAACAAGATTGTCCCCTGGTGGGCCGAGCAGGTCCGCGGCACGCGCGTCCACCTCTACATCGGTGAGGCGACGTACAAGGTCGGTACGTCGACGCAGTCGCCGGACTGGGCCGACCCGGCCGAGCTGAGCGACCACATGACCTTCGGGAGCACGATTCCGGAGGTGAAGGGGCACATCTTCTTCTCTGCCAAGGACGTCCGCGCAGACCGGCTCGGTGCGACCACTCTGCTCAACAACACCTGGTACACCCGGCCTGCGCTCATTCCGGCGATGCCCGAGCTGGACTCCCGTGCGCCGCTGCCGCCGCTCGCCGTCCAGGCCAAGCGCGGTGCGGACGGCGTCCAGCTCAAGTGGCGGCGGACGTCGAGTGACACCACGTCGTACGCCGTCTACCGGCGTGAGCTGCTGGCCGGCGACCACTGCCCGGACAACGACGCGCGGAACCTGGTAGCGACGCTGCGCTCGACAGGCGCTGCGCAGTCGTACGTCGATGCGACAGCTGTGCCCGGCAAGCTGTACCTGTACTCCGTTGCCGCGCTGGACCGGCTGTCGAACCAGAGCATCGCCATCCCGACGATCTCGCTGCGCTAGACGCCCGGTGAGAACGGCGTGGTCGGCATAGAGCTGCTGCCCGACGGACTGCTCGGACCGCTTCCGGGTGGGAAGGGCTGTGACGGCGGCGTCTGTCCTGGGGTTTGACCAGGAGTTTCGCCTGGTGTCTGACCCGGTGTCGGCGGTCCTGACGGGTTCTGAGTCGGGAAGCCGGGTGTTTGGCTTGGGAAGCCCGGCGTCTGGGTCGGAAAGCCTGGAGTCTGCGTCTGGCCCGGCGTCGGTGTCGTCGACGGGTTGGCTGGCACGGTCGGGTACAGCTGGTAGACGCGGACGGTGCCGAGCTCGAACCGGAGCTCGGTGAGCTTGGCCAGGTCTTCCGGCGCTTCGCCGACGCGGGTGTCCAGGAGGAGCCACTGCACGCGGTACTGCGTTCGCAGCGTCTCCAGGAGATCGCGGGTCGGCTTGGTGAAGACCTGATCGTTGAGTCGCAGCCGCTCCTCCTCCCAGTACGGGCTCTGCGGCCTGCCGGGGTAGGTGTCGTCCACTCTGGTCTGGTGGGCCCAGCCCTGGATGAGGACCCGGCGTTCGGCGTACCCGGCGATCCAGTACGAGCCGGCCAGACAGCGCGACGTGCCGGGTTTGTGGCAGTGCACGTTGGTCGCGATCAGGTCGTCCGAGCCGGAGTTCCGCCGAATGAAGCGCGCGGCCTCGATCCCGCCCGGTGCGATGGATTCGTACTCCGTGAGCGGCGGTTTCGCGAACTTATGCAGCGACTCGACGGTCGGGGAGACCGTAGTGCCCAGTAGGACTGCTACCGCGATGACTGCCCACGTACGCCGGGAGCCGCGCAGGATCAGGCCGAAGAGGCCGATGCCGATCGCTGCGATCACCAGCGCGACCGCAAGACCCTGGCCGTAGCAGTTGGTCGACGTACAAGAGTCGGGGGAGCGGTAGCGGCCCCAGTAGATCGCTGCGACGCCGATGAGCAGTGCGACGGCGGCGATCCAGTACTGCTTGCGCTCCAGTGAGCTGAGGGCCCAGGTGGCGAGCAGTACGCCGAAGATGAAGCCGGTCCGGACGAAGAAGAGCTGTGCTTGGCCGTCGACGTACAGGAGGGTCGCTGCGGTGACTGCGGCCAGCAGGCCGACTACCAGGAAGACTGGCATCGGGTCTCGGCGTACGCGGCTTCTGATCAGCAACGCGCCTACTGCGGGCATCAGCCAGCCGACGAGCAGTACGGCGCCGACAATCGGCTTGTTGAACAGGTGGTCCGGGTCGAAGCGAACTCCGGCCGGAGTGCCGCGGAGTACGACGAAGAACGTTGCGGCGTAGGCGGCGGCGATGCTTATGCCGATGACCAGTGCGCGGAGGTTGAGCCGGCGGGCGCGGACGGTCAGGTAGATCCATGCTGCGGCGACACCTGCTGCGTAGACGGGCAGTGTGGTCGATTTGGTCAGCGCTAGGGCCGTGATGAGGACGCCGGCTGTTACGAGCAGTCGGAAGACGTATGACTTGGACTGGCCGGGTTTGCGACGCAGTAGCAGTGCAGTGGTCGCGATGAGCGGTAGTAGTAGGACCGTTGAGAACGCCTGCGCCGGATTCGTCAGCTGGCCAAGCGAAAACGGGCCGTCGGCGAACGTGCGGTCCGACACGGCCCACGGCCACGCCGTCAGATCTCCTGCGGCGACGGTCAGCCCGGCGGCGATCGGAGCCGCCACCGCGCGGCCGGTCAGCACCATGCCCACCGCAGCCGCGCCGACGACCGTCATCAGGATCCACGCGAACGGCACCATCCGGTGCGTGAGGACGTCGAGTGGAACGGTCGTGATCCAGTGCGACGAGGCGATGTGGTCGTACGCCGCCCAGTGCCCGGTGAGCCACCGGCCGTCGGCGTACGGAAGCCGCGGCGGGAAGTGGTGCGTCAGCTCACTTGCGATCGCCAGGTTGTACGGCGCATCCGAATTCGGTCGCAGCGCGGCCGGACCGTTCAACGGAATCAGCTGCGACCCCACTCGCACGAACCACGCAGCCGCGACCCCGACCGCCACCATCACCCCCGCGACCGCCCACCAAGGCGTCGGCCGCGCCGCCCGCGGCGGCCGTGGCAACCCCCGGTGCATCCCGAACGCCAACGCCGGCATCAGCAACGCCGCGAACGGCATGCTGAACACCATCCCCACCGGATAGATCAGCGCCTCGACCGCCAACCCCAACCCGGCCCCCACCACCACATCAACCGCGAACCACCCGCTCCCACCCGTCAACCGCCGCCAGAAAACAACCCCCGGCACCCCCACCACCAACACGAAGTACCCGAAATAAGCACCCGCCATCCACACCGGATGCGCCCCCAACCCCAAAAACCACCCCACCCCCAAAACCGGCGCACTAACCACCCCCACCACCCGAACCCCCCACCCCGGCCGCCCCCGCCGCCCACCCCCACCCCGTCCAGAACCCCCAGCAGACGACGCCCCACCCGAACCACCCGAAGCAGCCGTGCCACCCGCCGCACCCACACCACCCGCCGCACCCGCGCCGCTCGCACCACCCGCGGCAGCCGACGCGGACTTGCCCCCGGCTGCCGCCACACCCCCGGCGGCAGCCTCCTTCGCCCCGCTCACCTCAGCTACCGGACGAACGCCCTCGGCACCTACCTTTCCCGCGGAAACAGGAGTCGCCGACTCCACAGCAGCCGCGGGACCGGAAGAAGACGCACCGGCGCCAGCCGCGCCTCCGGAAGCCGAGCTACCGGCGGACGACGTCCCAGCCGCACCAGCCGCGCCACCCGCGGCTGCCGGGGGTGCCGACGCGGACTTGCCCTCGGCCGCCGCCGCACCCCCGGCGGCAGCCTCCTTCGCCCCGCTCACCTCAGCTGCAGGCTGAGCGCTCTTGGCACCCACCTCTCCCGCGGAAATGGGAGTCGCCGACTCCACAGCATCCGCGGGATCGGAAGGAGACGTACCGGCGCCAGCTGGGCCTCCGGAAGCCGAGCTACCGGCGGACGACGTCCCACCCGAAGTACCCACACCGCCCGAGGTACCCGCAGCAGCCGCGCCACCCGCACCAGCCGAACCGCCCGCACCACCAGACAGGGGGTTGGTGGGTGGGGTGGGGCGGGGGCGGCGCCACCAGCGGGGGCGGCGGGGTGGGGTGGTGGGGAGGGGAGGGGGGTCGGCCGCGGGGACGGCGGGGAGCTCTTCGGTGACCGCTTCGGACGCGGTCTTGGGGTCCTCGTCGCCGGCTGAAGTCACCCGGAGAGTCTAGGCAAGGAGTGCGGGCTCCGAGGCGTTTACCGGCGGCGGGATCGCGTTTACACTCGGTAACCTCCCAGCGAGCCTACGCATCGGGGAGGTCCCATGGTCGCCTTCCACATCGCCGGCCTGCCGGTCGAGGAGGTCCTGCTGGCCGCGATCGCGGCCGCCGGTCCGTTGATCGCACTGATCGGGTGGGAGATCTCGAGCCGGGTGAAGCGGCTCAGATCGGCTCTGCGGCGCCGGTCGGGGCAGGCTAGGCTCTGGGACCATGAGTGCGGTCGCGCGGAACAGGGTCAGGGAGTTGATGGGTGAGGTGATGACCGCGCAAGGCCGGTCGTTACCGGCCGACGACAGCGCCGATCTGCGCGAGATCGGCTTCCGGTCGCTGGACTTCTCCGAGCTGGCCCTCCGGGTGGAGGACGAGCTGGACGACGAGCTGAACTTCGATGCCCCCGGGCTGCGCCGGATCTCCACCGTCGGCGACGTACTGGACTTCATCGAGCACCTCCAGTCCGCGTGAGTACGCGGCGCCGGACCACCGCGCTGATCGGTGACGACAACACAGTCGTCGTCGCTGGTAAGCGGCTGACCTGGCGAACCCTGCACAAGCTCCCGCAGCTGCCGTCCCCGGCCGCGGTTCTCGTCGACAACGGCGCCGATGCGCTGGCGGCTCTCCGACACCACGCAGTCCACGGCACCGAGCTGCTGGTCGCGACCAGCTCCCGCGTCGACGAGCACATGCGGGAAGAGCTCGGCGAGTCCGGCTTCGCCGTCGTTCTGCCCGGTGGCGACGTCACTCCGGCCCGGCTGAAGCGTGTCGAGGAGTCAGGCCGCGCCTGGCTGCTCACCTCCGGTTCAACCGGCCGCCCGAAGCGCATCGGCCACACGCTGGAGACGCTGACCACAGTGACCGCCGACCAGCCGCCGCGCACCTGGCTGCTGCCCTACTCGCCCGGCACCTACGCCTGGTGGCAGGTGGTCACCCTCTCCATCACCCAGGCCGACCAGGGCCTGGTAGCGATCGAGCCCCACGAGCTGGACGACTGGCCGGCCATCGCCGCCGAGCACGGCGTCACAGCAGCCTCCGGTACGCCGACCTTCTGGCGCCAGGCCATCTACCGGGACGCCGACGCCCTCGCCTCCGTCCCGCTGGAGCAGCTCACGCTCGGCGGTGAGCCGGTCGACCAGCCGATCCTCGACCAGCTCCGCGAGCTGTTCCCGAAGGCCCGCATCTCCTGGATCTACGCCTCCTCCGAGGTCGGCGCCTCGATCGTCGTCCACGACGGCAAAGCCGGCTTCCCCCGCGCCTGGCTGGACCGCAAGCCCGATCCGGACCGTCCGATGCTTTCGGTGGACGGCGACGAGCTGGTGATCCGCTCGCCGCACCACGGCGCCGGCCAGGTCGGTGCGGTCCACACCGGCGACAGAATCGAGTACGACGGCGACCGTGTCCTCATCACCGGCCGCCTCGACACCGACGAGATCAACGTCGGCGGCTCGAAGGTGTCGGCCGGCGTCGTCCGCAACGTGCTGATGGGTCACCCTGGCGTGTCGTGGGCCCGCGTCTTCGCCCGCAAAGCCCCACTGGTCGGTCGGATGGTCGCGGCGGAGGTCGTCACGAACAACTCGCTCGGCCCGATCACGGACGCCGACCTGGTGCAGTGGTGCTCCAGCCGCCTGCCGGACTACGGCGTCCCACGCCGCATCAAGTTCCTGGACGCGATTCCGCAGAAGGAGACCCTGAAGAGCGATGTCTGAGCCCAGCGCCGTTCCGCCCGCTTCGGTCGTGCTGGTCTCGGGAGGCTCCCGCGGCCTCGGCCTGGCGATCGTCACCGACCTCCTCACCGCAGGTGTCAAAGTGGCCGCCTTCGCGCGCACAGTGACCCCAGAGCTCACCGAGCTGGCAGCGAAGTACCCAGACCAGCTGTACGCCGGTTCGGCCGACATCAACGATGCCAAAGCCACGCAGTCCTTCGTGAAAACCGTGGAGTCGACGCTCGGCCCGATCGACGGCCTGGTGAACAACGCTGCGATCGGTCAGGACTCGCTGCACGTCCACACCGCTCCGGAGCGACTCGAAGACATCATTCAGACCAATCTGACCGCGCCTCTGCTGCTGACGCGGTTCGTCCTCCGCCGCATGCTGGCCAAGGGTCTGAAGGGCCGAATCGTCAACGTCACCTCGATCTGCGCCCAGCGCGGCTTCCCCGGCCTCGTCGCGTACTCCGCGACCAAAGGCGGCATGGATGCGGCCACCCGCTCACTCGCACGTGAGCTGGGCGGCCGTGTCCTGGCCAACGCCGTAGCGCCCGGCTTCTTCGCGTCAGAGATGTCCGCAGTGCTCGGCCAGACCCAGCTGGACCAGATCGTCCGCAGGACGCCGACCGGTCACCTGACCGAGCCCGAGGACGTCGTCCCCGTCGTCCGCATGCTCCTGCTGGAGAACACGAACATCAACGGCCAGGTGCTCGTCATCGACGGCGCCGCCTCGATCTAGGCCGGCCTGATGTTCGCGTTCCGGCGGAACACGTTGTCCGGGTCGTACTTCGCCTTCAACTGCTGAAGCCGCTCGTACTTCGATCCGTACGTCGCTCTGATCCGCGCGTCCTCCGCCTCGGTCATCCCGTTCACGTAGCTGCCGATCCCAGACGTCGCCGGCTGCAGCGCCTCCCAGAACGACCGCACCCACCGCTGCTCCGCGTCGAACAGCTCTGGCACCGGCGCCTGCCCGACGATGAACACGGCGTACTGGTCAGTGCGGCTGCCGCCGAACGCGGTGGCGTCGTCGTCGACCGCTGAGTACGCGTGGTCGAGCCGGTAGAACAGCGTGGCCGACAACGGCGACTGCTTGCGCGGCACGTGTTCCGTGATCACCGCGATCGCCTCATCGGTCAGCTCCGGCAGGTAGGCGCCCTTCTCGTACGAGTGGTGCCCCCACCCGTTCGCGTCGTCCAGCGACTGCTGCAGCGCGGTGTACGGCATCGGCGTGCCGAACGCGAACGTCGGCGGCAGCTCTCCCCGAATGCGGTTGACCACCGCAGCCTGCTCTTCCGGCGTACCGAAGCCCACAATGACCAGACCGTAGCCAGGCGCGAAGTGCAGCTCCTCCGGCACGAACGGCGCCGGCGGCGCGTTCAGACAGGCCAGTACGACGTTGGTGTCAGCCGAAAGCGACGGATACAGCTCCCGGGCCAGCCGCAGTACGTCGGCGCCCTGGTCGAGCGTCCAGAACAGCAGGTCGTAGTTGACCATCGGCCCGGCCTCGTTCAGCCGGAACTCGAACTCCGTGACCACACCGAAGTTTCCGCCGCCGCCTCGTACGCCCCAGAACAGATCCGGGTTCTCGTCCTCGGCAGCGCGCAGGATGCTGCCGTCCGCCGTGACGATCTGCACCGACTCCAGATTGTCGATGCTGAGCCCGTACTTGCGTGTCAGCCACCCCATGCCGCCACCGAGGGTCAGCCCGCCGACTCCGGTGTGGCTGACCACTCCGGCCGGTACGGCGAGGCCGTGCGCCTGTGTGGCCGCATCCAGATCTCTCAGCAGCGCACCGCCGCCTACGCGTGCCCGCCGGGCCGCAACATCAACCGTCACGCTGTTCAGCGCGCTCAGGTCGATCATCAGTCCGTCGTCGACCGACGACGCTCCGGCGATGCTGTGCCCACCGCCGCGGACGGCGATCTCCAGCCCGTTCTCAACGCCGTACCGCACAGCAGACTGGACGTCTGCGGCGTTCTGCACCTGTGCGATCACCGCTGGTCGCCGATCGTGGTGCGCGTTCCACAGCCGCCGCGCGTCGTCGTACCCGTCCTGCCCGGGCGTCAGTACCGTCCCCGCCAAATCCAGCATGCTTCCTCCCCGATCCGTTGTCGCCAAGGTAGATCTGCGGGCCGGCCGGGGCGGAGTCCTTTCGGGCAGACCTTCGCGCTGAATCCGTGTCAGACTCTGCGCGTGAGCGACGACGAGATCCTGCGCCTGCTTCCGATGGCGGCCGCGATCGTTGCCCTCAACGACGACCGTGCCGATCAGCAGTTGGCCCTCTTGGGAGCGTACGACGAACGCGACCAGCTGCAAATGGATCGGGTCCTGCGTGGTTTCCTGACCGGTCTGCTGCGCACCACCTGGGAGCGCGGCTGGGCGCCGGCCGATGTCGCACAGCACAGCCGCCGCACTCTGGAGTCAGGTGTCGAGAAGCTGCTCCAGGCCGCGATCTCCGCCGAACACCAGGCCTACCGCGCCGAGGCGATCGACCCGCGCTGGCTCGACCAGCTGACCGATCTCGGTGTCGAGCAGCCGTTCCAGGAGCTCGATCTGACCGCCTGGGCCGCCGCGGAGCGCGTCGGGCGCTATCTGACGCTCCACCACACGCTGTCGCTGGCCGGCTTCCTGCAGACCCTGCCGCCGCTCGCCCAGCTCTTCCCGCGCCCCGGCGCCGCCGTACGCCGAACCGCCGGCGACCGCCCCGCCGTACCGGCGAACGCGAAGATGCTGGCCCGGATCCGCGCCCTGCTCGCGAAGGCGGAGGCGACCGGCTTCCCGGACGAAGCCGAGGCGCTGTCGGAGAAGGCGCAGGAGCTGATGGCCAAGTTCTCGCTCGATCAGGCGCTGGTCGACGCGGGGCCGGCGGTCGAGATCCCGGACGACTCGGCCGCGCGGCGGATCTGGCTGGACACGCCGTACGTCTCGGCCAAGGCCCAGCTGGTCGGCTCGGTCGCGTCGGCCAACCGCTGCCGGACCGTCATCATCGAGCAGCTGGACGTGGTCACGATCGTCGGCGACGAGCT
The DNA here is from genome assembly GCF_055584105.1 of Kribbella sp. NPDC104218. NCBI lineage: Bacteria > Bacillati > Actinomycetota > Actinomycetes > Propionibacteriales > Kribbellaceae > Kribbella > Kribbella sp. NPDC104218. Next base: position 2,300,996 of record NZ_JBVJMQ010000001.1, read on the forward strand.
GGATCTGCAGCTGACCGAGCTGCTCGCGACGTCCCTGCTGGTCCAGGCCAATCGCGCGATGATTGCTGCTGGCAAGCATTTTGGCCAGCGCGGCGAATCCCGGACGCGCTCGTTCCGGCAGTCCTTCCTGATGGCCTACGCGCAGCGCATCGGCGAGCGGTTGCAGGCCGCCGCGGACGAGACCAAGGCTGCCGTCTTCGCCGCCGACGCGGACCGGCTGCTCCCGGTGCTGAGCCGTCGTGAGGAGCAGGTGGAGGCCTTGTTCAGCAGGCTGTTCCCGAACACCACGACCCGGCGAACGCGGATCACCAACGGCGCCGGCTGGGCGGCCGGGCTGTCCGCGGCCGACCAGGCACAACTCCAGGCCCGCAGGCAGGTCCGCCGATGAAGGCGCACGCGACCTCGATCGAAGGCCTCCTGCGGATCGAGCTCGAGCTCCAGCCGAATGCGGACGGCTGGTTCGCGGAGAGCTTCCACCGCGACAAGCTGATCGCCGCGGGCGGCCCGGCGTACGACGTCGTCCAGCACAACGTGCTCGCCGTCGACCGGGCCGGCGTCCTGCGTGGGATCCACGCCGAGCCGTGGGACAAGTACCTCGCGCCGTCAGCCGGCCGGGTGTTCGCGGCGATCGTCGAGCTGCGCGCGAACGACCACTTCGGCCAGGTCGAGTACTTCGAGCTCGCGCCCGGCGACGCGCTCTACGTCCCGCGCGGCTGCGGAAACTCCTTCTGCACGCTCGAACCGCACACGGTCTACAACTTCCTCGTGAACGAGACCTGGTCACCCGAGCGGATCGCCGTCGACCCCTTCGACCCGGAGCTGGCCATCCGCTGGCCCTTTCCACCGGCGCAGCTCAGCTACACCGAGCGGGACGCCGCCAACCCATCGCTAGCCGCAGTCAGGGCGCAGCTGGCCTAAGCCCGCAGAGCAGCCTGTGGTGGTCGACTCACACTTCTAGGGGCAGCCGGTAGGTGATCCACCTGCTGTGGACGGTGAAACCGAGGCCTTCGTACAGGCCGAGCGCACCGGTCGGGTTGTCGGCGTCCACGCCGAGAGCGGCCCGCTGGTAGCCGGCCTGTGCGCCCTCGGCGAGCACAGTGCCCAGTACGAGCCGAGCCAGCCCGCGCCCGCGGTACTCGCGTCGCGTGCCCACCTGGCCGATGTACACCTCACGGATGCCGGTGGCCTCGGTATCGGCGACCCACTCGTATCCGAGCGCGTACGCCGCCACAGTGTCGCCGTCCAGCACCAGATACGAGACGCCGGACCGGAACGCCCGGGAGCCGGAGACCTCACTCTTCCAGGCGTCCGGCTCGCGTGGCGTCGAGCCCCAGTGGTCCAGGAAGGCCTCGTTGTGGGCGACCCGCAACGCCTCGTCGTACGCCGGTTCGAACTGCACCAGCCGGAGTCCCTCCGGGACTGCCGTTGTTGTGACCGGCTCCGCGAGAGGGCGTTTCATGTCGAAGAAGTAGCGGGACTCCTCGAAGCCGAGCCCGGTGAGCAGCTGGACGGCTCCGACGTTCGAGTCCTTGGCGCTCGCCCGCACCTCGCCCGGGGCCTCTGGGAACGTCGCCCGGTGCTGTGCGTCCGCTGCCTGGATGAGCCACTGCATCAACGCCGTGCCGATACCGCGCCGGCGCCACTCCGGGTGCACAGTGCCTTCGACGGCCACCCGGTCGATGTCCACGACGGACGTCGACGCATGGACCTTCGCGTAGCCGACCATGAGCTCGCCGACCCACAGACCGACGGTGTGCCGCTCGGCATCCAGACGGGGGTCGTCCAGCTCCTCGGTCAGGTCGTCCGCGTCGTAGGACTCGCCGTCCTGGTCCGCCTGCTCGCGGGCCGCGAGCAGGGCCGCCCACGCGTGGACGTCGTCCTTGCGGATCGGCCGGGCGACCAACGGGTCCGGCCAGGTCACTGTCGTCATGGCACGACTGTAGGAGAAGGCCCGGTGGGCGGCGACGGAATTACATCGCGTCCGGAGCCGCGATACCCAGCAGGCCAAGCCCGTCCTGCAACACCTGCCGAGTTGCCGCGCAGAGCGCGATCCGACTGGTCTTGGTCGGCCCCTCACTGGTCAGCACCGGACACTGCTCGTAGAACACCGACAGCGCGGCAGCCACGTCGTAGAGGTAGGTGCAGAGCCGGTGCGGCTGCAGAGTCTCCGAGACCTGGACGACGGTGTCCGCGAAACCGGTCAGGAGCAGCGCCAGCCGCTGTTCAGCTGGGTGGTCGAGCACTGTCACCGTGTCGGACGTCTCGCCGGCCTTCGCGAGTAGCCGCGTCAGCCGTGCGTGGGCGTACTGCAGATACGGCCCGGTGTTGCCAGTCATCGCGACCATCCGGTCCAGGTCGAACACGTAGTCGTTGCCGCGGTCGCTGGACAGGTCGGCGTACTTGACCGCACCGATGCCGACGGCCACGGCGGTGGCGGACCGGTCGATTCCGCTCCGGTCGGCGAGCAGTGCGTCCGCCCGGTCGACTGCCTCGTCGAGGAGCGTAGTCAGCTTCACCGTGCCGCCGGCTCTGGTTTTGAAGGGCTTTCCGCCCGGACCGAGCACAGTGCCGAAGCTGACGTGCTCCGCGCTGGTCGTCGGCGGTAGCCAGCCAGCGGCCCGCGCGAGCGTGAAGATCATCTCGAAGTGCAGCGTCTGCCGGTGGTCCACGACGTACACGATCCGGTCAGCGTGCAGCGGGCCCACCCGACGCCGGATCGCGGCGAGGTCGGTGGCGCTGTAGCCGAAGCCGCCGTCCGACTTCTGCACGATGACAGGGAGCGGCTGGCCGTCCCGACCGTGGAAGCCCGGCAGAAAGGCGCACAGCGCGCCGTCCGACTCGGTGAGCAGACCGGACTCCAGCAGCTCGGCGACGATCTTGGCCAGGTCGTCGTTGTAGGCGCTCTCGCCGACCACATCGGCCCGCTGCAGCCCAGAGTCGAGCCGCGCGTACACCTGCTCGAAGTCGGCCAGTGAGACCTCGACCATCCGTCGCCAGCTCGCCCGGGTGTCAGGATCGCCGGACTGCAGCTTCACCACCCGCAGCCGGGACAGGTCCGCGAATGCCGGATCGCTGTCGAAGTGCCGCCGACTCCGCTCGTAGAGCTCCTGAAGCCCTTGTAGATCAAGAGAATCCGCGTCCAGCTGCTCCTCGAGCAGCTGCTCGATCATCATCCCGTACTGCGTGCCCCAGTCGCCGACATGGTTCTGCCGGATGACCTGGTAGCCGACGTACGCCAGCACGTTGCAGAGCGCGTCGCCGATCACTGTTGAGCGCAGGTGGCCGACATGCATCTGCTTGGCCACGTTGGGCTGTGAGTAGTCCACCACGACTGTCTCGGCGCGCGGTGCGAACTGCGGCCGGGCGTTGACCGCAGCCGCCAGAGTGCTGGACCGCAAGGTCAGATTGACGAAACCAGGCCCTGCGATCGTCGGCGGCTCGCACAGGTCGTCGACGTCCAGCGCCTCGACCAGCTGGCTCGCAACGGCCCGCGGCGGCGTACCGAGTTGGTTTGCCAGCCGCAGCGCCAGGTTGGTTTGGAAGTGGCCGAACTCCGGCTTGGTCGCGGACCGCAGCTCAGGATCGAGCGACGTACCGAAAGCAGTGGCGGCGGCGTTGGACAGTCTGGTGGAAAGCACAGACACAACAGCGGACATGAGAAGTCCTTCAAGACGACGTGCGTGAACAGGGAAGCTGAGGTGTTCAGGCGGTACGTCGTCGTCGCATGTCAGCCATTATGCACGAAGTCGGCTCCAGTACGCCGACGGCGCCGGACTGCGCTCGGCCAACGGGGTGACCGGCGGTACGTCGTCGGCGTCGCCGAAGAGCCGTCGTACGACGCGCTCCGCGGCCCGGCCGTCGTCGTACTCGCAGAACTTCTCGCGGAACAGCTGTCGGTGTTTGGCGGCCTCCGGCGCCGCGAAGGCGCCACTGCGGAACGCAGCGGTCAGCTCGTCGCGGGAGTAGGCCACCAGACCCGGCGGCTGCTCGGACAGGTCGAAGTAGGTCGCCGGCCGGTCGCCCTCGAGTAGTAGCACGATCGGACGGTCCAGATTCGCGTAGTCGAAGATCAGCGCCGAGCAATCCGCCACCAGGACGTCCGCGGCGAGCATGAGCTCCTCTACGCGCGGCCCGGCGGACAGACCGATGACAGTCCCCTCCGGAACCTCCAGACCGTCCACTGTGGACAGGACGACGAGCTGACTGTCGTCAAAGCCCAGCGCGGACCGGGCTGCCCGGACCTCGTCGGCATCCGCGGTCAGCAGTCGGTCGTTCCGTGGCGAGCCGTACTCCAGCTGTTCGAAGTAGGAGGGGTAGATCCGCTCCCAGATCTCTGAGGAGTAGCGGTTGGCGGACAGGTTGAAGTCCCAGCGGTCGACCAGATGCAGGTCACGGACCGGTCCGACCCGCTCGAGCGGCGTACTGCGCTGGGTCTGCAGATAGAGCTGCCCTGGGTGCTTCTCCAAGGCAGCGGCCCAGCTGGTGTCGTTGACGAAGTACGTCGCCCGGCTGGCCAGCTTCTGGTACGCAGGTGACCCGGCGACGACGTACTCGACCCCCTCCGGGACAGCGCCGAGGTGGTCGGGTGCGATCACCCAGACGCCCCGCACCTGCGGGGCGAGCCTGGCGGCCTCTTCGTAGATGGCCCGCGGGCTCCCGGCGTACTGGGTGCAGCCGAGGGAGGCGTACGCGGCGAGGTTCGGGTCGAGTTTGTCGCGCCGGAGCAGCTTGCTGACGGTCTTGCGCGGACTCGGCAGCTGCAGCACCTTCGCGCTGAGCTTCAGCGTCGAGTACGTCGCGTAGTCGTCGTGGATGAGTTGCCAGCGCTTGAAGCCGCGACGAGATCGGTCTGTGGCGTAGCCCTCAGGTTTCCAGCGCTTGGCGAAGGCATGTGCCGCGTGGAAGAACTCCGCGCGGTCGTCCGGGTCGATCCGCTCCGGCTTGGCCAGAACGGCCAGAATGTGGTCCAGCGACCGGTCGAACGCGAACCGCCGCCAGCCGGCCAGCTCTGGATCGGACTGGATGAAGGCGTGCACCCGGTCGTACTGATCGAAGATGTCCCACTGTCGGCGTCCGCTGGTCGCGTGGATGTTCCGACCGGTCCGGTGCTGTCGGTAGTGCACCACCACGCGGTCCAGCGTCGCGATCCTCTCCGCGGTCAGCATGGTCGAGTACGTCCAGGGGGCGTCCTCGTAGAAACCCGCAGTGAAGGCGAAACCGTGCCGAACCAGGAAGTCCCGTCGGCAGGCCTTGTTCCAGACAACTTCGAGGAACGTGAGGAAGATCGGCCGCTCCGCCGCGGTGAACACCCCTGCGCCCTCGCGGGCGAACGCATCGTGCCGCTGGTTCCCGACCAGCCGACCGTCCCAGAAGATCCGCTCGTAGTCGAACAGCACGATGTCCGGCCGGTTCGTCGCGTCGATCCGCTCCGAGATCGCTGCGAGCGATCCGGGCAGGTAGAGGTCGTCGGCGTCCAGAAACAGCACGTACTCGCCGCGGGCCGCCTTCAGCCCGGCGTTCCGGGCCAAACCGGGCCCGACGTTCTCCTCCAGGTGCAGCACCCGCACTCTGGGGTCAGCCGCGGCGTACTCGTCCAGAATCCGCCCGGAGTCGTCCGGATCAGCACTGTCGACGCCCAGCACCTCGAAGTCGGTGAACGACTGACTCAGCACGGAGTCCAGACACGGCCGCAACCAGGCCCGCGCAGCACGACACGGAACCACAATGCTGAACCTAGGGACCGTACCGAGCGCCATACGACCTCATCCTAGGCTGCACCCATGACAACCGATGTGTTCGAGCCACTGGCCGCTCTGGAGGGGGTGGGCTCGTCGGCCCGCGCAGCCCGGGACGCCGTGGATGTGCTGCTCCGGGACCGCGGACTGCGCAAGGTCGGCTCGGACATGACGGCTGAGGCGCTGCTGCGCGGTGCGCACGCCTCTGCGGCGCTTGCGGGCAGTACGGCGACGCTGGACGACGTACGGCGGGACAGCGGTGCGGACGGGCTCGTGGCGGGGGCGGTCCGCGTCACCGGGGAGCTGATGCGACTCGCTCCGCAGGCGGATACGGCTCCGGTGCAGGTCTGGACCAGACTGCACCAGTTGGCTGGAGCGGACCTGGGGCCGGAGGCGACGCTCGGCCACCTGCGGACTGCTCGCGAGCCGCTGCCGGACGACATCCCCGGTCTGCCGCCGGCACCGAGTGCGGGAGAGATGTGGGAGCGGCTGAGCGCGCTGGCGCAGAATCTGTCCCGTCCGACGAAGGCGCCGGGGATCGTGGTCGCGGCGATCGTGCACGCCGAGCTGGCGATGCTCCGGCCCTTCCCGACGGCCAACGGCCTGGTCGCCCGGGCCGCCGAACGCGCCGTACTAGTTGCCCGAGGCATCGACCCGGTCGCGGTCACGGTGCCGGAGGTCGGTCACTGGGAGTTGTCGGCGACCTATGCGCCCGGGCTGGTCGACTACGCAGAGTCGGGGCTGGTCGGCGTCCGGGACTGGTTGCTGCGCTCCTGCGAAGTGGTTGCCCTCGGGGCCGAGCGCTCACCGCTGGCGCGCTGAAACCCCTTGTTCTCCTGACAGATGCGAACGGCGCTCTCACGGGGAGAGCGCCGTCGCTGGCACGCCATCCTGGTTACCATGCGTGCACCTGTCTGCCGTCACAGGACTGAGCCTGGATCGCGCTGCCCGGTTGGGATGGGCTGGTCGCCGCGTGGGTACCTGACTGCCGTGCAATCTCTACCGGATCCGAAGATCCTTTGTACTTCCTTTGTACTCCTGAAAACCCTTCCTGTGAAGGGGATGCGGCGTCTTCATGGAGTTGAAAAGAATGAAGCAAACTTCAGCTATGAGCTAGTCCGCCGATGATCTGGAACGCCGCCTTGATGCCAGCAGGAAAGCGCCGGCGGCGATTCCGGCGAGCAGGCCGGCGGCCACGGCGGGCCGGCGGACCTCCTGCAGGCGCGAGCGCTCGGTCAGCCCGACCGGCTGGCTGAAATCCAGAACCGGCCAGTCCCGGGACTGTGCCAGCCGGCGCAGCGCCTTGTCCGGGTTGACGGCGAACGGGTGCCCGACGGCCGCCAGCATCGGCTCGTCGGTGATCGAATCGGAGTAGGCGTAGCTGTTCGCGAGATCGTAGTTCTGGCTGACGGCCAGCTCGCGGATCGCGGTCGCCTTGTGCGGGCCGTAGGTGTACTCGGCGATCTCACCGGTGTACTTGCCATCGGCAACTACCATCCGGGTGGCGACGACCTTGTCGGCGCCGAGCATCGCGCCGATCGGCTCGACCACCTCGGCGCCCGACGTCGAGACGATCACCACGTCCCGGCCGGCCGCGTGGTGGGCGTCGATCAGCTCGACGGCCTCCTCGTGGATCATCGGCGTGACGACGTGGTGCAGCGTGTCGGCGACGATCGCCTTGACGGTCTCGACGTCCCAGCCGGTGCACATCGCCGACAGGTACTCGCGCATCCGCTCCATCTGGTCGTGATCGGCGCCGCCGAGCAGGTAGACGAACTGGGCGTACACGCTGCGTAACACGGCCCGGCGGTTGATCAGCCCGCCGGCGTAGAACGGGCGCGAGAACGCGAGTGTGCTGGAGCGCGCGATGATGGTCTTGTCGAGATCGAAGAAGGCGGCCGGCCGGGCCGGTCCTGGGGGCTGTGCGGCGGGCTCCATGGGACGAGCATAGGCACCGCGAAGAAACGCCGAGGGGCCCGGGCTTTTGTGTTGGCCACTCGGCGGTTAGACTGTTGAGCAGTGTGACAGTGACACTGGTTGCGAGCGGCGTTCGGCTAGCTGCAACACCCGAAAGACAGACACTCGGTTGCAACAGAACTGAGATGTGTGAAGCTCGGGCTCGGGGGGTACATACCTCCTGACAGTGGCAGACTGTCGCCTCCTGAACGGCCCCCGGCTCCTCCCCCCGAGCCCGTGGCCGAAGACGGCCCCCGGTCACCCCCCCGCCGGGGGCCGTCGCCTTTCCTCCATCAGGTCGCCGCTCGCGTTCCATCTGACGGTTCGCCGCGACCGCCGTCCGAGGTGGTTTTCCATCTGGAGTGGTCTTGGCCGGATCGTGTTTCACCGGGCGGAATCTGTACATTCTTCACTTTCCTGCCCGTGAGAGCGCGTTCACTTTATGCAGGGTCTTGACAATGTAGTTACGCAGCCACAGTTTGTAAATCATGAAACCGCCTGCGTACCGCCCCCAGGCAGCGGTCCTCTCCAGCCTGCTCGCTTTCGTCCTCGCCCTCACGGGCCTGACCCTGGTCCCCGCGACGGGGTATGCCGCCACCAACCTCGTCGTCAACGGCTCCTTCGAGACCGGGACGCTCTCCGGCTGGCAGTGCACAGCCGGCAGTGTCAGCGGAACCGCCCGCACCGGCTCCCACGCGTTGCAGTCGGCGCCCAGCGGTTCCGACATCGGTCGCTGCAGTCAGTCCATTCCGGTCCGGCCCGGTACGGCGTACACGCTGTCCGCCTGGGTGACCGGCTCGAACGTGTACCTCGGCGTCGACGGCGGTCCGTCGACCTGGACGACCAGCGGCTCGTGGAGTCAGCTGACTGTCCCGTTCACCAGCAGTGCGTCGGCCACGTCGGTCACCATTTATCTGCACGGTTGGTACGGCCTCCCGCCGTTCCAGGTGGACGACGTCGTCCTGGACGGCCCGGGTGGGACGCCGGACACGACGCCTCCGACCACGCCAGGTGGCCTCACTGTCGGTAGTCCTTCGTCGAGCTCGCTGCAGCTCAACTGGTCAGCCGCGACCGACGCGAACGGGATCGACCACTACGACGTCGTCCGCGGTTCGGATGCGCCGCAGAGCGTCGGCAACGTCACCAGCTGGACGGCGACCGGGCTGAGCCCGACCACGACGTACAGCTTCAAAGTGCGCGCATGTGACCCGAGCGGCAACTGCTCGCCGTACGGCGCCACTGTGTCCGGTACGACGACCACTGGGCCGACCAACCCAGGTGGGAGTCTGCCGAAGCACGTGCTGACCGGGTACTGGCAGAACTTCAACAACGGCGCCGCCGTCCAGAAGATCTCCGATGTCCCGGCGGCGTACGACCTGATCGCCGTCGCGTTCGCGGACGCCGACGCGGCCCGGCCGGGTGGTATCACCTTCACCCTCGACAGTGCCGGCCTGAACGGCTACACGGTCGCGCAGTTCAAGGCTGACATCGCTGCGAAGAAGGCGGCGGGGAAGCGGGTCATCCTGTCCGTCGGCGGTGAGCGCGGCACGATCTCGGTCGGCAGTGCGACCGCGGCGACGAACTTCGCCAACAGCGCGCTGACGGTGCTGCGCGAGTACGGGTTCGACGGGATCGACATCGACCTCGAGAACGGCGTCAACGCGCAGTACATGGGACAGGCGCTCCGGAGCCTGCACAGCCAGTTCGGCAGCGGGCTGATCATCACGATGGCGCCGCAGACGATCGACATGCAGAGCACGTCGTTCGAGTACTTCAAACTCGCTCTGGCGATCAAGGACATCCTGACGATCGTCAACGTCCAGTACTACAACTCCGGTGCGATGAACGGCTGCAACGGACAGGTGTACTCGCAGGGCTCGATCGACTTCATCACCGCGCAGGCCTGCATCATGCTGCAGAACGGCCTGCGTCCGGACCAGGTCGGTCTCGGTCTGCCTGCGTCGACCCGCGGCGCCGGCAGCGGCTACGTCTCGCCGACCATCGTGAACAACGCGCTGGACTGCCTGTCGCGGGGGACGAACTGCGGCAGCTTCAAGCCGACCACTACCTGGCCGGGACTGCGCGGTGCGATGACCTGGTCGACGAACTGGGATGCGACGAACGGCAACCAGTTCTCGAACACGGTCGGCCCACACGTCGACGCCATGCCCTGATGCACAACTACCGCCCCGCTCCGGTGCTGGAAGCGCTCGGTGTCTGCTCGGAGGACGAGCAGCTCTACCGGGCGCTTCTGGCCCGCCCGGAGTCCACGACAACCGACCTGTCCGTCGAGACCGGCTGGCCGGTCACCCGCGTCGGCAGGCACCTCCGGTCCCTGCTCGTCCTCGGCCTGGCCTCCCGGATGCCCGGGCGGCCGGCCCGGTACGTACCGGCCGTGCCGGAGGCTGCAGTCGAGCTGCTCGCGCTGCGCAAACAGGCGGCGATCGTCCAGGCCCGGCTCGGTGCCTCCGTGCTCACTGCGGAGTTCCGGGCGCGGCACGACGCGTTCGCGGTGATCCGGGGAGCTGAAGCCGTCGCGCAGCGCTTCCAGCAAGCGCAGCAGGCCGCCCAGACCGAAGTCCTGGTGCTGGACCGTCCGCCGTACGTCGTCGTCCCGCTGGAAGCTCGTCGGGCCCATGGCGTCACCTACCGGACGATCTTCGATATGGCCTCCTTGTCGGAGCCCAGCGACCTGGTTGCTGCCCGGGCCACCGGTTGCCGGATGCTGCGCGACGTCCCTCTCAAGATGCTCGTCGCAGACCGCCGTACTGCCCTCCTGCCGACCAGGCACGACGTCGTGGTCGAGCTGGGCCCGTCCACGCTCCTGGACGGCCTGCTCCGACTCTTCGACGTCCTCTGGCATCAGGCAACGCCACTCACACCGGTGCCTGTCGACGGCCCACTGACGCCGGAGGATCAACAGCTGCTCTCCCTAGCCGCGGCTGGTCTCACGGACCAAGCCATTGCCCGCCGCCTCGGCGTTGCCCAGCGGACGGTCGAACGCCGCATGCAACGCATCCTCAAGGCCCTCGACGCCACCACCCGCTTCCAGGCTGGACTCCGAGCCGGGCAACGAGGTCTGCTCGGGTAGCGGGCTCAGTCGGTCACATCGGCGACGGTCGCGTTGAGAGCCTTGTTGAGGCTTTCGGCGTCGACGGTGATGCCTATGCCGAAGTCGCCGCCTCCGATCGAGATGGTGCCGGTGATGCGCTCGTCGGCGATCACCGGCCAGGCCCGGGTGCTGCCCAGCGGAGTGATGGTGCCGCGGAGGTAGCCGGTGACAGCGAAGGCGGTGTCCTTGTCGGGCATCGACATGCGCTTGACGCCGAGGAGTGTGCGCAGTTTGGGCCAAGCGATCTCCCGGTCGCCCGGAACGAGGACGAAGCGGTAGTCGTCATCGGACAGGCGCACCACGATCGTCTTGATCAGCCGGGCCGGTTCGATACCCCGCGCGGCGGCCGCCTCCTCGAGGGAGTTCACCGGGCCGTGCTGAGTCACTTCGTAGTTCAGTCCGAGCTGGTCTGCCGCTTCCGTCGCCTTGGTCACCGGTCCAGTCTAGGAACCGCCCGGAGTAGCAAGGTCAACACCAGTGCGACGGTGAACAGCGCTCCCGCCTCCAGCGCGACACCCTGCCAGCCGCCGTGGCTCCACGCTGCGCCGGCGAGCCCGCCGAATACCGACGAGCCGAGGTAGAACGCGAACAGGTACATGCTGGACGCCTGTCCGGTACTCACGCCCGCCGCGTGTGCCCGGGCTGGCACCCACCCACTCGCTACGCCGTGTACCGCAAAGAAACCTGCAGTCATCACAGCCAGGCCCGCCACGATCAGCGGCAGCGGTGCGGCCAGAGTGATCGCGACGCCGGCCAGAGTGATCAGGCAGCCCACCGGTACGACGGCGCGTCGGCCGTGGCGGTCTGCCAGCGTGCCTGCTGTCGCGGACCCGACCGATCCGAGCAGGTAGACGCAGAAGACCAGTCCGGCCGCGCCTGCGCTCAGGTGGTACGGCCCGCCGGACAGCCGAAAGACTGCGCCGTTGTAGACGGCAACGAATCCACCGACAGCGGTAGCCGCAATGCCATACAGCGCTAGCAGTGCCGGATCCCGTAGTACTCGCATCTCCTTGGGTCGGGCAGAGCTCGCCCGGAAGTTGCGTGACGCCGGCAAGAGCCACCAAACCACTGCAGCGCACAGGACGCCGACGACCGCGATTCCGGCTGCTCCGACGCGCCATCCGCCGACGTCGGCCAGGCTGCCTGCGATCAGCCGACCGGACATGCCGCCGACCGCGGTACCGGCGATGTACAAGCCACTTGCTCGTGCGTGACTGCTCGCGTGCACCTCTTCGCGGAGGTAGGCCATTGCCACTGCAGGCAGTCCAGCCATCGCAATGCCCTGCAGACCGCGCAGCGCGAGGAGGGTGTGCCAGGTGGGTGCGAAAGCGGTCAGGAGCGCGAAGAACGACGTCGCTGCTACGGACCAGCGCATCAACGCAGTACGGCCGATTCGCTCCGACCATGGGCCGGCGACCAGTAGCGCGAGACCGAGGCCGAAGGTTGCGAACGAGACGCTGAACGCACTCTGGCCAGGGGAGACGTGGAAAGCGTCGGTGAGCTCGGGGAGTAGCGGCTGGGTGCTGTAGAGCAGCGCGAACGTCGCCAGGCCGGCCGCGAACAGAGCGACCGACAATCGCCGGTACGCGCGTTCGCCCGGCCGGTAGCCGGTGCTGACCGCGACGGACTGGGACATGACTTCGACGGTGCCACGATCTTTGCGATACGTAAAATGTCGATCTCGACGGAGATTGATACGATTTCCATATGCATGTCGAGGATCTGCGTTGGTTCGCCGTCCTGGCGGAGACCGAGCATCTGACAGCGGCGGCCACCGCGCTCGGCACGAGCCAGCCGAACCTGTCCCGTTCGCTCCGCCGGGTCGAGGACGGTTTCGGCGTACCGCTGTTCGAGCGTGAGCACCGCGGTCTACGGCTCAACCCGTACGGACGCATCGTCCTCGACGCAGCCCGGGCGGGGGCGGCCGCCGTGGACGCGGCTCAGCAGCGGATTGATGCGCTGCTGGACCCGCAGTCCGGGACAGTGCGGCTCGCCTTCCTGCATTCGGTCGCTTCGAGCCTGCTGCCCGATCTGCTCAAGGCCTACCGCGTTCCGGGGCCGAACGCCGAGTTCGCACTGCGGCAAGGAGCTGGGCACGACATCATCCATGACCTGGAGAGCGGCGACGCGGAGATCGGCATCATCTCGCCGCGGCCGGATCCGGAGCGGTTCGGCTGGCACCTCCTGGAGCAGCAACGGTTGGCGCTGCATGTCCCACCAGGTCACCCGCTGGCGTCGCGGCGCCGGGTTGAGCTGGCTGCGGCCGCAGAAGAGCCTTTCGTCGGGCTCCAATCAGGCTTCGGTTTCCGCCGCATCAGCGATGAGCTGTGTCGCGCAGCGGGCTTCACGCCCCGGCTGGCCTTCGAGGCCACCGACCTGACCACCATCGACAGTCTGGTTGGTGCTGGGCTCGGTGTGGCGGTTCTGCCATCGAGTGCGGTGCGTGGTGGTGACAGCGGCGCAGTCGCGGTACCACTGGCCGGCGTACAGGCTCGGCGGGAGATCGGAATGATCTGGCGGCTGCAGGCGTCGCTGACACCGGCGGCGGAGCGGTTTCGGACGTTCGTCCGGTCTCGGCCGGTCACCTCGACCTGAGTACGGCGGGTGCCCCTGACGAGCACCCGCCGTACCGATCAGGTGGTGATTAGAACCCTGCAGTGATCCGGGTGAACTCCCAGTCGGGCTGGGCGATTCCGCTGCAGTTGGAGACCACACCGCCGCCGGCGCAACCGCGGTCGCGGTTCACCGACCAGAACGCCAGCCGGGACAGGCCGTTCGTCTTGGCCCAGTTGGTGATGTTCTGCCAGGTGGCCGTGGTGGTCATCTCCTGCTGGTCGGACAGACCGTTCATCCCGGAGATTCCCTGGTGCGCGTAGGCCTGGGCCGTCGTCCACCCGAAGACGGACTTGAGCTTGTTGTTCAGGCCCACCGACGCGTTGACGGTGTCGTTGTAGATGTTCGAGCTGCCGAAGTCGAACGGCATCAGCGTGAAGACGTCGATATTCGCGTTCAACGCCGCCGCCCGCTCGATCAGCCGGTTGCCGTAGTAGTTCGGGCCGGTCGTCGAGGTGCCGAAGGTGAGGATCGTCTGGATCCCCGGGTTGTTCTGCTTGACGATCTTCAGCGCGTTCAGGATCCGGTCCTGCACGACCTCGTTCTCGAACTCGTCGGAGTTCTCGATGTCGACGTCGATCGCCTTCAGGCCGTAGGCGTCGATGACCTTCTGGTACGCGCCGGCCAGCGCCTCCGGCGTGCTGCAGTTCGGACCGAGCTTGTTACCGCTCCAGCCGCCGATCGACGGCACGATGTCGCCGCCGGCCGCACGGATCTGTGCGATCGCAGTGGCGTCCGCACTGCCCTGCAGCGGGCGAGCGCCGTCCCAGGCCGGGTTGCAGCCGCCGGACGACAGGATGAACGCCATCGTGAACCACTTGATCCCGGTCGCGTTCATGACGGTCTGCGGGTTCGGCGGGTCACCCCAGCCCATGTAGAGGTACGGCGCGGCCCGCCGCGACCCCACTGGGTCGGTACCGGTCTTGGTCGTCACCGACACCGAGCTGCTCTTCGGACCCTCGCCGGCGCTGTTCGAAGCGCTGACCTGGTAGCTGTAGCTGGTGTTCGCGGTCAGACCCGAGTCGGTGTACGACGTCCCGGTGGACGTGCCGACCTTGGAGCCGTTGCGGAAGACGTTGTAGCTGGACGCTCCGCTTGCTGCCGTCCACGACAGGCTCACGGTTGAGGCGGTCGACGTACCGGACAGTCCGGTCGGTGCACCGGGCAGCGTGACCGGTCCGCCGCTGCAGGAGCCGCCGTTGACCCGGCACGCGCTGATCCCGGCGAAGTTGCCCGGGGTGCCGTTGAAGCCGAAGGTGACGCTGGCGCCAGGCGCGAGCGGTCCGGCCCAGGTAGGCGGCGTGAACGTGTGCGTCTGGCCGCTGCTGCTGCGGACGGCGTCCCACGAGCTCGAGATCGAGTAGCCCGACGGGAAGTCGAGTGCGACCGACCAGGTGCTGACTGCGCTCGTGGTGTCGTTCTTGACGGTGACCTTGCCCTCGAATCCGCTACCCCAGTCGGACACCTTGAGGAAGGTCGCTGTCACACCGGCCGCGTTGGCGACCGGGGCGACGAGAAGTGCGAGTACTACTGCGGTGACGGCGGTGAGCGCCATCGACATGCGTTTCATGTTGCTCCGATCAGTGGGCGGTACGTGATCAGACCCGGCCCCAGAGTGCGGGGACGTTCGGGGGCTCCCAACCGGTCAGAGTGGTGTGACCCTGAATGCACTTGTAGGTAAGGCCGTTGTAGCTCACCAGTGCGCCGGTTGCGTAAGCCGTGTTGGGCGCCCACGGGGTAGCCGTCGGGGGCGTGGGAGTCGGAGTCGGGGTGGGCGTAGGCGTCGGCGTCGGAGTGGGCGTCGGCGTCGGTGTGGGGGTCGGAGTGGGCGTCGGGGTCGGCGTCGGGCCGTCGCAACCAGGCGTTGACGCGTTGACCGCGTTGACGACGTGGTTGAACAGAGTGACGCCCGGGTCCAGGGCCTCCATCGAATACATCATTGCGCCGGCCAGACCCTTGCAGTGCGCGTAGTCGGCCTTCGCCTTGATGGACTGCTGGTTGTCACCGGTCCAGAAGGTGCCGTTCTGGTAGAACCACGAGGACTTGGTGGTGTCGTCCCAGAACGTCGCGGACGGGTTGTCGACGAAGCCGGTCAGCTCCTTGTAGAAGGAGACGCCGGGGACGTTGCCGCTGAGTGCGTGCCCGTCGGCCGGTCCGGTCGCGGTCTGGTACTTCCCGTTGGCTGTGCTGGGCACGCCCTTCCAGCCGCGGTAGTAGAACGGGTAGCCGATGGTCAGCTTGTTCGCCGGGAACCCACCGGGGATGCCGTACGCCGGGTCGCCCTCCGTCCAGGCCTTGATCGCACCGTCGACGGAGTACTTCGCCTGTCCCGGCGGGATCGGCGTACTCGGGTCGTTCGGCGCCTGGTAGAGCGGGTCCTGGAAGTTGGTCGGCCCGGTGGCGTCCCAGCCGCCGTGCATGTCGTACGTCATCACGTTGTTGTAGTCGAGGTACTGCCCGATCTGGTCGGTCTCGATCGTGGCGATCTTGTCCTGACCGGCCGGGGTGGCGGCGGTCAGCCAGTAGCGCTTGCCGGTCTGGCTGCCGTACGCGTTGAGCTGCGCCCGGAACTCGGCCAGCAGCAGGGTGAAGTTCCGCTTGTCGGCCGCGCTGTAGTGGTTGCCCACGTGGCCGTTCGGCGAACCCGGGTACTCCCAGTCGAGGTCGATGCCGTCGAAGATCCCGGCCGCGCTGCCCGCGCCGCCGAACCCGTCGATGACCGGCAGGTTGCCCTTCAGGAACATGTCCACACAGGACGAAACGAAGGTCTTCCGCTTGGCGTCGGTGGAGGCCGCGTCGGAGAAGTACTTCGAGTACGTCCAGCCGCCGATCGAGATCAGGATCTTCAGGTTCGGCGCCTGCGCCTTCAGCTTCTTGAGCTGGTTGAAGTTGCCCTGGATCGGCTGGTTCCACACGTCACCGACGCCGTCGACGCTGATGTCCGCGCCGTACGACTTGCCGTAGTCCGCGAACGCGTCGCCCGCGCCGTCGCCGGCGTTCGGGTCGTTCTCGTTCTGCGACGCGGCCTTGTTGGCCATGAAACAGGTGTGGCTGGTCGGGTGGATGTTGGCGAACGCGTAGTTCAGGAAGTCGAGCTTCCCGGCGGCGCCGGTGGTGAGCAGGTTCTTCGGGTAGAAGCCGTTGGCGTAGATCCCCCATTGGGTGAAGTACGCCGTCTTGATGCCGCCGCTCGCGGCGGCCGGGGCGGCCGCTGCCGCGGGTTTGGGGCTCGCGGCGGTCGGCAGCTCGGCACTGGCGAGCGAGACGCCGGCGGCGGTGACGAGCGCGGTCGCCGCGACGGCTGCCGTGGCGGTGAGCAAGCGCAATCGACTACTCATGGGCGGGTCCTCCGGAACTGGGCGGGGAGCGAAAAGCGGTCCGGTGAAAATTAGTTAAAGACGCTTCGAAAGGAACGGTAACTGTTTCCGCCGACTTGGTCGCGGGCTCGTCGTGGCGGATTCCCGCTGCTGACGGAAAACCGACAACGCCGTTGTCCACAACCTCGAGATCACCCGTCCGGAACCGGCCCGGTCACGGCATCTTCTTGGCATGAACACTTCGCCCCCGCCCCAATCAGTGCTCATGGCAACTACTGACGAACAGCTGCTCGACGACCTGCTCCGGCTGGCCGCCGCGGCCTCGATCACTCCGCTCGTCGAGCGCGACCTGCACGGATTGCGCCGCAGCTGGCAGGCGTGTGCGTTGGTGATCGTCGGCGACGACCTCGCCGCGGCGCTGGCCCGCGCGACACCGGTTCGGCGTACCGGAGTCGTGATCGCCGGCGTCGGTCCCGCGGCGGATGCGCTGTACCACCACGCGTTCGACGTCGGCGCCGACACCGTCTTCCGGTTACCGGGTGACGAGGTCGCGTTGTCCGGTCGCCTGGTCGACACGTTGGACGGCGGCGTCCGGACGGCGGTCACTCTCGCCTTCGTCGGCGGCTGCGGGGGAGCGGGTGCCACCACGGCGGCGACCGCGGTCGCCGTCGTCGCCCATCGCCGCGGCTTGCGCACGATGCTGATCGACGGCGATCCGTTCGGCGGCGGGATAGAGCTTGCCCTCGGCATCGAACGGGACGTCGGGCAGCGCTGGCCCGATCTCCTCAACGCTGCCGGGCGGGTGAGTGCGACCGCGTTGCGATCCGCGTTACCGGCCGCCGACGGGCTGCCGGTTCTGTCCTGGGATCGTTCCGACATCACGGTCCTGCCGCCCGAGACGATGAGCTCGGTCCTCAATGCGGCCCAGCGCAGTAACGATCTGGTGATCCTCGATCTTCCGCGCCGAGCCGATCCCGCCGTCCAGGAGGCGTTCGTCCGGGCAACAGCGACCTTCCTGGTCGTGCCCTGTGATATCCGTTCCCTCGCCGCAGCCAAACGCCTGATGACGCCGTTGGCCGCTCTCTCCGCGGACCTGCGGCTGATCGCTCGCCAATCGCGCCGCTCGTCGATCCCGCCTCCGGCCGCGGCGACTCATCTGGCGCTGCCGATCGCGGCCGCCTACGCGGATGAGCCTGTGCTCGCGGCTGCCATCGACGCCGGTGACTTCGCTCCCCACCCCAAAGGTTCCCTGGCCCAAGCGGCCACCGCTGTCCTGTCTCTCTTCCCCCAACTGGAGGTGCCAGGTGAACGTGACTCCCGAGCTTCTCGACAGCGTTCGTGACCGGCTCGCGGTCACCGGCGCGGAGCCGACGCCGGCTCGGGTCGCGGCCGCGCTCCGAGCCGATGGGCGGGTGTACGGCGATTCGATCGTCCTCGCGGTTGTCGCGGCCTTACATCGCGAGGCGATGGGCGCTGGCCCGCTCGACAGCCTGCTGGCCGAGCCGGGGATCACCGACATCTTGGTCAACGGTCCCGACGAGGTGCATATCGATCGCGGCTCCGGCCTCGAGCGCGTCTTCGTGCGGACCGGCGACGATACGGCGATCCGCCGACTCGCGACCCGATTGGCGGCCGCCGCGGGCCGACGCCTCGACGATGCGACGCCGTACGTCGACGTCCGCCTGCCGGATGGGACCCGCTTCCACGCGATTCTCGCGCCGATCGCTAGCTCCGGGACGTGCCTGTCTCTGCGCATCCCGGCCCGCGAGGGGTTCACCCTCGACTCGCTGATCGCCGCGGGTTCGCTCCCGGCCGCTGGCGCGAAGCTGCTGCACAACCTGCTGATCACCCGGAAGGCCTTCCTGATCAGCGGCGGGACGGGCACCGGTAAGACGACACTGCTGGCGGCGCTGCTGTCCGCGGTCGATCCGGCCGAGCGGATCGTCATCGTCGAGGACGCGGGCGAGCTCCGGCCCGACCATCCGCACGTCATCCGCCTCGAAGCTCGCCCGGCGAATGTCGAAGGTGCTGGTGAGATCTCCCTGCGTGACCTCGTCCGGCAGGCGTTGCGGATGCGGCCGGACCGGTTGGTCATCGGTGAGGTCAGAGGTCCCGAAGTCGTTGATCTCCTGACCGCGTTGAACACCGGCCACGAAGGTGGTTGCGGGACGATCCACGCCAACTCGCCCAGCGATGTCCCTGCCCGGCTTGAAGCTCTGGGTGCGCTGGCTGGGTTACCTCGAGACGCCGTCCACAGTCAGCTCGCCTCGGCTCTTCAGGCTGTTGTCCACCTCACCCGACACTCCAACGGCGTCCGCCGGATCAGCTCTATTCACGCTCTGCATCGACTCCCCAGTGGCGAAGTTGTCACGCGCCCGGTGGCCGAGTTTCCTGCTGATGCCCCGGCAACCTTCCATCCACCGGCCGCGCTGTTCGCCAACGCGGCATGACCAAACTCCTCGCGGTGCTGGCCGTGCTGTTGACTCTGCATCTCGTTTTCCCGCCGGTGCCTGATCCACTCCGCCGCCTTGCTGCCCGGCGTCAACGTCGCCACCCGCGCCTCGTGCTACTTGCTGTCCCTGTTGCGGTCGGTCTGTTGCTCCTTGGTCGACAAGTCCTAGCCGGTACGGCCGCGCTGGCCGTCATCGCCGCTCTTGCCCGCTCCCAACGAACCCAACAACTCCGGCGGTCTGCCGCGGCTCGTCGACGGACGACGGTCATCGAGGCGCTCGACGTACTTGCTGCCGATCTGGCCGCTGGTCGCCCGCCGCTCGACGCCCTAGGAGGTGCTGCCACCATCGCTCCCGAGTTGGGGGCAGTCCACGCCGCAGCGAAGCTCGGCGCCGACGTCCCGGCTGCGCTGAACCAGACGGCTCAATCCCCGGGTGGCGAAGGACTCCGGGCTCTCGCCGCCGCGTGGCAGGTGGCCGAAGAGTCCGGTGCGGCCTTTGCCGCCCTCACCGAACGGCTCGCCGACTCTCTGCGAGCTGACGAATCCATTCACCGTCAGACGGCGTCCGGGCTGGCCGGCGCCCGGGCGTCCGCGCGGATCCTCGCTGCCCTGCCGCTCTTCGGTCTGGCGCTCGGCTACTCCCTTGGCGCCGACCCGCTCACCTTCCTCACCAACACCCCGGTTGGCTGGCTTTGTCTGGCCGCAGGGCTCGCCCTCACCAGCCTCGGTCTGCACTGGACCTCCCGGCTGGCTGCCACGCCTATCCACAGCTGAGTGTTGCCCATGACAACTACTTCTTTGGCGGCGGTGGCTGGGGCGATCGCCGTTGCTCTCCTCGTTCGAGTTCCGCCTGACCTGCGACGTCTTGCCCCGCGGCACGTACCTCAGCCGGGGCCGCCCCGCCCACATCGCCTCGTCGCGGCTCTGGTCGCCGCAGCGCTCGTCATCCTCGTCCATCCGCCGTGGGGGCTGCTCCCTGCGGCCGCCGCGTACTACGCCGTCCCGCGCGTCCTTGCCCGTCTCGAACCCGCCGCAACCAGACGCCGGCGAGCTCAGCTCGCTCGCGATCTACCACTTGCCGTCGATCTCTTGTCCGCCTGCCTCAGAGCCGGCCGTCCACCCCAACAAGCCCTCGCGACCGTCGCGACCGCCGTCCACGGGCCCCTCGGCGACCTGTTCGCCGAGGTCGCCCACCGGCTCACTCTTGGCGCCGACCCGCAGGCTGCATGGTCGCTCCTGCGCGCCGAGCCGCCCTGCATCCCCTTCGCCCGGGCCATCGACCGCTCGCTCAGCTCAGGTGCGTCGCTGTCCCGCACGCTCGAACGTCTCGCCGACGACCTCCGCCAGTCCCGTCACCATCTGGCCGACCAACATGCCCGCACCGTCGAGTCCCGAGCCGCGCTTCCGCTCGGCCTCTGCTTCCTGCCCGCCTTCGTTCTGCTCTCCATCGTCCCGACCATCGCCGACGCCCTGGTCCCTTACCTCAACGCGCCCTAAAGATGCCGAGGGCAACAAGTTTTCCACAGTTCGGAAACTCGCCCCGAAATCCACCGTCCGACAGCTGCATCTTCTCTACAAGAACCTCAACCCGACGGCCGACCCCCTGGAGGTCACCATGCCCAAGACCCTCGCGATCCGCCCCCGGCGCAGCCCGCTCCGCCGCCGCTCCGAACGCGGCGCCGCAACCGCCGAGTACGCCGTGAGCATCGTCGCCGCCTGCGGCCTCGGCGGCATCCTCGTCGCGCTCCTCAAGTCCGAGGTCATGATGAACGCCCTCAAAGCCCTCATCAACTACGCCCTCGAGCTCGCCGGCGTAGACGGCGTCCAACTCTGACCACCCATCGGCGGCCGGCGCTCCCGGCCGCCACCCACCCCAACCCCCAACGCGGCGCCATCACCGTAGAGCTGGCCCTCACCCTTCCCCTCCTCCTGACCCTCCTCGCCGTGTCCCTCTACACCCTCTCCCTCCTCACCACCCACCTCCGCGCCCTCGACGCCTCCCGAGACATAGCCCGAGCCCTCGCCCGCAACGAACCCCCCGAAACCATCCGCCACCTGACTGAAACCCTCCCGCCCCCCAACTCCACCGTCACCCTCCAAACCACCCCCACCATCCGCGTAACCATCCACTCCGCCCCTCCCCATCCCTTCCCCCTCCTGCCCACCCCCACCACCAAAGCCCAGTCCACCCTCCACCCCGAACCCGCCCCCTAACTCCCGCTCCGGTGTCTCACGTCCGCCAGTTGGCTCGGGTGAGCAGTTGTTGTCCGTTCAGTAATCCGACAGTTGGGAGAACTTGTGGCCGAGAGGTTGGTTCGTGTGGGTGGGGAAGAGGGGGCGGGGAGTTTGCTGGTGTTGGCGGGGTGCTTGGTGTTGGGGGTGGCGGTGGTTGGGGGGATGGGGTGGGGATCGGTTTCGGTGGCCCGGCATCGGGTGGGGGCGGCGGCTGATCTGGTGGCGTTGAGTGCGGCGTACTCGCTGGGGGCGGATCCGTGTGGGGTGGCGGCGCGGGCGGCCGCGGCGAACGGGGTGGTGCTGGTGGAGTGCGTGCCGACCGGGAGCGACGTGACGGTGCGGGTGGGGGTGGAGGTTCGGCTGCCGTGGGGGTCGGCGCCGCGGGTGAGCGGGTGGGCGCGGGCGGGGCCGGGAGGGCAGTGACGAGACTCGGCGGATGCGCGGAGTACTGAAGCGGTCGCGATCTGGTCGCAATCTGATAGAGATGCCGCGTTGATCTGGACTGGACCCGTCGGGTCGCTCCATGATCTGGTCCGATGTCCTGCCCACCCTCCCGGACGCACTTCCCCGGCGCCCGGACGGTTACCCCGGAGGCCCGTGTGCCCGACCGCATCCGGCTGTTGCTGGTCGACGACCAGATCCTCAGCCGAGGCGTGCTCAGAACCGGTCTGGAACGCGAGCGCGATCTGGAGATTGTTGCCGAGATCAACAGATCGGACGACGTGGTCGCCGCCGCCAAGCAGCACCGGGCGAACGTCGCGCTGCTCGACACCACCGGTCCGGGCACCGCGAGCCTCGCGGTGACCACCGAGCTGCGGACGTCGATCCCGGAGTGCCGGGTCGTGATGCTGACGACGTACGGGCGTCCGATCCATCTGCGGCGCGGGCTGGAGGCGGGCGCCAAGGGGTTCGCGCTGAAGGGCTCCCCGGCCCCGCAGCTGGCGGACGCCGTCCGCCGGGTTCATCTCGGTCTCCGCGTGGTCGACGCGAACCTCGCCGCCGAGTCCCTCAAGTACTCCGAGACCCCGCTCGACGACGGCGAGACCGACACTCTCCGCGCCGCCCGCGACGGCGGTTCGGTCGCCATGATCGCCCGATCGCTGCACGTCTCCGAGCGCGTCGTCCGCCGTCGGCTCTGGTCCGCCATCGGCAAGACCGGCGCCCGGACCCGCTCCGACGCCATCCACATCGCCGAGCACAACGGCTGGCTCCTCGACTGACCGACGCCCGTCGCGGGCACACTGTCCAGGTGAGTACTCCGCAGCAACAGATCGTGGTCGTCGACGCAGCGAACGTGATCGGCTCGCGCCCGGACGGTTGGTGGCGCGACCGAGCCGGCGCGGCCCGCCGCTTCGTCCTCAAACTCGCCCAGCTCGACGCCACCCTCCCCAACACCTCAATCGTCGTCATCCTCGAAGGCGCCGCCCGAAAAGCGCTCCCCGCGGCCGACGCAGCAGACGCCCTAGACCTAGGCGACCTACGAGTAGTCCTCGCCACAGGCTCCGGCGACGACACCATCACCTCAGTCACCGCCGACCTACTAACCCCCGCCAACACCCCCGCCGTCACCGTAGTAACCGCCGACCGAGGCCTCCGCCAACGAGTAGAACCCCTCGGAGCCGAAACCACAGGCCCCACCTGGCTCTGGTCCCAACTAGACAACCTCTAACCCACCCCACCCACCCACGCTCACCCACACGAGCCCAACCCCGCTAATCCCCCACGCACCTACGTACTCACCACCTGCGTGCTCACCACACGCTTACGCGCTCGCCCTCACGGACCGACCTCCGCCCGTTCGCCGCGCACGTACTCACACCTGGTCAGCTCACCCGCCACGCGCCTGCCTGTTCACCACGTGCTCGCGCGTGCGCCCGCTCGTCCACCACGCACCTGCGTGCTCACCACACGCTTACGCGCTCGCCCTCACGGGCCGGCCTCCGCCCGTTCGCCGCGCACGTCCCCGCGCCTGGTCAGCTCACCCGGCCATGTGCGTGCTTGCTCGGCATGCGCGTGCGCCTGCTCATCCACCACGCGCTTGCGCGCTCCACGCTGCGGCTCCGTGTCTGTTCGTCCGCTGCGGAGGTGTGCCCGAATGCTCACGACGCGTTTGCGCATGCGCTCGCTCATGCGCCGCGCGCTGGCCGTCACGGGTCGGGCTCCGCTCGTTCGCGCCGCGCGTATTCGCGCCTGGTGAGCTCACCCGCCATGCGGCTGCGTGTTCACCACTCGCCCGCTCGTCCGCCGCGAGCGTACGCCTGTTTGCGGCTGCGGGGTGGGGGTTAGGTGCAGGAGGAGAGGAAGCGGCCGTCGTGGGTTATGAGGGTGTGGGGGCCGGGGGTGGCGGGGAGGTGGTGGGTGGGGGAGGTGATGGGGTGGCGGGTGCCGTCGGGGGCGAGGACGAGGGTGTTGGGGGCGTCTAGGGCGATGAGGGTGTCGTCGGCTCGGAGGAGGACGGGGGCTTGGTAGGTGGTGGAGACGGCGGTTCGGCCGGCGGTTAGGGCTTGGAGGGCGGCGGTGGCCAGTTCGGTTGGGGTTTCGGCGGCGGCGTCGACGGCTAGCCAGGTGGTGGGGGTGCCGATGGGGGTGGGGGAGGTGGGGTTGTGCCAGTCGCTGCCGCCGATGGGGGTGGTTTCGAGGCCCCAGGACTGCCACCAGGCGATCGGGCCGCCCCAGCGGTGGTCGAGCCAGGAGGAGTGCCAGATCTCGGCGAGTGGCGGGTGTTCGGTGAGGGGGTGGCGCCAGGCGCAGTCGCCGGAGAGTGGGTGGTTGATGGAGAGGAGGCCGCCGCGGCGTGCGACTTCGCTGACCCAGGTGTCCGCGGGACGGCGGATGTCGATCGGGCCGATGGCGCCGAAGGCGTTCGCGTGGCCGGTGTCGGTGGTGACTTCCTGGCCGGGGATGAGGCCGAGGCCGAAGCGTTCGGTGAGGCCGGGGAGTTCGAGGTGGTGGGCGACCGTGTTGTGGTCGGTGATCGCGAGGACGTCGAGGCCGGCGGCGACGCCCATCGCGGCGAGGTTGGCGATCGGGGTGGCTCCGTCGGAGTGCAGCGAGTGCGCGTGGAAGTCGCCGGCGATCCATTTCAGGCCTGCGGTGGCGGGGAGCGTACGCCGGGGCGGGCGCTCCGGTAGGGCGATCGCCGCGGTCGCTTCGGCGTACGACGCCAGCCCGGGGATCGTGGGGACCGGGCCGGTATGCGCCTCGACGAGGAGCTCGGCGCCTTCGACGGGGAGGCGGTGGAGGCCGAGGACGATCCACCAGGTGCCGGGCTCGAGGTCGCCGGCCAGGTAGCCGGGGGTGGCCGCGGTCGGGGTGATCGCGAAGGTCTGGCGCGCGCCGCCGGACCAGCCGCGCCAGCCGCCCGCGCCCTCGCAGCCGAGGTCGATGACGACGCCGTCGATCGCGGGGATGGTCAGCGTGACGAGCAGGCCGGGGCAGTCGGCGGGGATGTCGACCGGGAGCGAGTGCCAGACGGATTCGGCGCGGTCGTCGAGCGTCCAACGGCGCTTGTACGACGTGAGCGCCATCAGGAGACCGTGGTGGTCTGGCGGGTGATGAGCTCGCCGGAGTCGCGGTCGTAGAGCAGGACGCGTTCGGCGGGCGCCGTCAGGAAGACGGGTTTGCCGGGGGCGGGCTCCTGCTCCTCGGCCACGGTGACGCCGATCAGCGTGCCGTCGCAGTCCACCGAGACGAGTGATTGGACGCCGAGGTTCTCCGCCACGACGACCGTCCCACGGATCCCCGCGCCGGACGCATCCCCGGTCGAGAGCGTCAAGTACTCCGGCCGGACGCCGACCGTCACCTCGGCGCCCGCCGGTGCAGAAGTTGCTGCAGGCAACGTTCCGCCGGCGACCGAGACCCCGGCGGAACTGACGGTGCCGGGGAGGAGATTCATGGGGGTGGAACCGATGAAGTTGGCTACGAAAGTGTTGGTGGGGTGGGCGAAGACTTGCCGAGGGGTGCCGAGCTGGCGGAGTTTGCCGGACTCCATGACGGCGATGCGGTCGGCGAGGGCGAGGGCTTCGGCTTGGTCGTGGGTGACGAAGACGGTGGTGATGCCGAGGTCGCGCTGGAGCTTCTTGAGGAAGGTGCGGGCTTCGAGGCGGAGCCGGGCGTCCAGGTTGGACAGCGGCTCGTCGAGGAGCAGGACGTTGCCTTTGGAAGCGATGGCGCGGGCCAGGGCGACGCGTTGCTGCTGGCCGCCGGAGAGCTGGCCGGGACGGCGGTCGAGGTAGGGGCCGAGCGAGAGCTCGCCGGCGGTCTGCTCGGCCGTCTCCTGCCGGGTGGCGGCCGGGACACGCCGGACCTTCAGCGGGTAGGTGATGTTCTCGGCGACGTCCATGTGCGGGAAGAGGGCGTAGTCCTGGAAGACCATCGCGACGCCGCGCTTACCCGGCTCGGTGCGGGTGACGTCGACCGCGTCGATCCGGACGGTGCCCTCGGAGGCGTTCTCCAGGCCGGCGATCGTGCGCAGCAGCGTGGTCTTGCCGCAGCCGGACGGGCCGAGGAGGGCGAAGAACTCGCCGTCTTCGACGTGCAGGTCGAGTCCGTCGACGGCGCGGACGCCGTTCGGGTAGACGGTCGCCAGGCCCTCGATGTCGATACCGGCCATCAGCTCTTGATCCCTCCATGGAAACGGAACCCGTAACGCGAGTTCACCAGCAGATACAGCACGACGACCGGGATCGAGAAGAGCAGCGAGAACACCGGCAGCACCTGCAGGTTCACGCTGCCGCCCTCGTCGGTGAGGGTCTGCATCAGCACCGCGCCGGGTTGCAGGTCGATCGACCGGATGAGCAGGAAGGGCACCAGGAAGTTGCCCCAGGAGTTGACGAACGCCCAGACCATGATGGTGGCCAGGCCCGGCCGCGCGACCGGCAGGACGACGTCCCGCAGGATCTGCAGCGTGGACGCGCCGAAGACCCGCGCCGACTCCTCGTAGGACTTCGGCACCGCGTCGACGAAGTCCTTCAGGATGAAGATCGCCGCCGGTAACAGCCCGCTGGTCATCACCAGCGCGACGCCGAAGCGGGAGTCGATCAGCCCGAGCTGGTAGATCATCACGAAGATCGGCACCATCGCGGCCGTCCCGGTGACGACCGAGGAGAGCAGCAACAGCCCGTACAGCAAGGCGTCCCGGCCCGGGATGCGGACCCGCGACAACGCGTAGCTGGCCAGCGCCGCGAACGCCGTCACCGCGAGCGCGGTCGTGATGCAGATGATCAGCGAGTTGACCATCGAGCCGAGCGCGTACGGGTGGTCGAGCGTCTTGCGGACGTTCTCCAGGGTCCAGTCCGGCCAGTGCACGCCGAGGCCCGGGTTCCGGTCGAACGGCGCGGAGGCGATCCACAGCATCGGGACCGCGAAGAAGATCGTGATCGCGCAGATCAGCACGTAGAAGCCGATCCGCCGGACGACGTACGCCGGTGTCACGCGCGCCTCCTCAGCAGCCGCAGGTAGACGAGTGAGACGAGCAGGTTCGCCAGCAACAGCAGGAACGAGATGGCTGACGAGTAGCCGAGCTCACCGCCCTGCAGCGCGACGTTGTAGATGTAGACCGGCACGGTCTCGGACTCGTGGTTCGGCCCGCCCTTGGTGAGCAGGAACGGCGAGAAGTCGTTCGCTGTCCACAGGGAGATCAACAGGGTGTTGGTCAGTACGTGACCCCTGATGTGCGGGAAGACCACATCGCGCAGCGTCTGCCAGCCCGACGCCCCGACCATCCGCGCCGACTCGAGCTGGGACGGCGGAACGGCTTGCAGGGCTGAGGAGTAGAGCATCATCGAGAACGCCGTACCGCGCCAGGTGTTGAAGACGATCAGGCACACCATCGGGTAGTCGATCAGCCAGGCGGTCCCGGTCGTGCCGAGGATGCTGTTCAGGGTGCCGGTGTCCCGGTCGAAGAACGCGACCCAGAGGTAGGCGACGACGGTCGACGGGAGGATCCAGGCGAGCAGGGTGAGGGCCTCGACGGTCCGGCGGACGGCGGGGCGGGCGCGGCGGAGGACCCACGCGAGGGCGAAGCCGAGGATGTTCTGGCCGAGGATCGCGGATCCCAGGACGAAGAGCATCGTGAGCCACAAGGCGTTGTGGAAGAGGGCGTCGTTCAGGGCGCGGGTGTAGTTGGCGAGGCCGACGACGGACGGGGAGACGGCTTCGACACCGGTGAGCCGGTAGTTCGTGACGCCGATGTAGATCGTCCAGATCGCCGGGAACACCAGGAACGCGCCGATCAGCAACATCGCCGGCGCCACGAACCCCAGCGCCCGCCCGACCCCCAACCCAGCCACATCCCGAGCCGGCCCCCGCCCAGGGCGGGAGACGGGGCCCGCGTTGGATTCCCCGCCGGGGGCGGGGGGAGAGACGGTGGTCATCAGTTGCCGGCGACCTTGTCCTTGCCGCCGGCGGCGGTTTCGACGGACTTCTGGTAGGCCTTGGCGGCCTGGTCGGTGGACTTACCGCCGACGACGTCGGCGGTCGCCTGCTGCAGGGCGGCGGAGACCTTCGGGTACTCGGCGAGGCCTGGACGGTACTGGGTGAGCGGGAGCACCTTGGTGGCCACGAAGCTGAGCATCGGGTCGCTGGCCAGCACCTCGGTGTTGACGTCGGTCCGCTGGGTGATCTTGGCGGCGCCGTCCAGCGATGCCTTGACCATCTCGGCGGAGTTCATGAACTGCATCAGCTCCCAGGCCTGCTGGGGGAACTTCGTGTTCGGGTTGATCACGGTCGCGCCGCCGCCGGACATCGAGACGAAGTCCTGGCCCTTGACGCCGCCGCCGGGCCGGGCGGCCGGGATCAGCGCGTAGCCGACGGCGGCGTCCCGGTCGGCCATCTTGGCGACGCCGGCCTTCGGCTCGACGACGCTGCGCCAGAAGTAGTCGCTCTCCAGCAGGATGCCGATCTTGTTCGCGGCGAACTCCGCGAACGACTTGTCCCGGCCCTTGGCCTCGCGCTGCAGCACCGGGTCGCCGAGACCCGAGCCGTAGACCTGCTGGTAGAAGTCGAGCACCTGCCGCAGCTTCGGGGTGTCCCCGAGCCACTTGCCGTCGGCGTTGATCGAGGCGCCGGTGCCGACCAGCAGCGGCAGCACGCCCTGCATCGTGGTCGCCTCACCCATCGCGGTGCCGCCGTTGACCTGGATCGGCGTCACCCCCGAGAGCTTCTTCAAAGCCTGACCGGCTTGGAGGATCTCCTCCCAGGACTTCGGCTGCCAGTCGGCCGGCAGCCCGGCCTGCTGGAACAGCTTCTTGTTGAAGTACAGGACGCGGCCGTCGGTGCCGCCGGGCACGCCGTACCGCTTGCCCTCGAAGATGCCGAGCTGCTGGACGGACTCCGGGATCTGCTGCCAGCCGTCCCAGCCGTCGACCTTGGCGGCGTCGCCGACGGTGTCGGTGAGCGGCTTGATGTAGCCGGCCTGGGCGAACTCGCCGACCCAGATGCCGTCGATCTGGATCAGGTCCGGGCCGGACTTGTTCGACAGGTCGAGCGACAGCTTCTGCTTGTACACCTCGTCGTCGGAGCCGTCGCCCTGGAACTTCACCGTCACCTCGACGCCCTTGGCCTTCTGGTCGGCCACGAACTTCGGGATCAGCACGTCCTCGGTGAAGGTCGCCCCGGCGCTGCTCTTCCCGCCCTTGACCGAGTTCGAGCCGATGGTCAGCTCGACCTGCTTGGCGTCGGCGTTGCGGTTCGCGTCCTGCTCGCCGGCGCCGGAGGAGCCGAGACAGCCGGTGAGCAGGAGGGTGGCGGTCGCGCCGAGCGCGAGGGCCGAGGACAGCCGGAGTGATCGCATCGAGGGGGCTCCTTGCGAGGGGTGTCGGAGTGCCGGGACACACCTTGGCACTCGCGGGCGACTATGTGAAGACATTTGCTCATACCTTGTACGCCGAGTAGTCGACGCGCCGTTCGCGGTTACCGGGAGTCGCCGCCGGCCGTCAAGTTGGAGTTCGCCGCAACGCATTGCGGGTCCGTTAAAGGAAGCTCAAAGTTCTGTCGCAACCGGTGATTGAGTAGATACAGAACGTGACGCCGACAGGTAGCGTCAGCTTCGTTCGATCGAGGATCGGAGGTGAAAGATGCTCCACATCAATCTGGATCTGCTGCTCGGGTTCTGGCATCACGGCCACTGGTGCTGGTGGTGACCGGCACCGACTGGTGAAGCCTTCGGAGGTCAGGATCAGCCGGTGACGACGGCGTACGGCTCCCGCTGACGCGCAAGCAGCGGAATCCCGCGCCGATCCCCGAGCACCGCTCTTCCTGACCGACGAGGACCACCAGGTGCACACAACTGAAGCAGTGTCGATCTCTAAGGAGTGAGAAAACAGCCGGCCCCGACATCGTCGGGGCCGGCTGTCCGTTGGTGCGGTGTCGGTTACTTCTGCGCCAGCTGCATCATCTGCTTCGGCAGCGTGGTCATCTGGGCCGGGATCGGCAGCTTCGGCCGAACCAGTTCGAGCAGGCTGCCCGCGGCGTTCGCGATCGGCAGCGGCAGGGCCAGGCCCAGCGATGCCAGCAACGCGTTCACCAGAGCCAGCACCGCGCCCAGGATGTCCAGACCCGGGAGCGGCAGCGCGCTCCAGCCCTGGACCGGTGTGCCGGCGGCGTCGAAGCTGCCGGTCGGTTGTGCCTGCTTGGCCTTCCCCTTGCCGAGCAGGGAGGTGAGGGCGAGGCCGCTCGCTTCGTTCACGAACGTGCCGACGCTCTCGTCGTAGTTCCACTTCTGGCCGTCACCGGCGCGGCAGGGCAGGACCAGCAGCGGGGCCGCGGCCGGAACCTTGGCCAGGTCCGCACCGCTGTCCAGGCAGGCTCCGGTCTTGGCAAGGGCGCCACCGACGCTCTTGCTCATCGCCACCTGCAGCTGGCCGGACTCGGTGTAGACCCACTCCTGGGTCTTGCCCTCCTTGCCCGGGGCGCACGCCATCATGACCGCCATCGGGACCTTGGCGGCCGCGACGAAGGTCAGGCAGTAGCGGGTGTCGGCGCGGGTGGCGATCTGCTTCGCCACGCCGACCTCGACGCCGGGTGCGGGCTTCGGCGCCGGTGCGGCGGCCTGGGCCGGGATCGCCGTGGCCAGCGCGACGCTGACCGCGAGGACTACCACGCCGGTACGGCTGAACAGTTTACGGGTGATCAAGACAACCTCCGAAGGTCGTACCATCTCGCGGCGTCCGGGTCGTCGGGACCTCGTTACGAGAGTCGGTCCGAGTTCCGGGAACCGCTTCGCCACCCCTTGCGCGGTGGGCGGGTTGCGGGTCGATCCCCCGTGAGGAGGCGGTCTGGCCCGGAAGGCCGACAGTGACTCAACGCGACGTTGACGCCACAACCAGTAAGGCACAGGTGTGTCGGAGGTGGTTATGGCAAGACCGGGGAACTTGATGCCAATGGCAACTAACTGCCACCCGAAACTCGTTGCGCTGGGCATCGAAATCCGGCTGCTGGGTGGCCGTGGTTGCCCCGAGTGGAGGCTGTGTTCCGTTCGAGATACTACAGCATCGCCCGGATACTGGGGTAGTCCACTGTGCTAGTTGATGCCATGGGCAACAGAGTGCTCAGTGGGGCTGCTTGGTGTCGCTGGGGTTGTCGACGACGTGCGCGTCGGACGCCGGTCGCGGCGTTTCGACTGTATCGTCAGGTACCTCTGCGTCGCGGTCGGCGGTGACCGCCGGAGCCGCGTCACGCTGGGTCACCTGGGCGCGCAGGTCGCGCACCTCCTTGTGCCGGCGCCAGCCGCGGGCAAGTCCCTTCTTCGTCAGCCAAAGTCCGGCGACCAGGGCGGCGCCGGCGGCCGCACCGAGGAAGAACACCGTCGGCACGATGACGCCGAAGTCGATCCCGAACACCTCGAGGGTGGTCGAGGCCGACGAGGACACCGAGACCCCGAGGCCGAACAGCACCGCGATCACGATCAGGACGACTCCGAGAGCGAACATGGCACTGCCTCTCCGTCCGGGACTCCGCCGGACCGTTCAGGCCTCACTGCTGAGAAGTGCGGCGAGCAGCGCCACGGCGCCGCTCTTGTCGAGTGGGTTGTTCTGGTTCCCACACTTGGGTGACTGTACGCAGGATGGGCATCCATCCGTGCACTCACAGTGTGCAATCGCCGACCGTGTCGCGGTCAACCACTCGCGCGCCGCGGCGTATCCGTGTTCGGCGAATCCGGCTCCGCCCGGGTGGCCGTCGTACACGAAGACGGTCAGCCGGCCGGTGTCCGCGTGCCGCGCGGTGGAGACGCCGCCGATGTCCCAGCGGTCGCAGGTGGCGAACAGCGGGAGCAGACCGATCGACGCGTGCTCGGCGGCGTGGGCCGCGCCCGGTACGTCGTCCAGGCCGAGCGACTCGACCAACTCGTCGGGCACGGTCCACCAGACCGCTTTGGTCTGCAGCGTCCGCTCCGGTAGATCAAGCGGTTGTTCGTCCAGGACGTCGCCGGTCGAGATCAGCTTGCGCTGGAACGAGATCACCTGGCTCGTCACTCGGACCCACCCGCGGCACAGCTCCGCCGTCCCCCAGGACTGCGTCTCCTCGGTGGCCAGGATGCTGATCTCGGTGGTGTCGCGGGCGAACGTCGTGTAGTCCGGCGCGGCGGCCTCGACAACAGCGGCGTGCCCCTCCAGGTCGAGTGACTGGACCAGATAGGACTCGCCCGCGTGCACGTAGACAGCACCCTCGTGGACGGAGGCATGCGCCGAGCCGCCGTCGACAGTGCCCAGCAGTCGCCCGGTCCGGTCCTCGACGATCTGTACGGTCTTTCCACCGGCGGACCGGATGTCGATCGCGTCCACCGCGCGCTCGCGGCGCGTCCAGAACCATCCGTGCGGCCGCTCCCGCAGCGCGCCTTGGCGAACCAACTGCGCGATGGTGTCGGACGTCGTACTGCCGAAGACCTCGTAATCCGCTGCGGTCAGCGGAAGCTCCTGTGCGGCCGCGCAAAGCTGCGGTCCGAGCACGTACGGGTTCTCCGGGTTGAAGACCGTGGCTTCTACCGGCCGCCCGAACACTGCGGCCGGATGGCGAACCAGGTAGGTGTCCAGTGGGTCGTCCCGCGCGATCAGCAAGGCCACGGCGTCCCCGCCAGCTCGTCCGGCCCGTCCGGCCTGCTGCCAGAGGGATGCGCGTGTGCCGGGCCAGCCGGACAGCAGAACGGCGTCCAGTCCAGCGATGTCGATCCCGAGCTCAAGAGCGTTGGTCGCGGCGACTCCGGTCAGCTCACCGGTCTGCAGCATGCTCTCGAGCCGTCTGCGCTCTTCCGGCAGATAGCCGGCCCGGTATGCCGACACCTGGTCGATCAGCGTGGGGTCGACCTCGGCCAGGTTGTCCCGCGCTGTCAGGGCAACTGTCTCCGCACCACGCCTCGATCGAACAAAGGCGACCGTACGAACGCCCGACACGACGAGGTCGGTCAGAAGGTCGGCCACCTCCGCGGTCGCCGAACGGCGTACCGGGGCGCCGTTCTCGCCGCGCAGTGAAGTCAGCGGCGGCTCCCACAGCCCGAATGAGATGCCGCCGCGCGGAGATCCGTCGTCCACTACCTCTGTCATCGGTAGACCGGTCAGCCGCTCTCCGGACGCCGCCGGCTCGGCCACGGTCGCCGAGGCGCAGACGAAGATCGGGTTGGCGCCGTAGTGCGCACAGACGCGGCGCAGCCGACGGAGTACGCCGGCCACGTGCGCACCGAAGACACCGCGGTAGTGGTGGCACTCGTCGATGACGACGTACTGCAGACAGCCGAGGAACCGCGCCCAACGCTGATGGTTGGGCAGGACCGACCGGTGCAGCATGTCGGGGTTGCTCAAGACATAGGTGGCGTGGTCGCGCGCCCAGTCCCGTTCGGTGCGCTCGGAGTCGCCGTCCAGCGTCGTCGCGCGCAGCCCAGGGACGTCGTACGCCGAGACCGCACGCAGCTGGTCATGGGCCAATGCCTTGGTCGGCGACAAGTACAGAACGGACGCGGTCCGTCGATGCGGTGACGCCGCTTGCGCGATGCTCAACGTCGCGAACGAGGGCAGCAGATAGCCGAGCGACTTCCCGGACGCCGTACCGGTCGCGACCACCACATGACGACCCGAGTACGCCGCCTCGGCCGTGGCGACCTGATGCGTCCACGGGGCTGCGATGCCCGCGTCGCCCAGCTGGTCGAGCACCTCGGGTGGCACCCAGCGCGGCCACTCGCACGTCCGGCCCGGTCGCGGCGGCACGGACTCGACATGCGTCAGCCGATCGGTTCGTCCGGTGGCCAGGCGTCGCAGAACCGCAGCCGCCTCGCCCTCACGCATGAGAACGAGACTAGTACTGCACGAATCCGTGCACGAACCGCCTGCAGGTGCGGATGCACGCGGCATTTTCGGGACGGAGATCGACTTTCGGCAGTACGAGATGAAAGAGTTTTCGGTAACGGTCCTACTCACGGTCCGTACATGGTTGAATGCAGCAGTTCACGGGATCGGAGGCCGAAGTGGATCTGTCGCTGACCGCGCGCGCCGAGGGCGGGCGGACCGTCATCGAGGTGGCGGGGGAGATCGACGTCTACACCGCGCCGAAGCTCCGGGAGAAGATCGCCGCCCTGGTCGACGACGGCGTCCACGACCTCGTCCTCGACCTGGATCGCGTGGAGTTCCTGGATTCCACCGGTCTCGGCGTCCTCGTCGGCGGCCTGAAACGGGTCCGCACGCACGACGGTTCGCTGTCCCTGGTCTGCACCCAGGAGCGGCTGCTGAAGATCTTCCGGATCACCGGCCTGACGAAGGTCTTCGACATCCACCCGGATGTCGCGTCCGCGATCTGAGGCCTTCACCACAAGCGAAAACGTGTCCCCGCCGGCACGCTGTGTGACACCTCCGCGTGATCGCCGCGGTATGGCGTAGACCACCCTGTCGTCAGGTCTGGTCGGATTGCCGTTAGAGTGACCCACCGCGCCAAGTCCTTGGCGCTGTTTGCTATTTTCCCCAACCCTTCGGTTGCGGCAGACGGGGGCCGTCAAGCCTGGATGGGTTGCCTACAAGGAGGACGGATGTCCGCGCTGCTTGCACCACAAGCGGTGGATCTTTCGTCGAGCAACACCACTCTGGTGATCGTCGTTGGCGTGATCGCGATCCTCGCGGTCGCGATCGCGATGGTCTTCCGGAACCAGGTGCTTGCCGCGAACGATGGCACCGAGAACATGAAGACGATCGCCGGTGCGGTCCAGGAGGGCGCATCGGCCTTCTTGAACCGGCAGTTCCGGACGTTGTCGATCTTTGCCGTGGTGGCGTTCCTGCTGCTGTTCCTGTTGCCCGCGCACACCGACGGCGGCAACGAGACCACGCTGAAGATCTTCCGTTCCGTCTTCTTCCTGGTCGGCGCGGGCTTCTCCGCGCTGATCGGCTACCTGGGCATGTGGCTCGCGACGCGCGCCAACGTCCGGGTGGCCGCGGCGGCCCGCGACGAGGGCCGCGAGCCGGCCATGCGGGTCGCGTTCCGCACCGGTGGAACGGTCGGCATGTTCACCGTCGGTCTGGGCCTGCTCGGCGCCGCGCTGGTGGTGTTCCTCTTCGAGGGTGACGCCCCGACGGTGCTCGAGGGCTTCGGCTTCGGCGCCGCGATGCTCGCCATGTTCATGCGAGTCGGCGGCGGTATCTTCACCAAGGCCGCCGACGTCGGCGCCGACCTGGTCGGCAAGGTCGAGCAGAACATCCCCGAGGACGACCCCCGCAACGCCGCGACGATCGCCGACAACGTCGGTGACAACGTGGGTGACTGCGCCGGTATGGCCGCGGACCTGTTCGAGTCGTACGCCGTCATGCTGGTGGCGTCGCTGATCCTGGGCAAGGCCGCCTTCGGCGAGCAGGGCCTGGTTTTCCCGCTGATCGTGCCGGCCATCGGCACCATCACCGCCGTGATCGGCGTCTTCCTGACCCGGCCGCGGAGCAACGAGAACGGCCTGCGCACGATCAACCGCGCCTTCTACATCTCCGCGGTGATCTCCGGGGTGCTCTGCGCGGTGGCGGCCTTCGCCTACCTGCCGAGCAGCTTCGCCGACCTGAGCGGCGCCGCCGGCACCGCGGTCGCCGGCTACGACGGCGACCCGCGGATCATCGCCACCGTCTCGGTGCTGATCGGTATCGTGCTCGCCGCGATCATCCTGGCCCTGACCGGCTACTACACCGGCACCGAGGACAAGCCCGTCCAGGACGTCGGCAAGACCTCGCTGACCGGCGCCGCGACCGTCATCCTCTCCGGGATCTCGGTCGGCTTCGAGTCCGCCGTCTACACCGCGGTCGTGATCGCCGCGGCCGTGTACGGCGCCTTCCTGGTGGGTGGCACCGGCGTCGTCGCGCTGTTCGCGATCGCGCTGGCCGGTTGCGGTCTGCTGACCACCGTCGGCGTCATCGTCGCGATGGACACCTTCGGCCCGGTCTCCGACAACGCCCAGGGCATCGCCGAGATGTCCGGTGACGTGGACGGCGAAGCGGCCCAGATCCTCACCGAGCTGGACGCCGTCGGCAACACCACCAAGGCCATCACCAAGGGCATCGCGATCGCCACCGCCGTACTGGCGGCGACCGCGCTGTTCGGCTCCTACACCGACGCGATCCGGTCCTCGCTGGCCGAGAACTACGCCAAGTTCGAGGCGGACGCGCTGGTCTTCAACCCGGGCACGCTGGTCGGTCTGATCCTCGGTGCGGCCGTCGTGTTCATGTTCTCGGGCCTCGCGGTCAACGCCGTCGGTCGCGCCGCCGGCGCGGTCGTCTACGAGGTTCGTCGCCAGTTCCGCGACATCCCCGGGATCATGGAAGGCACCGGCAAGCCGGAGTACGGCAAGGTCGTCGACATCTGCACCAAGGACTCGCTGCGTGAGCTGGCGACCCCGGGTCTGCTGGCGCTGACCGCTCCGATCGCCGTCGGCTTCGGCCTCGGCGCCGGGGCCCTGGCCGGCTACCTGGCCGGTGCGATCGGCGCCGGCACGCTGATGGCGGTCTTCCTGGCCAACTCCGGTGGCGCCTGGGACAACGCCAAGAAGCTGGTCGAGGACGGTAACCACGGCGGCAAGGGCTCGCCCGCGCACGAGGCCACCATCATCGGTGACACCGTCGGTGACCCGTTCAAGGACACCGCCGGCCCGGCCATCAACCCGCTGATCAAGGTGATGAACCTGGTCTCCGTGCTGATCGCCCCGGCCGTCGTCGGCCTGTCGGCCATCGGCAGCGACACCAACACCCCGCTGCGGATCGGCATCGCCGTCGCCGCCGTGGTCGTGCTGGCCGCGGCCGTGATCGTCTCCAAGCGCCGGGAGTCGGTCATCGCCGACACCCCGGCCGAGGCGAACGTCGCCGCGTAACAACGCCGTACCACAGTGAACGGCCCGCCGGACAGACTGTCCGGCGGGCCGTTCGCCATTTACGGTTGAGGGGTGAAACTACTGCGGGTACCGGCCGCGCTGCTGCTGGTCGCTGTCGGAGTCCTCGGCGCGACGCAGCAGGCGAGCGCTGCGACGCCCGCGGACGGCGCCTACCTCGCGCCGGCGCATCAGCTCAATCTGACGATCATCGCGGCCGCCCGCACCGCGGTGACCCAGGGCACCACGCCGTGTATCCGGAAGGTCGCCGCCCAGCTGGAGCGCGACCACCTGAAGCTGGCCGCCCAGGAGACCCTGGTCGCCGCCCGCGTCGATCTGGAGCTCCCGACCACGATCTCGACCGAGGAACGGCGTCAGCTGATCGCTCTGGCCGCGAAGTCCGGTAAGGACGGGTACGACGCGGCCTGGATGGTCTTCCAGCGGCAGCTGCACCAGGAGTACCTGAAGCTGATCGCCGGTGACGCCCCGAAGGAGGCCTCACCGGCCGTCGAGGCGGTCGCCAACGGCGCCAAGCCGGTGGTCGAGATGGATCTGCGGCTGGTGGGCCCCGGCCAGTGCAAGGCGCAGGTCCGGCCGCCGTCCGTGGACACCGGTACCGGCGGCATGGTCGCCGACGCCCAGGAGACGCGCACCCGCGCCGCGCTCGGCCTGATCGCCCTCGGGCTGCTCCTGCTGCTGGTCGGTAAGTCGGTCTCGGTCCGTCGGCGCCTGCTCGGTATCGGCGCGCTGGCGGCCGGTCTGGTGATGATGTTCGGCGGTACGGCGCGCGACACCGGCTCGGTGCCGCAGGCGGCGTCCGGGCCACAGGAGCGGGAGGCCGCCGTACCTCCAGTTCAGTTGAAGGTGCCCGGGCTGATGGACGTGAAGGTCCAGGCGGTCGCCACCGCCGGGGACGGGCGCCTGGAGGTGCCGACCAAGGCCGATGTGGGCTGGTGGGCGGCAGGCGCCGCTCCGGGCGCTCAGGGCGGCACTGTGCTGCTCGCCGGGCATGTGGACACGGCCGCCGGGCGAGGGGTGTTCGCGAAGCTGGAGAAGGTGCCGATGGACGCGCGGGTCGCGGTGACCGACGGTGCGGGTGAACAGCACTGGTACCGGATCGTCGCGCGGCGTACGTACAAGCAGGACAACCTCCCGCCGGACCTGTTCAACGGCGCGATGAAGCCGCGGCTGGCGCTCGTCACCTGCACCGGCGCCTACGACCACAAGGCCAAGAAGTACAGCCACAATCTGGTGCTGTACGGCGAACCGCTGGACTGACCCACTTGGGAGTGACTACCACTCTCGGGGGTGCTCGGGGTTCGGGTCAGGGGTTCAACCGATAGGCCCCGGGCCACTCGTTCGCCAGAATCAACCCACGGGTGGACACACCGGATCCGCCCCGGGTTCGATGAATACGGCCGGTCGTCCCACGATACTGGGACGGACACAGCCGCCCGCACTTTACTGGCGCGTCCCCGAACGAGGAGTACGGCGATGATCGAGGCAAAGGGCCTCACCAAGCGATACGGCGCAACCGTTGCCGTAGACAACCTGTCGTTCGAGGTGAAACCCGGCAAGGTGACCGGCTTCCTGGGCCCGAACGGGGCCGGCAAGTCCACCACCATGCGGATGATCCTCGGCCTGGACACCCCGACCTCCGGTACCGTCACGATCGACGGGCAGCGCTACCGGGACCTGCACCAGCCGCTGACCAAGGTCGGCGCGCTGCTGGACGCGAAGTGGGTGCACCCGAACCGGTCCGCCCGCGCGCACCTGATGTGGATGGCGGCGTCCAACAAGCTGCCGAAGTCGAGTGTCGACCGCGCGCTGGACATGGTCGGTCTGACCTCGGTCGCCAACAAGCGGGCCGGCGCCTTCTCGCTGGGTATGTCGCAGCGGCTCGGTATCGCCGGCGCCCTGCTCGGCGACCCGGGCGTACTGCTCTTCGACGAGCCGGTGAACGGCCTCGACCCCGAGGGCATCGTCTGGATCCGGAACTTCATGCACCGGCTGGCCGACGAGGGCCGCACGGTCCTGGTCTCCAGCCACCTGCTGTCCGAGATGGCGCTGACCGCCGAGGAGCTGGTCGTCATCGGCCGCGGCCGGCTGATCTCCCAGAGCTCCACGCAGGAGTTCGTCGACCGGGCCAGCGGCACCACGGTCAAGGTCCGGACGCCGGAGCTCGACAAGCTGGCCGCCGTCCTGCAGGGCCAGCAGCTCAAGACCCGGATCGAGGACGTCGAGGAGCAGGGCAAGGTGCTGTTCGTCGAGGGCGACCTGACCACCGACCAGGTCGGTGAGTCGGCCGCCGCGCACGGCATCGTGCTGCACGAGCTGACCCTGCAGCGCGGTTCGCTGGAGGCGGCGTTCATGCAGATGACCGGTGACTCGGTCCAGTACCACGCACAGGACGACGTCGCCGCGGTGACGAACGTGAACCTCGAGGCTCCGTCGAGCACCGAGGTGGCCGCGGGGCCGAAGGAGGACAACTGACATGTCGGTGATCACTGTCGAGCGGATCAAGCTCTTCTCCACCCGCTCACCGTGGTGGTGCATGGTCGTCGCGGCCGTGCTGACCGTCGGCCTGGCGGCGTTGACGACCGGCTTCCTGAAGGGCGTCGAGGAGCAGCAGGCCTCGATCTTCATCACCCAGCCCGGTGCGCAGCTGAGCCGGATGGTGATGATGGTGATGGCCGCGCTGGCCGTCACCACCGAGTACCGGTTCGGCACCATCCGGACCAGCTTCCAGGCCGTTCCGCAGCGCGCGGCGCTGCTGCTCGGCAAGACCGCGGTGGTGGCCTTCCTGGCCGGTGTCGTCGGTCTGGTCGCGTCGTTCGGCGCCTGGGGCGTCGGCGTCCTGTTCGCGAGTAACGCCGACCTGGCGATCGACACCAGCGCCGAGTGGCGGCTGCTGGCCGGTCAGGGTCTGGTCTTCGCGCTGTCCGCGGTGATCGCGGTGGCGGTCGGCATCCTGATCCGGCAGAGCGCCGGCGCGATCGCGATCCTGGTGCTGTGGCCGCTGATCGTCGAGAGCCTGTTCAGCCTGATCCCCAAGGTCGGCGACGAGATGACCAAGTACGCGCCGTTCGTGAACGGCGGAGCGTTCCTCAACCAGGGCCAGGAGTACGGCCTCGCGGGTGAGGGCGTGGCCGGTAGCGACTTCGCCTTCGGGCCCTGGGGTTCGCTGCTCTACTTCGCCGCCTGGGCGGTGGGGTTGATGGCGATCGCCTTGTTCTCCGCGAGCAAGCGCGACGCGTAAGAAAAGCCCGGCCGGGCTGAGGGGTCCTGGCCGCGCAACGGCCCGTGGAACTCACGTTCCACGGGCCGTTTCCTGCGTTACCCTTCCGCGCATGACTGATTGGGCGCGGGTGCGCGCCGACGACTTCGCCGTCCCGGCCGACCGGCCGTTACCCGAGCTGGTCACGGAGTTGTCGGAGCTGCTGCGCTCACCGGATCCGCTGGTCCGCGACGGTCAGGCGTACGCCGTCCTCGCGACCTGGATCGGGCGCGACGTGCTGTCCGCCAACGAGCTGGTCGCGCTGGGCGATCAGATGGTCGAGCGCTTCGGCGACTCCGAGATCCAGGCCCGGACGTTCGCGCCGCTGATCCTGGACTGCATCGTGTCGGCCGGTGTCTACGAGGCGCGATGGGTGCCGCCGTTCGAACGCTGGTACGTCGCCGAGACCGACCTGCGCGGTCAGGACGCCGACCTCGGCTGGCTGCATGCGGTCGCGCACGGCGCCGATCTGCTCGGGACGTTCGGGCTGCACCCCGCGGTCGAGCCGGTGGAGATGCTCCGGCTCGGGATCGGGCGGTTGCTGACGCCGACGACGTACGTCCTGCGGGACATGGAGGACGATCGGCTCAGCTACGCGCTCGCGTTGACGCTGACCCGGGCCGAGCTGACCGAAGCGGACGCTATCGGTTGGCTGGACCCGGCGTACGCGGGGCTCGTGCTGCCGGCCGAAGCGATCAGCCCGCTGACGACGAACACGCTGCGAACGCTGCGCGCGCTCTACCTGCTGGTCGATCGCGGCGTCCGGCTGCCGGCCGGGAAAGTTGCCCAGGTCCCGTATCGCGAGCAGGTCAAGACAAAGCTGGCCGAGATCGTCGCGCTGGTGAATCGCACGTATTTCTGAGCCGGGTAAGGCTACCCTGGGTCGATGGGGGCCGGGGGCACGTTCAGCACATCAGTCGCGGGGTGGTTCGCGCATCCGACTTTCGGCGGTGTTTTCCCTGGTTCGTCCCCGAGACCGGGTGGGTCGCGGTCCCGGGACCGGTACAGGTGGATACCTGTGGATGCGGCGCCGGCGCCGTGACAGTGTCAGTAGGACACGACCGTGGTCCCCTCCCATGGTGGTGCCAACGCCACTACCTGAAGTAGTGCCAACACCATCAGAATCTGGTCCTCGGCGACGTTAACTTTTGGTTGACGAAAGCCGTCGGGGGCAGGCAGGGCAGAGAGGGCGCGTGGAAGTCATGGTTGCGACGTACCTGAAGAAATGGGTGGGCAACCGGATCTTGAGCAGGACCACCGGTAAAGGTGGGCTCAACCTGTCGAAGATGCGGATGTTCCCGCCGCAGGTCTCGATGCCGTTGCGCAGGCACGGCCTGGACCCGGTACCCGCGCTGGGGGAGGCCCGGGAGACCGATCCCGTGCACCGGCTGGCGCACCTGTTCGGGCTGACCGTCTGGCTGGTGACCGGGCACGCCGAGGCGAAGGCCGTGCTCGCCGACACGACGAACTTCAGCAACGACATCCGCCCGATGGTCGGCTCGGATCCGAACCGGCCGTCCGAAGGGATCGGCGGGCTCGGGTTCACCGACCCGCCGGACCACACCCGGCTGCGCAAGCTGCTGACCCCGGAGTTCACCAAACGCCGGCTGGCCCGGCTGGAGCCGGCGATCGAGAAGATCGTCAACGACCAGCTGGATCTGATGGAGGCCAAGGGGCCGGTCGCCGATATCGTCGCCGATTTCTCCTTCAACGTTCCGTTCCTGCTGATCGCCGATCTGCTCGGCGTCGAGGAGCAGGACCGCGATCGGTTCCGGGCGCTCGGCCCGGCCCGGTTCGACCTGTCCGGCGGCGGGATCGGGGTGTTCGGTTCGGCCAGTGAGTCGCGCGAGTTCCTGTTCGAGATCGTCCGCAAACAACGGACGAATCCCGGTGACGGGCTGATCGGCTCGATCATCCGCGAGCAGGGCGACGAGATCGACGACATCGAGCTCGGCGGTCTCGCGGACGGCGTCTTCCTCGGCGGTTACGAGACCTCGGCCAGCATGCTCGCGCTCGGCACGCTCGTCCTGCTACGCAACCCTGAGCACTTCGAGCGGATCCGGACCGAGCCGGGCGCGGTCGACGTCATCGTCGAGGAGCTGTTGCGCTACCTGACCGTCGTCCAGGTCGCCTTCCCGCGGTTCGCGCGGCACGATCAGGAGCTGTTCGGCAAGCAGGTCAAGAAGGGCGATCTGGTCGCGGTCTCGCTGTCGGGCGCCGATCGGGACAAGCAGGTCTTCGGGGCCGACGCCGAGGACTTCTACCCGCGCCGGGCCGCACCGGCCGCGCATCTAGCCTTCGGCCATGGGATGCACCGCTGCGTCGGGGCCGAGCTGGCCCGGATGGAGCTGCGGGCCGCGTTCACCGCGCTCGCGCATCGCTTCCCCGACCTCGCGCTCGCCGTCCCCGAGGAGCAGCTCCGCTTCCGCGAGTTCTCGATCGTGTACGGCGTCGAGACGCTGCCCGTCCACCTGCACGCCGTCGGCACCCGCCAAGCCGCCGGCTGAACACACGGAAGCCGCCGCTCCCCGGTGCTGGGGAGCGGCGGCTTTGGTTTGCGCCTAGTGCTCGATACCGGCCCGGGCCGCCTTGGGGAGCAGGAAGCCGGCGGCGAAGGCGAGGACGATCCCGCCGATCGTGGCCAGTAGGGCGGTCTGGGTGCCGTCGAGGGAGTTCAGGGCCCGGTGGGCGGCGTCCGCGTGGGCGACCTTGCCCATGAAGATGGTGCCGATGACGGCGATGCCGAGCGCGATGCCGACCTGCTCGAACGAGCCCAGCATGCCGGTGGCGGAGCCGACCTCGTCGTCCCGGACGCCGCTCAGGATGATGTCGAACAGCGGGACGAAGACCATGCCCATCCCGATCCCGCCGACCAGGGTCGGGACGGCGATGTCCCACTGGTCGACGTTCAGGCCGGTGAGGCTGAGGACGGCGTACGTTCCGGCCAGGCCGACCGCCATCAGGGCGAGGCCGATGTGCAGCAGCTTGCGGCCGAACTTCTGCATCGTCATCCCGGAGATCGCCGAGCCGACCAGCGCGCCGAGGGCCCAGGGCGCCATCGCCAGGCTGGCGTGGATCGGGGTGTAGCCGAGGCCGACCTGGAGGAACATCCCGAGGACGAAGGTGCCGGCCATCGCGCCGAAGAAGACCACCGCGAAGAACACGCCGGACAGGTACGGGCGGCTCTTCAGCAGCCGGGGCTCGATCAGCGAGGTGAGGCCGCGGCCGGAGCGACGGGCCTGGTGGACGCCGAAGATCGCCAGGATGGGCAGCGACGCGACCAGCAGCAGCTTCGACCACAGCGGCCAGCCGATCTCGTGGCCCTGGACCAGCGGGTAGACCAGGGCGACCAGGCCGGCGGTGGCGATCAGCAGGCCGGTGACGTCGAGCGAGACCTTCTTGGCGGCGGGCTTGGTGTCCGGCAGGTGCTTGGCGGCGACGACGAAGGTGAAGATGCCAACCGGGATGTTGACCAGGAAGATCGAGCGCCAGCCGGTGCCGAACAGGTTCAGGTCGAGCAGCGTGCCGCCGATGATCGGGCCGAGGACCGCGCTCAGCCCCATGATCGGGCCGAAGAACCCGAAGGCCTTCGTCCGCTCGTCGGGCTCGAACAGGTCCCGGACGAGGCCGAAGCCCTGGGGCAGCATCACCGCGGCGAACGCGCCCTGCAGGACCCGGGAGGCGATCAGCATCTCCGGCGAGATCGCGAGACCGCAGAGCAGCGACATCACGGTGAAGCCGGCGACGCCGATCAGCAGCGCGTTCTTGCGGCCGACCAGGTCGCCGAGGCGGCCGCCGACCAGCAGCAGGACGGCCAGCGCCATCGTGTACCCGGCCGCCATCCACTGCAGGCTGGCGTAGGAGCCGCCGAGGTCGGCCCGGATCGCCGGGGCGGCGACGTTCATCACGGTC
Organism: Kribbella sp. NPDC104218; assembly: GCF_055584105.1. Classification (NCBI taxonomy): domain Bacteria; kingdom Bacillati; phylum Actinomycetota; class Actinomycetes; order Propionibacteriales; family Kribbellaceae; genus Kribbella; species Kribbella sp. NPDC104218. Next base: position 2,344,915 of record NZ_JBVJMQ010000001.1, read on the forward strand.
GAGTCGAGCAGGTCCATGACGGCCGCGGTCATGACGGCGGAGAAGGCCAGCCAGCGCTTGCGGAGCCGCCGGGGCGCGGCGGTGGCGCTGCTGAGGGGGAGTGCTGCGACTGCGGTCATCTTCGGCTCCAGTTTCAAACGGAACGAACTGTTCTGTTCCAAACTTTAGCGGAACGGATCATTCCGTTCAAGTGCTAATCTGGGTGACATGACAGCAGCACTGAGTGGCCGCAAGGCGCAGGCGGCCCGAAATGACGAAGTGATCCTGGCCGCGGCCCGGGCGGTCTTCATCGCCGATCCCGGTGCGCCGATCTCCGCGGTCGCCGAACAGGCCGGCGTCGGCATCAGCGCCCTCTACCGCCGCTACGCCAGCAAGGAGGAGCTGCTCCGCAAGCTCTGCAGCGACGGCCTCAAGACCTATATCGCCGTCTCCGAACGCGCCCTGGCCGACGATCGCGACCCCTGGACGGCGTACACGGCGTACGTCGCCGCCCTCGTCGACGCCGACACCAACTCCCTCACCGCCCGCCTGGCCGGCACCTTCACCCCCACCCCCGAGCTCTACGAGTTGGCCATCCACGCCGAGTCCCTCGACCGCGCCATCTACGCCCGCACCGCCCCCCACCTCCGCGACGGCATCGTCGTCGAAGACCTCGCCGTCATCCTCGAACAACTCACCTCCATCCGCCTCGGCGACGACCACCGCACCACCCAACTCCGCCACCGCTACCTGACCCTCATGCTGGAGGCCATCCACCGCCCCACCAACCAATCCGGCGGCGAGCTCCCCGGCCCGCCGCCTACCGTCCAAGAACTGACCGACCGCTGGCGCACCTGAGCCGACGGCCGGAATACTGACCCGACCGCGCGCCGCCAGGAGCGCACGAAGGTCTGAGGTGGGCGAATGACGACAGCTGTACGACGGCTCGCGGCCGCCGCTGTGGCGACGTTGACACTGATCGGCGGTCTGGCAGCCGGCGCGCAATCGTCGTTCGCGGACTCGACCTGCACCGGCTACGGCACCGGTGCCCTGGTCTCGGCCAACTACATCAAGAACGTCAGCACACAAAAGAACGTCGGATCAGTTCAGCTCTGCTCGCGATGGATCGCCGACGAGGAGAAGTACGTCGTGTGGACCTGGGTCACGCTCTACTTCGACATGAGCGCGGGCCAGTCCGCCAACGGAAAGATGACCTTGCGCTACGGGAACGGCGCGCCCGATGAGATCAGGTACTGCACCACCAGAGATGGGGCCTACCCCGGAACCGGACTGATTGTCGGCGGAACCGGCGATCGCACCTGTGCGAGTGGCGGTGCGAGGCACTGGAGCCCCCACGACTTTGCCAGCGCAGAGGCTTACGTCTTCAATTCCGCCGGGCAGGCAATCGCCGGTGGGACGACCGGCCTGCGACCGCTGTACTGATGCTCGCGCGGCGCTTGCAGGCGGTGCTTGACTCGCTGGTTTCGGCTGGTGCGGCTGGGGTTTTGCTGCATTACAGCGATGGCGAGGGGGCTTGGTCCGGCTCGGCGGGGGTGGCTGAGTTGGGGACGGGGCGGGCGGTGGATCCGGAGGGGTGTTTTCGGGTTGGGAGTATTACGAAGACGTTCACGGCGACCGTCGTCCTGCAGTTGGTGGGGGAGGGCGTGCTGGGGTTGGACGACTCGGTGGAGCGGTGGTTGCCGGGGATGATCCCGGCCGGTGCGGGCATTACGTTGCAGCATCTGCTCAACCACAGCAGTGGGTTGTACAACTACACGAACGACCTGCCGGACGCGGCCGGGATCGTGCGGGATCGCTTCGTGCACTGGGATCCGGCTCGCGCGGTGGAGATCGCCGTCCGCTATCCAGTCGTCTTCAAGCCTGGTACGGCGTGGTCGTACTCGAATACCAACTACACGTTGCTCGGTCTGATCATCGAAGCTGCCACTGGGCGCAGCTACGAAGCCGAGGTCGAGGCGCGGATCCTCAAACCCCTTGCCCTCAACAACACCTACCTGCCCGGCGATGCCACCACGCTTCCCGAGCCACACGCGCACGCCTACCTTGCCGTCGGCGACGACCTGACAGACACGGCCGAGGTCAACGTCTCCCAGGCCTGGGCCGCCGGCGCGCTGGTCTCCACCGCCCGCGACCTCAACACCTTCTACACCGCGCTTCTCGCAGGCTCACTCCTCCCCGAGGCCCAGCAACAGGCCCTCCTCACGACGGTCCCCACCGCCCCCAACGCGGACGCCGAATCGGTCGGCCCCGGCCTGTTCCGCCTGGTCCTCCCCACCGTCATTCTCTGGGGCCACACCGGCGGCATCTTCGGCTACGAGACCTGGAGCTACCACTCCCTCGCCAACACCCACCACCTCACGCTCTCCCTCACCAACGCCGGCGCCCCCGTCCCGGAAACCGCTCCCCTCTTCCGCCAACTCCTCGGCTAACCCCGCAGCCAGCTCTCGGCTGCGCCTTCGATCCACCGCGCGAGATCCGGTACGTCGTCGAACGTGTAGAGCGAGTACGGCGGACACCCCTCCAGCGGCGTGACGTCGTCGAAGCTGTGGTCCGGCGCGAACAACAGCAACCGCCCACCCGCCCGCGGCGCCAACGTCAGATTCCCGTTCGCCTCGACCCCGACCACGTAGTACAGCTCGGGATCGATCGGCACCGCTATCCCCGCCCGCTCCCAAATCCACCCGTAGTCGGTCAGCGGCTTTATGACCGGAAGCCGCGCCGCCTCAGCCGTCAACACGTCAATCTGGTTCTGCCACTTCGACGCGGGCTCGCCGAACCGCTCGACAATCCCCCCACAAACCTTCGCGAACGCCGCGTGCACCGGGTCGACATCCGCATCCCACTCCCCACCAGCCGGCTTCGCCAACCACCCTCGCCGCGCCCCCGCCGTCCCCCACCCCAACACCTCGTACGCCGTCCCACCGACAACCACCGGCGTAACCCGAGCCGCCCCCAACAACTCCGAAACCCGAGGCAGCCCAGCCACCTCTCCCCGCCCCCACCCGCGAGTCTCCCCGACCACCACCCCCTGCCCGCGCTCCACAAACCAAGGCACCTCACTCAGAAACCGCTCCCAGTCCTCCATCCCCGAAGTCTCTCGGAGGAGTAGGTGCAGCCACCTGCCGTTCGGGACGCGGGGATGCGTCTTCTGTTTCTTCACGCTCTGTAAGTTTTCGGTGCTGGGGGGTGACAGGGGTGGGGTGGGTGGTGACAATTGGCGGTCATGGGTGAGGTGGCGATGGCGGGGGAGCTGGCTGCCCGGATTGCTGCTGCGATGACGTTGGCGCAGTCGGGTGGGCATGCGAGTGCGGCGGTCGAGGTGGAGGCGTTGCGGGGGGTTCTGGGTGGGGTGGCCAGTTATGAGTTGGCCGCGGTGGAGTATGTGCGGGGTGTGGCTGCGCATCATGCGAGTGATGCAGATGAGGCGTTGCGGGCTGTTGATGCGTTGGTGGAGGTTGCCAAGGCGATCGAGGAGCCTGGGTGGGAGGCCAACGCGCTGCCGATCCGGATCATCAATCTGGCGCGGAGCGGGCGGGGTGGGGACACGGTCAGCGATCTGGTGGCGGCTGAGTTCGCGCTGAGCCGGACGACGGACGCCGGGCTGGTGGCTTGGGCGCATACCGGGCTGGGATACGCGTACGACGTCCTGCGGTTGTTCGAGTTGTGCATTCCGCATTACGAGCGGGCCGCGGAGCTCGAGGACGACGTGTTCGAGCTGGCCGAGTCGACGGCGATCGATCGGCTGAACCTGGCGGAGACGCATCTGCGCTGGGCACACGAGTTGGAGCGGCTCGGGGATCCCTTGTATACAAGCGAGATCCGGGAGCGGCTGGCGTCGGCGGCGTACTGGGCGCAGGCGGCCGAGCTGGTGATCGTGGACGACGAGAGCCAGGAGTTCTGGCGGTTGACGGCGCGGTTGTGGCTGGCCGCGGCGGCGATCGAGAACGATCCGGAGCAGGCGGCCGAGGATCTCGCGCAGCTGCGTGACGAGATCAGCAAGCTGGGCGAGACCGAGCGGCTGGCGATCGCGGGCGCTTATCTGGCGCGGGCGCTGGCGGCGAAGGGTGATCTGCCCGCGGCCCGGGCGGCCGCGGATCGGGCCGCGGCGGACTTGATTCCGCTGGCCGATCCGTCGACGCATGTGCTGGTGCTGCAGGTCCGGTCGGAGATCTCCGCGGCCAGCGATGAGCCGGGATCCGTTGCCGGGCTGGAGTATGCGCGCTCGGTGTCGCGCGGCTGGTGGAAGGAGCGTCAGCGGGCGCTGAACGCCGTCCGGCATGCGCTTGCCAGTCACGATCTCTCGGCGCGGCACGACGCGCAGTGGCATGCCGCGCGCCAGGATGCCTTGACCGGCGTCGGAAATCGGCGCGCGCTGGCCGAGCGGCTCGCCGCCGCGCGGGACTCCGGGCGCGCGGTCACCTTGCTGGCCATCGATGTCGACGACCTGAAAGTTGTCAACGACACCCATGGGCACGCCTGCGGGGACGAATTGCTGCAGGTTGTGGCCAATCTGCTGGTAGAACAGGCGCGAGCGACCGACGCCGTGATTCGATCGGGTGGTGACGAGTTCTTCGTCGTCCTCGATCAGCCGGATGCCAAGGGCGGCGCCCAGCTGGCCGAGCGGATCCGGCTCGCGGTGGCGACGGTCGCCGCGACGACCGGTAAGCCGTGGTTGCGGCGGCTGGGCCTGAGTATCGGGTACGCCGCGACGGCCGAAGGCGTCGGCGTCGACCAACTGGTCGCGACGGCGGACCGGCGGTTGTACGCCGACAAACGCCGGCACAAGTGAAGTAGGGAAAGGGAGATGGGTGCGCGAGACGTCGGGGGTGACGGCGCGGATCGCGGCGGCGATGACCAGGGCGCAGTCGGGGAGTCCGGCCGAGGCCGCTCTCGAAATCAATCGTTTGCTGGTCGAGCTCGGCGCGGAGCCGAGCCCGGAGCGGGCTGCCGCGGAGTACGTGCGGGCCGTCGCGGCCCATCACGCGACCGACGCGGTCGAGGCGCTGGACGCCGTCGACAGCTGTATCCGGGTCGCGCGGGCGATCGACGAGCCGGGCTGGGAGGCGAATGCGATCGCCATCCGGATCGTCACGCTGATCCGCACCGGCGAGGGCGGTGACTCGGTCGCCGACCTGGTCGCCGCCGAGAATGCGCTGTCCCGCACGCTCGACCGCGGGCTGGCCGGCTGGGCGCACACCGGCCTCGGCTACGCCTACGACCTGCTTCGCCTGTACGAGCTGTGCATTCCGCACTTCGAGCTCGCGGCCGAAGGCGACCACGTCCCGCTCGGGCTGGCCGAGGCACCCGCGATCAACCGGCTCAACCTGGCCGAGTCGAACCTGCGCTGGGCCCACGAGCTGGAGCGGTTGGGTGACACGTCGTACGCCGAGGAGATTCGCGAACGCCGCGAGGCCGCGCACCGCTGGGCCGGAGCCGCGGTCGATGTGATCGTCGCGGCCGACCTGCTCGGGTACTGGCCGATCGCCGGCCGGATGTGGCTGGCCGCAAGTAATGACGATGCGGACGCCGCCGAGGCGGCTGTCGTTCTGAAGGACTGCCGGGACCAGCTGGCCAAGCTGGGCGACCTGGAGCTCGCCTCTATCGCGGGCACGTACCTGGCCCGGGCGTACGGCGCGGTCGGGCGGCTCGACGATGCGGTCGAGGCTGCCCAGCGGGCGGGGAGCGACCTGCCGCCGACGTCCGATCCGCCAGTGGAGGCGCTGGTGCGGCACACCGCCGTCCAGATCGCTGCGGAGGCTGGGGACCTCGGCGCGGTGACCGGGCTGCAGTATGCGCGGGCGATCTCCCGTGGCTGGTGGGCTGAGCGGTTGCGTGGGCTGTACGCCGTCCAGACTGCGCTGGCGAACCATGAGCTCTCCATCCGGCATGACGCCGAGTGGCGGGCCGCCCGGGAGGACCCGCTGACCGGGGTGGGGAACCGGCGGGCGCTGGACGAGCGCATGTCGCTGGCGCACGACGGTGGCCGGTCGATCGCGGTGGTGGCGATCGACGTCGACAATCTGAAGGTCATCAACGACAGCTACGGGCATGCGTGCGGTGATGAGGTGCTGCGGCGGGTCGGGCAGCTGCTGCGTGAGCAGAGCCGTGCCGAGGACGTCGTTGCGCGCGCGGGTGGTGACGAGTTCGTCGTCGTCCTCGACAACCCGGACGAGCGCGGTGCGCGCGAGCTGGTCGAGCGGATCAAGACGGCGGCCGAGCGGTTCGCCAGTGTCGCCGTCGATCCGTGGTTCGAGATGCTGCGGCTCAGCGTCGGTCAGGCGAGCAGTCTGGACGGGACGCCGGTCGGCGAGCTGCTCACGGTCGCCGATCAGCGCATGTACGCCGAGAAGCGGCGCCGCCGTCAGTAGTCCAGGAAGCCTTCTACGACAAGGTTTCTGACCTGCGGCAGGTATTCCGAGAGGACGTCGACGACCGGACGGTCGAGGAGCTCGGCCAGCGCGGCGAGGATCTGGCCGACGCTGAGGTCGCCGTCGCAGGCGCCGACGAAGCCGGCCAGCACGGTGTCGACCTGCTCGGCCCGGCGCATACCGCGCTGGCGGCGCAGCACGATGGCGGCCGGGTCCTCCGCGCCTGGCTGACCGCTGGTCTCCTGGATGACGTCGTCCGCGACGACCAGGTGTAGCGCGGTCAGATCGGCGGGGAGACCTTCACGGCGCTCGAACCGGCGCAGTACGTGCGGTCCGATCGGACGCTCGATCTCGTACGGCCACTCCTCGGCCTCCAGCTCGCCGGGGACGTTGTGCAAGCTGATCCAGCCCATGCCGATCGCCTCCACATTCTGCTCGGCGAACCAACGCAGCCAGGCGTCGTACCGGTCCTGGTACTCCGGTGTGCCGTGGAGACCGGCGTCCCGGAGCCAGAGCTCGACGTACTCGGAGGGGTCGAGCTGCTCGCGCTGCACGGCCCAGGCGGCGCGGTCGCCCGTCCAGGAGGCGATGCGGTCGCGCCAGTCCTCGCCGCGCACGCAGGTCCAGTTGGCGAGCAGCTGGAGCCAGCCGCCGTCGGTCAGGTGCTGTGGGGCGTTTCTGATCAGCTGCGCGACCACGCTGTCGCCGGTGAAGCTCGTCTCGCGGTAGGTGAGCTGGGAGTCGGGCGGAGAGATCACGTACGGCGGGTTGCTCACGATCAGGTCGAAGCGCTCACCGGTGACCGGCTCGTACAGGCTGCCGTTGCGGACGTCGAGGTCGATCCGGTTCAGCGCGGCGGTGGCGCGGGCCAGCTCCAGAGCGCGGGGGTTGACGTCGGTCGCGACGACCTGGTTGACGCGGTTCGCGAGGTGGAGCGACTGGATGCCGCAGCCGGTGCCGACGTCCAGCGCGCGCTCGGCCTTGATCGGCACGGTTAGGTGCACCAGGCTCAAACTCGCCGGCGCGATCCCCAGCACATAGTCGTCCCGCATCTGCTCCCGGCGTCCGTCCAGCCCGGGCGTCAGATCCGCAACCACCCACCACGCCTGCTCATCCTCGGCGAAGGGTCGCACGTCCACCAGCGCCCGACCGGCCGCGACGATGCCCAGCGCATCCAGATCAACCCCCGGAAACGCCTTGTGGACAAGCTCTTCCGGCACCTCACGCTGCAACAGGAACAGCCGGATCATCGTGTCCAGAGCATCCCCGCTCGCCGTCCGCCCGTACGCCGGCGTCGTCTCGTTCCGCGCCAACGCGGCATTCGCCCGCGGACCAAGCCGCTCGGCGACACCTTCGACGCTGTAGTTGGCCGCCTCGAACGCAGCCCGCAACCCCTCCACCACACTCCCCGTCAGCTCCACCCCCACATCCTCCCACCAGCCCCCACCACCTCGGCTCAGGTGAGGTGGTGGGGGTGGACTGGGGGTTAGGGGGTGCAGGTGAGTTTGGCGTCGGCCCAGTCGGCGTGGTCGGAGGTGGTGCCGTCGCCGGCGTCGGTGACTTGAAGGGTGAGGGTTTGGGCGTTGGTGACGTCGACGGAGACGGTGGCGGTGGGGGAGGCGCCGGTGAGGAGGTCCGAGGTGTAGCGCGCTACACCGTCCGTCAGCACCTTGAAGGAGACTTTGCCGCGGTCCTCCATTTCGTCGTCGACGCCGACCTTGGCGGTGAAGGTCTGACAGTTGCCGCCGAGGCGGACGGAGACTGCGGACGGTGCGTGAGCGCCCAGGCCCTTGGCGTAGACGACGCCGTCGAGGGTGAGCGGGTTGCCGTCGCCCGCGGCGTCCTCGTTGTTGCTGCGGTCGCGTTCGACCGGGCCCCAGCCGTTGGTGGCGTCGAGGAACTCCAGGTCGCTGACCCAGGCCTCGCCACGGGGTGCGGGTGGGAGGGGTTTGTCGGCGATGGTGGCGGCGAAGAAGCCGAGACCGCCGCCGGGGAGTTTGATCGCCCGCACGGTCTTGCCGGCCGTCAGGGGGACCGCGGTGTAGAAGACCCGGTAGTCGGTGGTGGTGTTCGCCAAGCCGGTCGGGGTGTAGCGCCCCTTCACCGAGGTGGCGAGTTTGGCGCCGCCGGTGGTCGGGTCCTGACAGCACCAGTTCGGCAGCTGGAAGGCGGCCTGCGATTGAGTGCCGTCGGTGTAGAGGACGGTGACCGAGCCGCGGGCGTTCAGGCCGGCGCCCGCGCCGAGGAGGGCGAGGTGCGAGCCGGTGCCGGAGACCAGGATCGGAGCCGACTGGTTCTTCACCAGGTTCGGCGTACCCGGGGCTCCGGTGGGCCAGGTGAACTTGGCGTCCTGGACGGTGACCGTCGCGCCGGGGGTGTACCCGGCCGCGGCGAGAGCTTCACCGTTGAAGCTGTTGCCCGACCCGTCGAAGTTGCCCTTGGCGTACGTCGAGGCGTCGGTGACGCCGACCGTGTTCGCGGCCTGGGAGAGCGACCCGTACGGCAGTTGCGCCGTCGCCGCCGTGGTATTCACATACTGCTTGCCGTGAGCAACATATTTCCCGGCCAGTGACAGCGTGAACGAGGCCGGCTGGACGTCGGCGCCCGGCGTCACCTGGAGCTTCGTCGTGACAGTCTGTCCCGCCCGGACCGACGCGAACGACTTCGCGCCGCTGACGGTCCACCCAGCGGGCAGCTGCAGGTCCAGGTTCACCGAGCGAACCGTGCTGTCCGTCCCGTTGCGGAAGGACGCCGTCACCTCGGTCGCCTGACCCGGCGCGTTCCACAGCGCAGGCGCTTCCAGCGAAGGCGTGCCGAACGTGCGTGCGACCTCCGGTCCGCCGACGGACGACGTACCGATCAGCCGGACGACGGCGCTCCGCGAGGTGGAGATCGACGCCGTACGGACCGAGACCACGCCGTCCTTGTAGTCCCAGTCCCGCACGACCCGGCCGTCGATGGTGACGACGCGCGGCGCGGAGCCGGTGTGGACGGTGAGTTCGTACGGCCGGGCGGCCGGCTTACCGGCGTACGAGCCGTTCAGCGAGCCGAGCCGGACGGTGACGTCGCCGCGCCCGTTGGTCGGGGCGTCGACGGCGAAGGTCTGCTGGGCCGATTTACCCGCCCGGGTCACCCGATCGTCCTCGAACAAGGTGAACGACGACTTGCCCTGCGGGTAGATGTCGACCGTCAACCGGTCGCCGAAGCGGTGCTCGGCCGCGGCGTTGATCCCCGCTTTCCACATCGGGACGACGGCACCCGCCTTCACGAACAGCGGGAGCGTGTCGAGCGGCGCGTGGTAGCCGTTGATCGTCGTCGGGCCCTGGTGGACCCGGCCGGTCCAGTAGTCGACCCAGCGGCCGGCCGGTAGGTAGATACCGTTCTTCACCTCGTCGGCGCCCCACATCGGCGCGACCAGGAACTCCTTACCAGCAAGGAATTCGTACTTCGTGGTGTCGTCCCAGGTCTTCGGGTCGTCGGGGTACTCGAGCACCAGCGAGCGGTTCAGCGGCGCGCCGGTCCGGTGCGCCTCGGCGGCGTACGTGTAGAAGTACGGCAGCAGGCGCTCGCGCAGCTTCAGATACTTGCGGTTGATCGAGGTGTACGGATCGCCGTACGCCCACGGCTGCTTGATCGCCGGGGTCGCCCAGCCGGACATCGTCATGAAGGCCGGGTTGAACACCTTCCACTGCATGTCCCGCACGTACGACGTCGCCGAGCCGCCGAAGATCCCGTCCACATCACCGGCGCTGTAAGCGATACCGGAGTTGCCGGAGCCGTGGATCGCCGGGATCTGCCACTTGATCGCGTCCAGCGAACCGCTGTGGTCGCCGGTCCACTGCACCGCGCACCGCTGCGCGCCGGCCCAGCCCTCGACCATCCACGCGAAGCCGCGGGCGTTGCTGTGCTGCTCGATGCCGCCGTGCGCGGTGTCGCACGCGGTCAGCGCCATCCGGTAGCCCGGGCCGACCCAGGCGACGTCCAGCTTCCGGACGCGGACGCCGGCTTCGCCGACCTCGGCGGGCTGCCGGTCCAGTGAAGACTGCGTCCACAGGCCCATCTCGATGTTGCGCTTGCGCAGTTCGTCACCGGTCTGCTTCAGCGGCGGGATCTCCCGCTTGCCCCACCAGGTGCCCTCGACCTGCTCGAACTCGGTGTTGTCGGAGTACCCGCAGCCGTAGTCGTCGTTGACGAGCATCCAGCCGCCGGGCATGTCCTCGTCCCGGAACCGCTGGGCGACCTTGACGGCGTCCAGCGTGGTGGTCTTGTCGGGGTTGACCTTCCAGTCGTTGCTCGGGTCCGGGTCCTTCGCGTAGTGACCGCGGTTGTAGCAGTCGGAGTCGCCGTACTCGAGGCCGTAGATCGGCGGCATGAAGGGCCGGCCGGTGAGCTCGGTGTAGCGGTCGAGCGAGGTCTTCAGGTCGGCGATGAAGAAGTAGGCGTCGAAGCGCTGCTCGTCGTGGGAGGTGACGGCCGGGCTGGTGAAGCTGTAGCTGCCCGGGCTGAACGTGTTCCGCAGGACGCCGTAACCCGCGGTGCTCATGTAGTACGGCGACGCGTTCGGGTTGCCGCCGTCCTCCCAGTTGAAGTCCTTGGAGATCTTGATCGTCTGGTCGCGATGCGAGAAGCGGCCGTTCTGCATGCCGCCGCCGAAGTACTGCTCGTTCGCGCCGCGGGCCAGCGACTGCGTGGTGGCGGTGCTGGTCCACGACAGCGGCGCGCTCTCGGCGAGGATCAGCCGGTTGCCGCGGTACACGGAGAACTTGAGCGGGGACTTCTGCGCCCGGACCTCGATCGCGCCGGTCGTCAGCGAGTAGTAGCTGCCGCGGTCCCGCCAGGACGTGCGCGGGGTGCCGTAGTCGGTCTTGGTGACGATGTTCGAGCCCTCGCCGGTGTTGGCCGGGTCGGTGAACTGACCGTCCGGCGCGAGCCAGAGCCGGAACACGTCGTCCTTCAGGAAGACCACGCGCACCTTCGCCGGACCGGCGCTGAGCGTGTACGTCGCGCGGTCGGCGGCGAAGCCGGTGACGTCGCCGAGGCTGGTCGCGGCGGCCGCGGGCTCGGCCTGGGCAGCGGCGCCAGTGCTCACCAAAGCGCCCGCTACCAAGGCAATGGCGACTACTGAACGTTTCATGCGGACAAAGATGCTCACTTGGCCTCACTTCACGCATCTATGAACAAGATGTGCACAGTGAAGCGCACCGCGGTCGTCTTGTCACCACGTCGGGCCGAGATCAAGTTGGAACGAGGTCGCCATCACAGGGTGAAAACGGCCGGTGACGATGAGTCGCATGGGGAACTCGAGTCACAGCAGTCACACCAGTCACGCACCGGCGAACCCGGGCCGCCGCCGGCTGCTCGCCGGTGGGCTGGCGGCCGGTGCGGTCGGGTTCGGGCTCGGGACGCCGGCCTGGGCGTCCCCGATGCCGCTGGATCCGGCCGACAGCACGCCGACCGCGTCCGCATCCCCCAGGCCCGCCGCGGCGTCCCCGAAGCCGGCCGCGGCGTCCCCGAAGGATCCGGACTTCCACCCGGTGAAGTTCCGGCTGCCGGAGCCCAGCGGCCGCAAATCGATCGGGACGACGTCCCTGCACCTGATCGACGCGAAGCGGCCGGACCCGCGGATGCCGAGCGGGCAGCGGGAGCTGATGATCACGCTCTGGTACCCGGCGACGATGATGGGCTCGAAGCGGCTCGCGAAGTACATGCCGGAGCGGACCGCCCGCGAGGTGGACGACGCCTGGACCGGCGAGTACGGCCTGGCGCTGCCCCCGGGCACCTTCGACTTCGCCAACACCGAGACCCACAGCCGCGTCAACGCCCCGATGCAGCCGCTCAAACACCCGATCGTGCTGTTCTCGCCCGGCTACCAGTACAGCCGGTTCGTGAACACCGCGCAGGCCGAGGACCTGGCCAGCCGGGGGTACGTCGTCGTCGCGATGGACCACACCCACGAGACCCCGACCGAATTCCCCGGCGGGCGCTTTCTTCCCGGGGTGCCGGCGTCCCAGCTGCCCGATCCGCTCTTCACCCGGCAAGCGGTGGAGACGCGCGTCGCCGACACCCGCTTCGTCCTCGACCAGCTCGAGAAACTCGCGGCCGGTCGCGACGTCGGCGCGAAGGGCAACAAGCTGCCGAAGGGGCTGGCCAGCGGCCTCGACGTCCGCCGGGTCGGCATGTTCGGTCTCGGCCTCGGCGGGTACGCGACCGCCGCCGCGATGTACGCCGACAAGCGGATCAGCACCGGCCTCGACCTGGACGGAACGCTCCAGGACGATCGCCGGCACGGCCCGGTCGCCGAGGTCGCGACGAAGGGGATGGACCGGCCGCTGCTGCTCTGGGCCTCGGACGAGACGCAGTTCGTCGACCCGAAGCAGGACACGTTCGACCTCTCCTGGGCCACCTTCTGGGCGGTGCAGAAGGGCGGCAAACTCAACCTGACGCTGAAGGGCGCCAAACAGAAGGCATTCACCGACTACCAGTTCGTCTTCGACCAGGTCTTCCGCGACATCTACGGCGACGACCCGATCATCAGCTCGGTGATGACCGCCCTCGTCGGCAAGGTCGACCCGGCCCGCAGCGTCCTCGCCCAGCGCGAGTACCTGGCGGCCTATTTCGACACCACCCTGCGCCGCCGGCCGGACTCCCTGCTCCGGCAGAACTCCCCGAAGTTCCCCGAAGTCCACGTTCAGTGGTGAATCCCACGTCCGTGGAGCGCGGCACCGCGGCGGCGTACCCTCTGAGGGCCCGCGACGCGCGGTAACAGAGGTTTTCGGATACTTTCTGAAACCCTGAGAGGGTCGGCGAGCGGGTGACCGGTTACCGTGCGTGGACGAGCGCGGAGGAAATCCGTTGTCGGCGGCCGTACTCTGTCCTCGGACGGACCGGTCGTGCCGGGGGAACACAATCCCCGGTCACGGGCGTTGACGGCCACAACGAGGAGCGGAAGGAGCACGGTGGCAGGGGCAGCAGGGACGAAGACGACGGCGGGAACCCGTCTGGTGATCGTCGAGTCGCCGAAGAAGGCGCGGATGATCGCCGGTTTCCTCGGGTCCGGGTACGTGGTGGAGTCCAGCTTCGGCCACATCCGGGACCTGCCGAAGGGCGCGGACGAGATCCCGGCGAAGTACAAGGGACTCCCGTGGGCCCGGCTCGGCGTGAACATCGAGGACCACTTCGATCCGCTGTACGTCGTACCGGCCGACAAGAAGGCCCAGATCCGCAAGCTGAAGGATCTGCTCAAGGACGCCGACGAACTCTTCCTGGCCACCGATGAGGACCGCGAGGGCGAGGCGATCGCCTGGCACCTGCTGGACGAGCTGAAGCCGAAGGTCCCGGTCAAGCGGATGGTCTTCCACGAGATCACCCCGAAGGCGATCCAGGACGCCGTCGGCGCCGCCCGCGACATCAACGAGTCGCTGGTCGACGCCCAGGAGGCGCGCCGGATCCTCGACCGGCTGTACGGCTACGAGGTCTCGCCGGTGCTCTGGAAGAAGGTCATGCCGAAGCTGTCGGCGGGCCGGGTGCAGTCGGTCGCGATCCGGATGGTGGTCGACCGCGAGCGGGAGCGGATCGCGTTCCGCAGCGCCTCGTACTGGGATCTCGACGCCACCCTGGACGCCGGCGAGAGCCGGACGCCGCGGCAGTTCCCGTCCCGGCTGGTCGCCGTCGACGGCGCCCGCGTCGCCCAGGGCCGCGACTTCGCCGCCACCGGTGAGCTGAAGAGCGCGAACACCGTCCACCTGAACGAGGCGACCGCGACCGCGCTGGCGACCGCGCTGGCCGACTCGCAGTTCACGGTCCGCTCGATCGAGTCCAAGCCGTACACCCGCAAGCCGTACGCGCCGTTCCGGACGACGACCCTGCAGCAGGAGGCCGGCCGCAAACTCGGCATGTCCGCCTCGCAGACGATGCAGATCGCCCAGCGGCTCTACGAGAACGGCAACATCACCTATATGCGTACCGACAGCGTCACGCTGTCGGACACCGCGATCACCGCGGCCCGGGCGCAGGTCCGAGAGCTGTACGGCGCGTCGTACCTGCCGGACAAGCCGCGCGTCTACACCTCCAAGGTGAAGAACGCCCAGGAGGCGCACGAGGCGATCCGGCCGGCCGGTGAGCACTTCCAGACCCCGGCGCAGACCGGCCTGTCCGGCGCCGAGTTCCGGCTCTACGAGCTGATCTGGATGCGCACGATCGCGTCCCAGATGAAGGACGCCGCCGGGAACAGCGTCTCGATCAAGATCGACGCGACGGCGGCCACCGGCGAGAAGGTCGACTTCACGTCGTCCGGCCGGGTGATCACCTTCCACGGCTTCCTGAAGGCGTACGTCGAGGGCGCGGACGACCCGTCCGCCGGGACGGACGATCAGGAGACCCGGCTGCCGGATGTCGCCGAGGGCGACGTACTGCCCGCGATCGAGGTGCTCGCCTCCGGTCACGAGACCAAGCCGCCGGCCCGGTTCACCGAGGCCACGCTGATCCGCGAGCTCGAAGAGCGCGAGATCGGCCGGCCGTCGACGTACGCCTCGATCATCGGGACCATCCAGGCCCGTGGGTACGTGTACAAGAAGGGCACGGCGCTGGTGCCGGCCTGGCTGGCGTTCGCCGTCGTCCGGCTGCTCGAGGAGCACTTCACCCGGCTCGTCGACTACACCTTCACCGCCTCGATGGAGGACATCCTCGACGAGGTTGCCGCCGGCAACCTGCAGCGCGAGGGCGTGCTCGGCCGGTTCTACTTCGGCGACGAGAACACCGAGGGCCTGCAGTCGATGGTCACCGATCTCGCCGATATCGACGCCCGCGAGATGTCGACGTTCCCGGTCGGGGACGGCGACAGCGGCGTCGTCGTCCGGGTCGGTCGCTACGGTCCGTACGTCGAGGGCAAGGACGAGCGGCGCGCCAACGTGCCGGAGGACCTCCCGCCGGACGAGCTGACCGTCGAGAAGGCGCTGGAGCTGCTGGAGCAGCCGTCCGGCGTCGAGCACGAGCTGGGCAACGCGCCGGACAGCGGGCTCAAGGTGGTCGCGAAGGCGGGCCGGTTCGGGCCGTACGTGACCGAGGTCCTGCCGGAGGATGCGCCGAAGGGCGCCAAACCGCGGACGGGCTCGCTGCTGAAGTCGATGCAGCTGGACACCATCGACCTCGACGACGCGATGAAGTTGCTGTCGCTGCCGCGGGTCGTCGGCAAGGACCCGGAGTCCGGTGACGAGATCACCGCGCAGAACGGCCGCTACGGGCCGTACCTGAAGAAGGGCACCGACTCGCGGTCGCTGGCGACCGAGGAGCAGATGTTCGAGATCACGCTCGAGGAGGCTCTGAAGATCTACTCGGAGCCGAAACAGCGGGGTCGCCGGGCCGCCGCGCCGCCGCTCAAGGAGCTCGGCGAGGACCCGGAGTCCGGCAAGCCGGTGGTGGTGAAGGAGGGCCGCTTCGGTCCGTACGTCACCGACGGGGAGACCAACGCGACACTGCGCAAGGACGACTCGATCGAGTCGATCTCGCTGCTGCGCGCGGCCGAGCTGCTGGCCGACAAGCGGGCCCGCGGGCCGGTGAAGAAGACCGCGAAGAAGGCGCCGGCGAAGAAGGCCGCGGCGAAGAAGACGGCCGCCAAGAAGACGACCGCCGCGAAGAAGACGGCCGCCAAGAAGACCGCTGCGAAGAAGACCACCGCCAAGAAGACGGCTGCGAAGAAGTCCTAGGGGGCGCGCGTGACGAGTGCTGTCGAAGTCACGGCCCAGCGGTTGCGGGACCGGGGTGAGCGGGTCACCCCGGCCCGGCTCGCGGTCGTCGAGGTGCTCGCCGGGACGGAGGAGCACCTGAGCGCGGAGCAGATCGGCGAGCGGGCCGAGCAGCTCCGGCCGGGGATCCACCGGGCCACCGTCTACCGGGCGCTCGACGCGCTCGGCGAGTTCGGGCTCGTCACGCACGTCCACCTCGGCCGCGCCGGGACGACGTACCACCTGGCGGGCGACCTGGCCCCGCGGCACCTGCACCTGCGCTGCGGCCAGTGCGGGACGGTGTACGACGCGCCCGGCGACATCCTGGAGTCGGCGCGGAAGAAGGTCGCGCGCGAGCTCGGCTTCCAGCTCGCACCCGAGCAGGTCGCGCTCGTCGGCGTGTGCAAGGAGTGTCGGGCCTGATTCGCCCTGTCCATACTTGTTGACGAGTGTGGATTTTTGAACAAGTCCGGGCTTAAAGTCAGGACTTGTGACGGATGACCTGAGCTATGTCGAGGACTTCGCCCCCGGTGAGAACGTGCTGCCGGCGCGGGCTTGGCTGGATGACGACACCGAGCGCGTCCCGCTCGGTGGGGACTGGAGTTTCCGGCTGTCGCCGAGTGTCGCCGACGCGCCGGACGACCTGAAGGATCCGGACACGTCCGGCTGGGACACGCTCGCGGTGCCGGGCCACTGGCAGCTCGCCGGGTACGGCGCTCCGGCGTACACGAATATCGATTACCCGTTCCCGCTCGACCCGCCGTACGTGCCGACGGACAACCCGACCGGGGACTACGTCCGGACGGTCGCCGTCCCGGCGTCGTTCGCCGGGGCCCGGGTGGTACTGCGGTTCGAGGGCGTCGACTCGCGGTTCAAGGTCTACGTGAACGGTTCGGCGGTCGGCTGGTCGTCCGGGAGCCGGTTGCCGAGTGAGTTCGACGTGACGTCGCTGGTGACGCCGGGGTCCGAGGCGCGGATCGCCGTCCGGGTCCATCAGTGGTCGGCCGGGTCGTACGTCGAGGACCAGGACATGTGGTGGCTGTCCGGGATCTTCCGCGAGGTGAACCTGCTCGCCCTGCGGCCGGAGGCTGCGACCGACGTCTTCGTGCACTCGTCGTACGCCGATGGCGTCGGCACGCTGCGCGTCGATGCGGACGTCGCGGGGACGGTCGTCGTACCGGAGCTGGGCCTGGAGACGCCGACCGGCGTCGAGGTGACCGCGCCGGTCGAGCCGTGGAGCGCCGAGGCGCCGCGGTTGTACGACGGCGTGCTGCGGACGGCCGGTGGTGAGGTGAAGCTGCGGATCGGCTTCCGGACGGTCGCGATCGCGGACGGCGTCCTGACCGTGAACGGGAACCGGGTGCTGTTCAACGGGGTGAACCGACACGAGTTCCACCCCGACCGCGGGCGGGCGCTGACCGAGCAGGACATGCTGGACGACGTCCTGATCATGAAGCGGGCCGGGATCAACGCCGTCCGCACCAGCCACTACCCGCCGCACCCGCACTTCCTGTCGCTGTGCGACGAGTACGGCCTGTACGTCGTCGACGAGTGTGACCTGGAGACGCACGGGTTCGGCTACGAGCCCGAGCCGCCGAACCTGCCGAACCCGGTGATGGACCCGCGCTGGCGCGTCGACCTGGTGACCCGGATGCAGCGGATGATCCAGCGGGACAAGAACCACCCGTCGATCGTGATCTGGTCCCTCGGCAACGAGTGCGGGATGGGCGAGAACCTGAAGGCGATGTACGACGCCGCCAAGGAGCTCGACCCGTCGCGGCCGGTGCACTACGAGCGCGACCTCGAGGCCGAGTTCGTCGACATCTACTCGCGGATGTACACCGATCCGGCCGGTTGCGCGGAGATCGGCGCGGACGCCTCGAAGTACCGGAACCTGCCCTTCATCCTCTGCGAGTACGGCCACGCGATGGGTAACGGGCCGGGCGGGCTGCTCGACTACCGCGACGTCTTCGACAAGTACCCGCGCTGCCAGGGCGGCTTCATCTGGGAGTTCATCGACCACGGCCTGCGCACCACGATCGACGGCCGCGAGGTCTACGCCTACGGCGGCGACTTCGGCGAGACCATCCATGACGGCAACTTCGTCTGCGACGGCCTGCTCTTCCCCGACCGGACGCCGTCCCCCGGCATGTACGAGTTCAGCAAGGTGATCGAACCGCTCCGCATAGTTGCCGATAGCAACGGTGGTGTCTCCGTCACCAGTCGCTACGAGGTTCTCGACACCAGCCATCTCACCTTCACCTACACGATCGACGTCGAAGGTGAGCAGATCGCCGCCGGCACTCTCGACGTCCCGTCCCTGGCCCCCGGCGCCACCGCCGAGCTGGCGATCCCCGCCGCCGACACGTCAGCACCCGAGACGTGGCTGACCATCACCGCGGCACTGACGGAAGCGACGAGCTGGGCCGAGGCCGGCCACCGCATCGCCTGGGGCCAACTCCGCCTCGACGAGCCGGCGGACGTCGCACCGGTCGCCGGTGGTTCACCCGCGGAGGTGACCGCGGGCGTGCGGGGGATCGCCTTTGGGGCGGTTGCCAATGCACGGGTCGAGGTTTGGCGGGCGCCGATCGACAACGACGCGCAGCCAGGGATTGTGGAGGGTTGGCGCGAGGAGGGGCTGCATCGGGTGCAGCATCGGGTTGTTTCGCAGGGGGAGCGGGACGGCGCGTACGAGGTCGTGACGCGGACGGCGCCGCCGGCTTTGCAGTGGGGATTGGTGAGTACGTGGCGGTGGACTGCGGTCGACGGCAGCGTGCAGCTCGACTTGAGTGTGGTGCCGGAGGGGCAGTTCCCGAAGGTGCTGCCGCGGTTGGGGATCGCGTTCGAACTGCCGAAGGTGCAGCGGGTCGAGTGGTTCGGGACCGGGCCGAACGAGGCGTACGTCGACACCCGCGAGGCCGCGGCCGTCGGTAAGTACTCGGCGACGGTGGCCGAGCTGCAGACGCCGTACGTGCGTCCGCAGGAGAACGGCCAGCGGATCGACACCCGCTGGGCCACCCTCGACGGCCTCCGAATCGATGCCGTAGGCACCCTTTTCGGCCTGACGGTCCGCGACTGGACCACCCACGACCTCGAAACCGCTACCCACACCGCCGACCTCGAGCCCGGCGACACCACCCACGTAACCCTCGACCTCGCCCAAACCGGCGTCGGCACCGCCGCCTGCGGCCCCGCCCTCCCCGAACGCGACCAACTGAAGACGGCCCCAGCCACCCTGTCGCTCCGCTTCACCCAGCAATAGACCCCTACCGACGAACGGGTAGTGGTGGGCTCCGCGCCGCTCGATCAGGTGGAGCGGGGCCGGCGCGGGCCGACTAATACCCGTTCGTCCGTACGGGTCAGATGGCGATGACCGGGCGGGTGGGCGGGCGGAACGTGGGGGCTTGGTAGGCCTGCCAGGCGGTGGTCAGGCGGCGGACCGACTCGGTGAGGGTCGCGGTCGGCGTGTGGAAGTGGAGGCGGATGTGGGTGGCGCTGGCGCCGGTGAGGTCGAGGCCGGCGCCGGGGAGGACGGCGATGCTGTGTCGGAGCGCGGTTTGGGCGAAGGAGTTGCCGTCGCCGTGCGGGAGCTGGATCCAGAGGACTTGGCCGCCTTGGATGCTCGGGTAGGTCCAGCTGGGGAGGTGCTGGGCCAGGAGCGCGGTCAGGTGGGCGTGGCGGGCTTGAAGTGTGGCGCCGACGTCCAGGGAATCCAGCTGGGGGACTAGGTGTGCGGCCGCTAGCTGGGCGGGGATGTTGCCGCCCAGGTCGTGGACGGCGCGGAGGCGGGCGAGGCGAGTGATGAAGGGCGCCGCAGCGCGGACCCAGCCGACCCGGAGACCGCCCCAGATGCTCTTGCTCAACGAGCCGACCGAGATGACTGACGACCCGTACGCCGCCAGCGGGGTCGGCCGCGGTTGCCCCGGGAACCCGAGGTCGGCCGGGACCTCATCCTCGATCAGCGGGACGTCGGCCGCGGCCGCGGCGCGTGCCAGCCGCTGCCGGTCCAAGCGTGGCAGCACCGCGCCAGTCGGGTTGTGGTACGTCGGAATCACATAAGCCAACGCCGGACGCCGCTCCCGACACACAGCCTCGAAGCCGGCCAACCCGACCGGCAGCCCCCGCAGTACGGCGCCCTCCTCCCGGAACACCTCCAATGCACCCGGAAACGTCGGCGCCTCCGCCAGCACCTGATCACCCGGCGAAACCAGCGCGTGCGCGAGTAGCGACAACGCCTGCTGCCCGCCGTTCGTCACCAGCACCTGCTCCGCAACCGTCGGTACGCCGAGCCGCGTGTACCGCTCCGCAATCGCTGCCCGCAGCGACAGGTGCCCGTACGGGTAGTACCCGATGTCGCCAGTGATCCGGCCCAGCTCCGGGATCATCCGCGCGTACGCCTCGGCCAGCTCCGGCGGTGGTTCGCCCGGCGCTGCGCAGATCGCAAGCAGGACGCCGTCGTCCCGCGTCTCCAGTGAGCCCAGGAAGATCGGATCGGCGGGCGCATCGTCGTCCGCGCCGGTCGGCGTCCCGGCGACGCGGGTGCCACTGCCCTGGCGGCGGGTGATCCGGCCCTCAGAACGCAGCAGATCGTACGCCGCGACGACCGTCGTCCGGCCGACCGCCAAAGCCTCGGCCAACGTGCGGTCAGGCGGTAGCAGGACGCCGGGCGGCAGCTCGCCGTCGTCGATCAGCTGTCGCATCCGGGCCGCGAGCAGCACGTACAGCGGGCCGCGGCCGGACGACCAGCGGCCGAGGCGATCGCACAACTCGATTGGTCTCATCGGCAAACCAATTCTGCCGGATTGGCTCTGGGACCGCCACCCTTCGGCCCAGACGATGAAGGACATGGCCACCTTTCCCGCGAACCCGCTGCAGTCCCTGTCCGAGATCCATCCGCGCTTCGACCTCGGCGAGAGTTACGGCCCCGAGCTCCGGCTGGCGGACCTGCTGACACCGGAGCTGAGCGACCTGCCGCTCGGCTACGGCACCGCGCAGGGCGACCCGGCGCTGCGAGCCGCGATCGCCGCGCAGTACGACGTCGAACCCGACCAGGTCGTGGTGACGATCGGCGCGCAGCACGCGATCTTCCTGCTGTCCTTCCTGCTCGCCGATCCCGGCAGCCAGGTCGTCACCACCGCGCCGCTGTTCCCCTTGGCCCGCAACGTCTGCGAGACGATCGGTGCGGACGTCCAGGTGGTCCCGTTGTCCTTCGACAGCGGCTACCAGATCCGGACGGACGACGTCCGCACGCGGCTCACCCCGGACACCAAGCTGGTCAGCCTGGCCAGCCCGCAGAACCCGTCCGGTGTCGCAGTCCCGCTCGCGGTACTGCAGGAGATCACCGCGGCGATGGCTGAGGTCTGCCCGGAGGCGGTGCTTCTGGTCGACGACACCTACCGGGTCGCGGCGTACGGCGATGACGCGGTCGCGCCGTCCGCGTTGGTCCTCGGACCGAAGGTGGTGGCCACGGCGTCGCTGTCGAAGTGTCACGGCTCCGCCGGGCTGCGGGTCGGCTGGGTGATCAGCACGGATCCCGAGCTCGTCGAGCGACTGACGACGGCCAAGTTCAGCACGGTGGTCAGCGGATCGCCGTTGACCGAGGCCCTCGCCGTCCGGGTGTTCGAGCTGCAGGAGGGGATCCTGGCCGAACGCCGCCAGCGGCTGGCCGACGGGCTCGCGACGACCGCGGACTGGGTGCGGGCCAACGCCGAGCTGGTCGAGTGGGTCCGGCCCGACGCCGGTGCCCTGTGCAGCATCCGGTTGCGGCCGCAGCTCGACCTCGATCGCTTCCGGAGTGCCGCGGCCGAGCTCGGCGTCCGGCTGGCCGACGGCGCCTGGTTCACCGACGAGCCGCGCGTCTTCCGGCTCGGCTTCGGCTACCCGCCCCCGGTCGAACTCAAGGCCGCGTTGGAGGCCCTGACCACCGCACTGCACAGAGCTGTCGTAGCACCCGACTAGTCTTGGCGGCGTGCCGGAGGTATATGACCCGTTGACCGACCCTGCACCGGCGCACGACGTGCGCGCGGTGCTGCGGATCCGGGCGTTCCGGCGGCTCTGGATCGCGTTCGGGCTGTCCAGCCTGGGCGACTGGATCGGGCTGCTGGCGCTGACCGCGATGGCGAAGTCCTTCGCTGGGGACGACTACCAGGCGGCGAACTTCGCCATCGGCGGCGTGCTGTTCCTGCGGGTGCTGCCCGCGCTGGTGATGGGCCCGGTGGCCGGCTGGATCGCCGATCGGCTGGACCGGCGCGCGACGATGATCGTCGGCGACCTGATCCGGGCGGCGTTCTTCGTCAGCATCCCGATCGTCGGCACCCTCACCTGGGTGCTGGTCGCGACCGTGCTGATCGAGATCGTCAGCCTGGTCTGGGGTCCGGCCAAGGACGCCAGCGTGCCGAACCTGGTGCCCCGGCACCGGCTCGAGGCGGCCAACCAGATCAGCCTGATCACGACCTACGGGACGGCGCTGCCGGCCGCCGCGATCTTCACCACGATCACGCTGATCTCGCATTTCGCCGGTGACTTCGCGATCGACCTGGCCGTCTACGTGAACGCCGCGACCTTCCTGATCTCCGGCCTGGCGATCGTGTCGGTGGCCGAGATCGGCAAGGCCGTCCACGAGCACGAGGAACACCCGACGCTGTGGCGGACGATGGTCGAGGGCTGGTCGTACGTGACCGGGACGCCGGTCGTCCGCGGGCTGGTGGTCGGGATCTCCGGCGCGTTCGCGGCCGGCGCGGTGGTGATCGGCCTCGGCCGGACGTACGTCGAGGATCTCGGCGCCGGCGATCCGGGGTACGGCGTCCTGTTCGGCGCGGTCTTCGGCGGGCTCGCGCTCGGGATGGGGTTCGCGCCGCGGATCTTCTCCGGCCTATCCCGGCGACGGTTGTTCGCGGCCGGTCTGGTCGGCTCCGGGATCTGTCTGGCCGGGCTCGCATTGATCCAGCAGCTGGAGATCGCGACGATGATCGCGATCCTGCTCGGTTTCAACGCGGGGGCGTCCTGGGTGTCCGGTTACACGCTGCTCGGGCTCGAGGTGCCGGACGCCGTTCGCGGCCGGACGTTCGCCTTCGTGCAGTCCGCCGTCCGTACGGTGCTGGCCGTGACGCTGGCGATCGCGCCGTTCGTCGCGGGCGCCATCGGCCGGAACACGTTCACGATCAGCGACCGCTCGGTCACCTACAACGGCGCCTCGATGACGATGCTGATCGCCGCGATCGTCGCCGGGGTGATCGGGTTGCTCGCCTGGCGGCAGATGGACGACCGGCCCGGCGTCCCGTTCTGGCGCGATCTGCGGCGCAGCTTCGGCAAGACGCCCGGCGTCTACCCGACGACCGGGTTGTTCATCGCGCTCGAAGGCGGTGAGGGCGCGGGCAAGTCGACGCAGTCCGCGCTGCTGGTCGGCTGGCTGCGGGAGCAGGGCCAGCAGGTGCTGCTGACCCGCGAGCCGGGCGCGACCGAGCTCGGGCAGAAGCTGCGGCAGATCGTCCTCGATCCCGCGACCGGCGACATCTCGCACCGGGCCGAGGCGCTGATCTACGCCGCCGACAAGGCCGAGCATGTCGACTCCGTCATCAAACCCGCGCTCAAGGCCGGCGCCGTCGTGATCACCGACCGGTACGTCGACTCCGCGCTCGCCTACCAGGGCTCGGGTCGCGATCTGGAGCTGTCCGACGTCGAGCGGGTGAACCGCTGGGCCACCGACGACCTCCGGCCGAACTTGACGATCCTGCTCGACCTGCCGCCGAAGAGCGGCCTCGGCCGCTTCGAGGAGCGGGACCGGATCGAGGCCCAGGCGCCCGACTTCCACGAGCGCGTCCGGACGGCGTTCCTGGAGCTGGCCGCCGCCGAGCCCCAGCACTACCTCGTCCTGGACGCCGCCCAGGACCGCGAGGCGATCGCCCAACAGATCCGCGCCCGCCTGACCCCCATTCTCCCGAAGGTGGCCAATGACGGTTTGGGATGACCTCGTCGGTCAGGAGCCGGCCGTCGCCGTCCTGCGGAAGGCAGTGGACGGCGCGGCCGCCGTGCTGCGCGGTGAGTCCGGCGCCGCGGTCGCGGGGATGACCCATGCGTGGCTGATCACCGGGCCGCCGGGCTCGGGCCGATCGAACGCGGGCCGGGCTTTCGCGGCCGCGCTGCAGTGCCCGGACAACGGCTGCGGCGAGTGCAACGACTGCCGGACGACGCTCAGCGGCGCCCATCCGGATGTGTCGCTGATCCGCACCGAGCTGCTGTCGATCCGGGTCAGCGAGATTCGCGAGCTGGTCCGCCGGGCGGCGATGAGCCCGACCCAGGGCCGCTGGCAGGTGATGGTCATCGAGGACGCCGACCGGCTCACCGAGCAGGCGGCCGATGCGCTGCTGAAGAGCATCGAGGAGCCCGCGCCGCGGACGGTCTGGGTGCTCTGCGCGCCGACCGTCGAGGACGTCGTCCCGACCATCCGCTCGCGTTGCCGGCTGCTCGTGCTGCGGACGCCGCCGGTGGCCGCGGTCGCGGAGATGCTGGTCGGCAAGCTCGGGATCGACGCGGAGCTGGCCGGGTTCGCCGCCCGCGCCGCGCAGGGTCACATCGGCCGGGCCCGCGCGCTGGCGCGGGACGAGGAGGTGCGGTCGCGGCGGGCGAAGGTGCTGGAGGTGCCGTTCGCGCTGCGCGATATCGGCGCCTGCCTGAAGGCTGCGCAGCAGCTCGTCGAAGCGGCCAAGACCGAGGCCAAGGCCAGCGCGGAGAAGGTCGACGAGAAGGAGCGGCTCGCCCTCGAGCAGGCGCTCGGCGTCGGCACCAAGGGCGCCCGGCCGCGGGAGGCCGGCGCCGCGATCAAAGAACTCGAGGACCAGCAGAAGGCGCGCGCCAAGCGCTGGGAACGCGATGTGCTCGACCGGTCACTGGTCGATCTGATGGCGCTCTACCGCGACGTCCTGGTCATCCAGACCCAGGCCGGCACCGAGCTGATCAACGGCGAGCTGAGCCGCCCGATCGAGCAGTTCGCCGCGCGGACGACACCCGAGCAGACGATCCACCGGATCGACGCGATCGCCGGCTGCCGGGAGGCGATCGAGACCAACGTCGCCCCGCTGATCGCACTGGAAGCGATGGCGATCTCACTCTTCGAAGGCTAGTTCAACCCGCGAGACGGCCGTCCGATGGCTGGGCGGCCGGTGTAACACCGGCGGCGATCCGCGCGATGTCCGTGTGTCCGGGCAAAGCAGACCGCTCGGCAGGAACGCCGAACGGACCCGAAGACTCGATGACGCAGCCGCCCCCTCCGATCCAGCCTGCGCGGCCGGCGCTCCCGTCCGCGGAGTCCTGGCTGGCCGGGGTGCCGACGCCGGCGCAGCAGCGGCAGGACCGGTACGCCGTGGCGGCGCTGGTGACGAGTCTGCCCGGGCTGGTGCCGATCGCGGTGGTGCTGGCCGGGATCGCGTTACGCCGGATCAAGCGCACCGGCGGCCGCGGCAAGCGGTTCGCGTACGGCGCACTCGTGATCAGCCTGTGCTGGGTGATCATGACCTCGGTCGCCGTGGCGCTCGGCCTGGCCGACCGGATCCGGTCCGGAGTCGGCGAGACCGTGCCGATCGCGCGGGTCGAGGTCGGCCGTTGTTTCGACGCTGATCTGGAGACCGAGACGCTGCGTCAGGTCCGGATCGCGCACTGTGCGAGCCCGCACACCGGTGAGGCCTACGCGACCGTCGGCGCGGAGGTGGCCGGGAAGGACGCCGAAGCGACGCAGACGATCGCCACCCAGCAGTGCGCGACCGCGTTCCGGGAGTTCATCGGCACCCCGTACGAGGATTCCGAGCTGGACATGTACTACGTCGTCCAGGAAAATCGTGCTGTTGCTGACGGCAACGTGTTGTGCCTGGTCGGGATGCCGGGGAAGAAGCTGACCGGCAGTATGCGCGGATCGCAGCGGTAGAAACTGGGGGAAGTCGTGACTCAACCGCCCTACGGACCGGACCCCGGTCGTCCGCAGGACCAGCCGTCGGCGTTCCCGACGTACGGCCGGCCGGAGCAGCCGCCCGCGCCGCAGCAGCCCTCCGGCTGGGCCGCGCCCGGCCAGCCGGCACCGCCTCAGCCGCCACCGTCGGCCTACCCGCAGCCCGCGCTGCCGCCGTACCAGCCCGCCCCGCCGTACCAGCCCGGGCCGTATCAGTCTGGGCCGCCGCAGCCGCAGTACGGCGTCCCGCCGCAGCAGGCGTACCCGGCGGCGTACGGCTACGGCTACCCGGCGCAGGGCGTCACGAAGACCAATCCGATGGCGATCGCCTCGATCGCCTGTGGGCTCGGCGGGCTGGCGACGATGATCTCGGCGCCGTTCGGCGTCGGCTTCGGGATCGCCGCGCTGATCCAGCTGCGGAAGCGGCCGACCGAGACCGGTAAGGGGCTGGCGATCACCGGCATCGTCTCGGGCGCGATCCTCACGCTCGGCTACGGGCTGCTGTTCACGCTGATCGCCGTCTTCAGCTCCAGCGCCGACGACCCGTACGGCGCGCCGCTGCCCGGCTCCGGCTCCTCCGGTACGTACGTCGACTCGCTGGCCGTCGGCGAGTGCTACGACGACGGTGACGAGGACGGCGAGGCCATCCGGCAGGACTGCGCCCACCCGCACGACGGCGAGGTCATCTCGAACGTGACTCTGCCGGACGGCCCGTACCCCGGTGACTCCGAGGTCGACCGGCTCGGCAAGGTTCGCTGCGCCGACGAGTTCGCGACGTACGTCGGGAAGACCGCCGACAAGTCCGAGCTGGACCTGGCCTGGTGGACGCCGACGAAGCGGCTCTGGGAACGCGATCACGACCGGCTGGTCGTCTGTACGGCGTACGGTCCGGAGTCCGGCAACCGGCTGATCGGGTCGGTCAAGGGCACCAAACGCTGATCGATCCCGGGCGCGGCAAGTACGCTGGCCGCGTGGGCATGGTGATGGCGGTGTCGTTCGAGCGCTACGGGCGGCTCTACTACCTGGACCCCGGCCCGCATCGTCCGCGCGTCGGGGAGAAGGTGCTGGTCCCGACCGACGACGGCCCCGAGGTCGCCGAGTGCGTCTGGGCGCCGCAGTACGTGACCGAAGAGGTCGGCGGGCTGCCGGAGTGCGCGGGGATCGCCAGCGCCGCCGATCTGGATCGCGACGAGCAGAACCGCGAACGCCGGGCCGACGCCCGGGTGATCGCGAAGCGGCTGATCCGGCAGCACGACCTGCCGATGAAGGTGGTCGGGATCGACTTCGTCGACCGGCGGGCCGACGTCGACCAGCTGGTGATCGTGTACTTCTCCGCGCCGCACCGGGTCGACTTCCGCGAGCTCGTCCGGGAGCTGGCCCGCGGCCTGCGGGCCCGGATCGAGTTGCGCCAGGTCGGCGCGCGGGACGAGGCGCGGCTGCAGGGCGGGATCGGGCCGTGCGGGCGCGACCTGTGCTGCGCGACCTTCCTCAAGGACTTCGAGCCGGTCAGCGTCCGGATGGCGAAGGACCAGGACCTGCCGCTGAACCCGCTGAAGATCTCCGGCGCCTGCGGCCGGCTGATGTGCTGCCTGAAGTACGAGCACCCGCTCTACCAGGAGTTCAACGCCAAGGCCCCGGCCGTCGGCACCGCGGTGGAGACCCCCGCGGGTGATGGAGTGGTGGTCGGCCACAACGTGCCGAGTGACACGGTCGTCGTCCGGCTGGCGGCGTCCGGGCGGCGCTGCGCCTGTAGCCGGGCCGACGTCTGCTCGCCCCGGCAGCAGTACGAGGCCTCCAGTACGACGACGCCCGACGCCGCCCCGGTCGAGGTCGAGATCCAGCCCCGGGCCGAGGTCGCGACCGACGAGCCGGAGACCAAGGAAGAACGCCGGCAGCGCAAACCCCGCCGCCGGCGTCGCCTGAACACCGACGAGGGAGACCCCGAGCAGTGAAAGCCCGCAGGACGACCGTGGTACTGGCTGCCCTTGCGGTGCTGGTGAGTGGATGTGGCGTGGCGAGCCGGGCGCAGGACGCCGATCGCGGTGGGAGCACCACCGGCGGTGGGCCGAAGCCGTCGTCCGGGCCGGTGGGGCCGATTCCGGCTGGGTTGGAGCAGTTCTACCAGCAGAAGCCGGATTGGGAGCGCTGCGGCAGCGGCCAGCAGTGCGCGACGATCACCGTGCCGCTGGATTACAAGCAGCCCGCCGGGAAGACGATCGAGCTCCGGGCCCGGAAGGTGCTGGCCAAGGATCGCGGCGGCCGGATCGGGACGCTGTTCATCAACCCGGGCGGTCCGGGCGGCTCCGGGGTGGACTTCGCGGAGGCGGCCGGGTTCGTGCTCGGCGCGAGTCTGCTGCGCAAGTTTGACGTGATCGGCTGGGATCCGCGCGGCGTCGGGCAGTCGACGCCGGTCCGCTGCCTGGACACCGAGCAGCTGGACAAGTTCATCGCGACCGACGGTAGCCCGGACGACGAGGCCGAGATCACCGCGCTGAACGACCAGGCCAAGATCCTCGCGAACGGTTGCCAGCAGCGCTCCGGTGAGCTCCTGCCGCATGTCGGCACCAAGGACGCCGCGCGCGATATCGACGTCCTGCGCGGCATCGTCGGCGACGCCCAGCTGAACTACCTCGGCATGTCCTACGGCACCTACCTCGGCGCGACGTACGCCGAGCTGTTCCCGAAGAACGTCGGCCGGCTGGTGCTGGACGGCGCCGTCGACCCGGCCAAGACCTCCGCGGAGAACAACCTCGCCCAGGCGAAGGGGTTCGACACCGCGCTGGATGCCTTCGCCGAGGACTGCGCGCAGCGCGAGTGCCGCCTGGGTAAGTCGAAGGCCGACGTCCTCGCGCAGGTCGACAAGCTGCTCGCCGACACCGACGCCCAGCCGCTCCCGGGGGACGACAACCGGCAGGTGACGCAGGCGGTGGCCGTGCTGGGGGTGATCTACCCGCTGTACGTCAAGGAGTCCTGGCCGCGGCTCGAGGACGCCGTGGTCGACGGGCTGAACGGCAAGGGCGCGCGCTTGCTCGCGCTCGCCGACGAGTACACCGACCGCACCAGCTCCGGTTACGCGAACAATGGCGGCGAGGTCATCTACGCGGTCAACTGCGTGGATCGTCCGGACATCACCTCGCTGGCCCAGGCCAAGAGCGAGGCGGCCGAGTTCACCGCCGAGTCGCCCCGGTTCGGCGCGTACCTGCTCTGGGGTTCGCTGCCCTGTATGAACTGGCCGGTCAAGGCCGAGGACAAGCCGCACCCGATCAAGGCGGCCGGTGCCAAGCCGATCGTCGTCGTCGGGACGACGCGGGACCCGGCGACGCCGTACGAGTGGTCCGTCGGTCTCGCCGAGCAGCTCGAGAGCGGCGTACTGATCTCCCGGGACGGCGACGGCCACACCGGCTACAAGGCCGGCAACTCCTGTGTCGACCAGGCCGTCGAGACCTACCTGCTCCAGGGCGTCGCCCCGGCCGCCGACATCAAGTGCTGAGGGTCAGCTGGGGCGATAGTCGGCGTCGGCGAGTTTGAGGGACGACGTCGCGCGCTCGAGGACGGCGCGCAGGCCGGCCTCGTCCTGCGGGCGGCCGCCGACGGTGATCTCGACCGCCGAGCTCTCGCCGTTGTCGGTGGAGATCCAGCGGGACAGGCCCATCCGCGGGCCGCGGGTCTTGTCGACGTAGGTGTAGACCAGGGTGCCGTTGTCGCGGCTGAGCACGGTCAGCTGCTGCTCCTGGATGCTCCGCTCGCGGTCGCTGACCTGGCGGTCGGGCGACTTGCTGCTGCCGCGGGTGTCGAAGCGGATCTGCCAGACGCCGGTCGGATCCAGGTAGCGCGGGCGGGTGCCGTCCTGGGCGGACCGCCAGCCCGTCGGGATCTCGCTGGTGACCGGGTCCTTCTGGGTGCCGAACGTCTGCGCCGCGTACTGCAGGCTGCCGGCCTGCAGACCGTCGCCGCGGGGTGTCGGCGTCGTGGTGGGCTGACTCGTGACGGTATCGGTGGCCCGATCGCCGTCGTCGCGGTTGCCGTTGATGGCCAGCACGGTGCCGAAGACCGCAACACCGACGGTCATCCCCGCCAGTGTCATCAGCAGCGCCTGGTGCCTGGGCGTGAGCATCCCGACCTCGCTTCCCTGTCTCGCCCCTGATTATCGTCCACGAAGGGGGCGTCACCACAATCGGCGCGTACGCTGGCACGTCGTGACCACGCCCTTCGAGCAGGCCCTGCGGCGCTACGACGCCGGGACGGCCGAGCGCGCCGACCTGAAACTGCTGACCAAGGAGCTGCTCAAGCTGCTGGTCGCCAAGGCCCCCGGCCACGCGGTCGAGGTCCGGGTGCCGCCGTACGGCGCCGTCCAGTGCATCGAGGGGCCGCGGCACACCCGCGGGACGCCGGGCGCGGTCGTGGAGATGCCGGCCGAGCTGTGGATCGAGCTGGCGCTGGGCCGGACCGATTGGCCGGCCGCGCGCGACTCCGGGAAGCTCCGCGCGAGTGGGGAGCGCACGGATCTGAGCGGCTGGTTGCCGCTCGTCACCGAGTGATTACTTACCGGACAGAAAGGGGCCGCGACACCCCGCCCCGGGTGCCGCGGCTACAGATAGAGACGCTCGGCCGGCCCGAAAAGTTCACTATTCGAAGAAAATCGAAAAGATTCCGGGCCGACCGGTATCAGCGACTCGGTCAGCGACCGGCGGTGTTGGTCCGCCAGACGACGGAGCGGCCGTTCACGATCTGCAGGTCGCCGGTGTTCTGCAGCACCAGGACCGAGCCCTTGCGGTTGGTCTTGCTCGACCAGATCGCCTTCTTGGCGGCGCTGTAGACGACCAGGTTGCCGTCGGCCTGCATGGCCGCGAACGCGCCCTTGCTCTGCGTCCGGGTGCTCCACAGCGGGGTCTTGCCCTTGACCAGGACCAGGTTGCCGTCACCCTGCATGTACACCCGGTAGGTGCGGTTCACCGAGGTCATGTACTCCGGGTGCTTCAGCAGCCGGCCGGCGCCGAGCGTGCCGACCACCATGTAGCGCGACCAGTTCGGCTTGTTCCGGGTGTTGTAGATCACCAGGTTCTTGTCGTTCTGGACGACGAGGCGCGCGTTCGCGCTGGTCCCGGTGTTGCTCCGCCAGACGGCGGTCTTGCCGGAGACGACCTGCAGGTCGCCGTTCTTCTGCATCACCAGGACGGACGCCTTGCGGTTGGTCGCGGTCGACCACAGCGCGGTCTTCCCCGCGTAGAGCACCGCGTTGCCGTCACCTTGCATGATGAACTTGTACCGCTTGTCCTTGGACAAGATGTACTGGCCGGCCTTCAGCTTCATGCCGGGCTTCAAGGTGTCCGAGGCCGCGGCGACGGTGGCCGGGGCCGTGGTCGCGGTGGGTGCGGCCTGCGCGGCCACGGGCGCGAGCAGGGTGGCGCCGGCGGCGGCCGCCCCCGCGACGAGCGTGGCGAACACCTTGGTGCGTGCCGACTTGGTCGAGATCATCCGGTTTCTCCGTCTTCAAAGCTGGTACCGACAGTCAGGTGGATTGACGCCGAGGGCAACCAATCGGTTCCACCGTAGAGACAAAAGGGTTCGTTTTAGCACGATCGAACTGACACTATGTGCCAGTGGCAGCAAGTTTCCGAGCGCGGCTGGCCCGGCTGCGTGTCGATCTGACTCCGTGGCGTGGTTCCCGTGACTTCCGGATCCTGGTGGTCTCGGGCTCGATCTTCTTCCTGGGCGCGATGTTCGGCTACGTCGCGCTGCCCTACCAGGTCTATTCGCTGACCCAGTCCAACTTCGCCGTCGGCGCGATGGGCCTGGTCAACATCGTCCCGCTGGTCGTTTTCGGCCTGTACGGCGGCGCGCTCGCCGATCACGTCGACCGGCGGAAGATGCTGATCGGCACCGGTCTCGCGCAGGTCGTCGTCTGCGCCGTCCTGCTCGCGAACGCGCTGCTGGCCGATCCGCAGCTCTGGGTGATCTACGTCTGCGGCGCGCTGAACGCGATCGCCGCCTCCCTGCAGCGGCCGAGCCGGGACGCGCTGTTCCCCCGCGTGGTCAAGCATGCCGAGCTGCCCGCGGCCGTCGCGCTGAACGCGTTGACGCTGCAGGCCGGTCAGCTGGTCGGTCCCGCGCTCGGCGGCGTCCTGATCGGCACGGCCGGCGTGGTCTGGGCGTTCGGGATCGAGCTGGTCGCGCTCGCGATCGCCACCGTGTTGTACATGGGCCTCAAGCCCTACCGCGTCGGGGAGCATTCGCAACCACCGTCGTTACGGGTGATCGGGCAGGGCATCCAGTACGCCGCCCGCCGGAAGGATCTGCTCGGGACTTACGTCGTCGACATGGTCGGGATGTTCATGGCGATGCCGATCGTGCTGTTCCCGGCGTTCGCGACCGAGGTGCTGAAACAGCCGAAGCTGCTCGGGCTGCTCTACAGCGCGGAGGCGGTCGGCGCGTTGCTGGCGACGCTGAGCAGCGGCTGGACGCAGCGCGTTCATCACCACGGCCGAGCAGTCGTGCTGGCAGCGATCTGTTGGGGTGCGGCGATCGGCATCGCCGGGCTGGCGCCGAACATCTGGTTCGCGCTGGTCTTCCTGGCGCTGGCCGGCGCGTCCGACATGGTGTCCGGCCTCTTCCGGTCGGTGATCTGGAACCAGACGATTCCGGACGAGATGCGCGGTCGACTGGCCGGCATCGAGATGCTCTCCTACATGCTCGGCCCGCTGGGCGGCCAGAGCCGGTCCGGTCTGGTCGCTGACCTGACCACCGTGCGGACGTCGATCGTCAGCGGCGGCATCCTCTGCGTCGCCGGAGTCGCTGCCACTGCTGCTGCCTTACGCGACTTCTGGCGGTACGACGCGCGCACCGACGAGCACGCCGTCCGGGAACGCGAGCTGCGCGCCGCCGGAGAGGCGAACGAAGCGTAGGCTTTGTTGCACCATGCGTATCCGTCCGGCAGTTCCGTTCGTGTTGCTCGCAGTGGTCGCCGCTGGCTGTGGTGGCCCTGGCCAGGAGACGGCGCCGAGCGTGCCGCCGCTGGTGTCGGTGCCGACGACGCCGAGCCAGACTCCGACTGAGACTCCGTCGACGCCGCCGTCCGCGAAGGTTGCCGACACGCTCTGCGTGCGGATGGATCAGGCGCTGGTGCAGTCGACGCTCTCGGTGCCGCTGGTGGAGATCCAGCCGAAGCCGGTGCCGGCCGAGTTCGGCGTACCGATCACGTACGACGTCTGTCAGCTCCAGCTGAGCCAGCTGCCGAACGGGCCGGTCCTGCGGGTCGGGGTGTCGCTGCAGCTGGCGACGAAGTCGACGTTGGCTCAGCAGCAGAAGGCGTTGAAGGGGCAGCCCGCGGCCGTCGGCGAAGGCGGTTTCGGGACCGCGACGTCCGTGGTGTTCCTGTTCCGGGGGCGGCTCTACAAGGTCGCTGGGCCCAAGGCGACGCTGGCGCAGTACGTCGTCCTCGCGCAGGACGTCGTCCGGCAGGTGCCGGGCGTGCCGGATCCGGAGCCGATGATCGTCCGGGACGGCTGCGAGCGTGGGACTGCGGCCGTGGCCAAGGTCATGGGTGCGCAGGCGACGTACCGGCGGGACGGCGAGAACGAGCGTGGCGACCTGGTCTGCGGCTGGGTGTCCACGAACGGCGTGCTGACGACGTCGGCTCGGCGTACATCGCAGGCGATAGCGCTGATGACTGCCTTCCGGAAGCTGCCGACCGCGCAAACCATCCCGCTCGGCGAGGAGGCGTACGTCGACTCCGCTACCGGGCGGACCAGCATCCGGTTCGGCGAGGACAAGTTGGTCGATCTGGTGCCGCTGCCGGCCCGCGCGGTGGACCCGGACGCGATGACCCAGCTGGCGTTGGCAGTAGCCCGGTTGTACCGCTGACCACACTTCGGCGTGCGACCGCGTCGCGGGTGTTACTGTGGCGCCGCCGTGGTGTACGGGAAGCCGGTGCGGTACCGGCGCGGCCCTCGCCACTGTGATCGGGAGTTGACCGACCGTTCCCTTCGGGGAGGTCACTGGTGCTTGCTGGGAAGACCAGGTCGGTGAACGCAGTCCCGTCAGCCAGGAGACCGGCCACGGCATGATCCGTCCACGAGGTGCTGGAGGAGCGGTTCCGTGCTGCGTACATCCGTCATGTCGGTTGTGTTGCTGGGTCTGGTGGCCGGGTGTGGCAGTTCGGCGACTGCCGACGCCCCTGGCCCGGGCGCGACGACTGTGAAGAACTGCGGGATCGACGTCACCGTCGACGGCCCGCCGAAGCGGGTGTTCGCGGCGTACCAGCCCGCGATCGAGATGGCCCACGCGCTGGGGATCTCGGACCGCCTGGTCGGTACGGCGTACCTGGACTCCGAGGTGCTGCCGGAGTACGCCGATGCGCAGTCCAAGGCGAAGTACTACAAGAATCTGCCCAGCCGTGAGGAGCTGCTCGCCGCGAACCCGGACTTCGTGCTCTCGGGGTTCAACGACGTGTTCAGCGCCGGCGGCGGTAGCGACGAGAGCTTCGGTAGCCGGAAGAGCCTGTCCGACCTCGGCGTCCGGACCTGGATCTTCAGCCCGCTCTGCCCGACCGCCGACGGCAAGGGCGACGAGGCGATCGACCCGGCCAGCGTCTCGATGAACAACGTGTACGCCGATCTGCGCGACCTGGGCAAGCTGTTCGGGGTCTCGGAGCGCGCGGAGCAGGTGATCGCCGATCAGGAGAAGCGCATCGCGGCGGTCGCGGCGAAGGTCAAGGACGCGCCGAAGCCGACGGTCGCGATCCTGCGGCCGGGGATGGAAGGCGGCGGGCTGACGGTGTCCGGCGGTCCGGACTTCGGGACCGTGCTGATCAAGCAGGCCGGCGGGGTGAACGCCTTCGCGGACCTGACGTCGAAGCGGAACGTGAAGGTCGGCGTCGAGGAGCTGATCAAGCGCAACCCGGACTACATCCTGATCAGCGGGTGCTGCGATGCCGCGCTGACGCCGGCGTCCTCGCAGCAAGAGGTGGCTCGGATTCTGGCGAATCCGGCGTACCAGAACCTGAAGGCGGTGCGGAACAAGCACGTGGTGCCGTGGCTGTTCGCGAACCACTCCGCCGGGGTGCGCGGCGCTTACACGACCGAGGACATCGCCAAGACCATTCACGCCGACCTGTTCAAATGATCAAGGGCGGCGGCTGGCGAGCGGCCGGGCTGCTGTTGTGCTGTGGAGTCCTCGCGGTGGCCGTGCTGCTGTCGCTCAGCGTCGGCAACCAATGGTTCGGCGCGCATGACGTCTATCTGGCCCTCGCGGATTTCAGCGGCAGCGACAACGATCGGGTGATCCGGTATCTGCGGGTGCCGCGGACCGTCGCGGGTCTGCTGGTCGGGGTGGCGCTCGGTTTGGCGGGCGCGCTGATGCAGGGCGTGACCCGGAATCCGCTGGCGGATCCGGGCATTCTCGGGGTGAACGCCGGTGCGGCGGTGGCGGTGGTCGGGGCGATCGGCGTCCTCGGGGTGACGAGTCTGACGGCGTACGTGTGGTTCGCGATGGGTGGCGCGTTGGTGGCGACCGTCGTGGTCTATCTGGTCGGCGCGATCGGGCGGGGCGGTGCGACGCCGGTGAAGCTGGCCTTGGCGGGTGCGGCGATCTCGGCGCTGCTCGGGTCGGTGACGTCGGCGATCACGCTGACGGATCTGTCGACGTTGAACGAGTTCCGGTTCTGGGTGGTCGGATCGCTGACGATGGCGTCCGGGCCGGTGGTCACGCAGGCAGTGCCGTTTGTTGCGGTGGGCATCTTGTTGGCCTTGGTGCTGGGGCGGTCGTTGAACCAGCTCGCGTTGGGGGACGAGCTGGCGCAGTCGTTGGGGACTCGGGTGCTGCTGGTGCGGGTCGTGGCCGGGCTGGCGGTGATGGTGCTGGCGGGGACGGCGACGGCGATCGCGGGGCCGATCGGGTTCGTGGGTCTCGCCGTACCGCATGTGGCGCGTAGCCTGGTAGGGGCGGACTATCGGTGGATTCTGCCGTGGTCGATGGTGCTGGCGCCGGCTCTGTTGCTGCTGGCGGACGTGGTTGGGCGCGTGGTGGTTCGGCCGGCGGAGTTGCAGGTGGGGATCATCACGGCGCTGATCGGGGCGCCGTTGTTCATCGCGCTGGTCCGGCGTCGGCGTACGGCGGAACTGTGAGAACCGTGCGGGTAGGGCCCGTGTCCACTCGGGTGGATGTCGCGAGTTTGGTGGGATCGATCGTCGCGTGGGTGCTCACGTTGGTGGTGGGCGCGGTGTCGTTGACGGTGGGGGACTACCGGATTCCGTTGCCGGTGGTGCTCGACACGTTGGCCGGACACGGGACGCTGATCCTGAACGACATCATCGTGAACAACCGGCTGCCGCGGGTGCTGGTCGGGATCGGCGTCGGTACGGCGTTCGCGGTGTCGGGGGCGATTTTCCAGCGGCTGGCGCGGAATCCGTTGGTGAGCCCGGATCTGATCGGGGTGAACGCCGGGGCCGCGTTGGCCGCCGTCCTGATGATCACGGTGTTCGGGAGTGGCTGGATCCCGGCCGGAGCGCTGGCGGGATCGTTGCTGTCGGCAATTGCTGTTTATCTGTTGGCGTATCGGGGCGGGGTCTCCGGATATCGGCTGGTGCTGGTGGGGATCGGCGTGACGGCGATCATTTCGTCGGCGACGGCGTACTTGCTGACGCTGGCGGATATCTATGCGGCGAAGAGTGCTTCGCAGTGGTTGGCCGGGAGCCTGGCTGGGCGGACGTGGTCGCATGCTTGGGTGATCGGGGTTGCTCTGGTGGTGTTGTTACCGGTGGCCTTGGCTTCGGCGCGGCAGCTGCGGTTGCTGGAGTTGGGCGATGACTTGGCGCGGACGTTGGCCGGGCGGGTTGAGTTGTCGCGGGCGCTGCTGATTGCGATCGGGGTCGCGCTGGCGGCGATGGCGACCGCGGTGGCCGGGCCGGTGGCGTTCGTCGCGCTGGTAGCGCCGCAGCTCGCGCGGCGGCTGGTTCGGGAGCGGGTCGCTGGGTTGCTAGCCGCTGGTGCGCTGGGTGCGTTGCTCGTGGTCGCGTCCGACCTGGTCGCCCGGGAGATCTTCGCGCCGACCGCGCTCCCGGTCGGCGTCATCACGGCGTTCCTCGGGGCGCCGTACTTGCTCGTGTTGATGGCTCGTGCCAACCGCATCGGCCGAGGAGGCTGACATGTCCGAACTCCGTGCCGACACTCTCACTCTCGCCTACGACGGCCGCGCCGTCGTCCACGAGCTCTCGGTCCTGATCCCGCGCGAGCAGATCACGGTCATCGTCGGCGCCAACGCCAGCGGCAAATCCACCCTCCTACGCGGCCTGGCCCGGCTCCTCAAACCCCGCGCCGGCACCGTCTACCTCGACGACACCGACCTCTCCCAACTCACCGGCGCCAAACTCGCCACCCACCTCGGCATGCTCCCCCAGCAACCCGTCGCCCCCGACGGCATCACCGTCTCCGACCTGGTCGGCCGCGGCCGCCACCCGCACCAGAAGTGGTTCCGCCAGTGGTCACCCGCCGACGAACAAGCCGTCACCGCCGCCCTCGAAGCCACCGGCGTCGCCGACCTCGCCGACCGCCCCCTCGACGAACTCTCCGGCGGCCAACGCCAACGCGTCTGGCTCTCCCTGGCCCTCGCCCAGGACGCCGAGACCATGCTCCTCGACGAACCCACCACCTTCCTCGACCTGGCCCACCAGCTGGAAATCCTCGACCTGGTCCGCACCCTCAACCGCGACCACCGCAAAACCGTCGTCCTCGTCCTCCACGACCTCAACCTCGCCGCCCGCTACGCCGACCACCTGATCGCCCTCAAAGCCGGCCGCATAGCCGCCACCGGCACGCCCACCCAAGTCATCACCCCCGCCACCGTCCAATCCGTCTTCAACCTCCCCGCCCAAATAGTCCCCGACCCCCAAACCGCCACCCCCCTGGTAATCCCCATCCCCAAACAAGCACCAACTCCCTAACTCTCGTGGAGGAGGTCGGCGAGGGTGGTTAGGGCTTGGGTGAGGTCGGTGGGGGTTCGGGCGGCGTAGCCGAGGACGAGGCCGGGGGCGGTGGGGAGTTGGGTGTGCCAGGAGAGGGGGTGAACTTTGATGCCGGCGGCCAGGGCTCGGGTGGCCAGGTGGACGTCGTCCAGGGGATGCGGCAAGGTGATGGTGAGGTGGAGGCCGGCGGCGGCGCCGTGGATGGTTGCGGTGGGCAAGTGTTTGGTGATGGCGGCGACGGTGGCGTCGCGGCGGGTGCGGTGGCGGCGGTGGACGTAGCGGAGCTGGCGTTCGAGGTCGCCGGAGGTCATGAGGTGGGCGAGGGTGAGCTGGGGGAGGCCGGCGTTGCCGAGGTCGGCTCGGCGTTTGAGGGCGATGAGCTCGTCGCGGTACGCCGCGGGCGGGACCATCCAGCCGATGCGGAGGGCGGGCGCGAGGAGTTTGGAGATGCTGCCGGCGTACACGATCTGGTCGGCGAGCATCGAGCGGAGGGCGGGGACGGGCGGGCGGTCGTAGCGGTGCTCGGCGTCGTAGTCGTCCTCGAAGATCAGCCCGCCGTCAGCCGCCCAGCGCAGCAGGTCGCGGCGGCGTTCGCCTTCGAGGACGACGCCGGTCGGGAAGTGGTGTGCCGGCGTCACCATCACGACCTTCGCGCCCGACTCCCGCAGGACGTCGACCTGGACGCCGCGGTCGTCGACCGGGATCGGCGGCGTCGTCAGCCCCCACTCCTGCAGGTGCTGGCGGGAGCCCAGGGAGCCGGGGTCCTCGACGGCGACCGCGGTGATCCCGCGGCCGAGCAGGAGCTGGGCGAGCAGACCGATCGCCTGTGAGACGCCGGCGACGACGATCACCTCGTCCGGGTGGACGGCGATGCCGCGGTAGCGGGCGATCCAGGTGGCGATGGCCCGCCGGAGGGCCGGCGTACCGGACGGATCGCCGTACCCGAAGGCGGTGGCTTCGAGGTTGTTGAGGACGGCGCGTTCGGCGCGCAGCCAGGCGGCGCGGGGGAAGGCGGCCAAGTCGGGTACGCCGGGGGTGAGGTCGATCCGGCAGGGGGCCGCGCGGAGGGTGTCGAAGATGTCGAGGCCGGGGGCGTGGATGACGGGCACGGGTACCGAGCTGCGGCGCTCTCGCGGCGGGACGGCGGGAGCCGCGACAACGACCGTGCCGGCGCGACCGCGACCCGCGAGCTGACCGTCCTCGGTCAGGCGCTGGTAGGCCTCGGTGACGACGCCGCGGGACACGTGCAACTCGTCGGACAGCCGCCGGCTCGCGGGTAACCGGCTCCCGATCGGCAGCCGTCCGTCCGCGATCGCCGCGCGCAGCTGGTCGGTCAGCCAGTCCGCGAGCCCGCCCGCGGGTGCCTCCGCCGGGTTCAGCTGGAGGAAGTCGGCCGACCCTTTGGACTGCTCGTTCGCCCCACTATTGGACCTGTCCACCGGACCATTGTCGCGCGACCGTGGAACCATGAGAACCGACTACGTCCACGGCTACACCGCCGCCGAAACCCGCCGCCTCGCCGACCAGGCCGACACCCTCGCCAACCTCCTCCACGACGGCCTTCACTTCCCACCCGGCACCCGCATCCTCGAAGCCGGCTGCGGTGTAGGCGCGCAAACCGTCCAGCTCCTCACCCGCCACCCCGACATCCACCTGGTCGCCATCGACCAGTCCGAGCAGTCCCTGACCCAAGCCAAAGCCCGCGTCGGTGCGGCGCAGCGGGTGGAGTGGCGGTGTGGGGATTTGCGGGAGTTGGAGGGGGAGCGGTTTGACCATGTGTTCGTGTGTTTTGTGCTCGAGCACCTTGCTGATCCGGTGGGGGTTCTGCGCGGACTTCGTCGGTTGGCGCCGGCGATCACGGTGATTGAAGGGGATCACGGGTCGGCGTTCTTTCATCCGTGGAGTGGGGCGGCGCAGGGGGTGATTGATTGTTTGGTGGAGTTGCAGGCGGCGGCGGGTGGGGACGCGTTGGTCGGACGGCGGTTGCAGCCGTTGTTGCGGGCGGCCGGGTTCAGTGATGTGCGGGTCGAGCCGCGGGTGGTTTATGCGGATGAGACGGTGCCGGGGCTGGTGGTGGGGTTCACGCGGAAGACGTTCGTGGCGATGGTCGAGTCGGTGCGGGAGCGGGCGATCGCGGCGGGACTGCGGACGCCGGAGGAGTGGGCGCGCGGCGTCCGGGAGCTGGAGCGGGCCGCGGAGCCGGGTGGCACGTTCCACTACACGTTCTTCCGGGCGGAGGCGCGGGCGTGATCGGGCTGTTGGTGGTGCTCGGGCTGACCGCGTGGGGGTTGGGCCGCAATCACCGGCGGCAGGTGCGGACGACGTCCGGCAACGGCGTCCCGGATCGGGATCTGGAGCGACTGCTCGCCGACCTGCGGGCGATCAGCTGACCGGTTCATGAACTGCTGGTAAACAAGAGGCATGCCGACCGAACAGCTGGAGATCGAGACCAAGTACGACGTCGCCGAGGCCACCCGCCTCCCGGCGCTGCACGAGCTGCCCGGGGTGGCGAGTGTGGAGCAACCGGTCGAGCTCGATCTCGAGGCTGTCTACTACGACACCGCCGAGCTCGACCTGGCCGCGCACAAGGTGACGCTGCGCCGGCGGACCGGTGGCGAGGACGACGGCTGGCACGTGAAGTTCCCGAAGTCTTCGGGCGCGCGGCTCGAGGTGCAGCACCCGCTCGGCCGATCGACGAAGAGCGTCCCGATTGCCGTCGTCCGCACGGTCCGGGTGCACGTCCGCGACAACGCGCTCGTCCCGGTCGTCACGCTGAAGACGAAGCGGGTCGTCCATCGGCTGCTCGACGCGGACGGCGCAGTCGTCGCCGAGCTGGCCGACGACCACGTCACCGCGACCACACCCGGTGGTGAGCCGGAGAGCTGGCGCGAGTGGGAGGTCGAGCTGGTCGGCGGCTCGGAGGAGCTGCTCGTGGCGGCGGACGGCGTCCTGCAGGCGGCCGGCGCGACACCCGCCTCCGGCCCGAGCAAGCTGGCGCGCGCCCTCGGCGACCGCGTCCCGAAGCTCGACGAGTGGGCGCTGCCGGCGAAGCCGAAGACCTCCGACCTGTTCCGCGCGTACGCCGCCGAGCAGGTGCAGGCGATCCGCCAGCGCGATCCCGAGGTACGCCGAGACGCCCCCGAGGGCATCCACAAGTTCCGGGTCGCGACGCGGCGGCTACGGTCGGCGCTGGCGACGTACCGGCCGGTGGTCGACCGCGAAGCCGGTGACGCGCTGCGGGCCGAGCTGAAGTGGCTGGCCGGTGAGCTGGGCGTTGCCCGGGACGCCGAAGTCCAGCGGGCCCATTTCGCGGCCGAGGTCGCCGAGCAGCCGGTCGAGCTGGTCATGGGCCGCGTCGCCGGCCGGATCGACGACCACCTGCGCGGCGTCTACAAGGAGGGGCGCGCGGGCGCGCTGGCCGCGCTGGAGAGTGAGCGGTACTTCCGCCTGCTCGACGCGCTCGACAACCTCCTCGCCGACCCGCCGCTCACCGGCGACGACAAGAAGGCCGTCAAGCAGGCGCCCGACCTGCTGCACCACGACTGGAAGCGGATGCGGAAGGCCGTCCGTCGTGCCGAGGCCGCCGAGACGCCCGAAGAGCGTGACCACGAGCTGCACGAGGTGCGCAAGGCCGCGAAACGACTCCGGTACGCCGGGGAGTCCGCCGTCCCGGTTCTGGGTGACGAGGCGACGGCGCTGGCGACGCGCGCCGAAGAGGTGCAGGAGGTCCTCGGCGACTTCCAGGACTCGGTCGTCTCCCGCGAGCTGTTGCGCGAGCTCGGCGTCCAGGTCCATCTGGACGGCGGCAACGCCTTCACCTTCGGTCGTCTGCACGCCCTGCAGGAGGCGCGCGGCCAGGCGTCCATCGACGCCTTCTTCGCGCTCTGGCCGCAGCTCAAGTTCTGAGCACAACAGTAGGACCCGGCTTCAGGGAGCACCGGGTCCTACTGGGGGCGGTGATTGGGGCTGCCAGGCAGGTCCGCCAGCTATCGCAGGGCCTGCCTGACAGGTCTAGGGGTTAGTGCTCGATCGCCTTCTCCGCGCCCGCGCCGGTCAGCGAACGGACCTCCATCTCGGCGAACTTGTCGACGTCCACCTGCTCCTTGCTGGTGACGGTGCCGAGCCAGCCGAGCAGGAACGCCAGCGGGATCGAGACGATGCCGGGGTTGTCCAGCGGGAACCAGGAGAAGTCGATCCCGGTGTCGGTGATCATCGACAGGCTCGCGCCGGTCTTCTTGTCCACCTTGCCGGAGACGACCGGGCTGAACGCGATCAGGATGATCGCGGAGGCCAGACCGCCGTAGATACTCCACAGGGCGCCGCGGGTG
The DNA here is from genome assembly GCF_055584105.1 of Kribbella sp. NPDC104218. Lineage (NCBI taxonomy): Bacteria > Bacillati > Actinomycetota > Actinomycetes > Propionibacteriales > Kribbellaceae > Kribbella > Kribbella sp. NPDC104218. Next base: position 2,387,224 of record NZ_JBVJMQ010000001.1, read on the forward strand.
TTGAAGCGCCGCCAGAACAGCGAGTAGAGGATCGTCGGCAGGTTCGCGCTCGCCGCGACCGCGAAGGCCAGGGCGACCAGGAAGGCGACGTTCTGGCCGTTGGCGAAGATTCCGCCGACGATCGCGACCGCGCCGATCACCAGCGCGGTGATCCGGGCGACCTTGACCTCGCCGTCACCGCTGATCTGGCCCTTCTTGATCACCTGGCCGTAGATGTCGTGGGCGAACGACGTACTCGCGGTGATCGTCAGACCGGCCACCACCGCGAGGATCGTGGCGAAGGCGACCGCCGAGATGACGCCGAGCAACAGCTCACCGCCGAGCTCGAAGGCCAGCAGTGGCGCGGCCGAGTTGGCCTTGCCCGGAGCGGCGCGGATCGCGTCCGGGCCGACGATCGCGGCGGCGCCGTACCCGAGGACGAGCGTGAACAGGTAGAAGATGCCGATGATCCAGATCGCCCAGGTGACGCTGCGGCGGGCTTCCTTGCTGTTCGGCACGGTGTAGAAGCGCATCAGCACGTGCGGCAGACCCGCGGTGCCGAGCACCAGGGCCAGCGCCAGCGAGATGAAGTCCAGCTTGCTGATCCCCGTTGCGCCGTACTGGAGGCCCGGGTTCAGCAGGCGCTCGCCGGCCGCCGGGCTCTTCTCGACGGCCGCACCGAGCAAGCCGGACAGGTTGAAGGTGTACTTCGCGAGCACCCAGATCGTCATCAGACCGGCGCCGAAGACCAGCAGGGCGGCCTTGATGATCTGCACCCAGGTGGTGCCCTTCATACCGCCGACGAGCACGTAGGTGATCATGATGATGCCGACGATCGCGATCACCAGGCTCTGACCGGCGCGCTTGTCGATACCGAGCAGCAGCGCGACCAGGCCGCCGGCGCCGGCCATCTGCGCGAGCAGGTAGAAGAAGCAGACGACCAGCGTCGAGATGGCCGCGGCCATCCGGACCGGGCGCTGCTTGAGCCGGAACGACAGTACGTCGGCCATCGTGAAACGGCCGGTGTTGCGGAGCAGCTCGGCGACCAGCAGCAGGGCGACCAGCCAGGCCACCAGGAAGCCGATCGAGTACAGGAAGCCGTCGTACCCGTTCAGCGCGATCGCACCGGCGATGCCGAGGAACGAGGCGGCGGACAGGTAGTCGCCGGCGATCGCGACGCCGTTCTGTGGGCCGGTGAAGGAGCGGCCGCCGGCGTAGAAGTCGGCTGCCGTCTTGTTGTTCCGCGAGGCCTTGATGACGATCGCGAGGGTGGCCACGACGAACAGCGCGAAGATCGCGATATTCACCACCGGGTTACCGATATCGGTTGCCATCGGCAACATCAGGGGCGCGCTCATCGGGGCTCCCCCTCGATCTGGTGCCGCAATTTCTCGGCGTCCGGGTCGACCTTCTTGTCGGCCCAGCGGACGTAGATCATCGTGATCGCGAACGTGGACACGAACTGGCCGAGCCCGAGCAGCAGCGCGACGTTGATGTTCCCGCCGATCTTCGTCGACATGAAACCGTGCGCGTAGTCGGCGAGCAGGACGTAGACGAAGTACCAGACCAGGAAGAGGCCGGTCATCGGGAACACGAAGCGGCGGAACCGGCGGCGTAGCTCGGAGAAGTCCGGCGAGAGCTGGACATCGCGGTACGTCGTCAGATCCGGGTCGCCCGCGGAGCGGGTTTCAGACATTCGCGGGACCTCCAGACAGGGGTGAGGCCGGGCGGAAGCCGGCGACGAGTGCTGCCCGTACTGTGGTTCAGGTCACGCCCGCAGGCCCAGCACCGGAACGCATCGAGCGCTCAGCGGCCGCGACCGCGCGACCAAGTGGTCCACTGGCTGCGGCGAACGGTCGGTTCGAGACGATGAGCGGACCGCCCCCACTCACCAACACCGCGGAGTAGCGATCGCTCAGGCGCGGCGGGGCGGCGTGGGGTCGCCGTCCGGGAGGTTGGTGAGTGCCTGGGGTCCGCGATCCACCTCAACCGCCTCCGGGGTGTGCAGCCGGACCATGCTCCGGGCGGTGCCTGCGGGGATCTTTTCGGGGGTCAGCTTCGAGACCACGATGACCGTGAGGAAGGCGAGCGGCATGGTCCAGGCGGCGGGCTGGCCGACCAGAGCGCGCGGCCAGCCGGCGGTGGGCGCGCCGACGACGTTCACCAGGGCAGCCGCGCTGGCCGCGATGCCGCCGACGATCAGACCGGCCGCGGCGCCGGTGGTCGACATCCGCCGCCACCAGATGCCGAGTACGAGCAACGGACAGAACGTCGAGGCCGCCACCGCGAACGCGAGGCCGACGGTGTCGGCCAGGCTGAGCGCGCCGGTGACCCGGAAGGCCAGGTACGGCACGGTCATCGCGAGCAGGGCCGCGATCCGGAAGCTGTTCACCGCGAGATAGTCGCCGCCGGTCAGCCGGTGCAGGCGGGATCGCAGCAGGTCCTGGTCGATGACGCCGGCGATCGCGACCGTCAGCCCGGACGACGTGGACAGGAAGGCCGCGAACGCCCCGGCCGCGACCAGGGCCCCGAGCAGATCACCCGCCGTCCCGGGAAAGATCCGGCTGGGCAGCTCGAGGACGACGGTATCGGCGCCGCCGGCAACCAAATCCGGCGCGAAAGAGCGACCGAGGATCGCATAGACCGGTGGGAACACGTAGAACATCCCGAGCAGCGCCAGGACGACGACCGTCGTCCGCCGGGCCGCGCGTCCGTCCGGATTCGTGTAGAAGCGGACCAGGACGTGCGGCAGGCCCATCGTGCCGAAGCACAACGCCAGCAGCAGCGAGTACGTCGCGTAGAGCGGGTGGTCGCGTCCGCCGGCCGTGGACAGTGGCTCGGCCCACTCGGCGGCAGCGCCCTGTAGCGACTGCAGGAGGCCGATCGAGTGGTCGCCCGAGCGCCAGGCGATCAGGATGATGAAGATCGGCGTGGCCAACGCCGTGAGCTTCAGCCAGTACTGGAAGGCCTGGACGAAGGTGATCGAGCGCATACCGCCCGCGGCGACGTTGATGACGACGATCACGGCGACGACCGCGGCACCGACGTCCGGCGGCGCTCCGGTGACGGTGTGGACGGTCAGCCCGGCGCCGTGCAGCTGGGGGAGCAGGTAGAGGGTGCCGATACCGACAACCAGGCCGGAACAGATCCGGCGGACCCCTGCGGACTCGAACCGGGTCTCTGCGAAGTCCGGCAGGGTGTACGCGCCGGACCGCCGGAGCGGGGCCGCGACCAGAACCAGCAGCATCAGGTAGCCGACGGTGTAGCCGATCGAGAACCACAGCATGTCGGCGCCGTTCACCAGCACCAGACCGGCGACGCCGAGGAACGATGCCGCCGACAAGTACTCGCCACTGATCGCGGATGCATTCCAGCGCGGGCTGATCGCCCGGCTGGCGACGTAGAAGTCACTGGTGGTCCGGGAGATCCGCAGCCCGAACAGGCCGATCCCGATCGTGGCCACGATCACCAGACCGATGCCGGTCAGACTCATTGCCGATGACATCTATTGCCGCCCGACGAACTCGGTGAACTCGGTCTCGATCCGCTCGGCCTTGCGGACGTAGATGCGGGCGGCGACGTACACGACCGGGTAGATGACGATGCCGAGCAGGACCCAGGGGAGCGGCAGACCGAGGACGGCGACCGTGCGGGCCGGCGGGATCAGCCAGAACAGGAGCGGGATGCTGCCGAGGACCAGCACGGTCACGCCGATCACGGCGAGCGTGAGGCGCAGCTGGGACTGGATCAGCGAGTTCATGTAGACCTCACCGAGCCGCGTCTGCTCGTCGATCTCGCGGGTTCCGGTCGGGACGGTCGGACGGCGGGCCGCGCTCGTCCGTGGGCTGGTGATCCGGACGCGGCGCGGCCGCAGCTCACCGGGGCCCTGGGACGCGCTCATCAGGGGCGCAGCGACGTCGATCGGACCAGGAGGTCGCGGAGCTCGCGGGTGTGCCGTCGGCTGACCGGGAGCCAGTCGTCGCCGACGCGGACCGCGCAGCGGCCGCTGTCGACCCGCATCTCGTCCACGTGCGCGAGAGCGACGAGCGTACTGCGGTGGATCCGGGTGAAGCCTGCGTCGCGCCAGCGCTCTTCGAGCGTGCTTAGCGGGATGCGGACCAGGTGCGAGTTCTGACCGGTGTGGAGGCGGGCGTAGTCGCCCTGCGCCTCGACATACCGGACAGTGGAGCGCTGGACGAACCGCGTCACCCCGGCCAGCTCCACCGGGATGACCTCGTCGCTGGACTCCTCAGCCGGCGGCGCGCTGTTCGGCGTACCGGCGTTCACGACGCGGCGGACCGCCTCGGCCAGCCGCTCGGCGCGGACCGGCTTCATCACGTAGTCGGCGGCCTCCAGGTCGAAGGCCTGGACGGCGTGCTCGTCGTACGCGGTGACGAAGACGATCTGGGGGCGGCTGGCGAAGTTGGCCAGCACCCGGGCCAGATCGAGCCCGTCCAAGCCGGGCATCTTGATGTCGCAGAAGAACACGTCGACGTCGGCCGCCTGCAGGATCTTCAGCGCCTCCGGTCCGTTCGAGGCGGTCCGGATCTCGCCGATCCGGTCGTCGCGGCGCAGCAGGTACACCAGCTCGTTGAGCGCGGGCTCCTCGTCGTCCGCGACCAGTGCGCGCAGCGGTAGCTCTGCCATGGAGCGAACACTACGGTGAGGCATGCACTCCTGAGGAGTATTTGGGGATCCGGAAGGTCACCTTCGTGCCCGCGTCCACCTGGGTCTCGACGACCAGCCCGTAGGCGTCGCCGTACACCTGCCGCAGCCGCGCGTCGACGTTGCCGAGGCCGATCGAGTCGCTGGCCGACTCCCCGGACAGGACCGCGCGGATGACCTCCGGGTCGCTGCCGGCGCCGTCGTCCTCGACGCTGATCTCCGCCTCGTTGATCTGGTCCCGCGCGCGGATGGTGATCCGGCCGACGCCGGTCGTGCCTTCCAGGCCGTGGCGGACGGCGTTCTCCACCAGGGGCTGGACGACGAGGAACGGTACGACGACCGGGAGCACCTCAGGGGCGATCTGGAGCGACACCGTCAGCCGGTCGCCGAAGCGGGCCTGCTCCAGGACCAGATAGCGCTCCACGTTGCGCAGCTCGTCGGCCAGCGTGGTGAACTCACCGCCGCGGCGCAGCGCGTACCGGGAGAAGTCTGCGAACTCCAGCAACAGCTCCCGCGCCCGCTCGGGGTCGGTGCGGACGAACGACGCAATGGCGGCGAGAGCGTTGTAAATGAAGTGGGGGCTGATCTGGGCGCGTAGCGCGCGCAGCTCGGCCTCCATCGCGCGGGTGCGCTCCTTGTTCAGCTCTGCGAGCTCTACCTGGCCGGAGACCCATCTGGCGACCTCCTCGGTCGCTCTGACCAGTGCGGCGGACGAACGCTCGCTGTACGCGACCAGGACGGCGACGACCCGCTCCTCGATCACGATCGGTGCGACAGCCGCCGTCCGGACTGGGCACTGCGGATCGCCGCAGGCGACATCGTGGACGCCGAGGACCGCCGTCCGGCCGGTGCGGAGCGTGGGAGCGGCCAGCGAGCGCGCATCCCGGCGGTGGTTGCTTTCGTACGCGCCGCCGACGCCGTCCCACGCCAGTACGCCGGACGAGTCGCAAATCGCCAGTGCCGCCGTACCGAGCAGGTCTCGGAGGTGTCTGCTCGCCTTGCCGGCCGCTGCGGGGGTCAGGCCCTCACGCAAGTGCGGAGAGGCCAACGAGGCGGTATGCAGAGTTGCATACGTCGCCTTGTCGGCCGGAGTGCCGAAATGCTTCCGCTGCCGCGCGAACACCCCTTGACGGTAGCCGCTCAGCTCTCCGACCGCGCTCTGAACGCCTCCAGCGCCTCCGTGTCGGAGTAGTTCGCCAGTAAGTACGCGGACACCCAGTCGCGCCGTCCCGGGTACGCCGACTCCCGGACAACCCGCTCCGCGGCCGCCTCGCGATCCATCGCTGCCCGGCGCAGCTGCACGCCCTCTGGGGTGATGAGGGCCCAGCTCGGCCCGGGAGCGCCGTACGGCATCCCTACGCTGCCGGCGTTCACCACGGTCCGCCGGTCGACCTGCCGGACGAACGGCATGTGCGTATGCCCGCAGACGACAGTGTCGACGTGGTCGGGCACTGTGCTGAGCACCTCCTGCCACCGCCGTACGGAACTGTCGACGAGCACCACCTCCTCGTCGTCCCGCGGCGTCGCGTGACAGACCAGCACATCCCCGATCGTCACGCTGGTTGGCAAGCTGCTCAGGAACTCGACGTCCGCCGCCGACAGCTGCTCAGCAGCCCAGGGGCTCACCGCGTCCGGCGCCTCGCCCTTGAACTCTCCCCGAGCCATCGCCACTGCCTCCCGGTCCGCATTACCCCGAACCCAGAGCACATCCATTTCCCGCAGCAGCTGCAACACCTCACGTGGCTGCGGCCCACTCACCACATCCCCCGCGACCACAACCACATCCGCACGGACGTCGGCCAGCACTGCCTCCAACGCCGGCAGTACGCCGTGAATGTCAGCCAACACCGCAATACGCGCCATGCGGCCAGTCTGATCCCCAGACCGGCCGCACCGGGCTGTCATTAGCTACGAGCAGACGGCTCAGACGCCGAGGCCGTAGTCGGCGTTCCGCTTCAACGGGGTGGCCAGTTCGCAGACACCGGTGCTGATGGTGCAGCGGATGATGGCGGACAGCAGGTTGGCGTCCACGCCGGTTTCGGAGTCGTAGTCCACGGCAACGGCGAGGATGTGTTGGTCGTCCTCGGTGGCGATGTGGTGGAAGCATCCGTCCCACTCGTGAATCAGCTTGCCGGTGTTCGCGTCGAGAGCCGCGGTGATGCTGTCGCAGAACCCGTCGGTCAGGGACGCCGGTCCGACCGTCGTGCTGCCGTCGGGGGTGAGCCGTTCCATCTGGTACTCGCACGTCCGCGAGAGCTGCCTGCCGGTCGCCAGCTCGACAGCGGTCGAGCAGGTGCCGTCGTCGTTGCCGACGGGCATCGATGCCACGATGCCGCCGTTGGCCGAGATCGCGGTCGGCGAGATGATGCCCTTGATCAGCTGGGCTTTCGGCTCGCTGGGCAGCCAGGAGTAGAGCTTCGTGGGGCCCGTGCTCTTGTCACTCGCCTTGAAGTAGACCTTGCCTTCGTTCCAGGCGACGACCTGGAGCTCCCAGACGTCTGGCAGCTTCAACGACTGCACCGACTCCGAGGTCTGGGCGTACACCGTTCCGCCCTTGGCATTCTCGCCGTGGTTGCTGAGCTTGGCGGCCGCGTACACGGCGACAGCCTGGTCGGCGGCAGTCACCAGCGACGAGACACCGGCCGTCCGTTCGATCACCTCGCCCAACCGGAGCCGGAGCAGCTCGGTGTCGGTCTCGCCCTTGGTCACGACCGCCAGCGTGTCCTCGCCGAGCCGGCCGGCGGCGTACACCGTCCCTGTGCCCGGGATCTTCTCGGCCGTCGCGGAGCCGCCGCGGACCTCGCGGCCGATCAGGTAGGGGATCTGCGGCTCGCGGCCCTGCGGGATCTTCGTGATGTCCAGCTTGATCTTCACCGGGAGGGTCGTGGCGGGGGCGGTGGGCTTGGTGGGGGCGCTGGTCAGGGGCGCGGCCTGGGCGCCGGCGTTGGTGGGCTGCGGGCCCTGGCGGTAGGCGAGGGCGCCACCGAGGACCACGGCAGCTACTGCTATCGAGGCCACCAGGGCTACGAGGCGGCCGTTGTTGTTCCGCATCGCGGACTCCTTAGAGAGGGTCGTTCCCGCGCTCATGAGCCGAGGAGAAGTGGTTCTGTGGACAGGGGCGTCGCCAGCTCGCACTGGCGGGTGGTGATGGTGCAGCGGACGATCGCCGCGGGCGGATTGGGGTCCTTGTCGCTGGAGGGCGCGGAGTAGGCGACGAAGAGCAGGTGCTGGTCGTCCTCGGCAGTCATGGTCAGGAAGCAGCCGTCCCACTCGTTGAGCAGCGTGCCGGTGCCTGCAGCGACGGCAGTCGCCGTACTGGAGCAGTTGCTCCCCGCCTTGCTCTGCAGGCTGAAGCTGACGTCGCCGGCCGGAGTGAAACCCTTCACCTTGCCGTCGGCAGCGACGGTCACCGGGGAGGCCGCGGACCGGACCAGCTGGGCCGTCGGCTGACCAGGCGTCCACACGTAGAGCCGCCAGGTGGAGTTCTCCGTGGTGTCGTCCGAAGTCCGGTAGTAGACCTTGCCGTCGGTGTACGCCAGGACCTCGAGGTTCCAGCTGTCCGGCAGTTTCAGCGACAGGACGTGCTCATCGGTCTCGGCGAAGAGCACGCCGCCCTTGGCCGGTTGGCCGTGAGAGGCGATGCGGGCAGCGGCATAGGCTGCGGCGCCCTCATCGGGGGTGGTGACCAGCGACGTGACGCCGGGCGTCCGCCGGACGACCTTGCCGAACCGCAGTTTCTGCAGCTCTGAGCTGTAGACCGCCGGGTGGTCGGGTCTCAGGACGACAGCCAGTGCCTCGTTCTGGAGGCGGCCCACGGCGATCACCGAACCGCTCCCAGCGACCGTCGCCACTTTGCCGGACCCAGAACGGACGCTACGACCTACCAGGTACGGGATCTGGGGTGCGCGACCGGTCGGCAGTTCGGTGACGTCCAACGCGACGGCGTCCGGTTTCGGAGCCGCTGAGCTGCTGAGCGGTACGGCCTCGGTGCTGGCTGTGCTCGGGCGCTGGGTGTAGGCGAGAGCGGCCCCGATCAGGACGGCGGCCACTGCGACAGCGGCCACGAGAGCTGCCAGCCGCCCCCCGCTCCTCATGAGCCCAGCAACAGCGGTTCCGGGGACAGCGGCGTGGCCAGCTCGCACTGACCGGTCGTGATGGTGCAGCGGACGACAGCTGAACGGGACTCCGGCCCGGCCTGGTCGTGCCACTCGATCAGGACGTGGTCGTCGTCCTCGGCCACTGCATTGCGTAGGGAGGGGCCGAGCCAGGTGCGGGTGACGGTGCCGTCGTTCGCGTCCAGAGTGCTGAGGGTGGTCTCGCCGTAGGGTGCGCCGGCGCCGGGTGGGTAGCCGATGACGAAGGCGTTGCCGGGGCTGAAGGTATCGAGGCGGTACTGGCAGGTGCGCCACTTCTGGCGGCTGGTCGCGATATCGGTCACTACCGAGCAGAGGCCGCTGTCGGTGAAGACGGGCAGCCCGGCGGCCAGTGCGCCGTCCGAGGAGACCGCTACCGGCCGCTGGATCTTCGGCAGCTCGGTGGCCTGCCGGTCGTCGACGTCCCAGCGGTAGAGAGTGGTGACCTCGCCGTCCTCGGGCCGGCTGGCGAGGAAGACCGAGCGGCTCAGGACGGCCAGAACCTCGATGTCGCGAGCCCGCGCATGGGTCAGTGTCTGAATCACGCCGTCGCTGGTCCGGAAGTACACCAGCCCGCCGTCGAAGGTGGTGAAGCGCCCGCCGGTGGCGAAGGCGGCGGAGTACCCGTCGGCGCTGCTGACCAGCGAGTCCACACCGGCCAGCCGTTTCGCGACGGCTCCGTTCTCGCCGAGGATCACCAGGTTGCTGGTGGTCGCGTTCGGCGCTTCGGTCGCCAGCGTGGCCGACCACACCTTGGCCACGTTCTCGACCGGGGTCGCGCCCGGGAGCCGGACGGAGCCGCCGGCACCGCCCAGCACGGTGCGGCCGCGGAGGTAGGGGACCTGCGGCGGGCGGCCGGTGGCGAGCTTGGCGGCGTCGATCAGGACCTTGGTAGCCACAGGGGACGCCGGGGGCGTCGTCACGGCCAGCGGAGCCGCCGCCGCGCCCGAGCGGTTCTGGGGGCCGCGGGCGCCCGCGAGCAGGCCGCCGCCGATGACAGCAGCGACCGCCACCGCGGCCACTGCCGCGATCAGCGCCCGATTCCTGATCGCCACCCGTCCTGTTCCCATCCCCGTTGTGACGCACGAACTGCCAGATAAGTTCGAACCGGCGAGTGAGTCGCAGGAACGATCGAGCATAATGCGTACATGGACCAGCCAGCGCGGATCGGCCGGTACGCCCTGGTCCGCCGGGTCGGCGCCGGGGGTTTCGCGACCGTTTGGCTGGCCAGGGACGAGCAGCTGGACGCCGAGGTCGCGGTCAAGATCCTGTCCGACCTGTGGGTCGACGACGCGGACGTCCGCCGCCGGTTCGTTGCCGAGGGCCGCTTCCTGCGCAAGGTCGACTCGCTGTACGTCGTCGGCGCGCACGACGTCGGCGAGACCGAGGACGGCCGTCCGTACCTGGTCCTCACCTACGCCGACGGCGGCACGCTGGCCGACCGGATCAAGGCCGGCCCGCTGTCGATGGACGACGCCGTCCGGATCATCACCGAGGTCGGCAAGGGCCTCAAGCACCTGCACAGCCGCGGCGTCCTGCACCGGGATGTGAAGCCGGCCAACGTGCTCTTCCGGACCGTTTCAGGCACCGAACGCGCCATGCTCGGCGACCTCGGTCTGGGGAAGGCCGTGCAGGACGTGTCGCAGCTGACCATGCCCGGCGGCACTCCGGCGTACGTCGCCCCCGAACAGGTGCTCGGCGAGCGCCTGGACCACCGTGCCGACCTCTACTCGCTCGGTGCGGTCGCGTACGCCGCTTTCACCGGCCAAGCGCCGCACGGGGTGAACAGCCTCGGCGCGGTGATGCACATCGACAAGCCGCCGCCCTCGATGACCACTCTGCGCTCCGACGTGCCGGATGCGGTCGACGCCGTCGTCCGGCGCGCCCTCGAGCCGGATCGGGACAAACGCTGGCAGGACCTGGACAGCTTCCTCAACGCGCTCCGCGAAGCGCACCTCACCGGTGAGATCCCAGCTGGCCTCATACCGGCCGCAGACCTCGCTCCAGTGACTCCAAACCCGGGTGGCGTCGACCAGGCGACTGCGCTGTCCAGTGCGAACCAGCTGACCCAGCCGGGCGCGAAGCGCGGCGCTCGGGGCCGAGTGATCGCGCTGGTGCTGGCGGTGCTGCTCGCCGTCGGCGGTGGCTTCGGCGGCTACCAGTTCATGCTGGCCCGTCCGATGCAGGTCACCTTCCAGCAGTTCTCGGTCGAGGTTCCGCGAGCGTGGTCCCAGCAGGCCGAGAACGCCGAAGGGCCGCGCCTGCTGGTCAGCACCGACACGGCGAACTGGCAGACCTCGCCGACGGCGGACGGCGTCTTCATCGAGCTGGTCAAGGACAGCAAGCTGCCGACCGCGCCGAAACCGCCGCCCGGCTGTACCGGAGGTACGCCGGACGGCGGCAGCTCGAACGGGCAGCAGCTGGCGACCTTCCGCTACAGCTGCGCCGGGCACTCGGTCGACGAGCAGTACCGGCAGATCGACGGGACCACGCTGCTGCACATCCAGGTGCGCGACGAGAACCCGACAACCCGCTCGAAGGTCATCAGCACCGTCAAGTACACGCCTTAGGGCACGAGGGCCGTCAGCGACGAGATCGACGCCTTGTGCATCCGGGGGATCACGTTGAGCGTGTTCGAGTCCGGCGCGTAGAGGTGCGAGCCCGACTCGTAGACGAGGTACGCCGTCCCGTTGTACTCGGTGACGCCCTCCGTCATGCTCGGCGCCCGGAAACAGCTGAGCTGTGCGGCGTCCAGGTCCTTCTGGCCGCGCTTCACGACGTACAGGTTGCTGCGGTTGGAACGCCCGTACGACGTGCTGTAGATGAAGTGGTTCGCAGTGACGGTCAGGCCCTGGGTTTTGGTCGGAATCTCCCAGCCGCCGGGCACTGTGGTCAGAGTGCCGTCGGTGGCGACCTTGTACTCGTACATGGTGCCGCGGCCGGTCTCGTTGAAGGAGCCGGCCCACAGCGAGTCGCCGTAGCTGCCGATGAAGGAGGCGCCGGCGACATCGCGTGCCGTACCGACCTGAGTCAGGTACGGCGTCCCGGCGGCCTTCATCGCGTCTCGCAGCGCAGTCAGGCTGTACTTGCGGATGCTGCTGCCGGCGCCGGACACGAACGCCCAGCCCTTGGTGACAGTGATGCCACCGACGTGCGACTCCGCTACGGCCACCACACCGACCGTTGCGCCGGTGGCCGGGTCGATGCCGTAGATCTGCGAGTCGGCGCCGGAACGGTACGAGGTGACCAGCAGTAGGTTCTTGCCGGAGCCGTCCCAGTTGTACCAAGTGCCGGCGCCTTGCGGCGTGTGCGTACTGAGGTTGGGGATGCTGACGCTGTTGCTGAACCGGGCGTCGTACTTCTTGGACGCCGACGGTCCGTCGTAGAACGTCGAGCCACCGGTCGTGGCGGTGTCGCAGCTGATCGCAGCCTGTGCGGGCAGGGCTGCTGTCGCAGCCGCGGTCAGTGTGGTCGTGGTGAGGAGCAGTGCGGCGAACATCGGGCGGAGCATGCGGATCCTCTTCCGTGGGGCGGAAACTTACCGCGCCTCACTTTATGCCGTCATCCACTCACCTTGAACCCGTCGCGTGTCTAGGGTCGCTGCGTGCTCCTACGCGTTCTGACGATGACTCTGCTGGCCGGTGCGCTCGCCGTGCCCACTCCGGCCCAGGCTGCCGATCCCACGCCCTGCACCGGGGTAAAGGTCGGTCCGGCGCAGGAGGTGGTCTCCAACGCCAAGCGACGCGGTCTCGGCCTCGAGGGCTGGGCGGACACGGCGTACGGCGTCCTCCCGGCCGGCGGCGGTAAATATGACTTCCTGGCGGTCGCTGCGCTCGTCCCCAAGGAGGGGAAGAACCAGAGCATCGCAGTCACCCGGGGCACACTCGACAACCCGGTGTCGGACGGCGTCAGCCAGCTGGCACCCGTGATCGGACTGCCCGCCGGCTACGACTACGGCGGCGGTGGACCGGTCTACCGGGACACAGCGACCGGCCTCATCCTGCAGATGCTGCACCTGGAGCAGAGCACACCAGGCGGGTTCTACTCGACGCTGCATCTCGGCCGCTTCGATCCGGCGACCAAGCGGACGACGTACCTCGGTCCGCTGGCCACACCGCGCGCAACCAAGGACCAGGTCGCAGCCCTCCGCGCCGCGGCCGACATGGGCACACCGGCCTTCACAGCGCGGGACGGCTACCTCTATGTGCACTTCCCGGACTACTTCGTGCCCGCAGGGGGCGGCTACGGCAGTACGGCGTTGTCTGTCGCGCGAGCCCCGCTGGCCGACGTACTGAGCGCTGCGGCGGACAAGCGGGTCGTGCCGTGGCACAAGTTCCTCGACGGTCGGTGGGACTCGCCAGCCGTGGGAGGTGCGTCGACCGACGTCCGGCCGGGGGAGCGTGGTGCTTGGCACCCGAACGTCGTCCGGACCGCCAGCGGCGGCGCGCTCCTCGTCCAGGGCGTCTCGCCGACCGAGTTCGTCCTGTCCAACTCGTCGGACGGCGTCCGGTCGTGGTCGGCCGCGGTGCCGCTGTTCCGGGACCCGGACAAGTTCAACGCCTACCCGACCGTGGTCGGGACCGGTGCGGACCCAGCAGTCGTCGGCAACGAGTTCTACGTCTATTACCTGCAGTGGAACACCATGAACCAGGACTGGACGACCGCGCAGATGATGCGTCGGCTGGTCAGCTGCACCGGTGGATCGGAGCAGGGCGTCACCGCGCTGGTCCGCTCGGACAACGGCAGCAGGCATCGCGTCACCACCGCGCCGGTGACCGAACGTGGCTTCTACCCGACTCGCACCTGGCTGCTCGAGTCCGGCGCCAAACCCGGCACAGTCCCGGTCTACAGCTGCCGCAGCGGCGCGCAGGATCAGTTCGTCTCCACCAACGCGGACTGCGAAGGTACGAGCTTCCTGGAGACACTCGGCTGGATCTACAGCGCACCGCCGTCCGCGCCTTCGGTCGCTCTGTATCGCTGTCACGTGGCTGGCCTCGACGACCACTACCTCTCGACCGACAGCGGATGTGAGAACAGCAAGGCGATCAACGAGTCCCGGGTCGGTTACGCGCTCAGTACGACGCGGGTCGCGTTCTCGCGGTTCTCCAACGGCTCAGAACGCTGGGTGACCAGTGGAGCGATCACCTCGGCCTATGCGCTGCAGAAACGCTGGTTCATCGAAGGAACTCAGCAGCCCGGCACCGCAGCGCTCTACGGCTGCTCCTACGGCACACCGAACGGCACGAACCACTTCATCTCGGTCGACTCCGGTTGCGAGGGTCAGACCCGGCTGCGGACCGAGGGGTGGATTCAGACCAGTCAGACCGGCGCAGCGACGGCTCCGCTGTACCGGTGCTACCTGCCGGCGGCCTACGACCACTTCCTCGGCGGTGCCGACTGTGACGGAGTCGGTGGTGCTCAGCGTGAAGGGCTGCTGGGATACGTCGTACCGTAGGCGGCATGACCGACCTGTCTGCGGCGATCGACCGCGTTCTGCCCAGTGTTCGTGCCGACCTCGAGGACCTCGTCCGGATTCCATCGGTCAGCTACGAGCCGGCCCGCGCGGCCGACGTCCAGCGGTCCGCCGAGGCGACCGCGGCGCTGTTCGAGGCCGAGGGGTTCGAGGTCAAGATCGTCCGGGCCGGCGAAGGCGCGCCGGCCGTGATCGCGAAGAAGGCGGCGCCGGCGGGTAAGCCGACCGTGCTGCTGTACGCGCACCACGACGTCCAGCCGACCGGCCCGGTCGAGCAGTGGACGTCGGACCCGTTCGAGCCGACCGAGCGCGGTGACCGGCTGTACGGCCGCGGCTCGGCCGACGACAAGGCCGGGATCGCGGCCCACCTGGCCGCCGTCCGGGCCTTCGGCAACGACCTGCCCGTCGGCGTGACGGTGTTCGTCGAGGGCGAGGAGGAGATTGGCTCGCCGACCCTGCTGCAGCTGCTGGACGAGTACTCCGCCGATCTGACCGCCGACGCGATCGTGATCGCCGACTCCGGCAACTGGGATGTCGGCCACCCCGCGTTGACGGTTTCGCTGCGCGGTCTGGTCGAGGCGTACGTCGAGGTCCGGACGCTCGACCACGCCGTCCACTCGGGTCTGTTCGGCGGCCCGATCCCGGACGCGCTGTCCGCGCTGTGCCGGCTGCTGGCGACTCTGCACGACGACAAGGGGGACGTCGCCGTCGACGGACTGCACGCGTCCCGCGCGGCCGATGTGGTCTACCCGGAGGACCGGCTGCGCGCCGAGTCGAGTGTCGTGGACTCCGTCCGGCTGACCGGCTCGGGCTCGCTGGTCGACCGGCTGTGGACGCGCCCGGCGATCGCCGTCCTGGGGATCGACGCGCCGTCGCTCGCCGAGGCCAGCAACACGCTGGTGCCGGTCGCGAAGGCCAAGGTGAGCCTGCGGGTCGCGCCGGGTGACGACGCGGTGAAGGCCAGCGCGGCGCTCAAGGCCCACCTGGAGAACAACGCGCCTTGGGGCGCGCAGGTCACCGTGACCGAGGGCGAGGTCGGCCAGCCGTGCAGCATCAACGCGCGCGGCGCCGGCTACGAGGCCGCGCGGTCGGCCTTCCAGACGGCGTGGGGCGTCGAGCCGATCGACATGGGGATGGGCGGCTCGATCCCGTTCATCGCCGAGTTCCAGCGGGTTTTCCCGGCGGCCTCGATCCTGGTCACCGGCGTCGAGGACCCGGACACCCGGGCGCACGGTATCGACGAAGGCCTGCATCTGGCCGAGTTCCGCAAGGTCTGCCTGGCCGAAGCGCAACTGTTGCAGAACCTCGCAGACAACGCCTGAGACACAACCTGGCGGCCGGACTTTTCGGCGACACACGGTTTGGCATAGGTTTCGGCGAGTGAAGATCGCAGTGGTACGGGAGACCAGGCCCGCCGAGCGCCGGGTCGCGCTGGTGCCGGAACAAGTCGCGAAACTGATCGAGCTCGGGTACGAGGTCGCCGTCGAGCCGGCCGCTGGTGAGCGGGCGCTGTTCTCCGACGACCAGTACCGCGAGGCCGGCGCGGACGTCGCGTGGGGAGCCGACCACGCGGCGACCATCGTGACGTCGGTCCAGCCGCTGGAGCGGGAGCGTCTGCAGCGGCTGCATGCCGGTACGGCGTTGCTGTCGTTCCTGCCGACCAACCCGCCGGACGTCGTCCGGACGGCGATGCGCGCCAAGCTGACGGCGTTCGCGATGGAGCTGATCCCGCGGATCTCCCGGGCCCAGTCGATGGATGCCCTGTCCTCGCAGGCTCTGGTCGCGGGCTACCGGGCCGCGATCGTCGCCGCCGAGCGGCTGCCGCGGTTCTTCCCGCTGAACATGACCGCCGCCGGCACGGTCCCGCCGGCGCAGGTCGTCGTCCTGGGCGCCGGTGTCGCCGGTCTGCAGGCCATCGCGACGGCCAAGCGCCTCGGCGCGGTCGTCAAGGCCTACGACGTCCGGACGGCGGCTGCCGAGGAGATCGCCTCGATGGGCGCCCAGCCGATCGAGCTCGAGCTCGGCACCCTCGACGGGCCCGGCGGTTACGCCCGCGAGATGACCGCCGAACGCGCGCAGTTGCAGCGCGAGCTGCTCACGCCGTACATCGCCGCCGCGGACGCCCTCATCACGACCGCCGCCGTACCGGGCCGGACGGCGCCGATGCTGGTGTCGCGCGCAATGGTCGAGCAGATGAAGCCCGGTTCGGTCGTCGTCGACCTCGCCTCCGAATCCGGCGGCAACGTCGAGGGCTCGGTGGCCGGTACCGAGCTGACGATCGGCAACGCGCTGGTCTGGGGCGGCGCGAACGTGCCCAGCCAGATGGCCGGGCCGGCCAGCCGCCTGTACGGCCAGAACATCGCGAACCTGATCCGCCTGATGACCCGCAACGCCGCCTTCGACCCGGACTTCGACGACGAGATCGTCCGCGGCTGCTGCGTCACCCACGACGGCGCTGTCCTGCACGAGCCCACCCGCGAACTCCTGAACGGACCCCAGTCGTGACCGAATCCATTGCGTTGCTGACGATTTTCGTCCTCGCGGCGTTCGTCGGGGTCGAGGTGATCAGCAAGGTCTCCTCGACCCTGCACACCCCGCTGATGTCCGGCGCGAACGCGATCCACGGCGTCATCCTGGTCGGCGCGATCATCGTCACCGGGCAGGCCGAATCCACGCTGGTGGTGATCGTCGGGCTGCTGGCCGTCGTCCTGGCCACGGTGAACATGGTCGGCGGGTTCGTCGTCACCGACCGGATGCTCGAGATGTTCAAGGGTCCGGCGGCGCGGAAGAAGGAGCTGCACAAGTGATCCCCACCTGGGCCCAGATCGGGTACCTGATCGCCGCGGTCTGCTTCATCGTCGCGCTCAAGGCGCTGTCGTCGCCGAAATCCGCGCGGACCGGCAACCTGCTCGGCGCGGCCGGCGCCGTCCTCGCCGTCATCATCACCTTCGTCGCCTACAAACCGGACCACCTGGCCCCGATCCTGATCGCGCTCGCGATCGGCACCGTCGGCGGCGTGGTCGGCTCGCGCCGCGTGCAGATGACCCAGATGCCGCAGCTGGTCGCGCTGTTCAACGGCGTCGGCGGCGGCGCGGCCGCGCTGGTCGCGCTGATGGAGCTCGGCGAGCTCTCCACGGACGCCGTCGTCCCGGCGATCGCCTCGGCGTTCACGATCCTGGTCGGGGCGATCAGCTTCTCCGGCTCGATCGTCACGTTCGCCAAGCTGCAGGAGCTGATGACGACCCGGCCGGTGACCTTCCCCGGGCTGCCGGTGCTGTTCATCGCCTCGATGCTCGGCGGGCTGGTGCTGGCCGGGTTCCTGGTCAACGAGCCGCGGGTGTGGGTCGGCGTCCTGCTCTGCCTGGTCGGTCTCGCGGTCGGCGTGATGCTGGTGCTGCCGGTCGGCGGCGCCGACGTCCCGATCGTCATCTCGCTGCTGAACGCCTTCACCGGTCTGACCGTGGCGGCCGGCGGTTACGTCCTGAACAACACGCTGCTGCTGGTCGCCGGCACGCTCGTCGGCGCGGCCGGCACGCTGCTGACCAAGATGATGGCCGACGCGATGGGCCGCTCGGTCTTCAACATCCTCTTCGGCGCGGTCAAGGGCGGTTCGACCCTCGGCGGCGGGACGGCGTCCGACCGGCCGGTCATCTCCGGCGGCGCCGAGGACGTCGCGATCCTGCTCGGCTACGCCAACAAGGTGATCATCGTCCCCGGCTACGGCCTCGCCGTCGCCCAGGCCCAGCACACCCTGCGCGACCTGGTCGAGGAGCTGCAGTCCCGCGGCGTCAAGGTCGACTACGCCATCCACCCGGTCGCCGGCCGGATGCCCGGCCACATGAACGTCCTGCTCGCCGAGGCCCAGGTCCCCTACGACCAGCTCCGCGAGATGGACGAGATCAACGGCGACTTCAAGACCACGGACGTCGTCCTGGTCGTCGGCGCCAACGACGTCGTCAACCCGGCCGCCCGGACGACGCCGTCCGCGCCCATCTACGGGATGCCGATCCTGAACGCCGACGAGGCGCAACGCGTCATCTTCCTCAAACGCTCCATGCGCCCCGGCTTCGCCGGCATCGAGAACGAACTCCTCTACGACCCCCGAACCACCCTCCTGTTCGGCGACGCCCGCGACTCCCTCACCAAGCTCCTCGGCGCCCTGAAAACCCTCTGACCCACCCCGATTGGACCACGGCTGCCGCTTAGCGGCAGCCGTCCGTCCGTTGTGCACGAATTCGTGCACAAATTGGTCCAGACCGCCCCTGGCCACCCCCGGCCAACGTCCCACCCCGGCCAGCCGGAACCATTGCCCCTGATTTCTCCGGGCTGTTTAACTTTCCCCACCCAGCACCTCCCCACCGGCCCCGGCGTGACATCTCCCGCCCCCCGGCCCACTCTCCTCAGGAGCCTTGCCTTGGCCTGCCCACCGAACAAAGCGACCCCCGCCCGGGCCTGGGAGTGGGGCTAATCCACCCACCCCCGCTGAGCCGCCCGCACCCCCAACTCGAACCGCCCCGAAGCCCCCACCTCGGCACTCAACTTCGCCGCCATCCGCCGTACCGTCCGCATCGAAACCCCCAACCGCCGCCCCACCTGCTCATCGGTGGCCCCCCGCACCAACAGCCGCAGGAACTCCCCCTCCTGCGCGCTCAACTCCCCCACCTCCGCCACCCGCTCGAACGCCCGGTCCCCACCCCGCCAGTACTGCTCGTACAACTCCACCGCCATCCGCACCACAGCCACACTGTGATGCACCACCGCCCCGGCGGTGTGGTCATCGGGGTCGAGGTTCATGACGGCCGTTTCACCGTCGAAGATGACCAGCTTGAACGGCACCGAGGGGACGATGCGGACCTTTCCGCCGAGATCTTGCATCATGTCGATGTAGTCACGTATTCCCCGGAGCTTGAGCTGCGTCTCAGCCATGAGGTAGCGACATTCGACGCCGCGTTCCAGAATGCGTTTGTCGGCGAAGTGCTCGGTGGGGTGGGTCGGCAATGGTGCGGGGAGCAGCAGACCCCACATCGTCTTTGTCGGGTGAAAATGCTGCATTCGCAGGTTTGCTTTGTCGACGCCTTTCAGGATCTCCACGTCCGGCGTTGAATTCTGAGTGAGAAACTTGTTGTAATCCGCGATGAACTCGCTTGCCTGGAGCCGATCCGAGTCCAGTTGCCGAGTCAGGGCGCCGATCATCGACTGGCGTTTGGCGGCGAGTTGTTCGAATGCGACGGCGGGATCCAGCGGGTACTCGTCGCCGCTGTCGTCCCAACGAAGCATCAGGAGGCCCAGCTCACGCAGCTGTCCGAGCTCTCGCTGCACTTCCTCGGTCGACAGCTCCAGCTCTGAGCTCAGGCGCGACAGGCCCGCCTTGCGGGCCAACTCCGGCTTCTGAAGCAGCAGGCGGTACAGAGCGAGGCTCTCCGGCGTCAGCCCGAGTGACTCGAACACTTAGACCCAGCCGCGTTTAGCTGCTGCGACTCCTAGTTCGAAGCGGCTGGCGGCGTCCAGGCGTTCGGAGAGGTTGGCGGTGATGCGGCGGGCGGTGCGGAGGGAGATGCCGAGGAGGCGGGCGACCTGCTCGTCCTTGGCGCCGCCGGCGAGGAGGCGGAGTACTTCGGCCTCGTGGGGAGTCAGGGGGGATTCGTTCTCGCGGTCGTCGGGCTCGAAGAGCTCGGAGGCGCGCGCCCAGTAGGAGTCGAACAAGGCCTTGGCGACGTTGACGACCGCGGGGCTGCGGTGGATGACGGCGCCGGCGCTCTGGTTGTCCGGATCCATCGGCATGATGGCGATCTCGCCGTCGAAGATGAGCAGTCGCATCGGGAGCGTAGGCGTAGCGCGGACTTCGCCGCCCAGTCGATGGATGCTCCGGGCGTACTCGCTGGCGCCCTTCGACTCCATCATGTGCTGGAGGTAGACGGCCCGCATCTTGATGCCACGCTCCAGCAGCGGCGCGTCCGGTGAGCCCTCGTCCATCGGCCGGACGACGTCTTCCAGGTGGACCGGGATGAGGGCCCAGAAGCTCGTCCGGGTCTTCAGTGCCAGCTCGTCGATTCGGCGGGACGCATTCGCCCGGCCTTTGATCACCTCGACGTCGCCGCTGCTGCGGGCGGTCAGCAGTTCGTTGTACTGCTCGGCGACGACTTCGGCGCTGGCCTCGGCCTCCCGAAGGAGTCCCAACTCCGCATTGAGCTGGGTCCGGCGGCGTTCGGCGAGGTTCGCCAGGCCGACGCGCGGGTGAACAGCGTGTTCACCCTCGGGATTCGCCCAGGTCGGTACCAGCAGCTCGAGCTTGCGGAGCCTGTTCATCAGCTCTTGTACATCGTTTACGGGGCGATCTACTAGCGCGGCAATCTGCTCCGGCGTAGCGTCCGGATGACTGAGGAGGGCGTGATAGACCGCAAAGGTGGCTTCATCCACACCGAGCGGATCGAGCACGAAAATCCTCCTCGTGAACCTGTCGGAACCGACCATATACACAGAGCGTCGACTAAGCGCCCCCAATGCGTGGTCCGGATTATTTCGAAAGGACGAGTCGTGATCAAGAAGATACTCGCAGTGATGGGTGTGAGTGCGTTCGCACTCTCCATCACGCTGACGGCCGCCGCTGCCCCGCCGCCCCCGGGCTCGGACGACCCACCCGCCTGCGGCATCGCCGGCGCGTGCTGGGACTGAGTACTCCGCATTGAACGGCCGACCCCGCCCGGTCGGCCTGAATCGGCTCGTCAGGGGCACGGCTGTCTGTCGCGTAGACTGCGGGTGTGGCTCGTGGCGATGGTCGGCTCACTCATGATCTGGACCCTCAGGACCTGGGACCGCAGGACGCTTGTGGCGTCTTCGGGGTTTGGGCGCCGGGGGAAGAGGTCGCCAAACTTACCTATTTCGGGCTCTATGCTCTGCAGCACCGGGGGCAGGAGTCGGCGGGGATCGCGGTCAGTAACGGGAGTCAGATCCTCGTTTACAAGGACATGGGGCTGGTCAGCCAGGCCTTCGACGAGGCGACGCTGGCGTCGCTGCGGGGGCATATCGCGATCGGCCACTGCCGGTACTCGACCACCGGGTCGAGTGTGTGGGCCAACGCGCAGCCGACGTTCCGGTCGACGGCGACCGGGTCGATCGCGCTCGGCCACAACGGGAACCTGACCAACACCGGTGAGCTGGCCGCCAGCCTGAGCGGCGGCGGCGACCTGGATCTCGGGCTGGACGCCGAGGCCGAGCATGCGAAGGCGAACGCGAAGCACAACGCGTCGTCCGACACCGACATCCTGACGTCGATGCTGGCCGGCTACCCGGATCTGACCGTCGAGCAGGCCGCGGCGAAGGTGCTGCCGAAGGTCAAGGGCGCTTTCAGCCTGATCTTCATGGACGAGAACACCCTGTACGCCGCTCGCGACCCGCAGGGCATTCGCCCGCTGGTGCTGGGCCGGCTGGAGCGCGGCTGGGTGATCGCGAGCGAGACCGCGGCGCTGGACATCGTCGGTGCCAGCTTCATCCGTGAGGTCGAGCCGGGTGAGATGGTCGCGATCGACGCCGAGGGCCTGCGCTCGCAGCGGTTCGCCGAGGCGGACCCGAAGGGCTGCCTGTTCGAGTTCGTCTACCTGGCCCGCCCGGACACCCAGATCTCCGGCCAGCGGATCCACTCCACCCGGGTCGAGATCGGCCGCCGGCTGGCCCGCGAGCATCCGGCGGACGCCGACCTGGTGATCGCGACCCCGGAGTCCGGCGTCCCGGGCGCGATCGGGTACGCCGAGGAGTCCGGCATCCCGTACGGATCGGGCCTGGTCAAGAACGCGTACGTCGGCCGGACGTTCATCCAGCCGAGTCAGACCATCCGCCAGCTCGGGATCCGGCTGAAGCTGAACCCGCTGCGCGAGGTGATCGAGGGGAAGCGGCTGGTCGTCGTCGACGACACGATCGTCCGCGGGAACACCCAGCGCGCGGTGATCCGGATGCTGCGCGAGGCCGGGGCGAAGGAGATCCACGTCCGGATCACCGCCCCGCCGGTGAAATGGCCGTGTTTCTACGGGATCGACTTCGCCAGCCGCGCCGAGCTGATCGCGAACGGGCTGAACACCGAGGAGATCTGCCGCTCGCTGGGCGCCGACTCGCTCGGGTACATCGGCCTGGACACGCTGGTCGCCGCGACCAACGTCCCGAAGGACCGGCTCTGCCGGGCCTGTTTCGACGGCGTGTACCCGGTCGCGCTGCCCGACCCGGAGCAGCTGGGCAAGCATCTGCTCGAGGTCCCGGAGCGCACCGACGCGGACGGCCTGGCCGCGGTCGTCGGTGGCGGCGGCGCCGCGGACGCGCTCAGCCGGCCCTGAACCTGTGACACCCGTCGGCATCGCGATCGACGTCGTACCGAGGAGAAGAACGTGAGCCAAGGCGCGAGCTACGCCGCCGCCGGAGTCGACATCGAGGCCGGTGACCGGGCCGTCGAGCTGATGAAGGAGTGGGTCGCGAAGGCGACCCGGGCCGAGGTGGTCGGCGGTCTCGGCGGGTTCGCCGGGCTGTTCGACGCGTCCGCGCTGACGTCGTACCAGCGGCCGCTGCTGGCGACGTCGACCGACGGGATCGGGACGAAGGTCCAGATCGCGCAGCGGATGGACAAACACGACACGATCGGGTTCGACCTGGTCGGGATGGTCGTCGACGACCTGGTCGTCTGCGGCGCCGAGCCGCTGTTCATGACCGACTACATCTGCACCGGCAAGGTCGTCCCGGAGACGATCGCGCAGATCGTGAAGGGGATCGCGGAGGCGTGTGTCGAGGCCGGTACGGCGCTCGTCGGCGGCGAGACCGCGGAGCACCCGGGCCTGCTCGAGCCGGACGAGTACGACGTCGCCGGCGCTTCGACCGGGGTCGTCGAGGCGGCCGAGGTGCTGGGCGCCGAGCGCGTCCGCGCCGGGGACGTGGTGGTCGCGATGGCGTCGTCCGGTCTGCACTCGAACGGGTACTCGCTCGTCCGGCACGTGTTCTTCGACCGGGCCAAATGGGCTCTGGACCGGGAGGTTCCCGAGCTGGGGACGACGCTGGGGGAGACCCTGCTGACGCCGACCCGGGTCTACGCCAAGCACTGTCTGGAGCTGATCCAGGCGCTCAACGCCGCCGACGACCGGCCGCTGCACGCGATGTCGCACATCACCGGCGGCGGTTTCGCGGCGAACCTGGCCCGCGTCATCCCCGCGGAGCTCTCGGTCCGGATCGACCGCTCCACCTGGACGCCGGATCCGATCTTCGGCCTGGTCGGCCTGCTCGGCGACGTCGAGCTGCTCGAGCTGGAGAAGACGCTGAACATGGGCGCCGGGATGGTCGCCGTCCTCGCTCCCGAGGTCGCCGACCAGGCGATCGCCGAGCTCGCGGCCCGCGACATCCCCGCCTGGATCTGCGGCGAGGTCCTCCCGACCCCCGGCGGCGCCGTCACTCTCGAAGGCTCCTACGCCAAGTAGCCGACAGCGGACGCCGCGCTCGGCCGAACCGAGCGCGGCTGCTGAACAAGCTCGTCAGAAGGCGCCCGGCATGCACCCGCGGGTTTCCGAGCGCGGTGCCGGGGTTTCGGGCGTGCGTGAGCGCTTCAAGGGCCGCGGCGGGCGCGGGGGTGCTTGCGCGCACACATCCACCGAGCGGTCGCATCAGGTGGTGCGGGGTGCTGCTTCGGCCCGCCGGCCTGGGCAGCACGCCTTCACCGCATGGTGCTGGTGTGGTGGAACTACGTCGGACGCACGGAGAACTGCTCAGGCACCCCGCGGGGGCACTGAGCAGCTCAGCCGGGCTAAATACTTACCGACGGGGGTGGTAGTCGTCGGCGTCGCTGTCGTCGCCGTCGTTGTCGCCGTTCGCAGAGTGGTTCCCACCCTGGTCCCCGCCGGACAGCTCTCGCTTGAGCTGGTCCAAGTCGGTGTCCCAGGTGCGGTACTTCAGGTCGCGTGCGACCTTCGTCTGCTTGGCCTTTGCACGGCCGCGCCCCATAGCGTCGACCCCCTCGCACAAGTCAACCGGGTACGCTGCGTGGCGCCCACGGATCAGTCGTCAGTAATCGTGGTTCAAGGATACCCGGAGCTGAGGATCGACACACGCACCGGCCCCCTGGCGGGACCCCGAAGAGGTCCGATCACACGGCAGATGGGGTGAACCGGTCCCCTCAAACCGGTCCACCCCACCGCGTCCGTGGGTGTTACTTGACCTCGCGACGTGAGCTAAGCCACAGTCCGACGATGGTCGGCAGGACCACCCAGACGCCGATCGCGGTCAGCGTCTCGGGCAGCATCCCGTTCAGGTCCCGCTCGGCGATCCGGCCGAAGGCGGAGAAGACGTCCAGGTAGTTCGCGTTGTCCTTGAACAGTGCCGGGCCGGCCAGCGACCAGGCGGTCGGGGCGATGAAGAAGACCAGGATCGCGACCGCGGTCTGGGCGATCACCGCGCCGAAGGCGGCGCCCATCACGACGTTCAGCGCCATCATCAGGTACGAGCTGGCCAGCAGCCCGCCGAGCCCGGCGTACGTCGCGCTGTGGTCGGTGACGGCCCCGGCCAGCGCCGTCCCGAGCAGGGCCAGGACGACGACGCCCGTCATCACGACCGCGCTCAGCACGACCGCCGAGACGAATTTCGCCAGCTGGACCCGGATCCGGCGCGGCGACAGCGTGAACGTGGTCAGCGCCGTCCGCTGCGTCCACTCCGACGTCATCGCCATCACGCCGATCACCGGCAGGATCAGCATCGCGCCGGTCGACCCGGCGCCGATGAAGCCGTCCACCCCGGCCGCGCCCTCGGGCAGGTGGGTGAACTGCCAGGTCATCGCGGCCAGCGCGATCAGCAGGATCGCGCCGATCAGGACCCGGCCGCTGCGGGTGTTGACGGACTTGCGGAGCTCGATCGTGACGAGCTTCAGGAACGACTGCCCGCGCGCCGGCGGCAGGGTGCTGGACACCTCGGCCCGGTGCTTGGCCGTGGTGACGGGGGCGATTTCTTCGGTCAACGTGCTCATGGTGTTCGTCTCCAGGAAAAGGTCGAGGTGATCAGGCGGCCGCGGGGGCTTCGGTCAGCTGGAAGAACAGGTCCTCCAGGCCGGCGCCGTCGCTCTGGCGAAGTTCGAGCAGGACCTGGCCGGCGGCGGCCGCGGCGCGGCCGACCTGCTCGGCCGAGCCGTCGACGCGAAGCGCGCCGTCGTGCAGCGGCTCGAGGCTGAGACCGGCCGCGGTCAGGGCCTGGTTCAGGCCGATCGGGTCGAGACCGCGGACGAACGTGCCGGAGCCGGCGAGCAGCTCTTCGAGCGAGCCGTCGGCGACGATCCGGCCGCCGCCGATCACGACCAGCCGGTCGACGGTCGCCTGGACCTCGCCGAGCAGGTGGCTGGACAGGATCACCGTGCCGCCGCGGGAGGCGAAGTCCTGGAGCAGGCCGCGCATCCAGCGGATGCCCTCGGGGTCCATCCCGTTGGCGGGCTCGTCGAGGATCAGGACGGCGGGGTCGCCGAGCAGCGCGTTCGCGATGCCGAGGCGCTGCCGCATACCGAGCGAGTACTGACCGACGCGGCGCTTGGCGGCGTGCGTGAGGCCGACGGCCGCGAGCATCTCGTCCGCCCGGCTCTTCGGGACGCCGAGCAGGCTCGCGTTCAGCGCCAGCGTCTCCCGGCCGGTCCGGCCCGCGTGCTGGGCGGCGGCGTCCAGCATCACTCCGACGACCCGGCCCGGGTTCGGGAGCTCGGCGTACTTCTTGCCGGTGATGGTGGCCGTGCCGGACGACGGGGGCGTGAGCCCGGTGAGCATCCGCAGCGTCGTGGACTTACCTGCGCCATTCGGGCCGAGAAAGCCGGTGATGCTGCCCGGCTCCACGGTGAACGACACGTCCTGGACAGCCGTGGTGCTGCCGTAGCGCTTGGTCAGGTTCTCGACGGTGATCATGGCAACTACTCAACCGTCCGGACCCCTCCCCGCACATCGGACGACCGGCTGCGGAAACCCCCTACGAAAGTCTGTACTCCGGACGCCGGGCACTACCCGAATGGGGGACGTGTCCGCCTACCGTCCGCCACTACGCTGAACGAATGCAACGTCTGCGCCGGTGGTACGCCTGGTGGCGGACGCATGCCCCGCGGATCCGCGACGTCCTCTACATCGCTTTCAGCCTGCTGGCCGTGGTCGCTCAGGCGAGCACCGGCCCCGGCTGGACGCCGAAGGACTGGGTCGTCCTGGCCACCGGCCTGATCGGCGCCGGCGCGCTCTACTGGCGCCGCCGGTTCCCGGTCCTGGTCACCGTGATCAACGTCGTGATGATGCTGATCGGCGGCATCTTCGTCTCCCTCGGCTTCGCGCTGGTGACGCTGGCGATCCGCCGGCGCGACCTCGTTCTCGCGTTACTGACCTTCCTCGGGTACGTCGCGCTCGTCGTCAACAGCGGGCTGAACGAGGAGGCCTTCTGGGTCTCGGTGTTCACCGGTCCGTTCATGATCGGCACCTGGGTGGCGATCGGCGCGTACGTCGGCGCCCGCCGCGACCTGGTCGCCTCCTGGCAGGACCGGGCCGAGCGCGCCGAGGCCGAGCGGGAGCTGCGCGCCGAGCAGGCGCGGCTGGGCGAGCGCGCGCGGATCGCCCAGGAGATGCACGACGTCCTGGCCCACAAGGTCTCGCTGATCGCGCTGCACGCGGGCGGCCTGGAGGTGAACCCGGCCGTCGGCCCGACCAAGGTCGAGGGCTCGGCCAAGCTGATCCGGGAGACGGCGCGGCAGGCGATGGAGGATCTGCGCGAGGTGCTCGGCGTCCTCCGCTCCGATGTGAGTGTGGACGGCGCGGACCTGGCGCCGATGCCGCAGGCCGCCGACCTCGATCGCCTGGTCGCGGACTCGCGGGCCGCCGGGGTGACCGTGACGAGTGACATCACGCTGCCGGCCGACGTACCGGTCGCGGTCGGGCGGACGGTCTACCGGATCGTCCAGGAGTCGCTGACCAACGTGCACAAGCACGCGCGCGGCGCGTCGACCGAGGTGGTCGTGTCCGGGACGCGCGGCGACGGCGTGGCGGTGCGGGTGACCAACATCCGGCCGGTAGCTGCTGATTCACTGCTCCCAGGCGCCGGCGCGGGTCTGGTTGGGCTGCGCGAGCGGGTCGTCCTGGTCGGCGGCCGGCTCACGACCGGCCCGACCGCGGCCGGCGGCTGGCGGGTCGAGGGCTGGCTGCCCTGGCCCGAGGGGCGCGAGACGGAGAGCGTGGCGCCGGTGAGCGTGGACGAAGGGGAGCGATGACACGGCTGTTGATCGTGGACGACGAGGCGCTGGTCCGGGCCGGACTGCGGATGATCCTGGAGTCCGACGGGGAGCTGGAGGTGGTTGCCGAGGCGGACGACGGCGCGGAGGCCGCCGCGATGGTGACCAGACACCAGCCGGACGTCGTCCTGATGGACATCCGGATGCCGCGGCTGGACGGGCTGGCCGCGACCCGGGCCGTGCAGGCGCTGCCGGATCCGCCGAAGGTCGTCGTCCTGACCACGTTCGACCTGGACGACTACGTGTTCCGCGCGCTGCAGGCCGGCGCGAGCGGCTTCCTGCTGAAGGACACGCCGCCGCGTGAGCTGGTCCAGGCGATCAAGGTCGTCGCGGCCGGGGACGCGATGCTGTCACCGGCGGTGACGAGGCGGCTGATCGGCCACTACGCGAAGGACTCCCGCACCGAGCGCCGCCGGACGGGGCAGGAGCGGGTCAGCAAGCTGACCGAGCGCGAGCGCGAGGTGCTCGTCGAGCTGGGCGGCGGCCTGCCGAACGCCGATATCGGCCGCAAGCTGTTCATGAGCGAGGCGACCGTGAAGGCGCATGTCTCCCGGCTGCTGGTGAAGCTGGATGCCACCAACCGCGTTCAGGCCGCGATCATCGCCTACGAAGCCGGCCTGCTCACCGACGACTGACGACTGACGACAGACGAAACCGGCCGGGGATCGTCGGAGGGGTGGGGGTCGACGATCCCGCGGCCGGTTTCGGGAAGTCAGCGGTTCTGGGGGGTGGAACCGCTGACGGGAGTGGACTGTCAGACGCGCCCGAAGGCGACGCTCTTGGTCCAGATCTTGCCCTTGGAGATGCGCGTCCCCGGCTTCGAGGCGTGCCACAGGGTGTTGTTCCCGGCGTAGACGCCGACGTGGTAAACGCCGCCGCCGCCGTTCTTGAAGAACACCAGGTCACCCGGCTTCGCGGCCGAGCGGCTGATGTGCTTGGTCGCGGCGTACTGCTGACGCGACGTCCGCGGCATCTTCTTGCCGGCCTTCTTGTAGACGAAGCCGGTGTAGCCGGAGCAGTCGAAACCGCGGGCGCTGGTGCCGCCGTAGCGGTACGGCGTGCCCTTCAGCTTCGCGGCCTCCTTCAGCACCTTCTCGCGGAAGATCTGCGCCTTGATGCCGCCCTTGTTGCCGTAAAGCACCTTGTGCTTCGCGGCCCAGGTCAAGCGACCCCAGGTGGCGTGGTCCGGGCTGCCGGTGACCTTGAGGCCCCAGGACGCCTGGAACTTGCGCAGCGCGACGATGGTCGTGTTGCCGTAGTAGCCGTCCGGGCCGAGGCGCAGCGCGCGCTGGACGAACTTCACGGTCGGGCCCTTGTCGCCCTTGCGCAGGGCGGGGCGAGCCTTGACCGGCTGGTAGCCACGGGCCTGGGTGGGCGCTGCGGCCTTGGTCGTGGCGGCCTCGGCGGTGGCCGGGGCGGAGGTCAGGCTGACCAGGGCGCCGCCGCTGACGGCGAGACCCACGGACAGCACGGTGGCCGCGGCCCGCGGAACGGCGGACTTCGACGGCTTGCGGTGCTTGGCAAGACCCCGGATCGCGGAGTCGTTGGTATGACTGACGGCGCGCGAAAGCGACGTCCGTCGGGCGGTGACGGGCATGGTTGTCTCCCGACGCCTACGGAGTTAGCTGTCGGGTTCGGGCTGGGAAATCTCGCCCGGTCCACTCCCGTGGACTTCACCCCAGGGCACCGACCACTCACGGTCGGAACCCAACCTCCTGGGTCCCCCACCTCTGCCATGGTTGTTCGAGGGGAGCGCAGGCGCCTGGCAGAGCTCGGCGTGACACCTGTGCAGTTCGTGTTGTTTACCGAACCGCCGACGACTGTATAACAGAATGATCACGACGCAAACCCTCGAATCCACAGAGACCCTCCGAAAAGGCCCTGAGAGCCTCTCTGACGGATCAGGGAGTCTTGATGAACACCAGGTGTCCTGAGCGTGTTTCCGGGGCGCTCAGGCGGCAAATGACGGCTTCGGAGTGATCTGGGTCACAAGCCATGGTCGCTGACTGTGACAACGGGCACAGCGAGTACTCAGGGCGGCCTTGGTTCAGGCCTTTCCGAGCAGCTCCAGGAAGCGCTCGAGGCCGACGTTTCCGCCGCTCAGGACCACTCCGACCCGCTCCGGCAGCCCCTGGATCCGCCCGGCCAGCAGCGCGGCCAGCGCGCTCGCGCCGCTCGGCTCCAGGACGATCTTCAGCCGCTCGAAGGCGAATGTCATCGCCGCCCGGATCTCGTCGTCGGTGACGAGCTCGATCGCCTCGACCAGCCGCTGGTTGATCGCGAACGTGAGCTCGCCCGGCTGCGAGATCGCCAGCCCGTCGGCGATCGTCCGCGGGACGTCGATCGTCACCCGCTCACCGGCGGCCAGCGACCGGGCGTGGTCGTCACCCGCGGCCGGCTCGACGCCGATCATCCGGATCCCCGGCGACAGTAGCGTCGCGGCGGTCGCGCAACCGGCCATCAGCCCGCCGCCGCCGACCGGCGTGAGCAGCGCGCCGAGGTGGCCGACCTCCTCGATCAGCTCCAGCGCCACCGTCCCCTGACCGGCCATGACGTCGACGTGGTCGTACGGCGGGATCAGCGCGAGCCCGCGATCGGCCGCGAGCTCGGTCGCCAGGGCGGCCCGATCCTGGGTGTAGCGGTCGTAGTTGACGACCTCGGCGCCGTACCCCTTGGTCGCCGCGACCTTGGACGGCGGCGCGTCGGCCGGCATCAGGATCTTCGCGCGCGTCCCCGCCATCCGGGCCGCCAGCGCGAGCGCCTGGGCGTGGTTCCCGGACGAGTACGCCGTGACGCCGCGCGCGAGCTGGTCGGGGGAGAGGCGGCTGACCGCGTTGTACGCGCCGCGGAACTTGAAGGCGCCGATCCGCTGGAAGTTCTCCGCCTTGAGGAAGACCTGGGCGCCGACCCGCTCGTCCAGGGTGCGCGAGGTGAGCACCGGCGTCCGATGGGCGACCCCGGCGATCCGCTCGGCGGCGGCGCGGACATCTGTGAGACTCAAGTCGGCCATGGGCTGACGCTATCGCGATGTCAAAGTCGCGCGGCCGGCTCCGTACTCATGATCGAGAGGCCCCGATTCGAGGGGCCGGTTCCGAGGGAGACACCGTGAAGTACCTGCTGGTCCTGAACATCAACCCCGAGATCCTGTCCGCGCTCTCCGAGGCCGAGCAGCAGGCCGTTTTCGACGGGCACGACAAGTTCATGAAGCTGACCAAGGAGTCGGGCGAGTTCCACAGCACGGTGGCGCTGGCCGAGCCGGCCAAGTCGACCGTCGTGCGGGTCCGCGGCGGCGTCCCGGCGGTCACGGACGGGCCGTTCGTCGAGGCGAAGGAGTTCCTCGGCGGCTACTACCTGCTCGAGGTGGCCTCGCCCGAGCGGGCGGTCGAGCTGGCGGCGCTGATCCCGGACGCCGCGATCGAGGGGCTCGGAGTCGAGCTCCGGCCGGTCGCGTTCTCCGACGGGCTCTGAACGCACAAGGGGGTTGTCGCCGCCGACAACCCCCTTGTTCTACTGGAGTCTCAGTCCGTCTGGTCGTCGACGTTCGCCTCGGCCGCGTTCTTCTTGATCGACTCGATCCCGTTCAGCGCGGCGGCCTTGCTGCCGTAGCTCTCGCTGCTGGTCGCGATCACCTCGCCGTTACCGGCCTTCAGCCGGAAGCGGAACTCGCCGGACTTGTCCTTGTACAGCTCGAACTTCCCCGCCATCGGTATACCTCCACCTGGATTGGTATCACTCCGCCAGCGAGCGTAGCGCCGTCAGCCCGCCGGGACCTCTCGCACCACGCCGGGCGGTCCGTCCCAGCCCGGCCACGGCCCGGGCGGCTGGGCGTCGGCGTCCGGACGCTGTTCTTCTACCGTCTTGTACGGCTTCAGGCCGCGCGCCTGGTAGTTGCCGAGCGCCGCCGGGCCGTCGAGGGTGTTGGTGTTCACCCAGACCCTGGTGACCGGCTGTACGTCGCTGTGGCGCTCGTGCAGGGTCCAGGCCTGCTTCAGGCCGACAGTCAGTAGATGGCCGCCGATTCCGCGGCCGATGAAGTCCTTGAGCAGCCCGAAGTTCTCGATCTCGACCTCGCTGCCCACTCCGCGCAGAGCGACGTACCCGGCGGGGACTCCGCCGACCCAGGGGACGTACGTCTCGAAACCGGGTCGGCTGAGCCACTCCAGCCACTGCTCCCGGTTCCAGCCGAGTTTGCCGATCCAGTGCCAGTGGCCGCCCACTGCGGTGTAGAAGTAGCGAGCGAACTCGGGCGACACCTCCTCGACCGCTCTGACCTCGATGGGCTGTTCTCTCGCCGGAATGAGCTCCTCCGGGCTGTGCTGCTCCAGATAGGTCAGAACGCTGAGGGCCAAGCCACTACTCCTTTGTCAGTACGCCGCGGATGCCCGCCACGACCAGCTCGATGCCGAGACCGTAGTACCGCTCGGTGGACGTCGGACAGACCAGAGTGTCGGCCGCTGCGGTGATCAGTGGGTACTTGCGCGGCGGCAGCCCGCCGAGCGCCGCACGCTTCTTCCGTAGTGAATCCTCGCGCTGCTCGGGGTCGCCGAGCTCGCGGCTGACCGGATCGGTCGTGACGAGCGTGATGAGGGAGCAGATCGACTGGCGGCCGATCTCAGCCGCGTCGTCCACCGAGAAGCCGCCCTCGGTGAGCAGCTCCATCGTCCGCTCGCCGATGTCCAGACCGGGCTCGGCAACGAGCATGCGCATCAGCGTCAGGTCGGCCAGCCGCGGATGCTCGCGGAGCGCGCTGACGAACGCTGTCAGCACCGCATGCAGCTGTTTGTCCCACGGCTCGTCGGTTGGCCTCGGCAGGACGACGTTCTCGAGCAGGCGGTCACCGAGGGCGGCCAGCAGGTCGTCCTTGTCCTTGAAGTGCCGGTAGAGCGCCATCGGCGTCACACCGTGCAGCTGGGCCAGCCGGCGCAGGGTGACCGCGGCCGGGCCCTCCTCGTCGGCGATGGCCAGCGCGCTGTCGACAACCTTCTGCGGATCCAGGCGGCGGGGCATCTCCTTGGTGATCACGTTGACAAGTTTACACCGTAGACCTACGGTTTACGAGGTACGCATACAGCGTATGCATACAGCGTAGACTCTGTGAGGTCGGAATGCGACGCAGTCCCTGGGCCACCCTGGCGGTGCTGGCTCTCGCGCAGTTCATCGTGGTACTCGACGTGACGATCGTGAATGTCGCGCTCCCGGACATCCAGGCGGATCTCGGCTTCTCCGCCGACTCCCTGCAATGGGTGATCAACGCCTACACGCTGCTCTTCGGCGGCTTCCTGCTGCTCGGCGGCCGGATGGCCGACCTGCTCGGCGCCCGCCGGGTCTTCGTCGGCGGCCTCGTCCTGTTCGGCGTCACCTCGCTGGTCGCGGGATTCGCCAACTCACCCGAGTTCCTGATCGCGGCCCGCGCCGTCCAGGGCCTCGGCGGCGCGCTGCTGTCACCGGCCGCGCTCGCCATCCTGACCATGACCTTCGCGCACGGCAGGGACCGCAACATCGCCATGGGCGTCTGGGGCGGCCTCGCTGGTCTCGGCGGCACGCTCGGCGTGGTCGCCGGCGGCGTACTGGTCGATTCACTCAGCTGGCAGTGGGTCTTCTTCGTCAACGTGCCGATTGTGATCGCACTGGTCGCAGTGGTCCCGGTGTTCGTACCGGACCTGCGACACCACATCGGACGGCGCACGTTCGACACCCTGGGCGCACTGCTCGGCACTGCGGGTCTGCTGTCCATCGTGTACGGCGTCGTCCGGTCGGAGCCGCGCGGCTGGGCGTCGTTCGAGGTCCTCGGCGTACTGATCGCCGGAGTCCTGCTGATGGTCGCCTTCATCTTCGTCGAGCGCCGTTCGGCCGCACCGCTCGTACCGCTCGGCCTCTTCCGCTCCCGCGCGCTCAGCATCTCCAGTGTCTCGCTGGCACTGAACGGCGCCTCGTTCCTCTCGATGTTCTTCCTGACTGCCATCTACTTGCAGCAGGTCCGGGGCGACAGCGCACTGGACGCCGGCGTCCACTTCCTACCGATGGGGATCGCCGCGATCGTCGGCGCCGTCCTGTCCGCCCAGCTCGTCCAGCGCCTCGGCACTCGGACCATCCAGCTCACCGGAACCGTCCTGAGCGCCACTGCGCTGCTCTGGCTCTCCCAGGCCCACGCCGCCGGTAGCTACGCCACAGAACTACTGCCCGGCTTCATTCTGCTCGGCTTCGGCATCGTCGCCGTCAGCGTCCCCGGCCAGATCACCGCAGTCTCCGAAGTCCGCCCCGCCGAAGCCGGCGCCGCCTCCGGCGTAGTCAACGCCATGTACCAGGTAGGCAGCGCCCTAGGCCTGGCCGTAGTAACCACCCTCTCCATCAGCCACACCGCCAGCGAGCTCACCCACGGCGCCACCCAACAGCACGCCCTGGAAGCCGGCTTCGAGCGAGGCCTCCTGGTAGCCGCCCTCTTCGCCGTAGCCAACGCAGTACTAACCCTCGCCACTCCCCAACTCCAGCCCACCCCCGACCAACTGACCGAAGCCGCCGCCGCAGCCTGACCCCCGGTGCCCGTCAGTGCCGAACCAACCCACCGACGGGCACCGCCGGCACATGCCCAGTCGCCGGCCGCTCCAACGCCATCCGAATCCCCACATCCACCAACCCCGACCGCTCGAGCCCCGCCACCGCCTCCAGCGGCGTCCACACCGACTCCGCCGTATCCCCATTCGGCTCCGGCCGCAGCACACCCCCAGTAATCCGAACCTCGTAAAACACCCCCACGTTCTGATGCAACACCCCCCGAACCGCCTCACCCGCCGGAATCACCCGCGAATCCACCCCCAACAACCTCTCCACCACCCCACTCAACCCCGTCTCCTCCGCCACCTCCCGCACCACCGCCGCAAACGGATCCTCCCCCTCCTCAACCCCACCCCCCGGCAACGTCCACCAAGACCCACCCACCCCCACAAACCGCCCCAACAAAACCCGCCCCTCCACCAAACAAACCCCATAAGCCGCCAACCGAAAACTCATCCCCCCACCCTCCCACTACCGTGCCTGCTGTGACCCGCCCCTTGCTCTTCCTCGACGTCGACGGCCCCCTCATCCCCTTCGGCGCGACAACGCCGTACCCCACCTACCGAACAGCCGACCGCTCGAACCCGCTCCTCACCCGCATCGACCCAGCCCAAGGCAAGCGCCTCTCGGCCCTCAACTGCGACCTCGTCTGGGCCACAACCTGGATGGACGACGCCAACCACGCCATCTCCCCCCTACTCGGCCTACCCACCCTCCCGGTGGTTGACTGGCCGGACACCCCAGAAATCCCCGGCCTGCACTGGAAAACACCCGCCCTCATAGCCTGGGCCGCCGGCCGCCCATTCATCTGGCTGGACGACGAAATCACCGCCACCGACCAGTCCTGGGTCGCAGCCCACCACCCTGCGCCGGCCCTACTTCATCGCGTAGACCCGACGGTCGGGCTGACTGAAGCTGATTGCAGCAAACTGCAGGAATGGTTGGCCCAGACCGAACGGCTGGCTGACTAGAGTCGCGGCGTAGACGACGAAACGTCGAACGCCGAGATCCCGAGGCTGATCGACCGTCCGCACGACGCGGACGAGGAGACGATCGCGGACGAGGCGCGGCACCTGACCGAGTTGGTCGAGCAGGTCCCAGACGAGCTCGAGCGCCGTCGAGGACTAGCTCGAGCGCCAGCTGGCGGAGCGATGGAACGAGATTAAAGTTGCTTAAGGCAATGACATGCCGCCGGGATACGGATCGCGCCCTCCTGGCGACCGTAACGACATGACGTAGTCATATACATATAGCCGCCCGCACGCGTAGACCGACGAGAACACCACGCGCAAACGCGACTACCTCCTGTCCATAGCGCCGCGCACTCAGCTCAACCGTCACCGGTGGGCGAGCGTTCCTCGCAAGACCTAGGCGATGTCGTCGCACCCCGGCGCAACCCGCTCCACCTAACCCCGATCCGGGCGCCAAGTCATTTAGATGTCGTTAGCAACGATCAGCCATCGCCCGGTCTCGGCCAGACCACACCACTCGACTTCACGCACAAGCCGGCTGGCTCACCGAGCCGCAACTCGCTGTACCGCCAGTCCGCATGCTCACCGCGCAAAGCAGAACCATCCAGCCGCTACGAATACACAGTCGGATGGCGTAGCCGAACACATCCGTCGTCGTGCGCCCCGCGCAACGTCACCTCCAACGAGGTAGGCCGGTTCTGCCAGTGCGCATCCCTACCCCAGGCCGCTCACTACATCCGTTCAGACCCCAGCAAGTACCTAGCCCGACGCCCGGGCTGCCCACTGCCGCACCTGCCCCGCATGAATATCGCGCGTCCACTCCCACCCCTCCGGCGGATCCGTAACCCGCCGATCCCGCGGATCACGCCCATCCCGCAAAGCCTCCACGTACGCCCGATCCCGCTCGATCCGCTCCCGCACCTCACCCCCACGCCCCACCGACCCATGCCCCGGTATGACGACCTCAACGCCGTCCGCCACCCCCTCGAGCACCCGCAATCCAGCCAAATAGTCCTCCACCGGATCCCGCGAGAAATCGAGCATCGGCACAAACACATCCGAAAGCATGTCCCCCGCCACCAACACCCCACTCTCCTCAACCACCAACGCCGCATGCCCCACCGCATGCCCCGGATGCTCAACCACCAGAACCCCCTCCCAAGGCAACACCCCACCAGGAGCCTCGGTAATCACCCCGAACAACTCCAACGACATCTCACCCGCAATCTCCGGCGGCAACCCCTCCACAACCCGCTCCCGCCACCCCACCTCACCCCGCACCTCCCGCATGAACTCCGCACACCCCGCAGTCCCATACCGAGGCACATCCCCCAACCCCTCATGCCACAACACATGATCCCAATCCGGATGCGTAGCAAACCCAGCCACCACCTTTACCCCCACCTCCCGCAAATCCCCCGCCAAACACCCCATCTCCCCATCCGTAACCCCCGCATCAACCACCAACCCCCCACGCACCACCACCGAGTTGTTCCCCAACAACCCACTCCCATGAACCCAAACCCCATCAGCAACCTGCGTGAGCACGACAACCCCTTCCGCTCGCCATCCCTCAGACGCTAGTACGCCGTACTCACCCCGAGAACATCCAAGACCCACAAGCAACCCGCCGGCCACCCCGACGGCGTGACAGCTCAGCCCGTGATCACCCCGAACCATCACCACAGACCAACAAAAGCGCGCCATCGCGCACCTCCTCCAACGGCGTCCCGTTGTACTCCTCGACTTCGACGGTCCCGTATATTCCGTCTTCGCCGGGCACTCCGCCACTCGAACAGCCGACGACCGCCGAGCCCTAACTACCACCCACCTCGGCCACCTACCTCCCGACTTCACAGGAGTACGCAGTCCGCACGAACTCCTCTCGAAGTCCGCGGCCATCTCGCGCGACCGCGCGACCCTCCGAGAGAGCCACCTCCAGAACGCCGAACTGAAGGCCGCCGAGACCGCAACTCTGGCCCAAGGCGCAGCAGACCTCCTCGCTACCTACCATGCGACCGGACACCGTCTCGCGGTAGTAAGCAACAACACGGCGGCCGCCGCGAGAGCAGCGGCGCGTGGTTAGGACGGCAGCCGCAGTTCGTGATTAGGCGAGTTGGATGGTCTGACGGCGGTGGTGGCAATCGCGTGCGCGGGCTTGGTGACGTTTCGCCAGCGTGACCAAAGGATCAGGTGCCGGATGCCGTGTTCGGTGTGGTCGATCAGTCGAGTGAACAGGTGGTGGGTCTCGTTGGCGGTGAGCTCGATGAGCGAACGGGTTTCGGGTCGTGCGGTGGCAGTCATGACGGCGAGGAACGCGTGGGAGGGCATGGTCCAGCGGTGCCATGGGGGCCAGAGGTGGACCGGATGTTCGTCCAGCCCGGGCAATCCCGTGCCAGCTTGGAAAGACTGCCCGATCATCCATCTGTGTCCGGCCACTGCGACAGCCTCGCCAGCAGCACGAGCGTGAGTGCGAGCCGTGCCAGCGGTGACCCTTCGCGCCGATGCCGCGCTGAGCCGGTTCCAGGCCCGCGCATTCATGCGGCAGGCCAGAGTCTTGGCTCGGTGTTCGCCGGTTCGGACGGTGATCTGATGGTCGCAGGCCACCGCTAGCATGTAGCCGATCGCTCGTTGCTGTAAAGCGATCCGCGGCTTGGAGCCTGCGCCGTAGACATCGTCGCCGATCGCCCGCGCCGCCGGATCACCAGCGTCCAGCGCGCGAGCGATCATCTCCCGCGCAAGCGGGGGCTTGGTCGCGAAACTTCACACCGTCGGGGCACCTCGGCGGCATGGCACCTGTCCGCAGCCATGGTTCACGACCTCGGCAGATAAGGGCCTGGCCCATGAACGCATGCCCGCCCGTGACGGCATGTATCAGGCACCCGGACCTGGGCGTTCTCGATAAAGCCCGCGGTGCGGGTGTACTGGCGCTGCGCCCCAATCATGTGAACGCCGTTCTTCAGATCACCGGTCTCGTCAACCACCAGCACCGCACCAGGACCACCCAGGTGTTCCACGACGTAGTCACGCAGGTCATCACGCACCGCCTCGTCGTCCCACGCCGCCAGGTTCTACACAGCGTTCGGAGACCCCTCCCCAACTAGCAACCGGGCGCAGGAATTGTGGTCGGTCGCGTCTTCATGCTTCGGCGGACAGGTACGAGTCGAGATCGGTCATGAGGTGCCGGAGGACGTTGTGTGAGTCCGGGGAGTGGGTGCCCGTGTCGATCGTTCGGGCTGCCGCAGTTATATCGTGATTGACGACGAGGGTGAAGACGTCGGTGTTGGCCTCGACGGTCCGGAGTTCTGTCTGGGCTATCTGGAGTCTTCGCCTCATTGCCGCCGGTACCTCGTTGCTGCCGCCCGGTTGACGGTGCCGGATGCGACGAAGGAGTTCGGTCAGGTCCGGCGGCAGGATGAAAAAGGCATGGAACTTGTCCGGCCCTAGCCGGAGCAGCTCGAGGGCGCCTTGGACGTCGACGTCGGTGACCGCTGTCCGGCCTGAGCCGGCCGACCGGGCCAGCTCGGCGAAGGACGTAGCGTAAAAACTCGTGTCGTACCCCTTCACCTGAATGAATTCTCCGGCGGCGATCATTCCCGACATTTCCTGGGGTGAGACGAACCAGTAGTCGATGCCGTGTCGTTCGAGTACGGATGTGCTTTGCCGTGGGCTCCTGGTGGTGTGCGAGATCAGCTGGCTGTATGTTCCCAGCTCGATCAGCGCCGCCTTGACGGAGTCCTTGCCTGCGCCCGATGGTCCGACCAGCAGGACAACCTTGTCAGTTCCCAGCTCGGCCACTCTCGACAACGGTGGCCGATATTCGGTCACGGCTCGGGTCAATGTCTTCAGTACAGTCAAGCGATCTCCCGACGATGTGATCGTTTGCTTCAGACCAGTGCATGAATCACCTTTATCCCACGTACTTTCAATACGATGCCATCCGAGCCCTTGACTCGCCAGTCGCGCGGCGTGGATGCTGGCGATTCCCGGCAGATAAGGAGAAGATCTGGAGCAGTCTTGGGTAGGAGTTTCGGAACGGAAGGGCGAGCACCATCATGATGCTGAAGGAGAGTATTCGGTACGGTCGATGGCTGGACACAGCGTCCGGGCGCCGCCTGAATCTCCTGAATCCGTCAGAAGATTCGATCTCGGTGCACGACATCGCTGGTGCACTATCCCGGATATGCAGGTTCGGCGGACATGTCACGGAATTCTATTCCGT
Organism: Kribbella sp. NPDC104218; assembly: GCF_055584105.1. Lineage (NCBI taxonomy): Bacteria > Bacillati > Actinomycetota > Actinomycetes > Propionibacteriales > Kribbellaceae > Kribbella > Kribbella sp. NPDC104218. Next base: position 2,426,474 of record NZ_JBVJMQ010000001.1, read on the forward strand.
TGCCCAGCATAGTGTGCTGGTCGCCGACCTGGTGGTCCGGATGGGCCGTCCCGAACTCGGTGCACTTGCTTTGCATCACGATTCTCACGAAGCCTATATCGGTGACATCCCGACACCGTTGAAGAAGGCACTTCGTGATGTCGGCCAGTTCGACGGCCTTAAGCGGTTGGCGGAATCAGTAGACCGGGCCATCGGCCGGGCTCTGGCGATCGAGCTGCCGATTCAGGGCGAGCCGGGCGAGGTGGTGAAGTCAGCCGATCGGATCGCGTTCCAGATCGAGGCCCGGAGGTTGCTCCACGACCACGGGCTGAGTGCGATCCGGGATGACGGTGGTGCGATCCTCGACGATGTTCCGTCCTGTGCTCCGGGTCTTCCTCCCGAGGCGGCCATGGAACTCTTCATGGATCGGCACGAGCAATTATCCTGACAACGGGGTTGGGGGGAGTTTGACCAGTGCTGCTAGTGTGATTCTGTTTTCCGGTGGCCGTGACTCGTCGTTGGCCGCCTGTCTCGAAGCAAACAGTGGTCGTGACCTGACACTGATGACCGCGCGGACCGGGGCCACCATTGACACCGATGTCGTCAGTCTCCGGGTCGACGAGATCCGCCGCGCGTTTCCCGGCGTGACTGTCGAGCATCGGACGACGCACAGCTCGGGTATCTTCCGCCGCATCGCACTAGCCGATATCGAGCGCGACTTCGCCCGATACCGGACGAACCTGATCCTGCTGGGTCACCAGCTGGCGATCCAGAGCGAGTCGATCATTCTTTCGCTTCGGTGCGGGTCCAGCCGGGTGATATCCGGATTCTCTGCATACCAGGCGCACGAGTACATGGAACAAACTCCGCCGGCGGTGGATTTCTCGCGTGCGTTGTTCGCGGCTTTCGGTCTGTCCTTCGAGACGCCGATTCAGCGGTACGGCTCGCTCGACGAGGTGAAGTTCCAGTTGCTGGACTTCGGTGTGACGACGAAATCTCTCGAGGCGGTGTCCTTGTTTGCCGACACATTCTCTCCGGCTGCGCCGGAGGCAATTTCGGAATACTTGAGGAAGAAGCTGCCGGTCTGCCTCGACTATATCGAGCTGAAGAGCGGCGTCCGGCCGTCGGTCGAGCTGCCGGGCTGAGTGCCGACACGGCCTGACCATGCGAAACCGAATCTTTCTGCATTTCACTGACCACGAGATCCTCGCACGCCTGCCCGGTTCGAGCGGCGTCCTGGCCGCCACCTGCGGCGAGCTGGTCCGGCTCGCCATCGTCGCGTCGCCCGACCCTCCGCTCTTTCCGATCTCGGCCCATCACGAAAGGCCGGCCATCACCCGGTTGCTGCATTCCCTGGTTCCCCTGGTGGCCAACGGGCTGCTGGGAATCGCGGGGAGCGGTGCCAGCCCGCAAGTCAACCTCGCCGCCCGGCGCGTGCAGTTCGGGATGGACCGGGGGATCTTCAACTCGCTGTTCCTGCCCGACCAGGATGAGCTGGTGGACCGCTTTCGCTCCGCGTGGGTCGAGAAGACCGGGAACACGACCGTAGGGATCAGGCGGTCCTGGAACCGCGATGTCGTCGATCTCAGGAGTCCGCTGGCCGAGTCCCTGTACGGCGACCGGTTGCCGACCGACAGATTGCTTGACCGGCTGGTGAAGCTACCCGACGCTCTGGATGGCCGGCCGATGCTGGCCGACGTCGTGACTGGCGCGCTTGCCGCGAACGATCTTCGACTTGGTCGCGCGCACCTGCTCCGTGGTGATCTCGGTGCCTATCTGACCCGGCAATGGGCCGCCTCGTACGCGGACAGTCTCGCGGCTACCGTCTTCGGCGATCTCGGCCGTGGCAGGCCGGATATCTCCGCGATGACACCGAACCATTTCCCCACCGTCAAGGCAAGCGTTCTGCAGACGCTCCTCGATGAGCTGGGTATCCTCCGGCCGCTCACCTGCCTGCCGATCGGGCCGCTCGCGGTGGTACTGGCGCGGCAACCGGCTGAACGGTTCTATCTGGCCGCGGACCTGATCAGGCAGTCCGTCAGTGATTTCGAGCGCCTATCGGTGCGTAGGTTCGAAATCCTGAACCGGTACCGAGTTCGGTGTGGACGACGGGTGCTCTGGATCGGCCCGCGCCGCTTCCGTCCTCCCGGGAACCTTGATCGGGTCACCCGTGGGGCGATGGACGAGCTGGCCCGCCGGATCGGCATTTACGCAGAGGTCTACCAGTCCTATGAAGTCGACCTGACCAGAGAGGGAAGAAAGATGGGTAACCGGAAGTTCAAGGTGTCGAAGGTGCAGGGTGATGTGAACATCGCCGAGGACTCTGGGTCGATCACGAGCATCAAAGTCACCTCCGCTGACCTGGCCCAGCGCCTGCGGAGGGCGGCCGAGTCCGACCAGGCTGCCGCTGACTTCTCTGACTGGGTGCTGACGAACGCCGACCAACTGGCTGGAGAGGTCAGTCCGGAGGAGATCGCCGCTCAGGTCGCGTCGAAGGAACTTGCCCCTCGCAACAAAGCGCTCCTGCGGACAGTTGCTGAACGACTGGCGATCAGCGGTACTTCGTCCGGCTTCATCACCGCGGTGGTCGAGGCCATCAAGGCGATCGTCAGCTAGCGGGAAGCAGGCGAGTCAGGTGAGTCGAGGTCAGGGGGTACGAGGTTGGTCCGGCGTGGACCAGTCGACGCGCGAAACCGAGTGGCGCGTTCCGATGCCCTGTGATCCCAGCAGGCCTCGGTCCAAAGGATCGAGCGAGCTGACCGGCTTCGTTCGCGACGTGGTCGATCCGGCACTCTGGTCTGGGTCCGGCTTTGTCGTCGTGTCCGGGTTCCCAGTGCACGGAGAGATCCGGACCATCGAGAATGTCCTGGCCGGCTTCGGGGCGATGGTGGGGGCCCGGGTCTCGCAGACCCCGGCAGGACAACTGGTGACTCGGGTGACACCGGGAGCCGGTCCAACCGCGCGCGGTTTCGACTCTGACCGCCCGTTGCCGTTCCATACCGACCGCGCCGACGTCCTCGCCCTCCTCTGTGTACTTCCTGCGGCGGAAGGTGGGGAGACCTGTCTGGCGTCAGCTGGGTACGTCCATGACGTCCTCGCGCGAGAGGCGCCCGAGGAGCTGCGCTGCCTCTACCGCGTGTTTCCCAATGACCTGCGGGGTGAGGCCTTTCCGGGGTTCGGGGGATGGAGTGCGATACCGGTCTTCGCGCCGTCGCCGGAGGTACCGGTCGTCCGGTACCTCCGGCGATTCATCGAGCTGTCATCGAACTACCCCGATGCGCCGCGGTTGGAAACCGGTCAGGTAAAGGCTCTCGACAAGCTGGACGAGGTGCTGGCCCGCAACGGTACGGCATTGAACATCCGGCTCAACGCCGGAGATTTGCTTTTGGTGAACAATCTCCGCGTTCTTCACGCCCGCAAGCCCTTTCGTTGCCTGCCAGGATCCCCGCGGTTGCTGCTCCGCCTGTGGCTCTCATCCTCCGAGAGCCCGACCCTTCCGCAGAGCTTCATGCCGCTGTTCGGAGCCGTCCGCGGGGGAACCTATCGCGGTGGTGTCTGGCCAGCTGACCAACCACCTGTACACCTGGGCATGCCGGTCGCGCAGCACCCTTGGTACCAAGCTGGCTGAAGTGACACGTTCAGGTGTTCCGTTGCAGGGCCCGCCTGTCGTCTCCGAGGAAGACGACCCGATCCGCAAGGTCACCAGGTTGGATGAGATGCGCTTCCACGATCTGCGGCATTCGTGCGTGACGCTGTTGCTGAGGCTTGGTGTTCCGCCTCACATTGTTCAGGCGATCGTCGGGCACGCGGACGTGCAGGTGACGATGGCGATCTACGCGCATGCATCGCTGGAGGATCAGTGGAAGGCTCTGTCTCAGCTCGCGGAGGCGCTGGCTGCATAGACGTTGCGGTACTGGTTGCGGTACTCGCGGAAGGTTCGGCGGATCTCGGATCGAGATCTACGCTCAATTTGTGGTGGTCAGGGGCGGTCTCGAACCGCCGACCTTCCGCTTTTCAGGCGGACGCTCTACCAGCTGAGCTACCTGACCGGGAGAAAAGGATGGCGGCGGTGTTGTGCACCGCCGCCTTCTCCTGGCGACCCAGACGGGACTCGAACCCGCGACCTCCGCCGTGACAGGGCGGCACGCTAACCAACTGCGCTACTGGGCCAGATGACTCGATGATCTTACAGCATCTTCGAGGTGGTTCTGACATCGGCCTTTCGACCGTATCCCCAACGGGATTCGAACCCGCGTTACCGCCTTGAAAGGGCAGCGTCCTAGGCCACTAGACGATGGGGACTGGGACCGCGGGAGCCGAAGCTCCAGGGACAGCCAGAAGCATAGAGGAGATCGGGCCAAGGTCCAAAACGAGATACCGGACGAGGGCCTGCCTAGGCTGGGGGTGTGATGGAGATGACTCGGGCGGACTTCGAGGTGCTGGTGGCGGAGGCGCTGGATGAGGTGCCGGGGGAGTTGGCGGCGCTGATCGACAATGTGGCGATCTTTGTGGAGGACGAGCCGCCGGCGGGGGATCCGGAGTTGTTGGGGATCTATGAGGGGATTCCGTTGACGGAGCGGGGGCACTACTACGGCGGGGTGCTGCCGGATCGGATCACGATCTACCGGAATCCGACGTTGCGGATCTGCGAGACGGTCGAGGACGTCGTGGATGAGGTGAACATCACGGTGGTGCACGAGATCGCGCATCACTTCGGGATCGACGACGACCGGTTGCACGAGCTCGGGTACGGATAAGAGGCATGCCGAAACCGCCGTACGGTAACGAGTCCGTACGGCGGGGGGACGGCGGGGCTCAGGAGCGGCTGAAGAGCAGCTTCCAGGGCATCAGGGCCGACTCGAGCTGGACGCGGAGGCTCATCTTGGAGACGCCTTCGGTGCGCTCCTCGAAGTGGATCGGCACCTCGGCGATCCGCAGGCCGCGCTTGACCGTGCGGTAGTTCATCTCGACCTGGAACGAGTAGCCGTTGCTCTCGATCGAGGCGATGTCGATCCAGCGCAGGGTGTCGGCCTTCCAGGCCTTGAAGCCGGCGGTGGCGTCCTTCACGTGCAGGCGCAGGATCGCGTTCACGTAGAAGTTCGCGAACGCCGAGAGCGCGCGTCGGTGCCAGCCCCATTCGGCCGCGGCCGAGCCGCCCTCGACGTAGCGGGAGCCGATCACGACGCCGGCGTCGGTGGTGCGCAGCGTCTCGACCATGATCGGGATCACCGACGACGGGTGCGACAGGTCGGCATCCATCTGGATGACGATGTCGGCGCCTTCGTCCAGTGCGCGGGTGATCCCGGCGATGTAGGCGCGGCCGAGGCCGTCCTTGGTGGTGCGGTGCAGGACGCCGACCTTTTCCGGCGACTCCTTCGCGAGTTCGTCGGCCACGTCGCCCGTCCCGTCGGGGGAGTTGTCGTCGACGACGAGCAGCTCCAGCCCGGGCAGGTTCAGGTCGGACAGCAGCCCGGCCAGCACGGGCAGGTTCTCCCGCTCGTTGTAGGTCGGTACGACGATCACGATCTTGGCTAGCTCACCCATGCCATTCCTTCTTCGGGGATACCGGACGCTACCGCATTCAACGGGCGAGACCCCGAACGCGGTACGCCGAAACCCCAACGATCAGGTGACGGTCACAGCCCGGCGAGCGCCTCGCGGGTCGAGGTGAAGATCCGGAACTGGCCGCCCAGACCGGTCACCGACAGCGGCCGGTCGACCGGGCGGCCGACGCCGACCAGGGCCAGGGTGATGTTGTGCCGGCCGGCCAGGTTCCGCGCCTCGACCAGGTTCCCCAGGCCGGCCGAGCTGCAGAACGTGACGGCCGAGACGTCGATCAGCACCAGCCGCGCCGGCGGCGCCACCGCCGCCCGGATCGATTCGGACGCGAAATCGGCCGTGGCGATGTCGATCTCGCCGGACAACCGCACCAGCAGGACTCCGGGCTCCAGCTCCTCGGTCACCGCGTCGAACGTCGTTCTGATCATGTCGCCGTCCCGCGGCTCGCTTGTCACGCCGGTCTCTCCCCCGGGTAGTCCCGCACCGCCGGTCCGTCCTGACGGGTCGAACTGCCCTGATCAAACCGTATGCCCCAGCGCGGACCCGTCACAACGCTTCTGCCACGGATTACTCCGGAGCGTGATCTCCATCCTGTAAGCGCTCCCATGAAACGGGTGAAAGTCAAGCCTTGCAGCGAAGCCGTCGGTCCTGGAGCGAAGGCCGGACGCCGATGGTAGACAAGGGCCCCGACGCGAAGGAGCAGAACCATGGGCGTACTGGACGGCAAAGCGGCACTCGTCACCGGCGGTTCGCGCGGGATCGGCGCGGCGATCGTCCGCCGGCTGGCCGCGGACGGCGCCGTCGTGACGTTCACCTACAACGCGAGCGCGGCGGCCGCGGCCGAGGTGGTTGCCGAGGTCGAGACCGCCGGCGGGACGGCGATCGCCGTCCAGGCCGATCAGGCGGACGTCGCCGCGATCCCCGGGCTGTTCGACCGCGCGGCCGAGCCGACCGGCGTCCTCGACATCTTCGTCTGCAACGCGGCCCAGGCGATGGTGACGCCGATCGCCGCCGTGACCGAGACGTCGTACGACGAGTTGTTCGCGACCAATCTCCGCGGCCCGTTCTTCGCGATCCAGCGGGCCGGCGAGGTGCTGCCGGACGGCGGGCGGGTGATCGCGATCTCGACCCTGAACACCCAGATGCCGGTCCCCGGCGTCGCCCTGTACGCCGGGAGCAAGGCCGCGCTCGAGCAGTTCATGAAGATCGCCGCCCGCGAGTACGGATCGCGCGCGATCACCTTCAACTCGGTCTCCCCGGGCGCCACCTCGACCGACATGTTCCACGACCACAACCCGCCGGAGATCCAGGGCATGCTGGTCGCGGCCACCGCGCTCGGCCGGGTCGGAGAACCGTCGGACGTCGCCGATATCGTCGCTTTCCTGGCCGGTCCCGACAGCCGCTGGCTCACCGGCCAGAACCTGGCCGCCGCGGGCGGTCTGCTGATCTGAGGGCGCCGGAGGTCACGACATGCAGTTGCTCGACGAGATCGACGCCGCCGGCGATCCGGCGGTCGCCGCCGCGCTGACGAAGTACTTCAAGGTCGCACCCGGCAGTTACGGGTACGGCGACCGGTTCGTCGGCGTCAAGCTGTCGACGATCCGCGGCCTGCTCAAGCCCTACCTGCGAGCCGCGATCCCGCTCGCCGAGCTCGAGCAGGCCCTGACCAGCCCGATCCACGAGCACCGGCTGGCGATCCTCTGCCTGCTCGCCGATCGTGCGAGCCGCAGCCCGGGCGAGCGCCCCGAGATCTACGAGCGCTACCTGCGCAGTACGGCGTACATCAACAACTGGGATCTGGTCGACTGCAGCGCCGCCGAGATCGTCGGCGGCCATCTGCTCGACAGACCGCGTGACATGCTCGGCACGCTGGTGCGGTCGGAGAGCCTCTGGGAGCGCCGGATCGCGCTCGTCTCGACGCACTGGTTCATCCGCCGCGGCCAGAGCGCGGATATCTACGCCCTGGCCGTGCAGGTGCTCGACGATCGCGAGGACCTGATCCACAAGGCCGCCGGCTGGATGTTGCGGGAGGCAGGTAAACGCGTCTCGGAGCCGGAGCTCGTCGCGTTCCTCGACCAGTACGCCGCCGCGATGCCGCGGACCATGCTGCGGTACTCCATCGAACGCCTGACACCCGAGCAGCGCAAGCATTATCGCGATCGTCGATGAGCCATTCGGCCCAGCTCGAATGGACTGCCGAGCCCGGCGCACAGACCTACGCTGAGCGAACCCGAGTCGTGAAAGGCCCGTCCCATGAAGCTGATCCGCCTGGCCATGCTGGCGACCCTGGCCGCCGCCGGTCTGTACGCCGCTCCGTCGTCGGCCTCGGCCGCCGCCGAACCGATCTTCCAGATGCCTGTCCCGTGTGGTGAAACCTGGACGATGGCAACGCACAGCGGGCACACGCCGCCGGAGAAGCTCGACCTGATCAACACCAACGGCCGGACGCGCGGCGCGCCCGCGCTGGCCTCGGCCGCCGGGACGGTCACGGTCTCCGGCTTCGCCTCGGATGCCGGCAACATGGTGGTGATCGACCACGGCGACGGCTGGCAGACCCGCTACCTGCATCTCGACACCCGCACCGTCGCAGTCGGCAATGCAGTTGCCCTGGGCACCCAAATCGGGACGGTCGGGAACACCGGCAGCAACACCAGCGGCGCGCACCTGCATTACGAGCAGAAGCTGAACGGAACGGTCAAGCAGCCCAAGTTCCGCGGCGTCGAGGTACCGCGGAAGTGGGCGTACTTCCAGTACTCCGAGACCAGCGAGAACTGCAGCGGCCCGGTCGAGACCAAGTTCTGGGTCGACACCTTCCAGGACGCGCCCGGCTACGCCGCTCCCGGCGTCAACCCGTCGACCGGCACGCTCAAGAAGGGCACCAGCTACGTCTACTGCCGCGTCGAGGGCCCGGTGGTGCGGGTCGGCAACAGCTTCAACAAGTGGTGGCTGAAGACCGACCTGGACGCCGGCCCGCGGAACCAGTTCGTCTCGGCGTACTACTTGTCGCGCTGGGGCAACGACGAGGCCAAGGACAACGCGGGCCGCGACATCAAGGACTGTCCCGCCCAGTAGACGAGGGCCGCGAGGATCAGGTACGCCGGGATCAGCAGCAGGACGTCCTGGTTGACCACGGACGCCGACCACCCGGCGTCCCGATCCGCGCCCTGGACGCTCAGCCGGTTCACGGTGAGGAAGGTCAGATGTGTCCCGACACTGGCCCACAGTGAACCGGTTGCGGCGCGCGCCGCGACCAGCGTGAAGCCGAAGACGGTCAACAGGACCAGGTAGGCGACCGGGTCCTCACCCGGCGGGACGAGGCTCAGCTCCTGGCTGTCGAGATCCAGGATCCCGCCCAGAATGAGCTGGACGGCGGACGCGATCCCCGGCACCAGCAGGAACAGCCCAGTCGTCCCGACCGCGGCGACGAACCCGCCGTGCCGCGAGCGGAGCGCCGACCAGGCATGGCCGCGCAGGCTCAGCTCCTCCGGCAGGGCCTCGAGCAGGACGGCGATGATCGTGTTCGTCAGCAGGAACAGCAGCACGGTGCGGACGTCGAACCGGCCCCAGCTGATCCAGCCGGCGAGCGTGCCCGCGCCGAAGACCACGGCCGCGCTGCCGCCGGTGACCAGGACGCCGGTCAGCAGGCCGCGCAGCGGCGCGATCAGCCCGAGCTCCTTGCGGCGCCGGAACGGCCGGATCAGCAGTACGGCGACCAGCGCGCAGACCACCGCCGGCAGGTACTTGTTGTCCACGGCCGCCGAGACCGTGATCGAGCTTCCGAGCGCGATTCCCATCGCGGCAGCGCCGTACGCCGCCCGCCACCACACGTTCACCCCGTACCTCCCCAGTCGTCTGTCCGGCGAGCATATAACACGACCGTGTCAAAACAACGGGGATTTTGTCGACAAGTCCACCAAGCTGAGCTGTCAGGGAGTCGGATCGCTGTACGGCGGCGCTTCGAGCGCGCAGTGCCGGTGATGCCGGACGGCGACCTGCCGGCGCCGCGAGCCGTCGCCGAGGGTGACCCAGGCGATCACCGATCCGGACGCCGCCAGTACCGCCGAGATGATCAGCGCCCGGTGGAACCCCGCGCTGAAGGCCGGCGGATCCCGGTACATCGCGCCGGTGATCCCGGCCGCCATCGGGATCGCGGCCACCGCCATCAGCTGCGCCGAGCGCGCGACCGCGTTGTTCACCCCGGAGGCGATCCCGGCGTGGTGATCCTCGACCGACGACAGCACGGTCGCGGTCAGCGGCGCGACGGTCGACACCAGCCCCAGGCCCAGGACGACGACCGCGGGCAGTACGGCCGTCACGTAACCCGCTCCCGGTGAGATCCGCAGCATCAGCAGGAACCCGAGCGCCATCAGCACCGGCCCGACCGTCATCGGGATCCGGGCGCCGATCTTCTCCGACAGGCCGCCCGCGTACCCCGACAGGCCGAGCATCAGCGCGGTCATCGGCAACAAGGCCGCCCCGGCCCACAAGGCGGCGTACCCGAGCGCGGTCTGCAGGAAGACGACCACCAGGAACGTCGCCGTCCCCAGGCCGCCGTAGACCACGACGGTCACCAGGTTCGCCCCGGTGAAGCGCCGGTTCGCGAAGATGCCCGGCGGCAGCATCGGATGCGAGCTCCGCCGCTCGACGACCAGGAAGCTGACGAACGCGAGCATGCCGATGACGAGACTGGTCAGGACGCCGGCGTCCGAGAACCCTCGATCACCCGCCTGGATCAGCCCGAACGTGAACCCGCCGAGGCCGATCGTGGCCAGCGCCGCGCCGCTCACGTCGACCTTGCCGGCCGAGGTCTCGTCCCGCGTCTCCGGGACGTGCCGCAGGGTGACCAGCACGGTCACCAGCGCGATCGGCGCGTTGATCAGGAAGATCAGCCGCCAGGAGCCGCTGTCGACGAGCGTGCCGCCGACGAACGGGCCGATCGCGGCCGCGACCGACGTCAGCCCGGACCAGGCGCCGACCGCCTTGCCGCGGTCCGCGGGCGCGAAGCTGGTCTGCAGAATCGCCAGGCTGCCCGGCGTCAGCAGCGCGCCGCCGATGCCCTGCAGGACCCGGCCCGCGATCATCACCTCGAGGGTCGGCGCGATCGTGCAGATCACCGAGGCGACCGCGAACCAGATCACGCCCGTGACGTACATCCGGCGCCGTCCGAGCCGGTCGCCGAGGGAGCCGCTGAGCAGGATCAGCGACGCCAGCATCAACATGTAGCCGTTGACGATCCACTGCAGGCCGGCCATGTCCGCTTCGAGTTCTTCGCCCATCGCGGGCAGCGCGACATTGACCACCGTGCCGTCGAGGAAGGCCATCCCCGACCCGAGCGCGGTCGCCGCCAGTACCCATCGGGCCCGCGCCGTCCCGAATGCGATCCGATCCTCCGCCATGAACTCACAGTAAGCGTGCCCCCGGACAAACCGATTTCAGGGCAGGTCGAGCTGCACCACGACCAGCGCCTGGGCCGCCGGCAGATCCGGCTGGATCGCCAGCGCGGGCGGGTTTCCCCTCGCGCAGCGGGGTTCGGGAAGCAGCGGACAGACCGCGTTCAGCAGGCCGCCCGCGACGGTGATCGTGGTCGGCAACGCGCCCTCCGCGGCCGCGCTCAGCGGGCGCAGCGCCGCGTTGGCCCGGCGCGGTTTCTGCTCCGTACGCCGAACCGCCGAGCCGGACAGCCGATAGGTCAACCGGAGCTTCGTGGCCGGTGCGGCCAACTGCACTTCGCGAGTGGTGTCCACGGACGGCGTCTCGATAGCGACCGGCTGCTCGTCGGCCAGCACCTGCAGATCGGTCGCGCGCGGCGTCGTCCGGGTCATCATCCCGGGCAGCAACTCACCGGACGTCGGCACCTGCAGCAGCAGCAGATCAGTAGCCGTGGGCAACAAAATGTCCTCGACCATGTCGAAGGACCCGTCCGGCCGTGGGACGGCGGTCAGTCGGATCCCGGTCTCGGTCGTCCCCGGGCCGGCCGGTGTGGACGGCGCCTCGCTCGGTACGCCGGTCGTCTCGCCGACCCCCGGGCTCGGGGCGACCGGCGGCACCGCCGCTCCCGAACAGCCGACCAGCCCCCAGGTCAGCACGGCAGCAGCGAGTATCCGGGCGGGGTTTCGCATCTTTCCTCTGCCCTCCGAGAGATCCGGCCGCTTCCTCTGGCGGCCGGATCGAAGTTGCGCTTACGATACGCCGGAATTCACCGGATCCGTCCAATACCCGGTGAATTGGCAACGCAAACCCAGGGGGCCGCAATGCAGAAACAGAGGGTGTTCGACCGGCTTCGACCGGTATTTTCGAGAATTCCAGGTCCGGTAATTGCCCGGGTCGTTCTCGTAACCCTGGTCGGGTTCGTTCCGCTACTGCTCGCGACCCCTTCGCAAGCAGCCGCCGGGGCCACGCTGTACCTCGTACAGGGGCTGCCCGGGCAGGCCCTCGATCTCAGTGTCGACGGTCGTCAGGTGGCTGCCAAGGCCCCTTCCGCGAAGGTCGTCGGGCCGATCGCCGTCGCGGCCGGTCAGCGCACGATTACTGCCAAACAAGGCGGAAAGGTCGTCATCGAACGTCGGGTAACGGTCGGCTCCGGAGGCAGTCTCGACGTCGTGATCCACCAGCCGGCCGCTCCGACCGGCGCGCCGATGATCACGTCGTACAACAACAAGCTGGCCGCGGTGCCGGCCGACAAAGCCGCGCTGCGGGTCGCCCACACCGCGGCCGTCGGCCCGGCCGATATCCGGGTGAACGGAAAGGTGCTGTTCGCGAACGTAGCGAACGGAGAATCACTCGATGTAGTCGTTCCGGCCGCTACTTACCGTGTCGAAATCGTTCCGGCCGGTGCTTCTTCACCTGTTGTTCTCGGTCCGTTGGCTTTACCCGCGAAGGCCGGATATCTGACCCGGGTTTTCGCGGTCGGCGCCCCGACTTCGAAGACGATGACAGTCGCCGTCGGCACGATCAAACTCGCGGCGGCCGGATCGCAGAAGCCGGATCTGGTGAACACCGGCACCGGCGGCCAGGCTGCGGCGGCCGACCGTAGTCCGCTCGCCGTCCTGGCGCTGCTGGCCGCGTTGGCCGGAGCGGTCGCCGTCCGCAGGGTGGTGCGTCACTGAGGGCATTGCTGCTCGGACTGCTGTTGTGCTGCTGCGTGGGCCTGGAGGGGTGCACCGCGCAGCTGGACGGAGCTGTGCCGGGCACCGGGGTGGATGGCGGCCTCTCGACGCCGACGCCGCCGTCCACCCCAACTGGCGGTGACCCGTCGGCAGCCCGCAGCGGGACGCCGGCGGCCAGCCAGCGCATCCGCTTCGTGCCGACCCAGGTCGTGTTACCCGGTGGCGCCCAGGCGCCCGTAGTCCCCGCGGAAACCGCGGACGGCCAGCTGCAGGTCCCGTCCGCCGCGCAGCGCGTCGGCTGGTGGGACGGCGGCGCCCAGGCCGGTGACCCGTTCGGCTCGATCGTTCTGGCCGGTCACGTCGATACCAAGACGGAAGGGCTTGGCTTCTTCGCCCGGCTCCGGAAGGTCGAACCAGGGGAGCGCATCGCGCTCAAGGCCGGGAATCGCAGTGCGACGTACCGCATCACCACCATCCGGTCGGTGCCGAAAGACGCGCTCGCGACCCGCAGCGGCGCGTTCGATCAGACCGGCGACCATCGCCTCGTGCTGATCACCTGTACCGGTCCGTACGACGCGGCCGCCGGCGGTTACGCCGACAACCTGGTCGTCACCGCCACGGCCGAAGGGTTGGCGGAGTAGGCTCGGCGGTCATGGCCAGGTATTTCGATGTGCATCCGGAGAACCCCCAGAAGCGTGCCGTCGGCCAGGTGGTCGACCTCGTCCGCGGGGGCGGCCTGATCGCCTACCCGACGGACTCGTGTTTCGCACTCGGCTGCGCGCTCGGCAACCGGGACGGGATCGACCGGATCAAGCAGATCCGGCAGCTCGACGACCGGCACCACTTCACGCTGATGTGCCAGGACTTCGCGCAGCTCGGGCAGTTCGTGCACATCAGCAACGCGGTCTTCCGGGCGGTCAAGGCGACGACGCCGGGTAGCTACACGTTCATCCTGCCGGCCACCAAAGAGGTGCCGAAGCGGTTGCTGCACCCGAAGAAGAAGACGGTCGGCGTCCGGATCCCCGACCATGTGGTCACCCAGGCGCTGCTCGAGGAGCTCGGCGAGCCGATGCTGTCCAGCACGCTGCTGCTGCCCGGTCACGAGGAGCCGATGACACAGGGCTGGGAGATCAAGGAGGAGCTCGACAACCAGGTGGACGCCGTCATCGACGGTGAGACCGGCGTCGAGCCGACCACGGTGATCGACTTCTCCGACGACGTCCCCGAGGTGGTCCGGGTCGGCGCCGGCGACCCGAGCCCGTTCGAGTGAGGGCTTGCGCGCGGGGCAATTGATGCCGGATTGTGGCGAGGGACCGTAAATTAGTTCCCTCTCCCGCCCCGGAGGACTCCGATGCGACGTCTCCTCGTTGCGCTCCTTGCCTTGACCCTGGCGCTGGTCCCGACCACCGCCAACGCCTACGCGAACGCCTTCTTCCCGACTCAGAGCAGCGGCAACCGCGGTGCCGACGTCCTCGCGATCCAGTACCTGCTGCAGCACCACGGGCAGAGCACTCCGGCCGATGGCGTCTTCGGCGCCTCGACAGTGACCGCGGCCAAGGCCTTCCAGACCGCGAAGGGTCTCGGGGCGGACGGCATCGTCGGTCCGAACACCTGGGCCGCGCTGGTCCCGACTGTGCGCTCCGGCGACAACAGCGCGGCCGTGAAGGCACTCCAGGTCGAGCTGAACGCCAAGCGGCGCCTGAGCCTCCCGGTCGACGGCATCTTCGGTACGGCGGTCCGCGACGCGGTCGTCGCCTTCCAGTCGCACGCCGGCATCGGCGCGGACGGCATCGTCGGTCCGATCACCTGGCGCAACCTCACCTGGCACTACGACTACCCGGACTTCGCCGCGAACCTCTGCGACCAGGACCCGGACGGCAACGGTACGGCGGCCAACTGGGCCACCGCCGCCGCAGTAGCCCAGCTGGAGCAGGCGGGCCGCGCCTTCGCGAGCACTGGCCAGGGCAAGATCCCGTACGGCGACGCCGGGTTCGAGCACGGCGGTGACATCCCCGGCCACGGCAGCCACGAGGTCGGGCTGGACATCGACATCTGGCCGATCCGCACCGACAACAACCAATGCACCGCAGGTCGGATCACCTGGCAGTCCGCGACGTACGACCGAGCTGCCACGCGTCAGCTGGTCCAGGCGATCCGCGCTGCCGCGCCCGGCCACGTCCGGCTCATCTTCTTCAACGACCCGACGCTGATCAGCGAGGGCCTGACCACCGAGTGGCCCGCCCACGACAACCACTTGCATGTCCGTTTCTGCGAGAAGGTCCACCCGAACTCGCTCTACACCTGCTGACACACTGGCGACATGACGCTGACGCCCGACGAACTGCTGACCACCACCCGGACCGTCCGCAAGCGCCTGGACCTGGAGCGGCCCGTGCCGCTGGAGCTGGTCCGGGAGTGCATCGAGCTCGCCGTCCAGGCGCCGTCGGGCAGCAACCGGCAGACGTGGCACTGGATGGTCGTCACGGACGCCGAGAAGCGCGCTGCGATCGGTGAGTACTACCGGCGTGCGGTCGAGCAGTACCTGGCCGGCCCAGGCGCGGCCGGCAAGCTGCACGCTGACGATCCGGACCGTGCGCCGGTCCAGCGTCGCGTCGGCGACAGCGTCGCCTACCTGGGTGAGCGGATGGGGCAGGTCCCGGTTCTGGTCATTCCGTGCCTGCAGGTCAGCAAGCTGCCGGCCGGGAACCAGTCCGGCACGTGGGGGTCGATTCTCCCCGCTGCGTGGAGCTATTGCCTGGCCGCGCGATCCCGTGGGCTCGGCACGGCCTGGACGACGCTGCACATGGTCTACGAGCAGGAGATCCAGGAGCTGCTCGGACTGCCGGAGGAGATCCGGCAGTCCGTGCTGCTCCCGACTGCCTACTACACGGGTGACACCTTCAAGCCCGCCGCTCGGCAGTCACTTGACGACGTCATCCACTTCGATACCTTCTGACCGGGGTGGTGGGGCGGGGAAGGAATCAGTTCAGCACTTCCAGTTCGGCCAGCTGCATCCGGTAGACCCCCGGGCTCTCCGCGCGCAGCTCGGTGCCGCGGACCTGCACGTACCGGGCGGTCGTCGTCGCGAAGGTGTGTGACACGGCTGCCGCGCCCGGCTGCGGTACGTCGTTCGCCGTCGCGACCGGGGTGAAATTGACCCCGTCCGTCGACGTCTCGATCACGTAGTCGATCGGGAAGAAGCCGCCGGTGCTCCCGCCGTCCGAGCGGGCGTAGAGGTCGACCTTGCTGATCCGGCTCGGCCCGCCGAGGTCCACCCGCGCCCACTGATCCGAGGCCGGGACGGCGGCGCTCGTCCAACCCATCGAGTTCCACAGCCGGGACTGCCGGGCGCCGTCGGTCAGGTTCGCCCGCAGCCAGCCTTCGTTCGCGAACTCCGAGGAGGACGACGAGCTGACCGGCCGTCCGGCAGCCAAGTTGCCCCCGGCCACTTCCACCTCGGCGAGCTGCATCCGGTAGGTGCCGAACGGGTCCTGGCCGAGTTTCGTCCCGACCACCTGCACGTAGCGGACGTCGCGAGCCGCGAAGCTGATCGATTGCGGGCCGCTCGGCCGCGGCTGGTTCGTCCGCGTCTCGACCGTCGTCCAATTCGTGTTGTCGGTCGACACCTGGACGGCGTAGTCGATCGGGAAACCGATCCCGGTGTTGTTCCCGTCGGTCCGCGGGTAGAGGTCGACCCGGCTGATCGAGCGAGTGGCGCCGAAGTCCAGCTTGACCGACTGCTGATCGGTCGCGCTCGCCGCGGCCGCCGACGTCCAGCCCATCGAGCTCGGGTCCGACGTACGCCGTCCGTCCGCGACGGCCGAGGAGCGCCAGCCGTCGCTGTCGTACGACGAGGAGACGGTGACGGCGGATCCTTCGGCCGGGTTGACGTCCGGGTTCAGCCGGACGTTGTCGAAGGACACGTTCACCCCGCCGCTGGCCAGGCCGACGCCGCCGGCCTTGAAGGCCGCGTCGGTTACGGTCAGCACCGGGGCCGACCCGGTCCCGGCGTATACGATGATCTTGTTGCCCCGGGCAATGACGCGCAGCCGGTTGACGGCGCCGGGGGTGTAGCCGGGCGCCTGCGCCCTGGCGAGGGTCGCGCCGGCCTTGAAGACGAAGACCTCGCCGTTGTTGCGCTGGGCCACCAGGTAGCCGCTCTCGAGGTCGGTCGGGTTGAGGTTCCGGACGACGAGCCCGGCCCAGTTCGTGTTGCCGCCGTTCGGGTTGACGCCCTTGATCTGCAGGTCGACGCTCGCGGCGACATCGCCGTACGCACGTCCTTCCAGACCCGCGACGTAGTTCCAGCCGTCGGTGGCGGTCTGGTTCAGCGTGCCGCCGGAGGCGGACCATGAGCCGGAGGTCGCCTGCCAGGACTGCGAACCGGCGGCGAAGTCGTCGGCGTACGGGTAGACCTGGTCCGGCCCGCCGGAGGTGAGCGCGTCCAGCACCTGCCGGTGGACGGCGTCGGCCGCGGCGCCCGACCGGTCCATCGTGTAGGAGTTCGTCAGCAGCGAGTTGGCGAGTGCCTTCGCCAGCACCGGCTTGGTCTTGGCCAGTTGGGTGAACAGCTCGAAGTCCTCGACGCCGTCCAGCTGGGCTTCGCTGCGGACGCTGTCGTAGACGTCGTACGCCGCGCGGTTCGGGCGGACGATGAAGTTGTCACCGTTCTGCGCGCCGTCGAAAGTGTCGAACCGCTCGTGGAGATCGCCGCCGTACCAGTAGTTCCAGCCCCAGTGCAGGTAACCGACCGACTCGGTCTTCCAGGCCATCAACGGCGTCAGCCGGGTTTTCGCCAGGTGCGACATGATGAAGCGGTTGAGGTACGCGCCCCGCGGGCTGATGCAGTTGTAGATCCAGAGCTCGTTCCCGTTCAGCCGCTTGGTCTGGAAGTGGCCGATGTTGTTCTCGTAGAGGTCCAGGATCGGCGTGTTCGCGGTGACGTTGGCGGTCGGGTTCAGGACGGCCAGCTCGGCCTCGTTGAGCTTCGGGTTCGGGAAGTACTTGCGGTAGATGTCGTACATCCAGTTCGCGCCGTCGGTGTCGGCCCGCTGCGTCGTCTCGTCGTTCGCGCTCATGTAGAAGATGTCGGTCAAACCCTTGGCGTCCAGGTGCTGCTTGAGCGCCGGGAACAGCTTGTTCAGGTACGCCGTCCCCTCGGCCGAGCCGGACGGCACCGGGACCATCTCCGTCGAGCCGTTGGCCGCCCGCTTGAGCATCTCGAGCCGGCTGGGTTGGCCGCCGCCGCTGCTCATCAGCAGGTGTGGCGTGTGGATCCACTGCAGGGCGCCGGCGTCGCGGTAGATCTGGATGAACCGGTCGAAGGTCTCCCAGCCGAACGTGTAGTTGCCGGCCGCATCGATCGTGGTGTTCGGGATCAGCAGCGCCTGGAAGTCCGCGAAAACCACGTTGTTCCGGTGCCGGGCGTGGTTGCGGGCCATCGCCTCCACCACCTTCCACCAGTTCGCGTCGTACATCTGGACGCCGTACTGGAGCGGGATCGCGCGGATCGTGCCTTGGTAGTCCCAGCCGGCGGACGTCGTCCAGTTGTTCAGCTTGAACGTCGACTGGTTGGTCGGCGGCAGCGTCGCGTTGTAAACGGTCAGCCGGACCGGTACGACGACGTCCCCGGCGCTGCTCTTGACCGTCGCCGTCCCCGTGTACAGGCCGGGCGTCGCGCCGGTGGGCACGCGCACGCTGTAGTGATACGGCTGGGTGACGTTGGCGTCCAAGGTCCGCGGCGTGTTCTCGACGAGGGCGTCGTAGTACCTCGACCCGGTGCCCTCACGCTCGGCGGCGGAGCCCCAGAAATCGGCCAGCGTGATATTCGGGTGCAGGTATTCACGCCGGACGGTGATGTCGGAGATGGTCGAGCCGCCCGGTCCGGTCAAGTTGCTGACAGCAACCGACACGTTCCCCGTCGACGCGGTCGGCCGGACGGCGATCTGCGCCGCCTCGGTCTCGTTCCGCGCGGCGTACAGGTCGATCGTGGAGGGCGCGCCCGCGGGGCGGGCGGTATCGGCGAAGAGCCGGTCGGCGGCGTTGTGCGTCCAGACCGGTGGCGGCGCCGCCTGAGCCGGCAGCGGTAGCAGCGCGGTCAGGACGACGGTGGACAGGGCTATAGCGAGAGCCGGCTTGCGCATTCACGTCCTCCGAACGGAGAGGAGAGGCAGAACAACGCAAGCAGTCTGAGCAGCGCGCTCAGAACAGGTCAAGACAAGTGACCTGACCAGAATCGGTCAGGTCTCTTGACGATCCGCCGCCGAGGCGGCCATTTCCCCGATCGTTAGACCACTCAGCACCGATTGAGGTTCGACGCTGGTGATATCCACTGCTGGATCGGCATCGTCGTCGCGGACCTTCACCAGCAGCCAGTCGGCCCCGGTGCGAGTGAAGGCCCAGGCTCCGGCCAGCTTCACGCCGTGCAACTGGAACTTGAAATGGCCGCGCTCGATCGCCGTCGCGGGATCGACCAACTGCTGTCGATCGTCCCGCGTGAGGTTCGTGTAGACCCCGGCGTCCCAGACGATCACCGCGCCACTGCCGTACTGGGCGCCGGCATGCACACCTTCGTACGACGCGTACTCGAGATCGTGGTCGGTGGTGAACACGGCCAGCCGCTTGACCGAAGGGTCCAGCGACGGGCCGCGTGGCACCGCCCACGACTTCAGGACGCCGTGCACCTCCAGCCGGACGTCGTAGTGCAGTCGCCTGGCGTCGTGCAACTGCACTACGAAGATCGGCCGGTGGCTCAAGCGGCAGCTGCCGCAGGCGGTTCGAGTTGATCGCGGAGCCGGTCCAGGATGCCGCGCAGCAGGCGGGAGACCTGCATCTGGCTGACGCCGATCTCGGCGCCGATATCGGCCTGCGTCTGCCCTTCGACGAACCGCAGCTCGAGGATCCGCCGTTCGCGGGGTTTCAGCTGGGTCAGCACCGGCTCGAGGACGGCGACCGCCTCGGTCCGCTCGAACGGGCTGTCCTCGTCGTCGGCGATCGTGTCACCCAGCCGGGTGGCGGCGTCGCCGTCCAGCGGACGGTCCAGCGAGAGCACGGTGAAACAGCCGTCCGCGGCCACCGCGTCCTCAACTTCGTTGACCTCGGCCCCTATTTCGTCGGCGATCTCCTGCTGGGTGGGCTCGCGGTGCAGGTCCTGCACCAGTTGCGGCCGGACGGACGCGATCGAGCCCTGCAGTTCCTGCAGGCGGCGCGGGATCCGGACCGTCCAGGAGCAGTCCCGGAAGTACCGTTTCACCTCGCCGCGGATGGTCGGCACGGCGTACGCCAGGAACGGCGTCCCGCTGCCCGGGTCGAAACCGCGGGCGGCCTTGACCAGGCCCAGGTACGCGACCTGGTCCAGATCATCGGTCTCCACACCGCGGCCCCGGAACCGGGACGCGATGCTGTGGGCGACTCCGAGATGCAACTCGATCGCTCGATCGAGGAGCTCCGCCCGGAGGCTCTCGTCGGTGCTGGCGGCTCGCCGGGCCAGGAGATCCTGGGTCTCGGCGTCTCGCTGCTGGTCGGCGCGCTGGGCGCCGGTGCTGACAGTTGCAGTGCTGTTCATGTTCTGACCTCGCGACGTGAGTCACGGCGCGGCACATGTCTGGACCGCGGTCAGGACCTCTCAAGGTCATTCCTACCCCACCCCGAGGGGTTTATACATCTCGGGTCCGTCTAAGGCTCCGTGATCAATTCGAGTTACCGCTAACGCCGCGTCACAATGCGGTTGTAGTCTTGTCGCTGCCACCCCCTCGTCTCCGCCCCTGTTCCGAAGTCAGGTGCCATGCCTCTCGCCTCTTTCCCGGCCAAAGGTGCCCCGTCCGCTACCGACACCCCCACGTCCGGTGACGTCCAGATCCGCGTCGGCGGCCGCTGGATCGCCGGTCACGAGCTCGGCCGCCGGCCGGGCGAGGTCCTGGTCAGCCATCACGGTCACCTGGTCTGGGTCGACAACGCCTCCGTGCGTCCGACCGGCTCCTGAGTGACAGACTGCCGCTGTGGAACTGCGGCAGCTGGAGTACTTCGTAGCAGTGGCGCACGAGCGCAGCTTCACGCTGGCCGCGCGCCGGTTGCACGTCGTCCAGAGTGCGGTGAGTGCCGCGATCGCTGCCCTGGAACGTGATCTGAAGGTCACGCTCTTCGAGCGGAACGCGCAGCGCGTCGTCCTGACCGAGGCCGGTACGGCGTTGTTACCCGAGGCGCTCGCGGTGATGGACGCCGTCCAGGGCGCCCGCGATGTCGTCGACGAGCTCGGCACCGGCATGCGCGGTACGGTCCGCGTCGGGCTGCTGCCCGGCCTCGGTCTGATCGATCTGCCGGCCGCGGCCGGTGACTTCCGGCGCCGCTATCCGAATGTCGAGTTGCAGCTGCGCGTGGACGCCGAGGGTTCGGCCGGCATCATGGTCGCGCTGCGTAACGGCGACATCGATGTCGGCTTCCTCGGGGTTGCGCAGGGTAGCGTCCCGCGTGAGCTGACCACCTGGGAGTTGCTGCGCGTTCCCCAAGTGTTGGCCGTCCCGGTCGGGCATCGGCTGGCGCGGCGGCGGTCGGTCACGCTGGCCGATCTCGCCGACGAGGCGTTCGTCGACTTCCCGCCCGGGTTCGGCACCCGGACGCTGATCGATCAGACCTTCGAGGCCGCCGGGATCGAGCGCCAGGTCGTCGTCGAGGCGCTCGGCATCGAGAACGGCGTCCAGTTCCTCGCGCACGGGGTCGGTCTCGGGATCCTGCCGGCGTACGCCGTCGCCGAGCTGGAGTCGGTCCGCGTCGTCCCGATCGTGGACGAGACCTTCGAGTGGTCGCTCTACATGGCGACGCTGCGCAAGCGGAAGCCGACCGCCGCCCTGCGTGCGCTGCTCGGGCTGGTCGGTACGCATCTGAAACAACCGCCAGGGACCGAGCTGGGCGAGCAGATGCATCAACAGAACTGATTCATTCATCGACTTGAGTCGTTGGACTTGATCCATTGTCCGGAGCACGATCGAGGTGTCAGCAGGAACGACACCAAGATCAGGAGTACGGACGATGACAGAGAACAACACCGGCGGGCGGGTCGCGATCGTGACCGGCGCCTCGAGCGGGATCGGCCGGGCGGCTGCCGTCCGGCTCGCTCATGACGGTTTCGCGGTGGTGATCGGCTACTCCGGCAGCAAGGAGCGCGCCGCGGAGGCCGTCCAGGAGGTCGTCGCCGGCGGCGGCCGGGCGATCGCCGTCCAGGCCGATGTCGCCGACGAGACCGCGGTGAGCGCCCTCTTCGACACCGCCGAGCAGGAGTTCGGTGGGGTCGACGTGGTGGTCAACTCGGCCGGGATCATGCCGCTCGCGCCGCTGGCCGAGCTCGACCTGGAGGTCTTCGACCAGATCGTCCGGACGAATCTGCGCGGCTCGTTCGTGGTCGACCAGCAGGCCGCCCGCCGGGTCCGCAGCGGCGGCGCGATCGTGAACATCTCCAGCTCGCTGACGTTGCTCGCACGCCCCGGCTACTCGGCGTACGCCGCGAGCAAGGGCGGCGTCGAGGCGATGACGCTGATCCTGGCCCGCGAGCTGCGCGGCCGCGACATCACCGTGAACGCCGTCGCCCCCGGCCCGACCGCGACCCCGCTGTTCCTGGACGGCAAGCCGCAGGAGCTGATCGACCGGATCGCCGCCGAGCCGCCGCTGGAACGCCTCGGGCAGCCGTCCGACATTGCCGAGGTCATCGCCTTCCTGGCCGGTCCCGCGCGCTGGATCAACGGCCAGGTCATCTACGCCAACGGAGGTTCCGCAGCATGAGCACCCACACCGTTCTGATCAGCGGCGCGTCGAGCGGTTTCGGCGCCCTGACCGCCCGCGCCCTCGTCGACGCCGGCCACCTCGTGTACGCCGGGATGCGCGACCTCGCCGGTCGGAACGCCGCCGCCGCGGCCGATGCCCAGGCCTACTCACCCAATCTGCGAGCCATCGAACTCGACGTCAGCTCGGAGGCCTCCGTCCAGCAGGCCGTCGACACGATCGTGCGTGAGCAAGGCCGGATCGACGTCCTGATCCACAACGCCGGGCACATGGTCACCGGGCCGTCCGAGGCGTTCACCCCCGAGCAGATCCTGGACATCTACGACACGAACGTCGTCGGCGCGCAGCGGCTGAACCGCGCGGCGCTGCCGGTGCTGCGCGGGCAGCAGGACGGGCTGGTCATCTGGGTCGGCAGCTCGAGCACCCGCGGCGGTACCCCGCCGTACCTTGGCCCGTACTTCGCGGCGAAGGCCGGGATGGACGCGCTGGCGGCGTCGTACGCGCTGGAGCTGGCCCGGTTCGGGATCGAGACGACCATCGTCGTCCCGGGGGCCTTCACCCACGGCACGAACCACTTCCTGCACAGCGGATCGCCGGCCGATCTGGACGTCGTCGCGGCGTACGAGACGAAGTACGCCGGGCTGATGGATCAGGTCGGGCAGCGGCTGGCCGACCTGGAGCCGGAGTGGTCGGACGTCGGCGAGGTCGCGAAGCTGATCGTGTCGGTCGTCGAGACCGAGAAGGGTAAGCGGCCGTTCCGCGCCAGCTACGACCCGTCGGACGACGGCGCGATCGTGGTCAACGCGGTCGCGGACCGGGTCCGCTCCGAGTTCCTGCACCGCATCGGACTGGAAGACCTTCTCCACCCGACCGCATGACTGTCCACCAGCACTTCCTCCCGCCCGAATACGTCGTGGCGGCCGAGCGAGCCGGGCATCTCCGTCCTGACGGGCTGCCCGGCTGGCCGGTCGTCCAGCCGCCGGCCGCGGACGCCGTCCTCTCCCTGCTATCGCCGGGCGTGCACTTCGGCGACGACTTCCGCGCGCGGATCCTGGCCCGGCGCGTCAACGAGTACGCCGCCGGGCTGCCGGCGAGCTTCTTGGCCAGCCTCCCGCTACCGGACGTCGAGGGCTCGCTAGTCGAGCTCGACTACGCCTTCGACGCCCTGCGCGCGGACGGCGTCGTCCTCCTCAGTAATGCCTCCGGGCAGTACCCGGGGGAGCCGGCCTGGGAACCGCTCTGGCGCGCACTGAACGAGCGCCGGGCCTTGGTGCTCCTGCATCCCACCTCGCCACCCCAGTGGCGACAGGTCGCCCTCGATCGGCCGCGACAGCTGATCGAGTTCCCGTTCGAGACGGCCCGCGCGGTCACCGATCTGACCTTGACCGGCGTCCTCGCCCGGCACCCCGACATCCGCTTCGCGATCGCCGCCGGCGAGCTCTTACCGGCCCTCTCCGACCGCGTGCAGGCGGCCGGTGGCGACGTGGTGGCGTGGAAGACCTTCGACTTCGTCGACTGCTGTCCGCGTTAGGTACCCCGGCGGGCCCTGACAGCTCCGCCGGGGTGGCTCTGTTGATCACTCAACAAGCACCGGATCGTATGCGGTAAACCCTCTCCCGGGGAGGGGGTGTCTCAGAAAAGCTGACGGCGCGGGCTTATCGTTGGTAGTTGCAACCAAATCTGTTGTTGGCTGGGTGAGGACCTGCCGGCCGCTTCCGCCCCGGAGCAGCGACTTCGCGCTGCCCCGGCCGTAGCGATCCGCGTCCGAAACGGAACCCGATGTCAGCCACCGCCACCTCGCGGCCCCCGCAGTACCAGTCGATGTACGCCGCCGCCGTCCCCGCGCCGGCCGATCCAGAACTCTCGCATCGGCAGATCCTGGAGATCCTGTCCGGGTTGCTGGCGGCGCTGTTCACCGCGGTGCTGAGCTCGACGATCGTCAGCAACGCGCTGCCGACGATCATCGCGGACCTCGAGGGCAGCCAGACGCAGTACACCTGGGTCGTCACCGCCAGCCTGCTCGCGATGACCGTGTCGACGCCGGTCTGGGGCAAGCTCTCCGATCTGATGAGCAAGAAGCTGCTCGTCCAGCTCGCGACCGTCCTGTTCGTGATCGGCTCCGCGCTGGCCGGGATGGCGCACAACGTGCCGTTCCTGATCGGCGCGCGGGTGTTGCAGGGCCTCGCGATGGGCGGGCTGATGGCGCTCGCGCAGGCGATCATCGGCGCCGCGATCCCGCCGCGCGATCGCGGCCGGTACTCCGGCTACATGGGTGCGGTGATGGCCGTCGCGACGGTCTCCGGGCCGCTCGTCGGCGGGGTCATCGTGGACACGTCGTGGCTCGGGTGGCGCTGGTGCTTCTACGTCTGCGTGCCGCTGGCCGTGGTCGCGATGATCATCCTGCAGCGGTATCTGCAGCTGCCGGTGATCAAGCGGCCGATCAAACTCGACTACCTCGGCGCGGTGCTGATCGCGGGTGCGGCCAGCCTGCCGCTGATCTGGGTCTCGTTCGCCGGGCAGCACTTCCCGTGGTGGTCCTGGGAGACCGGCGCCTACTTGGGCGGTACGGCGGTGCTCGCGCTGCTGGCCGTCGTCGTCGAGACCCGCGCGCGGGATCCGCTCGTCCCGGTCGCCGTCGTCCGGGAGCGGACGACGGCGCTGGCGATCCTGGCCAGCCTCGCGGTCGGGATCGCGATGTTCGGCAGCGCGGTCTTCCTCGGGCAGTACTTCCAGGTCGCGCGCGGGTACAGCCCGACCGAGGCCGGGTTGTTGACGATCCCGATGATGTTCGGCTCGTTCCTCGGCTCGGTCGGCTCCGGTCAGCTGATCACCCGGACCGGGAAGTGGAAGCGCTACCTGGTGCTCGGCGGGCTCTTCCTGACCGCCGGCCTCGGCGTCCTCGGCACCATCGACCACGAGAGCGCCTACTGGTACGTCGGCCTCGGCATGCTCGGGATGGGCGTCGGCATGGGCATGATGATGCAGAACCTGGTGCTCGCCGTCCAGAACACCGTCGACGTCACGCAGGTCGGGGCGTCGAGTGCGACGGTCACCTTCTTCCGCAGCCTGGGCGGCGCGGTCGGTGTGTCGGTGCTGGGCGCGGTGCTCGCGAGCCGGGTCACCGAGCTGATCGCGTCGAACCTGCGGGCCCAGGGCATCGCGCCGCCGAGTGGCGCGAGCGGTTCGGTACTCGACGTGAACGCGTTGCCGGCGCCGGTCGCCGAGGTCGTTCGGCACGCGTACGGCGATGCGACCGGGCGGATCTTCGTCATCGCGGCGGCGTCCGCGGTGGTCAGTCTGCTGGCTGTCCTCTTCATCCGCGAGGTGCCGCTTCGGCGTACCGTCGCGCTGATCGACGAACTGGAGGCCGACGTGGCCGTCGAACCGACTCCCGCCGACCCGGCCGAACGGGCGGCGATCGTCGCCCTCGACGTCATCACCGCGGCCGAGCGGACCGCCCGCGAACGCGAGCGCGAAGCCGGCGAACGCGTCCAGGCCGCCGCCAACACCATCCGCCAGATGCGCACCGACGTCGCCGACCTCTTCAGCCGCGTCGACCAGCAGATCGCC
The DNA here is from genome assembly GCF_055584105.1 of Kribbella sp. NPDC104218. Classification (NCBI taxonomy): domain Bacteria; kingdom Bacillati; phylum Actinomycetota; class Actinomycetes; order Propionibacteriales; family Kribbellaceae; genus Kribbella; species Kribbella sp. NPDC104218. The sequence continues at coordinate 2,452,459 of NZ_JBVJMQ010000001.1, forward strand.
GCTCTCGAGGACACCCTCCCGGACGCCGTCCCACAGCCCGCCGCCGCCCTCCTCGAAGCGCACCGCACCGACACCGACCTGGCCGCCGAACTCCGCCGCTACGAACTCAGCGTTCTCAGCGCCAGCCAGCGCACCGCCGACCACCTCCGCGAAACCGCTCGATCCGAAGCCGACCACCTCCTCGCCGAAGCCCGCGCCGAAGAACAAGAAATCCGCACCCGCATCACCGAACTCCAAGCCGTAGAACACCGCCTCCTCACCCAAATCCGCGAAGGCCTCACCCCCACCCCGCCCGCCCCGAGCCAGTCGCCCCCGCCAGCACCTCCCGCCCCCACACCACCAGCCGCCGTCCCCACCCCGGCGTCCGAGCACCGGGTGCTTCCCCCCGCCCACCTGCACTACACCGGCAACGGCTACCCCGAACCCGATCCGGCCCACCGCCAGCCGTTCGGGTGAGGAGGCGGCTTCAAGGACAGGAGGTGGGCGGGGATTAGGGCCGCTGGCGCGGGTTGTGCGGCGGGAGGGGGGAGGTACTACCTGTCCTTCGTGTCGGCGGGGGATGGTGGAATGTGGGCGTGACGGCTTGGGACGTGGAGCGGGTGCTGGGGTTGGCGCCTGATGCTGCGTCGGCGAAGGCCGGGCAGGGGTTGGCCAAGGCGGGGAAGTGGTCGGGGGTGGGCGCCTCCGATCGGGCGGTGTGGGGGTTGTGCCAGGGGAGTGGGAAGGCGCCGTACCAGACCGCGGTGGATGTGAGTGGTCCGGCGTACAAGTGCTCGTGCCCGAGCCGGAAGTTTCCTTGTAAGCATGCGCTGGGTTTGTTGCTGTTGTGGGCGGGTGGCGAGGTCGGACCTGGGGAGGAGCCGGAGTGGGTGGCTTCGTGGGTGGGGAAGCGGGCTGAGCGACCGGAGCGGAAGCCTGGTGAGGTGGCTGATCCGATCGCGGCGCAGGAGCGGGCTTCGCGCCGGGCGGATCGGGTGTCAGCCGGGATGGCGGAGCTGGCGAGCTGGCTGGACGATCAGGTCCGGCAGGGATTGGGCGGGTTCGACCAGCGGGCGTACACCGAGCTGAACCGGTTGGCGGCGCGCATGGTCGACGCGCAAGCGCCGGGGGTCGCCAATGCCGTACGACGTGCGGCCGCGGTCGTCGGCCGTGGTCACGGCTGGCCCGGCGAGCTCCTCGAAGAGCTTTCGCTGATCCACCTGATCGTCGCCGCCCACGGTCGCCTCGACGAACTACCACCGGCCCTGGCCGACACCGTCCAGGCCCGCATCGGCTGGACGATCGAGTCCGCTCGCGTCCTCGCCGACGGCGAGCAGGTCAGTGACGACTGGCTCATCCTCGGTCGCGTGATCGAACCCGACGACCGCCTCACCACCCGGCGCGTTTGGTTGCGGGGGGCAACGACTGGACGGATCGCTCTGCTGCTCTCCTTCGCCGCCGCGGGCCGTCCCCTCGATCCGCTCCCGGCTCGCCCCGGTGAGTACGTCCCCGGCACACTGTCCTTCTACCCCGGCGCCCTGCCCCTCCGTGCCCTCCTCACCCAATCCGCCCCGCGCCTCCCCGCGCCTACCCCCACCGGATCCACCGCCCACCAAGCCCTGGCCTCGTACGTCGAATCCGTCTCCGCCGACCCCTGGAACGAACGCTGGCCTCTCGTCCTTCAAGACGTCCGCCCAGCTCCCCACGGCGCCGGCTGGGCCCTCGTCGACCCCACCGGCGAAGCCCTGGAACTCCTCCCGAACACCGACCCCTGGAAGCTCCTCGCCCTCTCCGCCGGCGCCCCGCTGACCGTCGCCGGCGAATGGAACCGAGCCGGCCTCCGCCCCCTCACCTGCTGGCACAACAACCGCCCGGTGGTCCTGTGAAGGGCTGGGACGGGCTGGTGAGTTCCGCGCTGCTCGGGACGGATCGGCGGCCTGCACACTTTGAAGAGTTGCCGGACGACGTGCGGGAGCGGCTCGGTGACGGCGGGTTGCTGGATGCTGCCGCGCTTGCGACGGTCTATCGGCGGGCCGGACGACGGCCGTTGGTCGGAGTCGAGCCGCTGGCGGCGGCGGATGGAGCGGATCGGCCGTTGCCGCGGCCGGCCGCGGTGCGGCGGTTGGCGGCGATGCTCGGCGGGTTCCAGACGACCGCGCTGGGTGAGTGGTTGCGCGCGGCGGAGGCGCAAGGCTGGGGCGTGCCACCGGAGTACTTGCCGGAGTTGGCCGATCATGCCCGGCATCGGGCCGAGTACCGGCCGTTGGTGATTGCAGCGGCGGGGCGCCGCGCGAGTTGGTTGGCCGATCTGAACCCGGAGTGGCGGTTCCTGCACGCTGTGGTTGCTAAGGGCAACAACATTGAATTGTGGACGCACGGGGACGGCGTCCAGCGGCGAAGCTGGTTGCGGGATCGGCGGCGGACGGATCCGGCTGACGCGTTGGAGGCGTTGCGCGAGGTCTGGCCGACCGAGTCGGCGGCCACGAGAGCTGATTTCCTGACGCTGCTCACCGATGGGCTCGACCTTCGCGACGAGGAGTTCCTCGAGTCAGCGCTCGACGACCGTTCCCGTGAGGTACGCCGAGCTGCAGCGCGCCTGCTCACTCGACTGCCCGGTAGTCGCCTCCAGCAACGAATGACCGAGCGCCTGCACGCGCATCTCCTCGGAACCCAGGGCGTCCTGGCCGTTGAGCTGCCGCGCAGTCTGACCACCGCGATGGAGCGCGACGGCATCGAGGCCCGAGTCGAAGGCCTGGGCCAGCGAGCCGGGTTGCTCCGTCAGCTCATCGCGGCGACTCCGCTCGCCGAGATGGACCTCGAGTGGTTGAAGCTGCCCGCCGAAGGGGTTGCGGTCGAGGTGCTGCAGAGCGGATGGACGGAGGCGGTCGTCCGCGAAGGCAGCCAACCCGCGCCGAGCCGAGAGCTGGCAACAGTCTGGGCGCGCGAGCTGTTGCGCGCCTCGGCCAACACCGGCACACGCAGTCCGGCCGAGTTACTACGGCTGCTCCCACCCGACGAGTGGGCGCCCGCAGTCACCGCGCTGCGCAAGACCGTCGACATCACCGAGCTGGTCGGCGGCCTTCCCGTCCCCTGGCCCGCAACCCTGGCGACCGACCTGCTCGACCAGCTGGCTAAGGCCGGCAGTGGTCGCGACTGGGCCCGCCTCGCGAGCGTGACCGCGCGCGCCGTCCCACCCGAAGTGCTCGACCATCCGATCACCCGCGAGTCCACCGGCGAAGAAGACACCTGGCGCCGCCGTCTCGTCGAGACCCTGACCTTCCGCCGCGAAATGTACGAGGAGCTTTCATGACTGAGGTACTGCGGCCGCACGCCGAGACCGAGTACGCCGACGAGCTGGCGGCCCTGGCGAGCGCGGACGATCGGCCGCGGCCGCCGGCCTGGCAGTTGTCGCCGAGTGCGGTCGTGACGTATCTGCTCGGCGGTCAGGCCGGCGGGGTCGAGATCACGCCCAAGTACGTCGGGCCGCGGCGGCTGATCGAGGTGGCCGTGGCAACGCTGGCGACGGATCGGGCCTTGTTGTTGCTCGGCGTACCGGGGACGGCGAAGACCTGGGTCAGTGAGCATCTCGCGGCCGCGATCAGCGGGGACTCGACACTGCTCGTCCAGGGGACGGCGGGGACGGCCGAAGAGGCGATCCGGTACGGGTGGAACTACGCGCAGCTGATCGCGCAGGGCCCGAGCGAGGGCGCGCTGGTGCCGAGCCCGGTCCAGCGGGCGATGGCGGATGCCAAGATCGCCCGGATCGAGGAGCTGACCCGGATGCCGTCCGACGTCCAGGACGCGCTGATCACGATCCTGTCCGAGAAGACGCTGCCGATCCCCGAGCTGGCGACCGAAGTCCAAGCCCGTAAGGGTTTCAACGTGATCGCCACCGCGAACGACCGGGACAAGGGCATCAACGAGCTGTCCAGCGCGCTCCGCCGCCGCTTCAACACGGTCGTCCTCCCGCTGCCGGAGTCCGCCGAGGACGAGGTCGGCATCGTCTCCCGCCGCGTCGCCCAGCTCGGCTCCGCGCTCGAACTGCCGCCCGCGGACGACGCCCTCGACGAGATCCGCCGGGTCGTGACGATCTTCCGCGAGCTGCGCGAGGGCCGCACCGAGGACGGCCGGACGGCGGTGAAGTCGCCGTCCGGGACGCTGTCGACGGCCGAGGCGATCAGCGTGGTCACCGGTGGCCTCGCCCTCGCCGCGCACTTCGGCGACGGCGTCCTCCGCCCGACGGACGTCGCCGGCGGCATCCTCGGCGCCGTCATCAAGGACCCGTCGGCGGATCGCGTCGTCTGGTCGGAGTACCTGGAGACCGTCGTCCGCGAGCGCGACGACTGGGCCGTCTTCTACCGCGCCTGCCGAGAGATCTCGGGATGACCGTTCACCTCTTCGGGATTCGGCATCACGGGCCGGGGTCGGCGCGGGCGGTCGCGACCGCGCTGGCTGAGCTGCGGCCGGACGTCGTACTGATCGAGGGGCCGCCCGAGGCGGACAAAGTGGTCGAGCTGGCGTCGTCGGCGGAGATGGAGCCGCCGGTGGCGTTGCTGGCGTACGCCGTAGACGATTCGACCCGGGCGGCGTTCTGGCCATTCGCGGTCTTCAGCCCGGAGTGGCAGGCGATCAAGTACGGGTTGGCGGCCGGGGTGCCGGTGCGGTTCTGCGATCTGCCGGCCGCGCAGCAGTTCGCGTCGGCCAAAGGAGAGGGACGGCGAGGGCTGTCGATCGACCCGCTCGCGACGCTGGCGAACGCCGGCGGGTACGACGATCCCGAGCGCTGGTGGGACGACGTCATCGAATCGCGCCGGGAGGGCGCCGAGCCGTTCACCGTGATCGCCGACGCGATGCGCGAGCTCCGCCACGGCGAGCAGGCGACCGGCCGCGAGGCGCAGCGCGAGGCCTACATGAGAACCGTTGTCCGCAAGGCGATGCGCGAGGGTTTCGAGCGGATCGCGGTGGTCTGCGGGGCCTGGCACGTCCCGGCCCTGGAGCAGCCGTTGCCGCCGGCAACACATGACGCCCGCATCCTCAAAGGGCTGCCCAAACGCAAGGTCGCCTGTACCTGGGTGCCTTGGACGCACGGCCGGCTCGCGGCGACCAGCGGGTACGGCGCCGGCATCACCTCACCCGGCTGGTACCACCACCTCTTCACCGCACCCGACCAAATCACCACCCGTTGGCTGACCAAGGTCGCCCAGGTCCTCCGCGCCGAGGACCTGCCGGTGTCGAGCGCGCACGTGATCGAGGCGGTCCGGCTCGCCGACACGCTGGCGGCGCTCCGCGGCCGTCCGCTGGTCGGGCTGAGCGAGGTGACCGAAGCAACGAGAGCAGTGCTCTGCAACGGGAACGATGTTCTCCTCGACCTCGTCACCCGGGAGGCCGTCGTCGGCGAGCTGCTCGGGACCGTTCCCGGCGCGACCCCGCAGGCGCCGGTCGCGGCCGACCTCGCGGCCCAGGCCCGGCGGCTCCGGATGAAACGCGACGCGACCGAGCGCGTGATCGAGCTCGACCTGCGCAAACCGAACGACCTGGAGAAGTCCCGCCTGCTGCATCGCCTCCGGATCCTCGGCGTCCATTGGGGTGTCCCGGCCACGGACGAACGCCGCGCGCAGGGCACCTTCCGGGAGATGTGGCGCCTGACCTGGGATCCGGGTCTGGAGGTCGAGCTGGTCGCGGCCGGCGCCCACGGGACGACGGTCGTCGGCGCCGCGACCACCGTCATGCTCAAGGTTGCCGCCGACTCCGCGACCCTGGCCGAGATCACGGCGGCGTTGGAGAAATCGCTCTTAGCTGACCTGGCCGACGCCCTCCCCGAGCTGCTCCGAGGCGTCGACACCCGGGCCGCGGCCGATGCCGACGTCGGGCATCTGATGGAGGCGCTGCCCGCCCTCGCCCGCTCGTCCCGGTACGGCGACGTCCGCGGCACCGACACCGCCGGGCTCGGCGCGGTCGCGAGCCGGATGGTCTCCCGGATCTGCGCCGGCCTCGGCCGCACCGTCCACGGCCTCGACCCGGACGCCGCGAACGCCGTCCAGGAGCTGATCGACGGCGTCCAGGACGCGACCGCGTTGCTGGCTGAAGAAGTCCGCGCCGAATGGTTGCGAACGCTGGAGGGGTTGAGCGACCGGACGTCGGTCCCGCCGCTGATCCGCGGCCGGCTGACCCGGCTGATGCTCGACACCTCTCGCCTGGCCGACCACGAGGTCGCGCTCCGCCTCGGCCGCGCGCTCACCGCGGGGACGCCGACCGCCGACGCGGCCGGCTACGTCGAAGGCTTCCTGGCCGGTGGCGGCCTGCTGCTCATCCACGACGAGCGCCTGCTCGCCCTGGTCGACGGCTGGCTCGGCTCAATCCCGGACGACGCCTTCACCGAGGTTCTCCCGTTGCTCAGAAGGACTTTCGGCACCTTCGCCGCACCCGAACGCCGGACGATCGGCGCCCGCGCCAAGGTCCTGGCCGACCCGGAGAGCGCCGCAACCGTCGCGGACGACGACCTGGACGCCGAGCTGGCCGCGACCACGCTGCCGGTCGTCGCCCAGCTCCTGGGGGTCGGATGACCGACGAACGCCTTCGCCGCTGGCGCCTCGTCCTCGGCAGCGAAGCCGAGGACGAGACCGGCGCCACGCTCTCGACGGCCGACCTGTCGATCGACAAGGCGCTCGCCGCCCTGTACGACGCCGCCCCGGGCGAGCACACCGGCCAACGGGCCTCCGGGCTCGGGTCGTCCGCGCCGCGGGTGGCGCGCTGGCTCGGCGACATCCGGCAGTACTTCCCGAGCACCGTCGTCCAGGTCATGCAGCGGGACGCCGTCGAGCGGCTCGGCATCACCCGGATGCTGATGGAGCCTGAGCTGCTCGGCGCGGTGGAGCCCGACGTCCACCTGGTCAGCACGCTGCTCGCGCTCAACGAGGTGATGCCCGAGGAGACCAAGCAGACCGCCCGCGAGGTGGTCGGCCGCGTCGTCCGCGAGCTGGAGGCGCGGCTCGCCGAGCGGACCAGGGCAGCCGTCACCGGCGCTCTCGACCGCGCGGGCCGGACCGGCCGGCCGCGGCACTCCGACATCGACTGGGACCGGACGATCCGGGCCAACCTCAAGCACTTCTCACCGGCCCTCGGCACGATCGTCCCGGACCGGCTGGTCGGCTACGCGCGACGCAACCACAGCATTCAGCGGGACGTCGTCCTCGCCATCGACCAGTCCGGCTCGATGGCGGAGTCGGTGGTGTACGCCGCCCTGTTCGGCGCGGTCCTCGGGTCGATCCGCACGCTGCGGACCAGTCTGGTCGTCTTCGACACGGCCGTGGTCGACCTGACCGACCAGCTCGACGACCCGGTCGACGTCCTGTTCGGCACCCAGCTTGGCGGCGGGACGGATATCAACCGCGCGCTCACGTACTGCGAGTCGCTCGTCACCAAACCTTCGGACACCGTTCTCGTACTGATCTCCGATCTCTACGAAGGTGGGGTGCGCGAGGAATTGTTGCGGCGGGCCCGTGGTTTGGTGGAGTCAGGGGTGCAGGTGATGGCGTTGCTGGCACTGGCCGACTCCGGCACCCCGTCGTACGACGCCGAGAACGCGGCCGCGCTCGTGGAGCTCGGCGTCCCGACCTTTGCCTGTACCCCGGACCGGTTCCCGGATCTGATGGCGGCCGCCATCAGGCACGAGGACATCACCGGCTGGGCCGCGACCAACCTGACCTGAGAGGAACCCGATGACCACCGTCGAACTGACCCGCTTCCGCGTCCTGCCGGAGAAGGCCGAGGAGCTGCTCGCGGCACGGGCCGACATGCTGACGGACTTCGAGGCCGACCGCACCGGCTTCCTGAACGCCCGCCTGGTCCGCCTACCGAACGACGAATGGCTCGACATCGTCGAGTGGGAGTCCGCCGAGGACTTCGCCGCCTCCCGCGAAAAAGGCGGCAACCTCCCCGGTATCGCCCGCTTCTTCGCCGCCATCGACTCCCTCGTCACCGCCGAAGAGGGCACGATCGATTGAGTGATCCGGGGGCCGGCGCGGCCCCCGGAGACCGTCCTCAGCTGTGTGTGACGGAGACGTTGTAGACGACGACTTCGCCGTAGTTGGCGGTGCTGCAGGGGGCGGAGTTCGTGCAGTTGGCCTGGGTGTAGACGCCGGCCTTGAAGTAGCCGCCGGTGAACGTCTTCGGGATCGTTGCCTGCAGCACGTTGTTGTAATAGGCCTTGATCGAGCCGTTGCTGACCACGAACTTGGCCTGGAACCGGGTGCCGAGCTGGTAGTTGCTGGTGATCAGCTTGTAGCTCGAGTTGTTCTCGTCGGTGACGTAGAGGCTGGAGCCGTTCAGGCGGAAGGTCGCCATGTCGTTGCCGTTGTGGATCTGGCCGGCGACGACCTGCGGTTTGTCGTTCGGCCGGTGCGTGATGGCCTGGTCGATGACGAGTGTGTGCGTACCGGACGTCGACGACCAGGACGCCGCCGACGAGCCGTTCATCTCGCGGAGTTCGGAGCGCGCGTACGTCGTGTTCGGGGTGGTGACGCCGTTGACCGCGTTGCGGAAGCGGACGCCGTTGCAGTTCGGCTGATCGTTGAACCAGGGGGAGAGCTCGAAGCTGTTCAGCTGCGGCTGCCTGACCTGGCGGACCTGCGTACCGGACTGGTTGGGGTCGTCGACGGGCAGTTGCAGCGTCCAGTTGGCCAGGTTCAGTACGTCACCAGGTACTGAACAGGCTGCCGGGGCTGCGGTCGCCGTACCGGTGAGTGCCGTGGCGCTCACGAGGGCGGCGGTGAGGAGCGATCGGATGAACATGCGGTCTCCTTCGGGGCGGGGCCTACCTGTCAATAGCGCTGGGCCTTGTCGACCTGGTTGATCAACGGGTCTCCAGCGAGGAATCGGCGTGCGTTCTCCAGCAGTACGGCGAAGCGGCGTTCGTCGGCGTGCGGGCCGGCGCCCGCGACATGCGGCGTGATCAGCACCTCGGGCCGGCGCCACAGTGGATGGTCGGCCGGCAGCGGCTCGGTCTCGAACACGTCGAGCGCCGCGCCGCGCAGCCGACCGGATTGCAAAGCTTCCTCGAGGTCGTCGAGCCGCACGGTCGGCCCGCGCCCCACGTTCACGAACAGCGCACCAGGCTTGAACTTGCGCAGCCGCGCGGCGTCGATCAGCCCTTCGGTCGCGGGCGTGTGCGGCACTGTGAGTACGACGAGGTCGGCGTCCGGCAGCGCGTCGTCCAACTCCTCGACCGGCCGCACCCGAGCGAACCCCCGCGGCGCCTCCCGGATCCGCGGATCGATCCCCTCGACCCGCGCTCCGAACTCACTCAGCAGCCGCCCGATCTCGGCCCCCACGGCCCCCGTTCCCACGACCAGTACTCGCGACTCACCAAGCACCACCACGCTCCCCGGATCCCAATCCGGAGCCCACTCGGCAGCCTCCTGCGCACGCACATATCGCGGCAGGCCCCGCGCCATTGCCAACACCAGCGCCAACGTATGCGCCGCCACATGATCCGTGTACGTGTCCCGCATGTTCGTCACCACCACCCGATGCGCCACCAACTCCGGGTAGTAGAACTCCGGCGCTGGCCCAGCCTGCGGCGCCTGCAACCACCGCAGCTTGGTGCTCACCGCAAGCAACTCCGCAGGAAGCACCCCATAAACCGCATCCGCCTCCGGAAGCGCCGCAGCGTCACGGACAACCCACAGTCCAGGCAGCTCCGCCTCCAGCCGAGCCGGCCAGTCAGCGGTCTCCGGGGTCTCGGGCTGCAGGAGTACAAGCGTCGCGCTCATGCTGAAGCCGCCCGAATCCGCTGCAAGCGCTTCTTGGAGGCCAGGCCGGCGTGGTAGTAGCGGACCTCGGAGGCGCCTGCTTCGAAGAGCTCTTCGACGCCGTCCCAGCGCTCTTCCAGCACAGTGACGTTGGCGATCAGCGGGACGTCGGTGCGCGCCGCCGCAGCTTTGACCTGGCGAGCGGCCGCGCCGACGTCACCCCAGCACTTCAAGACGTAGGCGTCCGGGCGGTGTGCCTGCAGATCGACACCGACGTCCGGCCCGGTCACCCACGGGTCATCAGTTGCCATAAGCAACAGACGGCGATCGCCCGCCAATGTTTGAGCCTCGCGGATGAGCTCGCCGATGACTGCGGCGCGGTGGGTGAGCAGGGGCTCGGCCTCGGGCAGCGCGGCCGGTTGTGCGCCGAGAAGCTCGGCGTCGACCGCGGAGCGGACGGACGCGGCCAGGGAGTCGGCTGATGGGCCGAGGGCGGACCGGCAGGCGGGGCAGAAGCAGATCGACAGCAGACGGCGGGCGTTGGCCGACAGCTCGGCGCCTTCGGTCTTCTCGTGCAGGCTGCCGTGGTCGAACCCCAGCCATCCGCAGGCTTCGAGCATCAGCGCGTCGACGTCGTACTGCTCGACGACCTCCCGAATCAGCGTCAGCGCATACGTGCGGACCGATTCGTGCGACGGGCAGAGCGCGTACGGGTAGCGCTCGCCGTACGCGTTCTGCACGGTCACCTCGGGATGTGCCGCCCCGACTGCCGACGAATGGGTGAGGACGAGCCATGCCTCGACCCCCAGCCCGGCCGCCCGGAGCGCGCGCGTCGCCGTACCGAAGCGGTCCGGGTTATCCACAGCCCAGCTGGGGGCGAGTGGTCGCAGGTCGCCCCAGACGGCGTCGCGGATCGGGAAGTACGCCGCGGCGTGCGCTGCGTGGACGACGCGGTGCGCCGGGTGGAACGGCGTGATCCCGCGGACGGCGTGGTACGCCGCCTGCAGCGTGACCGTGTCGACCCCGAGCCCGGCGATCCGCTCGGCCGCGGCCGGATCGCCGACCAGATCCCAGGTGTACGCGAACACGCCGTGGCTCACCGGCGACCTCCTCAAGACTGGTGGTAAACGCTTGCCAACTCCCGCTCAGAGTAGAGCGGCGGGTCGTCCCCGGCAAGAGCTGAGAAAGCGGTTTCATATCCACAGATTGTGCATTACCTGTGGATTAGCGATTCTGAGGAAGGGTTTTCACAAGGAGGTGAGACAGTCGCGGGCACGGACGCAGCGGGTCACGATCACCCAGGTCGGCCAGGCCGCCGGGGTGTCCCCGGCGACGGTCTCGCGCGTCCTGAACGGGACGGCGAAGGTCGACGCGGTGCTCGCCGAGCGCGTTCAGACCGCCGTCCGCGCGCTCGGATACCACCCGAACGCCGCCGCCCAGGGCCTGGCGAAGGGGCGCTGGGGGACGATCGGCGTCCTGGTCCCGGATCTCGCCAACCCGTACTTCCCGGAGATCCTCAAGGCCGTCAGTGCGGTCGCCCGCGCGAACGGCCACCGGGTGATGATCATGGAGTCCGAGGAGAATCCGGCCGTCGAGCCGGAGCTGGTCGCCGATCTGCTCCGCAGCTGTGACGGCCTGCTGCTCTGCTCACCGCGGATGCGCCGCGACCAGCTTGCCGATCTGGTCGCCCGCGCGCACCCGATGGTGCTGGTCAACCGCATCGTCCCCGGCCTCGCCGTCCCGGCGATCTCGGTCGACTTCTACGGCGGTACGACGTCCATCTGCGGTCATCTCGCGCAGCTCGGCCACCGCGAGGTCGCTTACCTCAGCGGCCCGGACGCCTCCTGGGCCAACGCCGAACGCATCCGCGCTCTCCGAGCGGCCGCGGCATTCGGCCTGCACGTCACCGTCGTCCCAGCCGGCGCAACGGCCGCGGACGGCGGGGCGGCAGCCGAAGCGGCGCTCGCCACCGGGGCCACCGCGGTGGTCGCCTACAACGACCTGGTCGCCCAAGGTGCGCTGGCCCGGTTCCGGCAGCTGGACGTCGACGTCCCGGGCGAACTCTCAGTCGTCGGCTTCGACAACCTCTCGCTCGACTGGTCGGGCCAAGCCACCCTCACCACGGTCTCGATGCCGCGCGACGAGCTCGGCCGGCAAGCCGCCGACCTCCTCGAGCAACTGATGACCGGCGCCCCCGACACCGATCCCAAACTGCTCCCGATGGAGCTGCTCATCCACGAGACGACAGCCCGGGCGCGCGTCTAACCCGCGATCTCCAGGATGTCGATCTCGGTGTACGGGTCGGCCTCGGCGAACCGCAGCGCCCAGCGGACGGCGTCCTCCTTGGAGTCGACCCGGATGATCGACAGCCCCGCCACCAACTCCTTGGTCTCCGCGAACGGGCCGTCCATGACCCGCGGCGGGCCCGGCTGCGCGACCGAGATGCGGGCGCCCCGGGAGCTCGGCATCAGCCCTTCGGCGACCTCGAGGACGCCGGCCTGCCGCATCTCCTCGAGGACGGCGTCCGCCCGGGCCAGGATCTCGGCGTCCGGCGGGTTACCCGCTTCGAGTCCGTCGTTGGTCTTGTGGAGCAGCATGAACCGCATAGGGCCGACCTTAGTGGAGCTGCGCCCAGAACGCTTCCGGAATGTCGTGCTCGAGCCAACCGGCGACCTCGGCGATCTCCTGCGGCGTGCGCGCCCCGACGACCACAGCCGGTACGGCGGGGTGCCGCAGCGGGAACTGAACGGCCGCAGCGAGCAGCGGTACGTCGTACTGGCGGCACAGCGCGCGGAGCTGGTCGATCCGGGCCAGCAGCGCCGGTGGGACTTTTGCATACCCGTGCGGAGCGCCGTCCGCCGTGTCAGCCAGGACGCCGCCCTGGAACACACCCGCTGCGAGGACGGCGACGCCGAGCTGCTCACACAGCGGTAGCAGCTCGTCGGTCGCGCTCTGGTCCAGCAGGCTGTAGCGCCCGGCGAGGAGGATCGCATCCGGCCCGTCGGCCCCGGTCTCGCGGAGGAAGCGGGCGGCGACGTCCGCGTGGTTGATGCCGAGCGAGATCGCCCGGATGGTGCCGCGCCCGCGCAGCTCGCGCAGCGCCCGGAGGGTCTCGGTGGACGCCGTCGCGAAGTCGAGGTCGGGGTCGTGGATGTGCAGGATGTCGATCCGGTCGATCCCCATCCGCTCCAGGCTGGCCTCGAAGGAGCGGATGACGGCGGCGTACGAGTAGTCCAGACGCGGACCGAGGCCGGCCGGCGGCTCGGCCCAGATCGGCTGGATGTCCGGCCCGCCCGGCTCGATCAGCCGGCCGACCTTGGTCGACAACACGAACCGGTCCCGCGGCCGGCCGCGCAGCGCCAGCCCGGCGCGCTGCTCGGACCGGCCGTAGCCGTAAACGGGCGCGGTGTCGAACAGCCGGACGCCGAGCTCCCAGGCCCGGTCGATGGTCGCGATCGCCTGCGATTCCGGGACGGCGGCGAACATCCCGCCGAGGGACGCGAGCCCCAACCCCAGTCTGCTGACTCTCAACCCCGTCCGGCCCAGCTCCACAGTCCGCATGGCACGAACGCTAGGAGGCGCCACCGACAATCAGCTGGCCGATCCGGCTCGGTGCGTAGTACGTCTCGGGGGTCGGACAGACCGGCGCCTCGGTGAGCCGCTCGGGGGTCGCCAGCAGCACCGCGTGACCGCGCGTGATCGGCCCGGCGAGGTACTCGTGCCCGGGGAGCTCGGCGACCGCCGTCCGGCAGCCGAGCGCCATGCCCTCGAACAGCGCGGTGGTCGAGACGCCGACCTGGTACGTCGCCTGCGCCAGCAGATCGAGCGTGTTGCCGTCGGTGGACAGCTCGACCCCGGCCGGCATCGTGTAGTCGGCCGCGTGCTCACTCGGGTGCAGCCGGAACCGGACGGTCAGCTCGGGATGCGTCTTGGCGACGGTCTCGGCGACCTGGAGCAACCCGTGGCCGGTCGTGCCCTGGGAGAGGAAGACCGCCAGCTTCGGGTCCTTGGCGGTAGCGGCCGGCAGGTACGGCGAACCGACGACCTCGGTCCGCATCCCGGCAGGCAGCTCGGCGACGTCCGTCCAATAGTCGCCGAAGCACCACAGCTCGTCGGGCTGGTCGGCGACCTCCGGGCGGCCGGGGTAGCTGTAGCCGAGGTGGAACGGACTGATCGCGCCGTGCTGCAGCTCGACGACCCGGACGCCGAGGTCGCGGGCCGCGCCGACGATGTGCTGATGGAAGTACGCGACGACGACGTACACGGTCTTGATGCCGTGCCGTTTGAGCAGCGCGCGGTAGAGCGCGCGCAGGCGCAGGTGCTTCGGGACCTCGCGAGCCAGCAGCGCGCTGGTCGGGACGCCGACGCCCGTCAGCTCCTTGAGCGCGGCCGTGATGCCGCGGTCGTCGGCGGCCCGGGCGTGGACGGCGCCGGCCGCGGAGGTGAAGAAGTCCAGGTTCCGGCTGCCGGGGAGCGGGGTGCCGTTGATCCCGGAGTCGAGGATCAGCGTCGACGGGCCGAGTGCGGCGCGGAGCTCGTCGGTGTAGATCTCGACACCGTCCGGTTTCCGCGGATGCGGGACGACCATCGCGTCGTACCGGCCGACGAACGGGTTGCGGGTCGCGAGACCGGCCACGTGCCGGCCGACCAGACCGAGCTTGTCGGTGGCGCTTCGGCGGACCGGATGCGGGACGCCGTGAATGCCGCTGCGCCGGGTCAGCTCATGGAAGACGCGCATCCGGATGATCGGCCACGGGTGCATGCCCCGGATCTGCCAGTCGAGGAGCCGCAGCTCCTCCTCCACCTGCCAGATCGCCCGGCACAGGCTCGCCACCGTCGCCGTGCCGTTCCCGGTACTCGTCATGATTGATCCCCACTATGCCCGCCAGGCTGCCGATACCGGAGAAGAACCGGCGGACCGCCTTGAGCAGATGCGTCTTCCGGCCGAGCAGCAGCCCGGCGAGCGCGTAGCCGATCGCCGAGACCACCCGGGCCGAAGCATAGGCCAGCACCAGCACGTAGCTGACCGCGCCCGGACGGATCAGCAACCGGCTGATCGTGTCCCCGCTGCCGCTGCGGAACGCCCGCCGGACCAGCCAGCTCAGCGTCGTCCGGGCCGGCGGCACCTCCTCGGCGATACAGGCCTCTTCGCACCAGACGATCCGGAACCCGGCCCGGTGCACCCGTAGGAAGAAGTGCAGATCCGACGAGCCCGTGTACCGGAAAGCGGGATGAAAACCCGGCGTCACCGTGTGGTAGACCCGGCGGCTGACCAGCGTGTTGTTCGTGTACGCCTTCCGCAACTCCAGCCCGGTCGTGTGCCGCCCGGTCGAGTCGTGTACGTCGCTGTAGTGGTTCCACGGCGGTGCGCCGGCCGGCAGATTCCCCTTCACCGGCCCGGTGACAACGTCGGCCCCGGTGCTCTCCCACGCCAGCAACAACGTCGCCAGCCAGCCCGGCGGCGCGACCTCGTCGTCGTCCACGAAGATCAGCGCGTCATCGTTCCAGCACAGCTCCACCGACCGCTCCCGCGCGAACGGAATCCCCGGCTCCGGCTCCACCACCGACTCGATCGGATACCGGCCCCCGTCGAACCCCGCCACCACCGCGGCCGCCGTCCCATCCGCATCGTTGTCCACCACCACGATCCGGACCGCGTAATCCGCTCCCGCCGGCAACTCCTGCGCCTGCAAACTCGCCAGCAACCCCCGCAACAGAGCAGGCCGCCGAAACGTGATTACCGCAATGGCGACGCTCGTACTCATAGACCCCGAGACTATCGGTTCCGTCCAGCCGACGGAGACCTAGCCGGGCGTGTACCTCTGAGTACAGTTATTCGCGTGGAGACGGTGGAGCGGTTGATCCGGAGTATGCAGGGGTTGTTGTGGGAGCGGGGGTATGTGGGGGCGAGTCCGAAGGCGGTGCAGCGGGAGAGTGGGGCGGGGCAGGGGAGTATGTACCACCACTTCAGTGGGAAGGCGGAGTTGGCGCGGGCGGCTATTGAGCGGTCCGGGGTGGAGATGCGGGTGAAGGCCGCGGAGGAGTTGGGGGCGGAGGGGACGGCGGTGGGGCGGATCTCGGCGTACCTGGGGCGGGATCGGGAGGTGCTGAAGGGGTGTCCGGTGGGGCAACTGGCGGCGGATCCGGAGGTGGTGGCGGATCCGGCGTTGCGGGGGCCGGTGGACGAGACGCTCGGATGGTTGCGTGGGCGGCTCGCGGAGATTGTTGCTGAAGGCAAGGAAAAGGGGGAGTTCGCCGAGTCGGTGGTGCCGGAGCGGTTGGCAGCGACGATCGTGGCGACCTTGCAGGGCGGGTACGTGCTGGCGCGGGCGGCCGGGTCGGAGGAGCCGTTCGAGCTGGCGATCCAGGGGCTGCTCGATCTGCTGGCGACCGAGTGAGGACGCCGATGGGCGGCGCGCTGGGCGCCACCCATCGGGCGACTTCACTTGATCAGCTGGTTCAGGCCCTTCGCGACGTCGGCTCGCGGCTGAGGTGAGCCGAACGGACGGAAGTCCTGGGTGCAGATCGAGCCGTCGGTCGGAGGTTGCAGGTCGACCAGGTAGCTCTCGACCTTGGCGTTGACGCAGTTGCTCTTCAGGTAGCTGGTGTGACCCCAGCCCTCGACGGTGACCATCCGGCCCCGGGGGAACAGGTTGGTGTACGGGCGAGTGGTGGCGTACGGCGTCCCCGGGTCGAAGCGGGTGCCAACGACCATGACCGGGACCTGGACGTCGTTCGTCCAGTCCTTACCGGTGAAGGCGTCGGTGTCGTGCACCGGCAGGAACTCGCACTCGAATCCGATCCAGCCGCGGTAGGGCCCGAAGCCCGGCGTCCGGCGCTCCTCGGCGGCTGCGTAGGCGGGGTAGGCCAAGGGCCGTCCGGTACGACGGGAGTCGACGCAGGCTTGGTAGTTCGATCCGGCCGAGACGTACTGCTCCTTCGGCACCTGAGCCGTCCGGGCGCCGGCGGTGGATCGAGTGCGGAGCGCCTTGTCGATCTCGACGAAGTCGTGTGCCAGACCGGCCCAGGTGAACGGCGCGTATGTCGCTCGGTACGCCATCTGCACCGCCCACTGGTAATTCACCAGCTGTCGCGTCCCGTCGGACAGGGTGATCGTCACCGGCTGCGTCTTGAGGCGTTCGAGGAGCGCCTTCGTCACCGTGGCCGGGTCGCCGAGTTTCGCGAGCGAGCACCCGGCCGGGCCGGCTTTGCGGCACTCCTCGTTGAACTGCGTGAAGGTCTTGGCCGCCTCGGCGGCCTGCCCGATCCGGATGCCGAACGGCCGCGGGTCGCCGTCGCTACCGGTCCAGGCGACCGGATCGACCGTCCCGTCGAGGACGAGCGTCCGGACGGTGTTCGGGAACAGCTTGGCGTACGTCGCGCCGAGGAAGGTGCCGTACGAGTAGCCGGCGTAGTTCAGCTTCGCGTCGCCGACCGACTGCCGGAGCAGGTTCAGATCGCGGGCGACGTTCGCCGTCGAGAAGTGCGCCATCCGGTCGCCCGAGAGTTTCGCGCAGTTCAGGCTCAGCTTCGTGAGGCCCTTCATGAACGGCTTGAGCTCGGACTGCGCGACCGGGAACAGCGGGATACCGCTCATCAGCGCCGCCTCCTCGGCCGCCGTCCGGAAGCAGGTCACCGGATCGGACGCGCCGACTCCGCGCGGATCGAAACCGAGAATGTCGAAGCGCTGCCGGATCTTCTCGCTGTAGCCGAACTGCGCGGTGTCGTGCACGAGGCCGACCCCCGACCCGCCGGGCCCGCCCGGATTGACGAACAGCGTCCCGAGCTTGTGCGCCGGATCGGACGCCGGCAGCCTGGTCATCGCGATCGTCGTGGTCGGGCCGCGCGGGTGGTCGTAATCGGTCGGCACCTCTACCGTCGCGCACTGGAACGCCGCGAGGTCGGGACCACAGGAACCCCAGTCGATCTTCGGCACGGCCGGTGCGGCGTACGCCGGTGCGGGCGCCAGTAGAGCCAGCGCGGCCACGACGGCCGCCGTACGGAAAGCTCTCATCACTTCGCTCCTTGCGAGTCGAACGGACGCCGGTCCGGCGTACACGTCGAGTTGTCGGTAGGCGCCTCGAGATCGACCAGATAGGTCTCGACCAGGGCGTCGACGCACTTGCTCTGCGATGCGGCCACGTGACCCCAGCCCTGGTAACCGACCATCCGGCCGGCGGGGAACAGATCGGCGTACGGGCGCGTGTTCTTGTACGGCGTCGCGGGGTCGAAGCGGGTCCCCACCACCAGGACCGGCGCCTGGACCTTGTTCTGCCAGTGGTTGCCCCGGTAGGCGTCGCGATCCCTGATCGGGAAGAACTCGCAGTCGAGACCGATCAGCGCGCTGTACCTGCCGAAGTGCGGCGCCGTCTTGTCGAGCTTGTCCATCCAGCGCGCGTACTCCCAGGGCCGGCCGGTCGCCGGGCCGTCCACGCAGGTCTGCATGAACGAGCCGTGTGACACGTACTGCTCGGCGGGCTCGGACTTGGCCGACGTCCGAGCTGACGGAAGCCCGCGTTGGGCCCGGTCGAGCTGGACGTACAGATCCGCGAGCTCACGCCATTTGAGTGGGTCGTAGAGGGTTTGGAACGTCGAGGTGACGACGTCTCCGTAGGTGAGTCGCCCGAAGGCGGGCAGGTCGACCGGGCTCTTCTTCAATCCCTGCAGGACGCGCTCGGTGATCGCCGCTGGGTCGCCGGCCGCGGCCAGCAGGCACTTCGCGCCACCGGCCCGGCGACACTCGTCGGCGAACGCGCCGAACGCCTCGACACCAGCCGGACCTTGCCCGGACCGGACGCCGAACGGCCGCGGGTCGCCGTTCGAACCGGAGTAGGCGACCGGATCCGTCGTACCGTCGAGCACCATCGTGCGGACGCGGTTCGGGAAGAACTTGGCGTACATCGCGCCGAGGAAGGTGCCGTACGAATAGCCGGCGTAGCTCAGTTTCGTGTCGCCGACGGCCTGTCGCAGCAGTTCGAGATCGCGGGCGACGTTCGCCGTCGAGAAGTGCGCCATCTTGGCGCCGGAGCGCTTGGCGCAGCTCTGGCTGAGCTTGCGGACCATCTCGAGCCCGGTCTTGAACTCGCTCCGGTTGAGCGGGATCAGCGGAGCCGTCTGCCGCAGCGCGGCCTCCTCGGCGGCGGTCGGGAAGCAGGTCACCGGATCCGACTTGCCCACTCCGCGCGGGTCGAAGCCGAGAATGTCGAAGCGGGCCAGGACCTGCGGCCGGTACGTCGTCCGCGCGTACTGCTGGACGAAGTCGACGCCGGAGCCGCCGGGCCCACCCGGGTTGACGAACAGCGTCCCCAGCTTGCGGGCCGGATCGGATGCCGGGAGCCGGGTCAACGCGATCGTCGTGGTCGGCCCGTTCGGCCGGTCGTGGTCGAGCGGTACTTCGACCGTCGCGCACTGGAACGCGGCGAGCTCGGCGCCGCAGCTGGCCCAGCTGATCTTGGGGACGCCCGGCGCGGCGGATGCGACCCCTGGGCTGAGTAGTGCGACGGCGGTCAGCGCTGCTGCCGCCGTCCGTAGTAGTCGTGCTGGCAAGGCCTTCTCCTCTGATGTGTCATGCGGTGTCGACCGGGCCGCCGATGGCGCCCCCGGTGACTTGGTGCACGGCGCGAGCCATCAGCTCGAAGGGGTCGCCGAAGTCTTCGATGTAATTGCCATTAGCAACAAAAATGTCGGCCGCGTCGCTGACCGCGCGGATCGCCGCGGTGGCCGCGGCGGCGTGGATGCGGATCTCGACGTCCGTGATCGCGCGGTCGTGCCGCGCCGCGAGGATCGCGATCAGCTCGCGCTCCACCTCGTCACAGGCCATCAGCCAGCCGGTCCGGATGGTCGGCTCGGTCTGGCCCAGGCTGGTCATCCGCACCGCGGCCAGGTCGTCGGCCCGCTGCTGCGGGGTGCGGACCACCTGCGGCACGGCTGCGGTGAAGTGCTCGGCGAGCGACCGGTCGCGCGGCCAGCTGCGCAGCAGCTCCAGGAACCAGTCGTTACTGGCCAGCATCAGCGGCTCGATGCAGCTCTCCTTGCTGCGGAAGTGTCGCCACAAGGTCCTGGTCGAGATCCCGACCGCGGCGGCGATCTCGTCCCCGCTGGTCGCCGCCACGCCTTGAGCCCAGAACAGCCGGGCTGCTTCGCGCGAGATCTCCAGCCGCAACCGGCGTCGCCGTTCGTCGCTCATCCGTTCCTCCAGTTTGTCACTAAATGACAGCATGGCACTAAGTGACAGAAGTGTGCAAGTTAGGGTGGCGATCATGGCTATTGAGGTGATCGGGGCCCGGCACGAGCGGTACGACGAGATCCTGACCGAGCCGGCGCTCGGGCTGATCGAGCGGTTGCACCGCGAGTACGAAGGCCGCCGGCAGGCGCTGCTCGCGCGCCGGAAGGAGCGGGTCGCGGAGATCGCGGCCGGGGCGTCGCTCGGGTTCCGGCCGGAGACGGAGGCGGTGCGGGCGGATCCGGAGTGGCGGGTCGCGCCGCCGGCGCCGGGGCTGGTGGATCGGCGGGTCGAGATCACCGGGCCGACCGATCGGAAGATGACGATCAACGCGCTGAACTCCGGCGCGAAGGTCTGGCTGGCCGACCAGGAGGACGCGAACACGCCGACCTGGGAGAACGTCGTCGGCGGCCAGCTCAACCTGCTCGACGCGATCACCCGGCGGATCGACTTCGCCACCGACGCGAAGTCCTACGCGCTGAAACCCGATGCGGAGCTGGCGACGATCGTCGTCCGGCCGCGGGGCTGGCATCTGCCGGAGAAGCACCTGCTCGTCGACGGTACGCCGGTGTCCGGTGCGCTGGTCGACTTCGCGCTCTACCTCGCCGCCTGCGGTCAGCTACAGCTCGACCGCGGCCAAGGGCCGTACTTCTACCTGCCGAAGCTGGAGTCCTACCTCGAGGCGCGGCTCTGGAACGACGTCTTCGTGACCGCGCAGGAGGCGCTCGGCATCCCGCGCGGCAGTATCCGCGCGACCGTGCTGATCGAGACCTACCCGGCGGCGTTCGAGATGGAGGAGATCCTCTACGAGCTGCGCGAGCACTCGGCCGGGCTGAACGCCGGTCGCTGGGACTACATGTTCAGCGTGATCAAGACCCATCGTGAGCGCGGCGCCGAGTTCCAGCTGCCGGACCGCAACAGCGTGACGATGACCGTGCCGTTCATGCGCGCGTACACCGAGCTCCTGGTCCGGACGTGTCACCGGCGCGGCGCGCACGCGATCGGCGGGATGGCCGCGTTCATCCCGAGCAAGGACCCGGCCGTCAACGAGCAGGCCTTCGCGAAGGTCGAGGCCGACAAGACCCGCGAGGCCGGCGACGGTTTCGACGGCTCCTGGGTCGCCCACCCCGGCATGGTCGACACCTGCCGCGCCGTCTTCGACGCCGTCCTCGGCGACCAGCCCAACCAGCTCGGCAAGCTCCGCGCGGACGTCGACGTCACCGCGGCCCAGCTCCTGGACGTCGCGGCCACCCCCGGCGCGGTCACCGAGGCAGGCCTGCGCAACAACATCAGCGTCGCCCTCCAGTACCTCGCCGCCTGGCTCGAAGGCACCGGCGCCGTCGGCATCTTCAACCTCATGGAGGACGCCGCCACCGCCGAGATCTCCCGCTCGCAGATCTGGCAGTGGCGCCGCAACAACGTCGTCCTCGACACCGGCGCCCAAGTCACCACCGACCTGGTCGAACGCATCGTCGACGAAGAGATCAACGCCTTCCCCGAGTCCCTGCGCTACCAGTCCGCCCGCGCCCTCTTCCTCGAAGTAACCCTCGCCGACGAGTACGTCGACTTCCTCACCCTCCCCGCCTACGAACGATTCAAGTAGTCGGTCAGCGTCTTCGCGACGGGGGCCAGTTCGGCGTAGACGCCGGGGTAGCCGGGTTCGGCGCAGCCGCGGCCCCAGGAGACGAGGGCCAGGAGGCGGCCGTTGAGGACGAGAGGGCCGCCGGAGTCGCCTTGGCAGGCGTCGATGGTGCCGTCGAGGTAGCCGGCGCAGACGTTGGCAGCGGCGGTGTAGCCGTTGGCGGAGTAGCCGTCGATGTTCAGGCAGGTGGCGTCGCCGAGGTCCGGGACGGCGGCTTTCTGGAGGGTGTTGGCGGGGCCGGTGTTCTTGGTGTCGCCCCAGCCGTAGACGGTGGGGACGGCGCCGCGCCGGTCGGCGTCGGGGCTCGTCTCGAGCGGGAGGACCGGGACGCCGGTCATCGGCTTCGCCAGGGTGAGGACGGCGAAGTCGTTCCGCCCGTGGGAGGTGCTGTACTGCGGGTGGACCCACGCCTTGTGGACGGCGGACACCCGCCCGCCCGCGGCGGACAGCTCGGCCCGGCCCTGGATGACGGCGAGTGTCGAAGCCGCCACGGTCATGCAGTGCGCCGCGGTCAGCACCTTGTTCGGACGCACCAGCACCCCACCGCACCAGCGCTTGGAGTCACTCGTCAGCACGACCGCCCAGGGCGCCTCGCTGACGCTCACGAGCGTCCCGCCGACGATCATCCGCTTGCCGCCGCCGTCGGCCGCGGCCACCCCGGAGGTCGCCAGCAACAGCGCGCCGGTCAGCGCGATCATCCGCTTCATCATGGCGACGAATTTACTGCAAGTAATCGTTTGAACGCGGAATGTATGCCGGGGTCGCGTGAATTCTGGACGCCAAACACCCCCGCGATGGGGTTGGACGGCGTCGAGGTGGCTACTGTCTTCAGGTGCAGAAATGGCCTGGCCGTCCTTATCCCCTCGGCGCCACGTACGACGGCTCCGGGACGAACTTCGCGCTGTTCTCGGAGGTAGCCGAACGAGTCGACCTGGCGCTGATCGGCGACGACGGGACCGAACAACTCGTCCAGCTGACCGAGGTGGACGGTTTCGTCCACCACGCGTACCTTCCCGCGGTGCAGCCCGGGCAGCGGTACGGCTTCCGGGTGCACGGACCGTACAACCCGGCCGAAGGTCACCGCTGCAACGCGTCGAAACTCCTGCTGGACCCGTACGCGAAGGCGATCGACGGCCAGGTCGACGGTGACGAGTCGCTGTTCAGCTACCGGTTCGGTGAGCCAAGTGAGCTGAACACGCTGGACAACCGGGAGCACACGATGCTGTCGGTGGTCACCAACCCGTTCTTCGACTGGGGTAACGACCGCCCGCCGGGTCACGCGTACCACGAGACCGTGATCTACGAGGCGCACGTGAAGGGCCTGACCAAGACGCACCCGGGCCTGCCCGACGAGATCCGCGGTACGTACGCCGGGATCGGGCACCCGGCGATCATCGATCACCTCAAGCAGCTCGGGGTGACCGCGATCGAGCTGATGCCGGTGCACCAGTTCGCCCAGGACGGTCACCTGCAGGAGCGGGGCCTGACGAACTACTGGGGTTACAACACGATCGGCTTCTTCGCGCCGCACAACGCCTATTCCTCGCTGGGCGGCCGCGGTCAGCAGGTGACCGAGTTCAAGACCATGGTCCAGGCACTGCACGAGGCCGATATCGAGGTCATTCTCGACGTCGTCTACAACCACACCGCCGAGGGCAACGAGTTCGGCCCGACGCTGTCGTTCAAGGGGATCGACAACGCGGCGTACTACCGGCTGGTGGACTCCGACAAGTCGCACTACTACGACACCACCGGCACCGGGAACAGCCTGCTGATGCGGCATCCGCACGTGTTGCAGCTGATCATGGATTCGCTGCGCTACTGGGTGACCGAGATGCACGTCGACGGTTTCCGCTTCGACCTCGCGTCCACGCTGGCCCGTCAGTTCCACGAGGTCGACCGGCTGTCGGCGTTCTTCGATCTGGTCCAGCAGGATCCGGTGGTCAGCCAGGTGAAGCTGATCGCCGAGCCGTGGGACGTCGGCGACGGCGGCTACCAGGTGGGCAACTTCCCGCCGCTGTGGACGGAGTGGAACGGTAAGTACCGCGACACCGTGCGGGACTTCTGGCGCGGTGAGAAGTACACGCTCGCCGAGTTCGGCTCGCGCCTGACCGGCTCGTCGGATCTGTACCGCGACGACAGCCGGCGGCCGCTGGCCAGCATCAACTTCGTCACCGCGCACGACGGGTTCACGCTGCGGGATCTGGTGTCCTACAACGAGAAGCACAACGACGCGAACGGCGAGGGCGGGAACGACGGCGAGAGCCACAACCGCTCCTGGAACTGCGGCGCCGAGGGGCCGACCGAGGACGCCGAGGTCCGCAAGCTGCGGGCCAAACAGCAGCGCAACTTCCTGACCACGTTGCTGATCTCGCAGGGCGTCCCGATGCTCGCGCACGGCGACGAGCTCGGCCGCAGCCAGTCCGGGAACAACAACGTCTACTGCCAGGACAACGAGCTCGCCTGGGTGAACTGGGATCTCGACGAGGAACAGAAGGACC
This sequence comes from Kribbella sp. NPDC104218, assembly GCF_055584105.1. Taxonomy (NCBI): domain Bacteria; kingdom Bacillati; phylum Actinomycetota; class Actinomycetes; order Propionibacteriales; family Kribbellaceae; genus Kribbella; species Kribbella sp. NPDC104218. The sequence goes on from NZ_JBVJMQ010000001.1 coordinate 2,476,552, forward strand.
TGCTGGAGTTCACCGGCGCGCTGGTCCGGTTGCGCAACGAGCACCCGGTCTTCCGGCGCCGCCGCTTCTTCCACGGCGATCAGGGCGTCGACGGCCTGGGCGACCTGGTCTGGTTCACCCCGGACGGCAAGGAGATGCAGGACAGCGACTGGGGTCGCGACGATGCGCGAGCGGTCGCGGTCTTCCTCAACGGGGACGCGATCTCCGAGCCGGATCCGCGCGGTGAGCCGGTGATCGACGACTCGTTCCTGATCCTGCTGAACAGCAACCACGAGCCGGAGGACTTCCTGCTGCCGACCGCGGAGTTCGGCGAGGAGTGGTCGGTGGTGGTCGACACCGTCCGTCCGACCGGCCGGGCCGAGGAGCTGAGCCACGCGGCGGGGAGCACGATCCGGATCGAGGACCGCGGCATGGTCGTCCTGACGCGGCCGCGGCGGACTGCCGGGTGAACGGCGTCCCGCAGGCAACGTACAGGTTCCAGCTGCGCGCGGAGTTCGGTTTCGACGCCGCAGCGATGATCGTCCCGTACCTGAGCAGCCTCGGGATCTCGCACGCCTACCTGTCCCCGATTCTGCAGGCGGCGCCCGGCTCCACCCATGGGTACGACGTCGTCGACCACAGCCGCTTGTCGGAGTCGATGGGCGGCCGTCCGGCGTTCGACCGCCTGTCGGCGCGGCTCACCGAGCACCGCATGGGTGCGATCGCGGACGTCGTCCCGAACCACGTCGCGGTGCCGACACCGGCCCGGTTGAACAAGGCCCTGTGGTCCGTACTGCGGGATGGGCCGGGTTCGCCGTACGCCGAGTGGTTCGACGTCGACTGGGGTTCGGGGAACCAGCCGTTGCTGATGGCGGTTCTAGGCAACCGGATCGGTCAGGTGCTCGCTGCGGGCGAGTTGTCGGTCGACGGCGACGTACTGCGCTACTACGACCACGAATTCCCACTGCGGCCTGGTACGGCGGATCTGCCGATCGCTGAGCTGGTGACCGAGCAGTGGTACCGCTTGGCGCACTGGCGGGTCGCTGACGAGGAGCTGAACTACCGGCGGTTCTTCGACGTTGACACCCTCGCTGCGGTGCGTGTCGAGACGCAGGAGGTCTTCGAAGCCACGCACGCCTTGCTGTTCGAGCTTCTGCAGGAGGGGAAGCTCAATGGCTTCCGCATCGACCACCCGGATGGTTTGGCTGACCCACGGGGCTACCTGCGTCGGCTGGCCGAGCGGACCGGCGGCGCTTGGGTCGTGGTGGAGAAGATCCTGGAAGGCGCGGAAGAGCTACCGCAGGACTGGCCCTGTGCCGGCACCACTGGTTACGACGCCCTGCTACGGGTTGGTGGCCTGTTCATCGATCCCGCAGGTGCTGCACCGCTCGCCGCGCTGCATTCTGAGCTGACTGGTGAGCCGGCGGCATTCCACCCCGTAGTGCTGGAGGCGAAGCGCGAGATCGTCCGCCACGGTCAGTACGCCGAGGTGCATCGACTGGTCGAGTTGCTGGCCCGCATCTGCCAGGACGACGTCAGACTGCGTGACCACACCAGGCGGGCGTTCCACGAGGTTGTGGTCGAGCTGCTCGTCCAGTTCGAGATTTACCGCGCGTACGTCGTCCCGGGGGAGCAGCCGGATCCGACCGCCGTACGGGCGTTGGAGCGTGCGGCGGGTAAGGCGCGCGAGCACCTCGACGACGACCGGCAGGAGACGCTCGACGTCGTACTGCACTTGCTGCTCGGTCGAGAGACCGGCACGGCGAGCCGCATCGATGAGCATGCCCGGCACGAGCTGATTGTGCGGTTCCAGCAGACGTGTGGGCCGGTGATGGCCAAGGGCGTCGAGGACACCGCGTTCTACCGCTGGTTCCGCCTCTCCTCGCTGAACGAGGTCGGCGGCGACCCGGAGCACTTCGGTGTCACGCCGGAAGAGTTCCACGCCTTTGCCGCCGACCTGAACCGGCACTGGCCGCGGACGATGACGACGCTGTCCACCCATGACACCAAGCGATCCGAGGACGTCCGGGCCCGGCTCGGTGTGCTGTCGGAGCAGCCGGCTGTCTGGGCGGACGCCGTCCGCGAGTGGCGGCGGCTGTCGGAGGACCATCGCAGTCCGCTTCTCGACGGCAGTACGGAGTACCTCTTCTGGCAGACCCTGTACGGCACGTGGGCGGACGGTCCGATCGCCGAAGACCGGATGCAGGCCTATCTGCTGAAGGCGATCCGGGAGGCCAAGCGGCACACCACCTGGACGGAGTCCGACGAGGAGTACGAGCAGGCCGTCGCTGCCTTCACCACTGCGGTGCTGGCCGACGAGACCGTGCTGGACGCCGTACGCCGGTTCGCCGACCGGCAGGCCGGATTCGTCCGCGCCGCGACGCTTGGTCAGAAGCTGGTCCAGCTGACGATGCCCGGCGTACCGGATGTCTATCAGGGCACCGAGCTGGTCGACCTGTCGCTCGTCGACCCGGACAACCGGCGCGAGGTGGACTACGCCGACCGGATCGCCCGGCTGCATCGCCTGGACGAAGGAGCGAAGCCGGACGACCTGTCCGACGAGAAGCTGCTTGTGACCGCCCGGGCGCTGCGACTGCGTAGGCAGTACCCGCAGGCCTTTGGTGGCAGCTACACACCGCTCCCGACCTCGAACGGACATGCGGTCGCGTTCGCCCGAGGTGATGCGGTGATCACGATCGCGACCCGGCTGCCGGCTGCGCTGTACCGGTTGGGCGGTTGGGGCGACAGCACGGTTGTGCTGCCGAGTGGCGAGTGGAAGAACGTGTTGACCGGCCGGGTCGTGGGTAGTGGAGCGGCTCGGATCCAGGAGCTGCTGGAGGACCTCCCGGTGGCGTTGCTCGTAAGGAGCTGAGTGCACACCTTCACTGTCTGGGCCCCTGACGCGTCGTCGGTCGACGTAGCACTCCGGGACGGCGTACTGCCGCTGCACGCAGCCGACGGCGGCTGGTGGACGCGTGAGGTGGTCGAAGCGCACCACGGCACGGACTACGCATTCATCATCGACGGCGGCAACCCACTGCCGGATCCGCGCAGCCCTTGGCAGCCGGACGGCGTCCACGGGTTCAGCCGGGTCTTCGACGCGAACCGCTACCAGTGGACCGACGCTGACTGGGCCGGCCGCGACGTCCGCGGCTCTGTCTTCTACGAGCTGCACATCGGCACCTTCACCCCAGAGGGCACACTCGACGCCGCTGCGGAGCATCTGGACTATCTGGTCCTGCTAGGCATCGAGATCGTCTCTCTGATGCCGGTGGCCGCTTTCCCCGGCCGCCACGGCTGGGGCTACGACGGAGTCGACCTGTACGCCGTCCATGAGCCGTACGGCGGTCCAGAAGCCCTGCAGCGCTTTGTGGACCGCTGTCACGACGTTGGGCTCGCTGTCTGTCTGGACGTCGTCTACAACCACCTGGGCCCGAGCGGTAACCACCTGGGGTCGTACGGCCCGTACTTCACCGATCGGCACACCACTCCGTGGGGTCCGGCGGTCAACCTGGACGACACCGGCAGCCACGAGGTACGCCGGTTCATCTGCGACAACGCCCTCCGCTGGTTCCGCGACTTCCACCTCGACGCACTGCGTCTGGACGCCGTCCACGCGCTGGTCGACGACAGCCCGACGCACCTCCTCCAACAGCTCTCCACCGAGACCGCAGCGCTTTCTGCACAGCTCGGTCGCCCGCTAGGCCTGGTTGCGGAGTCTGACCTGAACGACCCGCAGATGGTCGAGCCGGTCGCAGACGGCGGCCAAGGGATGACCGCGCAGTGGAACGACGACTTCCACCATGCGTTGCACACGCTGCTGACCGGCGAGCGGTCCGGGTACTACGAGGACTTCGCCAACCCCGGTGTCTTCGCGAAGGCGATGACCCAGGTGTTCCTGCACGACGGCTCGTACTCGTCGTTCCGCGGCCGCGAGTGGGGCCGTCCTGTCGATCCCGACCGCCATCGAGGTGGTCAGTTCCTCGCCTACACCTCGGACCACGACCAGATCGGCAACCGGGCGCTGGGGGACCGGCCAGCGCTGACGCCGGGGCAGTACGCGATCGGGGCCGCGCTCGTGCTCACGTCGCCGTACACGCCGATGTTGTTCATGGGTGAGGAGTGGGGTGCCTCGACGCCGTGGCGGTACTTCACCGATCACGAGGAGCCCGAGCTGGCCGAGGCCGTCCGGACCGGACGGCGGCGCGAGTTCGCCGCGTTCGGCTGGGATGCTGCGGAGATCCCCGACCCGCAGGACCCGCAGACTTGGCGCAGCTCGGTCCTGGACTGGTCCGAGCTCGACGAGACGCCGCATCGCGAGCTGCTGGCCTGGTACCGCGACCTGCTGGCGTTACGCGCCCGGACGCCGGAGCTGCGCGACGACCGGCTCGCGGCGGTCGCCGTGACCGAAGGCCCGGAATCGTTGGTGATCGGCCGCGGCGACCTGCGGATCGTGGTGAATCTGGCCGCGGAACCGGCCGAGATCGCCCTGGACGCCGTCCCGGCGTACGTACTGCTCGCGTTCGGGACTGCGGAACTGGTGACGGAACATGTGCGGTTGGCCGGTCACGGGGTTGCTGTCGTGCTCGTGCGTGTTGATCCTTGGTGATTTCCGGAATCCCTTGTGTCCGGAGCGCCGGTGGCGGAGTGTTGAATCCGCCACCAGGGGCAGCAGGGGCAACGGGAGGACGTGCAGATGACAGTCGGCGGCGTCGATACCTACTACGACTACGACGAGAAACAGTGGAAGAGCCGAAGGCTCGGCGGCGGCCCGATACCGCGCGGCCCGGTCTGTCCGGCTCCCCGGAGCGCTGATCAGAGCACCCGGCACGACCAGCGGGCGGCGAAAGCTCCAAAAGTGAAGCACTGACCTTCGACGGGGTGGCAAGGACCGCCAGACCGGGTCACCCTGATTTGCGCAGACCGGGCAGCAGTGTCCGGAGTTCGAGCGCGGCCTGGAGCCGGTCGAGCCACGGCCGGCTGCGGAGCGCGCGGCGGACGGCGTGGACGCCGGTCCACGCCTGCTGGGCGATATCCGGCGTCGCCGGGCCGCCCGACCAGAGTGCGTGATCGACTGCCTGTGCGACGTTCGCAAGGGCCGGGCCGGTGTCCGGCAGCTCGCGCGCGGCGTCGGCCAGATCGCGAACCGTCATACCCGGTGTCACCGGGACGCCGTGAGCCCGCAGCCGGTCCCGCGCCTCGGCCCAGGCGCCCACCACGGCGGCGCTGCCCGGCCGCCGCCGGCGGCGCTGCGCCCGCAACTGCTTGAGTAGCGGGACGCCGAGCAGCCACAAGACGAGCAGTGTCGCCAGCACGCCGAAGATCGTCGGCAGCGGCAGGTGCACCCCGGTCGAGGCCGACTCGTCCGACTCGGAACCCGACGGCGGCGGCACCTCCGGGTCCTTGATCTCCTTGACCGGCGGTACCGACTGCCGGACCTGGTCGGTGATCGACGTGGCGCCGGTCGGGCTCGTGCTACCGCGAGCCGCGCCCTGAGCCGGGTCGAGCGGCCACCAGCCGACACCTGCCACGGCCACCTCGGGCCAGGCGTACGCGTCGCTGTTCCGCACGGTGTACCAGCCGTCCGGATCAGGTTTGGCCGGCGTCCGGAAGCCGACCACGAGCCGGGCCGGGATGGCGTTCTGCCGGGCCAGCGCGACGTACCCGGCGGCGAACTGCTCACTGCTGCCGACCGTGCCCGGCTTCGCCAGGAACGGCGTCAGCTGCGGCCAGCTGTAACCGGTCGGCGGTGTGCTCTTCTCGTCGGCGAGTCTGTGGTTGTCCCGGAAGTACTTCTCCAGCGCGATCGCTGTCTGGAAGGTGGCCCGCCGGCCCTGCAAGGGCTGCAGGTCGGCAATCTCCGGCGGCACCGGGCCGAGGTCGCTCAACCCGCCCGGCGCATTGGCGTCGATCCCGGCCGCCTTCAGGTAGTCGGCGTCCACCTCTGGCTCAGCCCAGGTCAGGTTGTAGTGCGTCGGCTGCTGCGCCGCGACCAGCGTGCCGCCGATCGGCTCCACCTGCGGCTCGGTCACATTGCTGATCGTCTCGGGTAGCAGCTGCCCGGGCAGCCACGGCCCGTCCAGGTCGTCCGGGCGGACCGTCGCCCGCCGCTCGCTCGTCGGCACCCGGACTTCAGGGCCGAGCGCGAGCCGTGCGCCCATCCGCAGTACCGGGTGGTCGGTCGTCCAGTTCGAACCGTCGAAGTTGTCGAGTGAGACCAGCCGCCAGCGCTCAACGGGCTGCGGCGACTGGTACCGGAAGGCCACTTTGTCGCGGGACTCCGGGCTCAGCCGGCGCGCCACCTCGTCGAGTGGGCTCGCCTGCCGTGCTGCGGGCGCTGTCGCCGACTGGACCCGCTGGAGCGAGTACGGCGTCCGCCCGTGCGGATCGATCCCACTGACGATCAGCCCGCAGATGACCGCGAACAACGCCACCGCAGCCGTGGTCGCCCACGGAATGACCTTGCGGTACTCGAAATGATCGGGAATCAGTAGCGCGACCGTGAGCAGACCGAGGCCGACCGCGATCAGGACGGCGTCCAGCCCGGCGGCCGCGACGTACAGCTGACTGACACCCAGAACGCCGATGGCGGGGACCAGAGCGACCAGCGGCGGCGCACGGTCGACCAGCTCGACCGCCAGCACGCAGGCGACCAGCATCAGCAGCGGGATGAAGATCAGCAGCTCCGGCTCGGGGCGCGCCGGCCAGGTCGACTCCAGCGTCAACCGCCAAGCGGACAAGCCGTTTCCAAGCGCGCGGAACGTCGCGAGCGTCGGGACGCCGAACCAGGTCGTTGCCCACAGCACTGATTCGGTGATGGCCAGTAGGCCGGCTCCGACCACCAGCAGCGGCCGCCAGGTCGCCAGCGCTGGCCACCGTCGGCAGCTCTCGGCGACGATCAGCGTGACCAGACAGATCAGCCCGGCCGGCAGCCACAGGTGCGCTGCCCCGAAGACAGGTGCGAAGCAGAGCCCGCCGAGCAGGACTCCACCCAGTACGGCGACCGTACGGCGCCTCATCGCAGTACTCCGGTCCATTGCTGCAGGGCCTCCCGAGCGGTCGCCGCAAGCACGACCTGTGCGCCCAGAATCGGCGCCACCCCTTGGAGCGGGCCGAGCCCGATCGCGGTCACCGACGAGTAGCGGCTGAGCAGCGGCGCGAGGTCCGCCGCGGAACCGCGGGCTCCGGTCACGACGACGATCGCACCGCCTGCCGACGTACCGGTGGTCAGGACGGCCGGGACCAGCCCGGAGTCGTCGCGTTGCTGCACGATGCACAGCTCGTCGAGGAAGAGTCGCGAGGCCACGGCGCCGCCGGGTGCGGCGAAGTCGGCGCCTGCGGTCGTGACGAAGCGGCAGCGGTGCCCGGCGGCCGAGGCCGCGACCAGGATCGACGCGGCCACCTCGACCGCTTCCTCAAAGGTTGCTGCAGGCAATGGTTCGGTCCGGGTGTCGAGCAGGACAGTCAACCGCGGCTGATCCGGGTCGGCGTAGTCGCGGACCATCAGCTGCCCGGTCCGCGCGGTCGCCTTCCAGTGCAGATGGCGGACTTCGTCACCGACGACGTACAGGCGGACGTCGCGCAGATCGGCCGAGCCGCGCAGCGAGTCGTCCGCCGTCCGGCCGACGTGGTGGTGCCGAGGTCGCCCGGCGACGACGGTCTTGGTCGGATGCCGTTGCGGGTGCACCCACAACGTGCCGACCTCGCCGGTCGCCTTGCTGTTCCGGGTCAGGCCGAGCGGGTCACGCCGCTCCAGCGTCAGCGGCCCGACCTCGATCCGGCCGCGCCGCGAGGTCGGCAGCTCGTACCGGTACGTCGCCTCGATCCCCGGGCCCAGCTGCCGGACGCGGACCTCTTTCCACGCGTCGCCCGCGGAGTCCCGGGCCGCGAACGAGGCCTGCCGCCGCGTCCCGTCGTTCCGCACCCGAAGCGTCGCGAGCGCGGGCCGGCCGCGCTCGACCCGGTCCGGCGAGAGCACCCGATGCACGGTCACCTGCGGCTGCCGCAAGGTCAGCACGACCGCGGCGAGAACCGCGCCCAGCCCGATCCCGGCGAGCGCCCGGAAGACGGCGTACCCGGCCAGCTCGCCCAGCCCGTAGAGGGCGAGCGAGCTCACCAGTACCGCGATCCCACGTCCGGTCAGTCGCATCCTCGCCTACCAGATCACTTCGTTGGACTTGTACGACTCGCCGTTACCTTCGATCGTCACCCAGACCCGGCCGTTGCGATCGGAGTTGTAGAACTTGTTGACGGTCAGGTTGCCGTTCCCGTCGACGCGGAGGTCGTCCTGGTGCAGGTGGCCGTAACCCGACGTCCAGCCGTGGAACGTGTAGGTCGCGTTGGGCTGCAGGTTGCGGGCGACGATCCGCATGTAGAAGCAGTAGTCGGGGTCACAGGTGTCCGGATCGTCGGTATAGGCAGGGCCCTTGGTGATCCGGACCGAACCGTTGCGGCCGGCTGTGACGGCCGAGACGGTCGCGATCGAGCCGAGTAGCAGCCGCCCGTTCGAGCCGCGCGTGACCGCTCGCACCTGGAACCGGTACCGCGTGGCGCTCTCCAGACCCGTCGCGGTGAAACGGGCCGCCGTCGTGGTGTCGGTCGTACCCCCGGTCACCCGGATGACGTCGTACCGGACGAACGTGCCGCCGTTCAGGCTCGGACGCTGCCAGCTGAGCGAGATCCGCCCGTCGCCTGGCGTCGCCCGCAGGTTCCGCGGCGCGGCCGCCGGGCCAGCCACGATCGGCGGCGGCGTGGGCCGCTGGGTCGGACGCTGTGTCGTCGGCCGTTGCGTCGGTTGCTGGGTGCGCGGTGGGTCGACCGGCCGGGACGTCGGTGGGCGCGTGGGCTCGGTACGCCGCGGCGGATCGACTCGCCGGGGCGGTGTGGTCCGCCGGCCGTTCGGGTTCTGCGTGGTCCGTGGCGGCAGGCTCGGATTGACGATCGGCGGATTGCTGGTCGTCACGGTCGGCCGCGGCACCGTCGGTTTGACCGGCGCCGTCGGCTGCTTACCCGGAGCCGTCGCGTCGACCTGGTCGATCGAGCCGTCCCGGTCGACGATGAGGGCATGCTCGCCGGTCTCGCTGTCGACGTACAGGCGCTCGTCCGCACCGCGGACGAGGGTGGGCTGAACGCCCTTACCTGGCTTGGCCTTCGGTGGCCGCGGGATGTCGTGGGTGTCCTGTTGCTTGCCGTTGGCATCCAAAGTGACGAGCTTGCCGGCCGTCGGGTCGACGAGCGCGAGGCCGCGCCCGGACGAAGCGATCTGGGTGAACTTGCCGGGTGGCAGCTGCTGCTCGATGGTCGGCGGTCCGCTGGTGTCCCGCCCGCTGATCACGCTCGCGTCGACGAGCCGCAGCTTGCCGATGCTCGGGTCGACGATCGCGATCCGGCCGCCGGCGTCGTTCGGCGCGACGATCGACTGCGGGGAGAGCTGGACGTCGGGAGTCGTGACCGCTCGGCCGAAGCCGGACGAGGTGACTGTCACCAGCCGGCCCGCGGTGGTGTCGACGAAGACGACACGGTCGCCGACGACCGTCAGCGAACCGATGTTGCCACGCGGGACGACGGCCGGGCAGCTCAGCAGTTTCGCCCCGGTCGGCAGGTGACAGAGCTCGCCGCTGAGCAGCTGGTGCACCCACAACGTCCCATCCGGCGTGACGACCGGGCGACCGAGTGCGCCGCTGCCCTCGAGGGTCACCGCGTTCTGACCGAGCCGGGCGATCGCGCCAGCGTTCCGGTAGACGGCGTACGCGACGCCGGGCGCCTCCAGCCCGATCGGCGGCTCGTCCGACGGCGCGACCCGCGGGTCGGCGACCTGCAGGTTCGACTTCTCGAACGCGGTGATGCTGCCCCGGGCCAGCACGAAACCTTGGGTGTCGGTCTGGACGGCGATGGTGCCCGGCGCGAGAGCGGGGACCGGGACCGATCCGTCGACGGTCTTGCTCCCGCCGTCGATGTGGAAGACCCGGTTGAGCGCGCTGTTGTAGATCAGGTGGCCGGACTGGAGGAACTTCATCCCCGACGTGTTCGCGCCTGCTCCGGTGACCGCCAAGGCCGTCGCGGTCACGCAGATCGCGACCACGCCGGCGAGCGCGGCGCGCGGTCGCCACGGCGTCCGCGCATCGGCTTCGGTGGCCGGCCGGAGCCGGCGGAACAGTGCTTTCATCGGTGCCTCCCCGTTCGCAGGCAGGTGTCAGCCTGCGTTGACGCCTGCTGTCGGCGCCGGCGTCGCGGCGAGCACCTCGTCGACCACGGACGCCGGCGGCCGCTGCGCCAGCTCGGCGTCCGGGGTGAGGACCAGGCGGTGCGCGAGGACCGGCTGTGCGACCTGCTTGACGTCGTCCGGGGTCGTGAACGCCCGGCCGTCGGTGGCCGCGTAGGCGCGGGCGGCCCGGACCAGCGCGATACTGCCGCGCGGGCTGGCGCCGTACCGGACGGCGCTGTGCTCCCGGGTCGCGGCGGCGAGTTTGACGGCGTACGAGCTGATCGCGGGGTCGACGTGCACCGAGCGGACGGCGGCGATCGCGTTCCGCAGCGCCGGGACGTCGATCACCGGGCTGAGCGAGTCGGGGCCGATCCGGCCGGTGTCGCCGAGCACGATCCGGACCTCGGCGTCGTGGTCGGGGTAGCCGATCTCGATCCGCATCAGGAACCGGTCCAGCTGGGCCTCGGGCAGCCGGTAGGTGCCTTCCATCTCGATCGGGTTCTGGGTGCCGATGACCAGGAACGGATCCGGCACCGCGCGGGTGTTGGAGTCGACCGTGACGCGGCGCTCGGCCATCACCTCGAGCAGCGCGGACTGCGTCTTCGGCGTCCCGCGGTTGATCTCGTCCGCGACCACGACGTTGGCGAAGATGCCACCCGGATGGAATTCGAACGTCTCGTTGCCCTGGTGGTAGACCATCACGCCGGTGATGTCGCCGGGGAGCAGATCCGGCGTGAACTGGATCCGGTTCCAGGTCGCGTCGATACTGCGCGCGATACAGCGGGCCAGCGTGGTCTTGCCCAGCCCGGGCACGTCCTCGATCAGCAGGTGGCCCTCGGCGAACAGCGCCGTCAGCGCCAGCCGGATCACCTCCGGCTTCCCGTGGATCACCCGGCCCAGGTTGTCGGCAACCAGCCGGTACGCCTCACCTGGTGGAATCGTCGCACTCATCTGTCGGTACTCCCCTCAGCATCTCGCCGAGAGTAGCGGCTCGAAGTCCAGCCGACGTCCAGAAAAGGTCCAGATGGCCGGTTACTGCAACACCGTCGGCAGCTGGAACTCGAAGATCGCTCCGCCCTCCTCGGCGTTGTACACCTTCAGGTCGCCGCCGTGCGACAGCGCGACCCACCGGACGATCGACAACCCGAGCCCACTCGACCCGCCACCGCTGTTGAACCGCTCGAACAGGTCGGCGCCGACCTCCGGGTCGATCCCCGGGCCCTGGTCGGCGACGGTGATCCGGCCGTCGGCGACGGTCACGGTGATGAGCGCCTCCGCGGCCCCCGGCATCCGCCCGTGCCGCGTCGCGTTGTCCAGCAGGTTGCCCACGGCCCGTTGGAGCAGCGTCGGATCCGCGCGGACCATACTCGGCGCGGTCACCAGCGAGATCCGGGCGCCCTGCGTCGGGAAGTCCTCGACGACGCCGGCCACCAACTGATCCAGCCAGACCGGCTGGACCGCCAGCTGCTCCACACCGGCCGCCAGCCGGGCCCGAACGAGCAAGCCGTCGATGATGTCACCCATCCGGCCCGCCAGCCGCACGGTCCGCGGCAGCAGCTCGGCCCGCTGGGCAGGGTCTCGGACGGCGGTCTCCGACAACGCCCGCAGCGCGGCGACCGGCGTCCGCAGATCATGCGCAGTCTCGGCCAGCAACGTCTCCTGCTGCTCGAGCGCGGCCATGGCCGGCCGGATGGCCCGGCCCGACAGCCAGTAGCTCCCGGCCGCGGCCAGCCCGATCAGCGCGGCGCAGAGCGCCAGCATCCACCAGATCAGCCGCTGATGTGCGTCGACCTTGTCCTGCACGTCGAGCCAGGTGACGACCGCGCCGCCGGGCTGGTTGTTCCCGGCGAAGCTGAACGGCTCTGCGCGCAGCCGCACCGCATGCCCGGAGGTACTCGTCCGGTCGGCCAGGATGATGTCGCCGGACGTCGTCGCGTCGGTCGCCAGCGCGTCGAGCGTCGCTGGGTCCATCGGCGTACAACCCGGCTTGCTGTACTCGGGTTTGAAGGAATCGCTGACGCCGCCGGACAGGATCGCGAACTCCGGGCACTTGCCGTAGAGCGGGTCCTGGTTGAGCAGCGAGGTGTTGAGCAGGTTGGTGCCGGTGACCAAGCGCAGGACGGCTGCGGTGACGACCTCGACCTGGGCGTCGGCGTCCGCCTTGTTGCGTTCGGCGTCCTGGCGGATGACGACCGGGGCGAGCACGAGCAGGCCAAGGGTGTTGGCGACGGTGAAGACGGCCGTCAGCCACCAGCGCAGGCGGCGCAACCGGTCGGCAGCGGGGCCTTTCATCCGGCGCTGCCGGGGGCGATCAGGCGGTAGCCCTGGCCGCGGACGGCCTGGATGAGGTCGGGGCCGCCGCGCAGCCGGGAGCGCAGCCGGGTGATGGTGACGTCGACGACGTTGGACATCGGGTCCGCGGCGGCGTCCCAGCAGTGCTCGAGCAGCTCGGTCCGGGAGACGGCCTGCTCGGGCCGGCTCATCAGGAACTCCAGCACGGAGAACTCCTTTGCTCGCAGGGTGACGAGGACGCCGGCCCGCCGCACCTCCCGGCGTCCGGTGTCCAGCTCGACGTCGGCGTACCGCAGGATCGGCGGCCGGATGGTCGGGCCGCGCCGGCTCAGGCTGAGCACTCGGACGATCAGCTCCTCGACCGCGAACGGTTTGACCAGGTAGTCGTCACCGCCGTGCTCGAAACCGTCGACCCGGTCGGCGAGCTGGTCCATCGCGGTCAGGAACAGCACCGGGACCGACCAGCCGTCCTGCCGGCGGCTGCGAACGTACCCGATCGAGTCGCCGTCCGGCAGCATCCGGTCGAAGACGACGCAGTCGTAGGTATTCACCCACAACGCCTCGTCGGCGGTAGCAATGTCACCGGCCAGATCGACCGCGAGCGCCGCCGAGCGGAGCGCCGCCGGGATCGCGACCTGCAGCTCGACGTCGTCCTCAACCACCAATACCCGCACTGCTCCCCCTGCCGGGTTCCGTGTCATCGAAATGTCATCGTCACCCCGGATCGTATGTGTCATGAACGGTCACTCAGCGCACTCACCGGCCCCGTCACTGGCCTTCCGCGTGCTGGGCCCGCTGGAGGTCGACGGCTCCGACGGGGTCCAGCTCGACGTCGGCGGCGGCAAGCCGGCCACCGTACTCGCCCTGCTCCTGCTGCACCGCAACGCCTGGGTCAGCACCGAGCAGCTCGTCGACGCCGTCTGGGCCGGTCGCGACGTTCCGGCGTCCGCCCAGAACAACCTGAAGACCTACGTCTGGCAGCTGCGCCGGGCGCTCCCGGACGACCGGATCGAGAGCCGGCCGGGTGCGTACCGGGTCCGGGTCGAGTCCGGTGAGCTGGACGCCGATGTGGCGTCGGCGCTCTGCGACGAGGCTCGCGCGCTCGTCGTCCGCGGAGATGCGGCCGAGGCGGTGGCCGTCGTCCAGCAGGCGCTCGAGCTGTGGCGCGGTTGCCCGTACGACGGGCTCACGGATGATGCGGCCTCGGCTGTCGACCGCCTCACCGAGCTGCACCGAACGCTGCGGGAGGACCTGGCTGACGCGCACCTCGCGCTCGGACGGCCGTCCGACGCGATCGCCGTGCTGCGGGTGCTCACGGATGAGGAGCCGCTGCGGGAGCTGGCCTGGTCGCGACTGATGGCGGCGTACCGGCAGGTCGGACGCCGGCACGACGCATTGGCCGCCTTCCAGCGTGCGCGGACGGCGCTCGTCCGCGACCTCGGCATCGAGCCGGGGCACGAGCTGACCGCGCTGCACCAGGAGATCCTGAACGAGGATGCGCCCCGGCCGGTCGTCGCTCCGGTCAGCTCGAACCTGCCGCCGCGGCTCACCACGTTCGTCGGCCGCGCGCCCGAGCTGCACGCGCTGCGCGGCGTCACTGGCGTCGTCACCGTCGACGGCATGCCCGGTATCGGTAAGACCGCATTCGCGCTCGAAGCCGCTGCGGTCTCCGGCCACGAGGTCCAGCAGTACGTCGACGTCCGCACGGCCGCAGTCGCGCCGGTCGGCGTCGGGCTGCTCATCCTCGACAACGTCGAGCATGCCGACCAGGTGCAACCGCTACTGCCGAACAACCCCGAGGCGCTGGTCCTCGTCATCAGCCGTGCTCGCCTAGCCGGTCTCGACCGTAGCGCCGCCATCACCCTCGACGCCCTCACCCCGGCCGAGGCCTCCGAGCTCACCGACGTCCCCCAAATCCTCGCCGCCGCCAGCGGCCACCCCGGCGCCATCCGCCACCTCGTCGAGCGCCTCCGCAACCGCCAGCCCTGGACCGTCACCCGCCTGACAGCCCAACTGGAACACCAGTCCGGCCGCTGCCAAGCCCTCGCCGGCCTCCTCACCCGCTTCGACGCCGCCTACCAAGCCCTCCCGACCCCCGCAGCCCGCCTCTACCGCCGCTGCAGCCCCCTCACCCACTTCGACCTAACCCAAGCCGCCCACCTAGCCGCCGTCCCAACCTCCGAAGTCGAACCCCTAATCGACCACCTCCTAGACCTGAACCTCCTATCCGAACCAGCCCCCGGCCTCTTCACCCTCCTCCCCATAGCCCGCGACCACGCCCACCACCTCCACCAAACCCCCACCCCCCACCCGGAGCTAGTCGCATGACCCCCCAAGAGCCCCACCCCGCCCAGGCTCTCCGCGACCCCCACACCCCGCACTCCACTCACGGCTCCGTCGCTCAGGCCCCTGTCCCCGCGGCCACCTTCGCGCCTGCTCACGTCGCTTCGGCGGCGCCTACTGCGACCGCTGTCGCCAACCGTGTGGCGGCCGTCGCACCGCATCAGCCGGCTACCGCGTCGACCGCACAGCACGCGGTGGCTGACACCTCGTTCGCGCCTCGGGCTGGGGGTGCTGTGGTGCCGCCGCGGGGTGTGGAGGGGGATTTGGGGGAGCGGGCGGGGCGGGGGGTGAGGGTGGGGCAGGTTGTTTGTTGGCAGTTGGCGCTGGTGTTGGTGGCGGTGGCGACGACGGGGTCGCGGACGGTGTTGGTGCTGACTTCGCTGGCGGCGGTGTCGTTGGTGTTGCTGACGGCGGTGCGGGTTCGTGGGCAGTGGTTGTATCGGTGGGTCGGCATTCTGGTGTTGTTCGCGGTACGGCGTCGGCGGATTGATCTTGGCGACAGCGTTGCCGTCAACCTGGTCGCCGCGTTCCACGGGCGTACGTCGACCGACGCGGTCAGCGTGCGGGAGCAGCCGTACGGCCTGCTCAGCCGCCCGGCCGGGATCAGCGCCGCGCTCCGGCTCGGCCCGGACGCCCAGCACCAGCTGCTCCCGCAGCTCGGTTCGCTCGCGGACGCCGCCGACGAGCAACCAGTTGGCGTCGGCCTCCAACTGATCCTGCACGCCGGTCTCAAACAGAACCAGCGCCCACGCGCCTGGATCGCCGTCGCCGCCGAGCGGACGCCGGATATCGCCACCGACGAACAGCTGCGCCAGGTCGTGGCCAACACCGTCCGCCGGCTGGTCCGCCGGTTCGACCGGGAGCAGGTCGAGTACCTCGCTCTCGACGAGGCCGACGTCCTGGCGTCGATCGGCGCCCTGGCCCACGCGAACGCCGGCCGCGGCCGCATCCAAGAACGCTGGTCCAGCTGGTCCTGCGGGCCGGTCCAGCAACTGACCGTCCGCCTGGCCGGCTCCGCATCGTTGCCTGCAGCAACTTTAACCGCACTTGTCGCCACCTTGCTCGGCACCGGGACCGGCGCCGCGCAGACCATCGCCGTCACCGTGACGGCAGCCGCCGGAGGCCCCGCCTCCACTCGCCATGACGTCGTCCTCCGCCTGGCCGCGGCCCACCCGGCCACGCTCGACTCGGCGGCGTCGGTCCTGCTCACACTGGCGCGATCCTTCGGGGTCGAGCCGGAACGCCTCGACGGCCGGCACGCGCTCGGCGTCGCCGCCACGCTTCCTCTGGGGGTCCACTTCTCATGACTGTCACCTTGATCAACCGGCCCACCGGTTTCCACCACGTCCCCGCCCAGGGTGCGATCGCCGAGCTACTGGCCGGCGCCCAGGACGAGGTCATTGCCCTCAGCAACCTCACCCCGGCCGGCCCCGCCTTCGGGCCGCGCGACGTCAAACACGGCGTCCGCTACCGGGCCATCTACCCCGACACCGCGCGGACGACGCCGAACCTGTGCCGCCACCTCGGGGCGATGTCGATGGCCGGCGCCGCCGTCCGGACGATGCCGCTGGTCCCGATGAACGCGCTCGTCATCGACGGTACGGTCGCCGTCCTCCCGGCCGACTCGGCCAACGGAAGCGTCGCCGTCCTGCGGCTGTCGAGTGTCGTCATCACCGTGTCGGAGCTGTTCGAACGCGTCTGGCCGGACGCCGTCCCGCTGGCCGCCGACGACCTGCCGGACGAGACCGACCTGTCGTCGCGTGAGCACGAGATGCTGCGCCTGCTGTCACTCGGCGCCACCGACGAGGCGGCCGCCGCGCAGCTCGGCATCTCGGTGCGGACCGTCCGCCGGATGGTCGCCCAGATCATGCACCGGCTGGGCGCCCGCTCGCGGTTCCAGGCCGGCGTGAAGGCGGCTGACCGCGGCTGGCTGCTGGATCGGGCGAGTTGATGTCGCGAGTCCTGACCGTGGCGGCAGACCGTCCGGGTGCGTATCCGACCGTTGGGTCGGCCCTGCTCGACGCACCCGACGGCGCCACGATCCTGATCGCCGCCGGCACGTACGCCGAGACGCTCGAGCTGACCGGGCGATCCGTCGTACTGCGCGCGGAGCCCAAGGCCGAGGTGGTGATCGACGGATCCGGCGCCGACTGGCCGACGATCCGATCCGTCGACGGCGTCCTGGAGTTGCACGAGCTCGTCGTCCGTTCGGCCGACAATCTGGCGGTATCGACCGAGCGGACGGCGCTCACGCTGACCGGGTGCACGATCACCGGTGGCTCGCGGCCCGCGGTGAGTGTCCATGCCGGGCCCGGCGTCCGGATCGAGCGGTGTGCCGTCCGCGGCGCGGCGACCGGCATCGTCGTCGAAGGCGCGGGCGGTGAGATCACCGATACGACCGTGCAGGACGTGTCGGGCGACGGCATCGTGATCGCGCTCGGCGCCGACCCGGTCCTCAGCGGCGGCAGTATCAGCGGCTGCGGCGGGCGCGGCCTCTACGTCTACCAGTACAGCCGCCCGACCGTGAGCGACCTGGAGATCGGGCACACCGGCGCCGAGGGGATCGGCGTCGCGCACGGCAGTACGCCGTCCGTCCGGCGCGTCAGCGTGCACGACACCCGCGGTCCCGCGATCACTGTCGGCCCGGGCTGCGGCGGCACGATCGAGGGCCTGCGACCGACCAACACCGCTGAGCCCGCGCTGCAGATCGCGCCCGGCGCGACCGTCGAGGTGATCGAGGCGAGCGCGGCCTCAGCGGTCTCCGGTGGACCGATCGACGAGCTGCTCACCGAGCTGGACGCGATGGTCGGGCTGCCGGGCGTGAAGGCCGAGGTCCGCGCGATGGTCGACGAGATCCAGGTCAACGAATGGCGGCGGACGGCGGGGTTGTCGATCGGCGCGGTCAGCCACCACCTGATCTTCGCGGGCGCGCCGGGCACCGGGAAGACGACGATCGCGCGCCTCTACGGCAAGCTGCTGAAGGCCCTCGGCGCGCTGCCCGACGGCGGTTTCACCGAGGTCTCCCGGCGAGACCTGGTCGGGCAGTACATCGGGCACACCGCGGAGAAGACCGCGCAGGTGTTCGAGAAATCGCTTGGCGGCGTGCTGTTCATCGACGAGGCCTACACGCTGTCGCGGTCGGCGGGCAGCGGCGGCGACTTCGGCCAGGAGGCGATCGACGCGCTGGTCAAGCTGATGGAGGACCACCGCGACGAGATCGCGATCATCGTCGCCGGGTACACCGCCGAGATGACCGACTTCCTGGCCGCCAACCCCGGCCTGGGATCGCGGTTCTCGAAGACGATCGAGTTCGAGAACTACTCGGCGTCCGAGCTGCTGCTGATCACCGACCGGATGGTGTCCGGCGGCGACTACCGGCTCGATCCGGCCGCGGGCGCGCCGCTGACGTCGTACTTCGACCGGATCGCCGACGGGCCGAATTTCGGCAATGCCCGCGAGGCCCGCCGGCTGGTCGAGGGGATGCGCAAGGCGCAGTCGCAACGGCTCCGGGCGCTCGGCCGGATGCCGACCACGGACGAGCTGCGCTCGCTGCTCGCGGACGACGTGCTGGCAGCGGAGGCGCGGTAGTCGTCAGGTCGCATAGAGTGACTGTGGTTGACGAAAGGAGTCGCGATGGCCGACGAGCAGGTGCCGGACACGCCGCCGTACCCCGGGTTCGACATGACCCGGCCGAGTATCGCGCGGACGTACGACTACCTCCTCGGCGGTAAGGACAACTTCGCGGTCGACCGGGCCTTCGGCGACCGGTTCGTCAACGAGCTGCCCGGCTCGCCGGTGATCGCGACCGACAACCGGGCCGCGCTGATCCGCGCCGTCCGCGAGATCGTCTCGACGACCGGGATCCGCCAGTTCGTCGACCTCGGCAGCGGGTTGCCGACCGCCGACAACGTGCACCAGGTCGCCCAGCGCTACGCGCCGGAGACCAGGGTCGTCTACGTCGACAACGACCCGATCGTGCTCGCGCACGGCCAGGCGCTGCTCGCCGAGAACGACCACACCACGGTCATCCAGGCCGATCTGCGCGAGCCGAAGGCGATCTACGACCACGAGGGCACCCGGCGGCTGATCAGGTTCGACGAGCCGGTCGCGGTGATCTTCTCCGCGATCCTGCACCACGTGAACGACGACGAGGACCCGCACGGCCTGTTCCGGTTCTGGGCCGACCGGGTCGTCCCCGGCAGTCATCTGTTCGTCAGCCACTTCCGCTCCGAGAACGACCCGCGCAGCGCCGAGCTCGAAGCTGTCCTGCAGGGCTCGCTGGGCCGCGGCCGCTGGCGCACCGAGGCCGAGATCCTGGCCCTGTTCGGCGACGATTTCACCATCCTCGACCCGGGCCTGGTCCCGGCCGCACGGTGGCGCAACCCCGAGCCGCCGGACGAGCTCGGCGACTACCAGCGCCTGATCGCCGCCGTCCTCGCCGTGAAGAAGTGAGCGGTGCGCTGAAACAAAACCGGCGTTAGGCGGCTCTTACCTTTCCGACAGCGGTTGTGGTCGGAAGGAGGAGCATGGGCGAGCCGGACGGATACGTCGAGTTCGTGGCGTCCCGCGGGACGCAGTTGTTTCGGATGGCGTACCTGCTCACAGGGGAGCGGTACGCCGCCGAGGACCTGGCGCAGATCACGCTGGGCAAGTTGTACAGCGCCTGGTCGAAGGCCCGCCGGGCCGACAATCTGGTGGCCTACTCGCGGACGGTGATGATCCGCAGCTACCTGGCCGCCCGCCGCAAGACCCGGCTGGAGCAGGTGGGTGAGCCGCATCGCGAGCCGATCGCGGCGGCCGCCGACACCCCGCTGCGGCTGACGTTGTTCGCCGCCCTCGCGCAGCTGAGTCGCGAGGACCGCGCGGTCGTCGTACTGCGGTACTGGCACGACTTGAGCGTCGAGGACACCGCGGCCCTCGTGAGGGTCAGCCCCGGGGCGGTCCGCACCCGCAGCATGCGCGCGCTGTCGCGGCTGCGTGAGCACCTCGGGAGCGACCTCAGCGAACTGATTGGAGGGCAGCAATGAACTTCGAGACCGAACTCAAGGACCGGCTCCACGCCGGAGTGGACGACGCGGACGTCGACATCGACCGCCTGATCGCCGGCGGCCGCGCGACCGGCCGTCGTTTCACCCGCCGGCGCCGGATCGGCCAGGCGCTCGCATCGGTCGTCGCGACGGCAGCGGCTGTCGGCGTCGTCGTCACGGTCGGCGGCGCGCTGGCTGGGCCCGCGCAGCCGTCGTACGGCCCAGCAGGACCGGTGACGCAGGCGCCGCCGGAGCCGATCACGCCACAGGCGGCCTGGAAGATCGTGGTCGACCAGCTGCCGAAGGGCAGCAAGTTCAAGGACGTCAAGGGCGGTCACGAAGGCCCGCTCACGAACCCGGACATCGTCTGGGCGAAGGGCGTCTACACCGACGCCAAGGGGCCCTCGCAGCTCTCGCTCAACCTCGACTGGCGCGACGACGTCGAACTCGACTGCAGCAGCGCCAAGGTCTGCACGACGCACAACCTGGCCGACGGCCGGACGCTCGTCCTCCTCAGCGACAGCGGTGCTGCGGGGGAAAAGATGAACGAGGCTCGCATCCAACATCAGGACGGCTGGATTCTCACCGTCCACTCCGACAACGCGTCGACCTGGAAGGGCGCCGGCACCCGCCCGCAACCGCCACTGACCGTTGAGCAACTCCGGGCGATCGTCCTCAGTCCGCGCTGGCAGGAGCAGGTCCCGGCCGAGTTGGTGGACGCCGCCGCGCCGCTCTTCGTACCGACCAGCATGCCGGTCATGCCGCCACACACGCCCTCGAGCCCGACCATGACGGAGACCCCCAGATGATCACCGCACTTGTCGCCAGTTTCGGTCTCCTGGTCGCCCCGGCCACCGTGGGCTGGGCGGAGCAGCCGATTCCCGCGACCGGTTCGTCGTTCGACGCGATCAGTTCCGCGGGCGGCGAGATGTGGGGTGTCGGCTACAGCCGGGAGGAGCCCAAGGACTGGGATCGCACCGTCGCGGCCCGCTGGGTGAACGGCGGCTGGCAGCCGACCGAGCAGCCGCGCCCGTTCGGGCGGTTGCTGGATGTCGCTGTCGGATCGGCGGGCGACGCCTGGGCGGTCGGAGCCTGGGGCGGTCCGGACGGCGCCGGCGGGCCGTTGGTCCAGCACTGGAACGGGACGAGCTGGCGCGAGATCCCCCTAGCGGAGCACCCGAACAGCGTCCTGCAATCGGTCGCGGTTCACGGCGACGAGATCTGGGTGGTCGGCATCGAGGGCGAAGAGTCCAAGGTCTTCGTCGAGCGCTACAACGGCAAGAGCTGGCTCCCGCTCACGGACGACGTCCTCGGCGTCCCGGGCTACGCGTCGGATATCGCCGTCCTGTCGCCGATCGACGTCTGGGTCGCGGCCTTCGACGACGGCATCAAGCACTACGACGGCGAACGCTGGACCAAGGCCGACCTCCCGGGCCCGGACGGCGCCTTCCTGAACGACTTCGCGGTCGTCGGCCCGAACGACATCTGGGCGGTCGGCCATCGCGAGGACCCGGTGCTCTTCCGGACGCCGGTCGCCTATCACTTCGACGGGAAGCGCTGGACCGAGGTGCGGATGCCGAAACAGTCCGGCCAGCCCCTGGCCGTCGAAGTGGTGAACGGCAAACCGCTCGTCGTCGGAGACGGCAGACCGCACAGCACGGCCTGGCGCTGGACACCGACCGGTTTTGTCAGCGTGCCGACCCCGGCGAACGCGTCGCTGCTGTTCGGCGCCGCGGTCCACAACGGCCAGTTCTGGGCGCTCGGCTCCCAGCCGAGCAAGCTCGAAGGACTCAGCGACACCTATCTGGCGACGCTCACCGACGAGTAGCCCGGGGTACTGGGCCGATGTGAGCGAGAACGAGTGTCTGGTGGCAGCCCCGGTCGAGGACGTGTTCGCAGTCCTCACCGACGGCTGGCGATACGCGGCCTGGGTCGTCGGCGCTTCCCGCGTCCGGGACGTCGACGCCCGCTGGCCCGATGTCGGCGGCCGTATCCACCACTCGGTCGGCGCCTGGCCCTTCCTGATCGACGACCACACCGAAGTCCTCGCCATCGAGCCGGGTCGGCTCCTCCGCCTCAAGGTCCGCGCCTGGCCCGTCGGTGAAGGCGAGGTCGAGTTCATCGTCAGCGAGGCCCCCGAAGGCTGTCACGTCCTGATGACCGAGAAGTCCACCAAAGGCCCCGCCGCCCTCCTGCCCACCCCGCTGGCCGACGTCCCCCTCCACGCCCGCAACGCCGAAACCCTGCACCGCCTCAAACTTCTTGCCGAACAGCGTTAACCCCGAACCGACAACGAGTGCCGGAACTGGTCGGTGGGATCCCAAGCGCGTTTGGCTTGGCGGAGCCGGGCGTAGTTGTCGCCGTAGTAGAGGGCGATCGGGAGGTCGGGGTCGGGGTAGTTGATGTAGGCGCCCTGGTTGCGGCGATCGTGGCGAGGGACGCCGTCGGTATCGCGGTAGACGTCGGCGTACAGGTTTCGGACCCAGCTGATCGCGGCGGCGTCGTCGTCCGGGCTGGTGCCGGAGGCTTGGTAGATCGCCTTCAGGACCGAGCCGCGCTGGACGACCGCAGTCGCGTCGGGCGCGGTGGCGTTGATCTGACCGCCGAGCGAGACGAGCCAGACGGCCCCCTGGGTGTCATCAGCCGACAAGTGCTTCCACAGGACGTCGATCTGCTCCTCGGTGTAGCGCTCGCGCAGGTATCCGGTCTTCACGACGAACCGATTGCCGAGAATTTCCTCGCTGTTGCCCGCCGC
This sequence comes from Kribbella sp. NPDC104218, assembly GCF_055584105.1. Classification (NCBI taxonomy): domain Bacteria; kingdom Bacillati; phylum Actinomycetota; class Actinomycetes; order Propionibacteriales; family Kribbellaceae; genus Kribbella; species Kribbella sp. NPDC104218. The sequence goes on from NZ_JBVJMQ010000001.1 coordinate 2,499,152, forward strand.
CAGAACGTTCTTCAGCCACGGCTTGCGCTGCTTCTCCAGTGAGTACTTCGCTTGGACGCCGGACAGCAGCGTCGACAGGTACGCCGTGAGCAGTCGCTCGGATCCGTCGACCTGGCCCTTGATCGCGATGGCGCCGTACGGACGGCTGAAGAGGAGCAGCGCGCTGTGCAGGCGATTCTCGGGAGCGCCGGGTGCGCTGTGCGCGCGGTGCCAGTCGCCGTGCTGACGGACGAGTCGGGTGAAGGATCGTTCGTCCAGGGTGTCCCAGGGCAGCGCGATCAGGAAGTCCAGGACGTCGCCGGGCGGCCGGGGCAGGAGGTCGCCCGGATTGTTGCCGTGGGCACCTGGCGTGCGCATCCAGAATTTGCTGACGACACCGAAGTTCCCGCCGCCGCCACCCGCGTGTGCCCACCACAGCTCGCGGTTCGGATCGTCGGCCGCGCGCGTCGCGACCGTCGTCCGGGCCGCTCCGGAGGCGTCGACGGTGACTACTTCGACGGCGTACAGGTGGTCGACCCCGAGCCCGAACTGACGTGACAGCGGCCCGTGCCCGCCGCCGAGCAGGTGGCCGCCGGCGCCGACCTCGGGGCAGCTGCCGAGCGGCAGTGTGACACCCCAGTCCAGGTAGAGCCGGCGGTACACCTCGCCGAGGGTGGCGCCCGGCTCGACGGCGAACGCGCGCCGGGCGGGGTCGTAACCGACGTGCCGCAGCCGGGACAGGTCGAGGATGACGTCGGTCCGCGGGTTGTCGACGAAGTCCGCGAAACAATGCCCGCCGCTGCGGACGGCGATCCGCTGCCGCGCCCGGACCGCCGAGTTCACCGCCGCGACGAGCTGAGCGGTGTCGGAGACCAGGTGAATGCGGTCCGGCGTCGAGTGAAACCTTTGATTGATGCCCCGGGCAACGAGATCGGTGTACTGCGGGTCGGTCGGGCGGAGTTTGGTCGCAGGCGGCACCTGGTTGGGGGTCGATGCGGGGGAGAGCTGGAGGCCGGCGGCTGCACCGCCGAGGCCGGCCAGGATGGATCGGCGGTGGAGTCGCATGTGGCTCCTAGGTGAAGAGGAGGACGACGGCGGCGTTGAGGGTAAGGCCGATGCCCAGGCCGCCGACGGTCCAGCCGAGGAGTTTGGGGGTGTTGCGAGTGAGCCAGGTGTTGAGGCGCTCGAGGACGGGGTCGATCTTGGCGTGTGCGGTGACGCGGGCGATGCCGAGGAGGACTGCGGGAAGGCACATGAGCAGGCAGTAGCCGAGCAGGGTGAGGCCGGTGTGCGGCCAGCTGAGGCCGGCTTGGCTGATCAGGGCGATGGCGGCCAGGTAGGGCACCATGCTGGCGGCTTCGATCGCGGCGGCGACGAGGGCGAGGCTCATCAGCGTGCGTGGGCTGCCCTGGCCGGACGTCACGCGGGTGCGCCAGCGCTGTACCTTGCCCGGCCCTTCGCCCTGGCGTTTGGCGCGAGCCTCCAACCAGTAGCTCAAGGCAACGAGTACGACGCCGATGACCAGCTGGGCGATCCGCAAGGCCGTTGGCGAAACGTTCGTGCGGATGCCATGCAGGACCGGCTCGAAGCCGAGGGTGAGCAGTACGCCGAGCACGAAGTAGAACGCGGTGACCGTGGCCAGGTAGATCCCGATCCGCCCAGCGTGCAGCCGGCCCGGCGTCATCAGCAGCCAGATGGGGATCAGTAACGTCCCGAAACTCGTGCTGTCGATCAGGCTCAGACCGGCAAGGCCCAGTAACAACGCCGTGCTCATCCGAACACCCGATCCAGGTAGGCCGTCAGCGCCGGCTGCAGGCTCTCCACCGGGTACGCCGGCGCAGTGGTCAGGTGGTGCAGCGCGAGCCCGTCCACAAAGGCGACCAGCGCGGCCGCCTCCGCGGCCGGATCGCGATCAGCCGCAACCTCGCCTCGCCGCTGCGCTCCCTCGAAGGCCGCCTGCAAGCCGGCCAGCAGCTTCAGCTGCGCCTGCTGATGGGTCGCGGCCAGCTCCGGATCGGTCAGACTGCTGTGCAGGAAGGCCAACCAGAAGCGCAACTCCCGGACCCGCGCCTCGTCGAGTGGCAGGAAGACCGCCATCAGCCGCTCGAGATAGCCGCGCACCGGCATGACGAACTCGACCTCCTGCGCGCGCTGCTCGGTCCGCTCGTACACGTAGCCGACCCCGAACCGGATCAGCTCGTCCTTCGTCCGGAAGTAGCGCTGCACCAACCCGACCGAGACGCCCGCCGCCCGCGCGACCTCGACCAGCCGGGCCTCCTTCAACCCCATCTCGGCGACCACGACCAGCAGGGCTTCGGCGATCTGGCCGCGCCGGGTATCGGCGTCCGCGTGTCGGGTCATGGTTGAAATAATACGGCATTATTTTTCCGGCGCAAGAGCCGATCCCCCTGCCGGTCGACAGGGGGATCGATGGATCAGCCGGACTTCCAGGTGAACTTGTTCGAGGTGTAGGTGCCTTCGGGGCCGGTGACGGTGGCCCAGACCAGGCGGCCGACGCCGCTACAGGGGAAGCGGTCGTCGACGAGGAGGTGACCTTCGGAGCTGGTCCGGAGGGTGGCGCCCTCGTTGAAGGGCTCCCAGCCCTGGACGTGCGGGACGATCTTGTAGTTGGTGTTCGGCCGCAGGTTCTCGATGCGGACCTGGATGAACGCGCAGGCCGGCGGCTCGCAGTTCTCGTACGACGTCCCGGCGCCGCGGGAGGCGACGACGCGTTTCGTCCGCTCCGGAGCGCCGACCGGCGCGGCGGACAGGCTCGTGTACTTGCCTTGCAGCTCTTGGCCGTCGGGCGCTCGGGTGATCGCGCGGACGAAGAACGTGTACGTCTTGCCGGTGGTGAGGCCCTTGATCGTGGCTTCGGTGCCGGTCACGTTGACGCGGGGCGCGGCGGTGGCCGAGCCGAGGCTGACGGCGTACCTGAGGAAGGTGCCGTCACCCATCGTCGGGCGGTCCCAGCCGAGGGTGAGCTGACCCGGGGTGCCGTCCTTCGAGACGATGATCTCGCGGGGTGACTCGGCCGCTGCGTAGCTGCCCTTGACCTGGTTGGAGCGGGCGGCCGGGCCGTAGCCGATCCGGTTCACCGCGCGCACGCTCACGTAGTACCCGCTCTTACCGGCGAGATCGGCGACCGTCGCGGACCGAGCGCTCGCGCTGACCGTCCGGGAGCCGCCCGTCCAGATCAGCTGGTAGCCGGTGATCGGGGCGCCGTGCGGCGCGGCGCCGCTCCACTTCACCAGCGGGCCTTCGGGGTACGCGCGGGCGGTCACTCCGGTCGGAGCGCCCGGCACGGTCGCCTTCGGCGGATCCGGTTTCACCGGGGGTTTCGGCGGATCCTTCTTCTCGGGCTTACCGTCCCCGGGATCGTTGGACTCCGGCTTGTCCCGCCCCGGTTTCTCGGTCTCGGGCTTCTCCGGCGTCTCGGTCTTCGGCGGGGTGCTCTTGGGCGGCGGGGTGCTCTTGAGTGGCGGCTTCGGCGTGTTCCGCGGGGGCTGCGGCGTGTTCTTCGCCGGCGGCGTTACCCGCTTGGGCGGAGTCTCGTCGTCACTGGTCTTGCCGCCGACCGGCACCGGCTCCGTCCGGCCCTGCCCGTCGACGACCACGACGCGGTCGCCCTTGCCGCTCTCGACGTACACCTGGGCGTCGTCGCCGCGGATCAGCCGTGGCTCCTCTTGCAGACCGGCGGTCGGATGCTCGTTGTGCACCTTCTGCTGGTGGACCTTGCCGTCGCGATCCAGCGTCACCAGGTCGGAGTCCTTGCGGTTCAGCAGCGCGAGACCACGCCCGGACGACGCCACCCGGTCGTACCTGCCCTGCGGGATCTTCGTCGTGACCGGCGCCGCGGGCTTCGCGCCCGGCCGCTCCGGCAGGCTGACCAGGTGCACCTGGCCCTTGTTCCGGTCGACGAGCGCGATCCGGCCGTCGACGTCGTTCCCGGCGATCAGCGCGTCCTCCGGGACGGCGAGCTCACTCAGGTCGCTGCGATCGTCCAGACCACCGGAGCTCAGGTCGTAGACCTTCTGCGCGGTCAGGTCGACGAAGACCGCCTGGTCGCCGATCGCGGTCAGCCCGCCCTTGTGACCCTGCGGAGCCGAGGCCGGGCAGGACATCCGATCGGCCGTCGGCGGCAGCTGGCATAGCTCGCCCTGCCCGACGCGATGCACCCAGAGCGTGCCGTCCGATGTCGCGACCGGGTCGCTCAATGCGCCGTCCAGGAAGGCGGTCGTCCGGCGTTCGCCCAGCCGGACGATGTGACCGGACCGCTGGTAGACCGCGAAGACCGCCCCGGCCGCCTCGACGCCGACCGGCTGCTCGTTGACCGGAACCTCGATCTGCTCGGCCACGGTCAGATCCGACTTGCCGAATTTGTCGATCCGGGACTTCGAGAGCACGTAGACGTCGGTGTCGGTCTGGACGGCCTGCGCGCCCTCCTCGCCGGTGCTCAGCGGGACCTGCGCGTCGATCGCCTTCGTCGCGCTGTCCAGGTGGAAGACGCGGCCGATCGAGCTGTTGTAGATCCAGTGTCCGGACTGGGTGAACTTGAGACCACTGGTCGGATTGCCGGCGCCGGTCAGCACGACCACGCTCAGCAGCGCGACACAGCCGGCGACGACGGCGGCGAGCCCGGCGCGACCTTTGACGGGGCGAATCATGGTCGGCTTCACCTTTCCAGAGTAGGTGCCAAGGGTCCAGGAGTGGTCCAGACGGCGTCCACTAGCTCTTGCAGGTGGCGCCTCGAATACTGCGCGGCGTGCTGTAGAAGACCTCGCGCCCGTCGGTGCCCTGGACTTCGAAGCAGTACTTCAATCCTGGACTGACCTGCACGGTCGACGTCGTCCCGCTGCCCCGGTAGATCGATCGCGGCGCCTTCCCGCCCTGCTCGGCGACGAAGACGGCGTACGTCAGCGGCTGCGGGAAGGACCACTTCAGGACGACGCTCGTCCCCTTGTCCTGCGGCGGATCGAGCTGGATCCGCTGCGTCGTCGCGGGCGCCTGGGACGGCTGCGGCGTGGCCGGGACGCCGGCCGCCGGTCGCTGCTCGGTCGCCGTGGTCTCGGGTTTCGGACGCAGCAGAATCGGCAGGACGACGACCAGCGCGAGCGCCGCCGCGGCCCCGATCAACACCTCTTTCCGCGGCCACCGGAGCTTCCGGCGCGGCGGGCGGACGGTCGTCGCCACCGGGATATTCCGGTGCGCGGGCAGCTCGTCGCGGAAGTCGTCGAAGTCGAGCTCGTCGGCGGGCGCCGTCGTACCGGTCAGCAGGGTCTCGAACTCCCGCGTCACGGCCGCCGCATCCGGCCGGGTCGCCGCCTCTTTGGCGAGCATCCGGCGGATCAGCGCGGTCAGCCCCGGCGGCACATCGCGCCCCGACACCTCCGGCGCCGGCTCACGCAGGACCCGCAGGACGACGTCGTCCGGCGTCTCACCCGGCCGGGTCGGGAACGGCGACTGCCCGGTCAGCGCGAGGTACAGCACCGCGCCGAGCCCGTAGACGTCGGCCTCCTCCGAGAGTTCGCCGTCCCGCAGCACCTCCGGGGCCGTGTACGCCGCCGCGGTGGTCAGGTCGCGCGGGAACCGCAGGCGGAGCGCCAGCCCGAAATCCGCCAGCACCGGCTGGCCGTTCGGCCGCTCGAGCACGTTGCTCGGCGTCACCCCGCCATGGACCAGCCCGGCCTCATGAGCCTCGGCCAGCACCGACCCCAGGATCTGCCCGAGGACGACGACGTCCCCGATCGGCAGCCCGCGGCCGCGCACCAACTCCACCAGCGACTGCGGGCAGAACTCCATCCGGACGCCCGTCCGCCCGTCGGGCAGCTCCTCGATCGCCTCCGCCAGCAGCACCGACCCGGCGACCCGGAGCCCGGCGAGCTTCGCCTGCTCGACCTCGACCGCGTTGAACGTCCGCCGATCCAGCCCGCGCGGATAGATCTTGAGCACGGCCGTGGCTCGCTCACCCACCGGCGGCACCAAGAACACCGAGGCCACCGGCCCTTCGGCCCGCGGCACCAACGCATCCGGAGAAATCTCAGCCATCACCGTCATCTTCGCACCGATCCGGACACGTCAGCGAGCGTCCGCGACGTCGACGTACGCACAACCATGGGCCAGTAGGAACCGCAGATCCCCGAGCACCTCGGCGGCGACGTCACCTGGATCGACCGGTTGGTCGAGCCGGCTGACCACCGAGGCCCGGACTTCGCAGCTGTGCCAGATCGTCGGCGCCAGCGATCCCCACTGCCACAGCTCGTAACAGGTCGGGTCGAGCAGGGCGGTCGCGCCCAGGCCCGGCAGCCCGACGGCGTGCAGGTCAGGCTGGTCCGGGCTGTTGCCCAGGCCGACGAACTGGATGTCGATCCGGTTCGCCGTCAAGAACTCGGTGTCGGTCGCGGAGACGGTCGCGATCAACCCGAGGCTCGCCAGCTCTTCCAACTGCTCCGGTACGTCGGCCAACCCGGCCTCGGCACCGGCGGCGAGGATGTGCTCGACCGTCCACGGTGCTTTGCCGTTGTCCGGCGTACCGTGGCTGAGAACCCAAGCGCCGAAGGTGTCCTCGGACAACTGATGCAGGCGCCAACCGCGGCGGACTGTCCGGAACTGCCGTCCGGCCTCGTCGGTCCGCAGCCCGGTGTAGTGGCCGATGGGATACAGCGTGGTCGTCATCAGTGGGTCCGCCGATCGAGGTAGGCCGCGCGGACGCAGAGCAGCCCGTGGACGGAGGTGAGGACGCCGGCCAGGACGCGGTGCGGATCCGTCTCGTCGGCGGTGGTGATCCCCGCCGTCCGGGCGACCTCGGCGGCGTCCTCGCAACCGGCCCACAGCTGAGGTGCGAGATGAGCCCAGGTCCAGACGTCGTACACGGCGGTCGAGACCTGGACGACGGGCTGGTTCAGCAGGCCGATGTTCTGCATCCAGGGTTGGTCCGGATCCGGTCCGAGACCGGTCAACAACGGGACCAGCTGATGGGTCTGCGCGAAGTCGGTCGCGTCCTCCGGGTCGACGGCGGCCAGCAATCGGTCGGCCTGTAACTGATCGACGACCGCGGCCGCCTCGGCCGGGTCGATCCCGAACCGTTCCGCGCCGGCGATCAGCGATGCCCGGGTGGGCTGATCGCGATCATCGATGCCGTGCGCAAGCATCCAGACGGCGAACTCGACGTCGCTGAGCTCGGCCAGGTCCGCGCCGGCCCGCACCTGGTGCCGGCGGTCCGTCCCGCCGGCGGCGTACCGGGCGCCCAGATCATGTCCGATCGGCAGCAGCAATGCGTCCACGGCGTCCTCCTTTTCCTTCTCTGCCAGCACGTTAGGTCTGCGGACGACGCTGTCGAGGGGCGCGGCAGGAACAGGACGCGGACCCCTTCGGCGCCCTGCCCGGCGGGCACGGTGGTGTTGGCCCTCCGTGGTCCCGCGAAGCCGCAGAGCAAGGAAGAACCCCATGAACATCACCGGACTGCTCCGGGTCACGGTCGCCGCGCCGCAACGCCGGCTCGACCTGGCCCTGCCCGAACAGGCCTCGGTCGCCGAGGTCCTGCCCGGCCTGCTCACCAAGGCGGGTGAGCACCTCGCCGATCAGGCCGCGCCCGACGGCGGCTGGGTGCTCCGCCGTGCCGACGGCGCCGAGCTCGCCCTCGGTCGCACCCTCGGCTCCCATCGGATCCGGGACGGCGAGATCCTGCACCTGGTGCCGCGGGAACTCGACTGGCCCGAGCTCGAGTACGACGACCTCGTGGACGCCGTCGCCGCCGGTGCCGGGAAACTCGGCGCGATCTGGACCGCTCGGCACACCCGCTGGGCCGGGCTGATCGGTGCCGCGCCGGCGCTGCTGGTCGGCCTGACCGCGATCCTGCGGCACGCCTCGCCCTGGGCCGAGACCGCGACCTGGCTGCTGCTCAGCGCCGTCCTGCTGATCGCGGCCGGAGTCGCGCTGGCACGCGTTGTCGGGGACTCAGGTGCCGGTGCGCTCGTCGCCGGCTTCGGACTGCTGTTCGCCGGGCTCGGTGGGCTGTTATTGCTGGCCGGCGCGGACCGGTGGCCGGCGATCGGCGCACCCCAAGTGCTGGCCGGCGGCACCGCGCTGATGCTGGCGGGGATCGCCTGCTATCTCGGCGTCGTCGACAAGGCCACCCTCTTCGCGGGCGCGACGAGCACCGGGCTGCTCGCGCTGATCGCCGGCTGGCTCGGTACGGCGGACTCGCTGGACGGGCCCGATGTGGCCGCTCTGGTCGGCGCGTCGGCGTTCGCGTTCTCGCCGTTCTACAGCCAGCTCTGCCTGCGGCTCGGCCGGCTGCCGATGCCGATCCTGCCGCGGACGACGGCCGACCTGGTCCGCGACGACCCGCAACCCGCTCGCCGCGAGGTGTACGGCGCCGTCCTGCGCGCGGACGGTCTGCTCACCGGCCTACTGATCGGAATGGCACTCACTGTCTCGACCAGTCTGATCCTGCTGACCCTGGACCGCGGCGTCTCGGCGAACCTGCTGACCGGACTGCTCGCGGCCGGATGCTTGCTCAGGGCAAGGATCTATCCGGTGGTCAAACATCGACTGCTGTTTCTGCTCCCGGGCCTGGTCGGGCTGGCCTGTCTGGCGCTCGGTCCGCTGAGCCGGAGCGCCGGCGATCCGATCACCGTGGTGGTACCGCTCGCGATCCTCTTCGCGGCCGCCACGATCTTCTTCGGGCTGCGCTACAGCAGCAAGCTCCCGAGCCCGTACCTCAGCCGGTACGCCGAGATCCTCGAAGTGCTCGTCACCTTGTCGCTGATCCCACTCGCCTGCTCGGTGCTCGGCCTGTACGCCGTCGTCCGGGGCTGGGGAGGCTGAGATGGCGACCAGGAAGGATCAGCTGCAGTCGCACCAGTTCTCCGTCCAGCGGATGGTGTCGGCCCTCGTCACCCGGGAGACGGATCCGGAGACGCCGCCGTTCAAACGGGTCGGGCTCTCGGCCATCTGGAGCGTCGGCGTCCTGGTGCTAGCGCTCGCGGTCGTCTGGGTCTACGGGATGATCGTGCCCGGCGGGAACAAGGTGTGGAGCAAAGGCGACGGCGTCATCGTCGAGAAGGAGACCGGCACCCGGTACGTCTACCTCGACCAGCATCTGCACCCGGTGACCAACTACGTTTCCGCACTGCTTGCCATCGGCAAGAAAGGTGAGACGCGCCGGGTCTCGCAGAAGTCGCTGGCCGGCGTCCCGCGGGGGCCGCGGATCGGCATCCAGGATGCTCCGGACGCCTTACCTGCAGCCAAGAAACTGCTGACCGGCGCCTGGACGCTCTGCTCGCAACCCACCATCGATCCTGCCGGCGCCCGGAGCAGCGAGTCCGTGCTGATGATCGGCCAACAGCCCGCCGGCGGGCAGGCCCTGGCCGACTCGGTGATGCTCGTCGAGGTGATCGGGACCGGCGACCGCTACCTGCTCCGCAACGGCTACCGGCATCGCATCGTCAAGGCGGACGCCGTCTCGGTCGGCCTGGCGCTCAATTCCAAACCCTGGGCCAGAGTCGGCTCGGCCTTCGTCGACGCGCTCCCGGACGGCGAGCCACTCGCCCCGATCAAGATCGGCGCCATGGGCAAACCGTCGTCCGCCGTCCCAGGCCGGAAGGGGACCGCGATCGGGCAGCTCTTCGTCGTCCACTCGTCGGGTGGCGGCGTCCAGCACTACCTGGCGACGAAGGACCGCCTGCTTGCGATCTCGGCGCTGCAGTTCGACATCCAGGCCGAGTTCCCGGCGACCGCCGCGGCGTACCGAGGCAAGCGACCCAAGCCGATCGAGCTCACCCCCGCCGAAGCCGTCACCGCCAACGACCCCGACCCCACCGTCGAAGAGGGCATGGCGCCCCGCAGCCGCCCCACCTTCATCGCCCCCCGCGACGGCCTCGGCACCATCTGCGCCACCTTCGCCCCCGGCACCACCCCGCCCACCATCACCATCGACCCAGCCATGCCACTCCGCGACCCCATGACCGTCACCCCCAAAATCGGCCGCCGCGGCACCGCCCTCGCCGACCGCATCCTCATCACCCCCGGCACCGCCGCCGTAGTCCGCGCCGCCCAATCCGACCGAGCCCCCAGCGGCACCATCTCCGTCATCACCGACACCGCCCGCGCCTACCCCCTAACCACCCCCGACCTCCTCCCCACCCTCGGCTACGAAAACACCCACCCCACCCCCATCCCCGCCGCCCTAATAGCCCGAATCCCCCAAGGCCCCGGCCTATCCCCCCAAGCCGCCCGACAACCCACCCCCTAACGGAAGAACGGAAGAACGGAAGAACGGAAGGACGGAAGAACAGAAGAACAGAAGTACAAAATCGCGGCTGTAGAGGCTGGGAGGCCGCGTCTTCTGAGACATGGTGAGTGGAGCACGAGCGACTGCCTGCCGCGCATGCGCGGGTTGACCTCACCCGAGCAGGCAGGTAGGTGATCACCGAACGCGGCTGGAAGTTCGTGCCGGACGGATTCACCTGGTACTCCGAGGCCCAGCCCCGCAGATTTCGAAGCCGGCTGTTGTCGAGTTGCGTGAGTGCCTTGAACTCGGGGCCGGTTGATTCAGATCTGGGAAGGGTAGTCAGAGCGGCATGAGCGACGCTGACGGGTTGGTCATCGAGCGGCATGACGCAGTTTCAACGGCGGAGCTGAGGGACGACGTTCTGCCGGTGTACGCCGCATCGCATGAAGATCAGATGCTTGATCCATGGTTTCACCCGGATCAGTTCTGGGGCCGGTTGATCGAGCTGTACCTTCCTGGTCGTGACTTCGAGCTGGTCGCCGCGCGAATCGACGGCGCGATGGTCGGCTATGCCTTCGGTAGTCCGCGGGACCGGCACGGCGCGATCTGGGATGACCTGCACGCGACTTACCCGGGCTGGGGCGTCCCGGTGGAGTCCGTCCCGATGTACATGTTCCGCGAGTTTGCAACTCACCCTGAGTACCAGCGGAAAGGCGTTGGGCGCCGAGTGCATGATGCCCTGCTTGAAGGTCGCCCCGAACCGGTCGCTGAGCTGTTGGTGCGCAAGGACAACGTGCCGGCACAGGCGGCGTACCGGTCATGGGGCTGGGTGCAGCTCGGCGAGAAGCAGCCGTTCCCGGACTCGCCGGTGTTCGACCGGCTAGTGCTGAAAGCTCCGTTCCCCCTCTAGTAAAGCAGCGCAATAGTAAGAAGAACTGCGATTTTCCCAGGAAACGTTGGGGTTGTAACCGTGGTGATGGATCGACAGCGACCCTGACCCCGCGTGCCGAAGGGCCCGACTCGGGTGTTGAGTCGGGCCCTTGGGGTTGCTTAGTTGGCGTAGCGCTGAGGGGTGGGTGGGGTTACTGCCTCTGACTGTTCGACTTTCCAGAGGTCCTCGTCGAGTAGTTGGAGGGTTTCGGTTTGCTGGTTCTTCTCCGGGCGGCGCCGGCTGTTGACGGGGACTGTCGGGAACGCGCCGGGGAGGTCTCGACCGGAGCGTCCTCGGAGTTCGGATGGGACTCCTGGGGTGTCATCGCGACGGTCGCGTTTGCGGCCGGTTGGGCGGATGGCGCCTGCGCCGGGTTTGCCGCCGCGACCACCGGCCCCGGCGCCGGCTGCACCGCCGGGGGGCATCATCGGCGGGGGCATCCCGCCGCCGGCGCCACCTGGAGCAGCGGTGGACGCCGAACCGAGTCCGTTCGACGGAGTCGGGGCTTGCCCTCCGCTCAAGCCGGACGGCGCTTGGAGGGCTTGGGCGGCTCGGGCGACTTGGTCACCGCCGAGAGCGCCCGGTAAGCCGATGCCGGGCTTGCCGACGCCCTTGATGCCACCTAGGCCGCCGATGCCGGCTCCGCGCGGCAGACCGGCTCCGCCGCCCCTGGGGCCACCAGCCGGCGGCACTCCGATCCCGTTCATCGCCGGCGGTCCAGCCGGCCCGATCGGGTGCGCAAGGTCCGGCAGGACCGGCGGCGTCAACGGCGGCAACACCGGAGGCTTCGGCAACGTGGTTCCCGGCGGCATCCCCGCCAGCGAAGGCCCGCCCGGCGGCGTTCCGCCTGGGGGCATTCCGCCGGGTGGCATTCCGGCCGGTGTCTCGGCGGGGCCGCCCGGCGCGCCGGGGTCGGTTGGCGTCTCGCCGCCGGGAGCGGTTGGGGCGGTGGCTGGGGTGTCGCCGGGTGCGTTCGGTGCCCCGCCGGGTGGCGCGCCTGCGTTTCTGTTGTTGGGCGCGGTCGGTGCGCCCTTCGGCCCGCCCGGTCCGTCCCAGCGCAGCCTCTCGGCCGTCCCCAGAATCGGCTGGCCTGTGGTGTTGTAGTGCGCTGCCAGCAGGTTGAGTTGCTCACCTGCCGCCACCACCGGGGGCCGGGCAGCGTCGGTGGCTCGCATCTCGAACTCGGCGTCGAATGTGGTGACCGTGTCCTTGTACTCCTTCACGAATGAGCGGAGCAGGTCCAACGCGCTCTTGGTCACTGGATGGATCGAGTCGATACGCGCTGCCAGTTGCTTTAGCGACGCCGGAATTCCGCCGCCGTCCATAGCGCCCAGATCACCTGCCGAGATGGCGATCTCGTCGTGGTTGCTCTGCAGCGACCGGACCGAGGCCTCGGCGTTGTCGCGGTAGACATTCGAGTCCTCCGGACTGCGCCACTTCTCGTCGAGCAGGTCCGCGTTGTAGGCCCGGAACGCGACTGCGGTGCGTTGCATCCCGGCCGCGGCGGTGGTCCACATGTCGGCTGCTGTGTTGAGCGGCTGTACCAGCGCCTTCTCGGACTGGGCGAAGTTGTCGATGGCAACCATCGCCGCCAGCAGATCGTCCAGGAGCATCGCGCTCCGGGCCGCGGCCGCATAGTCGCCTTTGGCGGCCGAGCCGGCGCCTTCGCCCCCGGCCGGAACAGCTTCGAAACCAGGCATCAGATTCCTCCCCGGCCGGCGGCGTTCTCGGCCGCGATGTTCGCGAGGACGAAGTCCGGGTCGAAATTGATGTCGATCGGCGCCGGCGCATCGGATGGCTCGAGCAACGACTTGGCCCGTTGCGTGGTCAGCTCGTGCAGGCTCTGATAGTTGGCGAAGATCGCCGTCAGCGCCTGCTCGTAGCCCTGCATCCCCTGCGACGTCTTCGACATCACTTGGGCCAGCACGTCGCGGGCCTGTCGCTCGACTTTCATGAACGCCGCACCTTCCGGCATGGTTCCCGCGGCGGCTTCCGAGACGGACAGTTTCCCGGTTGCGGCGACCGCATTGGTCATCGCTGCCTGCGGGCCCATCCGGAACTTCAGCACGAACGGCTCGTCGAGGGTTGCGTTGACGTTGCCGCTGTTGTCCAGTGCCATGGTTTCTCCTTTCGTTTTCAGTTCGTCGGGTCGTCCGACGGGGGTTGGGTCAGTTGGATCAGTTGGGTGGTGCCTTGGCGGCTGACGAGCCAGCCGCGGCCGGGGGGCATGGGCTGGGCGCGGAGGCCGCCGAGGAGGGGGCCTTCTTCGCGGCTGCCGGACATCAGGAGGCCGGGGGAGCCGACGTCGCGGATGCGGGCCAGGACGGGTTCGAAGAGGCCGCGCATGGCGCCGCCGGTACGGCGGGCGGCGTAGATGCGCAGGCCGATGTCGGCGGCTTGGGGGATGAAGGGAAGGAGGGGCATCAGGGGGTGTGCCTCGGAGGAGGCGACCAGGTCGTAGTCGTCGATGAGGACGAAGATGTCCGGGCCCTCCCACCAGGAACGGTCGCGGAGCTGTTGCGGGGTGATGTCGGATCCGGGCAGTCGCTGCTGGAGGATGTTGGCCAGGCCGGCGATCAGCTCGGCCGTGGCCTGGTGATTGCTGCCGTAGCCGAGCAGGTGGTCGCTCTCGACCGCCCCGAGCAGGCTGCGGCGGTGGTCGATGACCAGGATCCGCGCCTCCTGCGGGGTGTGCGTCTCGCGGATCCGCGTCGCCAGCGTCCGCAGGAAGCCGGACTTCCCGGCGCCGGTGTCGCCGAGCAGGATGAACGTCGGGTTCTGCACCGGATCGAGGAGCACCGGTTCGAGGCTGCGCTCGGCCACGCCGATCGCCAGACCGTGCTCCTTCGAGCTCACGCCGTCGGCGCTCGCGTAGCTGACCTCGGTCGGCAGCAGCTTGATCGTCGGCGCGGCCTGCCCCGGCCACGCCTGCCGGACGACGTCCACCAGCGCGGCGAGGCCGACCGCGACGCGTTCTTCGCTGTCTTCCAGCCGGGGCGCGGCGATCAGGAAGTGGTGCCGCGAGGTCAGGATGCCGCGTCCGGGCGCCCGTTCGGGGACGAGCGCCGCCGTCCGCCGATCCACCAGCGAGTCGATCGGATCGCCGAGCCGCAGTTCGAGTTTGGTGCCGCACAGGTCGCGGATGTTCGTCCGCATGTCGAACCAGCGGGCGGCGGTGATGATCAGGTGGACGCCGTACGCGAGTCCGCGGGTGGCGATATCGCCCAGCGCCTGCTCGAGGTCGTCGAAGTCGTTGCGGATCGTCTGCCAGCCGTCGATCACCAAGAACACATCGCCGTACGGCGAGTCCCCGGCCCGGCCGGTCCGGCGCAGCTCCCGATAGGTCTCCATCGAGTCGACGCCGGCCTCGGCGAACGCGCGCTCCCGCTCGGCGATGATGCCGAGCAGTTCCAGGACCGTACGGCGGACGGCGTTCGTGTCCTGCCGACCGGCGATGCTGCCGACATGCGGCAGCTCGCGTAGCGCGGTCAGGACGCCGCCGCCGAAGTCGAGGCAGTAGAACTGGACCTCCTCCGGCGTATGAGTCAGCGCCAGACTGGTCAGGATGCTGACGACCGCCGTGCTCTTCCCGCTCTGCGGGCTGCCCGCGATCGCGACGTGCCCACCGGCGGCGGACAGGTCGAGCGTCAGCGGATCGCGGCGCTGATCGAGCGGCTTGTCGACGACGCCCGCGACGACCACCAGGCGGCCAGGCTGGACGGACGGCGTCCCGCTCTGGTCGCCGAAGCCGGGGAGCAGATCACCCAAGGCCGGCGCCTTGTCCAGCGGCGGCAGCCAGATCTGGTGCGCGGGGTCGCCCTTGCCGTCGAAGCGATCGACGAGGACGTCGAGGAGCGATTCGCCGACGTTCTCATCGAAGACGCCGTCCGGATCGGTCGGCTCGTCCTCGGTGTCGTCCTCGAGGATCGGTGCGACGTACCCGCTGGAGTAGTCGAACAACTCGACCGAGTTGTCCGGGGTGACCTGCAACCCGCCGGCAGTGGGACGGCGATGGACGCCGGACACGTACGCGGACCGGAAGCGATCCATCTGCTCGGTCCCGACCCGGAGGAACCCGTGGCCGGGCGCCCGCGGCAGATGGAACGCGTCGTTGACGCCCAGCACCGTACGGCTGTCGATATCGGAGAACGTCCGGAGACCGATCCGGAACGACAGATGCGTCTCCAGGCCGCGGAGCCGACCCTCTTCCAGGCGCTGGCTGGCCAGCAGCAGATGGACGCCGAGCGATCGGCCGACCCGACCGATCTGGACGAACATGTCGATGAAGTCCGGCCGAGCGGTCAGCAGCTCGCTGAACTCGTCGCAGATCACCAACAGGGTTGGAACCTCGGGCAGCTGCGCACCGGCCGCGCGCGCCTTCTCGTAGTCCCGTAGCGAGGAGAAGTTGCCGGCGGTGCGGAGCAGCTCCTGGCGGCGGAGCAGCTCACCGTTGATCGCGTCCGTCATCCGGTCGACCAGGTGCAGCTCTTCGGCAAGGTTGGTGATCACCGCGCTGGTGTGCGGCAGCTTGTCGAGCCGGGTGAAGGTCGCGCCGCCCTTGAAGTCGACCAGGGCGAAGTTCAGCGACCGCGGCGGATGCGTGATCGCCAACGCCAGGACCAGCGTGCGGAGCAGCTCCGACTTGCCGGAGCCGGTCGCCCCGATCAGCAGGCCGTGCGGGCCCATCCCCTCCTGGGCCGATTCCTTCAGGTCCAGCTCGATCGGCTGGCCGTCGGCCCGGAGTCCGAAGCGGACGCGGAGCCGGTCCCGGCTCGGCCGCGGCAACCAGGTGTCCTCGGGGTCGAAGTCGTACGGGTCGCCGAGATCGAGCAGCTCGGCCAGCCCGAGGTCGGCGCTCAGCGGCTGATCGCCCTGGGCGCCCGCGGTCAGCCGCAGCGGGGCGAGCTGCCGGGCCAGGCCTTCGGCGGTCGTCAGGTCGAGCGCGTCCGCCTGACCCAGCCGCTCGTCGCCGTCCATCGTCTCGGCCTGAATGTTGCCGTCAGCATCGATATCGAGGCTGATCGCGGTCGAGTCGATCGCTCGCGGCGGCATCAGGGTCAGGTCGAGGACCGTCACGCCTTCGACTCCGGAGCCGGCCAGCAGGTGATCCGAGCCGTCGAGGTCACCGCCATCGAGGACGACGACCAGGTGCGGGCCGGTGACCCGGGCCGCCGTGTCCGGATCGAACCGGGGCCGGTCGGCGATCACGTCATCCAGCAGCGCCTCGATCGCGGTGATCGAGGAGGCGATCAGACGCAGTGGCCCGAGTGCATCCGTGCGTTCCGGGTGCAGTGCGTGCGGCAGCCACTTCGCCCATTCCCAATCACCGCGGTTCTCCGGCGCGGTACAGACGGCGATCCGCAGATTGTCGGGGGCCTGGAACGTCGCCAGCTGGGCCAGCATCGCGCGGACCAGACCGATCGAGCGCTCCCGGTCGCCGGGCAGGTAGATCCGGCTGAACCCGGTCACCGCGATGGCCAGCGGGAGCCCGGGAACGGCGGCGTACGTCGATACGAACCGCCGCAACGCCAATGCGGACAGAGGTTCCAGCCGCTCGAGCGGTTGCGTGTCCGGCGGGACGACGGACGTCGCCGGGTTCTGGGCACCGACGCCGATCCGGGTGACGCCGAAGTCGCCGTCGTCCTGGCGGCGTTCCCACAGGCGATAGCTGGCCGCGAGCGCCCACAGCGAGTCGGGCTCCGGGTGGTGGTAGGTCAGCGTCTCGCGCTGCTGATCGATGGAGCGCCCCAGGCGCAATCGCTGCTGGGCAAGGTGTCGCAGGTAGGTCCGCCGGGCCTGCCCCATCTCGGACTTGCCGCCACCGGTCCGGCTGAACATCGAGACGACGATCATCGCCACCATCGCGAGCCCGAACAGGCCGAAGATCACGTACCGCAGGCCGCTCGCGACGCTGCCGGTGAACATCAGCATCATCGCGCCCATCATCGCGACCATCGGCAGCACCATCAGCATCTGCGCCCACTGCCGGCCGCCGGGCTCCGGGACCTCAGGAGGTGCCTCCAGCAACAGTTCGCCCGTGGGCAGCTCCGGAGCCGGCCGTCGCATCGGCCGCCGCACCATCATCGTCGCCATCGTCATCTGCCTTCCGTCGGACCTGTCCTCTGTGATCTTGCGGCGGCCGCGCACTGTTGCGGGGCGGTTGGCAGGAAGGTGTCGTCACCGGTCCGCGGCGGCCGTCGGTTCCTACGGTGTGACTGGAAGTTCCAACCCAGGAAGGAGAAAGTGATGGCCGGACCCTTCATTCAAGGTCTCACCGAGGAAATGGCGCACCACGCCAACCAGACGAGCCAGTACGCCCAGCTGCTCGGCGACAACGTTCGCCGCTCGGAGGGCGCCACGCTCGACCTCGGCGCCGCGATGCGCGGAGAGGCCTACCAGGCCAACGTTCAGGGCCACGACAACTGGTCGCAGTCCGCGGCGATGCGCGGCCAGATGCAGGCAGAGGTGCAGGCCGACGGCACCTCGCAGATCGGCGGCCACTACGGCCAGCTGAGTATGAACAACGTCCAGTCGCTGAACGCGGCGCAGCCGACCGCCTGAGCGACAACCCTTACCCAGAAAGGAAACGACCCCGATGCCTGAGATCTTCCAGCAGTTCGGCGGCATGCTCGACGCCGCGCACTCGTACCGCACGATCGGGCAGGACCGGATGGCCGCGGCCGAGGACCAGCTCAGCCTGGCCAACGGGCTGTCGTCCGGCGCCTGGATGGACTCGTCGTTCGACGACTACTTCGCGAACGTGAACATCCAGGTGAACCAGACGACCGCGCACGCGAACGACGCGGTCACCCGTGGCAACGTCATCGACCAGTGCCAGATGGACGGCCAGGCGACGCTGGCCACCTGCCGTGGGATCGCGGCCAGCCTGCGCGTCTGATCCCCGCAACGGATGAGCCCCAGCCGATCCGGCTGGGGCTCATCTTGTGCTCAGGCTCAGTCGCGGCGGGTGAAGAGGAACTCGGGTGGCAGTTCGGCGTCCCGCGGTGCGGTGCGATCGATCGTCGACCGCCGGACGGCCCAACTCCGCCGGCGACCGACTGTCAGTAACACGCTGACCAGCAGGACGATCAGAGCCGCCGCGGTCGCAAAGATCGTCAGGTCACGTGCGGTGCTGCCTTGCCCGCTCCACCAGGCGCTGTGCGCCAGCTTCGCGGCGTCGACCGGTGGTACGGCGGCGGCCGGCATCGGTTGCGCAGCGCCTTTCGGCATCGCCTCGGTGACTGCCCGATAAGGATCGACGATTCCGGCGCCGTACTCCTGACTGTTCGCGCCACCGCGTGCGGGACTGGCCGTTGCCAGGAGCCGTTTGATCACGTCCGCGGCCGGCATCGACGGCCACGCGGCCCGGACGAGCGCCGCCGTCCCAGTCACGTAGCCGGCGGCGAAACTGGTCCCGGACTGATAGGCGTGGCCGGCGATCCGCGTGCTGGTCAGGACCGAGTCGCCCGGGGCGACGAGGTCGACGTACCGGCCGGTCTGCGACGCGTCCATCCGGGCGCCGTTGATATCGATCGAGCCGACGCCGATCACGCCGGGGTAGTCGGCCGGGTACGAGCGCAGCGGACCGGCCGAGTTCGCCTGCTGGTTGCCGACCGCGGCCACGACGACGACGTCCCGGCGGACGGCGTACGCGATCGCATCCCGGACCGGTTTGTCGTCGCGGGTGCCGGCGATCGACAGGTTGAGCACACGAGCGCCGTGGTCGACCGCGTAACGGATGCCGTTGGCAAGGATCGTCGGCGGGATCTCCTCGGTGCGGCCGGTGTTGTCGGCCTCCCGCTCGCTGACCTTGACCGGCAGGATCCGGGCGCCGGGTGCGATCCCGCTGAAACCCAGACCCGCTTGGCGATCGGCGGCGATGATCCCGGCGATGCCGGTGCCGTGGGAGACGCAGTCGTAGCTGCCTGGGAGCTTGCCCTGGTGGTAGAAGTCCCGTCCGATCAGGACTTTGCCGCGTCTGCGGAGCTGCGGATGGTCGCGGTCCACACCGGAGTCCACGATGCCGACGGTCACGCCGGCGCCGGTGCTGAACGGCCAGGCCCGCTCCGGCTCGAGCAGTTGCTGGGCCCACGGCAACAACCGCTCGACCGGGTGCGCCGGCTCGGCGCTCCGGCAGGCGCCCTTGGGCGGCGCGGCGCGCGCCGTCGACGCGTCGATGAGCGACAGCGGTGCGATCAGGAGCGCTGTGGTGACCAGCGCGGCACCGAAACGTGCGGGCGTCATGGTGTTCACCCGCCCAGCGTGCGCGGCCGCGCGGCAGCCGCCCGGGTCGTGGCCGGAAGAGGTCAGCGCCCGTGCGGGGTGCGAACGCGCTCGGAGACTGGGGCCATCCGAACAAGGAGGCGCAGATGCCGGACTGGCAGCACGATTCCTCGATCGACTGGTCCTGGGTCGGGAAGTTCGACGAGTTCGAGCGCGAGGCCCAGCAACTGCGCCGATCCGTTCAGGACACGATCGGCGTCGCCGAGTCGCCCGACGGTCTGATCGAGGCGAAGGTCGGCGTCTACGGCGAGGTCCACGAGTTGTTTCTGGACGCGCGGGCGCTCCGCGAGCCCGACGCGGCCGCGCTCGCGGACCGGATCCGCGCCGCGATCAACGCCGCCGGCCGGGACGCGCAGGACCAGGTCCGCGGGATGACGAAGTACATCGACCCGGACGCCGACGATCCCGCGGAGCTCGCCTTCGGCTCCTTCCTCGGGCTGCTCGGCAAGGCGGCGAAGGAGACCCGGCGATGAGCGGCGACTTCGACATCTTCCCGGAGGAGGCGAACACGATCGTGCTCCGGTTCGAGGCCGTCGGCAAGGCCTTCGCCGAGACCTGGCGCCGGATCGGCCCGGAGATGCTGCGCAAGGAACAGGAAGCCGGCGGCGGCATCAACGAGGAGAGCGTCGCGTTCCGGGCGACGTACAACGAGGCGAAACCGCTGCTGGAGGAGGCTTCCGACGGCGTCGGCTCGAACTTCCACGCGATCGCGGCGACCGGGAACAAGATGATCATCCAGGTCGCCGAGATGCATCAGCTGCAGACCGACCGGCTCCGCCGACTCCAGTGATCCCCGAGCCGAACACCTACCTGTGGACGGAGCTGCAGCGCTTCAGCGACGCCTACATCTTCCCCCGGACGAACGAGGACGCCGTCCGCGACCTCGGGAACCTGTGGAACGACATGTCGGAGGCGCTGAAGACCGCGCTCGGCGACGCGGGTGCGGTGAACGGCTCACTGGCGATGGCCTGGAAGGACTCGCTGGCGGTCGGCTACCGGTACGACGTCGACCAGATCGTCAACGGCGCCGAGGGGTATCAGACGCTGGTCAAGGCGTATTCCGATATCGCGCAGCTGTGCTGGGGGCATGCGAAGACGGTGGCCCAGATCAAGAGTCAGATCTGGTCCGAGGTGATCATGACCGGGGTCTTCTTCTTCGCCACCCTGCTGCTGCCGCCCGGGATCGGGACGCTGATCCAGGCCCAGTTGCTGCGCACGCTGGTGACCCGGTTCTCCTCGATCATCCGGTCGGCGGCCGGGCTGGCCCGCACGGCCGGCCGGTCGCCGCTCGGCAACCTGGTCCGCGAGCTGGGGCAGGAATCCATCGAGGAGTCGATCACCCAACTCGTGGCCAACGGCATCGATATCGCCCGCGGCTACGAGGACAAGATCGATTTCAGGCAGCTCGGGGTCGCGGCGGCGGCCGGGCCGCTCGGCGCGGGAATGGGCAAGATCATCAACCCGGTCGGGCGGATCGGCAGCGCGCCGGCGCTCCGGATCGCCGACACGTTGCGGATCAGCGGCCGCGCCCGCGATGTCATCGGGATGTCGGGACACACCTTCGTCGTGAACGGCATCACCTCGCCGGTCTCGAGCCTGGCCGCGCAGTCGGCGTTCGACGGGACGTTCTTCGAGAAGAACCTCTTCGACTACGTGCACGCGGTCGCCACCGGCGGCCCGATGGCCGGCCTGCTCGGCGCCGGTCGGGTCGGCGCGGTGCACACGGCCGACGCGATCGGCCAATGGGCCGGCGGGAAGCTCGGCATCCAACCGCAGAACATCACCCTGGACACGATCCCGCCGGGCGGCGGTCCGCCGGGCCCTGTCGATACCCCCGTCGTACCGGGTGCTACCGACACCGCGACGCCCGCGACGCCCGGGACTGCCGAGGCGACGCGGCCGGGTGGAGCACAGCTGGGGAGTGCGCCGGGTGCGCAGGCGGGTTCGTCCGGGGGGACGGCGAGTGGGAACGGGGTGGCGGACTTCGACGGATCCAGGTCGGGTGCCGTGGCGGATCATGCCAATCCCGGTCGGCAGGGCGGGATGGACGCCGACGGGCACACCCAGCGGCAGCAGAGCGCCGAGCAGGAGCAGGTGGTGGATGACACCACCGACGCGGTGGACGACTCGGCGTCCGGGCTCGAGACTGGCGTTCCGGAGGGGGAGCAGACGGCTGACATGACCACGCAGGACGTGGCGTCGGCGGTGCCTGGGGACGGTACGGAGGCGTCGGTCGAGGATGCGGACCCGTCGGTGCCAGGCGAGCAGTCAGGGAGCGACGTCGCGGTGGAGGGGCCGGACAGCGGTGCGGTCGAGCAGCTGAAGGCCGACGGGCCGGACGGCGGCACGGTCGAGCAGTTGTGGGCGGACGGCGGCCTGGTTGAGCAGCCGACTGTTGAGGGGACGGACGGACAGCTGACTGTCGAGTCGGGGCTGGTGGGGACGCCGCCGCGTGCGGACGCGGTCGACGCCCGGACTCCCGAGAGCCGCGCAGTGGAGCCCAGAGCAACGCGGGTGGGCCGAGTGGGCGCGGAGGAGCTGGCAGAGCCTGGAACGGCCGCTGTGGACGATGCCGGTGCCACGCCAGCGTCACAGGATCGCACGGATGGCGATCAGGTCACGGGCGAGGCAGTGGTCGTGGAGGAGCTGGCAGAGCGTGGAACGACCGCTGTGGACGACGCCGGTGCGACTCTGGCGTCAGAGGACCGCACGGACGGCGCCCTGGTCACGGGCGAGGCAGCGGGCGTGGAGGAGCTGGCAGAGCGTGGAACGACCGCTGTGGACGACGCCGGTGCGACTCTGGCGTCAGAGGACCGCACGGACGGCGCCCCGGTCCTGGATGAGACCGTGGTTGAGGAGTCGACGGCCGAGGACCTGGCGGTTGCTGAGGTTGCAGTTGATGAGTCGGCGGCGGAGCAGGTTGCTGCTGTTGCGCCGGCTGGGCCGGTGTTGGCGGCGGAGAGTAGGGCGCCGGGGCGGGGGCCTGATGGGAACGCTGCTCGGCTTCCGGGGTTTGTTGCGGATGGGCCGGTTCGGGAGCATCGCGGGGTGCTGCGGGTGGCCGCTGAGCTGGTTCGGTCGCCGGTGCTGCGAGTGTTTGCGGATGTTCGGGCGATCGTGCCGACCGGGCCGGCGACGATCGACCTGATCACCCGGACGGGCAAGCGAGTGGAGGCGCTGCTCGAGGTTGGGCCGGTGGCCGACGGGCATCCGGCCGAGTTCAGGCTTGCTGCTGATGGGTCGCCGCGCGTGGTGGTGCGGATCTCGGAGCAGATCAAGGACGCGGATATCGGACGGGCGCTCGTCCACGAGCTTCGGGAGCTGGGGCGGCGGTTCGACGGTCGATCGGTCGACGGGCCGGCGTTCGATGCGCACCAGCACGGCCGACTGGGCGAACTGCTGTACCTCCACGACGAGCTGATGCAGGAAGCGTCGCCGTCCGAGGCTCGGCGGACGGAGTACGCGGCGAAGATGCGGCAGTTGCTGGACGACATTGAGCTGTCGCGGCCGGAGAGCGATGAACGGCTCAAGGAGCTGAACGTGCGCGACCGGGCCGGCGTCCGGCGGGCTGCTGCGTTTGCGCTCGACCCGACGCCGGAGGCCGCGCCGCAGGAGGCTGCGGAGTTCGGATGGTTCAACGAGGCCTCACCGGTGGTCGCTAACCAGGAGACCGGGCCGACGGCGGAGATCACGCCGTGGGTGTCCAGCGGCCTGCCTGGACAGGACTCCGAGGTCGGGCCGAACTGGGCGCGTTGGGTGGTCGACAAGGTGACCGGGTTCCCGCGGATCGCGGAGGCGCGGTTGTTCGCGGACTTCGGGCAGACCCGTCGTCCGAGCGCGGATCGGGCCGAGCGCAAGAGCGCCGTCGCCCGCGGTAAACCACAGCCGGGGGCCCCGAAGGACGATGGCGGGCACGCGATCGCGTGGCGGTTCTTCGCGAAGGTCGCGGCGACGATGAACTACTTCCCGCAGGCGGGCAGCTTCAACAAGGGCGCGTTCGAAAGCCTGGAGAACGAGATCGGCGACTGGCTCGCCCAGGGCTGGCGAGTGGACCTGAAGGTGTTCTTCCCGCCGAACGAGCCGCGACCGACCTCGGTGACCGTGGTGTACGCCGTCTCGGACCCGGCGAATCCGGAGCACGTGATCTGGACCGGCGGGCGGACCTGGGAGAACAGCGCCGTCCCGCACCGGGCCGAGCTGGACGGGCCGAACGAGACGAAGCTCCCCTTGCCGAGACGGCCCGGAGCCACCCAGAAGCGGACGGACGCGCAGTACCAGCGGTACCAGAAGCGGAGTATCGAGGCGTTCGACCCGGATCGCAGCAACCTGTTCGAGCCGGACGACCCGACGGTGATCGGGAACGCGGAGCGGCTCGGGCCGTTCGAGGCGGCTGGTGAGGTCAAGGATCACCAGCAGCTCTGGACCCGGATCATCGCCGAGCTGGGGCTGGCGAAGCTGGCGCAGTTCATCGACGTCCGGTGGATTCGGATCGCTCCGGACGGGCGGTCGCTGATCCTGCAGCCCTGGTCCGGTGGGCCGATCACGGTGCGGCTCGAGATCGGGCCGGTCGCGGACGGGCACCCAGCCGAGGTACGGCTGCGGTCGCGGCACCGGCTCGCGGTGGTGCGGATCTCCGAGCAGATCGAGTTCGCGGACGTCGGGCGGGCGCTCGTCCATGAGCTACGGGAGGCCGGGCACGCGTTCAGCGGACGACCGGACGCCGTTGCGCGGTTCTCTGATCACCAGCAGGGCCGAGTCGGCGAGCTGCTCTACCTCGATCACCAACGCCGAATGGCCGATGCCGAGGGCAACCAACAGCTGCGGGCCTGGTACGCCGAGCGGATGCGTGAACTGTTGCACGACCTCAGCCTGCAGCGGGCGGCCGATGATGCGCGCGTCGATGCGTTGGAGCGGCACCACGACCGAGCCGCCGTACGCCGAGCCGCAGCCGCCCTGGACCCGGTGACGCAGCCGATTCCACTCGATCCACCGACCGTGCCTACGCATCCGGTTGTGGAGCAGCCGACCGTCGGGATGCTTCGGGGCGTCGTCCGGTCGTTGCTGCATCTGGACGGGCTGGCTCGCTGGTTCGCGGATGTCGGTCAGGTCGAGTACGAGATGACTGCCGCGCTGAGCGATCCGGCCGTTCTCGCGGCCGCGGGCATCACCGCCGTCCAGCCTGGGCCCGGCGGCCTCCTGCACCTGCAGTCCGCGCACGGGTGGATCACGGTCGAGCTGCGGGCGGGCGAGGTCGCGCGCGGGTTGGCCGGTGAGTTCGTCGTGGAGCTCGACGGGAGTACGCCGGTCCAGATCGTCGTGTCGAGTCGGGCGGCGGACCGGTCGGTGGCTCGGATCGTCACCAATCTCCTGAGCCAGTTGGTGAATCTCGACAGCACCGCCGTCCCGAATGTGCTGGAGGGTGGAAGTCAGGTGAAGCGGCCGGTGCCGTTGAGTCAGCAGGACAACGGGCGGTTGGCCGAGGTTCGGCTGCTCAACCATCGCCTCGCGACCATGTCGCGCGCACGGCTGATCGAGCGGTTGCACCTCCGGACCGAACTGCGGGCGCTGCTTGAGGAGCTGGCCGTCGTCCGCGGGCAGAAGGAGGCGTCATTCCGCCGGCTTGCGCTGTCGGACGCCGATGCTGCGATGCTGAAGCGGCATCTGCAGGGTTGGCAGGTCGGCGATACGCGGCTGCAGCAGCGGACCTATCTGCGGCGCGATGCGACAGTTGGGCTGCTGCCGACCGCGGTGGCCGCGGCCGGCGTCTTCATCCTCACCGGCAACGTTGGCGCCGCGCTGGGCACGTTCCTGCCGACGGCTGTGGTGACGGCCGCGTTGGCGGTCGGGCAGCGCTGGCTGGACGCCGCCAAGCAGTGGGCCGCCGACGAGGGCGGCCGGAAGCGCAAGGCCGCGCACGCCAAGAGTCTGCCCAGCATGGCCGATGCGATCGAGGCGGACCCGCGCACAGTGGCGGGGAAGCCGCTGCCGGAGCTGAAGGGGAAGGAGCTGATCCCGGCGCGCTGGCGGTACCTGGTGAAGATCTGGGTGCCGGCTGGGCTCGGAGTCGGGACGGCGTTGCTGCTGACGCCGGTGTTCCCGCCGCTGCCGGTCATCGTGGGGACGCTCGGTGTCGCGGTGCTGCGGAGCTTCACCGAGCGGTACAGCGACAGCCGGAAGAAGGAGCTGGAGACGCTCCGGAACGAAGAGATCGCGATGCGGATGGCGGCCGATCCAGCGGCGTACCACAACCAGCTCGGGGACTGGCTGGCCCAGCTGTACGAGGCGATCACCGGGCGCCCGGGTACGTTCGCCATCGGCCGTCCGGACGGTTCGCTGCCGTCACTGGACGAGGAGAGTGTGTACTCCGACGCGCCGGACCATGTCGGGCTCGCCGCCCGCCGTGCCGCTGGACCTGCCCAGCCCGGGGCGGACCCGGACACGACGTCGCTGGGTCGCCAGCTCGACGAGATGGCGGAGATGCTCGTTCTGGGCATTCTGACGATGGCGGCGTCACTGGTCGCGTCGGGCGTGACTAATGCGGTGATTCAGCGATTCACCGATCGGGCGAGTGCTGCGGTGTCGGAGTACAACTACCAGGTTGCGGGCGCGCAGGAGGCGCAGGAGGTGAACGCGGCGCTGGGGCAGCTGTTGCAGGAGGCGGTCGCGTTGTCTGAGCTGGCGTCCCGCCTCCGGGATGGGCCGCCGGTACCGGAGCGGCTGGCGGACCGGACTCTCGACCGGTTCCGGGGCCGGTTTCCGGTCGTGCCGCAGCCGCCTGCGGTTCCGGACCCACACGGTGGGCCGTCGGGGCGGAACCCGCGGTGGGTGTTCGCGTTGTACGGCGCTGGTTCGGTCGTCACCGCTGGGGTGTTTCTGTACGTCGACAGCTTGGTGCAGCTGGGGCCGACGGCGTACATCACCGTTCTGTTGGCCGCTGCTGCGCAGCTGGTCGGGGCGCCGATTGGCCAGTGGCTGTGGAACAAGGCTGATGCACAGCGGAACCTGCATCGGGCGCGGGCGGACAACAAGCGCGCGCCGTCGCGGCAGGCGGTCGCTGATCAGGTCGGGCTGCTGCGGTACCAGCTGGACCGGCTCGGGCTGGCGGCCGCGGACGTGCTCGGCTCGGCGGCGGACACGGCTGAGCTGCCGGTACCGGGGAGCGATCTGAGCGGGTCGACCGATCGGGTTCGCGCGGCGGTGCGGACGGCGCGGTTGGCGATCGTGCCGACGGTCGCAGAGCGGCCGCGGGTCGGGTTCCAGGAGCGGCAGGACCTGCACGCGAGTCTGGACGAGATCGAGCAGCAGGCTGATGCGGTCGACGAACTCGCCGAGGCGGTGGAGCGACGTGAGCCGGGTGCTGACACGCGGCTGGCCGAAGCACGGGCCCGACTCGATGAGCTACTCGCGGACAACGCCGTCCATCCGGACCGGCGGGTCCGGCTGCCGGAGCTGGAGACAGTCGACCCGGCCGCCGGCGCGCGCGTGGTCGGCAACCCGCTCGTCCGAGCCCAGGCGCTCGCAGCCGAGGCCTGGCGCCGACTCATTGCCGAGCCCGAGGGGACGCCGTACCGCGTCCGCCGCGCAACCGCGCTGGACCGAGTCATCCAAGCGCTGAACATGCTGGAGGAGTTCCTCGCGGTCACCGGACCCGAGCGGCGGACGGACGGCGTCGAGGCCGCGCTGACCGAGGCCGTCAAGATGATCAACGCCTTCAAAGCCCTCCAACGCCGAGCCGGCGTAGCCGGCGACACCCTCCTCAACGACCTAGACCTCCGCCGCTACGTCCACGATCTGTTGCTGGCCCGCAACCCGCGAGCCCTGGCCGCCGCCGATACCCGAGAACTCGAGCTGGCGAACCCCCATCAGCCAACCGTCGAACTGGAGCAACCCACGGTCGAGCTGGAGCCGCCGACAACCCCATTGCCCAAAGCAACTATCGTCCCGCCGATGCCGCCACCGGAACCCGACACCGCCCCGGTCCACCGCTGGGACGGCACCGCAGCGCCTGGCACCGCCGCTGCGGCCTACCACGAACGCCTCCGCCAGGCTCGCGAGCAAGCCCGCAACCACCCGCCACCACCCCCGCCATCCGACACCTGACAACGCGCATCTCGTGCCGACCACGCCCGCCGTAGGCTGGCTCGACGTCGCGGCTCGCCGCGTGCGGCGCTTCGGCGGCAGACGCCGCCGCGGACTACGTTGACCGGCTTCGTCGTGCGCGTGATCGGCGGCCGCCGATCACGCCTCCGGGGTGAGGGATTGCCAGGGGGTGGTGATGGGGGCCAGGTCGCCGCGGAGCCAGAGGGGGAGTTGGTCGTGGTGGTGGGGGTGGCCGGGGAGGGCGGAGGCGCCTAGGGGGACTATCCAGCGGCTGTTGGCGCGGTTGGTGAGGTCGAAGGCGTAGCGGGCTACGGAGGCGCGGAGGGCGAGGTCGGTGCCGGGGAGGCTGGAGGTGGACCAGACGCAGTTGTGGTCACCGGAGAGGGCGAGGTCGATGGGGGTCTCGGTGGGGGTGAAGAGGGGGGTGCGGAGGGCGCTGTGCGGGGAGAGTTGGTGGGTTTCGCCCCAGGGTGGGCGGGGGTTGTCGGCGGCAACGGATTCGAGGGCTGCCTGGACCAGCGCGGTCGCGTCGAGGTCGGGTGATTCGAGGAGAGACTCGAAGGCGAAGGAGACCTGGGAGAGTAGGTTGAAGTACCCGGCGAAGGCGGGCGGCGCGTCGGCGTTGTCGAGTAGCCCGAAGCGCTCGGTCAGCTGCGCGATCACGGATTTACGAACGGCGGCGTACGTCGACGCGGTGGTGCTGTCGGCGTCCATCCGCCGGTCCCAGGCGAGTAGTTCGGTGCGGAGGGCAACAGCCTTCGCGGACAGACCGGTCAGCCCCGGCAGCCGATCGAGCAGCTGGTACGCCGAGCCGAGGTAGGTGTCGGTGTGAATCCCAGCCATGTCGTCGATCGACCAGTCAGTCCGCTCGGCGAGCAGCTCGCGGATCCGCCGGGCCCGGTGCGGCGCGGCGAACTCGACGCCCAACGGCGCCGCGATCTCCCGCGCGTTCGCCATCACCTCCGGCCCATCGACGGTTGCCCTGGGCATCGGATGCCAACCGGTCCAGTCGAACGCGTCGTCCCAGCCCGGGACGACGCGCAGTGAGTTGGCTGCGTTCCGCTGCGGCACCACTCCGGCGACCCGATGCAGCAGCCCGCCCTCGACGTCCGCCGCGAAAACGACGTTCACCGGCTCGACCCAATCCTCCAGTGCAGCGTCGATCTCGGCGACGGTAGTTGCCTGCAGCAACCGCGGCATCGCCTCGAAACCCAGCCGCCGCAGGACGCGCGGCGGATACCGCAGACTGAGCGTCTGGCCCGCATGGTCGACGACGATCGGACCGCGCCCGGTCTCGATCACCTCGATCGAGACCGGATCGCCCCCGGCGACCTCGATCACCTCGTCGTGTCGAGTAACGGTCTCCCAGCCGGCCGAGCCAAGCGCCTCGACCGTCGTCCCGGTCCGGCGGAGTTGCTCGGCGTACAAATCCTGGTAGTCGGACTGCGCATTGGTGATCGCCCACGCGACCTTCCCGGTGTGCCCGAAATGCGCAACCCCAGGTACGCCGGGGACGGCGAACCCGACGACGTCGTACGCCGGACAGGCCAGCCGAACCTGCTGATAAACGCCCGGACTCTCCACGAACCGATGCGGGTCACCGGCAACGATCGCCTGCCCGGTCGAGGTGAAACCACCCGGGATCAGCCAGCCGTTGGACCCCGCCGTCTGCGGCCCTTCGGCCTTGAAGAGGTCGAGGTACTCCTCGCCGAGGTGCGTGGCGACGTGCGTCCGCCAGAGCTTCATCGGGAAGCCGGCGAACAGAATGTGGACGCCGAGCCAGATCGCGAGCGGCGTCCACGGCTCCCACTTCTGCACGACCAGCCCGGTCTGCGCGAACTCCGGCGCCTGCCCGGACGCCGCGGGCAATGCGCTGTTGACGCCGTCGACGTACGCCGAGACCCACGCGCGCGTCGCGTCGTCGAGGGCGTCGTAGCACTGCTGGGCGGTGTCGGCGAGCCGCGCCTGCCGGGCGAGGGTGTCCCACGGGACGGCGTCCGGGCCGAGGAAGGCGGCGCTGGTACCGAGCGCGCGGCGGCGGATCAGCTCGAGCTGCCAGGCCCGGTCGCGGGCCGTGGTGGCGCCTTGGAGTTCGGCGAGGGCGAGGTGGTCCCCGGCTCGGAGGTGGGGAACGCCATACGCGTCACGGAAGACCTCGCCGTTCACTCAAAGACTCATTTCAGTTAGGTTAGCCTTAGCTAACTTTGATCGTCAGCTACTGAGACCAACGTACGAAGCGCGGCAGGCCCGTCGCAACGGCAATTCAGGAGGTAGGTCGTGGGGCACGGCTGGGAAGGCGTGGTACTCAAGCTCTTTCGCGGGAAGGACTTCGTGTTCACCGTGACGGGCGCCGAACACGTCACCGATCGGTACCGCCGGGTGCACTTCACCGACGGCGGCCTGCTGCAGGCCATCGGCGTCCATCCGACGATGTGGGTGCGGCTTTGGTTCGACAATGCGGGTAAGCCGCATCAGCGCGCGTACACGCTGGTCGATCCGGATGTCGAGAGCGGCACCTTCAGCATGGAGTTCGCGCTGCATGAGGGCTGTGCGAGCGACTGGTCCCTGAAGGCGCAGCCCGGCGACACCATCGAAGCCACCGTGCAGGGCACCGGCTTCGAGATCCCGGACCCGCTGCCCGGCCGGATGCTCGTCGTCGGCGCGCCCGCCTCGTTGCCGGCGATCAACTCGCTGCTCGCGGTGGCGCCCAAACTGCCCGCGACGATCTGGTTCGAAACCACCCACGAAGGCGATCGCGACCTCCCCTTCCGCATCAACCCCGAACACCACGACCTCCGAACCATCGCCAGCGACACCCTCCTGGACGGCGTCAAGGCCGACCTCCGCGAAGCCATCGAGCACCCCGGCGACGCCTACGTCTGGATCGCCTGCGACACCCGCACCACCCGCGCCCTCACCGCCTACGTCACCAAAGAACTCGAAGTCCCCAAACACCGAGTTAAATCCCTCGGCTACTGGCGAGCCGCCTGACTAACCTGAGCCAGGTGATCAAGCCACTCGACCTCACCGACCGGCCGCTCGCCGAACGGCTCCTGGAGATCCAGCACGCCGCCTACGCCGTCGAGGCCGAGCTGATCGGGTTCGATGGCATCCCGCCATTACAGGAGGATTTGGCCGGCCTGATGGCGTCCACGGAGTACTGGCTCGGCCGGTACGACGACGCCGTCCTGGTCGGAGCGGTCGCCTACGAGCTGGACGCCGAATCCCTCGAGATCACTCGCCTGGTCGTTGATCCGGCCCACGCGCGCCGCGGTCACGCCCGGGCGCTGCTCGATCACCTGGATGGGCTTGGGCTGCGGCCGATCGGGCGCGTCTCCACTGGCACGCTGAATGCCCCGGCGGTCGCGCTGTATGAGGCGCGCGGCTATCGGGAGACGGGCCGCACCGAGGTGGCGCCCGGTGTTCAGGCCACGCACTTCGTGCGCTCTGTTAATAACTAACCTCGTTCTGTATCCTCCAGGGTGAAAAGTTTCATCTTCGGTTCCGCCCCACTGGAGGATGAGATGGTCCGTTGGATTGTCGTGCTGGGTTTGGCGTTGTCGGCAGTGGCTGTGCCCGCGCAGGCCGAGGAGCTTGCCGGCCCGAGCGCGGCGCAGCTGAAGGCTCGTGCCGCGGGTTGTGAGACGCAGCTCTCGAATGGGAAATACGCGCATGACGCGGGTGGGTCGCGGACGGTCGCGGTCTGCCGGTCGGGGGACGCGGTGCACTGGACGGCGGACTTCGACGTGGATTGCGACGGTCAGCGGACGACGCAGTGCAACGAGAACACCGATCCGTCGTTCCAGCCGAACACCTCGTGGAACCAGTCGGACGGGCGGCCGTTGAACTCGGCCGGGTTGCCGTTCATCGTCGTCCCGTTGTCGAGCTCGATCTGGAACTTCCGGACCGCGGGGATCGACGGCGGGACGATCGCGGCGGTCGTCTACCAGGACAAGGTCGCGTACGCCGTCGTCGGGGACCAGGGCCCGAGCACGATCGCCGGCGAAGGGTCGTACAAGCTCGCGCAGCAGCTCGGGATCAACCCGAACCCGTCGACCGGCGGCGTCTCCGGCGCGGTCGTCACGTACATCCTCTTCCCCGGGGTGTCCGCCGTCCCGATCGAGAACCAGTCGCAAGCGGTCTCGAAGGGGGAGTCGGCGGCGACGGCGTTCGTGAACAGCGCACAGACGTGCGCGTCGACGAACCTCGACTTCACCGCGTATCCGTCCATCCAGGCGGGGTCGACCGGCGGCGCCGTCCGCGCGGCCCAGTGTCTGCTCGGTGTCTCGACCGAACCCTCCGGCACGTTCGACACCGCGACGACCGATGCCGCGAAAGCCTTCCAGACTCGGGTCGGTCTGCCTGCCGACGGGTTGATCGGCCCGAAGACCTGGACTGCGCTCCTGGCCGCCGGCGACCAATCCACGATCCGCAACGGCTCCAGTGGCCCGGCGGTCCGTCGTCTG
Source organism: Kribbella sp. NPDC104218 (assembly GCF_055584105.1). Taxonomy (NCBI): domain Bacteria; kingdom Bacillati; phylum Actinomycetota; class Actinomycetes; order Propionibacteriales; family Kribbellaceae; genus Kribbella; species Kribbella sp. NPDC104218. Next base: position 2,531,145 of record NZ_JBVJMQ010000001.1, read on the forward strand.
CAGCGTTCCCTCACCGCAGCCCTCGGTCGAACCGTCGCCATCGACAGCCAATTCGGCCCAGCCACCGAGACCGCCGCCCGCGACTACCAGCGCACCAGAGCGCTCGTCGTCGACGGAGTCGTCGGCCCGGCGACTTGGGCAGCGCTGCAAGCAGGCAAGTAGGCGTCGCTAACGACATGAGGTAGTGGCCGAATCGGCCGCCGGTCGGGCGGTGCTGAGCGTGGCAGCGCCGCCCGGCCGGTTGGTATGTCCTGTCGTTAGCGCTCCGAAAGTGGACGGCGGAGTGCGGTCGGGGTCAGGTGCGGGGACTGCCAGGCGGCGTTGGAGTCGTACAGGTTGGTGCCGGGCGGGACGATCTGGTCGATCCGGTCGAGGGTGTCGTCGTCGAGGGTGCGGTCGGCCGCCTTGAGCAGGCCGGTGAGCTGGTCCATCGTGCGCGGGCCGTTGATGACCGACGTGACGGCCGGGTGGGTGGTGACGAAGGCCAGGGCCAGCTCGGGCAGCGAGATCCCCAGGTCGTCGGAGACCTCGATGAGCTGTTCGACGGCGTCGTACTTGGCGGCGTTCGCCGGGAGGGCCGGGTCGAAGCGGTCGGGCGCGAGCGCGGCCCGACCGGTGGTCAGGTCGATCGGCTGGTCCTTGCGGAGCTTGCCGGTGAGGAAACCCCAGGCCAGCGGGCTCCAGGTCAGGACGCCGAGGTTCAGCCGCCGAGCGGTCGGGAGAACGGAGCGCTCGATCCCACGGCTCAGAATCGAGTACGGCGGCTGCTCGGTCCGGAACCTGCCGTACCCGCGGCGCTCGGCGACGTGCTGCGCCTCGACGATCTCCTCGGCCGGGAAGGTCGACGTCCCGAACGCGCGGATCTTGCCCTGGCTGACCAGATCGGTCAGCACCCAGAGCGTCTCCTCGATATCGGTCCGGTGGTCGGGCCGATGGATCTGGTAGAGGTCGATCCAGTCGGTGCCGAGCCGGCGCAGGCTGTGCTCGACCTCCTGGACGATCCAGCGCCGCGAGTTCCCGCTGCGGTTGCGCCGGTGCTCGTCGTCCAGCGGGAAGTGCACCTTGGTGGCCAGGACGACGTCGTCGCGCCGGCCCTTGAGCGCCTTCCCGACGATCTCCTCGGACTCACCCGCGGAGTACATGTCGGCGGTGTCGACGAAGTTGATGCCCTGGTCGAGCGCGGCGTGCACGATCCGCACGCAGTCGTCGTGGTCGGAGTTGCCGACCGCGCCGAACATCATCGTGCCGAGGCAGTGCGTGCTGACCTCGATCCCGGTCCCGCCCAGCGTGCGATAACGCATGAAACTCCCACCCTTCGAGGTCTGAACGTCTCGAACGCTAGGAGCTAGAGCGCTGTCTAGGTCAAGTCGCTCGTAGGGTGGCCGGTATGGAACAGTTCGCGGACCTGTGGGATCCGGAGCCCGGCTGGCTGAACACCGCCTCCTACGGCCTGCCGCCGCGGCCGGCCTGGGAGGCGCTGCAGAGCGTCCTCGCGGACTGGCGCGTCGGCGCCACCAGCTGGGAGCCGTGGGACGAGTCGACGATCAGGTCACGCGCGGCCTTCGCCCGCCTGATCGGCGCGGATGTCGCGGACGTGTTCGTCGGCAGCACGGTCTCCGGCGCGGTCGCCCCGATCGCGGCCGCCCTGCCGGATGGCGCGCGCGTGCTCACCGACGACGTCGAGTTCACCTCGAACGTGTTCCCGTGGAAGGTGCATGAGGACCGCGGCATCGAGGTGGTCGGCGTCCCGACCGCGGAGCTGCTCGCCGCGATCAAGCCGGGGATCGACGTGGTCGCGGTGAGTGTCGTCCAGTCCTCGACCGGCGACGTCCTGGACGTCGCGAAAGTCGTTGCCGCGAGCAAGGAAGTCGGCGCGCTCGTGGTCCTCGACGCGAGTCAGGCGATGGGCTGGCTGCCGTTGTCGGTGGCCGGCGTCGACGCGCTGATCGTGCACACCTACAAGTGGTTGATGTCGCCGCGCGGAGCGACCCTCGGTTACCTGTCGCCGCGCCTGCAGGAGCGTTGTCGCCCCGCGGCCGCCGGGTGGTACTCCGGCGTCGGCGGCGGCAGCTCGTACTACGGCACCACGATGGAGCTGTACGCCGATGCCCGCCGCTTCGACCAGTCGCCGTCCTGGTTCTGCTTCGTCGGAGCGGCCCCTGCGCTCGAGCTGGTCGAGCAGATCGGCGTCGAGACGATCAACCGGCACAACGTCGCGCTGGCCAACGAGTTCCGCGCGGGCCTCGGTCTCCCGCCGTCGGATTCGGCGATCGTCAGTACGACGCTGCCCGGCGCCGAGGCCGCCTTCGCAGCGGCCGGGATCCGCGCCGCCGTCCGCGACGGCAAGCTGCGGGCGTCGTTCCACATCTACACGACCCAGGCCGACGTCCACCAAGCTCTGGCCGCTCTCAAGCCGCTGACCTAGAGCCTGATCTAGGGTTGACGGTATGGGGCTGAGTATCGGGCAGGTGGCAGAGCGGACCGGGCTGAGTGTGCACGCGTTGCGCTTCTACGAGCGTGAGGGCCTGCTCGCCGACCCGGTTCGCCGGGAGTCCAACGGCCGCCGCGTCTACACCGAGGACGACGTCGACTGGCTCGCGATGTGCATCAAGTTCCGCTCGTCGGGGATGCCGCTCGACACCATCCGCCGTTACACCGATCTGGTCCGTCAGGGCGCCGGCAACGAGGCGGACCGGCTCGAGTTGCTGCGCAGTCATCAGGCCGCGGTCGAGGCCCAGATTCGCGACCTGGAGAACTGCCTGACCGTCATCACGCATAAGGTCACCATCTACGAAGAACATCTGGCGGACGGGACGGCGTACTGCCTCTGGGCGCCGCCGGAGCAGCAGACGGATCCCGCCGCTTCGTAAATCCTTGTGCAGGTGCACAGTGTTGAGCGCGACGCACGCGCGCTACCTGGGCTCTAAGGTTGGGCCCGTGCAAGATGGATTCGTAGCTGAGTTGGAAGCCGCGGTCGCTGAGCTGCCCGCGCCGCCCGGTGGTCCGCAGGTGCTGGAGCTGCGGCGCCGGTTCGTGACGGCGCTGGTCCGGCGGCTGGTCGGCCTGAAGAGTTCGGACGACGTCCCGGCGGCCGAGGCCGCGCATGCGGTGGTCGCGGCGGAGGTGCCGCCGGATGCGGTGATCACGGGATTCCGCGCGGCCGCGTCGGCGGTGTGGACGCTGGCCCGCGATCTGGGTCGGCAGCGCGACCAGGCGAAGTACGTGGCGATGTTGGAGAGCGCGGGCGACATCTGGGTCGAGTACGAGCAGTGGGCCTCGGCGTTCGTGGCGGCGTACGAGGTCGAGGCTCGGCAGCGGGATCGGGTCGCTGCCCAGGAGCGTGAGGCGCATCTGCAGGTCGTGCTGAGCGGCGCCGCCGGGTTCGAGCGGAGCGCCGAGGCGCTCGGGTTGCCGCTCACCGGGCAGTACTGCGTCGTCGTCCTGGAGGAGGCGCTGCCGGACGCCGAGCAGCGGCTGAGCGCCAAGGGGCTGCGGTCGTGGTGGAGCCTGAATGTCGGGATCGTCAGCGGTGACCCCGGCGATCTCGACGGCGGTCGGGTCGGCGTCAGCCCCGACTACGAGCAGCTGGCTGACACGCCGCGGGCGCTGCGGCTGGCGCGGATCGCGGTCGACACCATCCCGCCGGGCAGCAGCGCGATCAGCCGGTACGGCGACCGCCCGCTGGAGGCCCTGCTGGTCAGTGCGCCGGAGGCGGCGCGGTCCTACGCGGACGCCGTCCTTGGGCCGCTCTTCGAGCTGCCGACCGACGATCGGCAGACGCTGCTGCAGACAGTCGATGTCTGGTCGAAGGCCGGTGGCAACGTCACCGACACCGCTGCTGAACTGCGTTGTCACCGCAATACCGTGCGGCATCGTCTCGGCCGGATCGAGACCCTGACCGGGCGTTCGCTGTCGGAGCCGCGAGGGATCGCCGAAGTCCTGACTGCCCTGCAGGCCTACGACCTCCGAGCTCCGGAGCACTCTCAGGACGGTTGATAGGCGGCGGCTATCACGTCATAGGCAGCATTACTTTGACCCTGCGGTGCGGGTGACGGAATGTTGTATACATGACGAGTGAGGTAGTGGCCGCCGCCTCTGTCCCGGTTCCCGGACGTGCCCAGCGGGTGCGCGAGATAGCCACTGAACGCCGTGGGCTCCGAGGTGCGTTACTGCCGATCCTGCACGCCGTCCAGCACGAGCTCGGGTACGTCGCGCAGCCCGATGTGGCCGTGATCGCCGACGTCCTCAACCTCTCGGTCGCGGAGGTGCACGGCGTCGTCACCTTCTACAAGGACTTCCGCCGCGCCCCCGCTGGCCGCACCACCGTCGCCATCTGCCAAGCCGAAGCCTGCCGCTCCGTCGGAGCCGTAGCCCTCGCCGACCATGCCCGCGCCACCCTCGGCTGCGCCTTCGGCGAAACCACCCCCGACCAGCGCGTCACCCTCGAAGAGATCTACTGCTTCGGCAACTGCGCCCTCGGCCCCGCCGTCCAAGTAGGCCCAAAACTCCACGGCCGAGTAACCCCCACCCGCCTCGACGCGTTGCTGGGAGAAGCCCGATGACCAACCCGGCCCCCGGCGCCGAGAGCGCCGCCTCGTCCTCCGCCCCGACCCCGGCCGCCGGCTCCCCGCAAGCCGCCGAATCGCTGCCGGCTGCAGCCTCGGCCGAAGCGCCCTCCCCGACCTCGGGGCCGGCTTCGCCCTCCGCCTCCACCGCCCCGGACTTCGTCCGGGTGTTCGTCTCGCGCGACTCCGCCGCCCGCTCCGTAGGAGCGGACGAGGTAGCCGAGCGGATAGCCGCCGCGGCGGCCCGGCGATACGCCGTCGCTGGCGGCGGAGCCGACGTACCCGGAGCTGTCGGCGGCGTCGCCTCCGGGGGAGCCGCCGCAGGCGGCGTACAGGTGGTGCGGAACGGGTCTCGGGGGATGTTGTGGTTGGAGCCGCTGGTCGAGGTTGAGACTGCGGAGGGGCGGGTGGCTTATGGGCCGGTTGCTCCGGAGGATGTCGACGGGTTGGTGGCGGGTGGGCTGTTCGAGGGAGCTGCTGACCTCGAGGCGTATCTCGGGGTGACTGAGGAGTTGCCTTGGATGAAGGGGCAGCAGCGGTTGACGTTTGCTCGGGTTGGGGTGACTGATCCGTTGTCGGTGGACGACTACACCGCGCACGGCGGGTTGGTGGGGTTGACGAAGGCTCTTGCGATGACGCCGGGTGACGTGGTGGAGACGGTGGTGGGGTCGGGGTTGCGGGGGCGTGGGGGTGCCGGGTTCCCGACCGGGATCAAGTGGCGGACGGTGCTGGGGGCCGAGTCGGAGCTGAAGTTCGTTTGCTGTAACGCGGATGAGGGCGACTCCGGCACGTTCGCGGACCGGATGCTGATCGAGGGCGACCCGTTCACGCTGATCGAGGGGATGACGATCGCGGCGTACGCCGTGGGTGCGTCGGAGGGGTACGTGTACCTCCGGTCGGAGTACCCGGATGCGGTGGCCACGCTCAGGGCCGCGATCGACCTCGCCCGCGGCGAGGGCTGGCTCGGCGCCGACGTCCTCGGGTCGGGGTTCGCTTTCGACCTGCACGTCCGGGTCGGCGCCGGCGCGTACATCTGCGGCGAGGAAACCTCGATGCTGGAGAGCCTCGAAGGTAAACGCGGTACGGTCCGCGCCAAACCTCCGATCCCAGCCCTGCAAGGGCTTTTCGGCCGCCCGACCGTCGTCAACAACGTGTTGTCGCTGGCAACGGTCCCGATCATTCTCAAGGACGGCGCTGAAGCTTACGCCGCCTACGGCACCGGCCGCTCGCTCGGCACCAGCGTGTTCCAGCTCGGCGGCAACATCGCCCGCGGCGGCATCGTCGAGACCGCCTTCGGTATCACGCTCGGCGAGCTGGTCAACGAGTTCGGCGGCGGGACGTCGTCCGGCCGGCCGGTCCGCGCCGTCCAGGTCGGCGGGCCGCTCGGCGCGTATCTTCCGGTCGACCAGTTCGACCTCCCGATGGACTACGAGGCATTCGCCGCCGCCGGCGCGATGGTCGGCCACGGCGGGATCGTGGTGTTCGACGAGACGGTCGACATGGCCTCGATGGCCCGGTTCGCGTTCGAGTTCTGCGCCGCCGAGTCCTGCGGTAAGTGCACTCCGTGCCGGGTCGGCGCCGTCCGCGGTGTCGAGACCATCGACCGAATAGTTGCCGGTGACAACCGGGAGCGGAACCTCGTCGTCCTCGACGACCTGTGTGACCTGATGACCGACGGATCCCTGTGCGCGATGGGCGGCCTCACTCCGCTCCCCGTCCGCAGTGCGGTCCGGCACTTCGGAGAGGACTTCGCGAAATGACGCTCTTGAAGGAACCTGATTTCGGTACGCCGGCCCGTCCGGGCGAGGCGACGATCGAGCTGACGGTGGACGGCGTCGCCGTCCAGGTGCCGCCGGGGACTTCGGTGATGCGGGCCGCGAAGCATGCGGGCGTCGACGTCCCGAAGCTGTGTGCGACCGACAACCTGGAGGCGTTCGGGTCGTGCCGGTTGTGCATCGTCGAGATCGACGGCGTGCGCGGGACGCCGGCGTCCTGTACGACGCCGGTCGCGGCGGGGATGAACGTCCGGACGCAGAACGAGAAGCTCGGCAAGCTGCGGCGCGGCGTGATGGAGCTCTACATCTCCGACCACCCGCTCGACTGCCTGACCTGCTCGGCCAACGGCGACTGCGAGCTGCAGGACATGGCCGGCGTCACCGGCCTGCGCGAAGTCCGGTACGGATCAGGGGTCGACGCCGGTGCCAATCACATGGCCGCGCCGACCGATTCGTCCAACCCGTACTTCGATTTCGAGGCGTCGAAATGTATCGCCTGTTCGCGCTGCGTCCGGGCCTGTGACGAGGTCCAGGGAACGCTGGCGTTGACGATCGAGGGCCGCGGGTTCGACTCCAAGGTCGCTGCGGGCGCCGGCGTTTCGTTCTTCGAGTCGGACTGCGTGTCCTGTGGCGCCTGTGTGCAGGCCTGCCCGACGGCGACGCTGCAGGAGAAGTCGGTCATCGAGCTGGGGATGCCGACCCGCTCGGTCATCACGACTTGCGCGTACTGCGGCGTCGGTTGCTCGTTCAAGGCGGAGCTGCGCGGCGACGAGCTGGTCCGGATGGTGCCGTACAAGAACGGCGGCGCGAACGAGGGCCACTCGTGCGTGAAGGGCCGCTTCGCGTTCGGGTACGCCAGCCACCCGGACCGGGTGCTCGAGCCGATGGTCCGCGACTCGATCGCCGACGAGTGGCGCAAGGTGTCCTGGGAGGAGGCGATCTCCTTCACTGCAAGGCGGTTGCGCGAGATCCAGGCGCAGCACGGGCAGGGTTCGATCGGCGCGATCACCTCCTCGCGGACGACGAACGAAGAGGTCTACACGGTTCAGAAGATGGTCCGGGCCGTGTTCGGGAACAACAACGTCGACACCTGCGCGCGGGTCTGCCACTCGCCGACGGGTTACGGGTTGAAGCAGACGTTCGGCGAGTCGGCCGGGACGCAGGACTTCAAGTCGGTCGACGAGGCCGACGTGATCCTGGTGATCGGCGCGAACCCGACCGACGCGCACCCGGTCTTCGGATCGCGGATGAAGCAGCGGATCCGCAAGGGCGCCAAGCTGATCGTGATCGACCCGCGGCGGACGGATCTGGTCCGCTCACCGCACGTCGAGGCGGCGTACCACCTGGAGCTGCGCCCGGGGACGAACGTCGCGATCATCAACGCGATCGCGCACGTCGTCGTCACCGAGGGGCTCGTCGACCGGGAGTTCGTGGCGAACCGGTGCGAGGACTTCGAGGCCTGGGAGGAGTTCATCGCCCGGCCCGAGCACGCGCCCGAGGCCGTCGACGAGCTGACCGGGGTATCGGCGGAGAAGATCCGCGCGGCGGCCCGGCTGTACGCGACCGGCGGCAACGGCGCGATCTACTACGGCCTCGGCGTCACCGAGCACAGTCAGGGCTCGACCATGGTGATGGGGATGGCCAACCTCGCGATGGCGACCGGGAACATCGGCCGCCGCGGCGTCGGCGTCAACCCGCTGCGCGGTCAGAACAACGTGCAGGGCTCGTGTGACATGGGCTCGTTCCCGCACGAGTTGCCGGGCTACCGGCATGTGTCGGACGACGGCGTCCGCGAGGTGTACGAACAGCTCTGGGGGACGCCGCTGCTGAACGAGCCGGGACTGCGGATCCCGAACATGTTCGACGCCGCGATCGACGGGTCGTTCCGGGCGCTGTTCGTCCAGGGTGAGGACATCGCGCAGTCGGATCCGAACACGCAGCACGTGTTCGCGGCGCTGGGTGCGCTGGAGTTGCTCGTCGTCCAGGACCTGTTCGTCAACGAGACCGCGAAGTTCGCCCACGTGTTGTTGCCGGGGACATCGTTCCTGGAGAAGGACGGGACGTTCACGAACGCCGAGCGGCGGATCAACCGGGTCCGGCCGGTGATGGCGCCGCAGACCGGGAAGCAGGAGTGGCAGATCATCTGCGAGATCGCGCAGGCGATGGGCTACCCGATGCACTACGACTCCGCGGCGCAGATCATGGACGAGATCGCGCTGACCACGCCGACGTTCATGGGGGTGTCGTTCCAGGCGCTCGACGAGGCCGGCTCGATCCAGTGGCCGTGCAATGTCGAGCATCCGGACGGGACGCCGATCATGCACGAGGAGGAGTTCACCCGCGGCAAGGGCCGGTTCATGGAGACGGTCTACGTGCCGACGTCCGAGCGGTCGACGCGGAAGTACCCGCTGATCCTGACCACCGGGCGGATCCTGTCGCAGTACAACGTCGGCGCCCAGACCCGGCGGACGGCGAACGTCGCCTGGCATCCCGAGGACATCCTCGAACTGCACCCGCACGACGCCGAGGTCCGCGGCATCGAGGACGGCGACACCGTCGCCCTCACCAGCCGGGTCGGACGTACGACCCTGCACGCCAAACTCTCCGACCGGATCCCCGTCGGCGTCTGCTACACCACCTTCCACCACCCCGTCACCGGAGCCAACGTCATCACCACCGACAACTCCGACTGGGCCACCAACTGCCCCGAGTACAAGGTCACCGCCGTCCAGGTGGACCTCCTCCCCGACCAAACCGCCCACGCCGCAACCGAAGCCGCTCTCGTCGCCGGTGGCACCCGATGACCGGCGCCCTCCCACCCCACGTCCGCCTGGCCAACGAAATCGCCGCCCAGTTCGCCCACCGCCCACCCACCGAAGCCGCCACCGCCATCGCCAACCACCTGAGAACCGTCTGGGACCCCCGCATGAAGAACGCCCTCATCGCCCACGTAGCCGCCGGCGCCGAGGACCTCGACCCAGTAGCAGCCCTAGCCGCCCAACAACTCCAAGCAGCCCCCAAGTGACCCCAGAAGACGCGGGTGGGGTGCGGGACGGTCAGGTAGCTGCCCGCGACCTGCACACCAGCCGGCACAACCAGGCTTCTTGGGATGTGGGGCGGGGGGTGGCGCATTTGGTGGGGCGGGGTGGGGTGGGGGTTTCGGTTGGGTTGGAGGGGGCTTTGGGGTGTGTTCTGGCGGGGCCGTTGGTGGCTGGGGCGGCGGTGCCGCCGGTTGATCGGGCGGCTATGGATGGGTATGCGGTGTGTGGGGTTGGGCCTTGGCGGGTTGTGGGGTGGGTGGGGGTGGCGTCCACTCAGGCTGGGGTTTTGGGGGACGGGGAGGCTTGTGGGATCACGACTGGGGCTGCGGTTCCGGGCGGGGCTACGGGGGTGGTGCGGGAAGAGGATGTTGTGCGGGAGGGGGAGTGGGTTCGGGGGAGTGTGGTGGTGGGGCGGCACATCAGGCGGGCTGGGGAGGAGTGCCGCGCGGGGGAAGTGGTGTTGCCTACTGGGGTTTTGGTGGACGGGCCGGTGCTGGGGTTGGCGGCTTCGTTGGGGTTGAACCGGTTGGTGGTGGTGCCGCGGCCGGTGGTGGATGTGGTGGTGACTGGGGATGAGCTGGTACAGGCGGGCGCCTCGGGCGCGGGCCGGGTACGCGATGCGATCGGGCCGATGCTGCCCGGGTTGGTGACCCGGGCGGGTGCCGAGCTCGGCTCGGTACAACACCTGGCGGACTCGCGGACGGCGTTGCGGACGGCGATCGCGGACAGCTCGGCCGCAGTCGTGTTCGTGTCAGGTTCGTCGGCGGCTGGGCCGGCTGACCACTTGCGGCCGGTACTCAAGGAGCTGGACGCCGAACTCCTGGTAGACGGCGTGGCCTGCCGACCGGGCCATCCGCAGGCGTTGGCGCGACTCCAAGACGGCCGCCTGGTGATCGGCCTACCCGGCAACCCGTTCGCCGCGCTGGCCGCCTTCCTGACACTCGGCGTCGCAGCGATCACCGGGCTCAGAGGATTACCACTCGCACGGTTGCCGATCGCAACGATACCGGGCGGTCTCGACTGTCATCCGCACAGCACGAGACTGGTCCCGGTCCGCGTGACCGACCAAGGCGCCGTACCGGTCGGCCACGGCGGATCGGCCATGCTCAGAGGCGCCGCCGCGGCAGATGCCTTGGCGGTGGTCGACCCAGGCCCAGCCCAAGCGATCGCCGCGCGACTGCTGCCACTCGACCCGGGAGTGCGACCGTGGGGCGGCTGATCGCCCGCCGTCCCGTCGTCCGGATCGGACCGGACGGCGATCGCACCCGCCCCGACTCGCTCGCGGTCGAAGAACCCTTGGAAATAAGGGTCGACGGCAAACCCCTCGCCGTCACGATGCGCACCCCCGGCCACGACGTCGAGCTCGCCCACGGCTTCCTGCACACCGAAGGCGTGATCGGCAGCGTCGACGACATCCGCGACGCCCGGTACTGCGACTCCCGCGACGACGAAGGCCGTAACACCTACAACGTCCTCGACCTCGGCCTCGCCCCCGGCGTCCCGCCGCCCGTCACCGGCGTGGAGCGCAACTTCTACACGACGTCGTCCTGCGGCGTCTGCGGTAAGGCCTCGCTGGACGCCGTCCGCCTCAAAACCAGATACTCCCCGGCGGACGACGACGTCCGGCTCCGGTACGACGTCCTCGCCGTACTCCCCGACGCGCTCCGCCAGCGCCAGCAGGTCTTCGACCGCACCGGCGGCCTGCACGCCGCCGGCCTCTTCACCCCGACCGGTGACCTACTCGTCGTCCGCGAGGACGTCGGCCGCCACAACGCCGTCGACAAAGTCATCGGCTGGGCGCTGCTCGCGAACCGCATCCCCGCGACCGGCCTGATCCTGATCGTCTCCGGCCGGGCCTCCTTCGAGCTCGTCCAGAAGGCCGTCATGGCCGGCATCCCTGTCCTCGGCGCGGTCTCGGCCCCCAGCTCACTCGCCGCCGACCTCGCGGATGAATCCGGCCTCACTCTCGCCGGATTCATCCGCAACGGCTCGATGAACGTCTACACCCACCACCAGCGCATCACGAGCTAGGCCAGTGATCCACCCCAGTTGTCGGTCACGAGCTGATTCGTCGCGTCGATCCTGAACCGGTGCTCCATCGACCCGTCGGCGATCCGGTAGAAGACGTGATGTGCATCCGGCGTGGACAGGCCGATCGGGTCGCCGGTGACGACCCCGGCGGCGCCCCAGTTGTCGGCCTGCGGCGGGTCGACCGTCGGCGACCAGAAGAAGTGGATCAGATCGCCGTTCTCCTTGCGGGCGAAGACGTGCTGCTGGTTCTTGTGCGCGATCGCGTGCGGGTTCCCGACGAACGGCCCGCCGGTCCACACATCGCCGAGCACCTGCCCGTTCGACAACGAGAACCGATGCTGCAGCTGGCCCGTGCCGTTCCGGAAGAACACATGCGCCTGCGACCCGTTGCTGAACCCGGTCGGATCCGAAGTCACGCCGGACGGCACGCCCCAGTTGTCGAACGCCGGATTCTGTCCGGGCGCCCAGGACCAGTGCTTCAGCTCGCCGTTCGGCCCGCGGCCGAAGATGTGCTGTTGATCGCGATGGACGAGCGCGAACGGGTTCCCGACGAACGGCCCGCCGGCCCAGACGCCGGTCGTGATCTGGTTCGTCCCCTGGTCCCAGAACTTGTGCTCCAGATTGCCGTCCGGGTTGCGGTAGAACAGATGCTGCTGGTTCCGGTACGCGAACCCGGTCGGGTTCGACAGCACCCGCCCCTCGGTCCCCCAGGTGTCGAGTACCGGGTTACCGGTCCCGGCCTGCCACCAGTGCCGCACGGTGTTGTCGTTGCCGCGGGCAAAGACATGCTGCTGGCCGTTGTGCACATAGCCGATCGGCTTCCCGGCCAGGTTGCTCGAACCCCAGTTCTGCACCTGTTTGTCGGTGCCCGGCGACCACATCAGGCTGACCAGCGACCCGCCGGTCCCGACCCCGACGACGCGCTGCTGGTCGCGATACCGGTACGCCTGCCCGGCGTTCCCGTTCAGCAGCGCCGTCACGTCGGCCCGCATCACGTCCAGGTCGATGAACGACGGATCGATCTTCCCCTGGGTGCTCGTCTCCCGGTGCCCGCGGACGAAGCTCGCATCCTTGCCGAGCTGCTCCAGGACGGCGACCGTCGCGCGCAGTGACGCGTCGTACTGCGCCGGCGTCATCTCCTGCACGATGCCGATCTCGGGCTGATTGCCGGCGTAGTCGATCTCCCAGCCGATCATCATGGTGTTGCCGTCACCGGCCGGGATCGACCCACTGGCCTTCGCTGGACCGGCGTGGTTGGCGCGGTTGGCGGAGATGAGGTGGAAGACGCCGTGGTAGTCGACCAGCGCCTGACACAGCGGACCCTGCAGGTTCGGCCGGCCGTTGATGCAGATCCCGAGCGACGGATGCGGGTTGGTCGCGCTCGACTTACCGGCGGTGTGGTGCCACAGGACGCCGATCGGATTGAACGACCCGGCCACGCCCCGAGCCTTCCAGTTACCTTCCTCGACGACCTGCAGACCAGCTGCTCGCAGTACGTCGGCGAGCCAGGGGATGCTCGCCATCAGGACGGGCCGATCAGATCGGCCAAGCACTCGGGCGCCTTCTTCAAGGCCTGAGCCGGAGCCGCCGGCAGGCCGATCCGGGCGGCGAGCGCCACCGCGGGAATGCTGAGCAGAACACGACGACGGGACAACCTGGGCAGGGTCATGGGTCCTCCAACGATGGCGGTCGGTGGAGAAATGGCACCAGTCAGCCGGGACCGCGGCAATCGATGCAATCCAGGTGGAACGACCCGTACGGTCGGTGACGAAAAGCTTGTCTGCGCGGTTACAGCGTGGCAGGCCCGTAGATCGCGTGCGAGCGGTCGCTGCCGAAGGCCCAGTAGCGGTCGCCGTACGACCAGTGCCACCACTCGGTCGGGTAGTTCACCAGGCCGGCCGAGGTGAGGACGTCGGCGAGCAGCTCACGATTGTCCCGAGCCTCCCGGCTGATGTTGGTCGCGCCGAAGAAGCACGCGCCGTCGCTCTGCTCGGGTGTCGCGTCGATCTCGGTGCCCAGGTCGAGCGGTCCGCTCGCGCCGATCAGCGTCAGGTCGACCGCGGCGCCCGCGACGTGCGGCGCCACCTCGATCGGCGACACGAACCGGCTGGCCAGCCGCCGGACCTCGGCCTCGGCCATCCCCGGGTTCAGCGTGCGCAGCTCGGCGCAGTACCCGTCGTAGATCGCGCGCTGCGACTCCAGCGGCCGCAGCCCCTCGACGACGTGCAGCCGGATGCCGGACGGCAGGAACGCGTCCGCGATCGCGAGCCGCTCGACGACGCCTTCCCGGGCGTACTGCGTCCCGGACGCCGACAACCCGCGGGTCGCCAGGTCGACCAGCGGCTCACCGCTCTCGACGACGTCGATCCGGGTGATGCGCTCGTCGCTGATCAGCACCGTCACCGCTGCGCCACCGCGGTGTCGATCAGCACTCCGATGATGTCGGCGTAGGAGTAGCCGTTCGCGGCCCACATCCGCGGGAACTGCGAGGCCGGCGTGAAACCGGGCAGCGTGTTGATCTCGTTGACGACCGGGCCGCCGTCCGTCGGCAGGAAGAAGTCGACCCGGGCCAGACCGGCGCAGCCGAGGATCTCGAAGACCTCCAGCGCCGTTTGCTTCAGCTGCTCGGCCAGCTCGGGCTCGAGCGGCGCCGGGATCAGGAACTGGGTCGCGCTCTCGGCGTCGTACTTCGCGGTCGCGTTGAAGAACGGCTGCGCCGGGTCGGAGATGATCTCCAGCGCCGGGCCGACCTCGACCCGGCCGTCCGGGAACTGCAGGACGGCGAGGTCGATCTCGCGGCCGATCATCTCCTTCTCGACCAGGACCTGCGGGTCGAGCTCCGCGGCGGCGGCGATCGCGGCGCCGAGCGAGGCCAGGTCGGTGGCGCGGCCGACGCCGAAGCTGGAGCCGCCGTTCGCGGGTTTCACGAACACCGGGAAGTCGACGTCCGCGGCCTTGAGCTTCTGCAGCGCGCCCTCGGCGTCCCGGGTCTCGGCGCCGAACAGGCGGACGCCGGGCGTCACCGGGATGCCGTTCGCGCGCAGCACGGCCTTGGTCAGGTGCTTGTCGAGGCCGACCGCGCTGGCGGTGACGCCGCTGCCGACGTACGGGACCTTGAGCTGCTCGAGGAAGCCCTGCAGGCGGCCGTCCTCACCGCCCTCGCCGTGCAGCCCGATCAGGACGACGTCGACCGAGCGGAGGATGTCGATGGTCTCGTGCAGGCCGTCGGCCCACTCGTCGGCGCGGTCGAGGACGAGCGGTACGGCGGTGTGCCCGAGCTCGGTCACCGCGTCCGCGATCCCGCGACCGCTGGCCAGTGACACGTCGTGCTCGGGGCTGGCGCCGCCCATGACGACCGCGACCTTCATCGAGTTGCCTCCTGATAGCGGCGCGGCACCCGGGTGCCGATACCGCAGTAGATGTCGTGCGGGATGGTGCCGGCCCAGTCGGCCCACTCCTTGGCGGTGGGCTCACCCTGCGAGCCGTCGCCGAAGATCGTCACCGGTTCACCGGGGTCGACCGCGGCGGCACCCGCGTCGACCACGAACTGGTCCATCGCGATCCGCCCGACGACGGGCATCCGGACCCCGCGGCACAGCACACTAGCCTGCCCGGCGGTGACCCGCGGAATCCCGTCGGCGTACCCGACCGGGACCAGGAGCACGGTGGTGTCGCGCTCGGCGACGAAGTCGTGGCCGTACGAGACGCCCTCGCCGGCCCGGATCCGGCGGACCTGGGCGGCCTTGCTCATCAGCCGCATCGCGGGCCGCAGGCCGATCCCGGTCTCGTCGATGCCGTACAGCCCGGCGCCGATCCGGATCAGGTCCAGCTCGGGGGCGTCGAGCGTGATCGCACCGGCCGAGTTGGCCAGGTGCAGCACGCTCGGCGTCAATCCTGCGCGCCGGGCCAGCAGCACCCCGGTCCGGAGCAGCTGCAACTGCTTCCGGCTCTGGACGGCGTCGGGAGCGTCGCCGTGCGACAGATGCGACCAGATCCCCCGGACCACGAGCGTGCCGAGAGCCTCGTGGCGCGCCGCGGCCCGGGTGAGTTCGATCCACTGGTCAGGGGTGCTGCCGGCCCGGTGCAGACCGGTGTCCAGTTTCAGGTGGACATATTTCACGGCGGGTACGGAGGCTACCTGCTGCAGCTCGCTGACGGTGGAGACACTCACGTCGACGTCCATGTCGCCGAGCAACATCAGCTCGGCGGCGTCGTACAGCCAGGTCAGCAGCGGAGCGGTCAGACCGGCCGCGCGCAGCTGCAGCGCCTCGTCGGCCCGGGCGACGCCCAGCCAGGTCGCGCCCGCCTCGATCGCGGCCCGGGCCACCGGGACGGCGCCGTGGCCGAACGCGTCGGCCTTGACCACCGCCAGCACGTCCTGCCGCGGGGCCAGCCGACGGAACGTCCGGACGTTGTCACGGATCGCCGACAGGTCGATCACCGCCTCGGAGAGGCCGGCGATACCCACCGGCGCCGGACGCTGCCGGGCCTGGACCACGTTCATGTTCCTCATTGTTGTAGCTGGCAACCATCAACTGCATCGGATCGCGGACGGATGTTGCGGAGATCTTGCGTACGACCTGAGTCGTACTCCTGATCTGACGCCGAGCTCCCACTCATGGTTCACCGTTCGCCCCCAACACCTTCGCCGGGGACGGCCGCTGAGACAAATCCGCGACTCTCGGTAGTCAGATGCTACTGAGAGTTGCTGCCAGGTCGCCGCGTGCCGGAGTCGGCCCGGTCGCCGTCACCAGGATCGCCTCGGTCGACCAGTCGAGTGCCTGATAGAGGCGCGTGCCGACGTCGGTGGCCATCAACAGGCCGTGGTCGGCGCCGCGTTCGCTCGCGCGCCGGACCAAGCTGTCCATGACGACCCGGCCGAGGCCGCGCCGCTGGTGGGCCACTTTGGTCTCGATATCGTGCATGACCACATCGGAGCCGACCACGGCTGCCATCCCATGAGCGGCGACGCTGCCGTCCTCGGCATGCACATGCACATAGATCAGCGGGCCCTCATCGACGACGAGGACGTCGTACGCCGGCGGCGCTGTCGCGACCGGATGGCCCGCGAGCGGCCGGGTCATCAGCGTCTTCAGCTCGTCGAACGGCTGCAACCCGACGGCGCTGAACTGCTCGGCGACGGCCGCGGCGTCCTGCGCGGTCGTGGTTACGGTGAGCCAGGTCGTCTCGGTGGCAAGCGGCGCCAGGCGCTCGACGTAGTCCGCGGAGGAGGCGAACAGCTCGCGTTCCCGGCTGGGTGCGTTGATCTGGGCGAAGATCGCCTCGACGTACTCAACTGGGGGTTCGAGTCCCCGACACAGCCGCCAACCTGCGATCCAACGCCTCACCAGCTCCATGGGCGGGAGTGTATTTCGCGGTCAGGTCCCCAGGACGAAGGTCTGAATCGCGACCACGGCGGCTCCGCGGGCCCACTCGGTGAAGTCGGCGGGCTGCAGCACCATCGGCAGCTCGACGCCGGACGGATGCCGATCGGCGTGCAGGCCGGCGAGCAGCTCGGCCCGGGCGACCTCGGCCAGCCGGACGCCCTCGCCGCCGAGGACGACGAGCTCGGGCATGGTGAAGTTCGCGGCGGCGGCGATCAGCCGGCCGAGCGCGCGACCGGCCTCGCTGATCACGGGCTGGGCCGCGGGGTCGCCCTTCGCGGCCAGGTCCAGGCACTCTTCGTAGTCGACCGGACGGCCCAGCGCGGCGCCGATCCGGTCGGTGATCGAGCCGACCGTGAGCAGGCTCATCGCGCAGCCGCGGTGCCCGCGATCGCAGCGCGGCCCGTCCGGGACGAGCGGATGGTGGCCGATCAGGCCGATGCTGGTGTCCGGGCTCTCGACCGTCCGGTTGTGGACGACGAGGCCGTAGCCGACGCCGGCGCCGATCGTGATCAGCGCGAACCGGTCGGTACCGCGGCCCGCGCCGAACCAGTGGGTGGCCTCGGTCAGCGCGTTCAGGTCATTCGCGACCACGACCGGCGTACCGGTCCCGGCGGCGAGCAACTCACCGAGCGGGACGTCGACCCAGTCCAGGTACGGGCCCCAACGAACCTCCGAGCCGTTCGCCACCCGGCCGCCGAGCGTGACGCCGAGCCCGCTCAACGACCCAGCCGCCTGGGCTGCCAGCTCATCGGTCAGCTCGAGGACCAACGCAGCCACCTCGGACGGCGTGTGATCGGTCAACGGCCGCTCGACACTCGCGATCACCTCGGCCCGCAGCGTGGTCAGGACGCCGATCGCCGTGTCGCCGGTCAGTTTGACGCCGACGAAGTGATGCGCCGCCGGATCCAGATCCAACGGCTGCGACGGCCGGCCGACCCGAGCGTCCGGCGTCTCGACGTCCACCTCGACCAGCAGGCCGGACTCGACCATCGGCTTGGTCAGCCGGGTCAGGCTCCCGGGGGACAACCCCACCCGCCGGGAGAGTTCGGCGCGCGACAACGGCCCGTCCAGCAGGATCTCCAGCGCCACCTGCTGGGACGGCCCGTCCAGCGGTCGCCAACTCCCCATTCGGTCAGCTTAATTCTTTGATCCTGCGTTCCAGCCGCCGGAGCCGGGTGGCGCGGCTGCTGGTCGCGGCGAGCGCGAAGAGCGCACACAGCATCACCAGCAGCCCGGGCATCGGGTGCGAGATCACGAGCAGCATCACCAGCCCGGTGCCCACCAGCAGTCCGGCGGCGATCCGCAGCCGGATGATGTCCGTCCGCAGTCGCTGCGCGACCCATACCAGTTCGATGCTCATCAGGCCGAGCATCCCATCCGGCCGGGGTCTCAGTGGGGGAGCTTGCGGGTGTCGATCAGGTGTTGCGCGACATCGCGGAGTTTGGTGTTGGTGTCCTGGGAGTAGCGCTTGAGGATCGCGAAGGCGCGATCGCCGTCCACGTCGAACCGCTCCATCAGGATGCCCATCGCCTGGCCGACCAGCTTGCGGGCGTCGACCGCCTGCGCCATCGTCTCCTCGTGCCGGGCTGCGGCGAGCGCGACCGACGCGTGCCGGGCGAGGATGTGGGCGATCGCCTCGTCGTCCTCGGTGAAGGCGTCCGGCTCCGGGCTGTAGAGGCCGAGGACGCCGACCGTCAGGCGGGCCGCGTCACCCGTCGCCAGCGGGACGTCGAGCACGCTGCGGACGCCGAGCGCGGCGACCTTCGCCGCCCACTCGGGCCAGCGGCCGTCGGCGTCGGTGTCGCGGATCAGGATCGTCGACCGGTCCCGCAGCGCGGTGACCAGCGGCCCTTCGTCATTGGTGATCTGCAGGCCGTAGACGTCCGCGACGACCGGATCGGTCACCGCGGCGATCTCCGGACTGCCACCGCGCGTGTACAGCGCGACACCGGCGTACGTACAGTTCAGCGCTTGCAGGGCGAACTGGACGACGGCCTCGATCGTCTCCTCGACGCCGGGGGCGTCGTGCATCTCGATCGCCAGCCGGGCAAACGCATCCGCCGAGGCTGCGGCGAGATCCTGCTCGGTCAACGGGGGCTCCAACGGTCTCAATTACTTCGGCGTACCCCGGGCCGGGGCGGTCCGCAGGAGACATCATGCAGCCTGGAGCCTGGGGAGCGGCAGTAGGGTTGCGAATATGGCGGACTTCCCGGCCTTGCTGAGCGGCCGGACGAATTGGCGACGGGAGTTCGCGGCGCCGATGCGCTCCTTCTTGCGCACCGAGGCCGGCAGCTCCGGCGTCCTGGCGGCAGCCATCCTGCTCGCGCTGTTGTGGGCCAATCTGGCCCCGGCGTCGTACGACGATTTCTGGCGCACGGAGCTCTCCTTCGTGTTCGGCCATCGCGAATTCGGCCTGGAGTTGCGGGAGTGGATCAACAGCGGGCTGATGACGCTGTTCTTCCTGGTGGTCGGGCTGGAGGCGCGCCGCGAGTTCGACCTCGGCGACCTGCGCGACCGCAGCCGCTTCGTCCTCCCGGTGCTCGCCGGCGTCTCCGGGATGGCCGCGCCGATCCTGATCTACCTGGCCTTCAACGCCGGGACGGACACCGCGCACGGCTGGGGCGTCGCGATGTCGACCGACACCGCCCTGGCGCTCGGTCTGCTCGCGCTGGTCGGCCGCGGCGTCCCGGATCGGGTCCGGGTCTTCCTGCTGACGGTGTTCGTCGTCGACGACCTGCTGGCGCTGGTCGTGATCGCGGTCGTCTACAGCGAGAACATCGAGCTGATGCCGTTGGCGATCGCGCTGGTCGCGTTCGGCGTCGTCCTCGCGCTCTCGCTGCTGCGCGTCCGCAACCCTTGGGTGTACGTCGTTCTCGGCGTGATCACCTGGGGTGCGCTGCTCACCAGCGGCGTCGACCCGGTCGTGGCCGGGCTCGCGATCGGTTTGACGGCGCCGGCGTACTCGCCCGGTAGGGAGGAGCTGGAGCAGGCGAGCGGGCTGTTCCGGGTCTTCCGCGAGCAGCCGACCCCCGAGCTGGCGCGCTCGGCGACGGTCGGGCTGACGGCCACGATCTCACCGAACGAGCGGCTCCAGTTCCTCTACCACCCGTGGACGTCGTACCTGATCGTGCCGATCTTCGGTCTGGCCAACGCCGGCGTCACGATCGATGCCGCCTTCCTCGGCCGGGCCTTCACATCACCGGTCACACTCGGCATCCTGATCGGCTACGTCGTCGGCAAGCCGCTCGCGGTGATAGTGGTGTCCTGGCTGCTCGACCGGTTCTCCCGCGGCCGCTACGGACCGCAGGTCGGTTGGGCGGCGGTGGCCGGCAGCGGAACGATCGCCGGCATCGGCTTCACCGTGTCGTTGCTGATCGCAACGATCGCGTTCGAGGGGCCGGCGCTGGCCGAGGCGAAGATCGGGTTGCTCTCCGCGGTGATCGTGTCATCCGCGGTGACCTGGGCGGTCTTCCGCGCGGTCAAGCTGCTCAGCCCGCCGCGGAAGGCGCTCGCGCTACTCGGCCGCGCCGACGAGCTGATCGACCTGGTCGACCTGGTCGATCCCGAGATCGACCACGTCCGCGGTCCGGAGAATGCGACCGTGACGCTGGTCGAGTACGGCGATTTCGAGTGCCCGTACTGCGGGATCGCGGAGTCCGTCGTCCGGGATCTGCTGACCGACGACGACCTGCGGTACGTGTGGCGGCATCTGCCGCTGTCCGACGTCCATCCGCGGGCGCAGATCGCGGCCGAGGTCGCCGAGGCCGCGCACGCGCAGGGCGCGTTCTGGGAGATGCACGACCTGCTGCTGGCCAACCAGGACAACCTGCAGCCGCGGGATCTGATGGGGTACTCCAAGCAGCTCGGTCTGGACGACGACCGGATCCACGACGAGGTGAAGCGGCATGTCGCCGCCGCGCGCGTCGCCCGGGACGTCGAGTCGGCCGATCTGAGCGGGGTCTCCGGGACGCCGACGTTCTTCATCAACGGCCGCCGGCATTACGGCGCCTACGACGTGGAGACGCTCAAGCAGGCGATCAAGGTCGCACGGGCACGGGCGAAGATCGACCAGCACTATGGCTGAATCTTGATGTAGCAGGTCATTTCCGCCACTTCTCAGCGCGGAGATGGACTCCGATGCTGGGTGCATGACCGAACAGAGTGCAGCTGTCGCCCACTTCGCCGGGCGGCTAGCTTTCGAGACCGATGTTTCCGACGTGGCGGCCGAGGTTGGAGCGCGGACGCCGGGGTGGGTGCTGATCGACAGCCGGAGTCAGGAGAGCTGGGATCAGGGGCATGTGCCCGGCGCGGTTCATCTGCCGACGCGGGAGATCGCGGCGCACGCGGCGGACGTCGTACCAGTCGGGGTGCGGGTGGTGACGTACTGCTGGGGGCCTGGGTGCAACGGCGCGACGCGGGCGGCGTTGGAGTTTGCTCGGTTGGGGTACTCGGTCAAGGAGATGATCGGCGGTTTCGAGTACTGGGTCCGGGAGGGATTGCCGGTCGAGACCGCTGCCGGGATCGAGCGGCGGCAGTCCGATCCGCTGACCGCTCCGGTGGGCATCGCCTGCGCATGCTGAGATGAATAACCATTCATTTCGTTGCAATTCGATCCGGGGAGTTCTAGGCTCGGAGAGGTGATGACAACAGTCGGGATCGACCACCTGATGAATCGCTGCTGGCCCGCCGTGGACAGCACCGAGCTTGACGGCTGGCTGGTCCGACGAACGGCCGGCGTCACCCTCCGGGCGAACTCGGTACTCCCGGCCGGCCTGCCGGGTGATCTCGGCAAGGCCTTGGACTACGTGGAATCGCTGTACCAGGCGCACGGCATCAAGCCGTCGTTCCAGATCAGCCCGGCGGCCCAGCCGACCGATCTGGATACCCACCTCGAAGCCCGCGGCTACCAGCTGAAGAACCCGACGCTCGTCCAGTGCGCCGCGATCGCCGACGTCCTCGCGGTGCTCCCGTTGTCGCCGACCGAGGTGAATATTTCCACGTCGCCCAGTGCGGAGTGGACGGACTTCTGGTGGGGTTCGGACGGTCACGGCGGCGCTGCCGAGCGGGCCACGGCTCGACAGATCCTGGTTGGCGGCTCGGCTCTGTATGCCGACGTTCGTGTGGCGGGCCGGATCGTCGCGATCGGCCGCCTCGCGCTCGCCGACGGCCGGCTCGGCGCGATCGACGCCACTGGCTGGTCCGGCCTCTACTGCATCGCGGTCGACGAAGCCTTCCGTCGGCAGGGCCTGGCCCAGGCGGTCATCCGCGGCTTGTTGCACGAGGCAACAAACCGCGGCTTCGACCAGGTCTTCCTCAGCGTCCTGGCCGACAACGCCCCCGCCCTGGCCCTCTACGAGCGCTTCGGCTTCAGCACCGTCTCCCGCTACCACTACCGCACCCTCGCCGGACCAACGAACGGGTAGAGGTAGGCCCGGGGGCCGGCCGCTGCGCTCGCCAGGGTCCGGCCCGGGTGCCTACTACCCGTTGGTCCGTACGCACTACAGCGTGATCTTTTCCAGGTGATCAAGCACGACGAACTTGGCGCCGCTCTTCTCGACCGAGGTGCGGAGCGGCGTCAGGTCCGTCCACGGGACGCTCGGTTCGCCGAGGGGTTTGTCGAAGTCGTCCCAGTGCGTGGCCAGAGCGGTCTTGACCGGGCGGATCGTCTCGAAGAGGCGGTCGGTGATCCCGGGTTCGCCGCCGGGGGCGACGAAGACGGCGTCCACCTCCAGGTCACGCAGGGCGTTCGGGTCGAAGTTCGCCGTGCTCAGGCTGAGGATGCGCAGGCCGCCGATCGTGATCACGTAGGCGAGCGTGCCGCCCTCGACCAGGTCCTCGATCACCCGCGGGCGCGGCGGGACGCCGTCCAGGTGGTAGCCGGGCCAGACGTAGTTGTGCCGCTTGCCGCCGCAGGAGTGCAGCGACGGGAAGACCTCGATCGTGAACCCGCCGAAGTCGAAGTACTCGCCGCCGCGGACCGGCGACATCAGCTCGGCCGGCGTGCGCATCGCCTTGAGCTGGTTGACGTGGGTCTGGGTGCCGATGACGGTCGCGTCGGTCTTCGCGGCGACGTACGGGACGTCGGCCATGTGGTCGTAGTGGCCGTGGTGGACCAGGATCGCGTCGGCGGTGCTGAGGTGCCGGTCGATCACCGCCCGGTCGATCACCAGCTTGGCCTTCGGGTTGACCCCCTCCGGCGAGAACGTGCCGGTCTTGAACCGGGTCAGCCAAGGGTCGGTCAGCACGATGTGCTTCCCGCAGCGGATCTGCCAGGCGTGCGTGCCGAGCCAGGTGAACTCGACCGGCTCCCGCTTGGCCGTCTGCTGCTTCGGCGCTTCCGCGGCGGTCGCCTGCCGGACCGCCCCCGCGCCGACCGCGGCCGCGCCTGCTGCCGCCGCTCCTGCCAGCATCCCTCGTCGACTCACTGCCACTGGTCCGTCTCCTCACTGCTCAGCGTTCGGAGCCTCCAGTCAAAGCGAGTGCTTGACCGCATGTCGAATATGCTCTGGAGCATGAGGCAAGTGCCTGGAGATATCACCGCAGGTCAGCGACGTCATGCTGACTGAGCGGCACCTCCAGATTTTCGTCGCGCTGGCCGAGGAGCAGCACTTCGGCGACGCCGCCCGCGTCGTCGGCATCACCCAGCCGCCGCTGTCCCAGGGCCTGCGCCGGCTCGAGGCGCTGATCGGCGCGAAGCTCTTCGACCGCGGCGCGGGCGGCGTCGAGCTGACCGCCGCCGGCGCCGCACTGCTTCCGTACGCCCGCCGCGCCCTCGGCTCGATCGACGAACTCCGGCAGGCCGCAGAGGGCCGGGACGGCGAAGGCCCGGAGATCCGGCTCGGCCTGGCACCCGAGGTGCCACCAGCCGCCGGAGCAGCGGTCGCAGCGGCTTGTGGGACGGCGTTCCCGGGTTCCCGCGTCACTGTGGTCTCTGGGCCGACCACCTCCCTGGTTGGTCAGGTGTCAGCGGGCCGACTGACGCTGGCCGTCGTCCTGCATCCAGCCGTCCTGGACGGGCTGGAGGCGGGTCCGGTGCGCTTGCTGCCGACCTGGGCGCTCGTGCCCGGCGATGGGGAAGGCGAATCGACGCTTTCGGAGCTTGGCGACCTGCCGATCGCCGTCCGACCGCGTGCCGAGGCGCCAGCTGCGCGGGACCTGTTTCTGGACACGCTGGCGCTGCACCGGCCGGACGGCGGCACAGTGGTAGTCACCGACGACCGGGCCGGGCTGGCAATGGCTGCCGCTGGTCAAGCGATCCTGGTGACCGCAGACCCGTCGTTGGCCGCTCCCGGAGTCGGACGGCGGCGGCTGGTCGACGATCCGCTGCCGACCCGGCTGCGGCTGGTGTGGTCCCGCACCCGGACCCCGTTCGCCCGCCCGGCCGATGTGATGGCCCAGCTCTCGGAGGCGTTGTCGTGAACGCCTTCCGAGCCGTCTTCGAGGACGCCGGCGTCCGCGGCTGGCTGCATGCGGTCGCGGTCGACCGGCCGGATGCGGCGATCGAGCTGGACGCCGACGTCGTCGTCCCGATGGCTTCGGTCTACAAGCTGCCGCTGTTGGCCGCCTTCTGTCGGCTGGTCGACGACGGCGTCCTTGATCCGCGGGAGCGGCTGACGCTCGATCCGACGTCCAGGACGGCTGGTCCGACCGGCATCTCGCTGTTCGCGGATCCGGTGACGATGTCGCTGCGCGATCTGGCCGTGTCGATGATGACGGTTTCCGACAATGCGGCCGCGGACGCTCTGCTCGACGTAGTCGGCCTGCAGCGGTTGGCCGAGCTGCTCGATTCCTTCGGTCTGCAACGGACGTGGGTACGCCGAGGCACCGCGGACAACCTGCGCGACCTGCAACGGCGTACCGGGCTCGACACCGCGGACGCCGCACTCGCTCTGCTGGCCGACAACGACCGGACCACCCCGGACGGCGTCTACGAAGCGGCCAACGCGTCCGCCTCCTCGACGCGGGACATGACGCTGCTGTTGCGGCAGCTCTGGACCGGCTCACTGCTGTCGGAGGCTCAGACGGCTTTCGTGAAGGCGACCATGCACCGGCAGATCTTCCAGCACCGGTTGGCCTCCGGCTTCCCGCACGACACCATCGGCGTCGCAGGTAAGACCGGCACCTTCGGCTCGCTCCGCCACGAGGTCGGCGTCGTCACGATGCCCGGCGGCGACGCCTACGCGATCGCAGTGTTCACGCTGACGGCCCGCGCCGACTTCCGCCAGCCGCGCGCCGACGCCACGATCGGCGCCGCCGCGCAGCTGGCGGTCAATCGGCTCAGACGTCGATGACGGCGTACGCCTCGATCTCGACGATCGCGTCCGGGCGGAACAGGCCGACCACCTGTACCGCCGTGCTGGCCGGTGGGTTGGCGGTGTCGACGTACTCGTCGCGGACCCGCCGGATGCTGGGCAGCGCGCCGAGATCGGTCATGTAGTAGTTCAGCTTCACCACGTCGGACCAGACCGCGCCGGCGGCCTTGAGGGCTGCGTCCAGGTTGGCGAAAACCTGGCGGGTCTGCGCCTCCGCGTCGCCCGCGCCGACGAGAGCGCCGTCGGCGTCGAGGGCGACCTGCCCCGCGATCGCCACCCATTGCCCCGCGCCGGTGACGACATGGCTGTAACCATTGCCCGGAGCAACGCCTTCGGGCCGCGGGTGTTCGAGCTTGCTCATCCAGCCTCCTTCAGTTGACCTTTCGCAGCCTAGGCTCGTTCGGGTGCGGATCCGCAACGTTTTCCTGACGCTGACAATGCTGGCGACCTGCCTCGTGGCTGTGCCCGCGCGGGCCGCGGCCTTCCTGCCCGTCGATCCGGGGGCGGCGGGGAAGTACGGCGTCGCCGTCAGTGAGTACAACCTGGGCGATCGGGTGGCCGAGATTCCGGCGTTCAAGATCAAGAGCGAGCTGGTCGGCCGGGTCTACACGCCGGTCGGGGATTCCGGCCGGCGGCCGCTGGTGCTGTTCCTGCACGGGATCCATGCGGCCTGCTACGGCAACGACGACCCGGGCGAGTGGCCGTGCCCGAAGGGGACGAAGCCGGTGCCGAGCTACCGCGGGTACGACGCCCCCGCGAAAGCGCTGGCCAGCCACGGCTATCAGGTCGTCTCGATCAGCGCGAACGCGATCAGCGTCGCGGACTTCGACACCCAGCTGACCGGCTCGCTGGCCCGGGCGGAGCTCGTGCTCGCGCATCTGCGGCTGTGGCAGCGCTGGTCGACGTCCGGTGGCGGGCCGTTCGGCCGGGCGTACGTCGGCCGGGTCGACCTGCAAAGGGTCGGGCTGATGGGGCACTCGCGCGGTGGCGAAGGTGTCGCGCGGGCCGCGCAGCTGAATGCCGCGCTGGGGGAGCCGTTCGGGATCCGCGCGGTCCTGCCGCTGGCGCCGGGCAACTTCCTGCGGCCGAACCTGCCCGGTATCGCGCTCAGCGTGATCCTGCCGTACTGCGACGGCGACGTGAGCGACCTGTTCGGACAGCGGTACTACGACGATTCGCGGTACTCGATGACCCGCGACCCGGCCGCGCGCTCGACCGTCCTGATCATGGGGGCCAATCACAACTTCTTCAACACCGAATGGACGCCGGGCCGTTCGGTCGCGCCTTCTGAGGATGACTGGCGGGTCGCGGGTGATCCGTGCGGTAAGGGCTCGAAGCAACGACTCTCGGCTGTTGAACAGGAGGCGGCCGGACGGGCCTATATTGCTGGGTTCTTCCGCCTTGAGCTCGGTGGTGAGCGAGCGTTGTTGCCCTTGCTGGACGGCTCGGGAACGCGGGCTCGCTCTGCCGGGCGGGCGGTGGTTTCGGTGGTCGCGCAGTCGCCGGATCGGTACGACGTCGCTCGGCTCGACTCGGCGTCCGGCGTCCTGAGTGGTTCGGTTCGGCGTCGGCTGTGTGCTCAGGACTGCGTGCGGGACGGGTACGGGCGGACGCCGCACTGGACGACGATTTCGCCGACCGAGACGGCGCCGACGACGCGGGTGACCGCGCTGAGCTGGACGGGGAAGGACGGGCGGCTGCGATTCGACCTACCGGCGGGGCATCGCGACGTCCGCCGGTACTCGACGTTGTCGTTGCGAGTGGCAACAGAAGCGTCGACTTCGTTCTCGGTGCGCATGGTGGACGGGCGTGGGCGGGCGGCCAGTACGCCGGTGTCGGTGCGGCCGTTGCCGGGGAAGGTCGAGGATCTGCTGCCCAAGGTGATGTTGCAGACCGTCCGGGTGCCGTTGACGGGCGTTGATCTGCGCGACGTGCGGTCGGTGGAGATCCGGACTGATCGGGTCGCACGCGGTACGGCGTACTTCTCGGATCTGGCGTTCTCGAAGCCGGCTTTGAGTCGGCCGCGGCAGTTGCCGGTGCTGACGGTGGCCGATGTGGACATGCGGGAAGGGGATTCCCGGACGGCGGACTTCCAGGTGCGGCTCTCGCGGGTGAGCCCACGGCCGGTGTCGTTCTGGGCGGAGACGTCGGGGGACACGACCGACGTGGTCGGGTCGTTCCACGGGCTGGTGACGATCCCGGCGGGACGGCGGACGGCGACGGTCAAGGTGCCGGTGCGGGCGAACGCGCGGGACGGGCTGGACCAGCGGTTCATCCTGGTGCTGTCGGGGTCGCGGGAGGCGATCATCGGGCGGTCGCTGGCTGAAGGGCTGGTCCGGGACGACGATCCGACGCCGACCGTGACGATCGGGCCGGGCGTCGGGACCGAGGGGCGTGGCGGGGTGGTGTTCCCGATGAAGCTGTCGGCGCCGTCCGATCGGGGTGCCGATCTGACCGCTGAGTTGCGGAGCGGGACGGCCAAGCTCGGGGCGGACTTCCTGGATCCCGACGGTGGGCTGTACCCGCAGATCGAGCCGGGGAAGACGAGCGGGCAGTTCGTCGTACCGATCAAGGACGACAAGCTGCGGGAGCAGGCGGAGACGTTCACGGTGGTGATCACTGCGGCGGATGGCGCCGTCACCCGGCTGCCGTTGCGGGTCACCGGCACCATCCGCGACAACGACTAGCTGGTCGGTAGTCCTTCGACCGGTGATGACGCCAGGCCCGAGTGCCAGCGGCGGGGGACGCGACCGGCCAGGCGGGCGGCCCGGCCCGCGCTGACGGCGTCCCGCATGGCGGCCGCCATCAGGGCCGGCTTCTCGGCGCGGGTGACCGGGGTGGCCAGCATGACCGCCGAGCAGCCGAGCTCCATCGCGAGGGCGGCGTCGCTCGCCGTGCCGATCCCGGCGTCCACGATGACCGGGACCTGCGCGGCCTCGGTGATCAGCGACAGGTTGTGCGGATTGCGGATGCCGAGGGCGGAGCCGATCGGGGCGGCCAGCGGCATCACGGCAGCGCAGCCCGCCTGCTCGAGGCGACGGGCCAGGATCGGGTCGTCGTTGGTGTAGGGCAGGACGGTGAAACCGTCGGCGACCAGGGTCTCGACGGCGTCCAGGAGTTCGACCGGATCCGGCAGCAGGAGGTGGTCGTCGGCAACGACCTCGACCTTGATCAGGTCGGTGCCGAGCGCCTCGCGAGCCAGCCGGGCGGTCAGGACGGCCTCGGCCGCGGTGTGGCAGCCGGCCGTGTTGGGTAGGACCTCGATGCCGTGCCGCTTGAGCACGTCGAGGACCGAACCCTCGTGTCCCGTGCCCAGCCGGCGCATCGCGACCGTGGTCAATTGGGTGCCGGAGGCAACGAGCGCCTCTTCCATCACTTCCAGGTTGGCCGAGCCGCCGGTGCCCATGATGAGCCGGGAGCTGTACGTGCGGCCGCCGAGCTCGAACGGATCGTCCATCTCAGCCGCCCTGCACCGCGCCGACGATCTCCACCCGGTCACCCGCGGTGAGGATCGTCCGGGACCACTCGTCCCGGGTCAGCACACTCTGGTTCACCGCGACCGCGATCCCGGTCCGCCGGTCGGACACCTCCTCGACCAGCTCCGCCACGGACCGCCCGGCCCCGCGACTGGTCGCCGTCCCGTTCACCCACACCGCATCGTCGTCCATTGCTTCCTCCCTACGCCGGTATTACCCGATTCAGGTTCAGCGGTCGGCGACGCCGGCTCTGTCGCCCTCTCAGCCCGCTCCGGTGCGAGCTCCCGCGGTTGCTGGTCCTGATTTTAGTGTCCTGTCAGCAATGTGGCCAATCTGGATCTCAGTCCTCACAGCCGAGGCCGTCCTTGTCGGCGTCCAGGCGGTAGATATCCGAGCCGGTGACCTCGACCGGGCCATCGACGTACTCGGGCCCGTTACCCGACCCGCCGGAACAGTCGACGTCACTCGCGATGGGGACGCAGCCGCTGTAGTTCGGGTCGCACTCGTTCGATGTACTCGCCTCGACCTTCGTCCCGACGACCGTCACCTTCGACACCGGCTGCTTCGACACCTCCTGCCGAACGAGGCGCTTGGCCGTCGCCTTGGCCCCGACGTACGTCACCTCATACGTCATCTTGCGCTCGCCGGCCACACCCGCCGTCCGCACTGCCCGCTCGCCTTTCGGCATCGAGCTGTCCGTCACGGTCTTCGACTTGAACGGGATCGTCCGGTACTCGACCACCCTCTTCTTGCTGGTCTGGACCGGCTTTGGCTTCGAGACCGTTGGACTCTTCGGTGTCGGCTGGACGGTCGGTGTCGGCTGGACGGCGACTCGGCCGCCTGCGACCGCGGCCGGCTCGCCTTCCGCCGTACCGCACCCTGCGATCAGCACCCCGACACCCGCAACGGCAACAACAAAACGCCACACAATGCCCCCCAATCCGCCGGCGGTTCCCCCCGCGGCGGAATTGTCAGCGCCCGGTGTATCCGGGCGAAGACAACTGCTTACACCCGGATCGGCCGCGCGGCCAGGCCTCAGGCCACCCCGACCCCGCTCAATGCAGCGCAGGCGATCCCGGTAGCCAGCCCGATCCAGGCCAGCGCGATCAGCGGACCCGCGGAGATCGACGGCTCGGGCAGCTGCAACCGAAGCACCGCGAACAACCGCTCCTCGGCCGGCCGGACCTCCCGCAACAACACCGCCGACGGATGCGCACCCACCGCATCGACGTCCTCGACCGCGGCCCGCGCGGCCTCCACCGCTGCCCGCACCACCGACACGATCACCGCCCCCGCCGCCACCGTCAGGACGCCGATCAGCGCGAACGTCGTCTCCGCCATCCCCGCCGTATCCGGAGCAAGCACCTCCCGCAGCACCTGCACCGACCACATCCCGAAGAACCCCAACACCCCCGCAGCCACCCCGACCCCCGCGAACACCGCCCCCAACGGATTCTGCGCCCGCACCACCGCCGCGAACTCCCGCGCGTCCCGCGCCAGATCCGGAGCGTCCGCCACCAGCCCCTCAGCGGCCGCCAACGCCTCCGCCCGAGCCCGCAACGTCACCCCCACCACAATCCGGTCGGCCAGCCCCATATCCGCCGCCAACCCCAAAATCTCCCGCCAGCCCCCCAGCACCTCCCCATGCCCCACCACAATCGCGCCCCGCCCCAAAACCCCCATACCGCCCCCTAGCCAAGCCGCCCCACAGCCTCACCAGTACTCCCCACCCCCCGACAGTACTCCCCCCACCACCCCCCGAACACCCTCAAACCCCACCCCACTCCCCACCCCACCCCCCAAACCTGCAACACTTACCCCACCCCCTTCACCACCGGGGCCTCTAGCTCAATTGGCAGAGCAGCGGACTTTTAATCCGCGGGTTGTGGGTTCGAGTCCCACGGGGCCTACCAGCACCAACTTCAAGGACACCGCCTCCGGCGGCGACTGTCCCTCTTGGCGCCTCCGGCGCGTCCGCTCCGGCGGTCCTGAGCTAGTCGCTCGATGACTGTTCGCCTGTGTCTGGCACTCCATTGCCTCGTGATGCCCCGAGTCGAGGTCGGCGTCAGCACGCTCTTGCCTTCGCGAAAAATTGTGCTTCACTGAGTACTAGTAGTCAATGAGTGCTCATGGAGGTTCGGATGTCGGTGATCGGCGAGCGTCGAACACAGCTCGGGCTCACTCAGCAGCAAGCAGCTGAGAAGGCCGGTGTCAGCCTGGCGACCTGGCGGCGATTCGAGCAGTCGCCTGGCCTTGGCATTCGTAGCGAAACACTTCGTGGGGTTCTGCTAGCGCTCCGCCTCAATCGTGAAGAATTCACAGCTCTCCTTGATCCAGGGCAGGCTGCACCCTCGGATCCCCGGTGGGCGGCTGAGGTGGCGAAACTGAATGAGCTATGGACCGATCGCATCGAGGGCCTGACTCCGCGCATGGTAGGTGCGCTCGAAACCACGCTCGACATGGGGCAACACATGCTGGAGTCCGAGCTGACAGGCAGCTACTTCGATCCGATGCAGCATTCGATTCTCGAAGAACTGGATCCGAGAATTTTCGTTGCTGTTGGCAATAACCTCCGTTGGTACCGGATGATCGCAGAGCGCATGCGGCACCTCGTGCAAGAGCTCGGCCGGGGCCGCTGGATCGACGAATCCTGTGAGTGTTTCGCTGATGCGGCGATTTTCGCCGCCGCCGTTCGATGCGCAGCGGAGACCTGGGACGACGACGAATCGGAGGGTGTGTGGCACGAGCTTGTCGACAACCTGGATGACAAGCTCCGAGACGATCGCTGGGGCTACATCGAGGAGCAGCTCGACGACCAGATCCCGTTTCGCGAGTGGGACTGTGTCTTCCCGGCGTACCGCAAGGCCCGCCTACTCATCGAGCGACGGCACCCTCATACCTGGTTCGACGAGCCCGACGAAGAGCTTCAGCAGTGGCGTGATCTGGCACCTTACCACGCCCTCGCTCAGGAGCTGGCTGGTCCTGGGTTCGTTCGCCCGTTAGCCATGCCTGATAAGGCCGCAACCCGGTGCCCGTGGGTTCCGTTCGACGAAGTAGAACTCGTCGTCCCGAAAGCAGTCGCTACAGCGGTCATGGCCTGGTCTGACAGCCAGGAGGAGAAGCGTGGCAACTGGCCGGACCCCCGTAAAGCGCAGCAACCTCACCCTCCTTGGCCCAGTCAGGACAACCCTGTCATGCGCTACCTACTCTGGAAGGCGGAAGCAAACATCGCCGCAGGGGTAAAGCCGGCAGAGGTGATGGTCGACCTCGCAGTAACCGCGTGGTTCGAGGGTGGCGTCGAAGGCTACGATCGCGGCCACCACGAGGCCCGCCGGAAAACCAAATAGCATCTCGATCGCGCCTACCAGGGCGTCGAGGTGGTCAGCTCTTTGTTCGAGAACTTGATCGAGATCGGCGTATCAGCGCCGTAGCGGATCAGGTTGGGGGGAATGCGAGGACGTGGAGTAGGCCGGTGAGGGATGCTGCTCCGATGATTTCGCCTGACTTGATCCGGTCGCGGATTGAGTTGAGGGGGAGCCAGGCGACGTGTTCGGCCTCGTTGATGTCTGCGGGATCGCCGATGTGGTCGGCACCGTAGGACACGAACAGGAGGTTTTCGGCGTCCGTTGTGCCTACTGACGGTTGTAAGGAGACGAGCGGCTTTGCGGTTCTTGGGCGCCAGCCGGTTTCTTCTTCGACTTCGCGAGCTGCGGTGACGGCCGGATCCTCGTTCGGGTCGACGTAGCCGCCTGGAAGTTCCCATACCCAGCGGTCGACGATGAAGCGGTGGCGCCACAGCATCAGCACGTTCTCTTGTGCGTCGTCTAGCACGACCATCATGGCGGCCTTGGGCATTCGCAGGACGTACTGCTCGAAGCGCACGCCGTCGGGTAGTTCTACCGACGCAATACTCAATCGCAGTCGGCGGGTGTCATCGACCAGTCGCTCACCATGGATCGTCCACAAGGTCGACTCCGCACCACCGTCAGCCGTCACGCCACGACACTACCCACCGAGCTCC
The DNA here is from genome assembly GCF_055584105.1 of Kribbella sp. NPDC104218. Taxonomy (NCBI): domain Bacteria; kingdom Bacillati; phylum Actinomycetota; class Actinomycetes; order Propionibacteriales; family Kribbellaceae; genus Kribbella; species Kribbella sp. NPDC104218. The sequence continues at coordinate 2,563,753 of NZ_JBVJMQ010000001.1, forward strand.
GTTGGGCGGATTTGGTGGATCAGGGGAGCAGCGGATGTCGGTGAGTGGCGCTATCGTGTCGGGGATCGTCTGAGGGGGAGATCAATGAGCGGTGAGGCAGAGGTTCCTGTGTGGACCTTGTCGACGTCCGAGGTGTCGAACGTTCCGGCGGTCGGGGGTGGGGATGCTCTGACGCCGGATCGGTTGGCCGAGCTTCGTACGGCACTTGCCACGTTTTCCGCGGTGCCGCTGGTGACTTTGGAGGCACGTCCGCTGCCGAAGAAGCGCGATCGCTCGGCAGGTTTGCCTCTGGATGCTGTGAGCCCACTTGCGCAGGAGCTGTCGCGTCTGGTCTCTGCGAGCGCCAAGAACGTGCCGGCTGTCGGGCGCGTCGCGAGCTCTGGTGAAGTGCTCTACCGGATGGTGGTGCCGGCGAAGGTTGCTGCGCAGGTTGGCAAGGGTCTGGTCAAGCCGATGGCTGCGAAGGGTGCCGCCGGCGGGGTTTACAGCGCCTTGGTAGATCGTGCGAGCAATGTGGTGGTCGCCAACGCGACCATGGTTCCCGTTGGACGTGCGGCCGCGGGTGCCGCGGGTACCGGTGCCGCCGGAACTGCGGTGGGTGCGGTCGCCGCGGGGGGAGCGATCACGGTCGCTGCTCCGCTGGTTCTGATGGCGGTTGCCGTCGGAGTCAGTGCGTACGCCGATCATCAACGGCAGAAGGCGATCGAGCACATCGCGGAGCTCCTGGAGAAGCTTCACGACGACAAACTGGAGCACGAGCGCAACGAGCTCGACGGCTGCCGCGATGCCATCGACAAGGCGACCGCGTTGTTGCTGGATCGTGGCAAGGTCGGAGCTTCCCTCGGCCTGGATTCGGCAGTGCACGCCATCAGCACTGCTACGCAGAATGCCGAGCGGCGAGTGAAGAAGTGGGAGGCCGCGCTCGACGAGATCGTCGACAACCGCGCTGAGATCGCCGACTTGGAGAGGCAGTTTCCTGGGATCGGCGAAGAGGGCGGCGAGTTCCGCACGCACCTTGAGTTGGCTGCTCTTGCGATCGCGCTGAAGCGGCGTGTGGTCGTCCTGCAGGGAGTGGAGGCGGGCCAGAGCGATCCGGACAACCCGTTCGAGAACTTCGTGCGGAGCCTCAAAGCCGACCAGCAGAGGATCGACGAGCTGGATGCGCGAATCGGCAGCGTTGTCCTTCGACTCTCAGCCATCGAGCTGCGCTCGCCCAAACGGCTCATCGACAAGTTCATGACGCGCGGGCAGGTCGATGACCTCCTCGAGACTTCCTACCGGCTCAGGGCTCTGGGCGACTCGATCAGCGCGACCGGTCGGACGTCGGAGGTCGTCATCGAGATCGAGAAGCACGAGGACGGGACACTCCTGGTACTTCCGGCGCAAGCGTCCTGACCGAGTCGGGTTCCTGGTCTTCGCGGTGGATCCTGACGCCGACGTCCTCGACGACGCGACGGCGAAGCACGTGTCGGTTGTGCGTGACGAAGATGGTCCGCTCATTGGCGACCGTCGGGCGGTCGAGGATCTGGTCGACGCGCTCGCCGTCGATCGGGTCACCGACAGCGTCTGCATGTGTACTGGTGACGCTGCGGCCGAGTTCTTCGATGCCGACCGCACGCTGCTCGCGGTTGTCCGGCTCGACTTCCCGAACCGCATCGAGTGGCCGCACTGGCCTGGCCAGGCATACGTCGCCGACCCGGACCGGCTTTGCCGGTGGTTTGCGGATCACTACGACATCGTGAAGTAGACCGCGTCGTATGGGAGGACGCAGCCGGCGTCGTCCGAAGTGTGGTGCTCGACGATACGGAGTGAAGCGGATCCGGACGGCGTTCTGCGGGCGCGCTGATCAGCGTAGGTCGACGGTGACTTGACCCTCTGTGAGGAGGGAAAGGAGCTCGTCGAGGGCTGGGGGCGGCAGGTGGGTTCGGGCGGTGCTTGAGTTGTGCCAGGTAAGGGTGAACGGGGGTTGGGCGCCGAAGCCGCCGCAGAGGCAGTCGTGGACGGCGTCCAGGTTCCAGCCGAAGTAGCCGCCGGGGCCGTTGATTGCTTCTCCGAGTGCGCAGAAGAAGCCCTCGACGTTTGTGATGAATCGGCCGTCGAGGTTGTAGCTGCGGTTGGCGGGGTGGGGTTGAGTGCTGGGGTGGTGGGCGAGCGCTGCGCCGGACCAGTGGTGGCGGAGTTCGCTGTTGTAAGGAGTCCAGAGGTTCGTCTGAGTGGGGCGGCCCGCGCGCCAGAGGTCGAGAACCGTCAGGATTGCTGTGGGGCAGGGCTCTTGGGGATCGCTGGTGATCGTCACGTCGACGAGGCCGTCGCCGAGCGGGGAACGATGGCTGGACTCGAGGGTCCCGGATACGAAGGCGTCGATGACTCGTACTGCCGAACCGTCAGTTGCGATCTGATGGACCTCGGCTCGGATTCTGACCTGCTTCGTGCGTTCGAGTGCTTGCCGCAGGACGGGCGTGGGCTCGCATCCGATCAGGCGGACGTGTGGGACCGGTGGTTCGGCCTGTTCGCGGAAAAGGCCGAAGATGTCCTGACAGGTGCCGTACGGCGAACTGTTCGGGCCGAGGAGGATGAACTCGGTAACGCTGCTGTCGCGGCGTACGGCGTCCGTCCGGTCGAGGAGCTCGACGAAGCCGGAGAGCTCGATGTCAATCGTTCCAGGCACGGTCGGGCTCGCTCGCAGGCCGACGATGCAGAGGTCGACGAGGTCTTCGCCCCACCAGGAGGGCGGCGTATCAGGCGCTGACGGTGCGGTGATCGAGAGGCTTCCGAGCTGGGCTTGCTCGGTCCCGAGTAGATCCTCGGGCAAGTGGTTGAGGAGTTCGGCGAGGAAGCCTGCGGGGGTACAGGCGAGCAGCGTGAAGGCTTCGCGTGGGCGGGGTGGTAGGTCGACGAAGAGTCCTTCGATTTCCCAGCAGGTTGTCAGCGGGACGTCGTTGTGGTCCTGGAAGTCGACGTCGCCGTGGAGGAGCCAGCGCGGGGTGTAGTCCTGGGGATTCATGGTCAGTTGTGGGGACGTACTAGGCCGAGGTTGTAGGCGGTGATGGTGGCTTGGACTCGGTCTCGGGCGTTGAGTTTGGTGAGGAGGGCGTTTACGTGGGTTTTGGTGGTGCCTACGGTGATTGTGAGGGTGGTGGCGATTTCGGCGTTGGAGTGGCCGGCGGCTATGAGGGTGAGGACTTGGCGTTCTCGGGGGGTGAGGGTGTTGAGGAGGGGGGAGGGGGTGGTGGGTGGGGGTTGGGGTTGGGTGAAGGTTTGGATTAGGCGGCGGGTGATGGTGGGGGCCAGGACGGCTTCGCCGGAGGCGATGATGCGGATGGCGGTGAGGAGGTCTTGGGGTTGGGCGTCTTTGAGGAGGAAGCCGGAGGCGCCGGCTCGGAGGGCTTCGTAGACGTATTCGTCGAGGTCGAAGGTGGTGAGGACGAGGACTCGGGGGAGGTCTGCTTTTTCGGTGAGGAGGCGGGTGGCGGCGAGGCCGTCGAGGCCGGGCATGCGGATGTCCATGAGGACCACGTCGGGGTTCAGGTCTGCGGCCAGGGTTACGGCGGTGGCGCCGTCGCCGGCTTGGGCTACGACGGTGAGGTCGGGTTCGGCGTCGACGATGGCGACGAAACCGGCGCGGACGACGGTCTGGTCGTCGACGATCAGGACGCGGATCGGGTCGCGGCTGGTGCCGGGGGTCATCGGGGGCTCCTGGGGGCTGGGGCGCCGTCGTCGTCGAGGGTGGCGAGGAGGTCGCGCATGGCGGTGAGGGCGGCGCGGGCTTCGGCGGTGGTGCCTTCGAGGTCGCCGGATTCGGCGCGGTCGATCAAGGTCTGGGCGCGAGTCAGGACGCTGTGGTGCAGGCCGCCGGCGATTCGGAGGCGTTCGGTGTGGACTTCGTACTCCGTCGCCCGGACGAGCTCGGCGAGCGTGGCGCCTGCCTGGTCCGACTCCCGGAGTCGCCGCCGCCGAATCAGTCCGCCGACCACCCAGCAAAGGCCCAGTGGGATCGCCAGGACGACGGTGACCACCACGCCCATCCCGACCGGGAACCCCCAGCCCGACGGGTCGTCCGGAGCCGCCGCGACCCTGACGAGGCCACCTGTTGATAGGCCGACGCCGACGGTGGCGATGCCGGCTGACAGCCAGGTGATGACTGGGTCGCCGCCGTACGCCGCCACCGCGTAAACCGCGGCTGCTGACGCGAACAGGCTCAGCGCGAGCGCAGGCGCGAGTGAGTCGGGTAGCCAGCCGAGGCCGATGGCCAACGGCCAGAGGCATCCAGCGAGGACGACGCCGAGCAGTGCGGTCCAGGGGCGGTGGAGGCGGCCGAGCAGGATGAGGCCGGGCAGCAGCGCGATGAGGACGCCGAGGCTGACCGTCGCTGCGTCGGGTGTCGGTTTCGTTGCCGCGAGCATCGCGCCGGTGCCGCCGACCGCGGGTGTTGCGACGGCGAGCAGGACGCCGATCTCGGTCCACCACCCGCCAGCGGCCAGGCGCGCGGCGGACGACGGCGCGGGGACAGGGGCCGCGGATGAGGACGGTGGTCGTGGTGCGGATGACGCGGCGGGAAGGGTGGCTCGTACTTGCCAGCTGGCGTCCGGCCCAGGGCCTGCGGTGAGCGTCCCGCCGAGCGCCTCGGCTCGGTCCTTCATACCAGCGACCCCACGTCGGCTGCCCTGACTGGACGCCGCCTCGGTCGCACGGCCGTTCTCGACCAGTACGTCGACCTGGTCGCCGGTCCGCGTCACCAGGACCCGTACGGCGGCGCCCGGTGCGTGCCGCAGCGTATTGGTCAGCGACTCCCGGACGATCCCGAAAACGGCCTCGCCGACCGCTCCGGTCAGCTCTGGCGTGACGTCGACGACGATCTGCTGACCGAGCCGGCTGAACGCCTCGGCCAGCTCGGTGATCCGGCCGACGACCGGCTCCTCCTCATGAGCGTCGCCGGTCTCGAGGATGGCCACGAGCTCGTGCAGTGAGCGCAAGGTCTCCCGTCCGGTCTCGGCGGCGTACGTCAGTGCGTCGTCCGACAGATCGGGGCGGGTCGCGGCCAGGCGCTCGGCGGCGCCGCCGCTGACGACGATGGAGGTGAGGTGGTGTGCGCTCACGTCGTGCAGTTCGCGGGCGAGCCGTCGTCGTTCGGACACGGCGGCATCGGCCCGTCGGGCCTCGGCAGCGCGGATCTGCTGCGCGGCCGAAGATCGCAGCGCGAGCCGATGCCGGCGGCCGAACCCCACCACGAGCACGAGCCCGTACCCGAGCAGGTTGAGCAGCGCCTCCCAACCGAGCGCCTGGTCCACACCCGACGACAACGCCGTGGCGAGCGTCTGGACGACGGTCTGGACGCCGACGGCCCACCATCCGACGACCGGCCGGAGGCGTACCGCGACGGAGTACAAGGCAACGATCTCGGCCGGCAGCAGGAGCGTCGTGTCCCGGGCGATCGAGAAGTAACCGACGGTCTGGACGACGGTCACGACCACGAAGGTGGCCAGCGGGGCTCGACGCCGAAAGCCCAGCGCGACAGCCGCCATCGCGGACGCCGTACCGCCGGCGACGAGCTCCGCAGTGCCGAGCGGCTCTTCGAACGCCCTCGCCAGTCCGGGTGACACCAGGATCCAGGTGACGCCCAGGACGATCGGCAGCAGCCAGTTGCGGACATGTTCCATCAGGGCCAAAGCATAGGCGTCTCTACCCGCCGAACCCGTTTCTCTACCCAGCGATAGAGGCCGCCGATCGTGCTCCGGACGGACGCGGACGACGCCTGTCCGTCAGCATCCTGGAGCCATGACAACCGCGTATCAGACCCAGCAGCACGTCGAATCGGTCGGTTACGAGCGACTCGCCCGGGTGTCGGGCCGGCACAACTGGTGGCGGCCGATCGTCGGCACGGTCGTCCTGCTGGTGTTGTTCATGGTCGCCTCCCTGCTGGTCCTCGGCCAGTCCGCGCTGGTTGGCCTGCTGCTGAAGGTCCCGTTCGGAGACGACGAACTGCCCAGGTTCGACGACCTGACGTCGTTCGGGGTCGATCTGGTCGCCATCGCGATCGCGATGCCCGTGCTGGCGCTGACGCTGTGGTGGGTCCAGCGGCGGACGTGGGGCTCGGTCACCTCGGTGACCGGCCGGCTGCGCCTGCCCTGGTTCGGCCGCTGCCTGGCCGTGGCCGCGATCGTCATCACGCTCATGGTGGCCGCGATGACGATCGTCGGCGGCGGCATCTCCGCGGTGATCGACTCGGATCAGGCGGCCGGCAGTCCCTGGGTCGGTATCGGGCCGTTCCTGCTCGGCCTGGTCATGCTGACCCTGCTCGTTCCGCTGCAGGCCGCGGCCGAGGAGTACATCTTCCGCGGCTGGTTCCTCCAGGCAGTCGGTACGTTCGTCCGCTGGCCCGTCCTCGTCGTCATCCCGCAGGCGATCCTGTTCGCGGCGGCGCACGGTTGGGGTACGCCGTGGGGTTTCGCGGCCCTCACCGTCTTCGGACTGGGGGTCGGCTGGCTCACCATCCGCACCGGCGGTCTCGAGGCCGCGATCGCCCTGCACATCGCGAACAACCTGATCGCGATGACCCTGTCCTCGATGTTCAAGGGCGGTCTGGCCTCCGACGAGACGGCCGCCGACATGCCCTGGGAGTTCGCGCTGCTCGACATGGGCATGGTCGTCGTCTTCGTCCTCCTCATCCTGCGCCTCGCCAAGCGCCACAACCCGGCCCGCAAGGTTGGTTAGAGGGTTACGTCCGGGACTTCGAAGGTTTGGATTGTGTTCGGCTCGAACCAGGACCAGAAGCGGCTGCCGTGCATGATCGTGTCCTGATGTGCCTGGTAGTGCGCGCCGCCGGGCGTTGTCGACCAGCGGGGGATCGGGGCGCCGTCCGTCGACGGTTTGGTGAACTTCGCCAGATCGAAGTCGAGGTACTGCGCGGTCCCGTAGTTCGTCGCGACGATGATCAGTTTGCGGGTGGCCGCGTCGTACGCCGCGATTGTGTTCGGCCCGCCGCCGTCGAGGATGCGCATGCCGGCCCGGATGTGCCGGGTGTACTGCGCCAGGACGTAGTACTTCGGGTTGACCGCGCCGGTCGTGCCGCCGCCGGTGTCCTGGATGAGACCCCAGCCGCCGCCGTCCACGACCTGCCAGTAGACCCAGGCGGACGGGTGCAGCCAGCGGAAGTCGAGGTTCAGGTTGCTCGCCAGGCTCAGCCCGCTGGCGTCGCCCTCGCCGTACTCCGAGTTCCAGATCTTCCGCCCGGCCGACTTCGCGGCGGCGTACAGCAGGTCGCGGCGCCCGCCGCCCTGCTGGTAACCGTGAACGTTGATCCGGGCAACATTCGCTCGGGTCGTGCCGTCGAAGCTGTTCCAGGTGGACAGCGCGGAGTCGTAACCCCAGCAGTCGGACGCCGCGATCGGCATCCAGCCGAGGTCGCGCGCGTTCAGCTCGGCGCGCAGGTGGTTGATCACCGGGCGCTGCGTGGCCGGCTCGAAGTGGCAGCCCTCCTGGGTGCCGTCGGCCTTCCACCAGTTGCCGTCGGGCTCGTTGAACGGCTCGACCGAGGTGAAGTCGACACCCCAGTGGTCATGGGCGTAGCGGGCGACCGTCGCGAGGTAGACCGCGTGTTGCCGCTGGTTCCAGGTCTGCAGGTTGTCGCCGCCGTTGGCCGCGCCGGACGGGTTGTGGTTCTGGCACATCCACCACATCGGCGAGTTCGAGAACAACTCGAACCGGTTGGCGCCGCGGTCGCGCGCCTTCCACAGCAGGTTGCGTTGGGCGCTGTCGACGGACCAGTTCCAGCTCGCGGACGCCGGGTCGGCGCTGAACCAGTCGAGCCAGTAACCGTCGATCTGCCGCGGGTCGCCGATGTTCGGCGACCGCACCATCGACTGGCCGTTGATCGGCTTCGTCGAGCACGCGCCCGCGTTGTAGCGCGCGATCGTCAGGCCGAGCCCGGGTAACGGCGTCCCCTGATAGTCGACCGTCCCGCGGGTGAAGAACACGTCGGCCAGGTCGTCGCGGTTGCCGTGGGCCTTCCCCCACCAGCACAGCGACGTCCCCCAGCCCTCCCAGACACCCCAGTCCACCCGCGGATCGATACTCGACCCCGCGGCGGACGCCGGCGCAGCGGCCTGCCCCCACGCCAGCGGCGCAGCCACCAATGAACCCAGCACGGTACGACGACGCACAGCAACCTCCAGGGGCGGTCGGAGCAGCCAGCCCTCCGACCCTAACCCCGCCGCTGCGCGTTGCCCACCCGCACAACGTGTCCTACAGGTGGTCGATCACCCGCGTCGGCGTCAGCCGGATGACGACGCGCTGGACCTCCGGCGGGAGCGCGGCGTACTCATCGGCGGCATCGCTGCCGGCGTACTTGATGGCCAGGGTCTGCGCCAGCTTGCGGTCGATGTCGGGGGCAACATCCGCCGTCGCCACCACCTCGACGTAACGCATCGGGTCGGCGCTGTCGAGGACGAGCAGATTGGCCCGCGGGTCGGCCACCAGGTTGCGGGTCTTGTGCCGGACGGCGTCCGACGAGATCAGCACGTCGTCCCCCTCGACGCCGAGCCAGACGACGCTGTTCCGGGGCGCCCCACTCGCGTTGAGCGTGGTCAGGACGCCGACGTTCGGCGAGTCGAGGAAGGCGCGGACGGCAGCGGAGAGTTCGGCAGACATGCGCCGAGGTTAACCCGCGGCGCGGTCCACCCCGGCGGCCGATCAGACCAGTGGTGGAACTGGGTTCCAAAAAATCCCATACCAGCTACTAGCTGGTTGGTAAGCGCTTGCTCTACGGTGAGCCTGCGTACGCGGATGGTTTCGCCCCGACTTTCCGATGAGGTAAACACTATGAGAATTACGCGTGTTGTTGCTGTTGCCACCGGTTTGCTGGCGTTGTTCAGCCCGATGGCGGCCCACGCCCAGGTCGAGCCCGGCGGCTGGACGTCGTACTCGCCCTCGTTCAACGAGCAGGAGCGCGGATGCGGCCAGATCAACGGGTTGAGTTTCCAGCTGACCTGCTCGACGCAGAGCGGTGATCAGCGGGCCGAGCGCCGGTATGCGACGTACACCAGTGGGACCAGGCAGTTCGAGGGCTCGTTCCGGATCACGTCGATGACCGGGTCCAGGATCAGCCTGAAGCAGACGTTCAACGAGAGCTCGGCCGGGCCGTTCTTCATGCTCGCGGTCGAGAGCGGCGGCCGGCTGTACCGGGTCGGCGGTGACACGATCGACGGCGGCGCCGTGGTCGGCGCGACGGTTCGCGTGAACACCGTGCACCAGGTCGGCAGCGCGCACCGGACGTACATCAACGGATCGCTCAAGCACAGTATGTCGAGCCCGGGTGGCAGCTTCTACGACAAGTTCGGCTCGTACCGGACCGACAGCGGCCGCGGGCCGGTCACGGTTCAGTGGAGCGGCGTCCAGTTCTGGCGGAAGTAGTGCGCCTGCTCGGCACCTGTCTGTGCGCCCTGCTGGTGCTGGTCGGCTGCGGTTCGGTCGACCAGCCCCGGCAGGGGTTCCAGCTGACGTCGAAGCTGGTCACCGATGACGTCACGCTCGACTGGACGGGTGCGCCAACGGACGCGGCCTACCTGATGGTCGAGTACGCGACGGAGGAGGCCGGGCCGTACACGGTCCTCGGCTTCCTGCGCCCGGACCGGCACACCTTCGAGCATCCCGATCTGATGCCCTCGACAACCTTCTACTACCGGGTCACGCCCCTCACCGCCCCGAGTGGCGACCCCGCGAAAGCCAAGCCAGGTAAGGGGGAAGTCCTCCTCAGTTGGTCCGACACCAGCTCCGACGAAGACGGCTACCTGCTGGAGCGACACACCACGGACGCTGAGGTCGCTGCCTATCTCGACCCCAACACGACGTCCTTCGCCTTGCCTTTCCTCCCCACCGACAAGCCCGCGACCTACACGCCGCGTCCGTTCCGTCGTGGCACTCCGAGCCCGATCACTCACCAGACAACGCCGTCCGACTGATCAACTGATTGTGTACGGCAACAGTTGTCGGGCTGGGAGTTGTGTGGGTGGCGAGGTAGAGGGTGTTGAGCGGTGGTAGGTCAGGCGTGGCGAGCAGTGTCAGCGCTCCGGCGTCCAGAGTGGATTGGCAGAGGTACGTCGGCAGGACGGTGCAGCCGGCGCCGGCGACAGCGCTGGTAAGGGCGCCGCGGAGGTCGGGGACGACGAGGTCCGGCGTCCGGGTGAGGCGAGTGTTGAAGACGGTTCGCCAATAGCGGCGGATGATCGGCGCCTGCTCGGCGTACGCGATCAACGGGACGTCGGGTAAGGCCGTCGCGGCCCAGCTGGGCGCGGCGACCAGCGCGAAGGTTTCGTCGTAGAACGGCGTCGCCCGGACGCCGGTACGCCGTGGCCGGGTCGAGCTGATGACGAGGTCGAGGCTGCGATCCTGCAGGCCGTCGAGGAGGTCGTCGGGCAGGCCGAAGGACACTCGGAGCTGGAGGCCGTCGGCGATCAGGTCGGCCAGCGCGGGCAGCACCTGGTCGCAGAGAAAGTCCGATGGGCCGCCGAGGTGAACGGTGGTCGGTGTCGGGTCGTCGAGCTCGCTCTGCAGGAAGCCTTGTAGCGCGTCGATCGGGTCGGCGATTCGGCGGGCCAGCTCGTCGCCGGCTCCGGTCGGGCGGACGCCGCGCGCCTGGCGCTCGAAGAGCGGTCGGCCGAGGGTGCGTTCCAGGGCTTTGAGCTGCGCGGTCGCCGTCGGCTGCGACACCCCGAGGATCGCTGCGCCACCGGTGATCGAACCGGCGCGGTAGACGGCGAGAAAGGTCCGGAGCAGGTCGAGCGACATATCAGTAATCTAATGGCTGCTCACAAGCTGTCCTATTGGTCTCCGATACCTACCGCGACGCATGATGGCGGCATGACACGCGTACTGATTGCTCTCACCAGCCACTCCGAGCTCGGCGACACCGGGCGGACGACGGGCTTCTACGTCGGTGAGGCCGCCGAGCCGTGGGCGGTCTTCACCGAGGCCGGTTTCGACGTCGAGCTGGTCTCGGTCCAGGGTGGCCGGCCGCCGATCGACGGCTTCGACGAGAACGACCCCATCCAGCAGAAGTTCCTGACGACCGTCGACCTCGACCACACCCCGACCGCCGCCGAGCTCGACCCCGCGAACTACGACGCGATCTTCTTCGCCGGCGGCCACGGCACGATGTGGGACTTCCCGCACGCCGACGCCCTGCTCGGCCTCGCCGCCGCCATCTACGAACGTGGTGGCGTCGTCGCCGCCGTCTGCCACGGCCCGGCGGCCCTGGTGAACCTCAAACTCTCCGACGGCAGCTACCTGGTCGACGGCAAGAACGTCGCCGGCTTCACCAACGCCGAGGAGGCGGCCGTCGGCCTGACCGACGTCGTCCCCTTCCTGCTCGCCGACACCCTCACCGCCCGCGGCGCAACCCACCACCCGGCGCCCGACTTCACCCCGCAGTCCGTCACCGACGGCCGCCTGGTGACCGGCCAGAACCCGCAGTCCGCCCACCGCACCGCCGAGTCCGTCGCACAACTGCTGGCCTGAGGTCAGTTCGGCCAGGTGGGGGAGCGGCCGAGGAGGGCGACGATGCGGTCGAGTTGGTTGTCGCCGGTGTGGGGGAGGTCGGGGCCGAAGGGGGCGCCGGGGGCCTTGCGGGGGTCGCCGGTGGGGACGACCTGGGCGACGGTCCAGGCGGCGTCCAGGAGGTCGGTGGTGAAGTGGGCGGTGGCGCCGAGGGTTTTGGCGACGTCCCAGCTGTGGACGACGTAGTCGATGAAGTGGAAGCTGATCGCCTGGGCGCCGGGGACGACGACGTCCGGGCCGAACTCGGGGAGCGGGAAGCGCCGCTCGGTGACGCCGTCGGCGGCGAAGGCGTCGAGGACGTGTTCGGCGGAGTCGACGTAGGCCTGGAGGGGGTCGGCGCCGAGGTCGCGGAGTTTCCAGACGTCGAGGCCGGACTCGCCGCGCGCGGCGGCGGCGAAACCGTAGTGCTGGGTGGTCATGTGGGCGAGGAGGCCGTAGAGGGTCCAGGCCCGGCAGGGGGTCGGCTTGGCGAGATCGGCGTCGGTGGCGTTGCCGGCCAGCTCGATACTCGCCTGGACCGCGCGGCGGTCGAGGGCGACGTAATCAATCGTAGGCATAAGTGGATCATAGGCAGGTGCATATGATTGCGCCAGTGCTATCTTCCGGGCATGACCGACGATCGTCCCGATCTGGCCGCGATGCTCTACCCGTTGGTGCGGGTGCTGATCGCGGCCGAGACGCCGATCCTGGCCGCACATGACGTCTCGATGTGGGGTTACGCCGTGCTGACCGCGCTCGACGAGACCCCGGTGCGCACCCAGGCCGCGCTGGCCGAGGCGATCGGGGCCGACAAGTCGCGCATCATCGGCACGCTCGACGAGCTGCAGGCCGCCGAGCTGATCGAGCGGACGCCGGATCCGGACGACCGCCGCGTCCGGCTGCTGTCGATCACGGCTAAGGGCCGGCGGGTCCGGCGAGCGGTGCGCAAAGGCATCCGGGGCTACGAGGACGAGCTGCTCGGCGCCCTGCCGGCCGCCGACCGGGCCGCGTTTCTGCGGTCGTTACGGGCATTACGGGCCAAATAGCAGGCTTGACCGTTTCAGTACAACCTGTTCGGTCTGTGATGTAAAGGTCACTTTCGGTTGAACCGCAAGGCGCCGGGATCCGTTCGAACGGACAAGTCCCCAACCCGCCCCTTGAGGAGTGAGGCCCATGAAGGTGCTGGAGCGTTATCAGACCCAGGTGATCGCCGTCTTCCGGATCGTGATCGGATTCCTGTTCTCGTGTCACGGCGCCGCCGCGTTGTTCGGCGTCCTCGGCACCCGGCAGGTGGAGGCGTTCGTCTGGCCGTCCTGGTGGGCATCGTTGATCCAGTTCGCCGGCGGCGCGCTCGTCGCGATCGGGTTCGGTACCCGGTACGCCGCGTTGCTGTGCTCGGGTTCGATGGCGTACGCCTATTTCGCCGTCCATCAGGCGGATGCTTTGCTGCCCGTGCAGAATGGTGGCGAGAAGGCGGCGCTGTTCTGTTTCGCGTTCCTGCTGATCGCGTTCCTGGGCAACGGCGCCTGGGGAGTCGAGCGGGGGACGCCGACGCGGCGGCAGGCCGCGGTAGCCGTGGAGTGACCCGGGGTCGGGTCGCCCCCGACCGAGCAGGAGCGCGATGGCCGACGACAGGGCCGCGATGCTGCGGGAGCTGCACGATGTGCATGCGCCGGCGCTGTGGCGGTTCGTCGTCCGGCTCACCGGTGACGACCGCCTGGCCGAGGACGTCGTCCAGGAGACCCTGCTCCGGGCGTGGCGGCGGCCGCAGATCCTGACCGAGGACGAAGCGGGGGCCCGGGCCTGGCTGTTCACGGTGGCGCGCAATCTCGTCATCGACGACCGGCGCAGTGCCCGGGTCAACCGCGAGGTGGCCAGCGGCGACCTGCCGGAGAAGCCCAGTACGGATCACGCGAACGCCGTCCTGGACGCCTGGCTGGTGGCCGAGTCGCTGGCCCAGCTGTCGGAGGAGCATCGGCAGGTCATCGTGCGCGCGTACTACGGGCGCCGCACGGTCACCGATATCGCCGAGGAGTTGGACATCCCGTCCGGCACCGTGAAATCGCGGCTGCACTACGGGTTGCGGGCGCTGAAGCTCGCGTTGCAGGAAAGGGGGGTGACGAGTCAATGAGCGATCGTTACTGCGAAGGGGACGCCGCGTACCTGCTCGGCGCGCTGTCGGCGAGCGAGCGGCGCGACTTCGAGGCGCACCTGAGCACGTGCCCCGACTGCACGGCCGCCGTCGCGTCGCTGACCGCCGTACCAGCCGCGCTCGCGGCGCTGCCGGCCGATCAGGCGCTGACGTCGGTGAGCATCATGACGCCGAATCTCCTGCCCGGCTTGACGCGAGCGGTCGAGCGCGACCGGCGCCGCCGGCGGCTGCGGCATGGCGCCGTCCTGGCGGCCGTCGCGGGGACGGCGGCGGTGATCGGCGCGCTGATCGCGATCCCGCTGACCAAGCCCGAGCCGCAGGGGGACTACGTCGTCCTCGCGCAGACCGTGGAGAGCAAGCTGTCCGCCGACGCGCGGCTGGTGCCGGAGCGGTGGGGGACGACGATCGAGATCAGCTGCCGGTACGACGATCTCGCGACGCCGAGCGAGCGGGCCCGCGGCTACGAGCTCTACCTGACCGACAAGTCCGGTAAGGCGCAGCTGCTCGCGAGCTGGACGTCGACACCCGGTACGACGGTCAAACCGGCCGCGACGACAAAGCTGCGGCGGGACGAGATCCGTGCGCTCGACATCCGCAGCTCGGAGAGTGGCCGGGTCCTGCTCGCCGTCCAGTTCTGATCGGTTTGCTATGGGTCATTACGCATATCGGCGAACTCTTGGGGCACCTGTGGGGCAGGAGTTGCCGGTCGCGCGCGAGGGCGGCAATTCAGGCCCCGGTGTTCAGGGATGAGTGCACCGGGGCCGACCCCTGTCCGGGCCCGGCGCCGGCCCGAAAGCTGACCCCGAAAGAATTTTTGCTGATTCGTGTAACACCCGGGCCGTGATCGCCGATACACCGTGTGTAACGCCACGAAAGCTTCCCGTCCCAGGTCAACCGCCCGAAGGGCCTGGGACGGGATCTTCGTGCAGCAGCCGACTCGAGGCGCCCCGGCTGCGTTACAGACACCACGAAGGCCCCCGGTCGACTCGCCTCCCGGGGGCCTTCGTGTTTTTCTTGCCTTCCTTGTTGCTGCGCTACGAGGCCTGCTCGTTCGGCGCGGGCGGCGCGGCCAGCGCGATCCGGTCCGCCGGCAGGCGTTCCGTTCGCTCCAGACCCTCGTCGTCCTCGTACTGCACCAGACCGGTCCATCCCGTCTCCTCATGCTCGCGGCCGATCAACCAGCCGCGGCGCCACTGGCCGTCCGCAAGGACGACCACGTGACCAGGCAGAGGGAGACGGGACACCAAATCGGCGCCGGGCTCGAACTCACTCATGGCCGAAGGTTAAGCGCTTTTTCCCCGCCCCGCCTCTTTGAGCGTGTCTTCTCACAACCTTCTCAGCTGACCCGGAGCCGGTCGATCTCCTCGTCGCTGAGCACGACATCCAGCGTTTCAAGGAACTTCCAGCCGGTGCCCCGCCCAACCATCAGATACTTACTGTGATTGCTTGTTTACTGAACGACATCAGGTTAGGTGCTGTCCTTGGGGCAGTCCGATCCCTGGATGCGTCCCGAGGGTTACGTTCCACATGCCTGCCACCTCAACACTTCTAGTTCACTTGAGGTCAAGATCGGTGAAGAGGGTCAGCTGGATACCGCCTGGGGTTTCGAGGCGGGCGTTGAGTGAGTCCCACGGGGTTCGGGTCGGCTCGGCGATGACCGTGGCCCCGGCGGCTGCGAGCTGGGTCGTGGTCGCGGCGGCGTCGTCCACCGCGAAGGCGACTCGGAACTTGCCGGCGACTCGGCGTCCGACCTCCACCGCGTCGATGTAGTCCGCCTGCCCGGGATCCGCGATCTCGAGCGTGGCCCGCTCGACCTCGAGGATCGTCACCCGTCCGTTCTCCGACGAGTACGACGCCTGCTCGGGCAACCCGAGAACATCGCGGTAGAAGCCCACCGCCTCGTCGTAGTCGTCCGCCGTAACCACCAACCGCAGCTCTTTGACTCCCATGACCTCAGTATCTACAGGCGGGAGACCTACCAGGCCTGAGCCAGTGCGCTGGTCGCGGGGGTGAGGCGGTAGCCGGTGTTGGCGGAGAACTCGGCGGACAGGGCGAAGCGATCGCCGCGGACGACGGTGTGGCGCCATTCGACCGGGCGGTTCTGGGTGGTGCCTTGGCGGATGATCGAGAAGACGGCGGCGTCGGGTGGGCAGTGCAGGAGGGTGCGCTCGGTTGGGGTGGGGGTCATTGCGCGGATGTCTTCGCGGCCGTGGTCGAGGCTGATGCCGGTGCGGACGGCGAGCTCGTTGTAGAGGCTCGTGTGGGTGAAGTCGGCGTCGAGCAGCGGTTCGGCGAGGCTCGCCGGGAGCCAGACGCGGTCGTACGCGAGCGGTTCGTCACCGGCGTACCGCAGTCGTTCGAGGTAGACGAGCGGGATCGACTCCTCCAGGCCGAGCCGGGTCGCGATCACGCCGTCCGCGCGGACGTCGAGCGCCCGCACCACGCTGTGTTGCGCCAGCCCGGACGCCTCCACCGACGAGAACAAGCTGTACAGCGCGCCCATCGGCTGCCGAATCTCCGGCACCGCCGCCACCCGCGGCTGCCGGCCCCGCTCGGCCACGATCAACCCGTCCGCCCGCAACTGCCCCAGCGCCTGCCGCACCGTGTGCCGGCTGACGCCGTACTCCTCCACCAGCGCCAACTCACCCGGGAACGCCTCGTCGAACTCCCCACCCCGCAACCGCCGAACCAGCTCCCCCTGCAACTGCTTCCACAACGGCTCCCCGCCCGACCGGTCCAGCACGCCCATTTACCCCTCCGAGTTGCCAAATGTCCGGTCATCTCCTAGCTTAAATGTACGCACATTTTCCGCGAACAGGAGGAGCCGGGCCGATGGTGCAGGTCGACACTAGGTCAAACCGCCCCCGTCCGGTCTCGCCCACGCCCCCCGCGGACACCCCGCTCCCGGACGCCGCCAGCGCGCCGCCTCCTCCGGTTTATCGGCGGGTGGGGGGCGCTTTGTGGCGGTTGCGGGGGTTGGGGGTGGTGTTGGGGCTGACTGCGGTGGCGGTGCCGTTGGGGCGGTTGGTGCCGGTGGTGGGTGGGCCGGTGTTCGGGATTGTGTTGGGGGTGTTGGCGGGGTTGTTGGTGGCGGGGGTGCGGCGGGAGGAGTTCCGGCCGGGGTACGACTTCGCGGCGAAGAACTTGTTGCAGGTGTCGATCGTGGTGCTGGGGACGGGGCTTTCGCTGCAGCAGGTGGCGAAGGTCGGTTGGTCGTCGTTGCCGGTGATGCTGGGGACGCTGGGGCTGGCGCTGGGTGGGGCGTGGGTTTTCGGGCGATTGCTGGGGGTGCGTGGTGACACGCAGATCCTGATCGGCGTGGGGACGGCGATCTGCGGGGGTTCGGCGATCGCGGCGGCGACGGCGGCGATCGGTGCGAAGCGGTCGTCGGTGGCGTACGCGCTGGCGACGATCTTCACGTTCAATGTCGTTGCGGTGTTGACGTTCCCGCCGCTCGGGCACCTGCTCGGCCTGAGCCCGGAGGCGTTCGGGTTGTGGGCCGGTACGGCGATCAACGACACGTCGTCCGTGGTCGCGGCCGGGTACGCGTACAGCCAGGAGGCCGGCGATCAGGCGCTCGTGGTGAAGCTGACGCGTTCGCTGACGCTGATCCCGATCGTGCTCACGCTGGTCGCGCTGAAGATTCGCCGGGAGAACCGGGCGGCGCGAGCGCTCGACGTACCGGGCGCCTCGTACGACGGGTCCACCGCGTCGACGCGAGGTCCGTTGCCGTGGCGGAAGCTGGTCCCGCTGTTCCTGATCGGGTTCATCGCGGCGGCCGGGCTGCGCAGCGCAGGCGCCGTACCGGACGCGTGGCTACCGACGCTGAGCCTGATCGGCACCTGCTTGATCACCGCGGCGCTGGTCGCGATCGGGCTGTCGCTGCGACCGCGGGAGTTGCGCGACGCAGGGCCCAGGCCGCTCGTGCTCGGAGCGATTCTCTGGGCCCTGGTCGCGGTCGGCAGCCTGGTGATTCAGTCCTTCTCGTAAGCGGCCGGGCGGGTCTGCACGGTCTTGATCCGCGGCACGTCGAGCTTGCTGCTGCGGTCGAAGTTGTAGATCCCGTTCTCTTCCTGGAAGACGTCGGTCAGCTGCGTGTAGCAGTAGCCGAACATCAGCGGGTTGTCGAGGAGCGCGTCACACAGCCCGGCGAACCGGCGGTAGAACTCCTCCTCGTCGGCGACCCGCTGGCCGTAACCCCACGAGTCCTTGCTGTTCCCGCTCTTCCCCGCGGCCGCCTTCTCCGCGTTCCACCAGATCCCGCCGAACTCACTGCAGAAGTACGGCTGCCCGGCGTACGCCTGGGAGATCTGCTTGCCATCGTGCCCGCCGCGGTTCTCGAACGGCGTACCGTCCGCGAGACCGGCCATCTCCTGAGCGAACTCGGCCGGGTCCTGCGTGTAGTTGTGCGAGTCCCAGACGTCGGTCTCGGGCACGCGGTGCGAGTAGCCGGAGGCGTCCAGGACCGGGCGAGTGGTGTCGGCGGCCTTCGTGGCCAGGAACATCGCGCGGGTGACGTCGTCCAGCTGGGTGATCCGGTCGTGCAGGTACTGATGCGTCTCGTTCAGCGGGCACCAGCCGATGATGCTCGGGTGGCTGTAGTCGCGCTCCACGGCCTCCAGCCACTGCGCGACGTACGACGCCGTCGGCTGCTGGTTGTCGTCGCTGGTGTCGCCGCCGGAACCCCAGTCGCCGAACTCGCCCCAGACCAGGTACCCGAGCCGGTCCGCGTGGTAGAGGAACCGCTCCTCGAACACCTTCTGGTGCAGGCGCGCGCCGTTGAACCCGGCCGCCAGGCTGAGCTCGATATCCGCGATCAGCGCCGCCTCGGACGGCGCCGTCATCAGGCTCTCCGGCCAGTAGCCCTGGTCCAGCACGAGGCGCTGGAAGACGTGCTTGCCGTTGATCAGGATCGCCTGGCCGTTGATCGACACCGAGCGCAGCCCGGCGTAACTGTCGGCCTGGTCCACAACGTTGCCCTCGGCATCGATCAGCTCGAGGCGGACGTCGTACAGGTGCGGGTCCGCGGTGTCCCAGAGCCGGACGCGATCGGCCGGCACCGGCAGCGTGAGCCGCGGCGCGAGGTCGAGGTCGGCGCGCACCTCGGCGGTCGCGACATCGCCGTCCGCATCCTGCAGGACGGCGCGGACCTTGTAGCCGGGCTTGTTGGCCGACACCGGTACGGCGAGGTGGAACGTCGAGCCGGCGACGTCCGGGGTGATCCGCGGCCGGCCGAGGTGGACCTCGGGAACGGCCTCGAGCCAGACGGTCTGCCAGATGCCCGTCGTCCGGGTGTAGAGGCAGCCGTAGTTGCCGTACTGGTTGGTCTGCTTGCCGCGGGCCTGGACGGAGTGCCGGGTGTCCCGCGCGCGGACGACGATCGTCGCCTGCTCGCCGGGCTGCGCGACGTCCTTCAGGTTGGCGCTGAACGGCGTGAAACCGCCGCGGTGCCGGACGACCTCGACGCCGTTCACCCACACGGTCGCGTCGTGGTCGACGGCCTGGAAGTTCAGGACGGCGTTCTTCCCGCTCCACTCGGCCGGGACGGTGATCGTCGTCCGGTACCAGACCGCCTCGAGGAAGTCGACGTCCGCGATCCCGGAGAGCTCGGTCTCCGGCGCGAACGGCACCGTGATGCGCTGCGCCAGCTCCCGATCCCGGACGCCGCGCTCGAGGCCGCTGTCCCCCCGATCGGTCTCGAACTGCCATTCGCCGTTCAGATTCACCCACTCCGCCCGAACGAACTGGGGACGCGGGTACTCGGCACGTGGCTGGGTCATCGGAAACTCCCGAGGCAGGTGGTGGTGACGGGCCGCCAACGACAGTACAACGTTGGAATCCAGCCTGGCAACGGTGGACAACGACATCCGGACGGCCCGGGGTCTCCACGCCGGGGTGACCCCGGCGCAACCGCCTTCCGAACACTCGGACAATTCGACCTGGGTGCTACGGCGACCGAATTTACGACGGCGTTCATCCACGGCTTCCCCGAGCCGCGACACACATCGCAAAGAATCAAGGCTCCTTTGTCGGACGAACAATTCTGGAGCGAAAGTGAAGAAGTTGCTCATGACCGTTGCCGCGGCGGCGATCATCAGTGCCGGCGCAGTCGTCACGGCGCCCACAGCCACCGCATCACCGCTGCGCTACTACACCACCTTCTACGGCGGCGACACCTATTCGAAGTGCCTGAGCCGCGGTTACCAGGGCATGCGGAACAACGAATGGTACGACTTCCTCTGTGAATTGGAGAGCTACGGCACCGACCTTTACATCAAGGTCCGCGCCTAATCATTCGGCCGGCCGAACAACCCCGCGTTGAGGAACTCGACGCCGAACGTCCCCGCCCGGTCGGAGCGCACACCACGCGTCTCGACCGGGCGCAGGGAAGTCCGCCGCCGCGGCGCTCGTCCGATCACCGCGCGTTGGCCGACACCGCCGAGTTCTATTCGAGGCCGAGTAGGCGGGCGCCGTTGGACCAGCAGACGGCGCGGAGCCAGTCGTCGTCCAGGTGCAGGTTGGTCAGGGCTTGGAGTTGGGTGGCGTAGGGGTAGGGGATGTTGGGGAAGTCGGTGCCGAGGACGATGCGGTCCTGGAGGTCGGCGAGGCGGGGGATGAGGTCGCGGGGGAAGGGCATCAGGGCCTCGGTGAAGGGGGTGAGGGCCATGGTGGTGTCGAGGTGGACGTTCGGGTAGGTGGTGAGGGCGAGGTGTTCGGCGTACTCGGGCATGCCGAGGTGGGCGATGACGGCGGTGAGGGTGGGGTGGTTCCTGAGGACTTCGCCCATTGGGCCGGGGCCGGTGTGGCGGCCGGGGATGGGGCCGGAGCCGCAGTGGACGACGACGGGGACGGCGGCCTCGGCGAGCTGGCCCCAGACGTCGTTGAGCTCGGGGTCGCGTGGGTCGTAGCCGCCGACCTGGATGTGGACCTTGAAGATGCGGGTGCCCAGCTCGAGGGCCTCGCGGACGTACGCCGCCGCGCCCGGCTCCGGGTAGAACGTGCCGCTCGGCACGCAGCCCGGCGTCGACGCCGCGAAGTCGCGCGCCCAGGCGTTCAGCCAGGCCGCCATGTCCGGCTTGTGCGGGTACACGAGCGCCGGAAAGGCCCGAACTCCTAACTCCTGCAGGGTTTTGACCCGCTCCTCGACCGACGTCCGATAGGTGATCGGCCACGCTGTGCCGTAATGCGTCGCCGCCTGGTCGAAGTACGCCCAGACCGCGTTCATCACCTGCTCGGGCAGGAAGTGCACATGGACGTCGACCAGCCCGTCCAGCCCCAGCCCGGCCCACCAGGCCGGTACGTCGTCGTCGTGCATGACCTCAGCGTTTCTCCGCCTGGTCGGCGAGCCAGAGGTTGATCAGGCCGTGGAAGTGCGCCTGGAACTTCTCCTGCTCGTCGGCGGGGTAGGTCGCGACGACGGTCTCGCGGAGGATGCGCTCGAACTCGTCGCCGCTGAACCAGTCGCGGACGCGGGCGTCGAAGTCCGGCAGGTTCTCGGCGCACCACTCGTGGTACTTGGCGGTCTCGAAGTGCTCGTCGGCCAGCGCGAGGTAGGCCTCGATCTTGGCGTCGTAGTCGAGGGACTCGTCGTCCGCGATCGCGAAGTACCGATCGGTTTTCAGGTCGACGGACGAGCGCCGGCCGGTGGCGAGGCTGAAGACGGACCACTTGACCAGGGCGCTGATCGCCCAGGGGAAGTAGTAGTGCAGCGAGGTGACGGCGACGTCCGGGCAGGCGTTGGCGTAGTCGATCGGGTGCACCGAGTCGCCGCGGACGAGCATCTCGCAGGAGTTGAACTCCCAGCCGAAGAAGGCGTTCACGATCCGGCTGATCGCGACCGCCTGGTGGCCGGCCGACGGGCTGAGGAAGTTGTGCGAGACGGCGTACCGGTTGTGCATCGGCTCGTCGGGACGGAAGTCCATCACCATCGTCTCGGCGCCGATCGACAGCGCGCGGGCGAACTTGTCGTAGTCGATCGTCGCCTGCAGGTGCATCAGCATCTCGCCGGACTGGTCATAGGCGTGGTGCAGGTCGACCTTGTCGTTGATCCGGGAGACGCCGCGCCAGCCGCCGCCGTCGAACGGCTTCATGTACAGCGGGTAGCCGAGGTCCTCGGCGATCGCGTCCAGGTCGAAGGTCTTGTTGTACTTGGCCGACGTGTAGGCCCAGCGGACGTTGTCGACCGGGTTCTTGTACGGGACCAGCACGGTTTTCGGGATCTTCAGGCCGAGCCGGAGCATCGCGCAGTACGCCGAGTGCTTCTCCATCGACTGGAACGTGAACGGCGAGTTCAGCAGGTAGGTGCCGTTCATCAGCGCGGCCTTCTTCAGCCACTCGCGCGGGTGGTAGTACCAGTACGCGAGCCGGTCGATCACCAGCCCGACCTTGACCGGATCGTTCAGGTCGAACGGCTCGATCGTCAGCCGCTCGGCCGCGAACTCGTGGTTGCCGACCGGCCCCACCCGTCGTAACAGGGCTTCGAAGGCCTGCGGCCAGTCCTCCTCGGCGCCGAGCAGAAGTCCGATCAGATGGCGAGAGCGGTCAGCCACAACAAGCTCCTTAGACGAACCGAGGTAGGTGGTGGGCGATCTGCTGGCGCCACCAGGGCCAGTCGTGCGCTACGTCGTACCCCCATTGGTCGAGCTCATGCGGGATGCCCTTCGCGGTCAGGACGCCGTCGATCGCGCGGGCCGACGGCAACGAGCCGGTCGGGTGCGTCTCCCAGTCGCCCTGGCCGACCGTGAGTACGACGAACAGGCGGCGGCGCAGCCAGTCCAGGTGGTCGCCCTCGAGGTTCGGCAGGTAGTCGGCCGGGTTGTTGAAGTACGTCGCCTCGCCGCGCTCACCCCAGGCGTGCCAGCTGGCGGCGTCGTAGTTGCCCGACTGGCAGATCGCGACCGGGAACAGGTCGGCGCGTTTGAACGCGAAGTTGAGCGCGTGGAAGGCGCCCAGGCTGCAGCCGGTGGTGATGATGTCGCTCGCGCCCGGAGTGTCCCGCCCGATCGCCGGGACCACCTGGTCCAGGATCCAGGACTCGTAGCCGCCGTGCCGGCGCGCCCGGTCCTCCAGCTGGATACTCCGGTCCGACCAGCTCAGGTGGTCGTAGGAGTCGACGCAGTACAGCTTCACGCGGCCGGCCTCGATCAGCCCGGCGACGGCGTCCACCATGCCGTTGTTCTCGTAGTCCCAGGCCCGGCCCTGCTCACTGGGGAACACCAGCACCGGACGGCCGTAGTGCCCGTACCGGATCAGCGTTCCGCGCCGGTCAAGCCCCGGCGCGTCGAGTTCGACCTGCTCTCGCTCCATGCCTCACCCCCGCACTAGTGTCCCGTCCGACACCCTGCCATGTCTTCACCTGGTTTGCCTCTGCTCAGCGCGTCCCGCTGCCGGACCGAGGACGGCGACGATTACAGCGAGTACTGCGACGCCGCCCAGTGCCGTCGGCAACGACCAGACACTGGACGCCGCGCCGACCGCGGCCGGGCCGAGCAGGAAGCCCAGGTACGCGATCGTGGTGACGGTCGAGATGGCGCTCGCCCGGCGCTCCGGCCCGGCCCAGGCGCCGGCCATTCCGATGATGGTCGGTGCGCAGACCGACGTACCGAGGCCGGCGACGGCGATACCGACCAGCGCGAGCCAGGCGCTACCGGCGACTGCGGCCAGCGCGCTGCCCAGTGCGGCGACCAGACCACCGATCACCAGCAGCCGGGCCGGCTGAACGCGGCGGAGCAGTGCGTTCCCGCTGATCCGGCCGGTGGCTGCAGCGGCGGCGAAGACGGCCGGTGCGCTGGAGGCGAGCGCAGGCGCCGCACCGAGCGTGGTGTCGAGGTGGACGGCGCTCCAGCTCTGCCAGGCGTTCTCCACGACGAACGCGAGCGCGCACAGCCCACCGAACACCAGTAGCGCCGGTTCGAACCGTCGCGGCGCCTTCTCGGCCACAACCGGCTTGATCCGGGTAGAGCCCGGGGCCAGCAGCACTGCGGTCAGTACGGCGATCAGAATCGCGACTCCACCGAGCACGGGCAGCGCACCGGCCCCGGCCGCGCGCAGACCCGCCGTACTGAGGCTGGCGACCACCACAGCGATCGAGAACAGCCCGTGCCCGAGGTTCATCAGCGGTCGGCCGGTCTCCGCCTCCGCACTGGAGCCGGTCGCGTTGATCGCCACATCGGTCGCACCGGACGTCGCACCGAGCAGAAACAGCGCACCGCCCAGCCCGACCGCCGAACCAGCCAGCGCGGGCAGCACACCACACACTGCGAACAGCAGCACGGTCACTGGCAGTACGACGCCACCGAAGCGGTCAATCAAGTAGCCGGTGAATCGCATCGAGCACAGCGCGCCCAGACCGACCATCAGCAACGCCGCACCGAGCTGGGCGTCGGTGACACCCGCCTCAGCCTTCACCGCGGGGAGTGCGGCGCCCCACGCTCCCCAGAACAGGCCGAACGCACCGAACCCCGCGAGTGTTTTGACCACCCGCTCGACACTAACTCCAGACGCGGTTCAGCAGCCCGGTCAGATCTGGGTCGAGGACGTCGCGCCAGGCGGTGAAGTTGTGCATGTCCGGGGTCTCGTCGAACTCGACGTCGAGGCCGAGCTCCGCCAGGTGAGCGGCCATCACCCGGTTGTTGTGCACGTTCTCCTCGGTCGCGCCGGCGGTCATCGCGACGGCCGGCGTACTCGGGAAGCTCGTTGCCGCCAGCACCTGGCCGACGAACCCGGTCACCTCGGCATAGAACTCGAACCGCGACTCCTGCGGGTCGGTCTCGAGGGTGAAGAACGAGCCGGACTGCAGGAACAGCCCGTCGAACGAGCCCGGCTGCTGCCACTCGGCGTACAGGGCGGCGAGCGCGCCCAGGCTGGCGCCCATCATGACCGGCTGCCTGCTCTTGTACTGCGTTTGGAGCGTCGGAAGGACCTGCTGCGTGAGGGCTTCGGCGTACTGCGGGTTGGCGGCGTACCAGAGGTTGCGAGCGGTCGGCCGGATCAGTGCGAGCCGGAACGGCGGCAGCGTGGAGTCGGCGACCATGGCTCCGGCGTAGTGCGTCAGACCGGCGTACGTCGCGAACTCCGGCCCGTCGTGCGACAGCAGCAGCGGCAGCTCGAACGCGGGGGTGATCCCCTCCGGCGCCCACACCTGGACGTCGATCGGCCCGACCGGCGACTCGACCGTCAACGGCGTCAGCGTCGACGCGACCGGCTGGACGCCGATCCACTCCGGCTCGACGTACCCCGGCAGCGGCAACCAGGAGTGATCCCCGAAGGCCCCGCCGACGACCCGCGGATTGGTCGGATCGGTCCGCATCCCCAGATCCGCGATGTCGAACAGGTACTCCATCCGGTGCACGGACGGCCGCGCCAACCGCAGCTCCCACCCGTACTCGACCGGCTTGAACTCCAGCAGCTCGGCCGCCAGCCCCAACTCCTGCCACAGCCGGACGCCGGTGAAGGCGTGCGCGGCGTCACCGAGGCGGAACACCACCTCGGCTCCCTCGACCGCGCTCACGACTCCAGGCATCCTCGAACGGTACCCGGAGAAAAGCTGCCATGAGGTGTCAGTGATCACCGCCTATGGTGATCAGGTGGTCGATCTCACGGACATCAGGGCAGCCACCGCCGACCTGCCGCGCAGCTACGAAGTGCTGGTCCGGGACCGGATCAAGTTCCGCGTCGGCCGGATCGTCTACCTCGCGGTCGCGCCCGACGAACAGACGATCGGCATCGGCTTCCCCCGCGAAGAGCGCCCCGCGGCCCTCGCCGCCGAGCCGGACAAGTTCCTCCCGCCCTCCAAGGCGGACGAGCGCTACCGGTGGATCGTCGTCCGCCTGGCCGCCATCGAGTACGACGAACTGCGTGAGCTCGTCCTCGACGCCTGGTCGATGTGCGTACCCAAGAAGGTCCGGACGGAGTTCCTGGCCGGTCGATGACACACCGCTGTCACCAGCGCACGGAGTGCCGTACGTTGTCCCCTCGACCGTGAGGAGCTGGGGGAGAAATGGCCGAGGTGCCGCGCGGGTTCAATCGGCTGGTCCGGGTGCTCGAAGAGGTCTACGAGCGGCGCAGCCTGCAGCGGAAGTCGCGGCGCAGCCTGCGCTACAAACGGGACGAAGCGCTGCCGATCTTCGCCTGCGTGAGCGACCCGCTCGAGCCCGAGCGGCCCGCGCCGGAAGGGCAGCCGCCGGTGCCCGTCGTCCTGCGGATGCTGGCCGACCGGCTCCGGCCCGCAGGGGCGAAATCACCTGAGCTGCAGGTACCGCATGTAGCGCTCGGCCTGGAGGACACGTCGCCGCCCGCGGGCCCCGACGAGAAGCTGCAGGAGGTGTCGCTCGCGGAGCTGGACGAGCTCGTCCACCTGCTCGACCGGGCCACCGACGGGTTCAAGGACAACCGGGCCGGCGGGTACGACTTCCCGCGGTACGACCTGGTCCGCTGGCTGATGCGGCAGAGCTTCGACGCAAAGGAGTCCCGACCGCGGACGCAGGTACGCCGGGCGCTGTACCGGCGTGCGGTCGGCGGTGCCGCGGACGGCGACGGCGTGTGGGCGCGCATCCAGGGCCAGCTGCCGTTGTGGCTCCAGCCGTTGACGTTCTGGCTGCTGCCCGGGTTCTTCTGGTTGCGGCACAGCGGTCGGGTTCCGGCCGTGTCCGCCCAGTACCGCTGGCTGCGGAACCAGCCGTACATCGCGCGCGGCGACGACAAACTCTTCGAGCTGGCCCTGCGCATCACTGGTGACGATTGGCGCAGACACGATCCTGAGCGGTTCGCCGGGCTGCTCGTGAACGCCGTCCTGGACGATCTGCGAGCCGGGTTCCGACCGATCGAATGGATGCACAAGTACCGCGCCACGCACCCGGTCCTGCTGGTCGGCCCGATCAGCCGGACGAACGGCGGCTATCTCCTGGTCCGGATGGTCGCCGAGGTCCGCAACGACATCAAGCGCTTCGACCCGCTGCTGCTGGTCACCGCGGGCCGGAAGATCCCGCCGCTCGCGCTGGAGCCGGAAACCGCCAAACCGAACGAGAGCCTGGCCCAATGGCGTGGCCGCAAACAGCGCGAGAGCCTGCGCCGCCGGATCGGCGCCTGGCTCCTGGTCTTCCCGATCGGCGCGAGTCAAACTCCGAGGCGGCTCGGCCGCGCCGCTCCGCCCGCGGCGACCGAGCCCGAGGTCCCGGTGACGTTCAAACGGAGCATCGGTCCGCGCTGGCGGCGCCGGACCGGTGGCTGGCTGATCATCGCGACCGTGGTCGCCCTGATCGCGGGAACGTACGCCGGGTTCGGCGTCCTCCACGACCAGCGGCACTGCGGCGGCGACGGGTTCACCTGGCTCGGGATCGAGGCGCAGGACCAGTCGGTGGCCAAGGTGGACGGCGATTGCGTCGGGCTCACCGACGGCACCAACGAGCTGTTGTTCCCGAGTCAGTCGTTCGCGCCGGTGCGGGCCAAGATCCTCGAGCAGAACCAGCAGGCCACCGAGCTGAGCGAGCGGGAGCCCGAGCGGCCGGTGATCACGCTGGTCTTCATGGCCTCGGCCAACGAGCGCTCACTGAGCGCGGGCGTGTTCACGGCCGAGCGCGAGCAGCTGGCGGGGCTGGCGGTCGCGCAAGCCGTTCAACTGAGCAAACCGACTCAGCGCTACGAGCCGATCCTGCGGGTGCTGATCGCGAACGCCGGCCCGCGTTTCCGGCATGCCGATCGGGTGGCGGACCAGCTCGGCGCGCTCGCCGCGAAGGATCCGACCATCGTCGCCGTGGTCGGGCTGGTCGAGAGCCGGCAGGCCACCCAGACGATGATCCGCAAACTCGCCGCGGTCGGGCTGCCGACCGTCGCCGCGACCTTGACCGCGGACCAGATGGTCGACGTGAGCCGGATGTACCTGCAGATCAGCCCGCAGAACCGGCGCGAGGCGGCCGTCGCGGCGGCGTACGTCCAGGATCGGCTCCGGACCGGCAAGAGCCCGTTCGGGCAGCCGCTGCAGCGCGACGTGACCGTTTACAAGTCCGACGACCCGGCCGACACCTACAGCCAGAACCTGGCGACGGACCTCCTGCAGGAGTTCCGGAAGGCCGGGATTCCCGGCCGGGCCGTGGACTACAGCCCGCAGGGCAACAGCCTGGACGCCAACCAGGCCGGGCGGGACGCGTGCGACCGCAAGGGCGTCGTCTTCTTCGCCGGTCGCGGGCAGGTCGACTTCCAGGCGTTCCTCGGCGGTGTCCAGGACCGCTGCCGCGCGAACCCGCCGTACATCATCGGCGGGGACGACGTGACGAAGTACGTCGCCGATCGCGAGGTGAGCGGCCTGAACCGGTCGACCCCGTTCCAGTACCTCGCGCTCGCGCTGGCGCCCGATCTGCGGGCCGACCCGGCGCCGGAGTCCAGCGACTTCTACGCACGGCTAGCGAACATGTTCCAGTACGAGACGACCGACCGCGGACGCAGCCTGGACGGGCATGCGGCCTTGAGCTACGACGCGGCGTACATCGTCGTGCTGGCGGCGAGTTGGCTGCAGCGCGACAGTATCGCCGTCAACGGCGGGACGATCTTGTCGGCACTGCAGTCGATCACCGACTCCGACGGCGCCAAACGGGCCTACCAGGGCGTCACCGGGCCGATCGACTTCGGCGGCAGCGTCGCGCGGCGGGTGCCGGTGGACAAGCCGGTGGCGATCGTCACCTTCGAGCAGGGCAGGCCCGTGCCCAGGGCAACGATCGTGTGCGGTCCGCGAGCCGAGTCGCCGGCCTGGTGCCCGGTCGACTAGTCCTTCGGGAGGACCTGAAGATGCTACCGACGGCCGATGGGGAGCGGCGTTTCGTCAGCAATCCTTGAGGTATGACCGGGGACTTCTTACCCGAACGCCGCAAGGCTTCGGTGCTCAGCCAGCTGGTGACCGTTGTGCTACTGCTTGTCGCCGCGGGGGTGGCGGCCTGGGTGTTCCTCTAGGACTCCCAGCGGACGTCGGCCTCGCCGGGGCGGACAACGCCGGCCTCGTAGGCGACGACGACGGCCTGGACGCGACTCGACAGGCCCAGCTTGGAGAGCACGCTGCTGACGTGGGTCTTGACCGTGGTCTCGCTGACGAAGAGTTTGGTGGCGAGGTCGCGGTTCGAGAGGCCGCGGGCCATCCAGACCAGGATCTCGCGCTCGCGCTCGCTCAGCTGGGACAGCATCCCGACCCAGCGCGCGTCCGGCTGGGCGGGCGCGCTGGGCGCTGCGCCCCCGACCTGACGCTCGAGCTCGACGCAACGCTCCAGCAGCACCCGAGTGGACGCCGGGTCGACCAGCGAGTCGCCGCGGTGGACGGCGCGGACGGCGGAGACCAGCAGATCGGGATCGGTGTCCTTGAGCAGGAAGCCGGAGGCCCCGGCCCGGACGGCGCTCAGCACGTACGCCTCATCGTCGAACGTGGTCAGCACCAGGACGGCGGGCTTCGACCGGCCGGAGGCCTTGTTCGCCGCGGTGATCCGCTCGGTGGCGACCAGGCCGTCCATCACCGGCATCCGGATGTCCATCAGGACGACGTCCGGGTCGTACTGCTCGATCAGCCGGAGCGCCTCCTCGCCGTCCCCGGCCTGGGCGACCGTGGTCAGGTCCGGCTCGTGGTCGAGGATCATCGCCAGGCCCATCCGGATGACGCCCTGGTCGTCGGCGACCAGGATCCGGATCTGACCCTGCTCGGTCTCCGTCAGCTCTGCGGCGGCAGCCATGCCTGCACTCTCCATCCACCCAGGGGGCCGGCCGCGACGGCGAGGGTGCCGCCGACCGCTGTGGCCCGTTCCCGCATTCCGATCAGCCCGTTGCCGCGGCCGCTCTCGCTCCGCCGGGCGGTCTCCAGCACGTTCACCGGCGGCGGACCGCCGCTGCCGTTGTCGTCGATCGTGAGCAGCTCGCCCTGCGGCCCACTCTGCCAGGTCACTCGCGCGGCGGTCGCCTTCGCGTGCACCATCACGTTGGTCAGCGCCTCCTGGATGATCCGGACGGCGGTCAGCTCGGTGGCCGTGGTGAGCTGCTGCTGCCGGCTCGGGAGCACCATCGCGACGTCGATGCCGACCGCCTTGAGCCGCTCGCCCATCCGGGCGACGTCGTCCAGATCCGGGACGGGCGCCGTCCCGCCGCCGGATCCGGTGGCCAGCTCGCTCCCGGACTGGGCGGTGTTCAGCACCCGCACGGTCTCCCGCATCGCGCTCAGGGCTTCCTTGCCGCTGGCAATGATCCAGCGGATCGCCTCGCGGAGTACCTCGGGCCGCTGGTCGGCGACTCGGTCGGCCGCCTGGGCCCGGATCACCACGGCGCTGACGTGGTGCGAGATGACGTCGTGCAGGTCGCGGGCGATCCGGGTGCGCTCGGCGACCGCGGCCCGCTCGGCCTCGACCGCGCGCAGCCGAACCAGCTCGGCGTTGCGCTGCTCCAGGACGGCGAGGTTCTTCCGCCGCCGGTGGACGTCGGCGCCGAGCAACACCATGCCGCAGATCAGCCCCTCGGCGAACACGAACAGCGACACGTTGATGTAGCTGTAGAGACTCTGCAGGTCGCTCGGCAGATTCTGGTAGCGGGTGCCGTACATGATCGCGCGGTTCGAATGGCCGAGCACGATCGCGACCACGGTCGGCAGCCCGATCATCAGCCCGGCCAGGCTGCCCATCGCGAAGAACCCGCTGACCAGCCGGCGGACGCCGTTCGCCGCGGCGAGGTAGCCGGCCACCAGGAGCGGCGCGAGGTGGATCTCGGACTGCAGCGCGGCGTCCGCGATCTTGGGCTGGCCGAAGACGGCGAACCCGAGCTGCGCGGCCAGGCCGGTGCCGACGGCGGCGTACACGAAGGGGTAGAGGATCGAGACCGCGATCAGTGTCGTCCGCGGACGACGGCGTCCGAAGGCGATGGTCGCGACCAGGAAGACGCCGGTGACGACGGAGACCATCGGGTTGCGGGGACGCAGCCACGTGTCGTTGATCAGCTCCAGCGCGACGAACCAGATGATGCCGGCGCCCGCGGCCAGCAGGAGGTCCTGCTGGAGCTGGGTGAGGCGTCGCCATCGGGTCATGTCGCCCAGCGTAGTCATCCGGTGCTCGATAACGCTTCGTCAGCCCGGTCGGGTAAGTCTCCAACTTTTGGAGGAGTCGGGACGTCCGATCTGATACTCACGGCCTACTTCCGGCCCGCGAGGACGGTCCCTGGGGCCGATGTGGCGACCGTGCCGATCCGAGAGGCTGTACCCCATGACCAACGACCTGCCGCCGCGGCCGAGGCACGCGGTGCGTAAGCGGTCGCTGTCGGTCACGGCGGTCGCCGTCCTGATCACCCTGGTCGGCTCCCTCCTGATCTGGCACACCCAGCTGGGCGAGCTCTTCAAACCCGCCGCGGACAAGGAGCCGGTCGTCTCGGGGCTGAGCGCGCCGCCGGCCGCCGCGCCGCCGACCGCGACGCTGCGGTCGAAGTCGACGCCGTCGACTCCGAAGCCGAAACCGACGCTGCCCAAGGCCACTGTCTCGACGCCGCCGAAGAGCGTCACGCGGAAGCCGAAGCCGGTGCCCAAGAAGACCGCCGAGTACGACGAGGAGAGCCTCGCCGGGCTGGCGCCGAAACTGCGCACCCGGCTGAAGAAGGCGATGGTGACCGCGCGCGCCGACGGCGTCACGATCCGGATCAACTCCGGACGGCGTAGCTACGCCAAGCAGCAGCGGCTCTTCGACGCGGCGGTCGCGAAGTACGGCTCGCGCAAGGCGGCGGCGCGCTGGGTGTTACCGCCCGAGGACTCCGCCCACGTGCACGGCAAGGCGGTCGACATCGCTCCGGCCGCGGCCATGAGCTGGCTGGACAAGAACGGCTACCGCTTCGGCATCTGCCGCCGCTACGACAACGAACCCTGGCACTTCGAGGCGATCACGTCGCCTGGTCGCGCCTGCCCACCCCGTGAACCCCACAGCGTGGCGAAATCCCGATAGTCCGCAACTACCTCCCAGGAGCCGATGATGACGATGACCTACGCACAGCCGCTGCCCCTGCGCTACACGCGCTCCCGGCTCGCCGTCCCCGCGTTGTGGCGGCAGGTGGTTCGGAGCAACGAGAAGACGACGGAGGCAGTCGTGCCCGAGCCGGACCGATCGGCGTACACCCAGCTGGAGATCTACGACGGCGTCCTGGCCGCGTTCGAGCGGCGCGACGAGGTGTCGGCGCTGCTCGCGACCTCGGCCGACCGGGAGACCGCCGTCCGCCGGCTGCGCGCCGAGCTCGGTCTGAGCCTGCTGCAGGCGACCGCGCTGCTCGACCTGCCGCTCACCACCGAGGTTCGGGATCGGATCGCTCACCGCGCGGCCGAGCTCCGGGCGGCGCTCAGCCGCTGAAACTCGCCCGGCCCTCCTGCGTGGTTTGTGTCATGCGGTGAAGATGGAGGGGTGATCACGATCGAGCAGGCCGGGCGACTGCGTCAGGCCGGGGTGCTCTGGGCGCCCTCGGCCGGGGACCGGTTCGTGGTCCCGGACCGGGAGATGGACGACGACGTGTTCGTGGTGAGCGACATGACCGTCGAGGTGCACGACTACCAGGGCAGCAAGGTGATCGGCTTCAACGGCACCACCGAGTGGGCCCTCGACAGCATCGAGCAGCGCGAAGTCATCTGGCTGCCGCGTGAAGAACAGCTACGGGCCTTGCTGGGCGCGCATTTCCAGTCGCTGGCGGCCACGCCTGAGGGGTTCGCCGTCGAGCTGACCGACAGTACGCACACCGCTGCGGACGCCGAACAGGCTTATGCGACCGCGGTCCTGCATCTGGTCGAGAACTAGTTCGGCGTCGTCGGCCGCCAGTACTGCTTCTTGTCCCGGTCCTTCACGGTGAAGCCGAGTTTGGTGACCTCGTCGCGGAGTTCGCGGAGGTCGGCCTTGCCCTTGTCGTCGTCGAAGCTGCGGGCGCGGGCCCGGAGCAGGGCGTTGACGGTCGGCGGCAGCTCGGGCTCGTCCTCGACCCAGCGCCGGAAGCGGCTCTCGTAGGGGTCGGAGTCGGTCCAGGGGTAGCCGTGGGCGCGGAAGGCCTGCGGGATCTGTTTGGCCTCGCCCTTGAGCTGGTCGTGTTTCTCCCGGGCCAGCTCCTTCGAGGTCGCGTCGAGCAGCACGATCTCCTTGCCGTCCAGGAACGCGACCGAGACCTTCGCCCGCGGCACGGACAGCGTCTTCTCGTGTTTGAGGAACTCCACCGACTCGTGGGTGATCGTCACCTTGAGCGTGTCGTCGAGCGCGATCGCGCCGAGCAGGACGCCGGCCAGCCCGCCGACGACCGTGCAGATCAGCACCACCCACCAGGCGTCCCCGCGCCCGATCACCTCGAAGAGCCCCTTCCACGGCACCCAGGGTTTGGTGACTGCCCAGTCGGCGAACCGGGGCAGGAAGAACCCGAGCACGAGCCCGACGACGGGCAGCCCGCCGAACAGGATCAGCTTGTCGAGGGTCGAGTGCCCGATCACGGTCTTCGCCTGCATGCTCAAAAACTAGCGCCCGGGGCGGGAACTTTAGTATCGAACCACGACGACCGAAGGAGACAAGGTGACCGACGGTATCTGGCTGCGCTTCCTGAGTGGCCCGGAGATCGACTCGCTCGGACTGACCCGCACGGAGCTCGTCGACGCGGTCGAGGACGCCGTCCGCGAGCACGGCCTGGGCCGGACCAGCTTCGAACCGCGGGTGCACCTGACGCCGGACAACGGCGGCATCGGCCATTTCAACATCCTCCGCGGGCATCTGGACGGCCTCGGCGAGCACGGCATCAGCGGCGTCAAGGTGGTCGGCGACTTCGTCCCCAACTACCAGCGCGGGCTGCCGAGCGAGCTGGCGATGGCGACGCTGTTCGACCCGACGACCGGCGTCCCGCTCGCCGTCCTGGACGCGACCTTCATCACCGCCGCGCGGACGGGCGCGATGACGACGGTCGGCGCGCGGTACCTGGCGCGGCCGGACAGCAAGATCCTCGCGCACGCCGGCGCCCGCGGGACCGCCTGGTGGAACGTCACGATGCTCGACGATCTGTTCGACCTGGACGAGATCCGGGTGACGTCGCGGCGGCCGGAGTCCCGGGAGAAGTTCGCGGCCGAGCTGTCGGCGGAGTTGTCCACGCCGGTGCGGGTGTTCGCGACGGCCGAGGAGGCGTTCGACGGCGCCGACGTCCTGGTCGAGGCGACGCGGCTGCTGGAGCCCGAGCCGTTGCTGCGGACGGCCGCCGTCCGGCCTGGCGCCTTCGTGGTGCCCTACGGGACGATCAGCGCGGTCGAGCTCGACCTGCTCGACGTGATGGACAAGGTGGTCGTCGACGACTGGCGTGAGGCGCAGTCCGGGCGGTTCGGCGCGCTCCGCCGGCATGTCGACACCGGTCGGCTGTCGCCCGCGAGCCTGTACGCCGAGCTCGGTCAGGTCGTCGCCGGCGCGAAGCCCGGGCGGGAGAACGATGCCGAGCGCAACCTCTTCTGGCATCGCGGCCTGTCGTTACTGGACGTCGCGATCGCACACCTGATCCTGCGTCGCGCCGAGGCGGCCGAGGTCGGCACGATGCTGCGGTTCCACTGATGCTGATCACGAAGCCCGCGGATGTCGACCCGACCAGCCCCGAGCCGATCGAGCTCGCCCAGCCCCTCCTCGACCACTTGGCCGCCGTCCGCGCCGCAGCCCTGACCAGCCTCGCCGCAGGCGACCCCGTCTACGGCGTCAACACCGGCATGGGCGCCCTCAGCAAAGTCCGCCTCACCACCGCCGAACAAGCCGTCCACCAACGCAACCTCCTCCTGGCCCGGGCGGTCGGCGGCCCACCCTGGCTCGACCCCACCGAAACCCGGGCAGTGCTCCTCGCCCGCCTCCGCACCCTCCTCACCGGCGACGCCGCCGTCTCCGTACAGCTCATCGAGCAACTACTAGCCCTCATCAACAGCGGACTGCTACCCCAAATCCCAGCCTCCGGAGCCGGCTCGGCGGGCGAGATCATCCCCCTGGCCCACGCCATGACCCCCCTCATCAGCGGAGCCGCCCAGACCGCCCCCGCCGCCCTCGGCGACGACGAGGGGGTGGATCGGCCTACGGCGTTCGAGCTTGGGCCGAAGGAGGGGATTGCTTTGTTGGCTGGGGTTCCGGGGGCTGCGGGGCGGGCGGCCGTTCAGGTCGCGCGGGCTCGGCGGTTGGCGGATCAGCTCACCTGTGTAGCGGCTGGGGCGATTGCGGTGGTGGGTGCGAACCGGGCGCCGTACGGCGAGTTGCTCGGGCGGGGGGATGCGGTGCTGGCGGGGGAGCTGGGGCGGATTCGGGAGCTGGCGGGGGTGGAGGGGGAGCCGCGGGGGTTGCAGGCTGCCGTTTCGTTTCGGGTGGCAGGGCAGGTGGGGGCTTATGTGCGGCGGGCGATCGGTGATCTGGACGACGCGGTGGAGCGGGCGTTCGCGGGGGTGATGGATTCGCCGGCCTTCCTGGGTGGAGAGTTCGTGGGGACGGCGGGGTTCCACGGGATCGAGCTGACGGCGTACTGCGATCACTTGGTGGTCGCGTTGGCACATGCCGCGGAGGTTTCGGCGGCCCGGCTGCATCGGCTACTCGATCCGAATGTGACGGGGCTGAACGCGCAGCTCGCGTTCGTGCCGGGGCCGCAGGCCGGGTTGGTGGCGGTGCACAAACGGGCGGTGGCGACGACGCATCGGTTACGGCGGTGTGCGCTGCCGACCGGCATCGGGACGGTGGAAACGTCGAACGGCCAGGAAGACGTGCAGAGCTTCTCCTGGGAGGCGGTCGGCAACCTCGCCGAGGCGATCCGCCTGACCCGCGAGGTGACCGCCTGCGAACTGCTCGCCGTCTACCAAGCACACCTGCTCGCGAAGCGCCCGCTCCCGCCCGGCCTGCTCCAGGCGACAGCGGACGTCGTCCCGCCGATCGAGGCCGATCGCCCCTTCGGGGCCGATCTGACCCGCCTGCTGGAGACCGTGCTCGCGCCGTGAGGTTGATCGAAAAAGCGAGCCCGACACGCCGTCCGAGGGTGAGTCGTAAGTAGCTCGCCGGGGTGCTGTGTCGTTGGAAGGGTGATCTAACGAAAAGCTGACCTGACCGGGGTGTCAGGCGCCGGTCTGTATCCAGTAGCCTGGCGCGCGTGCGGTGGACTTGGAGGAAGTCGTTGAAGCGGTTCGTGGTCCCTCCGACCTGGCCGTCGCCGCCCCGCCGAAGTTGGGTTCCGCCGAAGACCTGGCGTCCGGAGCCGTCCTGGCCGCCCGCGCCGGACGACTGGCAGTTCTGGGTCGACGGCAAGGGCAATCCGGTCCGCGGCCCGATCGGCCGGTACGCCGGTCCGTCCAGCCGCGCCGTGTACGCCGGGGCCGGTGCGCTGGTCGTCGTCCTCGGGGTGATCGTGTGGTCGTTGTCCGCGGTCGGCCTGTTCGGCGGTGACCAGCAGAACGCCGGCGCCGCGCATTCGATCACCGACTCGACGCCGACGCCGATGCCGTCGGCCTCGCCGAAGGTCGTCGTCCCGCCGAAGGTGCCGAGTACGACGCCGTCCCGGACGCCGAGCAGTACGCCGCTGCGGGTCAAGGCCGAGCCGACCAAGCGGCCGACCCGGACCAAGACCAGCGAGCGGCCGACCGAAGAGGTCAAGCCGTCGACCCCGGTCAAGACGACGAAGCCGGTGCAGCCGTCGCGTCCGACGTCCGCCCGGCCGTCGACCCGCGAGGAGATCCTCCGGCAGTACTGCATCGACCGCGGCTGGGATCCGGAGCTCTGCGACCCCGACAACTGGGAAGAGCAGTCGCGCTAGACCACGTTCCGCTCGGTTCGCCGGTGGTCGGTGCCGAAGCGGTCGGCGTCCATCGGGCTGATGTCGACGAACGGCCGGCGGCCGAGGTAGAGGTCGCGGATAATCTCGCCGATCGCCGGCCCCTGCAGGAAGCCGTGCCCGGAAAAGCCGGTCGCGTAGAGGAATCGCGACAACCCGCCCGCCTCGCCGACCAGCGCGTCGTGATCCGGCGTCACCTCGTAGAGCCCGGCCCAGCCGCTCTGCAGGCCGACATCGAGTAGGGACGGCGTCCGCCGTTCGATCGCGTCGGTCAGGCGCGGCAGCCAGGTGTCGGAACGGTCGAGGTGGAAGCCAGGGAGCTCGTCCGGATCGGACATCCCGATCAGCAGCCCGGGCCCCTCCTGATGGAAGTAGTAGGTGCTGGTGAAGTCGATCGTCATCGGCATGTTCCGCGGCAGCTCCGGGATCGGCTCGGTGACGACGATCTGCCGGCGCAGCGGTGTGACCGGCAGATTGACGCCGAGCGGCGCGGCCAATGCCGTCGACCAGGCGCCGGCCGCGCAGATCACCGTGCTCGTCCGCACGGTGCCCAGGCTGGTCCGGACGGCGCTGATTCGGTTGCCAATGGCATCGACTTCGAGGACGTCGCACCCGGTCAGCAGCGTCGCCCCGAGGCGCCGGGCCGCGGTCGCGTAGCCGAGGACGACGGACTCCGGCGTACAGTGCCCGTCGGCCGCTGAGAAGCAGGCGCCGGCCAGCCCTTCCGGCGCGAGGATCGGCGCCAGCTCGAGCGCCTCCTCGACCCGGACCATCCGGGTCGGCAGCCCGACCGCGCGCTGCCGGATTGTGCTCTCCCGGAACAGCTCCAGCTGGTCGTCGTTCTCCAGCAGGAACAGGTAGCCGACCCGGTGCAGATCGATCTCCTGGCCAGGTCGCCGCGCGAAATCGGCGAACGCCGCCAGGCTGCGAGCGCCGAGCGCGATGTTCAGGTCGTCGGAGAAGTTCGCTCGGACGCCGCCGGCCGCCTTCGACGTCGAGCCGGAGCCGAGCGCGTTCCGCTCCAGCAGCAGCACCCGCTCCACCCCGGCCTCGGCCAGGTGGAACGCGATACTCGTCCCGATCACCCCGCCGCCGATGATCACCACGTCGGCGGCCTCGGGCAGCGCGGTCATGGCAGCAGGAAGTCGAGATCCGCCTCGACGGTCCCGGTATCCATTTGCGCCTTCTGCAGCTTCCCGGAGTAGTCCCAGTTCATCGACTGCCATCGGGTGAACTGGTCGAGTACCCAGATCCCGCTCTGCCGCGATCCGTTCCCGGACTTGCCGTTCCCGCCGAACGGCAGATGCGCCTCCGCACCGGACGTCGAGTTGTTCACACTGACCATCCCCGCCGAGATGCCCTGCGCGAACCGGAACGCCTCGTTCGGGTCGGTGGTGTAGATCGAGCTGGACAACCCGTACCCCGGTTTGTTGCCCAAGGCAATCGCCTCGTCGAGGGTGGAGTACGTCGTGACGCCGACGATCGGCCCGAAGGTCTCGTTCCGGAACAGCTCGTCGTCCGGACGGACGCCGTCCACGATCACCGGGTGGTAGAACAGCCCGGCCGCCGGGTCGCCGACGAAACCGGCGCGCGGGTTGTCCGCGCCGACCCGGCCGGTCGCGCCGAGCACGGTGTGATGGGCGGCGATCCAGCCCAGCGACTTCTCGAACCCCGCGGCGAACTTCTCGTCCAGCAACGGGCCGAACAGCACGTCCTGCGTCGGGTCGCCCATCTTCGCCGCCGCGACGGCCGCGGCGAAACGCTCGACGAACTCGGCATGGACGGACTCGTGGACGATGACCGTGCCGAGTGACGTGCAACGCTGACCGGCGGTGCCGAAACCGGAGAAGAGCGCGCCTTCGACGGCCAGGTCGAGGTCGGCCTTCGCGCTGACCACCATCGGGTTCTTCCCGCCGAGCTCCAGGCACGGCGTCTGCAGGTGGCGGCCGCACAGCTCGCCGATCTGCGTCCCGACCGCGCTGGAACCGGTGAAGCCGACCTTGTCGATCAGCCCGGCCTGCAGCGCCTGCTCCAACCCGGCGAACGTGTCCGGGCCATCGGCGTACACGACGTTGAGGACGCCGGCCGGGACGCCGCCGTGCGCGAAGATCTCGTAGAACGCGTCGGAGACCACCGAGGAGTACTCCGCGGGCTTCCAGACGACGGTGTTACCGCAGAGCAGCGCCGGGACGATGTACCAGGACGGGACGGCGACCGGGAAGTTGCCGGCCGAGATGACCGCGACGGTCCCGATCGGCCGCCGGAAGGTGAACAGCTGCTTGTCCGGCATCTCCGACGGCACGGTCTGGCCGTACAGCCGCCGGCCCTCGCCGATGAAGAAGTCGCAGGTGTCGATGATCTCCTGCACCTCGCCGCGCGCTTCGGCGATCGGCTTGCCGATCTCGCGGGTGACCAGGGCGGCCAGCCGCTCCTTGTTCGCCGTGAACAAGCGGCCGACGTTCGCGATCACCTGGCCGCGCTGCGGCGCCGGTGTCGCAGCCCACGCGCTCTGGGCGCCACGAGCTGCCTGCGCGGCCCGGACGAACACCTCCGGCGTCGCGCTGCCCACTGTCCCGACCACATCGGTCAGCTGCGCCGGGTTGGTCGACTCGCTTCGGCGTACGACCTCCGCGACCCGCTCCCCGGCCACTACGGACAGCACCTCGACACCCATCAGCTTCCCCTCTCGGACGGTGTCCCCAACTCTAGGCGGACGGACCGCGACGCGCTCTTGTGATTGCATTCACAAGCTCGTAGGATGGATCTCCGGAGTAACCTGTCGATGAGACAGCGAGGTGTGACGATGACGAGCCGCAAGCCGCCGAACGTGTCGTTCCAGGAGTGGGTCGACCACCAGGTCAAGGACGCCGAGAAGGCGGGTCAGTTCGACGACCTGCCGGGGGCGGGCAAACCGCTGAAACTCGCGGACAAGCACGACCCCGACTGGTGGGTGAAGGACTTCATCAAGCGCGAGAACCTGGACTCCGAGGCGCTGCTGCCGCCGGCGGTGCTGCTCCGCAAGGAGAAGCAGAAGGTCGCCGAGACGGTCGCGCGGATGCGCCGCGAGTCCGAGGTGCGGGAGTACCTGACCGATCTGAATCGGCGGATCCTGCTCGCGATCCGCGACACCACCGGCCCGGTCGTCCCGGTCGGCAAGGTCGACGAGGCGGCCGTGGTCGCCCAGTGGCGGATGGACCACGACGGTCCGCCGGTCGAGCGGACGGAGGCCGGCGCCGCCGCGGAGCGGCCGCGACGCCGGTCGATCTGGCAGCGGTTGTTCAGCTGAGCAGGTCGCGCGCCGCCGCTTCGATGGTCGCCTCGTCGAGCAGCACGTGGTGCGCGGCCGCGCCGAGCGGAACGTACGAGTCGTAGCTGGTCACGCGGGCCATCCGGCCGGTGAAGCCGTGGTCGACCAGCGCGGCCAGGATGCCCTCGGAGACGCCGCCCGAGCGCCGGGTCTCGTCGACGACCAGGACCCGGCCGGTAGCTGTTGCCTCCCGCAACAAATCCTCCACCGGTAACGGCGCCAGCCAGCGCAGGTCGAGCACCCGGACGCCGGGAACCCGCGCCGCGACGCGCAGGCTCATCGGCACGCCGTTGCCGAACGTCACCAGCGTCAGCTCGGTGCCCCCGCCGTACGTGCGACCGCGACCGAGCGGGACCGGCGCGGTCGGGTACGGCGTCGACCAGGCGTCGTCGGCTTCGTCGTACAGATCGCGCCGGTGGTAGAGCGCGATCGGCTCCAGGAAGACGCTGACGGTGCCCGCGGCCCGTGCCGCGGCCGCGCAGGTGTGCAGCATCGCGGCCGCGTCGTCCGGGCGGGACGGGGAGGCGATCACGATCCCGGGGATATCTCTGAGGACGGCGATCGCGTCGTCGTTGTGGAAGTGGCCGCCGAAACCCTTCTGGTAGCCGTAGCCGGCGATCCGCAACACCATCGGGTTCTGGTACTGCTCCTGGGAGAAGAACTTCAGGGACGCGGCCTCACCGCGCAGCTGGTCCTCGGCGTTGTGCAGGTAGGCCAGGTACTGGATCTCGGGCAGCGGGAGCAGCCCGGAGACGCCCGCGCCGAGCGCGAGACCGAGGATCGACTGCTCGTCGAGCAGGGTGTCGAAGACCCGGGCCGGGCCGAACGTCTTCTGCAGCCCACGGGTGACGCCGTACACGCCGCCTTTACGCCCGACGTCCTCGCCGAACACCATCGCCTCCGGGTAGGCCGCGAGGACGTCGGCCAGCGCGCGGTTGATCGACTGGCTCAAGGTCAGCCGGTCCGTCGTGCGACTCGGCTGTGGCAGCGCCTCGGCGACCGCGGCCGGCTCCGGGAAGCGCAGCGGCGCCGCGATCACCTCGGCGGACGAGAGCTGCGGCAGGCCGGCCACCTCGGCCGCGATCCGCATCGCCTCCGCGCGCTTGTCCTCATAGCGGTCGATCACCTCGTCGGCGCTCAGACCCGCGCCGAGCAGACGTCTCGCCGTCCCCAGCAACGGATCCAGCTCCTCCTCGGCGGTGACCTCGGCCGGACTTCGGTACGCCGCCTCGACGTCCGACCCGGCATGGCCGAGCAGCCGGACCGTCCGCAGCCGCAAGAACGCCGGACGCCGGTTGCGGCGGACGAACGTCGCCGCCTCGGTCGTCATCTCCAGAGTCGCCGCGAGATCGGTCCCGTCGGCGTCGAAGTACCGGAGGCCGGGCCGGTGGCCGTAGGCCTGTTTGATCCAGCCGTCCGGCGTCCGCACGCTGATGCCGAGGCCGTTGTCCTCGCAGACCAGCAGCAGCGGCATCGGCAGGCCCTGGTACGACGCGTGCAGCGCCGCGTTGATCGCGCCGGTGGCGGTCGAGTGGTTGGCCGAGGCGTCGCCGAAGCTGGTCACGACGATCGCGTCCGCCGGCCAGGGCGACGGGACGCCGAGCTTCGCCGCGCGGTTCATCGAGAACGCGACGCCCATCGCCCGTGGCAGGTGGGACGCGATCGTCGACGTCTGCGGGATGATCGCCAGGTCGTGCCGGCCGAACACCTTGTGCCGGCCGCCGGCGATCGGCTCGCTGGTCGCGGCGGCGACGCCGAGCAGGATGTCCCGCAGGCCGTCCTTCGCGCCGCACTGCTCGGCCCGGGCCAGGTAGAACGCGCCGGATCGGTAGTGCAGCAGCGCGGGATCGGTCGGGCGCAACGCGGCGGCGACGGCCGCGTTGCCCTCGTGACCCGCGGAGCCGATCGTGTAGAAGCCCTGGCCCTGAGCCTGCAGCCAGCGCGCGGCCAGGTCGGCATGCCGGCTGCCCAGCTGCGCGTCGTACAGGCTGCGCAGCAGGTCGGCCGGGTATTCGCAGGGGGCGGGCTGGAGGGCGCGGACGCGCTCGGCGAACCGCTGGTCGACCGCGGTCATCGGCGCGGCCTAGAGGCCGCAGTCGAAACCGTCGTCGTTCGGGTTGGCGTCGGCCAGCACGTCCAGGATCCGGCTCGCGGCGCGAAGGTCCTCATTCGATACATGATCCGCGAAGAACGTCGCGACCACAGCCTCGACCACGGGTTGAGCCTCCTTGAGCGCCTTCCGGCCGTCGTCGGTCAGCTCGGCCCAGGTCGCGCGCCGGTCCTCGGGGGTGTTCCGGCGGGCGACGTACCCGTCCTTCTCCTCGAGCTTGCCGACCAGGCGGGTCGCGCCGCTGCGCGAGATCATCAGCTGCTCGGCCAGCGGGGCCATCCGGATCCGGCCGCCGGCGGCGTCCAGGATGCGCAGTACCTCGTGCTCGAAGTAGCTCATCTTCAGCCTGGTCCGGAGCGTGTTCTCGATATGCGTGAACAACAGGGTGTCCGCGCGGTACAACGCTCGCCAGGCCTGGAGTTGTGTGGGAGTCATCTCCTG
This sequence comes from Kribbella sp. NPDC104218, assembly GCF_055584105.1. Classification (NCBI taxonomy): domain Bacteria; kingdom Bacillati; phylum Actinomycetota; class Actinomycetes; order Propionibacteriales; family Kribbellaceae; genus Kribbella; species Kribbella sp. NPDC104218. The sequence continues at coordinate 2,606,068 of NZ_JBVJMQ010000001.1, forward strand.
CGCCATACGATCAGTGTACGTCGGTGCGTGCACGAATAAACAGTTGACGTGTGAACTGTTCATCTGCGTATCCTGTCCGGGCCGGGTGCGAGACTCGGTACGGACGAGAACGGAGGCAGGTCGTGAGCGAGGCAGGTACGGGCTGGAAGGCGGTTCGGCCGCTCCGGCACCGCAACTACCGATTGCTGTGGACCGGTCTGGCGGTGGCCCTGCTGGGCAGTGGGCTGTGGCTGGTCGCGCTCGCCTGGCAGGTGATCGAGCTGGGCGGTGGTCCGGTCCAGCTCTCCGTGGTCACGACGGCGTACAGCATCGGTCTGGTGGTGTGCGTGCTGTTCGGCGGGATCGCGGCCGACCGGCTGTCGCAGCGCAGTGTGATGGTCGCGGCCGACGTCGTCCGGGGTGTCGTGCTGCTGGCGGTCGCCGGCCTCGCGCTGAGCGAGCTGCTGCAGGTCTGGCACCTGGCGGCCGCGGCGGTGCTGGTCGGCGCGGGGGAGGCGTTCCTGATCCCGGCGTACACCGCGCTGGTGCCGAAGCTGCTCCCGGCTGATGAGCTGCTCGCGGCCAACGGCCTGGAGGGGACGCTGCGGCCGCTCGCGCAACAGGCGACCGGTCCGGCGCTCGGCGGATTGGCGATCGCGGCGTTGTCGCCGGGGTTCGCGATCCTGGTCGCCGCGTTCACGTACTTCTTCTCCGCGGCGTGCGTGCTCGCGATGCGGATCCCGGCGGCCGAGGTCGAGGAGCCGGTGGCCGAGGGGGAGCAGCCGACCGGCGTCCGGGCGATGTTCGCCGACATCCGGGAGGGCTGGTCCTACGTCCGCAAGACGCGCTGGCTGCTGGCTTCGCTGCTGTTCGGCACGGTGTTCGTGCTCCTGATCCTCGGCCCGCTGGAGGTGCTGCTGCCGTTCGCGGTGAAGGACCAGCTGGGCGGCGGGGCGACCGAGTTCGGGCTGGTGCTGGCGGCCTTCGGTATCGGCGGTGCGGTCGGCGCCCTGCTGATCTCGTCGCGCAGTCTGCCGCGGCGGTATCTGACGATCATGACGCTGATGTGGGGTTTCGGGTCGATCCCGATGGTCGTGATGGGTTTCGCGGGCGATCTGTGGTTGATGATGGCCGGTGCGGCGCTGGTCGGGGCGACCGGCTCGGCGGCGATGGTGATCTGGGGGACGCTGCTGCAGCGCCGGGTTCCGGACCATCTGCGCGGGCGGATCGCGAGCCTGGACTTCTTCGTCTCGCTGCTGCTGATGCCGGTCTCGATGGCGCTGGCCGGCCCGGCCGGTGCGCTGATCGGGCTGACCGCGGTCTTCCTGATCGCCGGCATCGGTCCGGCGCTGGTCTCGATCGCCGTCGTCTACTTCGGGCGGATGCCGTCCGACGAGCTGGCGAACCCGCTCGACGTCCCCGCCGAGGAGCCGGTCACGGCCTGAGCCCTGGTGTTGGCGCGCCCGCGATGACAACCTTTCGGCACGTTCCAGACGTCTTTGTACGGGGAACGGTGGAAGCGAGCCGTTCGTTGTCGAAGTAGTGGGTGGGGATTGACGTGAGGTGGGCGCAGTGAGTGTGCAGCGGGTGGCGATTGCCGCTGGGCTGGGTGCCGCGACGGTCGGCGCCCTGTCCGGCGTGCTGCTGCTCGGTCCGTTGGGCGCGACCTTGCTGCTACTCACCGTGTTCGGGATCGTCTGGCCGTTGGCCGCCGTCATCCGGCATGTCGTCGAGGACTCGCCGGAGTTCTCGCCCTGGGTGGTGGCCGGCCTGGCCGCGACCGGCATCCTCGCCCTCCCCGGCCTGGTCCGGCTCGCCGTCCTGGGCGCCTTCGGCCTGGCTGCCCTGCTCGTCGGCGCCATCGGCCTCGTCCTGGTCGATCTCGCCGTCCCCGATCGCGAGCCGCGGCCCTCCCGCCGTCAGCGCCGCATCCGCCGCCTCACCGAGGAGCAGCTCCTCGAGGACGAGGCCCTGATCGCCAGCCTCAAGTGCCCGCTCACCACCACCGAGCTCTGCGAAGTCTGGATCGAGACCGCCGGCCAGCTCGCCCAGGGCGCCGACTTCCGCGACCGTCAGGCCGTCGCCGAGGTCCGCCGCATCTGCCTCGACGAGTTCGAACGCCGCAACCCCGAAGGCTTCCACCGCTGGCTCGACGCCGGCGCCCCACCCAACCCCACCACCTACCTGTTGGGTAAGTAGCCGGTCAGCGGGACGCCGGAGCGCCGGGAGATCAGCTGGGCGAGCCCGTGGACGTCGCCGTACGTCCCGTTCAACGTCCACACCGCCTGGACGTCGGACTCCGAGCGCGCGAACCCGATGTCGTAGCCGACCGCGCGACCGGCCGGCAGCGACCCCACGGCGAACTGCGTCGCCTGCCCCTTGATCGACCGAACCTCGGACCACGCGATACACATCACCCGCCGGCCCGCGGCGTCGACGAAACCGCCCGCGTACAGGTAGAGCCCGCCGCGCTTGCGCTGAACCCAGATGTACGCCCACGTGATGACGATCAGCAAGCCGACCGCCACCGCCGCCCGGGCCCACCCGCCGTTCGGCCCGTTCGCCAGCAGATTCGCGACCACAACCAGAATCACCAGACACACCAACGCCCCGCCGATACCGACGTACCGCTGGACCCGCCGCTCGAACTTCCCGAGGTTGTTCCGCGCGGCGACCTCCACCACGCGAGCCGGCGGCAGATCGGCTGGTTCACTGCTCATGACCCCAGGCTAATCAGCCCGGACGCCCCGGACCACGACTGTCCTCAAGCGGCCTTCTTCTTGGCGGTTCGCTTCTTGGGCGCGGCCTTCTTCTTGGTGGTGCGGGCTTTGCGGGCCTCCTCGACGCTGGCGCGGAGGGCGGCGACGAGGTCGGTCGAGGTGGTCGCCTCGGGCTCCTCCTCGGTGGTGACGACCTCTTTGCCCTTGCGTTTGGCGTCGACGAGTTTCTTGACCCGCTCGGTGTAGGTGTCCTGGTAGGCGCCCGGCTTCCACTCGCCGCTCATCGCCTCGATCAGGTCGGCCGCCATCTTCAGCTGCTTGCCCGCCTTCGACTTCGCCGGCAGGTCGTTCAGTTCCTTGGCCGGGTCACGGATCTCGTCGGCGAAGAACATCGTCTCCAGTACGAGCACCTTCCCGTCGGCCCGGACGGCGGCCAGATACTCCTTGCCGCGCATCACGAACTTCGCGATCCCGGCCCGGTTCGTCTTCGCGAGCGCGTCCCGCAACAACGCGTAGGACGACGCGTTCTCGCGGTCCTTCGGACCCAGGTAGTAGCTCTTCTGGAAGTGGATCGGATCGATCTCGTCCAGGTCGACGAAGGTCGAGATCTCCAGCGACCGCGACTTCCCCGGTGCGATGTCGTCGAGCTCGTCCGGCTCGACGATCACGTACTTGCCGTTCCCGAGGTCGTGTCCCTTGACGATCTTGTCGAACGCGACCTCCCGCCCGGTCCGTTCGTTCACCCGCTTGTAGCGGATCCGGTCCGACGTACCGCGCTGGAACTGATGGAAGTCCAGCTCGTGCTCAGAGGTCGCGCTGTACATCCCCACCGGCACCGAAACCAGGCCGAACGTGATGTACCCGCTCCAGATCGATCGCGCCATGCGGGCCCGGTACCCAGGTCACAACCGGTTGTAGCGTTTCCGCGCCTCCCGGCTCTCCTTCTGCGCGTCGCGCGCTGTCCGCCGCGCCTCGTCCAGCTCGGCGCCGAGGGTGTGGACCAGCTGCTGGGCCGTGCTGAGCGCGTCGCGGGCGTCGTCGAGCTGCTGATCCAACTCCTCGACTCGGGCCTCGGCCGCCTGCGCCGCCGTGACGGCGTCCTCGAAGGCTTTCTTGGCCTCGGCTCGGGCGGCGGCCTCGCGCTCCTCCTGCTCGCGTTCCTCCTGAGCGCGCTGCGCCTCGGCAGCCGACTCCTTGGCCGGCTCGGCGGTGGCCCGGCGGCTGCGGGCGGCCGCGCGGCGTTCGTCGCTGATCGGGGTGACGTTGCTCGGCTCGCCGTTCTCGTCGACGACGCCGAAGCCGACGTGGCGCAGCGCGCTGCTCAGCCGGCCTTCGCGGACGGCGTCGCCCGCGGCCGGGTCGACCAGGGCGGCGTCCAGGGTCTCGCGGAGCTTCTGGGCGACGTCCGCGCTGACCTTCTGCCCGGCGTCGTTGGACAGCCCGGCGGCCGCTTTCGCCAGCTTGTCGAGCAGTTGGTGACGCTTCGGCGTCAGCTCGCGCAGGCGGTCGCCGTCCAGGTCGTTGGTCGCCTCCCGGAACTCCTCGCCGAGCGCGAGCAGGTCGTCGAGGTCGTCCGGCAGCTCGCGCGACACCAGGTTCGCGACCCAGGCGGCGACGGTCGGTTTCCGCAGCGCCTTCAGGCGGGTCGAACCGAGCTGGTCGCCGTCAGCCTTCAGCTGTTTGGCCAGCTCGTTCCGCTTCGCGATGAAGTCGGTGGCCGGTACGGCGTACAGCGCGTCGGCTGCCGCTTCGAAGTCCACTTCGCCGACGCTACCCGAAACCTGACACGTTCTGGCACGTTGAGCTGCTTGAGTCGGACCCGTGAATGAATGTTGCGCCGTCGTCGACCTCCGCCAGTACACGCTGCACAGCGGTCAGCGGGACACCTTGATCGACCTGTTCGACGAACACTTCGTCGAGGGGCAGGAGGTCTGCGGGATGCATGTCGCCGGCCAGTTCCGCGACCTCGACGACCCCGATCGCTTCGTCTGGCTCCGCGGCTTCCGCTCGCTGGCCGCCCGCGCCGAGGCGTTGCAGAGTTTCTACACCGGCCCGATCTGGCGCCGGTACGCCGAGGCCGCGAACGCGACCATGATCGACTCCGACAACGCGCTGCTGCTCGAACCTGTCTACCTCGGCGCCGGCTACCCGCGCCCCGACGCGCCCCGCACCCCGGCCCCGACCTCGCTGATCACCGGCGTCGTCCATCCCCGGCAGAGCGCGGACGACGGCTACGTCGACCACTTCCTGCACGACGTCGTTCCGCGGCTGACCGCACTCGGCGCGCCGCCGATCGCGGTCTTCACCTCCCTGGTCGCCGCGAACAACTTCCCCGCGCTGCCGCTGCGCGACGACGTCGTCCTGGCCTGGTTCGCGCGCTTCCCCGACGACGCGGCGTACGACGCCGTCCGGGCCGAGCTCGGGGAGCACCTGCGGCTGCGGCCGACGAGCCGTTCGCAGCTGCGATAAATCCGTTGCGCGCCCGCGGCCGGGCGGGCATCCTGACGGAAGTTGTGCGGCGACGAGCGCTGCCTGGACCTAAGGAGGGCTGACGGATGGCCATCACTGTGCTGCGGCATGTCCGCGTCAGTCTCACCTCCCAGTTCAGGAGCACTCCCGATGTCTTCCGACGTCTTTCGTAGCGAATCCCACCTCTTCGAGTTCGAGTTCCAGCAGGTCGACGAGAACCTGCGGCCGGATCAGCGATGGTCCACCTGGCTGGACGTCGAGCGCGGCTCTCGCGGTCCTGATCCCCGCCCTTCGTGGGTGGTGACGGAACAGGCCGCGATCGACACCGAGCTCGGCGTCCTCAAAACCGGTAAGGAAGCCGATGTCTTCCTGATCGAGCGTGCCGTCGAAGCCATCGGCGACGCGCCCGCGAAGTCCTCGTTACTGGCCGCCAAGCGGTACCGGACCGAGGAACACCGGTCGTTCCACCGCAGCTCGGCGTACACCGAGGGCCGCCGGACGCGGAACAGCCGCGACAGCCGCGCGATGGCGAAGAAGACCGCCCACGGTCGCAGCGTCGCCGCCGGCGGCTGGGCGTACGCCGAGTGGGAGGCGCTGAACCGCCTCTGGACGGCCGGCGTCCCGGTGCCCTACCCGGTCCAGATCGACGGGACCGAGCTGTTGATGGAGTTCATCGACGACGGCGAGGGCGGCGCCGCGCCGCGGCTCGCCCAGGTCCGCCCGGCCAAGGAGCTGCTCGCGGTCTACTTCGAGCAGCTCCGGCACGCCATGCGCGAGCTGGCCCGGGCCGGCCTGGCGCACGGCGACCTCTCGCCGTACAACGTGCTGGCCCAGGCCGATCGGATCGTGATGATCGATCTCCCGCAGGTGATCGACGTCGTCGGCAACCCGAAGGGGATGGAGTTCCTGCTCCGGGACTGCCACAACATGGCGACCTGGTTCACCAGCCGCGGCCTGGAGATCGACGAACAGGAGCTGTTCGCCGATCTCCTCGGCATGGTGTTCTGACTCAACGGGCGACTCGGTAGGCGTCCGTCAGCACCGTCTCGAACTCGTTGCCCTCAGCCTCAGTCACCTGGGCCTTGAGTGCGACGGCGGTGGCGCCGGCCGGGACGGCGACCGTCGCAAGATAGCGGTGGTTGCCGTTGGCCCGGACCGGCGCGAGTCGCCAGGTCGTGCCGCCATCGGTCGAGGTCTGGATCCGCGGCGTGCCCGCCGTTCCCGTCGGCGACTCGACTGTCAGCGGCAGCTGGTGGGTCGCGCCGGTGCGCAGCACGTTGTTGTCGTCGACGGCAGGCTGGAAGCGGATGCTGGCCAACGGCATCTGCGTCGTCCGGTCTGTGGTTGTCGACTCGAAGCTCCAGCGGGAGGTGAACGCGGGAGTCACCAGCTCCAGCTTGTACTTCCCGGGCCCGGCGGGGACGGCGTAGTCCTCCATTCCCTTGAAGGGATAGGGGAGTACGTCGAGCTTCTGGTCGTTCCGGATCACCGTGAGCGTGCCTTCGCCGAAGCCGTAGTGCCCGTCGGCGTCCGTGAACGGGAGAATGAGCCGCAGATCGTCTCTGGTCCGGGAGACGCCGAGCGCTCCACTGGCCAGCACGGCCCGGCCCCACCGCGGGGTGTAGGTCTCGCCCATCTTGTAGATCTGGGCTTGGTCGCGCAGACTCACCGAACTCCCGTCAGGGCTGTCGATCCACACGTCGAACATCCACGGTGTGCCCTCACTGAGGTAGATCACCGGAGTCGCCGGCAGGCTGGAGAACTGGTAGACCCTGCTCCGCCCACCGCCGATGCCAGGTACGGCCGACACGGGGACGAGGTTGGCCGTTCCGCTCGGTGCGCCGACGAAGGTCGGCGTGAGCTTCGCCAACCAGGCGGTGGTGAAGGTCTTCTGGAAGCCGGTGTAGAACTTTCCGGTCTGCGACTCCGAGAGCGCGTAGACGAACGGTGTGTCCTTGAAGTCGCCGTCGGCGTCCTGACGGGCGAACTGCGCTGAGGCCTCACTGGTGAGCTCCGGCACCGGCTGGCCGACCTGCGCGGTGAAGACCTGCTCGCCGCCGGGGCTCTCGCCGATCCCGCCGGTCCAGCCCCAGGCCGGCCGCGTCAGCCCGTAGTACACGTTGGCCATCACCTCGTCGGCGTCCGGGTCGGTGATACCCACGTCGATCGGTTGCGCTTGGCGGGCGTCGAGGGTGAGGGTGCGGTCCTCGGTGAGATCCAGGCGCGGGAGGATCAGGTTGCTGGTGCCGAGCGCCGTCGAGCCGCCCGCGATGGTCGAGTCGAGGAGGTAGCGGCCCTTGGGGGCGAGGACCTTGGTGACGCCGTCCGGCTCGGTCGGCAGGAAGTTGAAGGCGTCGCTGTCCCGATCGATGAGCAGGTCGAGGTGGTCGCCGGTCGCCGATCCGTTGCGATCGAGATGGTTGATGGTCAGCTCGACGGTCTCACCGGACGTCGGGAGGCGGCCGGCTTTCCGGGCGCCGGGGGTGACGGTGAAGAGCTCGGGGTCGAGCTGCCCGCGGCCGATCTTCGCGAGCGCGTCCGAGGGAATCACCGAGACCCGGTCGCCGGAGCGATGGATGCTGAAGGCGACCTTTCGCCCTGGTCCGGCCTCCGGGACGACGGTCTTCCGATCGGCCGAGACCCGGACCGTGTCGCCGGTGACGAGGTTGATCGTGCGGTCGGCCGGCGCCGGTTCGGCGGCTTCGGCCGGGAGGGGGATCGTGGTCAGCAGGGCCAGCGCCAGCAGGCCGGCCCGGATGCGATGACGGGAACGATTCATACCCCGGTCGACGCACCGAGCCCGGCCTCCTGTCACAGAGCCCCGGAAACCTCGCTAGGAAACGGCTTTCGCGGCCGCGCGGCCCGCCGTCCGGCCGGTGAACAGGCAACCGCCGACGAAGGTGCCTTCGAGAGAGCGGTAGCCGTGGACGCCGCCGCCGCCGAACCCGGCGACCTCGCCGGCGGCGTAGACGCCGGGGAGCGGCGTGCCGTCGGCGCGCAGGACGCGCGAATCGAGGTCGGTCTGCAGGCCGCCGAGGGATTTGCGGGTCAGGATGTTCAGCCGGACGGCGATCAGCGGGCCGGCCTTCGGGTCGAGGAGCTCGTGCGGCGGGGCGACCCGGATCAGCTTGTCGCCGCGGTAGTTGCGGGCGCCGCGGAGCGCGGTGATCTGCAGGTCCTTGGTGAAGCTGTTGGTGATCTCCCGGTCGCGGGCGCGGATCTGGCGCTCGAGATCGTCGAGGTCGATCAGGTGGTCACCGGTCAGGTCGTTCATCCCGCGGACCAGGTCGGGCAGGTTCGAGCGGACGACGAAGTCCGCGCCCTGGTCCATGAACGCGCGGACCGGCGCCGTCGCGCCGCCGCGGGCCCGGCCGAGGACGGCCTTGATGTCCTTACCGGTCAGATCCGGGTTCTGCTCCTGGCCGGAGAGGGCGAACTCCTTCTCGATGATCTTCTGGGTGAGCACGAACCACGTGTAGTCGTAGCCGGTGGTCATGATGTGCTCGAGCGTGCCGAGGGTGTCGAAGCCGGGGAACAGCGGCACCGGCAGCCGCTTGCCGGTCGCGTCGAACCAGAGCGACGACGGGCCGGGCAGGATCCGGATGCCGTGCATCGGCCAGATCGGGTCCCAGTTCTGGATGCCCTCGGTGTAGTGCCACATCCGGTCCCGGTTCACGTACCGGCCGCCGGCCCGCTCGGTGATGCCGAGCATCCGGCCGTCGACGTGCGCGGGGACGCCGCTGATCATCCGGCGCGGCGGCTCGCCCATCCGCTCCGGCCACTGCGCGCGGACGAGATCGTGGTTACCGCCGATACCGCCGGAGGTGACGATCACCGCCTGCGCGCGGAGCTGGAACTCGCTGACCTCCACTCGCGAGCTGGCCTGACCACGGGCCACGTCACTCGGCTCGAGCACCTGACCGGAGACGCCGTCCACGACGCCGCCGGTGACGGTCAGCTCATCGACGCGATGCCGGAACCGGAACTCGACCAAGCCCTTGGCGACGGCCTCGCGAACGCGCCGCTCGAACGGCGCGACCAGGCCCGGGCCGGTCCCCCAGGTGATGTGGAACCGGGGCACCGAGTTGCCGTGCCCGTCGGCGTTGTAGCCGCCGCGCTCGGCCCAGCCGACGACCGGGAAGAACCGCACCCCTTGGGCGTGCAGCCACGGCCGCTTCTCGCCGGCCGCGAAGTCGACGTACGCCTCGGCCCACTGCCGGGCCCACTTGTCCTCGTCGTCCAGCCGGTCGAAACCGGCCGAGCCGAGCCAGTCCTGCAGGGCGAGGGCGTGCGAGTCCTTGATGCCCATCCGGCGCTGCTCGGGGGAGTCCACGAACATCAGGCCGCCGAACGACCAGAAGGCCTGTCCGCCGAGCGAGGCCTCCGGCTCCTGATCCAGGAGCAGCACCTTCTTCCCCGCGTCGGCCAGCTCCGCGGTCGCGGCCAGCCCGGCCAGCCCCGCCCCCACGACGATCACATCGGCGTCCATGCGCTATGTATACCGGACGGTAGGTGGGCATGGACTCTGCTGCGCGTAATTGCAAGAATGATGGTCGTGACGATCCTTTCCGCGCAAGATCTGCTCCTGCCTGCCGCTGCCCTCGGGGCCGAGAACCCGCTGCCGCCGCTGCGCAGCCATCAGGAGGTGCACGAGGTCCGCAATCTCGCCGAGCTCCCGGCCGAGCTGCGCGCGAATATCGAGTACGGCGGCCTGCACAGCACGCTGCCCTGTCTCGACCAGGACGGCTACGACCGGACGCTCGTCGACACCGCGCTCCCGTCGCTCGTCCTCGAGAACGACCATGTCCGCGCGGTCGTGCTGCCGAGCCTCGGCGGCCGGCTGTACTCGCTGGTGCACAAGGCCTCCGGTCAGGAGCTGCTCTACCGGAACCCGGTCTTCCAGGCAGCCAACCTCGCGCTCCGCAACGCCTGGTTCGCCGGCGGCGTCGAGTGGAACCTCGGCAGCACCGGACACTGGACCGGCACTTGCGCGCCGATGCACGCGGCCCGGGTCGAAGGCCCCGACGGTACGCCGATCCTGCGCTTGTGGGAGCTGGAGCGGACCCGCAATCTCGTCACCCAGCTCGACTTCTGGCTGCCCGCCGATTCGGAGTTCCTGTACGTCGGCGTCCGGCTGCAGAATCCGGCCGAGGACGACGTCCCGGCGTACTGGTGGTCGAATATCGCCGTCGAGCAGTCGGAAGCGACGCGGGTGCTGGTCCCGGCGGATCAGGCCTGGCGGTACGGGTACGGATCGCGGCTCGACCTGATCGACGTCCCAGCCGAGCTGACCTATCCGATGCGGCACGACCAAGCGGTCGACTACTTCTTCGAGCCGGTGCCCGGCGAGCGGCCGTGGATCGCGTCGGTGGATGCCGAAGGCAACGGATTGGCGCAGGCGTCGACCGAGCGGCTGCGCGGGCGGAAACTGTTCGTCTGGGGCGAGGCCCCGGGTGGGCGACGGTGGCAGGAGTGGCTGGCGCCGGGGCTGACCGGGCCGGGGTACGCCGAGATCCAGGCCGGTCTCGCCCGGACCCAGATGGAGCACTTGAAGTTGCCGGGGGCAACTTCATGGCAATGGATGGAGGCATACGGACGCGTCGCGGTCGACCCGATCGCCGCGCACTCCGATGACTGGTCGACGGCTCGCAGTGCCGGGACCGTCGCTCTGCAACCGGTACTGGACGGCCTGCCCGAGCGGGAAGCGGCCTGGTCCGCGGTGGTCGACTCCGCGCCGGTCGAGACACTCGCGGCCGGGTCGGGTTGGGGCGCCTTGGAGCTGGCCCGAACCGGTTGGTCCGTCTCCGCCGGGACGCCGTTCGCCGCGGAGACCATGACCGACCGGGAGCGCGCGTGGTTGCCCTTGCTCGACGGGCAGCTGCCGGTCGCGGACGGCGTACCGGACGGGACGCTGGTCGCCTGGCGAGACCTGCTGGAGAAGGCGACGGACAACTGGCTGGTCTGGTACCACCGCGGCGTCGCGCGGTTCTACGACGGCGATCGGGACGGCGCGATCACGGCCTGGCAGGAGTCGGGCGCGAACCCGTGGGCGCTGCGGAACCTCGGGCTGGTGACCAAGGACCTGGACGCGTACGAGCGGGCGGTCGCCCTGCGGCCCGAACTGGTGGAGCTGCGAGTCGAGGCAGCCGCGCTCGCGCTGGAGATCGAGCCGAAGCGGGCAGCCGCGCTGCTGCAGGGTGATGATCCGCGGATCCAGCTGCTGCGGGTGCAGCTCGCCCTGGCCGATGGCGACGCGCAGACCGCGCACGAGCTGCTGGCTGCGGGGATCCAGCTCGCCACGGTCCGCGAGGGCGCCAATCCGCTGACCGACTACTGGCTGGCGGCCGAGGAAGCGCTCGGGACGAACCGGCCGGTGCCCCCGGCGTACCAGTTCGGGATGGGCGGTAGCTGACGCGGAAAAAAGATTGTCCGAACGTGGAACCGGCCGGGCCGAACCGGCGTCTCACCGTTGTGCGGCAAGGGCCGCGCAACCAGTTTCGACAAACCCCGTCGCCCGCGGGCGACGCGTCGGAGGTGAGTGCCATGTTGACGATCGTCGTACTCGGGGGGTTCGGCCTGGTGCTGCTGGTCACGGCATGCATCGTGGCGGAAGTGGTCGCCGGTTCGCGCCGGCGGGCGAGCTCCACCGATGAAGAGAAGACCGCAGGGCGCGTCCTTCGCGTCCGCGGCCCGTTCCACGGTCGGCTGGACGACGGCTCGTCGGCCGTCTACACCGAGGTCACCGTGGAGTACTACACCCGTCGCGGCGAGGGCCCGTTCCAGGTCTCCCGCAAACTCCCGGCCACCGGCCGGGTGACGTACGAGAAGGACGATCGGGTGATCGTCGCGTACGACGTCCGCACGCCGCGCAAGGGCCGCATCGCCGGGCGCGTCAGCCACTGGCCCCAGCTGGGGCCGCGGACCGGGGACCCACTGCCACAGGCATAGGTCCCCGAACCAGTCGTTCCCTCCCCTGAACATTCAGGGTGAGGGATTTTGCGGTTTCAGCTCGGGAAGTAGGGGGCGAGCAGGCTGTAGATGGCCGGCAGGCCCTGCGCGAGGACGTATTCGGCCTCCGCCTCGGAGAGTCGATCGGCCAGGTGGGCCAGCGCCTCGCCCATCGCGATACTCGTCGTCACGGCCAGCCGGAAGTTCCGGTTGTCCTGGGCGCCGAACCGGGCCGTCAGCAGCTCCGCGAACTCGGCCGCGTGCTGGTCGTCGTACTCACCCGGCTGGGTCTCCAGATCCGGATCGCCGAGTCCGCTGAGCACGACCGCGCGGAAGCCCGGATCGGTGCGGTGCATCTCGCGGAACGTCGCCATCGTGATGTCGACCGCGGCCCGCCAGCTGGCAACGTCGGCCAACCGGGACCGGACGGTCTCGGTGTAGCGGGCCTGGTTCCGGCGTTCGATCGCCTGGATCAGGCTGCGCTTGTCCGGGAAGTAGCGGTAGACGCTGCCGACCGCGATCTCGGCCCGTTTCGCGATCCCGCTGGTCGAGGCGCCGTCGTACCCACGCTCGACGACCTCCGCGCACGCCGCGTCGAGGATGCGCTCGACCTGGCGGTTGGCACGGTCCTGGGTCGGTGTGCGGCGCAGCGGATACGCCCCCGATGTCACCATCCGGCCATTGTGCACCGAAACCAGGACAACGCTGCCACCTTCGTATGACAGATTGCCGTCAGATCTGCCTCATCATTCCTGGAGGGGAACGTTCGCATGCGTATCCGCAAATCGGTGATCGCCGGTCTCGCGACCACCGCTGTCGCCGCGTCCGGCCTGGCCGGATCGGCTCTGACCACACAGACTTCGCAGGCCGGTACGTCGGCCGGCGTCAAGATGAACCAGATCCAGGTGATCGGTTCGCACAACTCGTACCACCGCGAGGTCAGCGACGCGGAGAAGAAGATCCAGTTCGGCCAGCGGCCGGACTCCGTCGATCTCTGGTACTCGCACGCCCCGATCAGCCAGCAGCTCGAGGACCAGAACGTCCGCCAGCTGGAGCTCGACCTGTTCCCGGACCCGAACGGCGGCCTGTACACCTACCCGCTGATCCGCAAGATCGCCGGGATGCCGGCCCTCACCGACCCGGAGCTGAGCAAGCCCGGGATCAAGGTGATGCACATCGTCGACGTCGACTACAACACCGTCTGCCGCAGCTTCAAGCAGTGCCTGCAGCAGGTGAAGACCTGGTCCGACGCGCACCCGTACCACGCGCCGATCGTGTTCAACCTCGAGCTCAAGCAGTCCGACCCGGCGATCGTCGCCCAGGGCGGAGTGAAGGCTCCGCCGTGGGACGCCGCCAACCTGGACAGCGTGGACGCCGAGATCCGCTCGGTCTTCAGCGAGAAGCAGCTGCTCTCGCCGGACGACGTCCGCAAGCCGGGCCTGACGCTCGAGCAGTCCGTCACCACCAAGGGCTGGCCGACGCTGAAGAACGCGGCCGGCAAGGTGCTGTTCTACTTCGACAATGGCGGCCCGGGCGCGATCCGCGACGCCTACCGCGACGGCAAGCCGAACCTGGAGGGCCGGGCGGTCTTCACCCGCGGTCCCGAGGGTGAGCCGGACGCCGCGATCACCAACGTGAACGACCCGCGGGGCGCGAACACGGCCGAGATCCAGCGGCTGGTGAAGAAGGGCTACCTGGTCCGGACCCGTTCCGACGAGCCGCTGTCGACGATCCGGAACAACGAGTTCAGCCGGGTCGGCGTCGCGCTGGGCAGCGGTGCGCAGTTCGTCAGCACCGACTTCCCGGTGGCCGGGATGGCCTCGCGCTACGACAGCGACTTCGTCGCCGAGCTGCCGGGTGACACGCCCGTACGCTTGAACCCGGTGACCGGAAAGCCCGGGGCGCGCGTCGCGGAGAAGTGAGCTGAACATGTCGGAGCATGTGGTCGATGTCAGTTGGAGCCGTGGTGAGCGCGAGTTCACCTACGACACCTACAACCGCGACCACGAGTGGCGCTTCGACGGCGGGATCACCGTGCCCGGGTCCGCCAATCCGGCGTACCTGGGCAACCCCGGCCCGGTCGACCCGGAGGAGGCGTTCGTGGCCGCGCTGTCGTCGTGCCACATGCTGACGTTCCTGGCGATCGCGGCCCGCAAGCGGCTGGTGGTCGACTCGTACGACGACCACGCGGTCGGGGTGATGGCGAAGAACACGGCCGGTCGGCTGGCGGTGACCCAGGTGACGCTGCGTCCGAAGATCGTCTGGGGCGGCCCGGAGCCGGACGCCGCTGTCCTGGAGCGTCTGCATCAGCTGGCGCATCAGGAGTGTTTCATCGCGAACTCGGTGACCACCGAGATCACGGTCGCGCAGTAAAAGAAACCACCCACCGGGTCTGGCCTGAGCCTCGCGCAATCGGCGTCAGGACAGTCGGTGGGTGGTTCTGCGGTGCACCTCTGTGGTGATGCACCGGACGGATCCGGCGGCGCCTCGCACAAGGGCGCCTCTGTTTTGTGCGACCTCCGAGCGGTCCAACTCGGTGGGTAGGACCGTTCGGGTGCGCCGCCTGGATCCGTCTTCGTCCGGTTCGCGCCTTGTTACTCGGCGGCGGCGTCGCTCCGGTCGTCTGTGGGGGTGATCGTCTCGACCAGCGCGTCGGTCCGGCTCTGCTCGGTCGCCAGCGCGGTCATCAGTCGGTGGATCGTCATGCCAGTGAGACGCCGCCCGGGCCGGGGTATGACGGGAATTTCGAGAAATTTCTCGATGTGACCTAGGCCACTTTGTCCTGACCTACTTCTCGTCGAGCCCGTCGAGGCGCAGCGGGACGAGTTTCCGGGCCTCGTCGTACGACGTTCCGGTCAGCTCCAGGAGGTCGACGACGGTCGAGCGGATCTGGCCCAGGACGACGACCGCCGACAGGCCGGGCGGGAGCGGGAGATCCGCCGTCCGGCGGCCGAGCTCACCCAGCACGCGGTGGGCGGCGACCTTGGCGGCCGGTTCGAACAGCGACTCGGCGATCAGGCGGGTGCCGTCGGCGAGGCGGTCGAGCAGCATCGGGTACTCGGCGGGCATCCGCTCGTCGCGCCAGACCGACACCGCGCATCGGCGTACCAGGACTCTGATGTTGCGGATCGCGCGGTCCAGCGGGACGACGAGGTCGGCGATCTGCTGGACGCGGCCGCGGTGCCGGCGGCGGAACGGCGACAGCCGGACGACGGCGACGCCCTCCTCGGCCGCGCTGCGCAGGTCGTCCAGCATGGCTTCGCTGGCGCGGGCCCGGCGGAGTGCGTCGGTGAGCTCCCGCTCGTCGCGGTGCTCGTTGTGGGCCTCCTGGTCGGACTTGTCCCGCAGGCCTTCGGCCGTTTCGACGAGGATCGCGGACAGTTCGTTCAGGACTTCGGAGGCTTGTTGCCGGGGGCGACGAATCGCGGCGGCCGGTGCGATGGTGGCGGCTGCCAGCGCGACGAGACCACCGAGGACGGCGTCCAGCCAGCGGCTGAAACCCGCGCCGGCGCTCGGCAGCAGCGTGGTGACGATCGCGGCCTGGACGCCGGCCTGGGTGGTCATCAGCGTGCCGGCGCCGAGCAGGACGGCGATACTCATCGCGAGCGCGACGACGAAGATGATCTGCGGGACGCCGGTGCCGAAGAACCGGACGAACAGGTCACCGACGCCGACCCCGACCGCGACGCCGACCATCACCTCGGCCACGCGCCGAAGCCGCTGGCCGAAACTGAAGCCCAGGCAGACCATCGCGGCGACCGGTGCGAAGAACGGTTGCTGGTGGCCCACGACGTACCGGGCCAGGGCCCAGGCGAGGCCGGCGGCGATCGCGCACTGGGCGATGAAGAAGATCCGGTCCCGCCAGCGCTCCACCCGGCGCCGGACCGACGCCCGCGACCGCCGGGCCGCCCGCGGCGCCACGTCGTCGCGTAGCTCCCGCAGCTGCTCCAGCGTCAGCCTGACCGGATCCATCCGCTCATTGTGCCCGGCTTGATTCAAGTGGGCCTGTCGGGACACTGTTGGTTCATGACGGAGAACAACCGCGAGGACTACGGCAGCTACAGCGTCGACGACGAGGACCAGCTGCAGCCGTCGGACACCCTGAACGACCGTGGGGTGGACGACCTGCTCGACGAGGGCTACTCGCCGCCGGAGAAGTGGTCCGCGGGCGAGGGCTTCGGCACCACCGCCGAAGAAGCCCTCCAGGGCGAGTCCCTCGACCAGCGCCTCGCCCAGGAGGAGCCCGACGTCGACCCCTACGCCGAGGACGGCGAAGACGTCGGCGGCCCCGAGGTCGGCGTCCGCCGCTCCGGCCGCCTGGTAGCCCCCGACGAAGGCGCCCACACCGACTCCGAGTCCGACCTCGTCGCCTCCGACATCGGCTTCGACGGCGCCGCCGCCTCCGCCGAAGAAGCCGCCATCCACGTAGTGGACGACGAGAACAACTTCGAACTCGAAGACGACGACGCCTCCGACCTCGACTCCTACGCCAACGTAGACCTAGGCGACACAACCGACCCCGAAAACTAACCCCCGCAACCGCCCGGCCCCCCATCACGGCCGGGCCGTGCGCCGGTGCCCAAGCCACGCTCCGGCCGAAAGAGCAGGTGGTTGGCGCGGGGCCCCGTCCCAGTTCTCAAGCCAGGTGGCTGGTCACAACCAGCCACCCCACCCCGCCGTCCGCCCCGCTAACCCCACCCGCGCGCGCCTCGCACCCCGCGCCCCGCGCGCACCCCGCCACCCATGCTCTCCGCGCCCCTGGTTGGTCCTCGCGGCCGGGTCCATCGCTGGTGGTCGGGTCGCGCTGCGGCCGGAAAGCAGGTGGTGCTCCAAGCCTGTCCCCGGTGGTTGGGTTCGAGTGGCTGGGTAAGCATGTCGCCGTCCGCCGTCCGCCGTCCGCCGTCCGCCGTCCGCCCGCCGTCTGCCGGTTAGCGCGGGGTTGCGGTTACTTTCGCGCCTTGTTTGGGGACTAGGGTCACGTTTTTTGGTTGGGCTGGTTCGGGGGTGGGGGTGGCGGTGTAGTGGTGGGTGGTTAGGGCGGCGCGGAGGATTTCGGTGCCTTCCATGAGGGAGAAGCCGGCGCCTATGCAGCGGCGGGCGCCGCCGCCGAAGGGGATCCAGGTGTTGGGGGCGGGGGGTGGGGTGGTGAGGAAGCGGCGGGGGTTGAAGGTGGTGGGGTCGGGGAAGTGTTGGGCGTCGCGCTGGACGAGGCCGATGGCGGCCAGGATGGTGGTGCCGCGGGGGAGGCGGTAGCCGGCCAGGTCGGTGGTTTCGGTGAGGCGGCGGCCAACTTGGTAGACGACGGGGTGCAGGCGGAGGGACTCCTTGACGATCGCCTCGAGCTCGGCGTCGGCGCCGGTGTCGGCGGCGTGCTGGCCGAAGGCGAGGTCGGCGGGACGGCGGGCCAGTTCGTGGAAGGCCCAGGCGAGGGCGGTGGCGGTGGTTTCGTGACCGGCCAGCAGGAGCGTGACGAGCTGGTCGCGGAGTTCGGCGTCCGTCCAGTCGCCGGCGCCGAGCAGCCGGGAGAGGACGTCGTTGCGGCCGGCAAGGTTTCCGCGGCGGCGTGCGATCTCGTCGTACAGGAGCTCGTCGACCTGCTCCTGCGCGCGCAGGAACGTGCGCCACGGCGGGATCCGCAGCAGCGGCGGGTAGAAACCGCCGAGCATCAGCACCGGCGAGACCGAGACGATCTTGTCCATCAACGGGCGCAGGGTGTTCAGCCGGTCGACGTCGGTGACGCCGAAGATCACCTGCAGGATGATCTCCAGGGTCAGGTTCCGCATCCGCTGGTGCATCGCGAACGGCGTCCCGGTCGGCCAGGTCGCCACCTCGGCGACCGCGAGCTCGTGCACCATCGCGGCGTACCCGCGTAACGCCGGCCCGGTGAAGGCCGGCATCAGCTGCCGCCGCATCCGGACGTGGTCGTCATCGTCGAGCAGCAGCAGCGAACTCGACCCCATGATCGGCTCGAGCGCGGTGTTCCCCTCGCCGGCGTGCATCACCGCGGGCGAACCGCCGAACACCTCGCGGATGTGCTCCGGCCGGCTCAGCGCCACACACACCCGGCTCGACGGCACCAGCCGAATCGTGAAGACATCGCCGTACTTCGCCCGCATCCGCGGGAAGAACGTCTTGCGATGGTTCGCGAACAGCAGACTCTGCACCGACGTCGGCCACCGCGGACCGGGCGGCAACATCCGCGCGGTCTGCCGATCAAGCGTGCGGGAACCGAGCAACGGAGTCGGAGCCATATATTCGACGCTACGTCAGCCGAGTGAACAGCGCGCGTCCAATGCGACAAGGGCAGCGACGATCCGCGGCAACTGCTCGTCGCTGCTCGGATCGAGGCCGGTCCGGCGCGCGACCTGGCGGAGCCGGTAGTCGACGGTGTTGGCGTGGACGTGCAGGTCGGCGGCGGTCTGCCGCCGGTTGCGGGCGTTGCCGAGGTAGCAGCGCAGCGTCGCCAGCAGGTCGGTGCGATCGCTCAGCGGGCTGAGTAGATCGGCCAGCCGGTCGCGGGCCGGCGTCGGGCGGCTGAGCTGGTACTCGAGCAGCAGATCGTCCAGCGCATACACACCTGGCGGACGCCGATGGCTGCGGACGACGTCGAGCAGGTCACGCACCAACGCGGTCGCGGCCGGTACGTCGTCCGGCGCACTGCTCGTGATCGTCAGCGTGACATCCACGCCGGAGACCCGGCTGAGCCGGCCGCGCAGGTTCTCCGCGTCGCCGCGAGAGCAGGTGAGTAACGCGATCCCGCCGTCCGCCGAGAGGCTCGCCATACTCCCGGCCAGCCGGTCCAGCTCGACCCGGATCCGGCGAAGCTTGCGGTGGGCAACGATCTGCGGATCGACGCCGGGTTGCCGCTCGTCCGGATGCGTCCCGAACGCCAAGCCGGTCACGAGAAACTCGACCGGCAGCCGGACGCTGGCGCGCAGCGCGGCCTCGTCCGCCGCGCGCCCCTCGAGCAGCGCCGCCAGGACCGCCTGGCGTGAGGCCTGGTCCTCACCGGCGATCGACTGCCGCTCCTCGAAGTAGCTCGCCGAGACGATCGCCGTCACCTGCTGCAGGAAGTCGAGGATCAGCCGGTTCAGCGCGATCGCGTCGGGCAGCTCCTCGGGACGGAAGTCGCGGGCGATGTCATCCACGCAGACCTTGCCGCCGAGGTGGTACGCCGCCAGCAGCGCCTCGAGCGGCACCCCCTCCTCGGCCCGCCGCTTGGCCGACTCACGCAGCGGTGCGAGGACGTCGCCGGTCGGGACGACGCCCGTCCGGAAGGTCTCGACGAACGCGCGCAGCGACTGGTCCGTGATCCGCCGGATGTCGCCCTGCAGCTCTTCGGCCGGGAGCTGCGTGTAGAGCGGGATCTCGGCGACCAGCCGGGCCAGCACCTCGTCCACCAGCCGACCCAGCCGGGACCGGACGAGCTCATGGACGAGGACGCCGCCGCAGCGCAGCTTCTTGTGACCTGTCACAACGATCACCTCGTGAACTCTGGGCTTGGCCCCAGCGACCGGCGGGCGCTTTGGGGTCGAACATTACTACCCATAAGTACAGTGTTCGACTGATCGCGAAGGGTGACCGCAATGAAACGACGGGTACTGCTGGCCGTAGGAGTGTTGGTGGCCGGCCTGGTCAGCCCTGCGGCGGCGCGCGCGGCCGAACCGCTGGAGTACGTCGCGATCGGCGACTCGTCGGCGGCCGGGCCGCTGATCCTGCCGCAGAACGATCTGCCGTGTCTGCGGTCGGGGGTGAACTACCCGCACGTCGCGGCGGCGAAGCTCGGCGCGCGACTGACCGATGTGACGTGCTCCGGGGCGGTCATCCCGGACTTCAGCGGGAAGCAGTTCGGGTTCGTGCCGCCGCAGTACAACGCGTTGAAGCCGTCGACCGATGTGGTCACGGTCGCGATCGGCGGGAACGACACCGGCCTGGTGGCGGCGGCGTTGAGCTGTATCAACCTGTTCCCCGCGCCGGCTGGCGTCTCCTGCAAGCAGCGCTTCACCGCCGGCGGCCGGGACCAACTGGCCGACCGCATCACTGCGACCGGACCCGCCTTCGGCAAGGCTCTCGACCGCATCCGCCAGCTCGCCCCCAACGCGCGCATCCTGGTCACCGGCTACGGCACCTACATCCGCCCGAACGGCTGCTACCCGCAGATCCCCGTCTGGCCCGCCGACGCCAACTACCTCCAGGCGACGGTCGACCGCCTCAACACCATGCTCGCCGAGCAGTCCGCCGCCCACGGCGCGACGTACGTCGACCTCCGGACGCCGTCCATCGGTCACGACGCCTGCGCCCCGATCACGCGCCGCTGGCTCGAAGGTCTCGTCCCCACCTCCGACGTAGCCCCGCTGCACCCCACCCGCCGGGGCATGGCCGCCTTCGGTGAGCTGGTGGCGGACGCGGCCCGCTAAACCCCATCGCGCCCGGTGCCGTTGACTGGCACCGGGCGCGGGGGTAGGTGATCAGCGAGCGAAGCGGAGCGTGAGGATCTGGAAGGGACGCAGCTCCAGGTCGCCGTTGGCGCGGTCGGCCAGGTGCCGCTCCAGGAGGTCCACCTCGGTCACCGACGTCGTCGGGAACGACGGGGTGATCGTGCCGCGGGCGCGGCCGCCGGTGGATTCGTAGAGGCGGACGATGACGTCGCCGGACTGGTCGTCGGCGAGCTTCAGCGCCTCGACGACGATGTTCGGGTTGTCGATGGTGACCAGCGGCTCGACGCCCTCGGCGCCGGTGACGACGCGCTCGGGCAGGTTGATCCGGTAGCCCTCGGCAACGGCTTCGGGGATGCCGGCGCCGACCACGAGCGCGTGGTTGACGGTGTGCACACCCTGGTCGGTCTTCGGGTCGGGGTAGCGCGGAGCGCGGATCAGCGACGTCCGGATCGTCGTCGTGGTGCCGCCGTCCGGGCGCGCGGTGCGGTTGATGTCGTGCCCGTACGTCGAGTCGTTGACGACGGCGACGCCGTACCCGGCCTCGGCGACGTGCACCCAGCGGTGCGCCGCGATCTCGAACTTCGCCGCGTCCCACGAGGTGTTCTGGTGGGTCGGCCGGAAGATGTGCCCGA
Source organism: Kribbella sp. NPDC104218 (assembly GCF_055584105.1). Classification (NCBI taxonomy): domain Bacteria; kingdom Bacillati; phylum Actinomycetota; class Actinomycetes; order Propionibacteriales; family Kribbellaceae; genus Kribbella; species Kribbella sp. NPDC104218. The sequence continues at coordinate 2,627,254 of NZ_JBVJMQ010000001.1, forward strand.
ACTGCGTCTCGGACGCCGACCGGTCGGCGTGCACGTCGACCGGGTACGCCGCCTTGAGGAACTTCTCCGCCTCGTGCCAGTCCATCGTGGTCTCGATGTCGACCCGCTTGGCGCCCGGCCGGACCCGCAGCGTCTGGGTGACCGAGGACCGGTTGAAGGACCGCTTGACGACGACCGTGGCGACGCCGTCGACGGTGCTGAAGTCGACCGAGTCGACCTCGGTGACGTCGCGGACGTTGTTCTTGTAGAACGAGTCGACGTCCCAGGCGTCCCACTGGTTCGGGGTGTCCACGTGCAGCTGCAGAAGGTTGCCGACGGCGCCTGGTGCGATCACCTCGCGCTGCGCCTCGACGTCGTACAGCGAGGTGATCAGCCCGCGCTCGTCGATGGTCACGCGGATGACGCCGTTGTCCAGGACGCCGTCCTGGACCGTCACCGACTGGCCTTCGCCGGCCGCGATCCCCGCGCCCAGACCGGCGACGCCGCTCCGGCCGTGCGGTGCGCCGTTGAAGACGATCTGCGCGTCACCGGAGCCGGCCAGCGCCTGCTGCGCCTTGCCGATGATCGCCTCGAGCTCGGCGCCCAGGGCGGCGTACGTCTCCTCGGCCTCGCGGTGCACCCACGAGATCGACGAGCCGGGCAGGATGTCGTGGAACTGGTTCAGCAGGACGGACTTCCAGATCCGGTCCAGCTCCTCGTACGGGTACGCGTCCAGCTTGCCCGCGACGACGGCCGCCGCCGACCAGAGCTCGGCCTCGCGGAGCAGGTGCTCGCTGCGCCGGTTGCCCTGCTTGGTCTTGGCCTGCGAGGTGTACGTCGCCCGGTGGATCTCCAGGTAGAGCTCGCCGGACCAGACCGGGGCGTGGTCGGCGTACTCCTCCTCGGCGGCGCTGAAGAACTCGGTCGGGGACTCGATCGTCACCCGCGGCGAGGACTCCAGGTTCGCCACCCGGCGCGCGGTCGCGACGAACTCGCGGGTGGGGCCGCCACCGCCGTCGCCGTAGCCGAACGGGACCAGCGAGCGGGTCGCGGCGCCGTTCTCCTGGAAGTTGCGCTGCGCGTGGGCGAGCTCACGACCGGACAGGTCGGAGTTGTAGGTGTCGATCGGCGGGAAATGCGTGAAGACGCGGGTGCCGTCGAGACCCTCCCACCAGAACGTGTGGTGCGGGAAGCGGTTCTCCTTGTTCCAGGAGATCTTCTGGGTCAGGAACCACTTCGAGCCGGACAGCTTCACCAGCTGCGGCAGCGCCGCGGTGTAGCCGAACGAGTCCGGCAGCCAGACCTCCTGGGTGTCGATCCCGTACTCGTCCAGGAAGAACTTCTTGCCGTGCACGAACTGCCGGGCCAGCGCCTCGCCGCCGGGCAGGTTGGTGTCGGACTCGACCCACATTCCGCCCACCGGAACGATGTGGCCCTCGGCAACGGCCTTCTTCAGCCGCTCCCAGACCTCCGGGTAGTTCTCCTTCACCCAGGCGTGCTGCTGGGCCTGCGAGAACGCGAAGACGAGCTCCGGGTATTCCTCGGCCAGCGTGGTGACGTTGGAGACGGTCCGGGCGACCTTGCGCCGGGTCTCGCGCAGCGGCCAGAGCCAGGCGGAGTCGATGTGCGCGTGGCCGACCGCGGACAGCTGGTGCGCCGAGGCGTGCGCCGGGCGGCTCAGGACGTCGGTCAGCTGCGCGCGGGCGTCGGCGGCGGTCTTGGCGACGGCCTCGTAGTCCAGGGCGTCCAGGGCGCGGCTGAGCGCGCGGAGGATCTCGCGCCGGCGCGGCTCCTGCGGCGACAGCTCCTTCTGCAGGCTGTTCAGCGCCTCGAGGTCGAGGATCAGGTCCCACACCTCGGCGTTGAAGACGGCGACATCGGCGCGGGTCAGCTGGTAGATCGGCTTGCCGCCCGGCTCGGGCTTGTCGCCGATGGACGTCGGGGAGAAGCCGCCCGCGTCACCGAGGACCTCCGGGTTCGCGGCCGCCTCGACGTAGAACTCGATCGAGTCGCCGGCCGCGGCCGCCGTACCGTCCGGGCCGAGGATCGACAGCGGAGCGTAGGTCTGCCGCGGGTGCAGGCCCTTCAGCGGACGCCCGGTGGTCGTGTGCACCAGGCCCTCCGCGGAGAAGCCCGGGCCGCCGCTGAAGCCGAGGTCGATGACGGCCTCGATCTCCGATCCGGCCCACTCGGCCGGGACCTGGCCGCTGAACTTGAACCAGGCGGTGCCCCAGGCGGGACCCCAGGGGAGTCCGATCGCGGCCGGCTCGTAGGTCTGGGCGAGGGCCTCGGCGGGGGACACCGGCTCACCGGGTGCGTGCCACACCTCGATGTCCAGCGGGACCGCCGCGCCGTAGATCGCGGGGCGGATCCGCTCCCGCAGGGCGCGCTGGAGCCGCTCCTCGATGAGTTGACGGTCGTCGTGCACGGAATCATCCTCCGGGGCCAGAAAGTGGTGTGATGACAACGCTGTCACATCCGGAGGGGGCCCGTAAAGACGCAGTTTGTCCCAGCGGGCCGGGACCGCGCCGGGTAGCGGTTGGGTCGCGGTGAGCGCAGTTGGCTACCGATGCGGCCCGGTTGCCGCATAGGTTGTCCCGTATGGATCGCCCCCGCCTGATCGTGCCGGACTCGATGAGCCGGCGCCGCGCGCTCGGTCTGGGCGCCGCCGCGGCGGCCGCGCTGACCGTGCCCGCCTGCTCCCGCGGCCGCTCCGACGAGCCGGCTCCGGCCGAGCCCGCGACGCTCGCGACCGGTAACAAGGGCGGCGTCTACTACCGCTTCGGCAGCGGTCTGGCGAGCCTGGTCTCGCAGGTCACCGGCGTCCAGCTCACCACGGTCGTCACCGAGGGCTCGATCGCGAACCTGCGCAAGGTGGCCTCCGGGCAGAACGACATCGCCTTCACCACGTCCGACTCGGCGTACGCCGCGTACGAGGGTCTGGGGCAGTTCGCGGGCGGGCCGCTGCGGTTCTTCACCCTCGGCCGGACGTACGACAACTACGTGCACGTCGTGGTCCCGTTGGCGTCCAAGATCGACAGCCTGGAGAAGATGGCCGACAAGGTGATCAGCGTCGGCCCGGAGAACTCCGGGACGAAGCTCGTCGCCGACCTGATCCTCGCCCAGGCCGGTCTGGCCGGCCGGGTCACCAAGCGCATGCTCACCCTCGAGCAGGCCGTCCAGCAGCTGAAGGACAAGGCCGAGGGCAAGGACGGGATCGACGTGATGATCTGGAGCGGCGGCCTGCCGACCGGCCCGATCGAGGACCTGCAGAAGACCATCGGCTTCCGCCTGGTCAACATCGGCGACGTCGCGCAGACCATCGCGCTCAAGCAGTTCGGCGGCTACATCGTCTCCTCGATCCCGCCGAAGACCTACGGCCTGGCCAGCGCCGTCCCGACGCTGACCATCCCGAACTACCTGATCGCCCGCCAGAACCTGTCCGACTCCTGGGCCTGGTGGATCGTCAACACCCTGTTCCGCCGCCAGAAGGACCTGATCGGCAACATCAACGACAAGGCGAACTACCACCCCGAAGCCGGCGCCCTCGACCCCCGCTCGGCCATCGCCACGATGCCCGTCCCCCTGCACGCCGCCGCCGAACGCTGGTACCGCGCCAACCACATCTGAGCTTCCCCGGGGCGCGTGACCCCGATCACATTCGTGCCCCGTCGGCGTGAGAGCATCACTGGTCGCTACCGGTCGCCCACGGAGGATGCATGCCCCAGAAGATCGCGCGCTGGGCCCAATGGCTCACCCTTGGCGTCGGCTCGCTCGTCGGGTTCGTCGTCAGCGTGGCCGACCTGCTCGGCTGGGTGGACAAGATCGCGCCGAAGGGGATTGCCGCGCTGACGCTGTTCCTGGTCAGCGGGGCGTTGTTCAGCCTGCTGCTCGAGCTCGCGCCGCTCCGCCACCTGGACGCCATCCGGGCCAATCTGGCCGTCATCGACCTGCCCGCGATCTCGGAGGACCTGCGCGGCCGGCACTACGGCGGCGTGACCAAGGTGCACGAGCGGTTCCCGGACGATCTGTTCATGGCCTCCGTCGGCGCGGCCAAGCAGATCACGATCCTGAACACCTGGATCCCGAACCTGGGCCGGCACGAGCGGTACCTGGAGACCGCCATCCGCAAGAACCGGGCCGAGGTGCGGATCCTGCTCCTGCACCCGAAGTCGTTACTGGTCGGCCTGCGCGAGGCCGCGCTGCGGAACCCTGGCGACACCTCGGGCGTCGCACATGTGAAGACCGGTGTCGAGGGCTGTCTGGAGACCCTGGCCCGGATGCACGCCCGGCTGGGCAGCCGGCAGGGCAATCTCAAGGTCAGGGTCTTCAACTCGCAGGCCTCGATCTCGGTCTACCGGGCCGACGAGCGGTATCTGGTCAGCGTCTTCCTGCACGGCCAGCTGGCGATCGACTCCCCGCAGTTCGAGATCCAGGGCACCGCGGACACCGTCCTCGGCGCGCAGGTCCAGGAGGAGCTCGACACGTTGTGGCAGATCGGCAGCGATGTCGACCTGACCGACTGGTCCCGAAGTATCGACACGATCCGAGCCTGAGCAAGAGGTGGACGCCGTGAACGACCTGGACGCGTTCGAGGACGACCTGATCGAGAAGTTCCGCGGCCATCCGGTGCTGCGCGAGATCGAGACGCTGCCGGAGCCGCGGCTGCGGGCCGTCGTCCTGCAGCGCCGCTTCCTGTCGCTGGCCTTCACGATGGCCTACGACCTGGCGATCGACCTGCTGACCGACGAGCAGGCCAAACGCGTCGCGCGGGTGATCCTGCGCGAGGAGTACCCCGAGGGCCGGACGCCGGGGGCCACGCCCTCGCACCGCGAAGACATGGTGACCGATATCCTCGGTCTCGGCGTCGAGCGCGCGGAGCTGCTCCGGTCCCGGAAGTCGCCGGCCACGGCCGCCGCGGTCGAGGCCACGATGGAGCTGATCGCCACCGCCGGCGAGTCCAAGTACGCCGATGTCGAGCTGCTGACCATCCTGCGGTTCTGGGGCGAGGTCCTGGTCTCGGTCGAGTACGGCGAGCTGTGGCGCCGGATCGGGCCGATGCTCGGCGGCAACTCGGTCTTCTACTACCCGCACCACATCCACGACGGGAAGTCCCGGCCGCTGGCCGCGCCGTCACCGCTGTCGCTGACGCACTCCGACCAGCTCGGACTGCGGCTGACGGAGCTGCTCGGCTCCGCCGAGGCGCAGCAGCGCTTCCGGCTCACCGAGCAGGTCGCCGTCGACATCAAGACCGCCTTCTACGACCAGTTCCTCGTTCAGACGTCGTAGTCGTCGATCAGGGGGACGCGGACCTCGATGACGAGGCCGCCGCCGATCGGGGGACGGGCGACGACGCGGCCGCCGACGCGGGCGGCTTCGGAGCGGACGATGGCCAGGCCGAGGCCGGTGCCGGGCATCTCGCGGTGGTGGGCGCTGCGCCAGAAGCGCTCGCCGACCTTCTTCAGGTCGCGGGAGCCGAGGCCGAGGCCGTGGTCGCGGACCGAGAGGACGACCTCGGTGCCGTCGCGGGTGACCGAGACCTCGACCGGCGGCGCGCCGTACTTCGAGGCGTTGTCGAGCAGGACGTCGAGGATGTCGTCGACCTCGAGCTCGGGGCCGACGCCGCCGGGGACCATGTCGCCGATGATCAGCTCCAGGTCGTCGGCGGCGTAGACGGCCTTCCAGCCGACCAGGCGCTCCTTGACGGCCTGGGCGAGGTCCAGCGGCTCTTCACTGTTGCCGTCGGCATCGGCGCCCGGACGGTCGGAGCCGGCCAGCCGGGACAGCCGCTGGACGATCCGGCCGAGGCGGTCGATGTCGCTGAGCGCGAAGCGCGCGGTCGGGGAGAGCCGGGACAGGCCCTCGATGTGGATCCGGGCCGAGGTGAGCGGCGTCCGCAGCTGGTGGGAGGCGTCGGCGACGAACTCGCGCTCGCGCTGCCGGGCCTGGTGCAGGCTGAGCGCCATCGAGTTGAAGCTGTCGCCGAGCCGGCGCAGCTCGGGCGCGCGGCCGTCGGTGGAGACCCGGGTGTCGAGCGCGCCGCGGGTGATCTGGTGGGTCGCGTTGTCCAGGTCGGTCAGCGGCCGGACGACCCAGCGGCTGATCGGCCGGACGATCCCGGCGATGATCGCGCCGATGCTGATCAGCAGGCCGATCAGCAGCAGGATCAGGCTGCGCCGGACCTCGAGCCGCGGGGCCTCGGTCGGCACCCGCAGGACGGCGGCGCCGAGCACGCGGCCGTTGTTCGCGACCGGACGGGCGACGACCATCTCGCCGTCCTGCCACGGCCACAGCGCCGCCGGCTCGGCCGGGAGCCGGCCGGCCAGCGTGCTGCCCAGGGCGGCCGCGATGGCCGGCTCGTCGGTCACCACGCCGGACTTCGACGTCGCGACGACCTTGTTGTTGTCGTCGACGATGAAGACCGGGGTGTCGTAGAGGTCGTCGTACCGGACGGCCATCTCACGCAGGTTGGCGATGTCGCCCGACTGCAGCGGGGCCTCGGCCATCGTGGCGAACCAGTCGGCGTCGTTGCTCCGGGACAGGAAGAGCGTGCGGGAGGCGCCGGTGGCGATGAAGTTGGCCAGCGGGACGGTGGCGATGATGGCGAGCAGGACCACCATCGGTACGAGGGACTGCAGCAGGCGACGGCGCAACGGTCAGTCCGAGCCGAGGCGGTAGCCGACACCGCGGATCGTCTGCACCAGCTCGGGCCGGCCGAGTTTGGCGCGCAGGGAGGCGACATGGACGTCCATCGTGCGCGAGGAGGCCTCGAAGACGGACTGCCACGCGTACAGGGCGACCTGTTCGCGCGGGACGACCCGGCCGTGGTGCGCGGCCAGCACAGCGAGCACGTCGAACTCCTTGCGGGTCAGGCTGATGGGCTTGTCCGCGACCTGGACGGTCCGGGCCTCGATGTCCACGGTGAGGTCGCCGACAGTCACCCGGGGGCGGGGCTGCAAGAGGCCGGTACGACGTAGTACAGCATCGATCCGGGCCAGCAGCTCGGAGATCGCGAAAGGTTTCACCACGTAGTCGTCGGCGCCGCTGCGCAGACCACGCACCCGATCGGCCGCTTCGCCCCGCGCGGTGACCGCGATCACCGGGACGTCGGAGACCGACCGGATCTGCCGGCAGACGTTGATCCCGTCGCCGTCGGGCAGGCCGAGGTCGAGCAGCACCAGGTCGCCCGGGTCCGCCGCGAGCGCGTCGGCCGCCGTCCGGACATGGGTCACCATCAGGCCGTACCGGCGCAAGGCGGGTATCAGGGCATTGGCGATATCGAGATCGTCTTCGACCAGCAAAATCCTGACGGCGCCACTCATGCGGTGATCGTAGGCCAGGTGACGCCCGGATGTGTCAGATCTTGGTAAAGACGTAATCACGCGACTCCACGCAGTGTTCGGCAACATTAGCCTTCCGCACACAGGAGGGAACCGGTAGATGACTGTCGGTATCGGAACGGGGGGTGGCGTGAGCACGCCCTCCGACGAAGAGCTCGCCGAGTACGAGCAGGAACGGCCCGCTCGGCGGCTTCGACCTGCCCTCGATGTGATCATCGCGGTCTGGTGCGCGATCGTCAGCATCGGCGTCCTGGCCCAGGTCTTCTTCCCACTACCACAGGGAACCCAGTTTTACCTGGTGATCTTTCTCGCAGCCGTCCTGCCGATGACGCTGCTGTGTTACCGGGGCTGGAAGGTCCCCGCGGTGCTGAATCCGTTTCGCAACCGTGATCATGACGACCCCGGGATCAGCGACTGGATCCTCGCGCTGATCGCCCTGGCGGCCTGCGTCTACCCGCTGCTCGACTTCGACGGCTATCTCGAACGGCGCCAGACGCCGACGACACTCGACGTCCTCGCGGGCGCCGTCCTGCTGGTCCTGCTGCTGGAGGCCTGCCGCCGGACGACGGGCTGGGTGCTCCCGTTGGTCAGCCTGCTCTTCTTCGCCTACGCCTACTACGGCGGTCTGCTGCCCTACACCTGGTCGCTGGCCCACCAGGGCTTCAACTTCGACGCGATCATCGCGCAGTTCACGATGGGTACCGCGGGTTTCTACGGGACGCCGCTGAATGTTGCCGCCAGCTACATCGTGCTCTTCACCATCTACGGCGCCGTGCTCGACTACTCCGGCGCCGGCAAGTTCTTCATCGACCTGTCCTTCGCCGCCTTCAAGCGCAGCCGGACGGCGCCCGGCCGCACGGTCACCCTTGCCGGCTTCCTGCTCGGCAGCGTCTCCGGCTCCGGGACGGCGACCGCCGTCTCGCTCGGCACCGTCTCGTGGCCGATCCTGCGCCGGGCCGGCTACCCGGCCGAGCCGGCCGGCGGCATGCTCGCCGCCGCGGGCATCGGCGCGATCCTGTCCCCGCCGACGCTGGGCGCGGCGGCCTTCATCATCGCCGAGTTCCTGCAGGTCTCGTACCTGACCGTGCTCGGGTACGCCGTCATCCCGACGATCCTCTACTACCTGGGCATCCTGCTCGCGATCGAGATCGACGCCCGCCGGCACGGGACGACGTCCACCGAGACGTCGAACCAATCGGCGTGGAAGCTGTTCCTGCGGTTCGGGTACCACTTCCTGTCGCTGTTCGTGATCATCGGTTTCATGGCGGTCGACGTCCCGCCGTTCAAGGCCGTCGTCTACGCGGTGATCATCCAGTTCGGGCTGTCGTTCCTGGACAAGCAGCACCGGCTGACCGCCGGTCCATTGTTCAAAGCGCTTGCCCAAGGCACCCGTTCGGTGTTGCCGGTGGCGGCGACCTGTGCGACGGCCGGCGTGATCGTCGCGGTCACCACCCAGACCGGCCTCGGGCTGAACCTGGCCGAGATCATCGTCGGCGCGGCCCGCGGGCTGACCGACAACCACACCGTCATCCTGATCCTGACCGTGGTGCTGTCGGCGTTCGCCGTCCTGATCCTCGGGCTCGCCGTGCCGGTGACGGCGTCCTTCATCATCGCCGCGGTGATCATCGCGCCGGCGCTGGTTCAGCTGGGCGTCTCGCAGCCCGAGGCGTACATGTTCATCTTCTACTACGCCGTGCTGTCGGAGGTGTCGCCGCCGACCGCGCTGGCCGCGGTCGCGACGTCCGCGATCACCGGCGGCAAGGTGATGCCGACCATGTGGCAGGCGTGGAAGTACACGCTGCCGGCGTTCCTGGTGCCGTTCGCGTTCGTGCTCACCGACAACGGCGCACACCTGCTCGGTCAGGGATCGTTCGTCGGAATGGTCTGGACGTTGCTGGTGTCGATGCTGGCCGTCGCCGCGCTGGCCGTGGTGACCGGCGGCTGGATCCTGGTTGCCACCAGCTGGGTGGAGCGGGCGGTCTGCGTGCCGGCCGCGTTGCTGCTGCTTTACCTGGCGCCCGTAACCATCGGCGCCGGGATCGGTTTGCTACTTGTTGCCGTCGTCATCAATGTGGTCCGGCGGCAACGCCAGACCGCACCGAAGGAAGGACCCGCCAGCTCATGAAGACCCGTCGCCTCCCCGCCGTCGTGGTGGCGCTCGCCGCCGCCGTCTCGCTGGTCGCCTGCGGTGGTCAGCAGGAGCCGCCCGCCTCCGGCTCGGACTCCGGCGGCCGGCTGACCATTGCCACCGGCAACACCACGGGCGTCTACTACCAGCTCGGCGGCGCGTACGCCTCGGTGATCTCGCAGAAGATGTCCGGCTACCGGGCCACCGCGAGTGAGACCGGCGCCTCGGTGCAGAACGTGCAGGGCCTGGTCGGCGGCAACTACGACATCGCCTTCTCGCTCGGCGACACCGCGGCCGACGCGGTCAACGGCGTGAACAGCTTCCAGGCCAAGCAGGACGTCGTCGCGCTGACCCGGCTCTACAACAACTACACCCAGGTCGCCGTCCGGGCGTCGGCGAACATCAACTCGATCGCCGACCTGAAGGGCAAGCGGGTCTCCACCGGCTCCCCGAACTCGGGCACCGAGGTGATCGCCCGGCGGCTGCTCGAGGCCGCCGGCCTGGACCCGGCCAAGGACGTCACCGCCCAGCGGCTCGGTCTGCCGGAGTCGGTCGACGCGATGAAATCCGGCTCGATCGACGCGCTGGTCTGGTCCGGCGGGCTGCCGACCGGCGGCATCACCGATCTGACCACCAGCCTCGGAAAGGGCGTCAAGCTCTTGTCGATCGGCGACTTGCTGCCGAAGATGACCGAGAAGTACGGCTCGGTGTACTCCGAGGCGCCGATCCCGGCCGCGACCTACAAGCAGCCGGCCGACGTCTCGACCATCGTCGTGCCGAACGTCCTGCTGGTCCGCAAGGACATGAAGGACGAGCTCGCCGAGCAGCTGACCAAGACCCTCTACGAGAACCTCGACGCCCTGGTCGCCGTCAACGCGGCCGCGAAGGGGATCGACAAGGCGAACGCCGCGAAGACCGACCCGGTCCCGCTGCACCCCGGCGCCCAGAAGGCGCTGGACGCCCTGAAGTAATCACCAGCCCGTCCTCCCCCGCACTCCAGGCGCAGCGGGGGAGGGCGTCGGACCCACCGCCGCACACCAGGCGCAGCGGCGGCGGGACCTGCCGGCCCGTACAACCAGGCGCAGTACGAGCCGGTCGACCGGGCCCGGACCTTCGGAGGCATCCGAGGGCCCCGGGCCCGGTCACTTGTCTGTCGGGGGCATCGCCGTGCCGTAGAGGTAGTGCGACAGGGCGGAGTTGCGCTTCGGGTGCACGTGGTACTTCGTCGGGACGACGCGCCCCTCGGCGCTGTCCCAGGCGTTGTCGGCCATCGCCCAGAGCCGGTGCGCCAGCCGACCGGCCCGGCCGGTGTGCGGCGAGTTCGGATGCGCGCGGGTCGGCGCGACCTCTTCGGCCTCCAGCAACTCCTCGGTCAGCGAGTTGATCTCCCGGTCGTCGAGCTGGTCGCTCAACTGCCGGCTGTAGTCGGTCTCGAGCTGCTCGTGCTCGGTCAGCAGCCGGTCGATACTGCGCAGGACGTCGTACGGATCCAGGTGCAGGACCCGGCTGTCGCCGTACTGGCGGCCTTTGAGCGACCGCAGACAGCGCTCCAGGCTCTTGGCGTTGCCGACGTACTGCGCGACCAGGGCGGCGCCGTCCGGCAGGCGTCGTACGTGCGGGAGCAGCACGTCCTCAGCGGCCGACAGGTGCTGCGCGGTGATCGCGTAGAACCAGTCGGTGCTGTGGCGGTGATCCGGGTGCGCGGCGGCCGGGTGGCCGGCCGGTACGGCCAGCTCCCGGATCCGCTCGTGCTCGTAGCCCAGGGCCATCTCCAGCGTCGAAGCGGTCACGTCCACCACCTCCAGGGGGTTACCCCCAGAAGTGCCCAGTTCGGACCGAACGCAACCGCTGAGCGACGGTCAGTGGTCGGAGCTCTTCTTCCACAGGTTGATGCCGGCCTCGACGGCGTCCGCGTCGATGGCTTCAAGCTCGTCCTTGCTGAACTCGAGGTTGCGGACGGCTTCGAGGTTGCCCTCCAGCTGCTTGACGCTGGAGGCGCCGATCAGGGCGCTGGTGACGCGGGCATCACGCAGCGTCCAGGCGATGGCGAGCTGGGCGACGGTCTGGCCGCGCTCCTTGGCGATCTCGTTCAGCGCGCGGACGTGCTTGAGGGTGTCCTCGGTCAGCGACTCCGGGTCCAGCGACTTGCCCTGCGCGGCGCGCGAGCCCTCGGGGATACCGCCCAGGTAGCGGTCGGTCAGGACGCCCTGCGCCAGCGGCGAGAACGCGATGACGCCGACGCCCAGCTCGCCGACGGCGTCCAGCAGGTCCTCCTCGATCCAGCGGTTCAGCATCGAGTACGACGGCTGGTGGATCAGCAGCGGCGTCCCCAGCTCCTGCAGGATCCGCGCGGCCTCGCGGGTCTTCTCGGCGCTGTACGACGAGATCCCGGCGTACAGCGCCTTACCGGAGCGGACGGCGGTGTCGAGCGCGCCCATCGTCTCCTCGAGCGGGGTGTCCGGGTCGAAGCGGTGCGAGTAGAAGATGTCGACGTAGTCGACGCCCATCCGCGCGAGCGACTGGTCGAGGGAGGCGAGCACGTACTTCCGCGAGCCACCGCCCTGGCCGTACGGGCCCGGCCACATGTCGTAACCGGCCTTGCTCGACAGGATCAGCTCGTCGCGGTACTTCTTGAAGTCGCGCTGGAAGTGCGTCCCGAAGTTCGTCTCGGCGGCGCCGTACGGCGGGCCGTAGTTGTTCGCCAGGTCGAAATGCGTGACGCCGAGGTCGAAGGCGCGGCGCAGGATCGCGCGCTGCGTCTCGAACGGCTTGTCGTCGCCGAAGTTGTGCCACAACCCCAGCGAGACGGCGGGCAGCTGCAACCCGCTCTTTCCCGTCCGTCGGTAAACCATCCGGTCGTCGTACCGCTCACCAGCCGCTACGTAGTCAGTCACCCGGCCAGTCTGCCCCATGTAGTTACAAGCGCAAAACCCCTTGTTTTGCGCAAGAAATGGCAGAACTGACAGCTAGAAACCCACCTTCTGGCCGGGCAGTCAGGAGCTCGGGCCGAGCGCGGCTCTCAGATGCGCGGTCAGCGTGACGAGCGCGTCGGCGGTCGCGCCGGGCAGTGGGAGCAGGTTGTAGTGCCCGTGGACGAGCGTGGGGTGGTAGAGGTGCGTCACCGGGACGCCGGCCGCGGTCAGGCGATCGACGTACTCACGGGCCTCGTCGCGGAGCGGATCGAAACCGGCCGAGGTGATCAGCGCGGGCGGGAGATCGGCGAGGGCCTTGTCGTCGACCAGCAGCGGGGAGACCTCGGCGGTCGGCCGCACGGCCGGGTCGGGGGTGTAGTGCTCGCGGAACCACATGATGTCCTCCTCGGTCAGGAGGAACCCTTCGCCGAACAGGTCTCGGCTGGGACGGCGGCCGACCAGATCGAGCGCGGGGTAGAGGAGCACCTGCAGCGCCGGCCACGGGAAGTCGCGGACGACGGACTGCTGGGCGACGACGGCCGAGATGTTCCCGCCCGCGCTGTCGCCGCCGACGGCGATCCGGGCCGGGTCGACGCCGAGGTCCTCGGCGTGGTCGACGGCCCAGGTGAAGGCGGCGATCGCGTCCTCGGCGGCGGTCGGGGCGGGCGCCTCGGGGGCCAGCCGGTAGTCGACCGACAGGACGCGGATCCCGGCGTCCGCGGCGATGATCCGGCAGACCGGGTCATGGGTGTCGAGGTCGCCGACGACCCAGCCGCCGCCGTGGAAGAACACCAGCAGCCCGTTCCCGGTGTCGCGCGCCCCGCGCGGGACGTAGAGCCGGGCGCCGAGCTGGCCGTCGGCGCCGCGGACGGTGAGGTCGGTCACACGCTGTAGGGGACGCGGGTGGCCGGCGACGAGTTTGTTCACCGAGCGGAACTGGGCGCGGGCGCCGGGCGCGTCGGTTTTGGTTGTGCCGGGCAACAATGCCTGCGCCCGCAGGAGCAGCTGGATCTCCGGGTCCAGGGTGTTGCCGTCGATCTGGATCGGCGGGCCGGCCAGCCGGCGGCGAACGGCGGCGGGCAGCGCGTAGAGCGGCGTCAGCGCGTTCGCCTGGGCGGCGGCCAGGGGGCCGCGGAGCAGGGCGTCCAGTCGAGGGTTCACAAGGAGTGACGCTAGCAACAAAGTCCGACATGCCCTCGGCAACCTGGCGTTCACCAAAGGATGGGATGCTGGTCAACGTGGCTGGAGACTTGCTGGCGTCCCACAATCGGGAGTACGACGTCGAACCGCCGTACGACATCGCGGCGGCCGGTGATCTGCCGGCGGATCGGTTCTCGGATCGGGAGCTGGGCTGGCTGGCGTTCAACCAGCGGGTGCTCGAGCTCGCCGAGAACGACAGCGTCCCGTTGCTGGAGCGGGCCAAGTTCCTGGCCATCTTCGCCAGCAACCTGGACGAGTTCTACATGGTCCGGATCGCCGGTCTGAAACGCCGGATCGCGGCCGGGGTCGCGGTGAAGGCGGCCAGCGGCCTGCTGCCCCGCGAGGTGCTCGACCGCAGCCTGAGCCGCAGCCGCGAGCTGATGGACCGCCAGGCCGACACCTGGCGCAAGGTGGTCCAGCCGGCGCTGACCGAGCAGGGCATCGACATCCTGCGCTGGGACGACCTGGAGCACAGCGAGCGCGAGGACATGACGCGCTTCTTCCGTGACCGCGTCTTCCCGGTGCTGACGCCGCTCGCCGTCGACCCGTCGCACCCGTTCCCGTACATCTCCGGCCTGAGCCTGAACCTGGCCGTCGTCGTCCGCAACCCCGACACCGGCGGCGAGCACTTCGCCCGGGTGAAGGTGCCGCCGCTGCTGCCGCGGTTCGTGCAGGTCGCCGAGGGCCGGTTCGTCCCGCTCGAAGACGTCATCGCGACCCACCTGGGCCAGCTCTTCCCGGGGATGGAGGTGACCCAGCACCACACCTTCCGGGTCACCCGGAACGAGGACCTCGAGGTCGAGGAGGACGACGCCGAGAACCTGCTGGCCGCGCTCGAGAAGGAGCTGCTGCGGCGCCGGTTCGGCCCGCCGGTCCGGCTCGAGGTCGAGGAGTCGATCGACCCGCAGGTGAAGGCGCTGCTGCTGTCCGAGCTCGGCGTCACCGAGGCCGAGGTGTTCGAGCTGCCCGGCCCGCTGGACCTGCGCGGCCTGTTCACGATCTCCGGTCTGGACCGGGCCGAGCTGAAGTACCCGGCGTTCGTCCCGTCCACGCACCCGCACCTGGCCGAGGTCGAGACCTCGAACCCGGCGGACATGTTCTACGCGCTCAAACAGCGCGACGTCCTCGTCCACCATCCGTACGACTCGTTCTCGACCAGCGTGCAGCGCTTCATCGAGCAGGCCGCCGCCGACCCGCAGGTGCTGGCGATCAAGCAGACCCTGTACCGGACGTCGGGTGACTCGCCGATCGTCGACGCGCTGATCGACGCGGCCGAGGCGGGTAAGCAGGTCCTGGTGCTGGTCGAGATCCAGGCCCGGTTCGACGAGCAGGCGAATATCAAGTGGGCCCGCCAGCTGGAGCACGCGGGCTGCCATGTCGTGTACGGCGTGATCGGGCTCAAGACGCACTCGAAGCTGTCGCTGGTGGTCCGCGACGAGCCGGACGGCCTGCGTCGCTACGTCCACATCGGCACCGGCAACTACCACCCCAAGACCGCCCGCCTGTACGAGGACCTCGGCCTGCTGACCAGCGACAAGGTCGTCACCGAGGACGTCGCGCACCTGTTCAACCACCTGTCCGGCTTCGCCCGGAACGCCGGCTACCGGCGGATCCTGGTCGCCCCGCAGTCCGTCCGCCGGGGTCTGGTCGAGCGCATCGACCGCGAGGTCCAGCACCACCTGGCCGGTCGTCCGGCGCGGGTCCGGATCAAGGTGAACAGCCTGGTCGACGAGGCCCTGTGCGACGCGCTCTACCGCGCGTCCCAGGCCGGCGTCCCGGTCGATCTGTGGATCCGTGGGATCTGCACGCTGCGGCCCGGGATCGAAGGGCTGTCGGAGAACATCCGGGTGCGCAGCATCCTGGGCCGGTTCCTCGAGCACAGCCGGGTGTTCTGGTTCGAGAACGGCGGCGAGCCGGAGGCGTGGATCGGCTCGGCCGACCTGATGCACCGCAACCTGGACCGCCGGGTCGAGGTGCTGGTGCAGCTCAAGGAGGCCGACCACGTCGGCGAGGTCCGGGAGATGTTCGACCTGGCGCTCGACGAGGGGACGCAGTCCTGGTGGCTGCAGCCGGACAACACCTGGGAGGCGCGGCTGACCGGCCCGGAGGGTGAGCCGCTGCGTGATCTGCAGAGCAGACTGATTGCCACGCGTGGCCGCCGCAGAACTGCCGATCCGATTACTTAGGCTGAAAACATGAACAACCCGGCGACGGTTATCGCCGCGGGGGGCGTCGTCTGGCGAGAGCGCCGCGGCGCCCGTGAGGTGTTGCTCGTGCACCGGCCCCGGTACGACGACTGGTCGCTGCCCAAGGGCAAGCTCACGCCGCACGAGCACGTCCTCCTCGGAGCGCACCGCGAGATCGAGGAGGAGACCGGCGAGCAGGTCCTGCTCGGCCCGTCGCTCGGCGTCCAGCGCTACCCGATCCGCAAGAACGGCGTCACGGTCGAGAAGCTCGTGCACTACTGGTCGGCGGTTCCGACGACCGATCGCGGCTTCGAGCCGAATGACGAGGTCGACGAGATCGCCTGGCTGCCGGTCGACAAGGCCCGCGGCCGGCTCAGTTACTCGCGGGACGTCGGCATCCTGGACACGCTGGACGGCGTCGTCCCGGTGGTTGCCACGCTGATCGTCGTCCGGCATGCGGAGGCTGTGAAACGTAAGGAGTGGGACGGCAAGGACACGCTGCGCCCGCTCAGCGACACGGGGACGGCGGTCGCCGCGCGGCTCGTCGGCGTCCTGGCGGCGCTCGGCGCCAATCGGCTGATCAGCAGTGACGCAGAGCGATGTGTCGCGACGCTGACGCCGTACGCGGACTCCTTGGGGCGGCACATCCACTTGTGGCCGGAGATCTCCGAGCGGGGGTTCGACTCCGACCCGAGCGGGCTGAAGGGGCTGGCCGAGCGCGCCTGGAAGCCGGGGAAGGTGACGGTCGTCTCCTCGCATCGGCCGGTGCTGCCGGCGCTCTCGCGGGAGCTGGGGCTCAAGGTCGGCAAGTTCGCGACCGGCTCGTTCGTGGTCGCGCACCGGCTCGCCGACGGCCGGATGGTGTCCGAGCGGTTCCACGCTCCCTGACACGGCTCGGTGACGATCCAGGCACAGCGGGAGGTGTGTCCGGGTGACACTGGAACCGGCGGGTATGTTCCTACCGAGGAACCGGCGCCCCACCGGGAGCCGGTCTGAGGAGAGGTCGCACCATGACGATGATGCGAGAACTGACACTGATCGGGATCCGGATGGAGTCGCCCAACCGGGCCCCGGTGATGATGCTGCGCGAGTCCGAGGGCTACCGCTACCTGCCGATCTCGATCGGCTCGGTCGAGGCGACCGCGATCGCCTACGAGGAACAGGGCCTGCGACCGTCGCGGCCGCTCACCCACGACCTGATGCGGGACCTGATCGAGGCCTGGGGCGTCCGGATCGAGGCGGTCGAGATCGTCGAGCTGCGCGAGGCCGTCTTCTACGCCGAGCTGGTGCTCGACAACGGCGTCCGGGTGTCGGCCCGTCCGAGCGACTCGGTGGCGCTCGCCGTCCGGCTGAACACCCCGATCCGCTGTACCGAAGAGGTCCTGCGCGAGGCCGGCGTCGCCACCCCTGAGGAGGAGCAGGCCGAGCTCGAACGCTTCCGCCAGTTCCTGGACGGCGTCGCCCCGGAGGACTTCTCCAGCTGACGGAGAGTCACAGTTTCCCCACTGGATGTCGACTGAAACCTCGGTCACATTGCACGAAGCTGCAAAACTTCGTTTCGCGGCCGGTGGGTGCGTTACATTTCGCCCACACACGCGGACTGACGGCAGGGGTGATCGTCAGGCGCTCTCACCTGGGGAAATACTCCTATGCGTAGATTTACTGCCACTGCGGCCGTGGCCGCCCTCCTGTCGGTCGGCGTCGCGGCCCCCGCCTTCGCCGCGGTGCCGGACGCGCCGACCAACGTCACGATCGCCTGGGCCGATGCCAACAACATCAAGCTGAGCTGGCTGGACGCCGATCTGGCCAACACCGTCTACTGGCAGCTGCCGGGCGGTAACGAGCTCAAGTTCGCGGACGTCGCCTCGACCGCCGCCAACGAGATCCTGGTCCCGAAGAGCATCCTCGCCAAGGGCAAGGACAAGGTGAAGCTGATCGTCAAGGCGTCCAACGCCGAGGGCGAGAGCGTCGCGGCTCCGTCGCCGGAGTTCGACACCTTCCTGCCGGGCGTGCCGGTCGTCCAGGACGCGAACATCGCCGCGAACGCCTCCGTCACGCTGAAGTGGGCGCTGACCGCCGTCGCCGACGGTACGCCGAAGGACCCGCTGGACATCTCGGTCGCCGGTGCCGCCGCGGCCGTCGTCGACCTGCCCGGCTCGACCCCCAACAAGACCTACGAGTTCGTCTCCGGCGCGACGACCGGCGTCGTCCCGGCGCAGGCCCGGCCGTCGTCGATCCGGGTCGTCGGCGTCAACGAGTGGGGCACCAGCGCGGCGTCCGCCAAGGTCGTGAAGCTCGGCGTCATGGGCTCCGGCATCACGGTCCCGGCCTCGGCGCTCTACTCCAACCGGCTCGCGATCAAGAGCAGCCTGAGCCTGGTCTTCACCGAGGGCCACAAGGAGAAGGCCAGCGGGATCAAGGTCGAGCTGCAGGCTCGCGGCAAGACCACCGAGGCCTTCAAGACCTACGGCCGCTACACCGGCGCCACCACCGCCGCCTTCGACACCGGCATCGCCGCGCTGGGCAACCGCCAGTACCGGCTCTTCGTCCCGGCCCGCAAGGTTGCCGCCGGCAACGTCATCGCGCTGACCCCGGCCACCTCGACCTCGGTCAAGTCCTCGAAGACGTTCGTCAAGTTCGTCAGCGGCGGCTTCAGCCCGTCGGTCGTCCGCGTCGGCGGCCGCTCCACCCTCTCGGTGAAGATCTCCCCGGCGGTGTCCGTCCGGGCCAAGGTCCAGGGCTGGGACGGCAAGCGCTGGATCGACATCCCGGACTTCACCGTCCCGCTGACCAAGGGCTCCTACGTCGAGCGCGGTGACATCGAGACCGAGCGCTACACCCTGCGCCTGCGTTTCGTCGTCCCGAACATCGTCGTGAACGGCCTCACCGTTCAGGCCAACACGAGCCCGGCGTACAACCTCACCGTGAAGTAATTGCAGCAAGCTGCAACCTGTAGGACTTGCTCTACCCGCCAGTGCGTGCGCTATTTTCAGCTCACGCACTGGCGGCAGGGGTGACCACCAGGCGTTCTCACCTGGGGATCCCTCATGCGCAAGCTTGTCGTCACCGCGGTCACGGCCGCCCTCCTGACCGTCGTCCTCCCGGCGCCCGCCTGGGCCGCCGCGCCGACCGACGCCGCCGTCGTCTGGTCTCCCGATCGGGAGCTCCGGCTCTCCTGGACCGACGACGGCGTCCCGAACACCATCTGGGCCGAGTACGAGACCCCGCACCGGACCGAGCTGCTCAAGTCGGTGACCGCTGCCGAGGGCAACGAAGTGATCCTCCCGGCCAAGCTCAAGCCCGCCGACCGCGTCCGGCTGGTCGTTGCCAGTGGCGACGACTTGGCCCAGTCGACCGCGACGGGCTGGTTCGACACCCAGCGGCCCGCGCCGCCCGGCCTGTCCGACGCCGCACTCGACAGCCGGCTGAACATCAACCTGTACTGGGCGGAGCCGTCCGATCAGGACCGGACGCCGGGCGACGTCCTGGATCTCCCCGGCAACGTGGACTTCAAAGCCGTCGCCGACCTCCCGGGAACGGCCACCCAGACCTTCGACTTCGATCCGCGCCAGACCTCGGCCACCCTGGCCGCACTGCCGCGCCCCGCCGCCGTCCGCCTGATCTCCTTCAACGAAT
Organism: Kribbella sp. NPDC104218; assembly: GCF_055584105.1. Taxonomy (NCBI): domain Bacteria; kingdom Bacillati; phylum Actinomycetota; class Actinomycetes; order Propionibacteriales; family Kribbellaceae; genus Kribbella; species Kribbella sp. NPDC104218. The sequence goes on from NZ_JBVJMQ010000001.1 coordinate 2,646,635, forward strand.
GGGGCGAGACGCCCGACCCCAAACTGCTGCGGATCGGCACCATGGGCGCCAGGATCAGCGTCCCCGCGAGCGCCGTGTACTCGTCCCGCCTGGGCATCAAGAGCTCCCTCGACCTGTTCACCAGCGAAGGCCGCGAAGAGCGCGCCTCCGGCATCAAGGTCGAGCTCCAGGCCCGCGCCAAGACCACCGACGCCTGGAAAACCTACGGCCGTTACACCGGCAACACGACCACGACCTTCGACACCGGCATCGCCTCACTCGGGAACCGCCAGTACCGGCTCTACGTCCCGGCCCGCAAGGTTGTCAGCGGCAACGTCATCGCCCTGACCCCGCCCACCTCGACGTCCGCCCGATCCTCGAAGACCCTGGTCAAATTCGTCAGCAAAGGCTTCACCCCCGCCCACCCGGCCCGCCACGCCCGCGTCGACGTCTGGGCCAAGATCCAGCCCGCCGTCACCGTCCGCGGCATGCTCCAAGTCCTCCTCAAAGGCCACTGGCGCAACGTCTTCGCCGTCCAGTTCCGCAACGGCTCCATGCTCGCCCACGCCAACACCGGCGCCGACCGAGGCCCCTACTCCTACCGCATCTCCCTCCCCGCCACCACCATCAACGGCCTCCCCCTCACCCCCACCACCAGCTCCCCCTTCCCCATCACCATCGGCTGACCACTCATGCGCAAACTACTCACCCTCACCACCGCCCTTCTCCTCACCACTCTCGCCACCCCCGCCTGGGCCGATCGGCCCCCGGCGCCCACCGGCGTCCAGCTCTCCTGGGCCGGCGACCGAATCCGGGTGACCTGGCAGGACCAGGGCGAAGCGAACATCGTCCGGGGTTACGCCGCCGGTCGCGAGACGGTTCTGGCCCAACCGGCCGCCGGTGACGCCAACGAAGTCCTGGTCTCGCCGAGCAGCTTCGCCGCCGACCGGAGCGCCCAGATCTCGGTGGCCGCGATCGATGCCGAAGGCAAAGAAAGTGCACGGCGCGGGCTCGGGCGAAACTTCGACACCTTGCGCCCGGGGACACCCGAGCTGCGCTACGGCACGATGCGGGCCGACCTTTCGGTGCGCCTGTGGTGGGAGCAGCCGGCGATCGACGACTACAACCCCGGCGATCCGCTGGACCGTGCGGATGCGACCTGGCTCAAGGCGACAGTCGCCGGGCCGGGCGCCGCACAGCAGGAGCATTCGCTGCCGCTCGACGACAACGTGGCGTTCGACGTACCGGCGCCGCCTCAGCTGTCGGCGATCACACTGTCAGCGGGTAACGAGTGGGGGACGACTCCGGGCACGGGCCCGGTGGTCCGGGTCGGCATCACCCGCATCGATGCCCGCGTACTGGATCGCCAGGTGTTCGCCCACGGCGTCGTCGATGAGGTCACCCTGCGGCGGTACCTCTGTTCCTGTCCCCAGGAGCTCGCACCAGGCTGGGAAAACGTCGCCGCAGAAGTTCAGGCACGACCGAACAGCTCCGCCCCCTGGAAGACCATTTCCGCGAACGGCCGGAAGCCAGGGACGCCGATCCCGATGTCGACCCCGTCGAACGGCAGCCGCCAGTACCGCATCTTCGTCCCCGCGCACACCACCGACCAAGAAGGCGGCCGGCCGATCGTCGCCATGCGCCCAGTCTCGACCGCCCCGAAGACCTCACTGACCCTGGCGAACTTCGTCAAGACCGGTTTCGTCCCCGCCGTCGCCCCCGTCAGCGCGACGGTCAAGCTGAACGTCGAAGCCCGCCCCCTGCAGGACAAACTCGCCGCCCTCCAACGCTGGGACGGCAAAACCTGGCGCTACGTCCGCGACATCAAACTCACCCACGGCGCCGCCTCCATCCCCATCCGCGCCGCCGGCCGCGGCACCACCACCAAGTACCGCATCGCCGTCAACCGCCACTCCTACAAGGGCCTCCCCATCGAGCTGACCACCAGCAAGCCCTTCACCCTCACCGTCCGCTAGGAACCCCATGCGCAAACTCGCCGCCCTCACCACCGCATCTCTCCTGCTGCTCACCGGTTTGTCTCCTACTGCCTGGGCTGCCGACTCGGATCCCACCGATGTCCAGATTTCCTGGGCCGGTGACAAGATTCGGGTGACCTGGCAGGACGACGGCGCCGCCAACTCGATCCGAGCCGTCTACTCGGCCAGCGACAGCTCGGTCATCGGTGGCCGGATCGAGGGGGAGCCGAACGAGTTGCTGGTGCCGCCTTCGGCGCTCAAGCCTGGTTGGAGCGAGCTGAAGATCACGGTCGCAAGTGGGACGGCAGGACGCTGGGGCGCCCCGACGGCGTCGGTCAGTTTCGATACCCAGCGGCCCGCCTTCATGCAGATCAAGGACGCCGACCTGCTCGCCGATCGATCGGTCCGGCTGCGCTGGAGCCAGGCGACGCAGAAGGACCGGACGCCGAACGATCCGCTGGACCGCCCCGAGTCCGAGGATCGACGCGAGGTCCAGGTCCATGACGACGCCGGCAGCGGCGGTCTGCTCGCTACGTACCCCGTCGCGGCCGGCGCGACGACGATCACGGTGCCGGCACAGCCCAAGCGGTTGTGGATCTGGACCGAGACCGCGAACGTGTGGGGTGAGGCGTCGCCGGCCGCGTTGGAGACCTTCGTGAGCGTCTACGTCGGCACCCTGTCGGCTGGGATGTCTGTGCCGGCTCAGGGGGTGTTCAGCGATCGCCTGGGGATCTACAGCACGCTTACCTCCAGTCACTCCTTCAACTGGCCGGTGCAGTTGCAGGCACGTGCGAACAGCGCCGCGCCCTGGCAAACAGTCGGCCGCTACACCGGGACGAACGTTCGGAACTTCGAGACCGGCATCGCTTCGCTGGGCGGCCGCCAGTACCGGCTGTGGGTGCCGGCCTTCAAGCAGGTGAACGAGTCGTGGATCACGCTGATCCCGGCCGCGTCGACCTCGGCCAAGGCGTCGCAGACCAGCACGAAGTTCGCCGTCGTCGGGTTCGATCGGCGCGGCGCCCAACTCGGCCAGACGGTCAATCTGAACGTGAAGATCCAGCCGGCGCTGACCGTCCGCGGCAACCTCCAGCGGTGGGCCAACGGCAGTTGGCGTACCGGTCCCGTCGTCCAGATCAAGAACGGCGTGGCCCGCCTCCCGATGAAGACCACCTTGGTGGGCACCACGCGCTACCGGGTCGTGCTTCCGAAGCTCGCCTACCAGGGGCGGCCGATCCTGGCGACCACCAGCAACACCTTCACCCTCGCTGTTCTGTGATTCGAGCTAGGACTCATCTCATGCGCAAGCTTCTCGCTGCCGCGACGACAGCGGCCGTACTGACCACAGCTCTGGCGACTCCGGCCTGGGCCGCCGTCCCGGAGACTCCCACCGACGTGCAGGTCGGATGGGCCGACGGCAAGGTTCGCGTCACCTGGAAGGACAACGGCGATCCGAACCTGGTCCGGGCCGAGTACGTCGACACCGACCAGGTGGTGTTGCTCGCCACGAGAACAGCGTCGCAGCCCAACGAGGCGCTCCTCGATACTGCCGCCTTCCTGGACCGCGATCGGATTCGCATCTTGGTCACGTCATACGCCACCGGCCAGGGCAGCAGCGCCGCAGCCAGGACGCCCCTGTTCGACGCGCGGCTTCCCGTGTATCCCTTCATCGAGGACGCCGACCTGCTCGCCGATCAGTCCGTGCGACTGCGCTGGTCGCAGGACGCGGTCGAGGATCAGACTCCGAACGATCCATTGGACCGGCCGGTCTCCGACGAGTACCTCGGGGTGCAGCTCGGCGTCCCGGGCTCGGAGGTCAAGGAGAAGGTGACGGTCCCGGTCGGCTCGACGACCTTCACCGTCCCGGCGCGCCCTGGAGCGCGAACCATCACGATGTACGCCGGGAACGAGTGGCGCGCGTCGTACCTGCACGACGACGGAAACGGCCCGCGCTACCAGCGCACGGTACGAGTCGTCTCCGCGCGTACTGCGATCTCCGGCGTCCCGGCGCAGACCTCGTACGGCACCTGGATGGAGATCAGCGCATCGCTCACCAGCAGCCTGCAGTCCGACTACTTCGACCGGCTGGAGCTACAGGCCCGCCCGACGAGCACCGCCGCCTGGAAGACCGTCGGCAGGTACTACGGCTACGCCGACGACATCCCGTTCAACACCGGCATCGGCTCGCTGGGCGGACGCCAGTACCGAATCTGGGTGCCGGCGCGTAAGCGGGTCGACTCGTCTGTGATCGATCTGACCGCCGCTGCGTCCAGTTCGACGAAGTCGTCGCGGACAGTCGCCCACCTGATGACCGCGCAGTTCCAGCCCAAGAGCGTCAAGGTCGGCCAGACCACCAAGCTGAACGTGCGGTTGCGTCCGGCGATCGACATGAACGCCGCGCTGCAGAGCTGGGACGGCAAGAAGTGGCGTTACGTCCGTGCGGTGCCGCTCAAGAAAGGCATCGCGACCGTGCCGATCAAGGCGACCCGGCGCGGTACGACGGCCTTCCGCATTGCTACGCCCGCGCTGATGGTGAACGGCCTGCCCGTCCTCGCCACCACCAGCAAATCCTTCACTCTCACGATCCGCTAGGAACCCCATGCGCAAATTAGTTGCTGTTGGCATCAGTTCGGTCGTGCTCGCTGCCGGGCTCGCCACCTCTGCCTGGGCCGCGGAGCCGGCCGCCGCGACCGATGTGCGGCTCGAGTGGGCCGGGGACAAGGTTCGGGTCACGTGGGCGGACGACGGCGCCGCGAACATGGTGTGGACGAGGTACCCGGGGACCGGGCTCGTGCAGACGAGCGGCCGGACGGCCGCCGGCGGGGTGAACGAGATCCTGGTCGACCCGGCGACCCTGTTCGACCGGGACCGGGTGGTGTTCCAGATCTTCGTGAAGGATGCGGACGGGGCGAGCACGGCGATGACGCCGAGCGTGGAGTTCGATACGCGGACTCCGGTGTACCCGATCATCGAGGACGCGGATCTGCTGGCGGACGGCTCGGTGAAGCTGCAGCGGTGGACGCAGCCGGCGGTCGAGGACGTTACGCCGAACGATCCGCTGGATCGGACGGACGCGGCGTACCTGGGCGTCCAGATCGCTCGGGGCGGTTCGACCGAGCGGATCCCGATTCCGGCCGGGGCGACGTCCTTCACGGTGCCGGCCCGGCCGCGCCCGTCGACGATCACGCTGTACGCCGGGAACGAATGGCGCGCCTCGTATCTCGACGACGACCACGGCGGTCCGTGGCTCGAGCGCAAGGTTGAGGTGGGGACGATGGCGGCGTCGTTCGTCGTACCGGCGGTGGGGGTCTACACCCTGTCCGTCGGCATCAAGAGCACGCTCAAGACGAATCTGAAGAACATCAGCCCGCTGGTCCAGTTGCAGGCTCGCCCGAACGCGAAGACGCCGTGGAAGACCTACGGCCGGTACAACGGCAGCGTGCGGGAGCCGTTCAGCACGGACATGGCGTCGTTGGGGGAGCGGCAGTACCGGCTGTGGGTGCCGCCGTCGAAGCGGATCGAGCAGGCGAGTATCAAGCTGACGCCGGCCGCGTCGACCACGGCCCGGACGTCGAAGTCGACCGCGAAGGTCTATTTCACCGGGATGGAGCCGCACTTCACGGACGCCGGCCGGATGGTCGGGCTGAGCGTGGTGGCCTGGCCCGAGGTGAACATGAAGGCGGCGCTGCAGAAGCGGGTCGGGAAGAAGTGGGTGTACGTGCGGGAGCTGAAGCTGACCAAGGGCCGGATCGGGATCCGGTTCCGGGCCCCGCGGCAGGCGACGACGTGGTACCGCGTCGTCACGCCGCCGGTGAAGGCGAACGGTCTGCCGGTGCTCGCCGGGAGCAGCCTGGAATATCCGTTCACCGTACTCTGAGCGTTACCGAAACGTGAGAAAGTACCCGTTTCTGTCTACGGAGAGTGACGGGTGCTAACTCAGTTCACCTGATGGCTGCCTGGTGGCACGCCGGGTGTCGTTTACGGTGCCTGAACCGTTCACCGGTCGTTCACCGGTGGCGGGGTGATGAGTCACCTGGTCTCCTTACCGTCTGTGGAAGTTCAGAAGTCTGATTCCCGCAGAAGGGCAACACCTCGTGTCCGTCAATCGCCTGCTCCGCGTCGGCACCGTCGCCGTGGCATCCCTCGGCGTTCTCGCACTGAGCGCCTGTGGCAGTGACCCGGAGCCGTCCGGCTCCTCGAACCCGACCTCGGGCTCGTCCTCGACCGGCGCGGCCGACTGCCCGCAGGGCACGCTGAACGCCGAAGGCTCCTCGGCGCAGAAGAACGCCATCGAGGAAGTCATCAGCAAGTACAACGAGAAGTGCGCCGACGTGTCGGTGAACTACAACGCGACCGGCTCGGGCGCGGGTATCAAGCAGTTCAACGCGAACCAGGTGGACTTCGCCGGTTCGGACTCGGCCCTGAAGACCGAGAACAAGGACGGCGGCGAGTCCGAGGCGGCCGCGGCCGCGAAGCGCTGCCAGACCAACCCGGCGCTGAACCTGCCGATGGTGATCGGCCCGGTCGCGATCGCGTACAACGTCGACGGTCTGCCGAAGCTGGTGCTGGACGGCGCCACCGCGGCGAAGATCTTCCAGGGCGACATCAAGACCTGGAACGACCCGGCGATCGCCAAGCTGAACGCCGGTACGACGTTGCCGTCGGCCCCGATCTCGGTCTTCTTCCGCTCCGACGAGTCGGGGACCACCGAGAACTTCACCAAGTACCTGGCCGCCGCCGGCGCCGGCGCCTGGAAGGGCGAGCCGGCCAAGAAGTGGACCGGTACCGGCGCGGGCAAGGAGAAGTCCGCCGGTGTCGCCGAGGGCGTCAAGAGCACGAAGAACTCGATCACGTACGTCGAGTGGTCGTACGCCGTCGACAACAAGCTCGGCGTCGCGCAGATCGACAACGGTTCGGGCGCTCCGGTCGAGCTGACTGCCGAGTCCGCCGGTAAGGCGCTGGCCGCCGCGAAGCCGGCCGGCACCGGGTCCGACCTGGCCCTGAAGCTGGACTACGCGACCAAGGAGGCCGGGGCCTACCCGATCATCCTGGTCACCTACGAGATCGCCTGCAGCAAGGGCCTCCCGGCCGAGAAGACCGCGCTGGTGAAGAGCTTCCTGAGCTACTTCGCCGGCAAGGACGGCCAGGCCTCGCTGACCGAGCTGAACTACGCGCCGCTGCCGGAGGAGATCCGGACCAAGGTCGACGCGGCCATCCAGTCGATCAGCTGACACCACCGCACTGATGCGAGCCCCGGCCGGTCCGAGTTCCTCGGAGGACGGCCGGGGCTTCGCCTCGTCATCGAGAACCCCCGAACCGCACAGCCCCACGACGACCCCAGGCGCTTGGAGCACCATCGATGAGTAGTCCAGACGGCACGGAACCGCCCGGCCGGCCGGCGGATCCGGCAGCCGCCGGAACAGAGCCGAAGATCGAGGACCTGGTCGACGAGACCGGCCCCGCGCTGCGCTTCGACGCGCTGGCCGAGGAGACCGGCGACGACGGACGCCGAACCGGCGACACCGCCGTCGCGACCAAGGACGGCAGCAAGAAGGAGCTCGCGCTCGGCCCGGTCGGCCACCTCGGCGACCGGCTGTTCTCCGGGCTGGCCCACGGATCGGGCTTGCTCGTTGTCCTGATCGTCGCGTTCGTCGGCATCTTCCTGCTGGCGCTCGCGATCCCGTCACTGGCCGACAACAACAGCAGCTTCCTGTTCTCCCGGGTCTGGGAGCCGGGCGGCGCCGAACCCCGCTTCGGTATCGCCGCGTTGTTCTACACGACCGTGATCAGCTCGATCATCGCGATGCTGATCGCCGTCCCGATCGCGATCGGCGTCGCGCTCTTCATCACCTACTACGCGCCCCGGCGGATTGCGACCCCGGTCGCGCACGCGGTCGATCTGCTGGCCGCGGTCCCGTCGATCATCTACGGGCTCTGGGGCATCCTGTTCTTCGCGCCGATCCTGCGCCCGGTGATCAACGGCCTGTCCTCGGCGCTCGGCTGGATCCCGCTGTTCGAGAAGCCGGCCGGCGAGAACATCGGCGTCGTCTTCACCGCGTCGGTGGTGCTCGCGATCATGATTCTGCCGGTGGTCACCGCGATCAGCCGGGAGATCTTCGCCCAGACGCCGATCGCGCACCGCGAAGGCGCGCTCGCGCTCGGCTCCACCAAGTGGGAAATGATCCGGATGGCGGTGCTGCCCTACGGTCGCTCCGGGGTGACGAGTGCCGCGATGCTCGGCCTCGGCCGCGCGCTCGGTGAGACCGTCGCCGTGCTGATCATCTTGTCGGTGCCGAACGGCAACGACCCGTGGAACTCGTCGATCTTCGCCGGCGGTGAGACCTTCGCCTCCAAGATCGCCAACAACGCCGCCGAGTTCGACTCCGCGGAGAAGACCGGCGCTTACATCGCGGCCGGCCTGGTGCTGTTCGTGGTGACCTTCCTGGTCAACTCCGCGGCCCGCCTGATCGTCGCGCGCAGCGCTCCGGGCGCGAAGCGGCCGCGACGTAACCGCCGAGTCGGCGCCACCGAGGGAGCATCCGCATGACGGCCATCGTCGAGAACAAACCGGCGTACGACGGCAAAGCGCTGGACCTGACCGGCCGGTCGGGGGCGCGGGCGTTCAAGAACACGCTGGCCACGGTGCTGATCGTGCTCGCCTTCGTGGTCGCGATCATCCCGCTGGTCTGGATCCTCTGGACCGTGATCAGCAAGGGCTACCACCTGCTGCTGAACGCGGAATGGTGGAGTCAGTCGCAGCGCGGCGTCACCGTCCGCCGCGAGGGCGGCGGCGCGTACCACGCGGTCATGGGCACGCTGATCATGGCGCTGATCACCGCGGCGATCGCCGTCCCGATCGCGATCCTGGGCGCGGTCTACCTGGTCGAGTACGGCAAGGGCACCAAGGCTGCCCGCGTGGTCAGCTTCATGATCGACATCCTGACCGGCGTCCCGTCGATCGTCGCCGCGCTGTTCATCTACGCGGTCTGGATCACGGTGTTCGGGTTCAACCGGGTCGGCTTCGCGGTGTCGCTGTCGCTGGTGCTGCTGATGTTGCCGGTCGTCCTGCGGTCCACCGAAGAGATGCTGAAACTGGTGCCGGACGAGCTCCGGGAGGCGTCGTACGCGCTCGGGGTGCCGAAGTGGAAGACGATCCTGAAGGTCGTGGTGCCGACCGCGTTCGGCGGCATCATCACCGGCGTGATGCTCGGCCTGGCCCGCGTGATGGGTGAGACCGCGCCGCTGCTGATCCTGGTCGGCTACTCCAAGAACATCAACCTGAACCCGTTCGAGGGGTTCATGGGCGCGCTGCCGACGATGATCAACCAGGACCGGACCGAGTTGGCGCTGCAGCCGGCCGCGGACCGGGTCTGGGCGGCCGCGCTGACGCTGATCCTGCTGGTCCTTGCCCTCAACCTGCTGGCCCGGCTCGTCGCCCGGTTCAGCACCATCAAGTCGAAATAGTCAGAGAGGTTCTGAGTCGATATGGCGAAGCGCATCGAGGTCAGCGGCCTCAACGTCTACTACGGCGATTTCAAGGCCGTCGAGGACGTGTCGATGACGATCGAGCCCCGCTCGGTCACGGCGTTCATCGGCCCGTCCGGCTGCGGCAAGTCCACCTACCTGCGGACGCTGAACCGGATGCACGAGGTGATTCCGGGCGCCCGCGTCGAGGGCAAGGTGCTGCTGGACCAGCAGGACCTGTACGCGACCGGCGTCGACCCGGTCGCCGTCCGCCGGGTGGTCGGCATGGTGTTCCAGCGGCCGAACCCGTTCCCGACGATGTCGATCTTCGACAACGTCGCGTCCGGGCTGAAGCTGAACGGCGTCAAGGACCGCAAGAAGCTCACCCAGGTGGTCGAGGAGTCGCTCAAGGGCGCCAACCTCTGGAACGAGGTCAAGGACCGGCTGGACAAGCCCGGCGCGGGCCTGTCGGGCGGTCAGCAGCAGCGGCTGTGCATCGCCCGGGCGATCGCGGTCGAGCCCGAGGTGATCTTGATGGACGAGCCCTGCTCGGCCCTGGACCCGATCTCCACGCTCGCGATCGAGGACCTGATCGAGAAGCTGAAGGACCGGTTCACCGTCGTCATCGTGACGCACAACATGCAGCAGGCGGCCCGGGTCTCCGACCAGACGGCGTTCTTCAACCTGGCCGCGACCGGTAAGCCGGGCCGGCTGATCGAGATGGGCCCGACCAAGCAGATCTTCTCCAACCCGACCGAGAAGGCCACCGAGGACTACATCACCGGCCGCTTCGGCTGATCCCTTGCAGAACGAACGGTTTCGCCGGGCGGCGCGGGTGCGTGACCCCGGACCCGTGGCCCGGATAGTCTGCAGGGATTCTTCGACGCTCCAGAAGGGACCGTGGTGAGCACTCCGACGCCTCCCGGCGATGACCAGAACGACCCGAACCGGCCGCAGGACACCCCGGGTGCGCCTGGATACGGCCAGCCCGGCCAGTACGGACAGCCGGGGCAGCAGCCTGGGTACGGCCAGTCCCAGCCCGGTGGCTACCCGGGCCAGCCCGGCGGGTACGGACAGCAGCAGCCTGGCTACGGCCAGCAGCCCCCGCAGCAGCCGGGGTACGGCCAGCAGCAGCCGGGCGCCTACGGGCAGCAGCCGCAGCAGCCGTACGGCGCTTACCCGGGTGGTGCGCAGGCCGGCGGTTACGGCTACGGCGCGACCGCCGAGCAGAACAACACCCCGATGATCCTGGCGATCGTCGGCATCGTCTGCTGGTTCTGCTGCCCGCTGGTCTCGATCGGCCTCGGTCTGTTCGGGCAGAGCAAGTTCCGCGAGCAGGGCAAGCCGGACACCCTGGCCAAGGTGGCCTGGATCGGCGGTATCGCCTTCACCGTGCTGAACATCATCTTCCTGGCGACCGGCACCGTTTACCCGCGCTGATCACCAGTACGCCGGGCGGCCGATCGGTCGCCCGGCGTCGGGTCAGAACAGGTTGCGGGCGATGCCGTAGCCGATCAGCAGCACCACCAGGGCTTTGGTGACCCGGTCGACTGTTGCCGGACGCATCTTCAGCCGCGGCAGCCGGGCCAGGCGCGTGGACTCCAGCGCCCAGGCCAGCAACTGGTAGCCGACGGCGACGCCGATCAGCGGGCCGATCACCATGACGACCGGGTTGAAGTGCCAGGCGGCGTCCAGATCCCCGCGCAGCATGGCGGCAGCCATCCGGGTCGATCCGCAGAGTGGGCAGTTCAGGCCGGTCAGCCCGTGCAACAGGCACGGGATGCCGAGCCCGGTCTGCTGGTAGATCGCGGCCAGGCCGAATCCGCCGACACCGACGGCCGCGAGGCCGAGGACGCGCCGGTCCACCGGCTGTACGCGCCGGTCGAGAACACCCTGCGGCTCACTCACTCCACCACAGTAACGTGCCGGGCAGTCCCGCATCCCGCCCCGAGAGGAAATCCAGGTGAGCACCCCTCCCAACGGCCCGTACGGCGGCCCGCCCGGACAGCCGGGGCAGTTCCCGCCCGGGCAGCCGGGCCAGCTGCCGCCCGGTCAGCCCGGCGGGCAGTTCCAGCCGGGCTACAACCCGTACGTCCAGGCCACCGCTGGGCAGGGCTACGCCTATGCGCCGCCCGGCCGGATCGCGGACTTCGGCGTCCGGGCCGGCTCGGCGCTCATCGACAGTCTGTTGCAGAGCATCCCGCTCGGGATCGGCCTGATCGCGACGATCGCGCTCAGCAGCAACAACCCGCAGTCCTCGGCCGGCGGCGTGGCGATCGTGCTGGGCTTCCTCGGCTCGCTCACGGTCTGGTTCTGGAACCGGGTGATCATCCAGGGCCGCAGCGGGAAGTCGATCGGCAAGAAGATCACCAGCCTGCGGATCGTGCACGCCCAGACCGGTGAGCGGCTCAGCTTCGGCGCGAACCTCGGCCGCGAGGTGATGGCCTACCTGTTCAACTACATCTGCTTCCTGAACCTGTTGTGGCCGCTCTGGGATGCCAAGGTGCAGACCTGGCACGACAAGATCGTCAACGACATCGTCATTCGTGATTGAGAAACGGACCTGAGATGAGCACTCCCACCCCGCCGCCCGGCGGCAACGACCCGCAGCAGCCCTGGAACCCGCCGGGCCAGCCGCAGCCGCCCTACGGGTACGGCCAGCCCCAGCAGCCGTACGGCCAGCCGGGCTACGGGCAGCAGCCAGGCTATGGCCAGCAGCCGGGTTACGGGCAGCAGCACGGGCAGCAGCCGTACGGACAGACGCCGTACGCGCAGGCCCCGGGCGGTTACGGGTACGGCGGCCAGCAGCACGGCGAGCTGGCCGAGTGGCTGCCGCGCGTCGGCGCCACCTTCGTCGACTTCTTCGTCTCCGGCATCCCGGCGATCATCGGCTATGCGTTGTTCATGAGCAGTGTGCTCGCGAACGCGGCCCGCTCCTACCCGGACGACGGGCCGCGGCCCTGGGCGATCATCGCCCTCGTCGTCGGCTCGCTGATCTCCGTGGGCATCAGCCTGTGGAACCGCGTGTTCCGGCAGGGGAAGACCGGTCAGAGCGTCGGCAAGAGCGTGCTGAAGCTGCGCCTGGTCGCTGACGACACCGGTCAGCCGATCGGCCCGCTGAAGTGCTTCCTGCGCGAGCTCCTGTCCGGCATCTTCAACAACGCCTGTTTCCTGGACTCGCTCTGGCCGCTGTTCGACGACAAGAAGCAGACCTGGCACGACAAGGTCTGCAACACCTACGTGGTGAAGGTGCCGCAGGACTAGTACTGGCTACTGCGACAGCAGGAAGCCGGCGCAGGTGACCGACCAGAGCACACTGGTGAAGGTGCCGATGATGAAGCGTTCGGCGACTGCCTGCGGAGTGACGGAGGCGGGCTGGTCGGGACTGCGCAGCTCGGGGTAGCGAGCCAGGCCCTTGATGGCGAGCACGATGGCCAGCCCCTCCGGCCAGCCGGCGACCAGGGCGCCGTAGATGGCGCCCCGCTCGAGCGCACCGATCAGAGCGCCGCCCCGCAGCACCTCACCGGCTTTCTGCGTCGACTGGGCTCTGGTGTTACCGCGGTCCACCAGAGCCAGTACAGAGGTTGTCAGCGGACCGCCTCCGGTGACTGCGAGCCCACCGGCCAGCAGGAGCAGCACATTCCACCAGCGCTCCGGCCAGTCGGCCACGCCGTTCGCTGCGAGCAGCAGCAGGCCCGCTGCGACCAGACAGGCCAGCATGAAGCCGCTGATGACGATCTCCACCGTGGAGCCCGCCTTGGGCACCCAGGCCAGGACTGCGAGGATCAGACCGGCGGCCGTGAGTGCCAGGACGAGTGTCGTCACGCAGCGGCCCCGGCGTCGAGCAGCTCGATCGCCAGCAGACGCCCGCGTTGCTCCTCAACGAAGCCGGCCGCTTGGGCCCGTTGCGTCACCGCAGACTGGCTGATCCCCAGTTTCACGCCGATCTCCCGTCGAGTCAGGCCCTCCGCGAGCAGGTCCGCGACGGCCCAGCCACGTTCGCTGCGGCGTCGGAGTACGGAGGCCATCAACCAGAGCACGGTTTCCACCCGGTCGGCCAGCTGCTCGTCGACGCCGACCACGTTGACATGATGCGGACTGGACTTCGCCCGCGTCACCGCCTCCCGCGCGTACACGAAGGCGTCGCCGTTACCCGCCCGGGTACTCCGCGGCAGCGGCTGCGCCACGTCACCGATACCGAGCCCGACGTACCAGCTGTCCCGGCGGAGCAGCTCGACGATCACGTCGATGGTCGCCTTGGCCTCGTCGAACACCGCCTGGACCTCGTCGCCGGCGGTCCGCTCGAACTTGCGCAGCAGGCCGGGCCGGCGCGGCCGGCGGTTGAGGCTGTTCAGTAGCTCGGGTATGAGATCGCCCGTGATTCGGCTGCCCCGCTGATCTACCGTGAGAACGAAGACCACTGCGCCGCACCTCCTTCCCAACGCAGTTAAGGCTACAGTCTTATTCACGTAGAGTGAAGGCAAAAACCTGAATCGGTTCACCCGATTACTCCCCGTGATCGCCTCGCAGGCCAGCCGATTCCCCAATTCTCCGCTCAAACCGGGGGACTCCGCATCTCGACTCACCCAGTTCTTTCACCCTGCGTAAGCCCGAAACGTGCGGTTTTCGCCGCCAGAAGGCCCCCAAAACCGCTTCAGACAGCGGTTCCGGGGGCCTCCTGGTGTCAGCGGGCGGAGCGGTTCAGTCGGCCAGTGGCAGGTAGAGCTTTCCGTCCTTGGCCTTGAAGGTCTCCGACATCTCGGTGAACCCGGCCTCGATCGCCTCGGTCGAGGTCAGGCCGCGTTCCTCGGCGTACGCGCGGATATCGGCGGTGATCCGCATCGAGCAGAACTTCGGCCCGCACATCGAGCAGAAGTGCGCGGTCTTGGCCGGCTCGGCGGGCAGCGTCTGGTCGTGGTACGACCGCGCGGTGTCCGGATCGAGGGAGAGGTTGAACTGGTCCTCCCAGCGGAACTCGAAGCGGGCCTTGGACAACGCGTCGTCCCAGGACTGCGCGCCCGGGTGGCCCTTGGCCAGATCCGCCGCGTGGGCGGCGATCTTGTAGGTGATCACGCCGGTCTTGACGTCGTCGCGGTCCGGCAGGCCGAGGTGCTCCTTCGGGGTGACGTAGCAGAGCATCGCCGTCCCCAGCCAGCCGATCTGGGCCGCGCCGATCGCGCTGGTGATGTGGTCGTAGGCCGGCGCCACGTCGGTGGCCAGCGGCCCCAACGTGTAGAACGGCGCCTCGCCGCAGAGCTCCTCCTCGAGCCGCACGTTCTCCGCGATCTTGTGCATCGGCACGTGGCCGGGGCCCTCGATCATCACCTGGACGTCGTGCTCCCAGGCGATCTTGGTCAGCTCGCCGAGCGTCTTCAGCTCGGCGAACTGGGCGGCGTCGTTCGCGTCGGCGATACACCCGGGCCGGAGTCCGTCGCCGAGCGAGAAGGTGACGTCGTACTCGCGCAGGATCTCGCACAGCTCGGCGAAATGCGTGTACAGGAAGGACTCCTGGTGATGCGCGAGGCACCAGGCGGCCATGATCGAGCCGCCCCGGGACACGATCCCGGTGATCCGCTTGGCGGTCAGCGGCACGTAGCGCAGCAGGACGCCGGCGTGCACGGTCATGTAGTCGACGCCCTGCTCGCACTGCTCGATCACCGTGTCCCGGTAGACCTCCCAGGTCAGCGCGGCCGGATCGCCCTTCACCTTCTCCAGCGCCTGGTAGAGCGGCACGGTCCCGATCGGGACCGGCGAGTTCCGCAGGATCCACTCCCGGGTCTCGTGGATGTTCTTGCCGGTGGACAGGTCCATCACGGTGTCGGCGCCCCAGCGGGTCGCCCAGACCAGCTTCTCGACCTCTTCCTCGATCGAGCTGGTGACCGCGGAGTTGCCGATATTCGCGTTCACCTTGACCAGGAACTTCTTGCCGATGATCATCGGCTCGCTCTCCGGGTGCCGCCGGTTCACCGGGATGACGGCCCGGCCGCGGGCCACCTCGGCCCGGACGAACTCCGGGTCCATCCCTTCCCGGACGGCGATGTAGCGCATCTCCTCGGTGATCGTCCCGGCCCGCGCGTGCGCGAGCTGGGTCTTGTTCTCCCGGCCGGCGATCCACTCGCGCCGCAGCGCGGGCAGACCGGTCTGGACGTCGATCTCGGCCGTCGCGTCGGTGTACGGCCCGGAGGTGTCGTACAGGTCGAAGGTCTCGCCGTTGGTGAGGTGGACGCGACGTCCTGGAACTCCCAGCTCGCCGCGGTAGATCTTCTCCGACCCCGAGATCGGGCCGGTGGTGACAGTCGGTCGTACGGTGCCGATGGTTGTCACGTGCTGCTCCCTACGCCGGAATTACCCGGACAGGTTCGGCGGTCGGCGGCGCCGGGCAGGGTGATCCCTGGCCAGCCGCCCTCTCAGCCCGCTACGGTGCGAGCTCCCGCGATCTGCAATTGTCACCGACACCTTAGTAGGGTTTCTGAATGCGTGACCTCGTGTACCCGCCTGTCGTCGGTCTGTGCCGGACGGCGTTCAAGGTGCTGGACGTACGGTTCCAGCTGACCGGGACGGAGAACGTGCCGCGGACCGGGGGCGCGTTGATCGCCCTCAACCACATCAGTTACGTCGATTTCGTGCTCGGCGGGTACGGCGCGCTGCCGAGCGGCCGGCTGGTCCGGTTCATGGCCAAAGAGGTGTTGTTCACGAACCGGTTCTCCGGGCCGCTGATGCGGGGGATGCATCACATTCCCGTCGATCGGAGCGCGGGTGCGGCGTCGTACCAGCAGGCTCTGGACTTTCTGCGCGCCGGTGAGGTGGTCGGCGTCTTTCCGGAGGCGACGATCAGCCGGTCGTTCGAGCTGAAGGAGTTCAAGTCCGGCACGGTCCGGCTGGCCGCGGAGGCCGGCGTCCCGATCATCCCGATGATCCTGTGGGGCACCCAGCGGATGCTGACCAAGGATCACCCGAGGGACTTCTCCCGGCACCGGCCGATCTCGATCACCGTCGGGACGCCGATGCGCGTGACGCCGGCCGACGACCCGGCCGCGGCGACCGCCGCACTGCACGCGACGATGGCCGGGATGCTCGACGAGACGATCCGCGCCTACCCGGAGCAGCCGGCCGGCGCCTGGTGGGTGCCGGCCGCGTACGGCGGCTCCGCGCCGACCCCGGCCGAGGCTGACCGGCTGGACCGCGAGGAGCTCGAACGACGGGCCGCGAAGAAAGCCCAGAGCCAGGAGTAATTCGGACAGGCCCTTGACCCTCGCCCGTCCGCAAGGGTACGAAAGGCACTTGTTGTTGACATAGCAGGGACCTGGGGGGTGCCTGTGCGGGCGGGGGAAGTCTTTGTGTTCGAAGAACTGCGACTGTTCGATCCCGGGACCCTGGCGGTGGCGCCGCAGGTCGCGGAGCGGCTGCCGGACGCCGGTGCCTACTTCATCGACTGGTCCACCCGGGACCTGTCCGCGGAGCGTGCCCGCGAGGTCGAGGCGGCCGTCAACGGACGGCGTTGCGCCAACGGCTGGTTCCCGCTGGAGAGCCTGGACGCCATCGGCCACCGCGGGTTCTGGCGCGGGCCGCTGACCTATCTCGCGCAGATGACGGCGGACGACGCGGCCATCCTGCAGGACTGGGCGGCCCGTGGGCTGACCGGCGAGGACCGCACGCGCATCCAGGCGACGGTGAACCACCTGCTCTACGAGCAGGGCCACGCGGCCGCAGCGACCTGGGCGGTGGCAGTGCGCCCGCAAGCCGCGCTGGACGTCACTGCCCTCGCCGATCGCCTCTTCACCGTCTGGGACCAGAACCTGGACGCCATCCGGCCCAAGGACGTCGCCAAGGCCGTACGGCGCTGGAACCGCTGATCACTCCAGAATGAGGTGCGCCAAGCCGTAGCAGCCGGCCGCGACCAGACCGGCGGCCGGGATCGTCAGCACCCAGGCCGTCACGATGCCCTTCGCCACGCCCCAGCGGACCGCTGAGAGGCGTTTGGTGGCTCCGGCGCCCATGACCGCGCTGGTGATCGTGTGCGTCGTGGAGACCGGCGCGTGCAGCCCGATCGCCATCACGTACAGCACGGTCGCCGCGACCGCCTCCGAGGCGAAGCCGCGGGCCGGGTCGAGGTGGATGATCCGGCGGCCCAGGGTGCGCATGATGCGCCAGCCGCCGGAGTACGTGCCCAGGGAGATGGCGGTCGCCGCGGAGAGCTTGACCCACAGCGGGATGCCGTCGCCCTTCTGGACGTGACCGGTGGTCAGCAGCGCCAGGAAGATGACGCCCATCGTCTTCTGGGCGTCCTGCAGACCGTGGCCGAGCGCCATCGCGGCGGCCGACAGCGACTGCGCCAGCCGGAAGCCGCGCGTGGTCTTGCCGGGGTTGCTGCGCCGGAACAGCCACAGGATCGCGGTCATCACGATGAACGCGCCGAGGAAGCCGATCGCGGGCGACATCACCATCGGGATGACGACCTTGTCGACGATGCCCGACCAGAGCACGGTGCTGCTGGAGGCCAGGCCGGCGCCGACCAGGCCGCCGATCAGCGCGTGCGAGGACGAGCTGGGCAGGCCGAAGTACCAGGTGATCATGTTCCAGGTGATGGCGCCGATCAGCGCCGCCAGGACGATCACCAGGCCGTGTTGCCCGGCCGGGGTGTTGATGATGCCCTTGCCGACCGTTTCGGCGACCTCGGTGCCGAGCAGCGCGCCGAGGAAGTTGCAGACCGCGGCCATGATCAGCGCGACCCGCGGCGTCAGCGCCCGGGTCGAGATCGAGGTCGCGATCGCGTTCGCCGCGTCGTGGAAGCCGTTGGTGTAGTCGAAGGCCAGCGCGATCACGACGACCGCGATGACGAGCGTGAGCTCCAACGCTCAGCTCTCCTTGACGGCGATCTGCTCGACCGTGTTGGCGACGTGCTCGAACGCGTCGATCGCGGCCTCCAGCAGGTCGACCACGGTCTTCAGCTTCATCACCGTGAGCGCGTCGTACTCGCCGCTGAACAGCTTGGCGATGATCCGGCGGTGCACGGCGTCACCGGTGTTCTCCAGCCGGTTGATCTCGATCCAGTACTCGGCGAGATCCTTCATCGTGCGCAGCCGCGGCATCGTCTCCGCGGTCAGCTGCGCGGCCCGCTGCAGGACCTCGATCTGCTCGGCGACCTCCTCCGGCAGCTTCTCCAGGTTGAAGAGGTGGACGGTGTCCACCGCCTCCTCCATGAAGTCCATGACGTCGTCGAGGTCGGACGCGAGCCGGTAGATGTCCTCGCGGTCGAACGGGGTCACGAACGTCGAGTTCACCCGGCGGATGATCGAGTGCGTGGTCTCGTCCGCGGCGTGCTCGGCGTCCTTCATCTGGACGGCGATCTGATGACTGGCCGACAGCCCGCTGCCGGCCGTACTGCCGAGCAGTTCGGCGAGGATGCGAGCACCGTCCACGAGGTGGTTGGCGGACTCGGTGAAAAGGTCGTAGAACGTCGGGTCGTTCGGACGCAGACGTAACGGCACTTCAAGCTCCGGGTGAACGAGGGACAAACCGTTGATCATGCTAGGGGGAACAGCCCGCGGTTCTTGCATCCGCGGGGTCAACGTAGCGCGTCGGGGTGAACTAGTTCACTAGAAGATGACAACGGAGTAATCAATCGGTATCAGCGCGTGACCACCGCGTAGAGGTCGAAAAGGCCGACCAGGAGGACCAGTCCGGCCGCGATCCGGAGGATGCGCTCGTCCCCGAGGGCGTGGACGGCGGAGCCTCGCGTGTGCCGGTAAACGGCGCTCACCGCGGCCCAGCAGCCGAGGGAGAGGACCAGGACGACGATGCCGAGACCGGTCCGGACGTCGGACGATCCGTGGCCGGAGGCAAGCAGCAGGATGCCGTTGGCAATCAGCCCGAGCGAGGTCCGGCGCCAGGCGAGCAGGGTGCGCTCGGGCTGCAGGCCGCCGTCCGGTGTGCTCATCGCCACAATGCGAAGATCAGGCCGATCAGACCGCCGACCGTGATCGTTGCCGCCAGCATCAGCGGCAGTTTGGTCACCGGGAGTGGCTCTTCGCGACGCATGGCGACCAGGTTCTGCTGCCAGCGGCGGAGCGCGCCGAGCGTGGTGGCGAGCCCGGCCAGGACCAGGACGACGCCGATGATCCGGGCCGGCCAGCGGTCCCGGCCGAGGTCGAGGAACTGGACCGCCGACAGGCCGCCGGCATAACAGGCGAGTGATGTCCGCAGGTAGGCCAGGTAGGTCCGCTCGTTGGCCAGGGTGAACCGGTAGTCGGGCTCCTGCTCGGTCATCAGCAGGTCACCAAGCCGTGCTTCTCCTTGAGCGCCAGCACCCGCTGGACGCTGGCGGTCAGCTTGGCCGCGAAGGCGTCGTCCTGCTGGGCCTTGGCGACCAGCGCGTTGATCATCGTCGCGTTGAGCCCGGGCGCGCCGTTGATGACGATGTCGCCGCCGGCCGCGATGACGCGGGTGGCCCGCTGACCGGCGGGGACCTTGGCGACCTCCGCCGCGGCCCCGACGTCGTCGGTGATCACGACGCCGTCGTACCCGAGATCGCCGCGGACCATGCCGCCGATGACGGTGGGGGAGAAGACGGCCCGGTTGGCGGGGTCGATCTTGGTGTAGGTGACGGTGGAGACCATCAGCATCTCGCTGCCGGCCTCGATCCCGTCGGCGAACGGCTGCAGGTCGTCGTCCCCGCGGGTGGTGACGGTGTCGACGACGCCGGAGGAGAAGTCGGTGTTGCCGCGGACGCGGCCGATGCCGGGGAAGTGCTTGACCGAGGTGATCACACCGGCCTGCTGCATCCCCTTGATGAACGCCTGGACGGCGGGGCCGACCTCACCGGGGGTGTTGCCGAACTCGCGGTTCAGGCTGCCGATGGGGGCGTTCTGCTTCTTCAGACTCGTCGGGACGACGTCCGCCACCGGAGTGAGGTTGACGTTCACCCCGGCGTCCTTGAGCTGACCGGCCCAGAGCTTGGCGCGGGCGGTCAGCTTCTCGCTGGACCAGGTGCCTTGAACGGTCGCAGCGGGGATCCTGGTGAAGCCGGAGCCCTTGAGACGCTGGACTTCGCCGCCCTCCTGGTCTGCGGCCATCAGCGGCTTGATGCCCTTGACGGTGGCCGCCTTGGTCGCTGCGTTGGTGGCGATCCGGGTGTGGGCGAGGCTGCCGCTGCTCCCGAGCAGGAGGACGCCGCCGGGCTTCTGCTTCTGGATGACCGGGCGCTGGGACGACGTCATGCCGTTGGCGCTGATGCCGGTCATGATCAGCTGCGCGGCCTGCTCGCGCAGGGTGAGGGCTTTGAGTTTGGCGTCGACGCAGCTCGGGGGTGTTGGCGTCTCTGTTGGGGTTGGTGTTGGCGTTTCGGTGGGGGCTGTGGTCGTCGGCCTCGGGGTCGATGCGGACGGGATGGTGCTGGGGCCGGCTGTGGGTTGCGATGCGTCGCTGCAGCCGGCGAGGAGGGCGAGAGTCAGAACCAGGACGGCGGTGCGCTTCATGCTTGGTTCTGTTCGGCGAGTGCCGTGCAGACGGAGTACAGCTGGTCGACCTGCTCCTCGGTGAGCGCATCGAAGATCGCGCTGCGGACCTCCTCGGCGTGGCCGGGTGCGGAGTCCACCAGCTTCTGCCGGCCGGCGTCGGTGAGGATCGCCACCTGGCCGCGACGGTCGGATTCGACGCCTTCTCGGCGTACCCAGCCCTGTGACTCGAGGCGGTTCACCGCGTGCGAGAGACGGCTGCGTGAGCCGAGGGTGGCGATAGCCAGCTCGCTCATCCGCAGGCGGCCTTCCGGTGCGTCGGAGAGCCGTACGAGGATTTCGTAGTACGTGTGCGGGATGCCTGCGTCACGCTGCAGTTGTTGCTCGATCCGGCTGTTCACGACGCGCTGGGCCGCGATGAACGCACGCCAGGCCTGCTGCTCTTTCTCGTTCAGCCATCGAGGTTCCGCCATGTCCGCAGCGTAGCGTTCACTCTGATGAGCGCGACGGCAGCGGCGCAGATCAACATGCCGATCACCGCGAGTGGGCCGATCTGTTCGTCCAGGACGACGTACGCGAGCAGCATCGTGGTCGGCGGCACCAGGTAGAGCAGACTGCTCACTCGCGTTGCGCCGGAAAGCCGTAGATTCACCAGATACAAGCCCCAACCGCCACCGGTTGCCAACAGCACCAACCAGAGGACGGCGGCGTAGAAGCCCGGCTCGGTCGGCACAGTGAGCTGGTTGGTCGAGGCCGCGAGTGTGACGAACAAGACGGCCGACACGACACTCTGGACGCAGAGCGCGTCGAGCGAGCTGATCAGTGGCTGACGGCGACGATCGAGGCAGGTGCCGGCAACCAGTCCCAGCAGGCCGGCCAGCGGGAGCAGGAACAGTAGTAGGGAGCCGTGACCGCCTTGGAGGTCGCCAGCGACGACCAAGGCCACGCCTGCGACGCCTAGGAGCAGCCCGGCCCACTGTCTGCGGCTGACCAGTTCGCCGAGCAGCGGTCCGGCCACGGTGGCGATGATCAGCGGCTGGAGGGAGCCGATCAACGAGGTGGCGCCTGCAGTGATGCCGTGGTCGACGCCGGTGAAGATGGCGCCGAGGTAGACGAACTGCGTCAGCACGGCGATCCACACCTGGGTGATCAGGTCACGGCGGCTCAGCTGTGGGCGGCGGATGCTCAGGATCACGCCTGCGATCAGTGCGGCGGTCAGGAACCGCCAGGCCAGTAGGTCGAAGGCGTTCGTGTATCGCGTTCCCCAGCCGGCGCCGATGAAGCCGGAGGTCCAGAACAGGACGAAACCGGTGCCCGCGGCCAGGCTCTTGGTTCTCGGCGGGGCGAGCGTCTGGGCGGTCATGTCACCGAGGTAACCACACCGGTCGGTATACTGTCAGTATGGTCGGACTGATGGTGGACCGGGAGTTGCCGGCGGCGGCTCGGCTGACGCCCGCCGGGGAGCGGATTCTGGCCGCGGCGGCGACGATGTTCTACGAGCAGGGCATCCGGACCGTCGGGGTGGATGCGATCGCCGAGGCGGCCGACGTCACGAAGAAGACGCTGTACGACCGGTTCGGGTCGAAGGATCGGCTGATCGCGGCGTACCTCGAGCATCGCAACCGGGTGTGGCACGCGTTCCTCGACGAGCAGCTGGCGGCGCGGTCGCCGAGGACGCCTATTGAGCTGATTCTGGCGCTGTTCGACGCGTTGACCGACTGGGTTGTCGAGTCGCAGAACGGGTGCGGGTTCATCAACGCGAGTGTCGAGCTCGCTGCTCCGGACCATCCGGCGATGCCCGTGATCGTCGGGCAGAAGCAGTGGATGCGGTCCGAGTTCGCGGCGCAGGCGCGGCTGGCCGGGCTGGCTGACCCGGGTGAGCTGGCTGACCGGCTGTTGCTGCTCCACGAGGGGGCACTGGTCAGTTTCCGGGTCGCCGCGATGCCGCACGCGCCTGAGGTCGCCGCGCGCGCGGCCGCGGATCTGCTGGCCGGGTGGCCTAGGTCGACCGGCGCGAGATAGTCAGCCCGACCAGGCGGGACACGACCATCGCGACGTACCCGAGCCCGGCCAGCTGTTCGAGCATGACGACCGAGCGGCCCCAGGGGCTGATCGGGACGACGTCGCTGAGGCCGGTGCTGGACAGCGTGGTGAAGCTGAGGAAGAGCAGCTCGATCCAGGTCCGGTCGTTGCTAGGGGCAACGGCTGCGATGAAGCTGCCGGGGACGAGGACCTGGACGAAGACGTAGAGGTAGGCGAAACCCCAGGCCACCAAGGTGAACGTGGCGCCGGTCGCATAGAGCTCGTCGGTGCTGACGTCGTGGTCGGACAGCATGTAGCGGAGCAGGCTGTAGGCGGCGTAGAAGTAGAAGGCCGCGTGCAGGGCGCCGGAGACGGCGACGACGGTGTCGCTGGAGTCGAAGGCGTCCCAGAGGGAGAGCGCTACCGCGGGGATGCCGAGGCCGATGCTGACCCAGGTGAGGCCGGGGGTGGCGCGGACGGAGAAGACGGCCAAGACCAGCACCATGATGCCGAGGATCTCGAACGTCACGCGGCCGCCGGTCGAGCCTTCGGTCAGTGGGTAGATCACCACACCGAGCAGCTGGACGACGAGCAGCACGGCGGACGGGTGCCGCCGGGCGCCGGCGAACAGGCTCATTGTGATGCTCCCTCGGGGGTTTGCTCGTCGTCTTGCGCGTGGTCTTCGCGGGCCTGCTCGATGTCTTGCTCGCGGGAGGCGATGATCGCAGCTCGGCGGGCCAGGCGATGGCTGCGGCGGATCTCGGCCTCGCGGAGCCGGCGGCGGTCCTCGTCGGTCTCGGGGACCACCTGCGGTACCGCGCGCGGCTTTCCGTCCTCGTCGACCGCGACGAACACCAGGTACGCCGAGGCCACGTGCACCTCGGGACCGACGGCGTCCCAGCGGTCGGCGGTGATCCGGACGCCGACCTCCATCGAGCTGCGGCCGGTCCAGTTCACCTGGCTGCGGAAGTGCACGACGTCACCGACCCGGACCGGGACCAGGAACACCATCTCGTCCATCGAGGCCGTCACGGCGGCGCCGCCCGAGTGCCGGGCCGCGACCACCCCCGCGGCCGAGTCGACCAGCGTCATGATCACGCCGCCGTGCACGGTGCCGAGCAGGTTCGTCTCGTTCTGCGCCGTGATGTGCGACAGCGACAGCCGGGTCACCGAAGTCGGCCGCGACGCCGGAATGCTGGTCATCTGGATCTCTCCTCCACGTCCTGGCCGGGTCTCGGCCGTCCGGCGCAGAGTACCGAGCGGGTTGTCCACAGGTTCGAATCGACCGGCTGAAAGGGGGGTGAATCCTCGTACTTTCTCTGTCGAGGAGGTGGCCCATGACAACAACCACCGACAACCTGCAGCTCGGGTTCCTGAGCCCGCTGACCTTGCCCCAGGGGGAGCGGCTCGTGCGGCTCGCGCTGGCCGCCGTGCGCCGGCTCGGCCTCGAGCTGTCCTACCGTGACGGCGTCCTGCAACCGGCCGATCCGGCCGCGAGCGGCCCGGTGCTCGGTCTGACCAACTTGGCCCGGGCGGTCGCCAAACAGGAACCGCCCGACTGGCCGCGCGCTGTCGACGACCACTTCGCCGATATCGTCCGCCGGCTCGCCAGAGGTGCGCCCGATCCGCCGTCCGATCCGGAGCGCGAGCTGGTGCAGCGGCTCGTGCCGCGGGCTGCGCTCCCGGCCGAGTGGACGGCCGACCGGCCGGATTTCGTGCCCGGGCTGGTGGCCGTCCCGGCCGCCGAGCAGGGGGACGTCGTCACGATGTTCCTCAATCCGGGGGATCTCGGTCTGACCTGGGGCGCGGCCGAGCGGTTCGGGCTGGCCAACCTGCGGCGGCGTCCCGATACGGTCGATCTTGTCGACGCGGGCGGCGTCCAGCTCGCTGCGATCACGGGGGATTCGTTCGCCGGGTCGCGAGCGTTGGTGATCGACACCGTGCTGCGCGATTCGCTCGCGATCCCGACTCCGCCGTCCGGTCTGCTTGTCGCGCTGCCCTGCCGGGATCTGCTGTTGATCCACGTGATTCGGGATCTCTCGGTGATCCCGGCCCTGGGTCACCTGATCAATCAGGCTGCGCGGACGTACAACCAGGCGCCGGGTCCGCTGTCGCCCGACGTCCATCTGGTCACCTTAACGCCAACGCCTACCTGGCAGCCGGCGACCAGCTCACATTCGCCGATGACGCTGGCGATGTCGCCCGAGATGTCCGCAGTCCTCAAGGAGCTCAGTTGAGATCTGACCACGGCGCGGGCGGCCGCCCGCTGAAGAACTGCAACAGCCCCAACACCCGGCTCGCGGGCGGCGCCGTCCAATGCCGTTGCCCTGGCCAAGGGTCCGCTGCCAACTTCGACACGCCCCAGGCCAACTGCAGATACAGGATGCCTGCCGCCAGCTCTGCTTCCGTCACCTCAGGGGTTTGCGCCGCATACCGAGGCAGCAGCTCCACGACCTCGTTCAGGCGCAGCTTCGCAAAGTCGGTGGCTCTCGGCGCCCAGGCCGAATCGCCCCAATCCAGCAGTGCGGCCAGCTCACCGTTCGCCGTGACCAGAAGGTTGTGCGGGGCAACATCTCCGTGGATGAGTACCCGTGCTCGCGCGCGATCGAATCGCTGCTCCAACCGCCCGAACCAGCCGATCAACCAGTCGGCCGTCGCCTTGTCCACCACCCCGCGCGTCCCGAGCCCGTCCACCGTCGCGCGCGGATTTCCCCAACCATCCACCGGTAGCTGCGCGTCGACCGCCTGTGCGCTGTGCAGCCGAGCCAACTCTTCCGCGACCTGCACCGGCGTCCGCGTCGGCTCAACCCCATGCACCCGCTCGCTCACGGCGTACACCCCATCCAGCACGGCCCGGCTCTCGTCGTACGCGACGATCCCCGGCGTTCGCACTCCCACCGCCCGCGCCACCGGAACCACGGCAACCTCCTTCCGAAGGTCCCCCTCGAACCCAGCCCGAGCCACCCGCACGAACAACTCCCGCCCCACCACGAACCCCCGGCTGGCCACCCCACCCGCAACCTCGCGCGTCTCGTCCGCCGGCACCCCGTACCCCCGCCCGACCTGCCGCACGGCCTCCAGCAGCCCGTCGCCCATCCACACCCTCCACACCTCGGATCCCGCGATCCTCGTGCCGGAGTGCCCCGCCGTCCACCCATTTGATGTACTGCCGAAGTGCGAACAGAGCTGGACCCGGAGCAGATCGGCCCGCGCCAGACCTACGCGGCCCTGACCTCGATCGTCATCCCCAGACCCATCGCCTGGGTCTCCACCATCTCCGCGGACGGCGTCCTCAACCTCGCCCCGCACTCCTTCTACACCGTCGCCTCGGTCCGCCCGCCGATGGTCCAGTTCACCTCAGTAGGCCGCAAAGACACCCTCACCAACATCGAGGCCACCCGCGAATTCGTCATCAACCTGGCCCCCGCCCGCCTCTTCGAACAGATCAACGCCTCCGCCACCGACTTTCCACCCGAAGTCTCCGAGTTCGAAGCCATCGGCGTCACCCCCGAACCCTCCCGCACCATCACCGCCCCACGAGTCGCCGAATCCCCCGCAGCCCTCGAATGCACTCTCCACACGACCGTCCCCCTGGGCGACTGTCACCTGGTCATAGGCCAAGTCCGCGCCATCGCTCTGACCTCCACCGCCCTGACGGACAACCACCCGAACCCCTATCTCCTCAACCCCCTCGCCCGCCTGGACAAGGACAACTGGTCCACCCTCGGCCCCCGCCACCAAATCTCCCGAATCCCCTACCCTGCCTGGCCCGCCCACTTCACCAAACCCAAATAGCCGCCACTCCGCCGTTCGACGCACTCACCTCTTCGGGTCGCGTACCACTTCCGGCTCTCCCGATCGCTTGCCGCCGGCAACGGCTGACCTCACCGATTGTTTTCTGCCGCGTCCATCTCGTATTGACCAGGCCGGCCGGCCTCCGCGGCGGGAGGCCGGCCGGACAGTCAGTCAGCCACCGAGTTCGTAGGCTCGGATGATGGTCTGGTCGACCTCGTTGCCGGCGCGGTCGACCGCGGTTGCGCGTAGTGACACGAAGCCGCTGCGGGGCTGATCGACCGTGGCGGTCCAGGTTTCACCGGTCCGGCGAAGGTGCGTTGGCTGCCAGGTGCGGCCGTCGTCGAAGGATGCTTCGACGACGAGTCCGGTCACCGGCATCGGTCGGGAGCCGTTCTGATGTTCGACGGTGACCGGGATCCGGAACGACCCGCTCGGCGCCTTGTTGTGTTTGTCCAGCTCGGGGCTGTATCGCACGGCCAGCAACGGCAACGGAGTCAGCTCGGCGTCCGGCGTCCGGCGTGAGCGGAATGTCCAGCGTGCCTGGATCTTGGTCGACAGCCGGAACAGCTCGGCCGGTCGGGTGATCTCCTTCTCCAGTCGATAGGTGCTCTGCTCCGGGGCGAGGGCGAAGACCTGGCGCTTGAGCGCGTTCGACGTTTGAACGAGCTCGCCGTTGCGGTACAGCGTGGTGCGCTCGGTCTCGACAACCGAGTCCCCGATCCGCTCCGGTCCCGCCGCCGCGAAGCAGTACAGGTCGAGATCCAGCGTGTCACCGTCGCGGCCGGCCTGAACGATTGGAGCGCGCCAGCCCGGGCCGGTGACCGCCTGGTTGAACCGCTCGACCGAGGACTCGCCCGGCCGGTAGGAGGTCGGAGCGCTCAGCGTGCGGCTGAGGTCCATTCCTTCGCCGCCGGTATTGCTGCGGAGGTCGACCAGTGACGACCAGGACAAGCCTGGCCGGGCCGGGTAGTACTCATCCCGTTCGAAGGGAAGCGTCATCTCAACAGCCGGTGCCCAGCTGGTCAGCTGGACGCCGTCCTGCGTCGCGAGGGCGGATCGGATCGCGCGCTGGTCCGGCCCGGCGCTCGAGTACTGAGCCCGGACTTTCGCGTACTCTCCGGGCGGGGTGATCAGCGTCGGCCGCTCGGGCGGGCCGCCGGGCCAGGATGCGACATCGTGATAGAGGTACGGACTGTCGAGGAAGAAGTCCCGATCCGGCTGGGGATCCGCCGGCAGCCGGGCCCAGCTGTAGTTGCCGTGATAGTCCAGGCCGGCCGCCTTGCGCGGCAGGACATACAGCGCGTGCGGTGCGGCGCCCGGGATCATCGAGCTCGAGAGCCCGACGCCGGCACTGATCCGGTTCACGCCGCCCACCAGGCTGAAGTCGAGACCGCCGCCGGCTGGATCCGCATCCGGGCGTGGAGCGCGCAGCTCGACCTTGCTGAGCTTCCGCGGATCCAGGACGAAGCTGCGGCCCGGTCGATCGAGGGCGAAGCCGGGCTCGACCTGGAAACTCACCTCGGCGTTACCGCCCGGTTGCGGTGCCTCCCGCATCCCGACCAGGGCGTACCGCCCACGCGGCAACGTGATCGTCCGGCGCCCGTCCGCGGGGATCGACCAGACCATGCCGATCCCGGATTCCAGATCGTGGCTCAGTAGATAGGCGAACAGCCGGTCGCCGCCGCCGGGACCGCCGGTGCGATCGAGGAACTGGACGTCGAGTTCGAGCGACTCACGCTCCTTGTTCAGTGCGACCCCGGTTCGGACGGACACACCGCTCGCGCTCGCCACCAGCAGGCCGCCGTACCCGCCATCGGGACCAGCCGCCGCAGGGTTCACCCGCACCACCGCACTGGCGGTACCACCGGCCGGGACGACGAGCATCGGCCGGTCAACGGTGAACATCCCTGGCGGCGCAGGCTGCCCTGTCCCGGTGCTGACCGACAGAGCGAGC
This sequence comes from Kribbella sp. NPDC104218, assembly GCF_055584105.1. Classification (NCBI taxonomy): domain Bacteria; kingdom Bacillati; phylum Actinomycetota; class Actinomycetes; order Propionibacteriales; family Kribbellaceae; genus Kribbella; species Kribbella sp. NPDC104218. Next base: position 2,675,275 of record NZ_JBVJMQ010000001.1, read on the forward strand.
TTCAGCGTGATCGCCGCCCGGGAATCGTTGCGATAGCTGATCGTCTTCGTCAGCGGCGCACTGGCGTGATGGGGGTATTTCGCGACACCGAAGTCCAGGGTGGGCCGGTTCGCAGTCACCAGCTGGGTAACGGCCCGGCCGAGGTCGAGTCGGCCGGTACCCTGCGCGGAGACACTCGGCCCGTTCAGCGGCTTGGCCGAGCCCATCAGCGCCGCCTTGAGCTGCTGGCCGGTCCAGTCCGGGTGCTGCTGGGCGAGGAGCGCGGCGGCGCCGGCGACGTGCGGGGCAGCCATCGAGGTACCGCTGAGCTCGGAGTAGTGCTGTCCGACTGCGGCTTGCTCGGCCGTTCCGGCGGCGCGTGCTGCGACGATCCGGCTGCCGGGGGCCACCAAGTCGGGCTTGAAAGCGAGGTCGCCGAAGCGCGGCCCCTTGCTGGAGAAGTCGCTGATCGTATCGGCTGACGTGACCGAGCCGACCGCCAGAGCCGACGCGGCCGCGGCCGGTGCGTTGATCATCTGGACGTCGGGGAAGTTGCCGGCGGCGGCGACGAAGAGCGTCCCGTAGCGCGCCGACAGCTCGTCGACCGCCGCGGACAGCGGATCGGTACCGTCGGTGGCGCTGCCGCCGACGCTGAGATTGACCACGCGCGCTCCACCGGCCGCGGCCCACTCCATTCCGGCGATGATGTCGGAGATCTCGCATCTGCCGCCGTCGCCGCACACCTTGCCCACCCGGATCCGCGCGTCCGGCGCGATCCCGCGCAGCTTGCCCTGGGAGGCCGCGCCGGAGCCGGACAGGATCGAGGCGACGTGGGTGCCGTGACCGTTGCGGTCCACGACGTCACCGCTTCCGGTGAAGTCCTCGGCGGCGCTGATCACGCCGGTCAGATCCGGGTGCTTCGGGTCGTAGCCGGTGTCCAGGACCGCGACCGGGACACCCTTGCCGGTCAGGCCTGCGCGCCAGGCGAGCGGCGCGCCGATCTGTGCGCTGCTCCGGTCCAGCTGGATCGTTGCCGCGTCGAGCCAGATCTTCTTGATTCCCGCCCGGTTGCGGGTCATCTGCCGCCAGAACTCGCCGGCCGCCGCCCGGGGCTCCTGCATCGCCAGCGCTTTCGCCTGGGGGAGGCGGCGGGTGATCAGCCCCTTGGCCGGTTGGGCCGGTGGGGTCGCGCCGTCGTACTGGAGGTAGAGGGGCAGCGTGCGGCTGGTGGCGTCGCCGAGGTGCTGGGCGAGCAGGTGCCGGACGTCGAAGAGATTCGGATCGAGGAGACCGTCGGCCAGCGCCGCTACAGCGTCGGAAGGGACCGTCAGCTCCTGCCGCCCGACGGTCAACCGATGAAAACTGACCCCGGCCCGCCCCGGCCCCGGTTCCGCCCGAACCACCAAGTTCCCGCCTGGCGCCTGCCGAGCCACCACCACATCACCAGTCAGCAACGTAACCCGCTCACCCTGCCGTGGTCCCACGCCGGCCGGTGAGACTGGCGGTGTGGAGAGGGTGGTGCCGATGGCAGATCCGTTGGCCGCGAACACGGCGCTGGCGGGGGTCAGGGCAGCCAAGGCGGGGAGAGTCGTAAGGAGGAGCGCTGTGGTCAGCGTGCGCTTCACCGGCTCACCTCGGCCGAGGGGCCGGTGGCCGCGGACGGCATTGCGGGTGTGTCGGTCAGGGCGAGGCCGCGTGCCGTCGTCCGGGTAGGTTTCATCGGGGTGCCTTCGTCGAGGGGATGGTCGGTGGGTCGTTGGTCCAGCCGATGTCGAGGACGACGCCTTGGCGGTCGCCGGAGCGATAGCTGAGGATTCGGCCGTTGGCCGGGTCGATCACGACGGTCTCGCCGCCGGGCCAGGCGATCGCCGTACCCGTGCGTCCGATCGGATCCCGGGTTGATGCGGAGACGACGCCACCGGGGATTCCGGACAGCAGCCGGAGTGCGGCGGCTCTGCTCTCGGCCCGGGCGGGCAGGCGGAAGAGAACGTTCCAGCTCATGGCGCGCAGCCACTCGTCCTCCGGAGTCGTGTTCGGCCTGTCCCGCAGCAGTCGGTGCCGGAGCTGGGCCGGGTCCTCCGGAAGCGCCTGGACCTCCCGAAGCGTGAGCCCGGCCCTGCTCCCGAGGAAGTACCTGGCCGTCGGCAGCTCGAAGAGCTTTCCCGCGGCCGGCTTCGCGGTGATGACGATCGGCTTGCCGTCCACGGTGTCCGGATCCGTGATCTGCCAGCTCGCCGGGCTGCCAGCGCGCTGCCAACTCAGTTGGTCGGCCCGCGTCGCCGGACGACCGCCCAGATCGCGAGTCCCTTGCCACAGCCGGGTACCGTCGGCCGCTGCCCAGCTCTCTTCGATCGACCGCCGCTCCACCAGATAGGAATCAGCCCCGGCGCCAACCCGCAACGGGCTGTCCACGAGAAGCACTCGGCTGCGGAAGTATCGTCCGCTGCCCTTCTCGAGCTGCAATTGGTGACTCGCCGCCACCATCAGCAGCGAAGCCGCGGACACCTGCTTGGTGCTCACGCTTGGCGTCTCCACCGCCACCGGCGGCGTCGTCGCGGCCGGCTCGCCGGCAGTGAGCACAACCCCGGCGGACACCGCGAGACAAAGTCCCACGACGGCGCCGCGCCGGTAGCGCACCGTCCGGCGCGCCTTCCTGATCTGTCGGTCGAGGTCGAAACGGTCAGTGTCCGGCGCGTCGACCGCGAGCTTGCCGAGCAGCCGACGGATGTCGTCGTCAGCCATCATGCCTCCTTGAGTTCCGCGGCCGCGGGCAGCTGAGCCCGGACGTTCCGCAGGGCGCGTTGAGTGAGTTTCTTGACCGCATCCGCGCTGATCCGCAGCGCGCGGGCGGTGTCCTCGACAGACAGGTCGTTGTAGAACCGCAGTACGAGAACCGCGCGCTGCTGGGCCGGCAGCCGGTCGAGCAGCTCCTGCAGCTCAGCCCGCTCCACCACGGCATCGGCGGGCACCGAGTAGTCCGCCCGCTCTGGAAGCTCGGCCGTAGGTTGCTCTCGTCGCCAGGCCCGGCGTTGCCCGTCCACCCACGTCCGCACCACGACCTGGCGGGCATACCCACCCGGACTGCGAGCCTTGCTCACCTTGCGCCACGACGTATAGAGCTTCACCGTCGCTGCCGCCACGATGTCCTCGGCCTGGTGATGGTCACCACACAGCAGATACGCCGTCCGCAGCAAACTCGAGAGCCGCTCCGTCACGAATCCGCGAAAAGCCTCTTCGTCCGCCGCCTTCATCCGTGTCCTTCCCGTCTGTCTGACTAGGTAGACGGGTCGAGACACACATCAGGTGACGGCCCAGCCACAGAAACCCCGCCGACCACCACCCCCAACGACTCCTAGGACCACAGGAGCGCAGCTCACTGCTTCAAGCAACAACCAGTGCGCTCACTGCGCGGCCCGAAGCCCGGCGACAAACCCCAGCGACCAACCCACGCGACGCCGACTCACCTCGGCGGATCGACGAGAACCGGCACAGCCTCACGAACCTGGAGCGGCGTGGCCGGCCCAGTGACGGGGACCGGGCCGACCGGTTCGGGCGGTAAATCGGCTACTTGGAATGTTGCGGCGTACTCAACGGTGACGGTGAGGTTGACGTCTCCGCGCTTGAGGTACTTGTGGGTGATCTCTTTGGCGGGATACGGCTTGCCTGCGGTGTAGGTCGTTCTGCTCCTGCCGTCGCCGAAGTGCCAGGTGTACTTCATCGGAGTAGCTCGGACCACAACCGGGAAGCCGGCAACCGGGACTGAGTAGGTCAGGACACCGGTCTCGTCGGTGTAGACGATGGTCTCGACATTGACCAGCGTCCTACCTGCTGGCTGCACATGAACCGTCAGCTTCTTGAACAAGGCGTCCTTCGACTCACTCACGACCTGCTCCCAAGTGACGTCCTCCGGACGAGGCCGAACCACCTGCGGCTGAGTAGGCTCCCCCGGCCGCGGCGGCCGCTCATCCCGCACCACCGGCTGACACCAGTACGGCCCCGGCACCGTCCCATCCGGTTGCATCCGCCCACACATACCGATGTTCAGCCGAACGTCCTGCTTGATGACTCGCGCCGGCGGTCTGTTCGACGGACGGCGAGCGGTGTTGGCCGTAGTGGTCTTGGTACGAGGTTTCCGGCCGGGAACAGCCGTGCCGGTACCGAGACGATTCTGCTTGCGTTTCGTCCCGGTGACTCGCACCCCGGCGTGAGTGGTTTTGCCGGTGACAGGTTTTGGAGTGGCGACTGCGGCAGGCCTGGTCACGCTCGCCGGACGGTCTGCCTGTTCGTTAGCCTTTGCCACGGTGAGAGTCGGCCAGCAGAGGATGGCCGCGCTCAGCAGCGCAGCCAACCCGTGCTGGGAAGCCCTCATTGCTCGACCGCGTCCATCTCGTACATGACCCAGTTTTGGCCACTGGCCGACAGCGCGATGGTGTCGAGGTACTTTGTCGGCTGACTGATCACAGGCTTCGCGGTGGGCGATTCCTTGGTCGTGAACTTGCCGACCGTCAGCTGTGCCTTGCCACCGATCCGGCCTGTCGACCCCTTGGCGAGTTGGTAGACGTCGGTGACCTTGAAGCGGTAGTCGCCGGTGATACCGCCGTTGGCCGCGTTCACCTTCGCCACGAAGTCCGCATACTCCTTGCAGCCCTCGCATCCGGCTTCGCTCTCGGCCAGCATGGCGGCGACGTCTCCCGTCGCGGCGGCGTAGTTCTCGAGTTCGATGTAGTACCGGTAGAAGGCGTCGGCGGCGCCGAGTGTCAGGCCTTTCGCCGCGGCGGGCCGTTCTGGTGGGCCGGCGGGCGTGGCGGAGGGTGTGGGGTTGGTGGTGGGGGCGCTGGAGCTGGTTGGGGAGGGTGGGGCTGTGTTGGGGCGGCCGGCTTCGGGGCTGCTTGGGGCGCAGGCGGTTAAGGCCAGGGCGGCGGTGGTTGCGGCCAGGGCGGCCAGGCAGTTGCGGGTTGTCACCGGGGTCACCTCTCCGTAGTCGTTTGAATCGTAGACGGAGTGGGGGTGGTGGTGGGGTGTTGTTGGCGGGGTTGTGGATAAGTGGGCCAGGAGCCGTCCGGCTGGGGGGTTAGGGGCGCGGACGGCTCCTGGTTGTAGGGGGGACGGGTGAGGGGTGGGGTTATGACGCGGGGGTGGGGGATTGGGGTGTGAGGGGGGTCACGGGGTGTATTGGACGTGTTGGGCGGCGGTGGTGAAGCCGAGGGAGGTGTAGAGGCGGCGGGCGGGGGTGTTGGTGCCGTCTACGTAGAGGGTGATGGCGGGGAGGTGCTTGGTGTTTTGGAGGTGGTGGAGGCCTTGGAGGGTCAGGGCTTTGCCGAGGCCGGTGCCTTGGTGGGCGGGGGCTACGCCTACTACGTAGACCTCGCCTTCGTTGTGCTCGGTCTTGGTCCAGTGGAAGCCGGCCAGGTCGCCGTCCGCGGTGACGGCCAGGAAGAAGCCGGCTGGGTCGAACCAGGGCTGGTTGAGGCGGTCGGTGAGGTCGGACTGGGTCCAGGCGCCTTGTTCGGGGTGGGTGGCGAAGGCTTCGTGGTTGACCTTGAGCCAGGCGGCGTCGTCCTGGCCGGGGACGAAGGTGCGGACGGCGATGCCGGCGGGCCAGGTGGGGGTGGGGAGCTCGGCGGCCGGACGGCGGAGGAAGTAGAGCTCGCGGGAGACGTGCAGGTCGAGGCGGGCGGCCAGCTCGTCGGCGCCGGGGAGGCGGCCGTGGGCCCAGACGGCGAGGCGGGGGCCGGCGTGGTCGAGGAGGGTGCGGAGGACGGCGGTGCCGGTGCCCTGGCGGCGGGCGGACGGGGTGACGACGAGTTCGGCGGAGCCGTCGGGGGACAGGGCGCCGTACCCGATCAGGTTGCGGGCGGACTGCAGGCCGCTGGGCTCGATGGTGCCGGGCTCGCCGTCGTAGGCGAGGACGTGCAGGACGCCGGGGTGCTCGCCGTCCAGATGCAGCAGGGTGCGTTCGTCGAGTGGGTTCACGCCGTCGCTCTGCGCGGCCAGCCGAGCGATTTCGGTGACGGCGGCCGCGGTGGCCGTGGGCAACGGTGAGGGAACTGCTTCGAGAGTCACGGGAATACCGTAAAAGGTCCGGGTGAGTTCATGCTCAGGTCCTTGGAAGGGCCGCGATTCCTCGGGTAATTTCGCGGGATCGCGTGTGGATTCCACGCGGTGATCGCGACAACGACGGAGAAGACATGGCCTTGACAGGACGAGACAAGACGCGGCTGAACCGACGGTGGGCCGCCGGCCTGATCGCCGTCGGCACGGCCGCCGTGCTCGGCTTGGCCACGGGGGGAACCGTGACCCAGGCGGCACCGGCGAAACCCAAGCCGACGCACACCCAGATCCAGCTGCTCGCGCTGAACGACTTCCACGGCAACCTGGAGGCGCCGGGCGGCTCGAGCGGCAACATCAACGGCATCCCGGCCGGTGGCGCGGCGTACCTGGCCACGCATCTGAAGGAGCTGCGGGCCGCCGCCGAGGCCAAGGGCCAGGACTCCGTGACCGTCGCCGCCGGTGACCTGATCGGCGCCTCGCCGCTGCTGTCGGCCGCGTTCCACGACGAGCCGACCATCGAGGCGATGAACCTGATGGGCCTGGAGGCCGCCTCGGTCGGTAACCACGAGTTCGACGAGGGCTGGCACGAGCTGCTCCGGATGCAGACCGGCGGCTGCCTGCCGGACGGCGACGGCCAGAACAACCAGAACTCGTGCCCCGACAAGAAGCGGCCGTTCAAGGGCGCCAAGTTCGACTACCTGTCGGCGAACGTCTTCTTCGAGAACACCCGGCGCACGCTGCTCGCGCCGTACACGATCAAGAAGTTCGACGACGGCCGCAAGGTCGCCTTCATCGGGATGACGCTGGAGAACACGCCGAACATCGTCACCAAGTCCGGGGTCGAGGGGCTGACCTTCACCGACGAGGTCGAGACGGCGAACAAGCTGGTGCCGATCCTGAAGAAGAAGGGCGTGAAGTCGATCGTCGTGCTGCTGCACGAGGGCGGATTCCCGGCCGACCCGAAGGCGTACAACAGCTGCCCGGGGATCTCCGGCCCGATCGTGGACATCAACGCAGGTCTCGACCCGGAGATCGACGCGATCATCTCCGGTCACACCCACCAGGGCTACAACTGCTCCCTGCCGGACAAGGCCGGTCAGCCGCGGCTGATCACCAGCGCGTCGTCGTTCGGCCGGCTCGTCACCGAGGTCCGGCTGAGTATCAACAACGCGACGAACGACGTCGACCGGGTGAACACGCTGGCCAACAACGTGATCGTCACCCGCGACGTGCCGCAGGACCGCAAGACGGCCGAGCTGATCAGCAAGTACCAGACCCTGGTCGCCCCGATCGCGAACAAGGTGATCGGCCACATCAGCGGTACGTCGGTCTCCCGGACGCCGGACGACTCGCTCGAGTCCCCGCTGGGCAACCTGATCGCCGACGCGCAGCTCACCGACCCGTCGGTGGTGACGGGCGGGAAGACGCCGGTCGCGGCGTTCATGAACCCGGGCGGTATCCGCGCCGACCTCGCGTCGAACGCGGGGGAGGTCACCTTCGGGCAGGCCTTCACCGTGCAGCCGTTCAACAACTTCCTGGTCTCGATGGATATGACCGGGGCGCAGATCAAGGCGCTGCTCGAGCAGCAGTTCTCCGGGGTGAACGGGCCGGAGGCCGGTAAGTACAAGGTGCTGCAGGTCGCCGGGATCACCTACACCTGGAACCCGGCCGCCGCGGCCGGCTCGAAGATCGTCGCCGGGTCGGTGAAGATCGGCGGGCAGCCGCTGGTGGACGGGACGTCGTACCGGATCGTCACGAACAACTTCCTGTCCGACGGCGGTGACGGCTTCCCGGCCTTCACGACCGCGACGAACAAGTTCTTCGGCGGGCTCGACATCGACGCGTTCGCGAAGTACCTGACCGCGAACGACCCGTACACGCCGGGGCCGACGAACCGGATCTCGGTCGGCTCCTGAGCTTGGCTGAGCGTGGGGCGGGTGCGTCCCGCCCCACGCTCAGAGGAAGAACTTGAGCAGGACGAAGGTCAGCGCGCCGGCCGTGAACAGCGGGGAGAGCGTCGAGCCGAAACCGCGGCGGACGGCGGCGCCGAACACGGCGAGCGTCAGCGGGACGAGCATGACGAGCAGCGTGACCGCGCCGGCGTGGATGCCGACATGCGTGTAGCCGGTGAGGAACAGGCCGAGAATCATCGCGAACGCCAGGCCGAGCCAGGTGCTGCGGCGGATCGGCCCGTCGGCCGTGCGGTGGCCGCGGTGCGAGGCGCGGGTCGCGCGGCGATGCGAAGTCGGGGCAACGTGCGCCATCGGTGATCGGTGACCTTCCGTGGAACGACGGAATACGCAAGGTAGCAGGATCCTTGACAGTCGTAAAAGCCCGAAGAACCACCAGTCACACAACAACACACCAGTCACATCACGAACTTCGCCCACGGGACATCCAGTGCGCTTCGAGACCAAGAAGCGGTCGGCGCGGCCGGGTGGTGGAGGCGGCGAGGCCGAGTGTGCGGTGGCGGCGGCCGGGTGGGGGCGATCTCGTGCGCCGGGGGCGGTGAGCGCGAGCGTGAGATGCCAGGGATGGCGGGACCGGGGCGGGGCGGCGAGGCCGACACCTGGTGGTGGGGGAGGCGGCATCGGGCTGTGCCGCGGGGAGGTGGGGTGGGTTAGCCGCCGGCGAAGGGGGGGAGGGCGTCTACTTGGGCGCCTTCGGGGAGGGGGGTGGTGGGGGTTGCGCGTTCGCCGTTGAGGAGGAAGGTGCAGAGGGAGAGGACTCTGGCGAGTTCGGGGCGGTCGGTGGAGACGGTGGTGATGAGGTCGGCGAGGGAGGCGGCTTCGGCGGTCGCGGCGGGGTGGCCGGCGGCGGCGCGGGCGGCGGCGAAGTAGCGGATGGTGACTTCCGGCATCGGGTGCGACCTCACTGATCGGATGCGACTTCGGTTAGTATGTCAGCTTGCTGTTGTTATCCAGTGTGTCTCGGGCCCCCGGCAAGGACGCCGTTGGGGCCTGATGTGCACCTAGACCAGCACGGGGAGACAACGTGAGCACGTTGCTTCTGCTGACGAACGCGCTGCAGGCCTCCACCGAGGTGCTGCCGTCGCTCGCGCTGTTACCGCACCAGATCCGGATCCTGCCCGCTGAGGTGGCCGCTCTGGTCGACGCTCCCGACGCGGACGCCGTCCTGCTGGACGCGCGCCGCGACCTGGTGGCCGTCCGCGGGGTGTCCCGGCTGATCCGGACGACGGGGATCGACGTCCCGCTGATCCTGGTCGTCACCGAGGGCGGCCTGACCGCCGTCAACGCGGACTGGGGTTGTGACGACGTCCTGCTCGACACCGCCGGCCCGGCCGAGATCGAGGCCCGCCTGCGGCTGGTGATCGGCCGCCTCGCCGCGACCCGCGCCGAGGACCCGGACACCAGCCTGATCCGGACGGGCGACGTCGTGATCGACGAGGCGTCGTACACGGCGAAGCTGAACGGCCGCGCCCTCGATCTGACCTACAAGGAGTTCGAGCTGTTCAAGTTCCTCGCGCAGCACCCCGGCCGGGTGTTCACGCGTGAGCAGCTCCTCCAGGAGGTCTGGGGCTACGACTACTTCGGCGGCACGCGGACGGTCGACGTCCACGTCCGCCGGTTGCGGGCGAAACTCGGCCCCGAGCACGAGTCCCTGATCGGCACGGTCCGTAACGTCGGCTACCGCTTCGTGGTCCCGCCGGCCGCATCCACCCGGGAAACGGCCGAAGCGCCCGCCTGACCTGCGGTGACGCCCCCTCCGCGGGGTAGATTCTGCGCCGTGGCGATGGAGTCGGGGTCGTTGCTCACCACGGTGGGCCGCGCTGGGATCTTGTTCGGTAAGGCGTGGCCGAGGCTGCTGGCGGTGTTTCTGATCGCCCAGCTCGCGCACCGCGGGCTGCAATGGGTTGCGGTCCAGGCCGGTGCGAAGGTCGAGGCCGCCGGTATCGCGGTGCTCGCGCTGCTGGTCGTGGTCTCGCTGGCGATGTACGTCGCCATGTTCCTGGTGCTCCGCGGCGAGCTGCCGTTCCACCGCCGGGCGGTCGCCGAGGGCGTGCTCGCCCCGGACGGCGTCGAACCCGGCAAGGAGAGCCGCCCGGTCGACGCGCTGGCGGCCGCGCTGCTGCCGTTCCTCGCGTTCTACGCGGCGTACAAGTTCCTGCAGAACGAGGCGCTCGAGTACGAGTACAAGCTGGCCGTCCAGAAGGTGAACGACACGGCCGCCACGGTGCTCGGCGGCGGCTCGGTCCCGGTGCCCTCCGAAGGGCTGAACTCGCTGTCGACCTGGCTGTTCATCGGCCTCGGCGCCACGGCCTACCTGCTGCGCTTCGCGTTCAAGAAGTGGCGCGGGGAGACCGAGGGCCCGGTCCGCAAGCTGTTCGTCACCTACCTCGAGGCCCTGTGGATCTTCGTCGTCGCCTACCAGGCCACGTCGTACATCCCGTCGCCGAAGGAGTGGATCCAGGAGCGGCAGCTGTGGGTATGGCTGCAGGACGCCTACGTCTGGGTGCTCGACCACCTGTTCGGCGCCAGCCAGATCCGCGAGATCTGGGACGCCGTCACCGGCTTCCTCGCATCCGGTATCGGCGACCTCTGGAGCGCGGCCGTGCTGCCGCTGGTGTGGATCACGATGACCGCGGTGATCTACGGTCGCGCGGTCAGCAAGGCGGACACGGAGCCGCGCTGGCGCTTCGACCGGATCACGAACCGCTGGCAGCGCACGCCGCGCATCGTCCAGGCGGCCGGGAACACCGTCGTCGCGGACTGGAAGGACCGCTGGTCACCGATCGCGGACGCGTTCCGGCTGGTGATTCGCTCCGGCCTCCGCCCGATGCTCGGCTACTTCCTGGCCTGGGCCGTCGTCACGTTCGCGGCCAGCGCGGTCTGGATGGTGCTGAAGCTGTGGGTCCTCGGCCCGCACAGCCTGCAGTTCTGGCTGGTCCTCGACGAGCCGCTGAACCTGATCACCGACGGCCTCAAGATCATGCTGCAGGTCGCGCTGCTGGCCGCGGCGTACGACCGGATGATCGGCGGCGTGGCCGGCTACCTGAACCGCGGCACCCGCGCCGTCCACGAGCAGGACGCCGACGAGCAAGGCGGCGTCGCCGACCTGTCCGCCGCTACCTCGGGAATGCCAGGTACTCGGGAACTTTCGTAGCCCAGGTGATCGTCGGCTGCACACTGTCGGCGACCGAGGTCGGGACGACGAAGATCGCGACCGTCTCGTACGGCTTCCCGGCCTGCGGCTTGACGTAGTGCTCCGCGTTCGCGCCCCGGAAGGATGACGGCTTCTCGTCGTACCCGCCGACGCAGCCGTTCGGCCGGTCCTCGAAGGCCTCGCCGCCGACGGTCAGCTGGTCCCAGACCCGGCCGTCCGGCGCGCGCAGGTGCAGCCGGCACCCGCCGAGCCCCTCCAGGTTGGCCACCGCAGCGACCTGCTGGCGGTAGTAGACCCGAATCCGGGTCGTGTCCGGCGGCAGCGCCTTCGGCTTGCTGATCGTCGACTTCAGCGGCTGCGGGTCCTTCTCGACACTCGCCGCGAACCAGGTCGCGCCGAGGTACTCCGTCCCGCCGTCGGCGACCGTGATCGCGTCCCGCGGCTCGGAGTCGTACCAGGACTTGTAGTCGCTGCGGGTCGTCCACCAGCCGGCCAGCGGGATCGTGAGCACCAGCGAGGCCAAGGCCGCAGTGTTCTTGCTGAGCCAGCCGGCCTTGGGGGGGGGGGGGGGGGGGGGGGGGGGGGGGGGGTTGGGGGGGGGAGGGGGGGGGGGGGGGGGGGGGTGTGTGGGGGGGGGGGGGGGGGGGGGGGGGGGGTTGGGGGTGGGTGGGGGCGGCGAGGGGGGGCCTGCGGCG
>NZ_JBVJMQ010000001.1:2687133-3398378 GCF_055584105.1 Kribbella sp. NPDC104218
TGTCAACAGGTCGGCCGGTGGGATCGGGAACACCGGCGGGGCCGATGCCTCATTTTCTTTGCTAGCCCACCCGTCCGTTCGCCGGTCCCGCCCCGCGCCGCTCACGAGGCGCTCGCAGCAGTCAGCTCGACGACGTCCTGCACCTCGGGCGACTCGACGTCGAGGGGCACCGTCACCTCCGGCTCGAGCTCGTTGAAACCGGACTTCTCCATCACCTGCAAGGTTGCTCCCGGCAACTTGTCGGCCGGGAGCTCGACCACGAACGAGCCGCGGACCGGGATTCCCGGCGCGAGTTCGGCGCCGCTCAGGGCGGTCTGCTCCAGCCCGGTCCGGTTGGCGCCGAGATAGGCGACGCCGTCCGAGGTCAGGACCCGCACCCGCTTCAGGTACATCGGCTCCCGCAGCGCGGTCGCGGTGGCGTCGATCAGCACGAAGCTCGTCCGGCTCTCGCGGGCCTTCTCGTCGGGCTTGACCTGCAGTTTCTTGGCGACGCGGACGCCGTTGACGGTCAGCTCGAATCGAGGAGTCTTCGTTGCGCTGCCGACGATGCCGTTCACCGGGGTCGGGTCCTGGATGTCCTTCTGGGTCGGCGTGAAGCGGTAGAGCCCCACGATCGCGACCAGGACGGCCAGGGTGAGGCCGGCGTTGATCACCTTGTGTCCGGTCATCCGGCCTTCTTCCCCTTCGTCTTGTCCTCGACCTTGATCGTGCCCTCGGCGACCAGGTCGGTCGGCAGCCACTTCTCGTGGTGGTCCAGCACTGACTCGTCGTAGTGCTCGTAGCCCTGTACGGTCACCTTGACCTCGGCCGGGACCTCGGTGAGCTTGGGCAGTTTGAACACGTACACCAGATCCTCGGCGGCATCCGGCGTCAGGACCGGGGTGATCGTGTCGTCGCTCAGGCTGGCGGTTCCGACCGGGCGGTCGCTGTCCTTGGCGCCCGGTACGCCGATCAGCCGGATCAGGTCCGACGGCGGGGTGGCCCCGGTGTCGTCGGTCACCTTGAGTTTCGCGACGACTGCGATCAGTCCGCTGCCGGGATCCGCGCTGAACACCGGCTTGAAGTCGGGTACGGCGACCACTCGCTGGATCGTCACCTCGAACTGGCCCGCGTCCACCGCGGTGCCGGCCGTCAGTGGCGGATTCTCCGCGTTGGCCTTCGCCAAGCCGCCGAACGCCGCTGAAATCGCCAGGATCGTCGCACCGGCGCCGATTACCCAGGTCTTGACCGGTCGGCCCCGAACCTGGAGGTCCGCCAGCGCCGGAAGCTCCTCTTGCTCAGCGGGCTGCTGATGCGCCCGCCCCGGCGTTCCCATCTCCTGCACGGGGAGAAGCCTAACGAGCCGATGGGGCCAACCAGCACAATAGGTGTCGTGGACAACGGGCTGATCGTGCGACCGGGGGTGGTGGTACCCGAGGCGGAGCTGAGCTGGCGGTTCTCCCGGTCCAGCGGTCCGGGTGGGCAGTCGGTCAACACCACCGACAGCCGCGTCGAGCTGAGCTTCGACGTCGCCGGTACGACGGCGCTGTCCGCGGTGCTCAAGTCCCGGGCGCTGGAGCGGCTCGAGAGCCGGCTGGTCGACGGAGTGCTCACGATCGCCGCGTCGGAGTACAAATCGCAGTGGCGGAACCGGGAGGCGGCCAAGGAGCGCCTGGTCGCGCTGCTCAAGGAGGCGATCGCAGCGCCGCCCCGGCCGCGGCGACCGACGAAGCCGAGTAAAGGCGCGGTACGCCGGCGTCTGGACGACAAGAAGCGCCGCGGCGAGACCAAACGGCTCCGTGGCCGGCCCAACGACTAGCGGTCTGTCCGAGGGATGAAACAGCGGCTGGTGCGGAAAAACCACCGACGTACTCTGGTTTGTTGTGAGCCTAGGTCTGTGGGTGCTGGCCGGCGCGCTCGTCGCCGGAGTGCTGCTCAGCGTGCTCAAAGCCTGGTACGACGGCCGTTTTCGGGGGAAGGCAGAGGTGGACGACACAGTCTCCGCAGCCGAGCTGGGAGCTGAGCTCGGCGAGCGGGCCACGCTGTTGCAGTTCTCCTCCGCGTTCTGCGCCCCCTGCCGCGCGACCCGCCGGACGCTGGCCGAGGTCGAGGGCATGGTGGACGGCGTCCGCCACATCGAGCTGGACGCCGAGGCGCACCTGGAGCTCGTCCGTCGCCTCGACATCCTGCGGACGCCGACGACGCTGGTGCTGGACAGCACCGGAGCGGTCGTCAAACGAGCCAGCGGCGCTCCGCGCAAACCGGATGTGATCGCCGCCCTGGCCACCGCGATCGACCGTCAACCGTCCTAGCCCGCCGATATCAGCCTCCAGGCGGATGGCGGTTCGTCCGGCCGATGGGCGATGCTGTCCGCGTGAGCTTTCAAGCCGGTTGGTACGACGACCCCGAGAACCAGTCCCAGCAGCGGTACTGGGACGGCAGCGCCTGGACCGATCGGCGCCGTCCCAAGTACGGCCAACCGGCGCCGCAGCAGCCGCAAGCGGGCCAGCCGGTTCAGCACGGCCAGGTCTTCGGCGGCGCCCCGCAGCAGGACTGGCCGCAGTTCGGCGCGCCCTCCCAGTTCGGCCAGGCCCAACAAGGCCAGCCGCAGGGCCAACAGCAGTACGGCCAGCAGTACGGCCAGGGCCAGGGTTTCCAGGGCGGCTACCAGCCCTACCCGCAGCAGGCGGGCCAGGGCTACGGCGCCCCCGGCCAGAACCCGAACCGGGTCGCGACCCCGGACGGTCAGCCGCTGTCCGGCTGGTGGCGCCGCGTCTTCGCGTACATCATCGACGCCATCATCACCGGTCTGGTCGGGATGATCTTCGCCGGCTACTTCATGTGGAAGGCGGTGGAGGTGATGATGGACATCTACGGCCCGATATTCGAAGAAGCAGCAGAAGGCGGGCAGCCGACCGCCCCGACGACGCTGCCACCCGAGCTGTACAAGTGGCTCGTACCGGCCGCCCTGATCATCATGGTGATCCAGTTCGCCTACCAGTACTTCTTCCTGACCAAAGCCGGCGCGACCCCGGGCAAGATGCTGCTGAGCATCGCCGTCCGGCTGCGGGACCGCCCCGGGTATCTGCCGCCCGCCGCGGCGGCCAAGCGCGCCGGGTTCTACGTCGCGCTGAACCTGATCGGCTTCATCCCGTTGATCGGGCAGCTGACCAGCATCGTCATCCTGCTCGACTACTTCTGGCCGCTGTGGGACGACAAGAAGCAGGCGCTGCACGACAAGTGGCCGGGCACCCAGGTCGTCCGCACCTGAGCTATTCCAGGATGTGATCAGTTGTCTCAGTAAATGGGACAACTGACCACCCACCTCCCCGCTGTCCGTACTCTCGGAGGCGTGGAGTACACGACTTTGCTGACCAAGCGCCGCGCGGTGGACAACTGCCGCATGCGCTCGTCACTGTGTCGCTGCCGCTGACCAGGCGGCGTCCCGAGCGCTGCGAGACCGGAATCTGAGCCCGGTGTCGCGTACGTCGTCTCCCCGCACACCCGGGCGGGTCCGGCTCGAACCACTCCTTCCGATGGAGTCGGCATGTCCGAACAGACGGCGCCACCACCCCCTCAGGTCGATCCCCGTGGACTGCGGTTCGCAGCTGGGGTGACCGCAGTCCTGCTGGCGTTGACCCTGATCCTCGGGAGCCCGTGGATCCTGGCGGTGCAGACGCTGGTGTTCGCCATCGGAGTGGCCTTCGGCGTCCAGGCGTCGCCGTACGGCCAGTTCTTCAAGCGCGTCGTCCGGCCGCGGCTGGGGCCGCCGAAGGAGCTGGAGGACGCCGCACCGCCGCGGTTCGCCCAGCTGGTCGGGCTGCTGTTCGCGATCGTCGGCCTGATCGGCTACTTCAGCGGCGCGATCGTGCTCGGAGTGGTCGCCACCGGATTCGCCCTGGTCGCCGCGTTCGTGAACGCGGCCGTCGGGCTCTGCCTCGGCTGCGAGGCCTTTTTGTTGATCCAACGCATTCGTACGCCAACCACCGCTACCAACTGAGAGGCAGCACACATGAGCAGGGAATCCGCGCTTGTCTCGGCCGACTGGGTCGAAGAGCACAAGAGCGACGCCAACGTCGTCCTGATCGAGGTCGACGAGGACGTTTCGGCGTACGACGCCGGGCACATCGCCGGTGCGATCAAGCTGGACTGGAAGGACGACCTGCAGGACCAGGTCCGTCGTGACTTCGTGAACCAGCAGCAGTTCAGCGAGCTGCTGTCCAGCCGCGGCGTCAAGAACGACGACACCGTCGTGCTGTACGGCGGCAACAACAACTGGTTCGCCGCCTACGCCCTGTGGTACTTCAAGCTCTACGGTCACGGCGACGTCCGCCTGCTCGACGGCGGCCGCAAGCGCTGGGAGCTGGACAGCCGCGAGCTGACCGACGAGGTCGTCAAGCGCGAGGCCACGGAGTACGTCGCCCAGCCGCAGGACCTGAACATCCGCGCCTTCCGCGGTGAGGTCGAAGAGGCCATCGGCGTCAAGAACCTGGTCGACGTCCGCAGCCCCGACGAGTACGCCGGCCGGCTGCTCGCCCCGGCCCACCTGCCGCAGGAGCAGGCGCAGCGCGCGGGTCACATCCCGACCGCGGCCAGCATCCCGTGGAGCAAGGCGGCCAACGACGACGGCACCTTCCGGTCCGACGACGAGCTGAAGAAGCTCTACGAGGACGCCGGTGTCGACTTCGGCAAGGACACCATCGCGTACTGCCGGATCGGCGAGCGCTCGGCGCACACCTGGTTCGTGCTGCACGAGCTGCTCGGCCAGGAGAACGTCAAGAACTACGACGGTTCCTGGACCGAGTGGGGTTCGCTGGTCGGCGTTCCGGTTGCCCTCGGCGACGAACCCGGGCAGGCCTGAGATGTGCGGCGCGAAGAAGGGCGGTCTCGACCTCAAGGGGGTCGACATCGACAAGGAGGCCGTGATCCAGGGCCAGGTGCTGCGCGGCGAGGAGCCGATCGGCGGCGCGTACGTGCGGCTGCTCGACGCCTCGGGTGAGTTCACCGCCGAGGTGCCGACGTCCGCGACCGGGCACTTCCGGTTCTTCGCCAAGCCCGGCGAGTGGACGCTGCGCACGCTGGCCCCGAAGGCCGACCCGGTCGACCGTCAGGTGGTGGCGCAGTACGGCGCCGTCGCGGAAGTGGCCGTTACCGTCTGACTTCTCGCTCGTTACTGATGGTGCCGCCGTCGCCGGACGGCGGCCCACCCTGAAGTAGTTTCCGAAGGGCCCGGACCTTGCGCGTCCGGGCCCTTCGGCATGCCGGAACCCTTGGCGGGCAAGGGGTTTCGAGCCATCACCGCGAAGTTACGGGTGGCCCGGAGGAATCTCGGTCACCGAGCCCGCAGGTAACGGTTTGGTCTCGGAGCGAGGTCGAGTCGTTACCTACCGCAACTACCTGAGTTGTGTCTGTGTCCTGGCCCGCGCTACGGGTCATGTCATCACTCAGGGAGGAGGGGTCATGGGACCCCGCATCGGATACAAGAAGCTCGCCGCCGTCGGTGTAGCGGCGGTCGTCGGCGTTGCTTCTACGATCGCGCTGACCTCGGGCTCGGCATCGGCCAGCCCGGTCTTCGGTTACAACGGCTACGGCATCGCTGTCGAGGCCACCGGTGGCGTCGTGAACAGCGGCCCGCAGACGCTGAGCACGATCAGCTGCACCACGAACTCGTCGGCCGCCGACACGAACGATGTCGCGACGGCCAACGTCAACAACCACGCGATCGCCAAGACCGTGCGGACGAACACCCACGCGTTCAACAACAAGAACGGCAACGGTGTCACCAGCACCGCCACCGCTGTTGACGTCAAGATCGGCAACCTGCTGCACCTGACCGGTGTGAAGACCACCACCACCGCGGTGTACAAGAACGGCAAGCTGTCCTACACGGGCAACACGACGTTCGCGGGTGTGAAGATCGGCGCCGTCAGCGTTCCGTCGCTGCTCAAGCCGGAGCCGAACACCAAGGTCGCCGTCCCGGGCCTGGGCTACATCGTGCTGAACCGCGTCGGCGGCGTGAAGACCGAGAGCGGCATCTACTCGTACGCGCAGGGCGTCGTCGTCCACGCGAACGTGAAGAACAAGTACATCCCGGAGGGTGTCGACGTCGCGGTCCTCAAGACCCGCGCCGAGATCGCCAAGCCGGCCGTCGGCCTCGTCATCGGCGACGCCTACGTCACCAAGGCCAACGTCGACAAGCTGGTCGTCTCCGGCCCGACGTCGTACCAGGCCACCTGCAAGGGCACCGAGGGCAAGACCATCCGCGCGTCGGTCGGCGAGGTCGTGATCCCGAAGGTCGCCTACGTCGGCGCCGCGTACACCACCAAGAACGGCTTCCAGAACAAGGACAAGGCCGCCGTCCACTTCACCTCGCACGTCGCGGGTGTCAAGGTCGGCAACCTGGCCATCGGCGCGGTGAACTCCGAGGCCAAGGCGTGGAAGAGCAAGGACGGCAAGTTCGGCGTCAGCTCGACCTCGAGCATCGCGTCGATCAAGGTCGGCAACAAGGTCTACCCGGTCAAGACCGGTCAGAACGCCACGCTGGACATCCCGGGGATCGCCAAGCTGACCTTCAACCAGGTCGTCAAGCAGCAGCGCTACATCGCCGTGAACGCCCTGGTCATCGACGTCTACAGCCTGAACACCAAGGTTGTCGTCGGTCACTCGGCCGCCGGCGTCGTCGGCTGAACAAGCTGACAGTCACCGTCTGAGTCGAACCTCACCGTCTCAGAACACCGGCCCCCGGATCCGCACAGGATCCGGGGGCCGGTTCTTCTGTCAGGCCAGCAAGCGCGCGGCGAGCTCGGCGTTGCGCTGGGCAAACAGTTGCCAGGACGCCGGTGTCGCGGCCACCCGATCGCGCGCCGTCCGCTCGGTCATCGCCTGCTGCGTCCAGGTCCGGACCCGGCCGTCGCGCAGCCCGAACCCGACCAGGACGCCGTCCGCCCAGCCGAACACATCGATGTCGTCGGCAACCATCCGCGCGACCTTCTGCTCGGCGACGATCCACTCGAAGGCGGCCAACTCCTCCTGCAGTTTGGCCGCGAACTCGAACCGGAGCGCCGTCGACGCCTGGTCCCGTCGCCGGACCAGCTCCGCCCGGACGGCGGTCACCGCATCCGGCTCCCGAGCGAGGACGGCGTACGTCGCCTGGGTCATCGACTCGCGATCGTCGGGGCTGACGCCGAACAACCGGGCGAACTCGCGCAGCGAGCCGCTGGTGTCGGCCGTGTAGTGCAAGGGGATCACCCGCTGCAGGGCCGAGATCGCCTGCCGGACGCGCAGACCGCCGAGGTACGGGCCGAAGTGCTCGGCCGGCGGCGTGATGGTGTGGGTGAAGCGTGGGCCGCCGGGATCGAAGCGGATGTAGCCGACGACCTCCGCGCCGCCCTTGACCCGGTTCCAGCGGGGTTTGGAGTGTTCGAGCAGGTTTCGTTCGAGCCAGGCGGCCTCGTGTTCGGAGTCGCACCAGACGCTCTCGACCCGGGCGATCCGGTTCACCATCCGGCGCAGCCGGGGCCGGTCGCCCAGGTGAGTCCAGTACGACAGTACGCGGCGGCGCAGGTTCACTGCGCGGCCGATGTAGAGGACCCGGCCGTTCTCATCGCGGAACCGGTAGACGCCGGGCTCCTGCGGCAGTCGCCGAGCGATCAGACGAGCCGGCTCCATCAGGCGTCGAGGATGAGCGTGACCGGGCCGTCGTTGACCAGGGCGACCTCCATGTGCGCGCCGAAGCGGCCGCGCTCGACCTTGGCGCCGAGCTCCTCGAGGGCGGCGCAGAAGGCGTCGTACAGGGGTTCGGAGACCGGGCCGGGGGCGGCCGCGCTCCACGACGGGCGGCGGCCTTTGCGGGTGTCGGCGTACAGGGTGAACTGGCTGATCGCGAGGATCGGCGCCTGCTCGTCGGCGGCGGACCGCTCGCCGTCCAGGATGCGCAGCGTCCAGATCTTGGCGGCCAGGGCCTGCGCCGTCGCGGCGGTGTCGTCATGGGTGACGCCGAGCAGGACGAGCAGCCCCGGCCCGTCGATCGCGCCGACCACCGCGCCCTCGACCGTGACCGACGCGCTGCTGACCCGCTGTACGACTGCTCTCATAGGGCAATCCTGCCGTGCCGGAAAATATCCCGCCAGTTGCCTTCTCGACCGCTGAATCTCCCGGTCTGAGCGGTGTTCTGGCAAGATCTGTGCCATGGCCTCGACCCTGATCACCGTTGCCCCCACCGGCGCCGAGACCGCGAAGGCGGACTGCCCGGCGCTGCCCACGACCCTCGACGAGCTGGTCGAGACGGCGAAGCAGTGTGAGGCGGCCGGGGCCGCGATGATCCACATCCACATCCGGGACGACGAGCACCGGCCGACGCTCGACCTCGGTCGGCTGACCGAGACGGTGGCCGCCGTCCGGGCGAACTCCGGCCTGATCGTCCAGCTGTCCACCGGCGGCGCGGTCACCGACCCGTTCGAGCACCGGCTCCGGGTCCTGGACGCCGCGCCCGACTCCTGCTCGCTGACGATGGGCACGGTCAACTTCGGCGACGACGTCTTCATGAACCCGTGGCCGTTCGTCACCGAGCTCTACCGGCGCACGCAGGAACGCGAGATCGTGCCGGAGTTCGAGCTCTTCGATCTGGGACATGTGGCGGCGCTCGGTCGCCTGCTCGACAAGTTCGGCCTCCCGTACGGCGGACGCGTGCACTGCGACCTCGTGATGGGCGTCCCCGGCGGCATGCCCGGTACGACGGACGCGCTCGTCGCCGCGGTCAACGCGCTGCCCGCCGCCGTCACCTCCTGGTCCGCGACCGGAATCGGGCGGACGTCGCTCACCGTCGCGCTGGCCGCGTTGTCCAAGGGCGGTCACCTCCGGGTCGGTATGGAGGACACGTTGACGCTGGCGAAGGGGGAGCCGGTCAACCACAACGCCGAGCTGGTCGAGCGCGCCGCGGCCCTGGCGACGCTGGCTCAGCGGCCGCCGATGTCGTCGGACGAGGCGCGGGACCTGCTGAACGTGAAGCGCTGAACGCTGAACACGACAACCCCGATCGTCAGGATTATTGCTTCGAGCAACAACCAGTCGCGGAGATAGTTCCGGGGCAGGATCGTCGGATTGGCGCCCTTCCCCTGCCGCAGGAGCAGGGGGATCGCGAGCAATGTGGTGATGCCGACGTACAGGAGCGTCGTCCGCACGGATCCCACGAGGTGGGCGCGGTCGGGGCCGCTCGCCCAGCGAGTGAGGAGCCAACCGGCGCCGATCGTCAGCGGGACGAGGACGACGTCGTCCGCGACGACGGCCCCGCCGAGCCACAGGGGCAGGCGGAGCAGGGCGCGGGACTCCAGGGCGCTCAGCAGGAGCCAGAGGCCCCACAGGCCGAAGCCGACACCTGCCGCCCCGAGCGCGATCCGGGTCTTCATGTCAGGACCTCCAGGCGGTGCACCCATTTGGTTTGCAGGACGCCGGGGCGGTTCGGCGCGATGATGCGGGCCGGGAAGCCGTGGTCGAGTGCCAGCTCGTCGCCGTTCAGGCGGAGCGCGAGCAGGGTCAGGGGATCGGCGGCGAATTGGGGTGGCAGCTCGCTGGTGGCGTAGAAGCCGCCCTGTTCCATCGAGACCACCCGGACTCGCGACGAGGCGGGCGCACCGCAGAGCTGCAGCAGGTCGCGGATCCGGATGCCTTCCCAGCGGGCGCCCTGACTCCAGCCCTCGACGCAGGCGATCGGCAGGTCGGAGCGGTTCTGCGGGAGTTCGCGCAGCTGGTCGAGGCTGTACGACAGTTGCTGCGGGCCAACGACGGTGAAGCGCCAGGCGGCGGTGAGGGGAGTGATCCCGGCGTCGTGCGCCGTCCGATTCACTGGGAGCCCTTGGGGGCCGACGTCCGGCTTGCGGGGTGCCAGGACGGCCAGCGGGCCGAGTGCCGGGGCGGACTGGCCGACTGAGGTGATGCCGACCAGGGCGGCCGCGCCGGCGACGGTTCGGAACAGGCCGCGGCGGGTCAGACCGGTGCTTGCTGGAGGCAAAGGTTCTTTGCGCCACTGGATGACTGGGAGCTTGACGGCGATGTGGACGAGCAGCGCGCCGACGATGATCCAGCCGAGCGCGTAGTGCGTCTGCTTGAAGGGGAACGGCCACGGATACCACTGCAGCGTGTTCAGGTAGCCGATGAAGAGTTCCAGCGCGAGGGCCGAGACCAGCACGAGGATGGACAGGCGTTCCAGCAGCGTTCGCCGTGTCGGCTTCTCGAACAGCTTGGGGTAGACCGTCCAGAGCTTTGCCAGCAGCAACGGTACGGCGATCGTCCCGCTCAAGACGTGCAGGCCCTGGGTGACCCGGTAGAGGGACGCCGGGCGGCTCGGGATGGGCAGCCAGCCGGGGGTCTCCTGCTGGAAATGGCTGAACAGGCCGGTCAGAAAACAGACCAGGACGGCGACGCCGAGCCAGCGGCCCAGGACGGTCGCGACGCGCGGATGGTGCAGCGGCGACCGGAAGGACTGCGCCGTGGGCGGTGCCGGAAGCTTCATGTTTCCACTACAACGCAGATCGCGCCGGTTGAGCGGCGGCGAACGCTTACTGCTCGCGAACGGGATCCGTTTCCGTTTCCGGCACGTCTGTTCTGGGGGTGAGTGCGCCGTAGTGGGCTTAGGGTGGGTAACTCTGGGAGAGGAGTGGGTGGCGGTGAAGACGCAGCAGCGGTCGTCGGACGACGACGAGCGCGCGATGGCGGATCTGGCCGAGGTTTCCGACTGGAAGCCGGTCTGGGGTCCGCCGGGCGCCGGCCTGGAGGCGATTCGGGCGCGGGTCCTGCGCGTCACGGCGGCCACCGGCTGGCAGCCGTGGGCGCCGGGCAACATCGACCCGGAGCGGTTCACCTGGGGGCTGGTCACCCAGCGCGAGACCGTGATGCTGCTGCTGCCGGACGCCGTCCTCCCCGAGAGCCCGCGTAGTGGGTGGTCGGCGTACGAGATCGCGCCGTCCGAGGTCCCCGCCGCGGAAGAAGGGCTCGACGACCACTGGCCGGCCGAGGTCGAGCGGGCCCGCCGGCACTGGGGCGCTCCGGTCTTCGTCGGTCCGGGGGACGACCCGCGGATCCCGCCCGAGTGGCGCGGCCTCCGGCGGCACCTCGCGGTCTGGCTGCGGCCGGGCGCCGAGTTCCACCTGTACGCGACCCGGCCCGGCGCGGAGAATCCGCAGGCCGGGTTCGGGTACTCCGTTTATGCGAGTGAGGTGGCCTGATGCTCGAGGACGAACTGCTCGACGTACTCATCAAGCGGGCCCAGGTGATGATCAGTCACCTGGAGAAGGCGCGCGCGAACGCCAAGGGGGCGGCGTCACGCACGCTGATGCAGGACGTCCTGGATCTGCGCCGGCACCACCCTGATATCGATGAGGGGCTGCGCGGTCCGGCGCCGGCCGATCAGTACCAGCAGCTCGAGCAGCAGCTGCGCGAGGTGCAGCGGGAGCACGCCCAGCTGCAGGAGCGGCGCGCCGCGCTGGAGCGGGCGAACCAGGATCTGAACCGCGACGGTGAGCCCGATCGGTCGGTCAACGACCGGGGCGAGCGGGACGAGGTGACCGACGACCGCGGCGACGAGGACCAGCAGCGCGCCGAGGAGGAGCGCCGCCGGGAGGAAGAGGACCGGCGTCGCGAAGAGGAAGAGCGCCGGCGGCAGGAGGAGGAAGACCGCCGCCGCGAGGAGGAAGAGCGTCGTCGTCGCGAGGAAGAGGAGCGCCGGCGGCAGCAGGAGGGCAACCGGGACGGGCGCAGCGGCGAGCCGCAGGCGGAGAACCTGGGCGCCCCGGTGGCTGGAGCCGCCGCGGGAGCCGCTGCCGGGGCGGAGGCTGCGGAGGCGCGGGCGGAGTACGAGCGGACCGCCGCGCAGATGGAGGCCGAATTCGAGGCCAACGCCGCGCAGAGGCATCAGGAGTTCGAGGCGCGCAGAGAGCAGACGCGCGCGGACTTCGAGGCCAAGAGCGCGCAGATGAACGAGCGGTTCGAGCAGTTCTCGGAGCAGTTCCGGAACGAGGACGGCTCGGTGAACTCGTCCGCGCTCGGCGTCGACGAGCCGAACCAGGCGGACCGGCAGTTCACCCATGAGGACGGGACGGTCAACGAGGCCGGGCTCGGTGTGCAGGAGCCGCAGGCTCAGCAGGAGCGGGAGAGTGAGTTCACCCGCCCGGACGGCACGGCGAACCAGGCCGCGCTGAACGGCGAGGACCGCGCCGAGGAGAACACCGCCGAGCAGAACCGCGAATTCACCAACGAGGACGGCTCGGTCCGGCAGGAGGCGCTCGGCGTCGACCCGGCGCGCGAGGAGCAGACCCGCCAGTTCACCAACGAGGACGGGACGGTCAACCAGGCCGCGCTGAACGGCCAGGACAACGCCGCCGAGCGGGACCGCCAGTTCACCAACGACGACGGGACCGTGAACCAGGCCGCGCTGAACGGCGAGGGCCTGGATCGGCAAGACGAGCAGCGCGATCGGCAGGAGGCCGGGCCGACCGGCGGGTTCCCGACCGGGGGTGACAAGGCGGCGTCCGACCAGGTCGCCCAGCAGACCGACCAGGAGCAGCCGGTCGACCGCATCCTCGCCGAGCAGCGCGCCAACCGCGACAACCAGCGCGCCCCCCAAGAGGGCGGCCCGCGCTCACAGATGTCCCCCGAAGAGATGCGCGCCAACCAGAACGCCTACTCCGCCGGCACGGCCCACCCCACCGGCGCAGCCACCCGCCCCAACGAAGAAGCCCTCAGCGGCGCCCGAGGCGGCCAAACCCCCGCCCAGCGCCACGAAAAATCCGTCAACCGCACCGGCGGCCGCGAATCCGATTCCAACGGCCGCAGCCGCGAGTAACCACCGCGCACCCGCCCGGCCACCCGCCCACCCGCTCACCTCGGCCACCCGCTCACCCCGGGCGCTCACGCCGGGTGCCCGCTCGCCCCGGGCACCCCGGGCGGGCGCTCACGCCGGGCGGGCGCTCCGCGCCTTGAACTGCGCTCGGCTGAGCGCGCGCCTCGCTCCTGAACGGTGCCTGCACCGAGGTGCTCCCGTCAGCGCGGTGCTTTGCATCTCGCTCCGCCCGGCTCGCCCCGGGCGGGCGCACTCGACTTGCCGCGCGGAGCGCGGTGGTTAGTAGACGATTGCTTGGGTGTTGTCGGCGAGGATTTCTTCGGTGAAGGCGGGGGCGCCGGCGATCCGCGTGCCCGGTAGTAGATCGGCTTCGGTGAGGTCGCGGCGTTTGACGCACTGGGTGCAGGCGGTGAGTTGGCCGCCTTCGAGGATGGCGGTGAGGAGGTCGGGGAGGGGGGCTGCGTGCGGGAGGGTGAAGGTTTCGGCGTGGCCGGGGACGGCGAAGCGGACGGCTTCGCCGGTGAGCCAGAGGGAGACCTGGGCGCCTGCGGCGACGGCGGTGGCGGCGACGGTGAAGGCCTGGTTGGCGCGTTCGGGCTCGTCGGCGCCTGCGGTCAGTTTGATCACCAGCGTGCGGGACATCACGCCACGGTAGCCGAACGGCCC
The DNA here is from genome assembly GCF_055584105.1 of Kribbella sp. NPDC104218. NCBI lineage: Bacteria > Bacillati > Actinomycetota > Actinomycetes > Propionibacteriales > Kribbellaceae > Kribbella > Kribbella sp. NPDC104218. The sequence goes on from NZ_JBVJMQ010000001.1 coordinate 2,700,611, forward strand.
GGAACCATCCTCTAGACTGGCGAACGTGCTGCACGTCGTCTTCACCTCGCTGCTGGTCCTGGTCACGATATTCATGGGCTGGTTCTCGGCGTACGTCGTCTACCGGCTGTTCCGCGGCCGTAGCGCGAGCTGAGCGACCCGATGGCGTTCGAGATCCCGCAGAACCTGCACCCCGACCTGATGCCGCTCGCGTGGCTGCTCGGTCGCTGGGAGGGCCGTGGCCACGGCGACTACCCGACCATCGAGAAGTTCGAGTTCGGGCAGCAGATCGACTTCAGCCACAACGGCAAGCCGTTCCTGCACTACGTCAGCCAGACCTTCGTCGTCGGCGAGGACGGTAAGCGTGAGCGCCCGCTGGCCCTGGAGACCGGCTTCTGGCGCCCCAAGCCGGACAACAAACTCGAAGTGATCCTCGCGCACCCGACCGGTTTCGCCGAGATCTGGTACGGCGAGATCGACGGCGCCAAGACCGAGATGCGGACGGACGTCGTCGCCCGCACCGAGACCGCCAAAGAGGTCACCGCCGGCCACCGCCTCTACGGCCAGGTCAAGGGCGAGCTGATGTGGGCCTACGACATGGCCGCCGAGGGCCTCCCCCTCCAGCCCCACCTCTGGGCCACGCTCGTCCGCGTCTAACTCTCCGCGACCCAGCTGTACTCGACTTTCGGGCGGCCGCTGCGGCCGTCGTAGCGCTGCGTGCGCAGGGCCTGGCCCTGGTCGGCGAGGTGTTCGAGGTAGCGGCGCGCGGTGATGCGTGAGGTGCCGAGGGCGGTCGCGATCTCCTCGGCCGTCCAGCCCTCGCGATTACCGAGCAGCTGGACGACGCGGTCCAGGACCGAGCCCGCCAGCCCTTTCGGCACCGACGAAGTCCTTGCCGGATGCAACAATCGGTCGACCTCGTCCTGATCGGCGACGACCTGACCCGCTTCGGCGGCGCGGCGCTGCCGGGCGTACGCCGTCAGCCGGTCCCGCAATGTCTCGTAGGCAAAGGGTTTCAGCACATACTGGACGACGCCGATCCGCGCCGCCGCCTGGACCGCCGCGACCTCGCGGGCCGCGGTCACCGCGACCACATCGGTTTGGTTGCCCTGGGCCCGCATTCGGCGGACGACGTCCAATCCGTGGCCGTCGGGCAGGTTCATGTCCAGCAGGACCAGGTCGACGTCACCGCGGGTGAGCGTCTGCAGCGCGCGGGCCGCCGTACTGGCGATGCCGACGCAGGTGAAACCGGGAAGCCGGTCGACGTAGGTGCGGTGTGCCTCGGCCGCGACCGGATCGTCCTCGACCACGAGGACGCGGAGCTCAGGCACTCGCGCTCACCGCCCGCGGCAGCCGGACCCGCACGGTCAGCGCCGGCACCTCGTCCAGCTCGGAATCCGGATCGACCATCAACGTCCCCTGCCAGCGCTCGACGGTACTGCGGACCAGGACGAGCCCGAGGCCATGTCCTGGTTCGGCTTTCGTGGTCCAGCCGCGCTCGAACATGTGCGCCAGCTCGGCGGCGCCCAGCTCGGAGCCGGTGTTCGTGACGGCCAGGTCGATCGCGTCCGGCGACGTCCCGGCGCGGAGCTCGACCCGGCGGGGCGCCGGGCCGCCGCGGGCGGCCTCGATCGCGTTGTCCAGCAGGTTGCCGACCACGGTGACGACGTCCTGGGCGGGGAGCCGGGTGCTGAGCGACTCCTGGCCGAGGTCGAGGGTGAGCGTGACGCCGCGCTCCTGCGCCTGGGCCAGCTTCGCGAGCAGCAGCGAGGCGAGCACCGGGTCGCCGACCGTGCCGACGACGCGGTCCGTCATCGCCTGCGCGAACTGCAGCTCGGAGACCGCGAACTCGCGCGCCCGCTCGGGTTTGCCGATCTCGATCAGGCTGACGACCGTGTGCAGCCGGTTCGAGGCCTCGTGGTTCTGGGCCTGCAGCGACTCGGCCAGGCTGCGGATCGCGTCCAGCTCGCCGAGCAGCTGCTGCAGCTCGGTGTGGTCTCGCAGGGTCACGATCCGGCCGGCCCGGGCCGGCTGCTGGTTCACGACCAGGACGCCGTTCGCGCCCAGGTGCAGCTCGTCGTACGCCGTCCGGCCCGCGCGAAGCAGCTCGGCCAGCGGCGTCCCGAGGTGCAACTCCTCGATCGGGGTGCCGGGCGGCATCTCGCGCAGCCCGAGCAGCTGGCGGGCCTCGTCGTTCGCGAGCTGGACGCGGCCATCGGCGTCCAGGAGGATCAGGCCCTCGCGGGCGGCGTGCAGGACGCCTTCGTAGAAGTCGAGCATCCGGGCCAGCGACTGGGTGCCCATCCCGCGGGTGGCGCGACGGACGCGCCAGCTGACGAGCGCGTTACCGGCGATCGCGACGCCGAGCAGCAGGCAGGCGACCCCGAGCATCGGGCGGAGATCGATCCGAATCAGCTCCCCCCAGCCGGGCGGCGTCCGCCCCGCGATCGCCGCGTCGCGCTCCGCCTGAGCCCGGGTCCGGCTGACCAGCGCGATCCAGACCATCACGATGAGTACCGTGACCGTGCCCGTCTGCAACCAGAGAACCTGGCGACGAAGCTCCCACGGCCGGTGTTTCACAACCGACAGTCTGCCCGAGAGACGCACTGAGAACGATATGAACGAAATGCGCACTTCTCCTGTGCGTCACGTCACAGTTACTGAAGCTCTCCACAGCCCCGTTCTGCCCACGGCCGATACAGGAGTCCTACATGGCCACGACCGAACCCCGCCCGACTCCGGTCCGCAACGACCGGACGCACTTCCTTTACATCGCCGTCATCGTCGCCGCTCTGCTCGGTATCGGTGTCGGTCTGTTGTTCCCGAGTTTCGCGGTCGAGCTGAAACCGCTCGGCACCGGATTCGTGAACCTGATCAAGATGCTGATCAGCCCGATCATCTTCTGCACGCTGGTGATCGGTATCGGCTCGGTCCGCCAGGCGGCGTCCGTCGGCAAGGTCGGTGGCCTTGCGTTGATCTACTTCCTGGTGATGTCGACGGTCGCGCTGGCCATCGGCCTGGTGGTCGGCAACCTGGTCCAGCCGGGCTCCGGCCTGAACCTGACCGACAAGCTGCGGGAGGCGGGCCAGAAGCAGGCCTCCGGCGCGCACGAGTCGACGACCGACTTCATCCTCGGCATCATCCCGAAGTCGCTGCTGTCCTCGCTGACCGAAGGTGAGGTTCTCCAGACCGTCCTGGTGGCGCTGCTGGTGGGCTTCGCGCTGCAGGCGATGGGCTCGAAGGGCCAGCCGATCCTGAACGGGATCGGGCACATCCAGCGGCTGGTCTTCAAGATCCTGTCGATGATCATGTGGACCGCCCCGATCGGCGCCTTCGGCGCGCTGGCCGCGGTCGTCGGCGCGGCCGGCTCGACCGCGCTGGTCAGCCTGCTGAAGATCATGCTCGCCTTCTACATCACCTGCGCGCTGTTCGTCTTCGTCGTCCTCGGCGCCATCCTCAAGATGGTCACCGGGATCTCGATCTTCCAGCTGCTCAAGTACCTGGGCCGCGAGTTCCTGCTGATCGTGTCCAGCTCCTCCTCGGAGACCGCGCTGCCGCGGCTGATCGGCAAGATGGAACATCTCGGCGTCGGCAAGTCGGTCGTCGGTATCACCGTTCCGACCGGCTACTCGTTCAACCTGGACGGCACCGCGATCTACCTGACCATGGCGTCGCTGTTCATCGCCGAGGCGATGGACACGCCGTTCTCGATCGGTCAGCAGATCTCCCTGCTGCTGTTCATGATCGTCGCCTCCAAGGGCGCCGCCGGCGTCACCGGCGCCGGTCTGGCCACGCTGGCCGGCGGCCTGCAGTCGCACCGCCCCGAGCTGGTCGACGGCGTCGGCCTGATCGTCGGCATCGACCGCTTCATGTCCGAGGCCCGCGCCCTGACCAACTTCGCCGGTAACGCGGTCGCCACCGTCCTGGTCGGACATTGGGTCAAGGACTTCGACAAGGACCAGGCCCGCCAGGTCTTCGCCGGTGAGGATCCCTTCGACGAAGCGGCCTTCGCCGCCGGCGACACCCACGCCGGCGACGTCCCGCAGCAGCCCACGGCTCCCGCCACCACCCACTAGCCACCCTTCCCACCCCCCACACTGCCCGCCGGAGCCACAGCCCGGCGGGCAGTGTCATGCCTGCGCGAACGACAGGACGTAGTCGCCGCATCGCGGCGCTCTCGGCGCCTGCCCCCGCCTGGGCGGCGGCCTGCGTAGATGTGTACGTCCTGTCCTTCATGTCAACGACGTACTCTGGTGATATGTCATCGAAGCGCAGTCCGCTGTTGGACCGGCCCGCGGCAGTTGAGGCCGACGGGATCGACGCGGGGGTTGCCGCGCATTACGGGTCGGATCTGCGGGAGCAGCGGGCGATCGTGGCGGGGCAGGCGTTCGTCGACCTGTCGCACCGGGACGTGGTGACGATCAGCGGGCCGGATCGGCTGACGTGGTTGCACGCGCTCACGAGCCAGTTCTTCGAGGGGCTCAAGCCGGGTACGTCGACGACCGCGCTGCTGTTGTCGCCGACGGGGCATGTCGAGCATGTGATGTACGGCGTCGACACCGGTGAGACCTTCTGGCTGCACACCGAGCCGGGTGCGGCGGCCGCGTTGGTGGAGTGGCTGCAGAAGATGGTGTTCATGTCGCGGGTGGAGATCACCGACGTAACGGCGGACTACGCGATCGTCTGGCGGCCCGGCGCGGCGCAGGGCGAGCACGTGATGCGGAGCGGGGCGGATTCGCTGGGTGGGCACGAGGTGTTCCTGCCCCGGGCGGAGCTGGCCGCGCTGGAAGGGCCGGCGGCAGGAATCTGGGCGTACGAGGCGCTGCGGATCGAGGCCGGTCACCCGCGGTTCGGTTTCGACACCGACGAGCGGGCGATTCCGAATGAGATCGGCTGGCTGGGCATCGGCGTCCACCTGAACAAGGGCTGCTACCGCGGACAGGAGACGGTCGCGCGGGTGCACAACCTCGGCCGTCCGCCGCGGCGGCTGGTCCGCCTGCTCCTGGACGGGTCAGTCGACCACCTGCCGACGCATGGGTACGCCGTCCGCGTCGGCGAGAAGCAGATCGGTTTCATCGGCTCCGCGGCTCGGCACCACGAGCTCGGCCCGATCGCGCTCGCGCTGGTCAAGCGCAACGTCGACCCGGAGGCGCTGCTCGAGGTGACCGCCGACGAGCAGCCGACCGTGACCGCCACCCAGGAGCTGCTGGTCGACCCCGAGGTTGGGTTGCACGTCCGCGCCCGGCTGTGAGCCGGATCATCCGCAAGACCGCTTTTTGCTCCTGACATCCAGGCCGTACAGTTCAGCCGTGACCGAACCTGTGATCCTGGCCGACGTCGTCCGTAGTGGTTTCGTCGAGGGCCACCACCGTGGCTCCGTCGTGGTGACCGATCCCGACGGCAGTGTCGCGTGGTCGGCCGGGATCGTCGACGAGCCGATGTTCCCGCGCTCGTCGAACAAGCCGATGCAGGCGGTCGGCATGCTCCGGCACGGCCTCGACCTGGACGGCGAGCTGCTCGCGCTCGCCGGCGCCTCGCACTCGGGTGAGCCGTTCCACCTGGACGGCGTCCGCGAGATCCTCACTGTGGCCGGGCTCGACGAGTCGGCCCTGCAGACGCCGCCGGCCTACCCGCTCGAGGACGCCGTCCGCGACGCCTGGGTGCGGGCCGGGCACGGCCAGGAGTCGATCGCGATGAACTGCTCCGGCAAGCACGCCGCGATGCTGCTCACCTGCATCCGCAACGACTGGCCGATCGACACCTACCGCGCGGCCGACCACCCGGTTCAGCAGGCCATCCGAACCGCTGTCGAGGACATCGCCGGCGAGAAGGTCTCGTACGTCGCCATCGACGGCTGCGGAGCCCCGATCCTGGCGATCAGCCTGGCCGGTTTGGCCCGATCCTTCGGCCTGTTCGCCGCCGCCCAGCCCGGCACACTCGAGGCCCGCGTCAAGGACGCCTTCCGCGCGTACCCGGAGTTCGCCAGCGGCACTACCCGCGACGAGGCGGCCCTGATGCGCGCGATCCCCGGCCTGTTCGGCAAGGTCGGCGCCGAAGCGGTCTACGCCGTCGGCCTGGACGACGGTCGCGGTATCGCGCTCAAGATCGAGGACGGGACGCCGCGCGCCCGGGCGGTCGTGATGGCCGCCGTCCTGCGCAAGCTGGGGCTGGAGCACCCGGTGCTCGACGAGCAGGAGCAGTTCCCGCTGCTCGGCGGCGGGGAGCCAGTCGGCTCGGTCCGGCCGCACGCGCCGGCCTTCGGTTAACAGCGCATTACCCAGTGCGTGAGTGAGGTCACGGGCTGTCTGCTTGCAATTGCAAGCACGCTGCTAGCACACTGGGGACATGGCCAGGTTGAGTGATCGTGTCGCCGGATCGGTGGGCTCCGTCGGGGAGTACCTCGCCGAGCAGCGGCGGCAGGCGCAGTTGTCGTTGCGGCAGCTGTCCGACCTGGCCGGGGTGTCGAACCCGTACCTGAGCCAGATCGAGCGCGGCCTGCGGAAACCGTCGGCCGATGTGCTGCAGCAGCTCGCGAAGGCCCTGCGGATCTCCGCGGAGACCTTGTACGTCCGGGCCGGCATCCTCGATCCGGACGACAGCCCGGAGGGCAAGAAGGCCTCCGGCGTGGTCGACGCCGTCCTGCTCGACCCCGCGCTGAACGAGCGGCAGAAGCGCGTGCTGCTGGATGTGTACGCGTCGTTCGTCCGTGAGAACCAGACCCCTGAAGAGCCCGCGAAGGGCTCGGCCAAGTAACCCGTTCCTGCTGTGAAATCCCAAGGAGAAGCCTGATGGCTACCCGCACGCCCGTCACCCCGTTCTACGCGCTCGCCGGCGCCGGCGACCTCGCGGTCGAGAAGTTCCGCGCGGTCAGCGTGGACGTCACCGCCCGCGTTGCCAAGCTGGACCAGAAGACCGTCCAGGCCGAGCTGACCAAGCGCCAGAGCGAGCTGACCGCCGAGCTGACCAAGCGCCAGGCCGAGCTGACCAAGCGCTTCGAGGCGCTCGTCGCCGAGGCTCGCACCGCCCCCGCCAAGCTGCGTGAGCTGCCCGGCGTCGCCCAGGCCGGTTTCAGCACCGTGCTCGGCCAGGCCGAGGAGACCTACGAGGACCTGGCCGGCCGCGGCAAGGAGCTGGTCGACCGGATCCGCTCGCAGCAGGCCACCGAGGACCTCGAGGCCGCCGCGAAGACGACCGTGAGCAAGGCCAAGGCCACCCGGACGACGGTCAAGAAGACCGCCGACACCGCGACCCGCAACGTCAAGGCGACCACCACCGCCGCCAAGAAGGCCGCGAAGACCGCCGCCAAGGCGACCACCGACGCGGCCGCCAAGGTTGGCGACTGAGCGTAGTTTTCGCTCCCCGGAGGGTGAAAGTTCGCCCTGAGCAGCCTGCTCCTGTCCAGCACAGGGGTGGGCTGCTCGGTCTTTCGGCTAGGCTCGGTCCATGCTCCCACTCGCCTTCCCGAACCTCTTCCCGGGTTTCGCGGGCCCGTTCGAGATCATCTGGTGGGTGCTGCTCGGTCTCAAACTGGTGGCACTGGCCGACGCGGCGCTGCGCCCGCGAGCGGTGTTCCTCGCCGCCGACAAGCTGACGAAACCCGGTTGGGTGCTGATCCTGGCCGTGTTCTCGCTCAGCCAGATCTTCCAGGGCTGGCTCAGCTTCTTCGGCCTGATCGGGATCGCCGCCGCCGGCGTCTACCTGGTCGACGCCCGGCCCGCCCTGCGTGCCGCCACCGGCCGCGGCCGCGGCGGCTGGGGGATCCGCCGCCGGCGCGGCCCGCGCCCGCTGTAGTCCTACGAGCGGTAGACGATCACCTTGTCGCCGACCTTGATCAGGTCGAAGAGCCGCTTGATCTTGGCCAGGTCCCGGACGTTCACACAGCCGTGTGAGGCCCCGGCGTACCCGCGGGCGGCGAAGTCCGAGGAGTAGTGGACGGCCTGGCCGCCGCTGAAGAACATCGCGTACGGCATCGGGGAGTCGTACAGCTTCGAGACGTGGTTGCGGCTCTTCCAGCCGACCGCGAAACCGCCCTCGCGGGTCGCGGTCTTCACCGCGCCGAACCGGACGTCCATCTGCATCAGAACCTTGCCGTCGACGACGTACCGCAGTTTGCGGGTGGTCTTGTCGATGCAGAGCGCGACGCCGGTCGCGCAGCGCGCGTCCAGCTTCCGGCCGTCGACGACCGGGACCGGCGGGTACAGCTCGGTCTGCGTGGGCTCACGAGTCGCCGCGAGCAGCTGGTCCCAGGTGTTCTGGTCGACGTACCCCAGCGGCGGAATACCCTTGGACTGCTGGAACTTCTTCACCGCGGACCGGGTCATCGTGCCGTACTCGTTGTCCAGGTAGCGCTTCTCCAGCAGCTTCAGCTGGATCAGCCGCGCCTCGAGTTTGCGGACGGTCGTCCCCGTCGAGCCGTACCGGTACAGCGCCTTCGGGTAGATCGGCAGCTGCCCGCTCACCTCGAACGGCACCGGCTGCAGCTCGGCCGGCCGAGCCTGCGCCCGGACGCCGACGCCCGCGAGCACGGCGACGACCGCACCCGCGACCATCCCGGCCACCACGTTGCGAATCATCAGCACGCGCATCGGACACCCCTCGGTCGAACCCTGTCCTCATAGGACGTCCTGGTCCCCAGTTTTGTTGACTACCATCGTAAATTACCCACCGCGCCGCGTAGTGCCCCGGCACTAGGTGAACCAGTCCGCTCGCCCTATGTGACCGGGACGGCGGTTTTCTACCGTCGAAACCGTGATCAGACGACTCGCGGCGATCGGCGCGGTGGCCTTCCTGCTGCTGCTCCCGGCCGGCCTAGCCGCGGCGCACGGCGTCAGCCCGACCGCGGACCTCCAGCTCGCCCAGTCCTTCGCCGGCAACGAGCTGACCGTGGTGATCCGGCGGACGCCGGCCGTCCCCGGCCCCTTGTACGTCGACGTGATCGCGCACGACCCGGTCCGCCCGGTCACGCTGCAGCTCGGCGTCCGCGGGCTGGAGTCGCAGGCCGGCGGGTCCGTACGGCTCTACCGGCTCGGGATGCACTCGGCGCAACTCAGCGTGACGGCGGCCGGCGCCCATGACCTGACCCTGCGGGCGGACGACGAGGTCGCGGTGATCCCGTTCCGGGTGCTCGTGCCGAGTCCAGCAGGCTGGGAGTACTTCGTGTACGGCGGATTCGCCGCGGCCGGGCTGTTCACGCTCGGTGGGATCGCCTGCGCCGTCGTCCGGCGACCGGTTCTGCGGGCCCTCGCCGTACCGCAGGCTGTGCTGGTCGCGGTGGCCGTCATCGCGTCCGGTACGACGGCCGTGCTCTCCAAGGACCTGCCGCCCGCGCAACCGCGGGGTGCGCTCGACCAGCCGCGCGCGTACGCCGATCCCGTCGACGGCTCAGCGCCGAACGGACGCCCGTACGCGAACCTGAGCGTGCACGCCGCCAAGGCCCGCACGGGTGAGCCGTTCCGGCTGGTGCTGCGCGTGACCGACGGGAACACGGGCCGTCCGGTCGACGACGTCGTCGCGCATCACGCCGCGCTGATGCACCTCGTCCTGACCGACCAAGCCGGTAAGGAGTTCCGGCACGCCCATCCGGTCCGGACCGGGCCGGGTGTCTACGCCATCGAGCACACCGCTCGGACCCCCGGCCGCTGGTTCGTGCACGCCGAGTTCGAACGTGCCGACAGCGGCTCCCAACTCGTCACCGGCTCCTTCACGGTTACCGGTCGGCCGCTGCCGGCGGCCAGAACGACCCCGGCCGACGTCCGCCTCGAAACGACCCCGGCCGTTGCCGGTCGACCGATCACGGTTACCGCACGGGTCTCGGTGGACGGCAAACCGGCGTCCGATCTCCAACCCTGGTTGGGGATGGCCGGTCACCTGGTCGTTCGCGACGACAGCGGCGCGTACTTCGGTCATGTCCACGAGCTCACCTCGATGGCGGCCGCGCAGGGCCGCGATCCGGCGGCGGTGCCGGACGAGACCGTCGCCGCCGAGGGGCCTGACCTGCGGTTCACCTTCAGCCTGCCCACTCCCGGGCGGTACGTCGCCTGGGTCCAGTTCGCCCGCGGCTTCCGGATTCACACCGTGCCGTTCCAGATCACTGTCTCGGAGGGACAACCATGACCAAGACCCGCAGGCGCACGTTGGCCCTGGTGCTGACCGGAGTGCTGCTGGCTGCCGTCGCGGCGGTCGCGTACGCCGTCGGCGGCGAGGAGCGGGTGGCCGTCAAGGCCGCCTCGGACCGCTACCAGATCGAGCTGTACCTCGGCGAGCAGCGGACCGGCCCGATCGACGCCGAGCTCGTCGTCCGCGATCTCGAGGGCCGGCCGGCCGAACTCAAGGGCATCACGCTCGCGGGGGTGATGCCGAGTATGGGCCACGCGATGTCCGAGCTCGCCGCGACCACGACCGCCCCCGGCCGGTACGCCGTCCGCGGGGAGCTGTTCACGATGACCGGCCAGTGGGAGGTCGTCGTCCGCCTGGGTGGCTCGCACGAGATCACCGTCCCGGTCGCCGTCACCCGTTAGGAGCTGTCATGGAAGTGACCCGCACTCTGCCCAAGCGCGAGCAAATCGGCGCCTGGCTCCTGCTGCTGGGGACCAGCACGGCCATGTTCGGACTGGTCTTCGACGTGCAGTGGCACGCCGACGTCGGGCCGGACACGTTCTTCACCCTGCCGCACCTCATCCTCTACCTGGGCTCCGCGATCTCCGGGGTCACCTCGCTGACGGTGGTGCTGCTCGGCACCCGGGCCGCGCGGCAACCGCAGTACGCCGACGGAATCCGGGCGTTGACTGTCTTGGGCACGTTCCGGGCGCCGCTGCCGTTCCTGATCTGCGGATCGGCCGGAGCGATCGGGCTGCTGTTCGGGCTCACCGACCTGTGGTGGCACGAGGTGTACGGCTTCGACGTCACCCCGACCTCGCCGCCGCACGTCGGCATGTCGCTGATGTGGTTCTACGACTCGTTCGGGCTGCTGATGGCGTTCATCATGCTCAGGTCGACCCGAGCCGGGCGGATCGGGCTGCTCGCGGCCGCGGCCGCCATCGTCCCGGGGGCGGTCTTCCTGTCGTACTCGATGCCGACGCTGCCCGGCGTCAGCTCGTTCGCGCTCGCTATCGTTGCCGTCAGCACCCTTTTGTTCGGGCTGGTGGCCGGCTCCCTGCGGCGCCCCGGGCTGGTGGCGGCGATCGCGGCGGTCCAAGCGGTCTGGCATGCCGTGCTGTGGTTCTTCGCTCCGGTGGCGACGAAGTGGTATGCCAACAGCCTCGGCCTGGGACTGCGGGATTTCACCGACCAGCTCCCCGCCGTACCGGTGACGTTGCCGTTCGGGTTGCCGGTGGCGGCGTTGGTGTTCGCCGGGGGACTGGTCCTCGCCCGCCGATGGCCGCCGCGGGTGGTCCTGCCGGTCCTGGGCGCGGTCGCCGGGATCGTGGTCGGGGCCGGTTATCTGCTGATCCCGTTGAACTTCCCGGTCCTGACGGCGCTGGTGGCTGCGCCGGTCGGTGCGCTGGCCGCATGGCTCGGCTGGACGCTCGGCTCCCTGGGCCGGGCCGAAAGCTCCGACGTCACGATCGTCCCGCCGGCTACCCCGGCCCGTCTGGTTGTCTCGGAGGCCTGAATGCGTACCCTGCTTGCGATTCTCACCGCCGGCCTGCTGTTCACCGCTGTCGGTACGCCGGCCGCGGTCGCCGGCCCGCCGCCGGTTGACGTCGTCCACTCCGAGGTCACCCAGGTCGGGCCGTACCAGGTCCGGACGTCGTTCAGCGAGTGGCCCTTGCGCTCGGAACGGTCCCTCGACTTCCTGTTCGACCCGGATCTGGGGATCAAGGCGGTCAGCGGGCAGGTGAAGCCGATCGCGCCGTCCGGGAAGGTGCTGCAGCCGCAGTCCCAGTCGACGCGGGACGGCACCGGGTTCGCGCGGCATCCGCGGGCCTTGAACAGCTGGGGTTTCGACATCGTCGCGTTGACCGAGCCGGGGACGTGGCGGTTCGAGTTCGCGCTCGACGGGCCGCGCGGGCCGGGGCGAGGCGTGCTGGAGATTCCGGTCGGGACCCGGCCTGGACCGCCGTCCGAACTAGCCTGGAGCATCGGCCTGCTGCCGCTGGCTGCGTTGGTACCGATGGGAAGCTATCTCTGGTGGAGAACTCGACGGCGTCGCGACCTCAGTCTGAACGCGTGGTCCTGAAGGCCTGGCTGACCGGCCGGCTCGGGCAGGTGCCGGTCGGTCGGGTCCACCATTGGGTCACTGCGGCGATTCCGCTGCTGTTCTCCTGGCTCACGGTCCAGTCCGACGGTAGCGGGCTGGCGGGGGTCGGGTCCGGGCTGGCGCAGACTCTTGCGCTGCTCGGTGCGCGGCGGGCGCCGGTGCTCGCGCTCTTCCTAGTCGGCACGATCGACCTCAGTGCGGCGTACCTCGGTGCTGGTGTGGCTGGGCTCGGGCCGGTGCTGGCGATGTACTACGCCGCGGCCTGGGCCACTGGCCGGCAGCGCGTGGCGGCCGCGGGGGTCGGGTTCGTGTACGCCGTCGCCGTGGCGATCGCGGCTGGGTGGCCGCCGGCGGCGGTCATCGTCGGGCTCGGGCTGGGCGCGTTCTGGATCAGTGGGCTGTTCGAGGCCTCGCAGCGGGCCCGCATCAGCGAGCTGCACGAGCTGGTGGAAGAACGGGCGGTGACCGAGGAGCGGGCCGCCGAACGCGAGCGTGCGCTACTCGCCCGGGAGCTGCACGACATCCTCAACCACTCCGTCACCCGCATGGTTCTGGACGCCGAGGCGGGTGCTGAGACCGTGGCTGACCGGGAGGCGAGCGCCACCCTCCGCCGGGTCGCCGACACCGGCCGCGACTCCCTGGCTGAGCTACGGCGGCTTCTCGGCGTACTGCGGACGCCGAGCCCGGACGAACTGCGTCCACCGCCGCATCTGGGTCAGCTGGACGAGCTGGTCGCGCGGATTCCGGCTGGTGGGCCGCGGGTCCGGCTGGAACGGCGTGGCGACGTCCGTGCGGCGGACACGAGTATTGAGCTGGCCGGGTACCGGGTGGTGCAGGAGTCGTTGACGAACGTGGCCAAGCACGCGGGCGCCGTACCGACGTCCGTGCTGCTGACGTACCTGCCGAACGCATTGGAGATCTCAGTGACCAACGAGTTGCCGGCTGCGCCCAGCTCCGGTGCGCCGGGTACCGGGCTCGTTGGACTGCGTGAGCGCGTCGAACTGCTCGGCGGCACGTTGCACGCCGGGCCCCGCGGACGGCCGGCGTCCGAGTTCGCCGTCTACGCGACCTTGCCGCTGCGCGGTGGCCGATGACGATTCGCGTCCTCGTCTGCGACGACGAGCAACTGCTCCGCGAAGCCCTCGGCCGGATCGTCGACGTCGCGGACGACCTGGAGGTGGTCGGCCTGGCCGAGAACGGCAGCCAGGCCCTCGAGTTGGTCGCCAAACACTCGCCGGACGTCGTCCTGATGGACATCCGGATGCCGGTCCTGGACGGGATCGAGGCGACCCGCCTGATCGTCCGCGCGCACCCGGCGACCCGCGTCCTGATCCTCACCACCTACGACCTGGACAGCTACGTCTACGCCGCCCTCCAGGCCGGCGCCTCCGGCTTCCTCCTCAAGGACGCCCCCAGCGAACGCCTCCGCGACGGCGTCCGAATAGTTGCCGCGGGCAACTCAGTACTCGCCCCCGAAGCCACCACCCGGATGATCGAAGCCCTCCGCCCCGAGCTCCCCGACGAAGCCGACCAGCACCTGCTCGCCGCCCTCGAGACCCTCACCGACCGCGAACGCGAAGTCCTCACCCTCCTGGCCGCCGGCCACTCCAACCAAGCCATCGCCGACCACCTCCACCTCAGCCGCTACACCATCAAGATCCACGTCTCCAACATCCTCGCCAAACTCAACCTCCCCGACCGAATCCAAGCCGTCCTCGCCCACACCCGTCTCCGCCCCCACCTCTAAAAACAAACCAGCGGCCGAGGAGTAGCTCCTCGGCCGCTGGTGGGAAGTGCGGGGTGGATCAGCCGCTGTAGACGACGACCTTGTCGCCGATCTTGGTGGCGGCGAAGATCTTGGCGATCTTGGCCTTGTCGCGGATGTTCAGGCAGCCGTGGGAGGCGCCGCGGTAGCCGCGGGCCTTGAAGTCCGAGCTGTAGTGGACGGCCTGGCCGCCGCTGAAGAACATCGCGTAGGGCATCTTCGACTTGTAGAGCTTGGAGACGTGGTTCTTCGACTTGCGGTAGACCTTGAACTGGCCGTTCCGGGTCGGCGTCCTGGAGCCGCCGAAACGGGCGTCCAGGACGTAGATGGTCTTGCCGTTCACCAGGTAGACCATCTTGCGCGTCTTCTTGTTGGCGCACATGACGCGGCCCTTCATGCACCGCGGGTCCAGGTGGTAGCGACCGATGTACTTCGTCTTCGCGGCCGGCTTCTTCGCGGCGGCCTTGACGGCCGCGGCTTTCGGCGCGACCTGCGGCGCCGGTGCGGCGGCGTTGGCCGCCGTCGTACCGACAGTCAGAGCACCGACCCCGACGACGGCTACGGCGGTCATGGTGGCGCCGAGCTTACGCAGAATGCTCATGTCCTTCGTCCTTCCCCCAACTGATTTTTGCTTCTTCACAAGATCAGACGCCGTAACTCGGCAAGAGGTTGGTAACGACTTTGCACAACCTCTGCGGCGACGGGCCGAGGAACGGTGTATCACACCGCTGTGATTCCCGTCCCGCCGCCGAAGTGCGCGTTGCCGAACCGTGCTCTGAAAAGGCCTGTTACGCCTTGTTCTTGCGGCCGAGCTTGGCCCGCTCGATCTGCGTCAGCGCGACCTTGCGCATCCGGATCGCGTCCGGCGTGACCTCGACGCACTCGTCCTCGCGGCAGAACTCCAGCGACTGCTCGAGGGACAGCTTGCGGGCCGGGACCAGCTTCTCGAACTCGTCCGCGTTCGAGCGGACGTTGGTCATCTTCTTTTCCTTGGTGATGTTGACGTCCATGTCGTCGGAGCGCGAGTTCTCGCCGACGATCATGCCCTCGTACACCTCGGTGGTCGGCTCGACGAACATCGTGCCGCGCTCCTGCAGGTTGATCATCGCGTACGACGTCGCGACGCCCGTCCGGTCCGCGACCAGGGAGCCGCTCGGGCGGGTGCGCAGCTCGCCGAACCACGGCTCGTAGCCCTCGAAGACGTGGTGCGCGATGCCGGTACCGCGGGTGTCGGTCAGGAACTCCGTCCGGAAGCCGATCAGGCCGCGGGCCGGGACCAGGAACTCCATCCGCACCCAGCCGGTGCCGTGGTTGGTCATCTGCTCCATCCGGCCCTTGCGGACGGCGAGCAGCTGGGTGACGGTGCCGAGGTACTCCTCGGGGCAGTCGATGGTCAGCCGCTCGACCGGCTCGTGCCGCTTGCCGTCGATCTCGCGCGTGACCACCTGCGGCTTGCCGACGGTCAGCTCGTACCCCTCGCGGCGCATCTGCTCGACCAGGATGGCCAGCGCCAGCTCACCACGGCCCTGCACCTCCCAGGCGTCCGGACGCTCGGTCGGGAGCACCCGGATCGAGACGTTACCGATCAGCTCCTTGTCGAGCCGGTCCTTGACCAGGCGGGCGGTCACCTTGGTGCCCTTGACCCGGCCGGCCAGCGGCGAGGTGTTGGTACCGATCGTCATCGAGATGGCCGGCTCGTCGACCGTGATCAGCGGCAGCGGCTTCGGGTTCTCCGGGTCGCTCAGGGTGTCGCCGATCATGATCTCCGGGATCCCCGCGATCGCGACGATGTCGCCCGGGCCGGCCGAGTCGCCGGGGACGCGCTCGAGCGCCTCGGTGACCAGCAGTTCGGTGATCTTCACCCGCTGCACCGAGCCGTCGTGGCGGCACCAGGCGACCTGGGAGCCCTTCTTCAGCGTGCCCTCGTGCACCCGGACCAGCGCGAGCCGGCCGAGGAACGGCGAGGCGTCCAGGTTGGTCACGTGTGCCTGCAGCGGCGCGTCCTCGGTGTACTCCGGGGCCGGCACGTTCGCCAGGATCGTCTCGAACAGCGGCTCGAGGTCCTCGGAGTCCGGCAGGCCGCCGTCGGCCGGCTGGGTCAGCGACGCGCGGCCCGCGCGGGCCGAGGCGTAGACGACCGGGAAGTCCAGCGCGCCCTGGTCGGCGTCGTGGTCGAGCAGGTCCAGGAAGAGCTCGTAGGTCTCGTCGACGACCTCGGCGATCCGCGAGTCCGGCCGGTCGACCTTGTTCACCACGAGGATCACCGGCATCCGGCGGGCCAGCGCCTTGCGCAGCACGAACCGGGTCTGCGGCAGCGGGCCCTCGGAGGCGTCCACGAGCAGGACGATCGCGTCCACCATCGACAGGCCGCGCTCGACCTCACCGCCGAAGTCGGCGTGGCCGGGGGTGTCGATGATGTTGATCGTCACCGTCTCGCCGCTGGCCATCTTGTGCCGGACGGCGGTGTTCTTGGCGAGGATCGTGATCCCCTTCTCACGCTCCAGGTCACCGGAGTCCATCGCCCGCTCGTCGACGTGCTGATGCGCGCCGAAGGCGCCGGACTGCCACAGCATCGCGTCGACCAGGGTGGTCTTGCCGTGGTCGACGTGGGCCACGATCGCGACGTTGCGCAGGTCGTTACGGACAGGCATGGGGAAGCGCTCCAAGCAGTAGACTGGGTGTCAGGCGGTGGCTACGGCGTGTTCTGAATCGTGTTCTGAGTCACGGAATCGGCCACTCGACGCAAGGCACAGCCCTCATATCCTACCGGTGACCGAACGTATCGACGAAACTCGCAGCCGGTCAGCGCCCGTCCAGCAGTGCGTTCCCCGACCGCTGCGCCGCCCCGGCCGGTGCGATCCGCAACAGTTGGTCACGCAGCGTCAGTCCCCGCCCGAGATGCGCGCCGAACCGCGCCAGCTGCGCCGACCGCCGGACCAGTAACTGCGTACGCCGATACCGGGCTTCCTCGTAGCGCCGCAGCCCTACCGCCAGCTCGCCGTCCAGCCGGCCGAGCGCCACGCCGTCCTCGAGCGCGGAATTCGCCCCTTGGCCGAGCGTCGGCAGCATCGGGTGCGCGGCGTCGCCGATCAGGACCGTACGCCCCTGGGAGTAGCGCGGCAGCCTCTTCCGGAGTACCCAGACGTCATGCCGGATCAGCTCCTCCGCCCGGGTGGCCGCGATCCGCTCCCGGATGTCGGGAGCCCAGTCGGCCGTTTCGGCGTACGTGCCCCAGGAAACCCGCGCGCGGACGCCGCCGGGCGCCCCGGGTTCGACGGAGGTGACCCGTGCGCCGGTCACGAGATCCGCGCCGGCGGCGGCGTCCATCAGCGCCTGCTGCAGCCTCCGGCGATGGATGCCGACCATCCGCGGCGGATCCGAATCAGGTGCCCTGAGCAACCATTCGCCGTCGGCACGCCGGGTTCCGGCCGGGCGGACGGCGTACCCGGCGCGTACGGCTGTGGAGGTATCTCGGGAGCCTTCCGGTGGGGGATGTTCGGCGGCTGTGGCGACGCCAGAGTGGAGGGCATGGAGACCAAAGGTGTGACCAGGCGACGGTTGCTCGCCGGAAGTGCAGGAGTCGCGGCTGCGGCCGTGTTGGGGACCGGGACGGGCTTTGCGGGCGGCGGAGGGTCGGTTGCGGACTGGGTCCGGGCCAATGCGCGGCCGGTTGGCGACTTGCGGCAGCTGCGGCGGTCGATCGGCGGTGCGCAGATCGTGGGGCTGGGGGAGGCCGTGCACGGGACGGCGGAGCTCACTCGGCTCAAGCTGCGTGTCGTCCGGTATCTCGTGGAGGAGCTGGGGTTTCGGGCGATCGCGTTCGAGGACGACTGGTCGGTGGGGACACAGCTCAACGACTACGTGCTCACCGGCCGCGGGGACTTGCGGACGCTGGTCGGCCAGCTGAGCCGGGAGTCGCGGACACATGAGATCGGTGAGCTATTCGAGTATCTGCGGGCCTACAACGCCACCCACCGCGACAAGGTGCGGTTCGCGGGTGCGGAGTACTTCGCCACCCGCCAGCTCTCGTACGACGCCGTCGAGGACTACGTCGCGCGTCGGGCACCGCATCGGCTGGCCGAGCTGCGGCGCGATCTGAAGCCGATCATCCCGCATCTGACCGATATCGGCGCTTACATCCAGTGGTACCGCAAAGAGGTGCAGAACAAGGAGCTCTACATTCAGCGGGCCACTGCGGTCCACGCGCTCGTGCGGGACCTGCCCAGCAATCGCGAGCAGGCGGTCATCGAGCACCATGCGCGGCAGATCCGCTCGTTCTACACGGCGTTCAGCCTGCCGGACGCCGAGATCTGGGCGTACCGCGACGCCCGCGGCGCCGAGAACGTCCGCTGGTGGCAGGGGTTCACGCGCAGCAAGGTCATCTACTGGGCGGCGTCCGCACACACGGTGAACTCGCCGAACCTCTGGTTCAGCGTCGGCGCCGGGTTCAAGAACGTCGGGACCTACCTGCACGAGTGGTACGGCGATCGCTACCGCTCGCTGGGCTGCACCTTCGACCGCGGCACGGCTCTCGGTCCGGTCGAGCTGCCGCCGGCGGAGCCCGAGTGGTTCGAGCACCAGCTGGGCGCTTCGGCGTCCGAACAGTTCACGCTGGACCTGAGGGGGCCGCAGCCGCCCGCGGTCCGGGAGTGGCTGCGCCGGACCGCGCGGACGAGAGGCCTGCCTGAGGTGCCGGGGTCGTACATGACCGGTGACAGCCTCAGCAGCTGGTTCGACGTGCTGCTGCACACGCGCGAGGTGTCACCGACGCACCGCTACTGAACGCGGTGCACCTTGTGCTGCGCGGCCTGGGCGCGCGGACGGACGGTGATCCGGTCGAGGTTGACGTGCGGCGGGCGGGTGGCCACCCAGCTGACGATGTCGGCGATGTCGTCCGACGTGAGCGGCTCGGCGACACCGGCGTACACGGCGTCCGCCTTGGCCTGGTCGCCCTCGAAGCGGGTCAGTGCGAAGCCCTCGCTCTTGACCATGCCCGGTGCGATCTCGGTGACCCGGACCGGCTGGTCGAAGAGCTCCAGGCGCAGGGTGTCGACGACGGCCTTGGCGGCGTGCTTGGCGGCGACGTACCCGCCGCCGTTCTCGTACGCCACCTGGCCGGCCGTCGAGCCCATCACGATGATCGTGCCGCGCCCGGCGACCAGGGCCGGCAGCAACGACTTGGTGACCGCGGCGACGCCGATCACGTTCACCTCGTACATCCGCCGCCACGCGTCCAGGTCGGCGTCCGCCACCGGCTCTGCCCCGAACGCACCACCCGCGTTGTTCACCAGCAGGTCCAGCCGGTCGCCGACCGTCGCGGCCAGCGCCGCCACGTCCTCCGCCGCGGTGACGTCGCACTGGACCGCGCGGCCGTCGATCTCCTTCGCCAGCGCCTCGATGCGATCCAGCCGCCGCGCGGCCGCGATCACCTCGAACCCATCCCGGGCGAGGCGGCGAGCAGTCGCCGCCCCGATCCCACTGCTCGCTCCGGTCACCACAGCAAGAGGACGCTCAGTCATGCCCCGAGTCTCGCAAACTTCCCCAGGACGTCGGCAGCCTGTCTCATCAGACCGGAGTCGCGTGCCGCGCCCGCTCCGTGATTGGCGCGGTCAGCCGGGCTTTTCTGATCACCAGAGCGAGTGCTGAGCCGGTGAGGACGACGAAGCCGGCGGTCAGGGCCAAGGTCGGAGTGTCGAAGCGGATGACCGAGTGGCCACGGACGGCCTGGAACGTAGTGACGGTCATCAGACCGGTGTAGGCGAAGGCCGCTACGCCGAGGAGCTGGTGGCGGACCCGCTCCGGGCGCAGCCAGGTGATGCGGACGGCGAGCACGGTCAGCAGCAGGACGAGCGCGAGGAGTGCGTGCAGGGCGTGCATGCCGAAGAAGTGCGGGACGCGGAGGTCGCCGCCCTCGGTGCTCCAGCGGACGATCGGTAGTCCGGCGCCGCCGGCTTCGACGCCGACGCCGTGGCTGCCCATCAGCTCGACCGGGCGTCCTTGCGCGTCGGTCACCTGCTGCGGGTGCGCGTCGGCGCCCGACAGGTAGAGCGCGACGGCCATCCCCGCGAAGGCCAGGCCGACGCCGACGCGGATCGCGCGGGTCAGCGGCTTGTCGCCGATCCGCTGGAACAGCAGCGTGATCGCGATCACCAGACTGGCCGTGAACAGGCCCAGGACGCCGATCGAGAAGATCTGCTGCCCGACGGTGTTGAAGGTGTCGGTGTTGTTGTTGAAATGGCTGAACGTGCCACGGGCGGCCTGCACGGCGATGAAGCCGACGTCGATCAGGCCGGTGACCGCGAACGCCGTACCGAGCAGCCAGCCGAAGCGCTTCGCCTTCTGCAGCCGGGACAACAGCCAGGCCAGCGCCGCGCCGTACGCCGCGAACGACATCGCGAACTTGAGCGGTTTCAGCCAGACGGACTCGTTCAGGACTTCGCGGTCGTCGAGTAGCAGACCGACGCCGGCGACCGCTGTCAGCGCGGTCATGACAAGCACCATCAGTACGAGCGGACGGTGCCAGCTCCGTACTTCCCCCAAGACTGTTCGCATGGCTCAATGCTTTCGATCACGCGGTCGTTCGGCAGTGGGCCGAAGTCGCCTGATGAGGTGGTGGTAGCTCCACTTACACCTGTAGGGCAGGCGTACGCTGACCGGGTGACCGAACCGTCCGCCGTCCCTCCGCCGCGTCGGGTCGCGATGATCAGCCTGCACACCTCACCGCTCGACCAGCCCGGGACCGGCGATGCCGGCGGTATGAACGTGTACGTCGTGGAGCTGTCCAAGCAGCTCGCCGAGCTCGGCACCGAGGTGGACGTGTTCACCCGGGCGACGTCGTCCGCGGTACCGGCCCGGGTCGAGCTGATGCCGGGCGTGACCGTGCGCAACGTCGCCGCCGGGCCCTACGAGGGCCTCACCAAGAACGAGCTGCCCGCCCAGTTGTGCACGTTCGCCCGCGCGGTGCTGCGCGCCGAGGCGATCCACGAGCCCGGCTGGTACGACGTCATCCACTCGCACTACTGGTTGTCCGGCCAGGTCGGTCTGCTCGCGCGGGACCGCTGGGCCGTCCCGCTGGTGCACACCATGCACACGATGGCCAAGGTGAAGAACGCGAGTCTCGCGGACGGCGACGTCCCGGAGCCGCCGGCCCGGCTGATCGGCGAGGAGCAGGTGGTCGAGTCCGCGGATCGCCTGCTGGCCAACACCCCGGACGAGGCGCAGGAGCTGATCAGCCTGTACGGCGCGCAGCCCGCGAAGGTCGGAGTCGTCAACCCTGGCGTCGATCTGGAGGTGTTCGAGCCTGGCGACCAGGCGGCGGCCCGGCGCGCGGTCGGCGTACCTGTGGATGCGGTGGTTCTAGCGTTCGTCGGGCGGATCCAGCCGTTGAAGGCGCCGGATCTGCTGATCCGGGCGGCCGCGCGGATGCTGGAGCGCGATCCGTCGCTGCGGTCGCGGTTGGTGGTCGCGATCATCGGCGGGCCGTCGGGGAACGGGATGGAGCATCCCGAGGCGCATGCCGAGCTGGCGCGGGCGCTGGGGGTCGACGACGTCACCCGGTTCGTGAAGCCGATGGAGCGGGCGGGGCTGGCCGAGTGGTACCGGGCCGCATCGGTCGTGTGCGTGCCGTCGTACTCGGAGTCCTTCGGGCTGGTCGCGCTGGAGGCGCAGGCGTGCGGTACGCCGGTTGTCGCGGCTGCCGTCGGCGGGCTGACCACCGCGGTGGTGAATGGTCAGACTGGTTTGCTGGTCGATGGGCACCGGGTGGATGACTTCGCCGACGCGCTGGCGCGGATCGCGACGGATCCGTACACCCGCGAGACGATGAGCCAGGCGGCGGTCAAACACGCGCAGGGCTTCGGTTGGGAGCTGACCGCCCGCAGGACGCTGGCGGCGTACCGGACCGCGGCGGAGACGATGGCAGCTGAGGTGTTCTGAATGAGAGTGTCCGCGGCGGACGTCATCCGTCAGGTGCTGACCGAGAACGAGCTGGAGTTCACGGAGGCGACGCCGGGGGTGTTCACGGCCGACCTGCCGGGGGAGCGCAAGCTCAAGACCACGGTGTCGCTGACCGTCGGGGCGCAGGCCGTCCAGGTGCACGCGTTCGTGGCGCGGCATCCGGACGAGAACCACGCGGCGGTCTATCGGTGGCTGCTGGAGAAGAACCTGAAGATGTACGGCGTCGCGTTCGCCGTCGACCATCTCGGCGACATCCACCTGGACGGGCGGGTGCCGTTGCACGCGATCACCCCGACCGAGGTGGATCGGCTGCTCGGCGCCGTCCTGGAGTACGCCGACTCGTCGTTCAACACGATTCTCGAGCTCGGCTTCGCCTCGTCGATCCGCAAGGAGTACGAGTGGCGGGTCGCGCGCGGGGAGTCGACCCGGAACCTGGACGCGTTCAAGGGCTGGCTCGAGCGTCAGTAAACTGCGGGCATGACCTATCGCCTGATCCTGCTCCGCCACGGCCACAGCGACTGGAACGCCAAGAACCTCTTCACGGGCTGGGTCGACGTCGACCTGAACGCCCAGGGGGTCGAGGAGGCGCACCGCGGCGGTGAGCTGCTCCGCGACCGCGGCCTGCTCCCCGACGTCCTGCACACGTCGCTGCTGCGCCGGGCGATCCGCACCGCGAACATCGCGCTCGAGGTGGCCGAGCGCCAGTGGATCGACGTCCGCCGGTCCTGGCGGCTGAACGAGCGCCACTACGGCGCCCTGCAGGGCAAGGACAAGAAGCAGACGCTCGAGGAGCTCGGCGAGGAGCAGTTCATGCTGTTCCGCCGCTCGTACGACACCCCGCCGCCGGCGATCGAGCGCGGCTCGGAGTTCGACCAGGCCGGCGACCCGCGGTACGCGGCGCTGCCGCCGGAGATCCTGCCGGCGACCGAGTGCCTCAAGGACGTCGTCGCCCGGATGCTGCCCTACTGGTACGACGCGATCGTCCCGGACCTGCGGGCGAACAAGACCGTCCTGGTCACCGCGCACGGCAACTCGCTGCGCGCCCTCGTCAAGCACCTCGACGACCTCGACGAGCCGACCGTCGTCGGGCTGAACATCCCGACCGGCCTGCCGCTGCTCTACGAACTCGACGAGAACCTGAAGCCGATCACCCGCGGCGGCGAATACCTCGACCCGACCGCCGCCGCGGCCGCCATCGAGGCCGTCAAGAACCAGGGCCGTTGACCGCACGCTACGGCCTGCCGTTCGACGCCGAGCGCGCCGTGACCGAGGCGACCGAACTCCTGGTCGCCGACGTCCCGGCCGCCGGCCCGGTCACCGCCGCGGGTGACGCCGACGGCGAATGGGCCCACACCACCGGCCCCGGCTTCCGCCTCATCCCCCTCTGGGAAGGCGGCGGCCTCACCGGTCTCTACGGCCCCGAGTGGGACGCCGAGGTCGCGACCGCCACCGCCCACCTAGAGACCCTCACCAGCTCCTTCTCCGCCACTTGGGGACCGCCCCGCGAGATCTCCATCGACGGCCCCATGCTCCGCCACCAAATGGGCCACCCCGTCGACCCCCTCTACCAAGCCCTCTTCGCCCAAGACCTCTACGGCAACCTAACTCTCTGGGGCCCGATCCAAACCCGCTGGCTAGCCCTGGTCCTAGGCCACAGCGACGGCGACGCCCCCCTAGTCCTAGCCGCCCTAACCACCACCCAAGAAGTCCACCAACCCCCACCCCCCTAAACACAAGTAGCCCCCAGCAACCACCTGATTGCCGGGGGCCCCTTGTTTCACAAGCTGACGCGGGCCTAGCCCCCACCGCCATTGCGCCAGTCGCCTGTCGCGGCCGGGCCGTCCGCCGTGCCCACCCATCCAGCGGCCGCCAGAAGAGCGCTTAGCTCGTGCTTACCCAACCGTGGTTCTGCGCCGGGGGCTCGCCGCGTGGTGCGCTCGCCCCGCTGGGCTGGTTGGCCCGCGGGGCGTGCTGCCGGAGTGGGTTTAGTTGTTGCCGTTGGGGTTGGGGGTGGAGGCGCCGGCGCCGGAGCCGGCGGCGGTGCCGCCGATGGCTACGGGGAGCTCGCCGGTGACGAGGTAGACGACGCGGCGGGCCATGGAGACGGCGTGGTCGGAGATGCGCTCGTAGTAGCGGCCGAGGAGGGCGATGTCGACGGCGACCTCGACGCCGTGCGGCCAGCTGTCGTCCATCATCAGGCGGAACTGGTTGGAGCGGAGCTTGTCCATGTCGTCGTCGGTGGACTCCAGGCGGGCGGCGGCCTCGACGTCCCGGGTCTGGATGACGTCGCCGGCGGCGTCGACCATGGTGCCGGCGACGGTGCCCATCTCCTGGATGACGTCGTGCAGCTCGGCCGGGATCGCGGGCGCCGGGTAGCGCAGCCGGGCGATCTTGGAGACGTGCGCGGCGAGGTCGCCCATCCGCTCCAGGTCGGCGACCATCCGCAGCGCGGCGACCAGCATCCGCAGCTCGTTGGCGACCGGGGCCTGCCGGGCCATCAGCTCGAAGACCTTCTCCTCGACGCCCTCACCGGCCGCGTCCAGCTGGATATCGGCCGCGATGACCTCTTCGGCCTGCCGGATGTCGGCCTCCAGCAGAGCGGCGGTCGACCGGCGGACCGCGGTCGAGACGGTCCGGGTCATCCGCTCCAGCTCGGCCAGGATGTCGTCGAGCTGCTCGTGGTAACTGTCACGCATTGTGTTCGTTTCCGATCTGTGGTCCGGTGCCGGACAGGCCCGTACCCGTCCAACGGTGACCGTACGGCGTCGAGGTTGCCGGGCGGCGACGAGTGGTGAACGCCTGATGAACAGTTGAGACTTGTCCCGGTCAACTGGTGCTCATTCGGTCTTTCCCTGCTGGTTGCCCGCGTAGCATCGATTCCGTGGACCCCACGCTGGCTGCGGTGCTGGGCGGCGTCATCGGCGCGGCCCTGGCCCTGCTTTCACTCGGTGCGATGGTGCTCTCCGAGCGATCCCAGCGCAAGATCCCGGTCTCCCCGGATCCCGCCGTCCCGAGCGGCGTCGCGACCGTCCTGTCCGTCCTGCGTTCGTCCGCGGTCGTGATGGGCCCCGAGGACCAGGTGCTGCAGGCCAGCGCCCCGGCGCACGTGCTCGGCATCGTCCGCGGTGAGCGGCTGGTCGTCGACGACATCCTGACCATGGTCCGGGCGGTCCGCCGGGACGGCGAGATCCGCCAGCAGGAGCTGGAGATCGTCCGCGGCCGGCTCGGCGCCACGCAGTACGTGAGCGCCCGGGTGGCCCCGTTGGGCAGCCAGCTGGTGCTCGTCCTGGTCGAGGACCGGACCCGCGAGCGCCGCCTGGAGGCGATCCGGCGGGACTTCACCGTCAACGTCAGCCACGAGCTGAAGACCCCGGTCGGCGCGCTCATCCTGCTCGCCGACGCGGTCTCCGAGGCCTCCGACGACCCCGAGGCCGTCCAGCGGTTCTCGGACCGGATGCGGATCGAGGCGTCCCGGCTGAGCCGGCTGGTGAAGGAGATCATCGAGCTGTCCCGGCTGCAGGGCGACGACCCGCTCGAGCACCCGCACTCGGTCGACATCAACGCGGTGATCGACGCCGCCGTCGACCGCTGCCGGGTGGACGCCGAGGACCGCGACATCAAGATCGTGGTGAAGACCGAGCCCGAGCTGGAGGTGATGGGCAGCGAGGACCAGCTGTCCATTGCCATCGGCAACCTCGTCGAGAATGCCGTCAACTACAGCCCGGACGGGACCCGCGTCGCGGTCGCGGCGCACCCGATCGGCGACCTGGTCGAGGTGACCGTGAGCGACCAGGGCGTCGGCATCCCGACCGGCGACCTGGAGCGCATCTTCGAGCGCTTCTACCGGGTCGACCGGGCCCGCAGCCGGGAGACCGGCGGCACCGGGCTGGGCCTGTCGATCGTCAAGCACATCGCCTCCATCCACGGCGGCGACGTCCGGGTCTGGAGTGTCGAGGGCCAGGGATCGACCTTCACCGTGCGACTCCCGTTGCGGCTCGACCCCGCACCGGGCCAGACCGGCTCCCTCAGCCAGGAGGAGCCGGCCGTCACCCTGCCGCCTACCCCGTCAGGGCAGATCACAAAGGAGACAGCTTCGTGACCCGAGTGCTGGTCGTCGAAGACGAAGAGAGCTACAGCGACGCCCTGTCGTACGTCCTGCGCAAGGAAGGCTTCGAGGTCGCCGTCGCGGAGACCGGGCCGGATGCCCTGGACGAGTACGACCGGGCCGGCGCGGACATCGTCCTGCTCGACCTGATGCTGCCGGGCCTGTCCGGCACCGAGGTGTGCCGGGCGCTGCGCAGCCGGGGCAACGTCCCGGTGATCATCGTCAGCGCCAAGGACACCGAGGTGGACAAGGTCGTCGGCCTCGAGCTGGGCGCGGACGACTACGTCACCAAGCCGTACAGCCCGCGCGAGCTGCTCGCCCGGATCCGCGCCGTACTGCGCCGCGGCCAGGACGTCGAGCTGCTGCCGGACACCCTGGAGGCGGGCCCGGTCCGGATGGACGTCGAACGGCACGTGGTGACCGTCGGCGGAGCGGAGATCCGGCTGCCGCTGAAGGAGTTCGAGCTGCTCGAGATGCTGCTCCGCAACACCGGCCGGGTGCTCACCCGCGGTCAGCTGATCGACCGGATCTGGGGCGCCGACTACGTGGGCGACACCAAGACCCTCGACGTCCACGTGAAGCGGCTGCGCTCGAAACTCGAGAAGGACCCCTCGAACCCGTCGCATCTGGTCACCGTCCGCGGGCTGGGCTACAAGTTCGAGTCCTGACTCACAACCCGGGCGGCTCGTCAGGAGCTCGCGGGTTAGCTTAGGCTGTCCTTAGTTGAACCGAACTGAGGAGAGTTTCCCGTGTCCCGTCGACTCCGGGCGATCAGTGCGACCGCCGGCGTACTGATCGCGACCAGCTCGCTGGTGGCGTGCGGCCAGTCCGACGACGCGCAGCCGCAGGCGTCCGGAGGTACGGCGTCCGCAGGGTTCCCGGTGACGCTGAAGAACACCTTCGGCGAGACCGTCGTCCCCGCGAAACCGCAGCGGATCGTCACCCTCGGCTGGAACGCGCAGAGCATCGTGCACGCCCTCGGTGAGACGCCGGTCGCGATGCCGAAGGTGACCTACGGGCCGACGGCCGCCGGCGTCAGCGCCTGGGACGCCGACTGGTTCGACGCGTCGAAGACGCAACTGCTCGACACCGGCGACAAGTTCCCGTTCGAGAAGATCGCCGGCCTGAAACCGGATGTGATCCTCGCGCCGTACGAGGGCTTCGACAAGGCGACGTACGACACGCTGACCGGGATCGCGCCGACCGTCGCCTACCCGGGTAAGCCGTGGCAGACCACCTGGCAGGAGCAGACCCTGCTCGTCGGCCAGGCGCTCGGCAAGAAGACCGAGGCGGAGAAGCTGATCAGCGACCTGAACGCCCAGGTCAAACAGGTCGCCGCCGATCACCCCGAGTTCAAGGGCAAGACCATCTCCGTCGGCTCGTTCGGCACCGACAACTGGCTCTACATGCCGACCGACCCGCGGGTCCAGATCCTCACCGAGCTGGGCTTCGTGAACTCACCCGGCGTCGAGGCGCTGCAGAAGCAGAACGCCAAACAGGAGTTCGCCGTCCCGATCAGCAAGGAGAAGATCGCGGACGCCGAAGCCGACGTCCTGGTCGCCTACGTCGACGGCCTCGGCCCCGACAAGTTCGCCGCCGACCCCATCTACGCCTCCCTCGGCGCCGTCAAACGCGGCAGCACCTTCGCCTCCGCCGACCAGCAACTCATCTCCGCCATGAGCTCCGTCAGCGTCCAGAGCGTCCCCTGGGTCCTCGCCAAACTCGTCCCAGCCCTCTCCAAGGCCGCCAACGCCGCCAACTGAACGTCCGCCGGGACCTCGGCCACAGGCCCCGACGGTACGACGAACGGGCCGTCCCGCGCCGGGGCGGCCCGTTCGGCCCGTTCCGGCGCCGGTGACAGGGGGTGAGCCGGCTACTCCTGACTGCTAGCGTGATGCCCCGGTCGGAGCTGGGGGTTATGTGTGCTGGAACTGATGGCGAACGAGGCGGTCAAGCTGGTCGCAGCCGGCCTGGTGAGTGGCGCCGGGGACGCCGTACGGTCGGTGATCCGCCGCAAGCTGGGGAAGCGGCCACCCAACGCCGAGGCGATCGCCGCAGCGGCCGCATCGGATCCCGAGTTCGCCGCAGTGCTACAGACGGCGCTGTCGCACGTGAACACCGGTCCGGCTGATTCCGGACCGGCCGGGATCGCCGACTTCCGCGATCGGCTCGAGTGGCTCGCCGAGCCGCCGGAGCACGGCATCCGGCTGATCAGTGGCCCGCTGGGGTCCGGACGCCGTGAGCTCGCGCGCCAGTTCGCCGACGCCGCGCAGGATCGCTATCCCAGCCGCTTGATCGAGATCGACCTGGCCGAACTGCGCACCGGCGACGTCCTCGACCTGGCGCAGCTGAAGCAGCGCCTCCTGCGTGCGTTCGGGATTGCCGACGCCGAGATCCTGCCCGACGACGCGGGGCTCGACGAACAGGTCCGATCGGCGTTGGCGTCGCGGTCGCGCCGGATCATTCTGACCGAGGTGGTCAGCGCGCGGGATCTGAAGCTGTTCCTGCCTTTCCAGCAGCACAACCTGATCCTGGGCACCACTGCGGTCCTGGACAGAGAGTTCTACGCGGTCGACAGGGCGCCGATCGTCATCCGCGGTCTGGACGAGCCGGGCGCTACCGAGCTGCTGGCCGACCACTGCGGCGGCGTCGAGCTACCGGAAGGCCCGACCAGTGAGCTACTTGATCTGTGCGGCCGGACGCCCGCCGCCATCCAGCAGGTCGGTCGCACTCTGGCCTTGGCCAGCGGTGAGCCGCATCCGGTGGCTGCCTTGGTCGCGCATTACCGGCGCCTTGGGCTGGTCAACGAGGAGGCGGCGGTCAAAGAGCTGGTCCGCCTGCAGTTCGACCGGCTGCACCCAGATGTCGTGACCGGAGTCGTGCTGCTGGCAGCGTTCCCCGGCGGCTGGTTCACTCGCCGCACAGCGGCTGCGTACCTCGGCGACGACAGGCTCTTCGAGCGCATCGTCGATGCCCAGCTGACCGAGCTGCCCGAGGGGGAGTGGCATCGCCTGTCGCCGCTGGTCGCTCAGTACGCGGCTGATCAGGGTCTGGACGGCGAGCAGGCGTTCGCCCGGCTGCTGAAGTACCTCCGTGACCGGACGGTAGCGGCCGATCTCGCGGGTGATGAGCCCGGACGCCGGGGCCGGCTGCGCGAGTACGTCGTACCGGCTGGGCTTACGTGGCGTTCGGAGGACGGCGATCGGTTCGAGTGGCTCGACAGCCACCTGGTGCTGATCGACGCCGTCGTCCGGGCGGCGCACGTCCGCGGCAGGCACAAAGAGGTGTGCCAGCTGGTGGGTGCGATCGAGGTCCTCGTCAACCAGCGCGGGAGGTGGCGCGAGTACGCCGAGCTCAACCAGCTCGCCGTCGAATCGGCGCGAGCGCTGCCCGGTGGGGAGGCGTTGCTCGCCCGAATGCTGATGATGCGGGCCCGGACCAACTTCTTGGCGCGCTGGTTCGACACCGTGGCGGCTGACCTGGCGGAGTCGCGGGAGCTCATTGAGCGAGCCAACGTGTCGGACTGGCGCCGGCAGCGGTTGCAGGCGTCCGCTGCCGAGTTCGAGGCGCGGTTCCGGGAGGAACGGGCCGAGGTCTTCGCCGCGGAGCGGCCGCAGCTACTGGCCGAAGCCGAGACCTGGTTGCAGCTCGCCGTCGGGATCGACTGCGCCCTCGACGACTCTGTTGCCGAGGGCATCCATCGTCGGATGCTGGCCAACGTGCTGGTCGGGTCCGGGCAGCCGGATGCGGCGCTCGGGGAGATCGAGCGGGCGCTGACCGTGACGACCGGGCGCAATCGCGGCCGGGTCGAGATGGTGGCAGCGCGGGCCTGTCTGGCCCTTGGCGATCCGGCCGCGGCCCGGGGCTGGTGGGAACGGGCGCGGGACGGTCTGCTTGCGCTCGCAGCTCAGCAGTACAACTGGGAGCTCAGAGAGCTCGAAGCGTTCCTGCTCGCCGCCGAAGGTGCTGTGGACGACGCCCGGCTGGCCTGGGCGAAGCTGATCGACGACAGCTTCGCGTCGGCGCATCCGCGCGCGAACGAGTACCTCAGCCGGCTGCGATCGCTACCCGAATCACGTGGTCGCCGACGGCGATGAGTTCGGTCGGGCCGAGCTGCCGCAGGTAGCCGAGTGTGGCCAGGAGCAGTGGGTCGATCGTGCTGTCGTCCGCCGAGAGGATGTACGTCGATCCGTCGCGGAGCCGGAGGCGACAGTGGTCCGAAGCACGGGCGGCGACCAGATCGGCGTCCGGCCAGGCACTGAGGGTTTCGGTGGCCCAGGAGGCGAAGTCGGTGCTGTTGTCGGTGAAGACGATGGCCGCGCCGGACAGCTGCCGGAGCGAGGCTCGGGAGGCGTGGGCGACCACGTGCTGGTGGTCGAGCCGGTGCTGCGTCGATGTGGCTGGGTAGCGGACGATCGTGGTTTCGCGGTCACCGGGTCGCGTACCGACGATGAAGGCGGCGATGTCCGCGCCGGGATCGACGTACGGCGGATGGGTCGGGTACTCGGCTGCCTCGGCCGGCTCCGGTAGCCGCATCAGCTCGTAGCAGGCAGACCGGAGTACGGCGGCAGATCGGCCCGGCTCAGCCACCGCGTGGTCGACGATGAAATCGTAAGTCGGCTCGGCGGACGCGGAGCGGAGTTGCGGAGCCGGCTCGGCATCGACGTCCAGCCTGGGGAGGTGCGTGGCCAGGAGGGCTGCTGGGGAGCCGGGCAGGGTCGTGTCCGGGCTGCCGTCGGCCAGGAGTAGTGGGCGGCCGAGTGCGGCGGCGTACAGCGCTAGTGAGCCGGTGTCGGTGATGACGTGATCGGCGGCGATGAGTGCGGCCTGCCATCCGGCCTCGGGTGGGATGACGCGCAGGCCTGCCTGGCTAGCGGCGGCCTGCCAGGCGTTCAGCTGCCAGGCGCCGTGCGCGGCCGCGATCCCGGGGTGCGTCACGAGGCAGACGACGTACTCGTCAGTGGGGAGCTCGGCGACGAGCCGCAACGGCAGCTGGGGATGCGCGCCGAGCAAGGACGCCGGGCCCCAGGTCGAGGCGACGGTGACCACCTGTCGCCGTCCCGCGCCCAGGGCTGCGCGGTAGTCCGGACGCCGGTGCTGGCTCGCCAGGAGGCGATCGAGTCCCGGATCTCCGACCACCTGGGTGCGGTCCGCCGCGGCCGAGCTGACCTGCCGGACCTGCTCCACCTGTTCCGGGTGGCTGACGCCGATCAGAGCCGGGACGACGCGGCCGTCGGAAAGCAGCCGGTTCGGGTCCAGCCCGGCGACTGTCGTCGTCCGCGGGTAGTACTTCTGGAAGGTGACGCCGTGCGGCAGCAGGACGACCGGACCGTCCAGCAGTTGCAGCTCGTCGTTCTCACTGGCGGCCAGGATCAGGTCGAAGTGCCGGGTCACGGCCTGGCTCCAGGGGATGGCCGTCATCCCGAGTCGCTCGAGTAGGGCCGGCGTCCCGGCGCCGAGAACAGCCGGGCGGCGTTCGTCCACCGTGAACACGACCTGCAGGCGGTGGTCGTTCGCCAGCAGGGTCAGGACGTCGACCAGCCGGTTGAGCGTGGTCACGGTCCGGACCACGACCAGCACGCGGCGGTCGGACCGATAGGTCAGCCAGTCCTCGAAACCATCACCGAGCGCGACCGGCGCGGGCGGGATTCGCTCAAATCGTTCGGGGGGGGGTGCCCCGTTTTGAGCCGTCACCCTACCCACGCCGCCGGTCGATCAGTGCCCGCCTTCGCCCTTTTCGGCGTCGTCGCGGGGGGTGGGGGAGAAATGGTCCTCGGTGAGGACCGGGATGTGGGTGGTGATGGGGGCGGCTTTGCCGAAGGTGATGACGACGTCGATCATCGTGCCGGGCTTGCCGCCGGTGACCGAGAACGGCGCGGGGGCGGCGGTGCTCGGGGTGGTGGTGGGGGTGGCCGTCGGCGTGGCGGTGGGGGTGCTGGTCGGGGTGGCCGTCGGGGTGGGCTCGATACCGCCGGTCTGCGGCAGGTTGATCGAGTCGCCGAGGGCCAGCGGGACCGGCTCGAACTTGCCGAAGGTGACGACGACCGGGGCCGGGGGCTGCTCGCCCTCGGCGACCGGGGCGACCGGCTTCGGCGGGGCCTGGGTGATGGAGACCAGGGTGTCGGCGGCGGCGCCGTTGTTCACCAGGACGCCGTGCAGCTCGCCCTTGCCGTCTTCGCTCGCGATGACCAGGAGGTTACGGACGGCGATCCCGGCGGAGTCGGCGTTGGTGCCCTCGGCCGGCTGGTAGGGCTGCGCGGTCTGGGCGTTGAAGTTCGCGCCGCAGGCCCCCAGGACGATACTGAGCGTGGCGGCGGCGGCCGTCAGCGCGGTACGCCGGACGGACCGCGAGGACAACGTGATCGGCACTGGAATCCCTCTCCTGCAAGCTGTTTCGGGGCCCTCGGGCGATGCTCGGGTCGAGGACCCGGCGCACGGCCTCCGGCGAAGCACAGCGTAGTGCCCGGCCGCCCCGGGCCCGACGCCGGGTGGCCCCGCAACGATGTCCTGAGCAACGGTGCCCGCGCGCACGAGGCATGAGCCGTAGCGTTTGTCAAGGCGGGAAATGGCCTCTGACCAGCGCAAACGCCTCAACCGGACCACCGACTGCGTGGTAGGATAGGACTCGGAAAGGGGCACGTGACATATGACTTTCACAGTCGGCGAGACGGTTGTTTACCCCAACCATGGTGCGGCCGTCATCGAGGACATCGAGACCCGTCAGATCAAAGGTGAGGACAAGACCTATCTGGTCTTGAGGATCGTCGCTCAGAACGACCTGGTCGTCCGGGTCCCCGCGTGCAACCTCGATCTCGTCGGCGTGCGTGACGTCGTGGATCAGGCCGGTCTGGAGCGCGTCTTCGACGTGCTGCGGGCGCCGCACACGGAGGAGCCGACCAACTGGTCGCGACGGTACAAGGCGAACCTGGAGAAGCTGCACTCCGGTGACGTGATGAAGGTGGCCGAGGTCGTCCGCGACCTGTGGCGCCGTGAGCGTGACCGCGGTCTCTCCGCCGGTGAGAAGCGGATGCTGGCGAAGGCTCGCCAGATCCTGGTCTCCGAGCTGGCCCTGGCCGAGCACACCAACGAGGACAAGGCGGAAGCCATCCTCGACGAGGTCCTCGCGTCCTGATTCTCAGGTCGAGTCAACACCCGTGATCCTGCTGTCCTGCGTGGTCTCCCGATGAGTACCGCGGCAATCATCCCGGCAGCGGGGCTCGGGTTACGGCTCGGAGGCGAGACCCCGAAGGCGTTTCGAGAGGTCGGTGGCGATTCGCTGCTGGTCCACGCGGTGCGTGGGCTGAAAGCAGCGTCCGCCGCCGACCTCGTCTGTTTGGTGGTCGCTGTCCCGCCGGGCTCCGAGGAGTCGGTGGTCGAGGAGCTCACGCCGTACGTCGGCGGCGTCCAGCTGCTCGTGGTCGCGGGCGGGGCCGAGCGGTCAGACTCCGTGGCGGCCGCGCTCGCCGTCGTCCCGGTCGAGGGGATCGACTGCGTGCTGGTCCACGATGCGGCCCGGGCCTTCGTGCCGGTCGATGCGATCGAGCGGGTGGTCGCGGCGGTGCGAGCCGGCGCCGCGGCCGTCGTACCGGCGTTGCCGGTGACCGACACGATCAAGCAGATCGGGCCCACCGGCGAGGTCATCGGGACTCCGGACCGGTCGACGCTGGTCGCCGTCCAGACTCCGCAGGGGTTCGATCCCGGCGTACTGCGGCGCGCGCACGCGGCTGGTGTGGTCGGGGCGACGGATGACGCGATGCTGTGCGAGCGGCTCGGCGTGACCGTCGTGACGGTCGAGGGCTCGACGGACGCGTTCAAGGTGACCCGTCCGCAGGATCTACTGCTGGCCGAGGCGTTGCTGGCAGAGAGGCGATCGGTGTGAGAGAGAGCAGCTTCCCCCGGGTGGGCAACGGTATCGACATCCACCCGCTGGAGGCGGGCCGACCGATGTGGCTGGCCGGTCTGCACTGGCCGCGCGAGACCGTCGGCGCGGCCGGGCACTCGGACGGCGACGCTGCCGCCCATGCGATCTGTACGGCGTTGCTGAGCGCGGCCAAGCTGGGCGACCTCGGAACGAACTTCGGCACCGACGAGCCCGAGATGGCCGGCGCCTCCGGTGTGACGCTGGTGGCGGAGGCGGCCAAGCGAGTCCGCAACGCGGGCTACGAGATCGGCAATGTGACCGTTCAGGTGGTCTGTAACCGGCCGCGGTTCGCGCTGCGGCGGCAGGAGGCCGAGAAGGTGCTCAGCGACGCCTGCGGCGCCGACGTCTCGGTCAGCGCCGCCACCAGCGACGGCCTCGGCTTCACCGGCCGCGACGAGGGCATCGTCGCGATGGCCACCGCCCTCATCTACGGCCCGGCCACCGGGTCGAACTTCGGCCCTACCTTCTGACCGGCTCCGCGGAGAAGCGCGCCGTCCGCGGGTCCACCTCGTCGCCGCGGACCGTCAGCGGGCTGTAGAGCTCGGGACGGCGGCCGCGCATCCAGCGCTGCCCGGTTGCCAAGGGCACCAAGCCCAGGTCGAGGTCACCGGTCACGACGGCCTCGGCCGGGACCGGCGTTTCCGCGACGATCCGCCCGTACGGGTCGAGGATCATCGCGTTCCCCGTCCGGATCTCGTCGTCGTCCGGGCCGACACCGTTGCTGAAGACCACGAAGATGCCGTTGTCGTGCGCCCGGGCCGGTAGCCACCGCAGTAGCCACTCCCGGCCGTTGCGTCCGTTGGCGGCCGCCTCCGGGTCCTGCTGCCAGAGCCCACGCGAGATCGGCTTCATCCCGTGCGGACTGCGGGAGTTCGTTCCGCCGGTCTGATGCGGCGCCAGCAGGACCGTGGCCCCGAGCAACGCCGTGATCCGCACGTTCTCCACCAGGTTGTTGTCCCAGCAGATCAGGACTCCGGCCCGGAATCCCCACGGGGTGTCGAACACGGTGTACGACGTCCCACTCGAGATCGCCGGATGCTCGAACGCGTGGATCTTGCGGTGCACGTGTACGGCTCCGGTCGGCAGACAGACGGCGTACGAGTTGAACAGCTGTCCGGCGGCCGCTTCCAGGAACCCGACCCCGATCCCGGCGTCCAACTCCTTGGCCAGAGCAAGCACCTGCCCGATCAGCCGCCCGTCCGCCGGCACAGCCAGCTCTGCCAGCCGCTCGGCGCTCTGCCGCCGCAGATGCCAGTAGCCCAGTAGGCACATCTCCGGGAACACCACCAGCCGCGCCCCCTCGGCCACGGCCGCCCGCGCCAGCCGCTCCACCGTCGCGAGATTCTCCGCAGGCTGATCCGGGATCGCCTGAAACTGAACAGTGGCCACGCGAAAAGACGTCATACCGCCATCGAAACCCGGGCCCACCCATGCCGTCCAATGGATGTTTATCGACTTTCTATAGTCTCTGGTTATGGATCTGCGACTGTTGCGGGCGTTTGCGGTGGTGGCTCGGGTGCGGACTTACGGGGGTGCGGCGGCGGAGTTGGCGATGAGCCAGCCGGCGTTGACGAAGCAGGTTCAGGTGTTGGAGCGGCGGGTTGGGGCGGTGTTGTTCGTGCGGGGGCGGCATGGGGCGCGGCTGACGGCGGCGGGGGAGGCGTTGCTGCCGGACGCGCTGGAGCTGCTGGAGCGGGCGGAGGCGTTCGAGCGGCGGGCTGCGCAGGTGTCTGCGGGGCTGGAGGGGTCGCTGGCAGTGGGGTTCGGGTTGTCGGGGATCGAGCTGGCACCGCGGGCGGTGGCGCTGTTCCGGAGCCGGTGGCCGCGGGTGTCGGTGTCGTTGGAGGACATGTCGTCGGAGGTGCAGTACGAGCGGCTGCGGTCCGGGGCGCTGCAGGTGGGGTTTGTGCGGCTGCCAGTGCCAGCGGGGCTGGAGCACATGCGACTGCGCAAAGACCGGCTGGCGCTGGCGTTGCCGGTCGGTCAGGCCGTACCGCGCGACCTGGCCGGCTGGCTGGACGGACGGCCGCTCGTCCGACTCGTACCGGAGCGCGGGCCCGGCCTGACCGCACAGATCAACGGCCTGTACGCCGAGCTCGGCTGTCGCCCTGAGGTGCTGCAAGAGGCCCGTGACGTACAGACCCTGCTGGCGTTGACCGCAGCTGGTGCTGGGCCCGCCGTGGTTCCGCAGTCGGCCGAACGGATCGCCCCGGGGGAGGTCCGCCTCGTACCGCTCCCGGGCCGCGCAGCGAGCTGGTGGATCGGCGCAGCCTGGTCAACTCGGGCACCGCTGACGGAACGCTTCCTGAAGGCTGCTGCCGAGGTAGCGCGGACCTAGCGCTTACGCGCCCGCCGCGGCAGCGCAGGAAGCTCGTAACCGCCCAGCCAGACCGAGAACAGCTCCCGTAACGCCTCTTGGTCCGCTGAGAACTGCGCGGCCTGTGCGACGAAGTCAGCCGTGGTGACCGAGCCGTGCCGGTACTTCTTCGTCCAGCTGCGCAGGAGGTCGAAGAACGCTTCGTCACCGAGGTGCAGCCGCAGCGCGTGCAGAGTGATCGCGCCGCGCTTGTAGAGCCGGTCGTCGAACATCAGCTCCGGCCCCGGGTCGGACAGCAGGAGGTCCTGCGGCAGACCACGCAGCCGGGTGTGCGCCTTCGACACCTGCTGGTCGGCACTCAGACCGCCGGACTCCTCGGACCACAGCCACTCGGCGTAGCAGGCGAAGCCCTCGTTCAGCCAGATGTCCTTCCAGGCTGACGGCGTCAGACTGTTGCCGAACCACTGGTGTGCCAGCTCGTGCGCGACCAGCCGCTCCGACGTCCGCTTCCCGTCGACGTGGTTGCTGCCGAAGACGGAGACGCCCTGGGCCTCGAGCGGGATCTCCAGGTCGTCGTCCGTGACCACGACCGTGTAGCCGCCGAACGGGTAGGAGCCGAAGAGGCGGCAGAACAGCTTCATCATGTCCTGCTGGCGGCCGAAGTCGTGTTTGAAGTCGCGCAGCTGACCCGACGGCAGCAGCGCCCGCGTGGTGACCGGTGCGGTGGCCAGGTCGATCGCGTCGTACCGGCCGATCTGCACGGTCGCCAGGTACGTCGCCATCGGTGCGGCCTGGTCGTAGACCCACGTCGTCCGGCTGGCCTTCACCCTGCGCGACACCAGCCGGCCGTTGGCCAGAGCGTGGTACGGCGAGTCCGTGGTGATGGTGATCCGGTAGTGGGCCTTGTCGCCGGGGTGGTCGTTGCAGGGGAACCACGTGGCCGCACCGCTCGGCTGACTGGCGACGATCACCCCCTCGGTGAGCTCGTCCCAGCCGAGGCCGCCCCAGGGGCTGTCCTCGGGTTTCGGGTTGCCGGCGTACTGGATGTCGACGACGAACTCGGCGCCGTCCATCAGCGCGCTCGCCGGGGTGATGTGCAGCTTTCCGGAGCGCTGTGTGAACCGCTGGACCCGCCGGCCGTTGATCGTCACCTTGGACACCCGCAGGCCTGACAGGTCCAGGGCGAACCGGGTGAGGGCCTGCTCGGCCACGGCGGTGATGCTGGCCTTACCGGTCAGCCGGTTGCTGTTGACGCGGTAGTCCAGATCCAGCTCGTACGACTCGACGTGATAGCCGCCGTTGCCGTGGTTGGGGGTGTACGGGTCGCCTGCGGACGACGCTCCGGCCTGTCCGGTGGAACGGAAGACCATCAGCCCTGCCAGGGAGCGATCGGGTTCCCGGCCCAGCGCGTGCCGTCAGGCACACCTTCACCGCGCATCACGAGAGACACCGGGCCGATAGTAGCCCCCGCACCTACTGACGCCGCAGGCAGGACGATGCCGTGCGGTCCGAGCGTTGCTCCGGGCCCGAAGGTGACAGTGCTCATGGAGAGAACTCGATCATGAAACAGATGCGTCTGCAGCACACAACCGCGATTCACCGTTGCTCCGTCGCCCAAAGTGATCAGATCGGCCTCCGGTAACCAGTACGTCTCGCACCAAACGCCCTTGCCGATCTTGGCCCCGAGGGAGCGCAGCCAGAGCGCCAGCACCGGCGTACCGGCCGCGGCGTTCGCGAACCAGGGGGCGGCGACCAGCTCGACGAAGCTGTCGACGACCTCGTTCCGCCAGACGAACGAGCTCCACAGTGGGTACTCGACGGCGCGCGTCCGGCCGACGATGACCCACTTGGCCACCGTCGCCATCCCACCTGCGACCGCACCGGCGGCGAGAATGACCGCACCGGAGAGCAGCAGCGCCCACCACGGGCCCAGCCAGATGTCGAGCGCCTGGAGCGCGAACAGGACGCCGAGCGCGATCAGCACCGTGCACATCATCGGGACGAACCGGCACAGCTCCACCAGCGCCCGGGCGACCTTCAGCTTGAACGGCGGGTTGAACGTCCGGCTCTGGTCGCCGGCGACGGCCTGGCGACGCAGCTTCACCGGCGGCGAGCCCAGCCACGACGTACCGGCCTTGGACTTCTTGGGCGCTGCGGACAGTACGGCGACCAGACCGTTCTTCGGGACCGAGCGGCCGGGCGCAGTCATCCCGGAGTTGCCCAGGAAGGCCCGCTTGCCGACCTTCGCGCCGGCCACGTGCAGCCAGCCGCCGCCCAGCTCGTACGACGCGATCATCGTGTCGTCGGCCAGGAACGCGCCTTCACCGACCGTGGTCATCTTCGGCAGCAGCAGGACGGTCGAGGCCTCGACGTCCCGGCCGATCTTGGCGCCGAGCGCCCGCAGCCACCACGGCGTCGCGAGACTGGCGTAGAGCGGGAACAGCAGCGTGCGGGCGGAGTCC
This sequence comes from Kribbella sp. NPDC104218, assembly GCF_055584105.1. Classification (NCBI taxonomy): domain Bacteria; kingdom Bacillati; phylum Actinomycetota; class Actinomycetes; order Propionibacteriales; family Kribbellaceae; genus Kribbella; species Kribbella sp. NPDC104218. The sequence goes on from NZ_JBVJMQ010000001.1 coordinate 2,739,315, forward strand.
AGCAGGCGTTCGGTCGCCCAGACCTGCCAGCCGATCCGGCTGCGCACCGGGTAGTGGCCGGGCTTGATGCCGATACCGAGCAGCCGGACGCCGATCAGCGTCAGCACGGCCAGCGTCACGAAACCGACCAGGGTCATCAAGGGAATGGCGATCAGCGCCTGTACGGCCGCCTCACCGAGTGTCTGGGTGCCGCGCAGCGCGTTGCCCAGCACGAGCAGCGCAGCGGCCGCGGCGGCCACCGGCAACAAGGACATCAGTGCCGACTGCGCGCCGTACGCCGCCACCCACCAAGGTGCCCGGGCCGGGCGCTCCTCGGGCCACGGGTGCCGTGCGCGGCCGATCCGAGCAGCTGGGGAGCCGGACCAGCGCTCGTTCGCCGGAACCTTCCCCGAGACCGCAGACCCGGCCATGATCTCGGCGCTGCGGCCGACCTCGGCACCGGGGAGCAGCGTGCTGCGCGAGCCGACCACTGCGTCCGGGCCGACGCTGACCGCGCCGACGTGCAGCTGGTCGCCGTCGATCCAGTAGCCGGCCAGGTCGACCTCAGGCTCGATCGAGGCGCCGCGGCCCATGGTCAGCATCCCGGTGACCGGTGGCAGCGTGTGCAGGTCGACGCCCTTGCCGATCTTGGCGCCCAGTGCGCGGGCGTAGTAGGCGATCCAGGGCGCGCCGGCCAGGTTGGCCGCGCCGGCGGCGTCCGCCAGGTTTTCGGCGGCCCAGAGCCGGACATGCACGTTGCCGCCGCGCGGGTACACGCCGGGCTTGAGACCGCGCAGCAGGATCCGCGCACCGACGACGGCGATCCCCATCCGGCCCGCTGGGGTGATCAGCAGCAGCCAGCCGGCGAGGATCCACCACCACGAGACGGTCCGGACCCAGGGCAGCGGACCGGCGAACTCGGCCAGCAGGTTGTTCAGCGTGAACAGATAGACCAGCCAGCGGACGCCGACCACCGTCTGCAGCACCAAGGTCAGCGCGGTCTGGAGCAGCTGTGTGCCCTTCGGCGTCGGCCGGATGTCGCGTAGCTCGACCGGCTCGGCCTGGACCGGGGTGGACTCGTCCAGCCGGTCAGCCAGCGCACCGAGCCGCGGGTACTCGTAGATGTCGGCGACGGTCACCTCGGGGTAGCGCTCGCGCAGCGCGGACACCAGCTGCGCAGCAGCCAGACTGCCGCCGCCGTGCAGGAAGAAGTCGTTGTCAGGCCCAGTGACCGTCGCACCGAGCACCTTGGTCCACCGGTCGGCCAGCCAGCCCGCAGTCCCCTCCAGCTCGGCCGCAGGGCCGTCGCTCTCCATGCCGGGCAGCGGCCACGGCAGGGCGTTGCGGTCGACCTTGCCGGACGTGCGGGTCGGCAGAGTGTCGACGATCGCCAGCAACGGGACCAGCGCGGCCGGCAAGGCCTCCCGCAGCCGTTCGGTCGCCCCGGCCTTGTCGAAGGACTCCGGCTCCTCCGGTACGACGTACCCGACCAGCAACTGGTTACCCGCGGCACTCGACCGGACTGCGGCAGCAGCGCCGGAGACGCCGGGCAGCGCCTGCAGTGCGGCGTCCACTTCACCGAGCTCGATCCGGCGACCGCCGAGTTTGATCTGCTCGTCGGCGCGGCCTTGGAACAGCAGGCCTGCCGCCTCGTTCTTCACCAGGTCACCGCTGCGGTATGCGCGTTCCCAACCCAGGCTGGGCATCGGGGCGAACTTCTCCGCGTCCTTGACCGGATCGAGATAGCGGGCCAGGCCGACGCCACCGATGATCAGCTCGCCGATCCCACCCTCGGCAACTTCGTTGCCCTCGGCATCCACCACCGCCAGGTCCCAGCCGTCCAGCGGCAGGCCGATCCGGACCGGGCCCTCCCCGGTCAGCTGGGCTCCGCAGGCGACGACCGTCGCTTCGGTCGGGCCGTACGTGTTCCAGACCTCGCGACCGTCGACGGCGAGCCGCTCGGCCAGCTCGGGCGGGCAGGCCTCACCGCCGAAGATCAGCAGCCGGACCTGGTCGAGCGCATCGGCCGGCCAGAGCGCGGCGAGGGTCGGAACGGTCGAGACGATGGTGATGCCCTGCGCGACCAGCCAGGGGCCGAGGTCCATCCCGCTGCGGACCAGCGACCGCGGTGCGGGCACCAGACAGGCGCCGTGCCGCCAGGCCAGCCACATCTCTTCACAGGACGCGTCGAACGCGACCGACAGCCCAGCCAGCACCCGGTCGTCCGGGCCGATCGGCTCCTGCTGCAGGAACAGCCGGGCTTCGGCGTCCACGAAGGCAGCAGCGGACCGGTGCGACACCGCGACGCCCTTGGGGACGCCGGTCGAGCCGGAGGTGAAGATGATCCACGCGTCGTTGCTCGGCTCCGGCCCGTCCTGGCTGCGCACGGGCGCCGCCGTACCGGGATCGTCCATCCGAGCGGAGTACGGATAGTCGGAGTAGCCGTCCGCGTTGTCGTTGGCTGCGGCCGGTGCGGGCTCCGCACGCAGGACGGTGAGCTCCAGCTCGTCGCCTACCGTCGCAGCGACGTCCGCTTCGCCGAAAACCAGCTCTGCGCGCTCATCCGGGTCGTCGGCGTCCACCGGCACGTACGCCGCACCAGCCTCTAGCGTGCCGAGGATGGCGACGTACAGGTCGTTGTGCCCGGACGAGATCCGGACGCCGACGCGGTCGCCGGGGCCGATCCCCGCAGCGGTCAACCGGCCGGCGAACTTGGCCACCTGGTCGAGCAGCTCGCGGTAGCTCAGGCTGACGCTACCGTCGTCCAGCGCCGGCTCATCGGCGTACTTGGCGGCCGTGTCCTGCAGTACGTCCACCAGTGTCCGCGCCGCCGGCGCCAGGTCCCCGCGTCGCAACGTCACGGGCGGATCTTACGCCGCGAGGTTAACGCTCCAGAAACGCTGAACGACCAGTGGACTGCGGCTACTTCACCAGCTCGGCCGGTGCGGCGAACGTGTTGCAGGCCTTGTTGGAGCCGATGTTGAAGCCGTTCTGGATCCAGAAGCCCTGGCTGGTCGCCAAACCGTGGGTGCGCTCCTCTTCGGGCGTCTTGGGCGACTCACCGAAGCTGTTGCTGGACTGTTCCTTGAACTCGTCCATCCGTCCGGTCAGCGGGTACGACTTCTCAACGGCCTTGCTGAACACGCCGGCGTAACAGGACGCCTGCAGCTCGTTGCGGCGCGAGGAGTCCAGCTTCCGCTCGGGGTGCTCTTGCAGGTAGGCCATCCGGGCGTAGAACGTCCGGCTGATGCCCTGCACGTGGTGTCCGTACTCGTGCGCGATCGTCATCAGGTACGCGAGGTCCTGCTGCGGGCCGAAGGCCTTGTTCATCTGCTGTACGTCCGTGTACATCACGTTGTTGCCGTAGCAGTAGAACGCGAGCACGCGGCCGGACAGCGGCGCGAAACTGCCACACGGAGTGACGACGGGCTTGTCGAAGACCACGAGGCCCGGGTCGGGCTTCTCCTCGCCGATCTCCTTGAAGATCGGCCGCCACGCCTCGTTCATGCAGGCGAACAGCTTCTGGTAGTAGACCTTCTGCGCGGCCAGGCTGCCGTCGCCGAGCTTCTCGGCCTTGCAGTCCTGCTCCGGCAGCGGTCCGGTCCGGTAGATCTTCGCGTTCAGCAGGAAGTCCTCGGCGCTGCCCTGCTGCGGGTTCGTCGAGGGGGTCGGCACGATCGACGGACCGGTCACGCCCGGGTTGGCCGTCGAGTCGCCGCCGCGGCCGAGCAGGGCGCCGATGACCGCCAGCGACACGCCGACGAAGACCAGCATCACGAAGCCGAACACCAGCAGCTTGACCGTGTTGCTCCGGCGCGGCGGCGGCTGGAAGCCGTTGAACTGACCGCCGGGCGGCCCGTAGTACGGCTGCGCCCACTGGCCCTGCGGCTGCTGGAACTGCCCCTGCTGCTGGTACTGGCCCGGCGGCGGGAACTGGCCCTGCGGAGGCCCGCCGTACTGGCCCTGCGGCTGCCACTGGGAGGCCTGCGGCGGCGGGAGCACACCGGGTGGGGGACCGAGCCGCTGGTCCTGGGGACCGCCGTACGGGCTGCTCACCGGTCTTGTCCTCCTGTGACTGGGCTGTGGCTGACGATTTGCCTGGACGAACCGGCACGAGACTACTCTCAACCCATGTCACTGAAGCGCCGCCTCCTCCCGGCTGCCCTGCTGAGTTGCCTGACCGTGCCGATCGTTGCCTTCAGCACGTTGCCCGCGCACGCCGCGGACGACCGGATCTCGGCGTACTCCGCCCAGGCCACGCTGTCCAAGGACGGGAAGCTGACGGTCAAGGAGACCGTCGACCTGACCGCCGGCGGTTCGACGTTCAGCCGCACGCTGGCCACCCGGGTCCGCGCCGACTCCGAGCGGGACCGGACGTACGACGTCAGCGATGTCAGTGCGACCGTCAACGGGCAGCCCGCGCAGGGGCTGAGCAACGAGAGCACGGACGACGGCCGCCGGATCACGGTGAACGTCTCCGGTAAGGCCACCGTCGTCTACAGCTACACCGTGGACAACGTGGTCGCCGAGTCCACCGAGGGCCGCGAGGTGAGCTGGCCGATCGTCCAGGGCTTCGCGACCGGCGTGCCGCGGGCGCTGGTGTCGGTCAACGTGCCGTTCGCGACCTGGGTGACCTGCTTCGCCGGGCGCCCCGGATCGGGGATGCCGTGCACCTCGTCGCAGCTGGCCGAGTCGGCCGAGCTGGAGATCCAGCAGAACGGCGTACCGGCTGGTGGCCGGCTGACGTTCCTGACCGGGCTGAGCTCCGAGGCGACGGTTCAGGCCAATGCGACGTACAAGACGCGCTGGTCGCTCGGGAACGCGTTCACTGTCGACGCCAGCACGGTTGGGCTCGCAGTACTCGTCCTCGGCCTCGGTCTGCTCGGTGCGGCCGGGCTGTGGTTCCTGCGCGGCCGGGACGCGGGCAAGGTCGGTGAGGGCGCGCCGGAGCGTCCGGTGCTGGAGGGCGCCGACGGTCCGCAGTTCGCCGCGCCGGACGGGATCCGTCCCGGCCAGGTGGGCACAGTGGTCGACGAGACGGCTGACGTCGTCGACATCACTGCCACGCTGCTCGACCTGGCGGTTCGCAACTACCTGACCATCGTGGAGCTACCGCGGCAGTCGCAGTTCGGCCGGCTGGACTGGGAGCTGCACCGCCAGCACCAGGGCGGTCCGGAGCTGCTGTCGTACGAGAAGGCCTTGCTGGACGCGGTGTTCGCCGACGGTGACACGGTCGTCGTCTCCGAGCTGGGCGCCGCGCTGCGGCCGCGGCTCGGGCTGGTCCGTGAGCAGCTGTACGCCGACGTCGTCACGCAGGGCTGGTTCGCCAGCCGTCCGGACGCCGTGCGGAACCGCTGGACTACTGCGGGTCTGGTGCTGGCCGGTGCGGGCGTCGTACTGACGATCGTGCTGGCCATCGTGAGCAAGTTCGGTCTGGTCGGCTTCGCGCTGATGCTGGCCGGTCTGGCGCTCGCGCTGGTCGGCCAGGTCGCACCGGCGCGTACTGCGCGCGGTGCGGCGGTTCTGGGCCGGGTGGCCGGGCTGCAGCGCTACCTGACCGACGAGACCTCGTCCAGCCTCCCGCAGACGCACCGGCTCGAGTTCGCCTCCCGCTGCCTGCCGTACGCCGCCGTCCTCGGTCTGACCGAGAAGTGGGCGGCCGAGATCGCAGCGACCGATGACGACGACGACCCGGACGCCGGCATCGGCTGGTACTCCGGCCCGGCCGACTGGCACCTGTCCGACATCGGTGAGTCGCTCAGCAACTTCGTGACGTCGTTCGGCGGTTCGCTGGCGAGTGCGCGCCGGCTGTTCTGACCTGCTGAGTACGCCGAAGCCCGGGTCCCCCTCCGTGGGGTGGCCCGGGCTTCGTCGTGTTCAGACTCAGGCGACGCGGTCGCCGCCCGCCTTGAAGGTGTTGCAGCTGCCGGGGCGCTTCGTGTTGAAGCCGGCGATGTTCCACTGGTAGTTGCTCTTCGCGTTCCCGTGGTCGCGCGTGCGGGGGCGCGCGTACTCGTCACCGGTGTGCGAGATCAGGAACCGGTAGCTGGTCAGCAGCGGGCCGGTGATCGGCAGGAACGCGGAGTTGATGCCCAGGTACGCCGCACCGAGGCAGCTCGCCTGCAGCTCACGGCGGCGGCTCTCGGTCAGCTTGTCGGCCGGGGACATCGTCTGCGCGCGCTCGATGGACGCCGTCAGCACACCGGTCCGCTTCTGGATGTGGTGGCCGTACTCGTGCGCGAACGTGCTCAGCCTCAGCGCCCGGGCGTAGACCGGGTCCGACCGGTGGGCGCGCGCGTCGGGGGCGTACGGCATGTAGATGGTCTCGTTGACGCCGCAGTACGCCGCCCGGACGCCGCCCTGCCGTCCGCACGCGGTGTTGATCCGGCCGTTGTACACGGCAACCTTCGGCGCGCGGTACTTGACCTTGATCTTCTTCATCGCGACGCCCCAGGTGATGTTCATACACCCGAGCAGCTGGTTGTAGTAGCTCTGCGCGAGCTGGTACGACGTCGGCGCGAACGGGGGCTCCACGCACTTCGACGGGCCCAGCAGACCGACGCCGTACAGGTTGCTGTTCAGGACGATCGCGTCCTGCTTGGCCGTGGTCGGCGTGGGCTTGGGCGACGGCTGCTCGACCGGCGTGGTCGGTGCGGACGGCGTCGTCGGGCTGGGCGTCTCGCTCGGCGCGACCGAAGGCGAGTTGCCCGCCTGCGGCTCGTCGTCGCCGCCCAGACTGCCGACCAGCAGCGTGATGCCGGTGCCGACGATCAGCACTGCCAGCACGACCAGCCCGATCAACAACACCCGCGGCGTCTTGCGCGGCTTCTTCCGGCGTCCGCCACCCGGCGGCTGCGGAATCGGGATCGGCGGGTACTGCCAGGTGGGCGCCTGCTGCACAGGCTGTCCCATCGGCCCGAGCTGGCCCTTGTTCTCCGTCGGCCCCGGCTCACTAGGAGCCCACAAGTACGACCCCTGCGAGCTGGGCCCACCCTGCGGCGGGCGGCTGTGCGCGCCGGCCGACGGCTGGCTGGAGCCCGGCCCACGCGGAGGCACGCCACCACCCTGAACCGGACGAGACGGCGCCTGCGGCGCACCACCGCCCGGATACGTCGGCCGAAGCCCGCCTCCGTGTGCCGGAGGCTGTGCGCCCGGGTAGGTCGGCCGAGGGCCACCGCCGGTCGCCTGCGGGGCGTTGCCGCTTGTCTGCGATGGTCCAGGCGTACCGCCCGCCGGTCCGCCCTGAGGCGAGCGGGACGGCGCCTGCGGGGTGTTACCGCCTCGTGTGGGGCCTTGGGCGGGACGCGGCGGTTGGGGGGCGGAGTAGGGCGGGCCGGGAGGGGGTGTGGCGCCGGGGCGGTCCGGCTGGGCGTCTTCGGGGCGGGTGGTCCAGCCTTCGCCGAACCAGTTGTTGGGGGTGCGTGGGGTATCGGAGGCGGTCGGGTCCTGGAACTCCCGTTTCGCCTCGCTTCCGGTCCACCACCGGGGCGACTTCCCCTCCCGGCGCTCCGGCGGGCCGGCGGGCTCGCCGTCCGCCGGCTCGTTCCCCCGTGGTGGGTTCCCGCTGTCCGACATCGAAACTCCTCACGACCTTGCTGTGGGTAGCCGTCAACTGCTGCTTCCGGCGCTTCTCGGGGTGCCGAGGCCGCGCACGGTCGATCGGTCCCCCCAGAACACCGCCGTACGCCCCCGGGTCATACTCTGCGTGATCCTGGCGCACTGCGCCAGCCACCGCGGCCGGTCGTGCGTCACTGCACTCTCGGCGGCGACACCGCGAAGGTGTTGCACACGCTCGGGTTCCGGCTGTTCCAGCCGCGCAGTGCCCAGTACTTGTGGTTCACGCCGTCGCCGTGGTCGTTGTTGTGGTCGGTCCAGGCGCCGATCAGGAAGTTCCACTGGAACTTCGACTGCCCGGTGATCGGGTAGCTGCTCCGGTTCGCCCCGATGAAGATGTCACCGAAACAGGAGGCCTGCAGCTCCAGCCGCCGGCTCCACTCCAGCTCCTTGGCCCGGCTCGACGACTCGTACTGCAGCTGGTGGGTGGCGCCCATGATGCCGGTCACGTTCTGCACGTGGTGCCCGTATTCGTGCGCCAGCTGGTGCAGCATCCACATCCGCGCCCAGACCTTGTCGTAGTCGTTCGGCAGCGCATAGTTGCGGGTGTCCTCGGTGAGGTTCATGTAGATGGTGTCGTTGCTCGAGCAGTAGAACGGCGGCCCGGTGTCCGACCAGGCGCCGCACGGCGACTGGACCGTCCCGGTGAAGGTCATCAGCCGCGGCGGGCGGAACTTCACACCGGACCGCTGCACCAGCGCCGGCCAGGAGCGGTTCAGGCAGTTGATCAGGTTCCGGTAGTTCACCTTGGCCCCGGCAGCGGTGGCCGGTCGCGCCTTCGATTCCCGGCAGCCGACCGACCGCATCGTCCCGGCTGACTTGTAGAGCCGGTTCCGCGCCACCCGGTCCAGGTTGGACACCTGAGGTTTCTTCGGCTTCGCCTTGGTCGTGCGGGGCGCTGTCGGTCGGGTGAGCGTCGGCTGCGGCTTGGTCGTCGTCGGTGTGCTCACCGGCGTCGGCGGCCCGGCCGTCGGCGCGGTGGTGGACGGCGAGGTCGTCGGGCTGTACGTGTACGTCGGACTCGGGTCACTCGAGTACGACGAGCCCTTGTCCTTCAGCGCGGCCGACAGGCCGAACATGCCGGCGGCAGCGACCGCGATCACACCGAGCACGATCAGCACCGCAGCCTTGCCGCCGTTGCCCTTCTTCCGTGGCGGCCGCGGCCCCCAGCCGAACTGCGGCTGACCCGGCGGCGGCGCGAAATAGGCCGGCGGACCGCCCTGGTACGGCGGCTGTCCAGGCGGGAACTGGCCCTGCGGCGGCGGGAAATGGGCGGGCTGCTGCGGGTACTGCCCTGGTGGGGGCTGCTGCGGGTACTGGCCCGGCGGCGGGCCCCACTGGTTGCCTGACACGCGCCTGACGGTAGCGGAGCGCTGGCTCAACCTGCGCCCTCCCGCACGGTATGGTGCCTCGGTCAACTGACCCTCTCTTTACGGTGTGATTGGGCGATGCGTCTACGTCTGCTCGGGACTTCCCTGTGTGCTCTCGGTTTTGCCGCTCTCACCGGCGTACCGGCGGGCGCGACCGCTACCCATGCCTCGGCCGACCCGGTCGTGACCAGCTACAACGCCTCGGTCCGGGTCGAGGAGGACGGCCTGCTGCGCGTCGCCGAGACCTGGAAGCTGAGTGACGTGACCGGGACGTTCTCCCGGTTCCTGCTCACCCGGCGGCACCTGCCCGACGACGTCGACCACGTCCAGGAGCTCGGCGACGTCCAGGCGAAGGTCGGCGGCGCCGCCAAGAACGTGGAGCTGAAGGAGGACGGCGACGTCACGTCGATGGCGGTCGGCGACCTCCAGGGCAGCACCCAGCTGGACATCAGCTACACGGTCAAGGGCGCGGTGGCCAAGACGCTGAACGGCACCGAGGTGCAGTTCGCTCCGCTCACCGGGATCAACCTGACCATCCAGCAGGTGCATGTCGAGTACAGCACCCCGCAGGTCAGCCACGTCTCCTGTTTCGCCGGTGCGGTCGACAGCAACACCCCCTGCACGCTGGCGCAGATCGCCGAGACGGCCGGGCCGACGTTCGAGCAGACCGGTCTGCCGCCCGGCAACACGGTGCGGATGACGGTCGGCTTCCCCGCGGACAAGATCGCGGCCAACTCGATCATCGAGTACCGCAAGACGTTCAAGCGCTCCTTCTCCACCGACACCGCGCAGCTGTCGGTCGCAGTGGCGGTGCTGGTGCTCGGTGCGATCGCGCTGCTGCTCCTGTACCGCGTCCGCGGCCGTGACCAGATCGACCCGCGCCGCGTCGTGCCGGCGTCCCTGTTCAGCCTCGGTCCGGACGCTTCGATCGCCTTCTCCCCGCCGTCGGACCTGCGTCCCGGCGAGGTCGGCACGCTGATCGACGAGCGGATCGACCCGGTCGACGTGACGGCGTCCATCATCGACCTGGCCGTCCGCGGTCACCTGACGATCATCGAGCTCGAGCACCGCAGCGAGTACGCCCGTCCGGACTGGGAGCTGCGCCGCGTGGCGAACGCTCCCGCCGAGCAGCTGCAGCGGTACGAGAACGTGCTGATCCGCGCCATCTTCGGGGACTCCGACTCCGTGCTGGTCTCCGAGCTGGGCCGTCAGGTCCGGGCCAACCTCGACCAGGTGCAGGACGCCCTGTACGACGGTGTGGTCAAGCGCGGCTGGTTCAACGAGCGCCCGGACCGTACGCGCTCGCTGTGGGCCACCATCGGCATCGGGACGACCGTGGCCGGCGTCGTGCTGACTGTCCTGTTCGCACTGCTCACCAGCTGGGGTCTGCTCGGTCTGGCGATCACCGCGATCGGTGTCGGCCTGCTGGTCATCGGCCGCTACATGCCGGCCAAGGCGCCGGCAGCGGGCCGCGTGCTCGGTCAGATCGCCGCGGTCCGCGGTGAGCTGCAGGAGATGGACATCAGCGAGCTGCCGACCGACCAGCACGCCGTGCTGTGCGCGCGGGCCCTGCCGTACGCCGTCGTCCTCGGCGGCTCCGAGCGGTGGATCGACGCGCTGGTCGCGACCGACGACGACGCCGACGAGGACGAAGGCTTCTCCTGGTACCGCGGTCCGTCCGGCTGGCACCTGCAGCACCTGCCGGACTCGCTCCGCAACCTCACCACCAACCTGACTGGCGCTCTGTTCGCCCGCTGACGCCCTACTACCAGTTGGCCTGGGGGCCGTGCGGTGGCAGCGCGGTCCCAGCCGGGTGGATGACGTAGACGAGGCCGCCGGAGTGCGGTACCCAGGCGTTCTCGAAGGCTGCGCGGTCGTACGTCGTCCGCACCTCGTCGTTACTCGGGATGAGGTGCGACGCCGGGTCGTTCACGACCACATCGCCGTTCGGCGCGAAGCCGACGATTACCATCAGGTGGCCGTTCGTTCCGTAGCCTGCTCCGGGCAGATCGCCCTTCTTGAACGACAGCGAGGCCACCAGCGGGATACCGGCCTTGATGAACTGCTCAGCCTCGGTCAGTGACCGCAGCCGGGTGACGAAGCTGTCCAGACCGCGCGTACCGGCGTACGCCGTGTTGAACGGCCAGTTCCCGGCGCCGTCGTACGCGTAGTCGAAGACCTGCCGCGCGGCGTGGTCCACCTGTGGGTCGGCGTCCTCAGGGTCGACCCAGGCGGTTTCTGCCGGTGTCGGGCCCGCACCGTAGTAGTCGAGCACCATCGCGGTGGACGTCGCTGAGCACCACGCCTCCCCGCCGCCGTCCCACTGTGGGTAGTGGCCGAGGTGCGTCTCCTGTGAGTACGTCGGAACGTCCAGAGTGATCCCCTGCGCCCCGCCAAGCGGGCTCACGGCAACTTTCGACTCGGACGGCAGTCGGGACGCCATTGCGCCGACCGAACGGACCTGCGGCGCCTGAGTCGTGCCAGCGAGCCGGTAGAGCGTCACCTTCAGCTGCCAGCGGTCGATCCAGCGGTTCTTGGCCGCTACGAACGTGTCCACCGCGACTGAGCCGTTGGCGTCGCCCTGGCGCGGCACCGACGTCCGGTGCATCGTCTCGTCGCCGGCGGCCCAGCGGCCGAGCACGTACCACTTGGTGGCCGTGCCCTGGTCGGTCCGGCCAGCCATCGACACTTCGACCCACGTCCCGGGAGGCGTGTCAGCGTTCCAGGAGGCGATCAGCTCGGTCGCGCCGAAGCCGGTGCTCATCGGCGCCGACGTCCAGCTGGCCTGGTCGTAGCTGCGGGCGGTGCCGTCCCCGAACGGGTCGACGTACGCCGTGGTCCCGGCGGACTGGCCGAAGCGCAGCGTGCCGTCGGCGACTGTGGTGCCGGAGTGGGCTCCGGAGAGGAAGTCGGCGTCCGACGTCCACGTGTGAAAGGCGATCTGTCGCGGTGGGGCTACCTTGACGGCCGCGCTCGGCAGGACTGCGGAGCTCAGCACAACCACACCGGCGATCAGGGCGGCAGCGGTACGAGGGGCGGTCATCTTTCGACGGTAGGCCCGGAGCGCGCGGCTGTCGCGGTGAACGCGTGCCGCGCGCTCTGATTCGCTTGTCAGAAACTTACGAGCGTTTGTCCCACTCCTCGGCGAGCAGCGCGAAGACCAGCTCGTCGGTCCACTCGCCCTTGAGGAACTCGTTCCGGACGAAGTGCGCCTCCTTGCGCATGCCGATCCGCTCCAGCAGCTTCACCGAGCCGGTGTTGCGGCCGTCCAGCCGGGCGATCATCCGGTGGAACCCGAGGTGCTCGAACCCGAGCCGGAGCAGCTCGACCGCGGCCTCGGCGGCGTACCCGCGGCCACCCGACTCCGGGTGGAAGACGTAGCCGATCTCGCCGGTGTGGTGCTCGGTGCTGTTCAGGAACAGCGTGACCTCGCCCAGGTGGACGCCGGTCTCGCGCAGGATCACCGCGAGCGTCAGGGCCTGGCCGTCGGCGTCCAGCGGTACGTCGGCCAGCCGGGAGGCGATCGACTCCCGGACCTGCTCCGGCGTCTTCGCGTCGTACAGCAGGAAACGCGTCACGTCCGGGTTGGACTGCAGCTTCAGCAGGTCGTCGTAGTCGGAATCAAGGTAGCGGCGGATGGTCAGGCGGTCAGTCTCGATCGGCAGGGAATAGGTCACCGACCGAGACTAAGCGCCCATCAGGTTCATCGAACCAGTCGCGGACTGGCCGTGAAGGTGTTGCACTGACCGACGTTGCGCGAGTTGTAGCCGCGGTTCGACCAGTAGGGCTGGATCGCCTTGCTGCCGTGGTCGCGCTTGGTGTCGTACTCGTCACCGGAGTTCGCGTGGCTCCAGACGATCTGCTTGCGGACGGCGCTGGAGACCATCGTGGTGCGGTTCGCGCCGAGGAAGACCTGGCCGAAACAGGTGGCCTGGATCTCCATCCGCCGGTTGATCTCGAGCGCGTGGTCGCCCGTCCGCCGGTACTTGATGTTGTACATCGCGTCCAGGATGCCGGTGACCTCTTGCAGGTGGTGGGCGTACTCGTGCGTCGTCGTGTTCATGCTGGCCGCCCGCACCCAGGCGGTCGCGACCGGGTCCCGCGGGTACTTCTGCCACCAGTCGACCCGGGACTTCGCGTCCATGTAGATCGTCCGGTTGCTACCGCAGTAGAACGACCGCTGCACCATCGAGCCGCACGGGCTGTAGCCGGTTCCCCAGTAGGTGCTGGTGGACACCGGCTTCCATTCGAAGCCGGCCGCGCGGACCTGGGCGGGCCAGGCCCGGTTGAGGCATTTCACGATATCGGCGAAGTACGTCCGCGCGCCGGGCAGCGTGGACGGCCGGGACTTCGGCTCCCGGCAGTTCACCGAGCGCTGGACGCCGGTCGTGTAGAACTTGTTGCGCGCGGTCAGATCGGTGTCGGACGGCGGCGGTGGCGTGGTCTTCGTCGGGCTCGGCCGGTTGACGGTCGGGCGGGTCGGCTTCGGCACTGTCGGGCCGGTGGACGCCGAGGAGCCCGGACCCCAGGTCGGCGCCGGGGTGTTCGTCGTCGGCGTGTAGGCCGGCGTCGGGTTGGCGTAGTTGTCGCGCTGCTGCTTCTGCAGCATCGCGAACAGGTACAGCGACACCACACCGGCGACCAGGAGCACGATCGGCACGATGATGAACGGCGCCTTGCTGCGCTTGCGCTTCGGTGGGAAGCCGTTTCCGCCGAAGCCGAACCCCGGCCCGGGCGGCGGTCCCATCGGCGGGCCCATGGGCGGCCCCTGCGGCGGCGGGCCCCAGTACTGCTGCGGGGGCGGGCCCTGCGGCGGCATCCCCGGCGGCGGACCGTACCCAGGAGGTGGTCCAGGCGGCGGGCCGTACTGCGGCGGCGGACCGCCGTACTGCTGCGGTGGCTGGCCAGGCGGTGGGCCGTACTGGTTCGACAAGGGTCCTCCTGAGGGGGCTCTGCACCATATCTTGTCAAGGACCGGTGCCACTTCCCGTTACCCTTGACCGGTGACACTTCGCTTGTACGACACCGCGACAGCTTCAGTGAGGGATTTCGCGCCGGTCCGCCCGGGCCAGGTCGGGATCTACCACTGTGGGCTGACGGTGCAGGGTGCCCCGCATGTCGGGCACATCTACAAGGAGGTCGTCTTCGACGTGCTGCGGCGCTGGTTCGAGCGCTCCGGCTACCAGGTCACCGTGATCGCGAACGTGACCGACATCGACGACAAGATCCTGGCGAAGTCGGCCGAGCGCGGCGTCCCGTGGTGGGCGCACGCGTACGAGTTCGAGCGGGAGCTGCACTGGGCGTACGAGGTGCTCGGCTGCCGCCCGCCGACGTACGAGCCGCGTGCGACCGGGCACATCCCCGAGATGATCGAGATGATCGGCGAGCTGATCGAGCGCGGCCACGCGTACGCCGCTCCGGACGGCTCAGGCGACGTCTACTTCGACGTCCGGTCCTGGCCGGCGTACGGCGCCCTGTCGCACCAGAAGATCGCCGACATGGAGCCCGCCGAGGACGCCGACCCGCGCGGTAAGCGCGACCCCCGCGACTTCGCGCTCTGGAAGGGCTACACCGAGGGCACTCCGCGGACGGCGTCCTGGCCGACGCCGTGGGGTCGCGGCCGCCCGGGCTGGCATCTGGAGTGCTCGGCGATGGCCGGCAAGTACCTCGGCGACGAGTTCGACATCCACGGCGGTGGGCTCGACCTGCGCTTCCCGCACCACGAGAACGAGCTGGCCCAGTCGACCGCGGTCGGGCAGAAGTTCGCCCGCACGTGGATGCACAGCGCCCTCGTCACCACGGCCGGCGAGAAGATGTCGAAGTCGATGGGCAACGGCGCCGCCGTCCGCAATGTCGTGCAGCGGGTGCGGCCGATCGAGTTGCGCTACTACCTCGTCCAGTCGCACTACCGCTCGGTGGTCGAGTTCTCCTTCGAGGCGCTCGAGGAGGCCGCGAAGAGCTTCCAGCGCGTCGACGGGTTCGTCACCCGCGCGACCGAGGTGACCGGCGGGGTCGAGGCCGCGGCCGAGCTGCCGTCCGACTTCGTCGCCGCGCTCGACGACGACCTGGGGACGCCGGCCGCGGTCGCCGTCCTGCACAACACCGTCCGCGACGGCAACAAGTTGGTCGCCGACGGCGACTCGGCCGCGCTGCGCGAGAGCCTGGCCGCCGTCCGCGGGATGCTCGACGTCCTCGGGCTCGATCCGCTGGCCGAGCCGTGGGCCTCCCGGGCCGCGGCCGGTGACGAGCTCGCCGGTGTGGTCGACGGGCTGGTGAAGGCGTTGCTCGAGCAGCGCGCCGCCGCCCGGGAGCGGAAGGACTACGCCGCGTCGGACGCGATCCGTGATCAGTTGAAGTCCCTCGGCGTCGTCGTCGAGGACACCCCGCAAGGCCCGCGCTGGACGATTGCGGCGGCCTCGAACACCGAAGGACAGTGAAGTAGTGCCAGGCAGCAGTCGGCGCAAGGGCGCCATTCGTAAGAAGACGGGTAACCCGACCGCCGGTTCCGGCGGCCGGATCCGCCGTGGGCTCGAGGGCAAGGGCCCGACCCCGAAGGCCGTCGACCGGACCAAACACCCGGCCCACAAGCGGGCCAAGGCGAAGGCCCGCGCCGAAGAGCGGTCCGGCGCCCGGCGTCCGGCCCGCAAGGACGCCGACGCCACCGTCGAGTGGGTCTACGGCCGCAACCCGGTCGTCGAGGCGCTCCGGGCCGGCGTCCCGGCCGCCGCGCTGCACGTTGCCGAAGGCACCGAACGCGACGCCCGGCTGCGTGAGGCGCTGCTGATCGCCACCGAGCACGGCATCTCGATCCTCGAGGTCCCGCGCCAGGAGCTCGACCGCGTCACCGCCGGCGGCGCCCACCAGGGCCTGGCGATCCAGATCCCGCCGTACGAGTACGCCCACCCCGACGACCTGCTGGACCGCGCCTACAACGCGCACCAGGTCCCGCTGATCGTCGCCCTGGACGGCGTCACCGACCCGCGCAACCTCGGCGCCATCACCCGCTCCGCGGCCGCCTTCGGCGCGCACGGCGTCGTCGTCCCCGAGCGCCGCGCCGCCCAGGTCTCGGCGTCCGCCTGGAAAACCTCCGCCGGCGCCGCGGCCCGCATCCCGGTCGCCCGCGCCACCAACCTCAACCGCGTCCTCAAGTCCTACAAGGACGCCGGCCTCCTCGTCGTCGGCCTCGACATGGGCGGCGCCGTCGAACTCCCCGCCCTCGAGTCCGCCACCGAACCCCTCGTCCTCGTCGTCGGCTCCGAAGGCAAAGGCCTCGCCCGCCTCGTCCGCGAGAACTGCGACCTCATCGTCTCCATCCCCATGACGTCCGCCACCGAATCCCTCAACGCCGGCATCGCCACCGGCGTAGCCCTCTACGAAATCTCCCGCCGCCGCGCTTGACGCGCAGCAAACCGCGCCCCGAACCGGTCCGGTTCGGGGCGCGATTCTTTGTCCGGCGAGGCGTCTGTCAGTAGACGTTGACGCCGTAGCGGGAGAGGACTTCGGGGACGGGGTTGTAGTAGGTGGTGCCGCCGGTGGTGCAGTTGCCGGAGCCGCCGGAGGTTAGGCCGAGGGCGATGGTGTTGGCGAAGAGGGCGCCGCCGGAGTCTCCGCCTTGGGCGCAGACGTTGGTGCGGATGAGGCCGGTGACGGTGCCTTCGGCGTAGTTGACGGTGGCGTTGACGCCGGTGACGGAGCCGGAGCGGAGGCCGGTGGTGGAGCCTGAGCGGCGGACGGCTTGGCCGACGGTGGCGTTACCGGCGGAGGTGATGTCCTGGGTGGAGCCGTTGTAGAGGTTCACGACGCCGGGGTGGTTGGTGTAGGAGGCGGCGTACTTGACGATCGCGTAGTCGTTCCCGGGGAAGCTGGAGCCGGTGACGGTTCCGAGCAGCGTGGTCTTGGCGGAGTTCGCGTACCAGGTGGAGGCGATGTTGCCGCAGTGGCCGGCGGTCAGGAAGTAGTAGGCGCCGGCGTTGTCGCGGACGTTGAAGCCGAGCGAGCAGCGGTACTGCCCGCCGTAGATGGCGTCGCCGCCGGCGATGTACTTCGTCAGCTTGCCGGGAATCTTCTCGAGCGTGATCCGGCCGGCGTACCGGTCGGTGACGCGGGTCAGCGCGGTCAGCTTGGACGCCGTCACGGTGTCGTCGTACGACACGATGATCCGGCCGTCGGGGTTGGTCTGCCAGGCCGTGCCGGGGATGCGGGCGTCGGTGTTCAGCGCCGAGGTGATGTCGGCGGCGGACGGGACGACGGGGGCGGCGGATGCCGATCCGGTCAAGAGACCGGCGGCGACGAGCCCGGCGGTGGCCAGGATCGCGGTGGTGCGGCGGATGTGGTTCACGGTTTCAGCCTCCTCACGATGAGGACGCGCTCGGGGCGGGTGCGTCCTTGACTTCAACCAGGAGCACTCCTACCCGCAAACACCGCAGAGTATTCAACTGAACCCGGAGCGTGACCGATTTTCGGCCACGCCCCGGGCGAAACTCAGTAGACCGCGACGCCGTACGCCTGCAGGGCCTCGACGACCGGCTGGAAGTACGTGACGCCGCCCGGCGTCTTGCAGTCGCCCGTCCCACCGGACGTCAGCCCGTACGCGACCCGCCCGCTGAACAGCGGACCGCCGGAGTCGCCCTGCTCGGCGCAGACGCTGGTCCGGATCAGGCCGCTGATCGGGCCGTCGCCGTAGTTGACCGTCGCGTTCAGCCCGCGGACCCGGCCGCTGCGCAGCCCGGTGGTCGCGCCGGCCCGGTAGACGTACGTCCCGAACGCCGGAGTGGTCGCGCGGGTGATGTCCTGCGACTTCCCGTTGTAGAGGTAGACGCCGCCGCCGGGCTGCTTGATCCCGACCGGGTAGTTGATCAGTGCGTAGTCGTTCCCCGGGTAGCTGGAGTGCTGCCGCGTCCCGAGCTTGGACCGCTTGTTGACGTCGGCGTACCAGGTCGAGGCCTCGTTACCGCAGTGGCCGGCGGTCAGGAACGAGTAGCGGCCCTTGCGGACGACGTTGAACCCCATCGAGCACTTGTACTCACCGCCGAAGATCGACTCCCCGCCGGAGCGGTACTTCTGCAGCTTGCCGGGCAGCTTCTCCAGCTTCACGCCGTCCCCGAGACGGCGCGTCACCGAGGTGAGCTCGCTGAGCTTGGAGCCCGTGACGGTGGAGTCGTAGGAGACCAGCACCGTCCCGTCGGGCTCGGTCTGCCAGGCGGTGCCCGGCGTGTTGACGGTCTTGGTCAGTTTGGCGGTGATCGCCTCCGCGGAAAGCCGCGGCGGCTTGACCGGGTCGGCCTGCGCGGCCGGCAGGACGGCGACAGTGAGTGCGGCCGTGGCGGCGAGCGCCGCACTCCGGCGGATGGTCGAAGATCTCATGCGGATCAACCTCCCATAGCGAAGGGCCCACGGAGCGGTCGTGGCAACAACCGGTCGTCAAACGCTCGACTGAGGGTAACTCAGCGTGCGGCTCAGTATCTGTCGGTCACCGCGCAGCTCCGAGTGGTCCACCTCGACCGCCCACTGCTCACCGGACAGCGTCACGGTCATCGCGCCGTTGCCGAACCACGGGCCGTGCGCGAGCCGCCAGTCCGCCGCAACATCGCGGACGCCGGCCGATCGCGCGAGTCGATGCAGCAGCCACGTCATCCAGCGTGCGTCGAGCAGGTGGTTCGCCCAGCGCACGTGCCGCGGCACCGGGTTCCGGAACGGCGACATCGTCAGCTGCCGGATCGCCGTCCCAGGATGCTCGACGGCGCGCAGCGAGGCCTCAGCGACGTAGCTGCAGTGCACGTCCCCGGACAGCATCAAGATGGACGCCGGTGGGTCCTCAACGCTCACCAGCTCGGCCAATAGCTCGGTCACATCGTCGAACGACCTCCGGAACGACGCCCAGTGCTCCAGATCCATCCCCTGCCGGATCCGCTCGCCGACCCGCGCGCCGCGCGGCCCCCAGGCGCCGGAGGAGATGGCCTCGTCCCAGCCCTCCAGGTGATGCAGGCCCGGCGCGAGCAGGAACGGCAGCGTGGACGCGAGCAGCAGGTGATGGATCGGCCGGTTCGCCTCCAGCGTCACCTTCCGCACCCAGGCCCATTCGTGCGCGTCGACCATGGCCCGCTCGCCTGGCTCCAGATGCCGTGAACACCGCGAGTCCACCGCAAGCAGCCGGACGCCGCGCGCCGCCGAGCCGAAGTCGCGGTAGAAGCTCCACCTCGTCGACGCCGGGTCCTCGTCGGCGGTCCAGGCGAAGCTGTCCAGGTACGCCGTCCGTTCGTCGTCGTCCTCGATCGCCAGCATCGCCCGGTACGTCGCATCCTGGTCGAGCTGCTCGGGCGACAGGTTGCCGAGGTGCTGGTAGACCCAGTACGACGCGTACGCGCCGACGACCCGGTCCCGCCACCAGGGCTGCGCGGTGACCCAGCGCCGCCAGGTCAGCGAGGTGTTCCAGTCGTCACGCAGGTCGTGGTCGTCGAGCAGCATGCACAGCGGCACCGTCGAGAACAGCCACCGGACGGCGGGCTCGAGCCACGCGTCGTCGTACAGCCAGGTGTACTCCTCGAAGTTGCCGATCTCGTCAGCCACCTCGGAGCCCTGCCGCCCGCCATGCGCCTCACGCAGCTGTGCGAGGACGGCGTCCGACGGGTCGTCGGCGTACACCTGATCACCCAGCAGCAGGAGCGCATCGGGCAGCTCGTCCAGCCCGCCCGCGAGCGCGACCAACGCATCCGGCCCGAACCGCTTGAACCCCTCCGCGTCGAACGGCGCCGACCGCCGGCACGACCCGAACGTCACCCGAAACGTCCCGTCCGCCCGCGGCGTCCGAATCACACTCGGCCCGAACTCCGACTCCGCCAGCGGCCACACCACCTCGCCGTCCAGCCGCACCTCGTATGCCGTCTCACTGTCCGGCGCCAACCCCTCGACCCGCACCAACGCGTAGTGATGCCCATGCACCGACCAAGTCCGCGCCTCGTACCCCAACACCTCGACCGTCCCCGGCCCACTCGTCTCCACCCAAACCGTCGCCCGCGTCTCATCCACGTACCGCAACAACGGTCCCAACCGGAGCTCCATGGCGGAAAACTACAAGCTCAGTCCAAGCGCAGCGAATGGAGGACGAAGGAGGCTAGTTCTCGGTAGGCCTCGGCGTCGTTGAGGCCGGTGCGGCGGGCTATGTCGCCGCGCTGGATGGCTTGCATGGTGTGGGCGATCATCTCGGCGGCGAAGGCGATGTCGACCTGGCGGAAGGTTTTGCTGTTGATGCCGTCCTCGATGAGGGTGCGGACGCGGTCGGCGGCGATGCGGGTGTTGCGCTCGTAGACGGAGCGGGCGGGGGCGAAGGTGGCGACGTCGTCCAGGAAGGTGCGGCTGGCCGGGCGGAGGGCGTCGGCGACGGCGTTCAGGTAGGCGGCGATCCGGCGGTCGTGGCGGGTCTGGCGGGCGACCGCGGACTCGACCTGGGCGGTCGCGTTCTTGAAGTAGTGCTTGACCACCTCGACGGCCAGCTGCTCCTTGCTCGGGGCGAGCGCGTAGAGGGTGGTCTTGCTGCAGCGCAGCTCGGCGGCCAGGTCGTCGAGGGTGAAGCGGCTGAACCCCTGTTCGAGAAACAGCGACAGCAGGCGGTCGAGAAGTTCCGCCTGCCTGCGCGTTCGGCGCCCCGGGACGACTGTTGTCATATCGAGACAGCATAGAACGATACTGGGGTCTAGTCGTCAGTATCATTCCTGGTATCGTTCTCGCAGCCGTTGAGAGGGGTGCCTGATGGCTGTCGATCGTCTCCTGCCGACCGAGGAATCCACTGACCTGCTCGCGCTGGTCCGCGACCTGTGCGCGCACGAGCTCGCGCCGTACGCCGCCAAGGCGGAAGAGACCGAGTCGTTCCCGCGCGACGCCTTCCGCACGCTCGGGAAGGCCGGCCTGCTCGGCCTGCCCTACCTGGAGCAGTACGGCGGCGCCGAGCAGCCGTACGAGGTGTATCTGCAGATGCTCGAGGAGATCGCGTCCGCCTGGATGTCGGTCGGGGTCGGGCTCTCGGTGCACACGATGACCAGCTACGCCCTGGCCACCTTCGGGACGGACGAGCAGAAGTCCCGCCTGCTGCCCGGCATGATCGGCGGCGAGTTGCTCGGGGCGTACGCGCTGTCCGAGCCGCAGGCCGGCTCCGACATCACCGCGATGACGACGAAGGCCGTCCGGGATGGCGACGAGTACGTCCTCACCGGGACGAAGGCCTGGATCAGCCACGGCTCGCAGGCCGACTTCTACACGACCTTCGCGCGGACGTCGGACGATCCGAAACACGGTATCTCCGCGTTCCACGTCCCCGCTCCGATCGCCGGGCTGAGCTTCGGCGCGCCCGAGCGGAAGATGGGGATGACGGGGTCGACGACCACGCTGGTCAACTACGACGGCGTCCGCGTCGCCGCCGCGAACCTGATCGGCGCCGAGGGCGACGGGATGCGGATCGCGCTGTCCGCGCTGGACTCCGGCCGGCTCGGGATCGCCGCCTGCGCGGTCGGCCTGGCGCAGGCCGCGCTCGACGTCGCGACGGCGTACGCGAAGGAGCGCGAGCAGTTCGGGCGCGCGATCGCGGACTTCCAGGGCATCCAGTTCCTGCTCGCCGACATGGCCGCGACGGTCGAGTCCGGCCGGGCGACGTACCTGCACGCGGCCCGCCGCCGCGACCTCGGCCGCGGCTTCACCCGCGAGGCCGCGATCGCCAAACTGGTCTGCACCGACGGCGCGATGAAGGTCGCGACGGACGCCGTCCAGGTGCTCGGCGGCTACGGTTACACGCGCGAGTTCCCCGCCGAGCGCTACATGCGCGAGGCGAAGGTGACCCAGATCTTCGAAGGAACCAACCAGATCCAGCGGCTCGTCATCAGCCGCGACCTGCTAGGTGGTGTGGATCGCCGGCTGCTTGGCACCGGCGGCGCCCAGGCGGGCACATCGCGGCGTTAGAGGAGATGCCACGATGAACACCGCATCGAGGCACCTCCTCTGCCTTGCGCTGCACCCACCTGAACACCGCCGGCACTCAAGCATCCGACAATCCACACCACCAGGGAGTGCTTCATGAAGTTTGGCCCGACCGATGTCGCGCTCGTCACCGGCGGTGGTTCCGGGCTCGGCGAGGCGACGGTACGGCGGTTGGCCGCGGACGGGCTCGGCGTCGTGATCGTCGACCTGCCGTCATCCGCGGGCAAGGCGCTCGCGGAGGAGCTGGGCGACCGGGTCGTCTTCGCCCCGGCCGACGTGACCGACGAGGCCGCCGTCGCCGCCGCTCTGGATGCCGCGGCCGCCCTCGGCGACCTGCGCGTCGTCGTCACCTGCGCCGGTATCGCCACCCCCGGCCGGGTCGTCGGCCGCAAGGGCCCGTTGCCCTTGGCAACCTTCCGGCAGGTGATCGAGGTCAACCTGATCGGCACCTTCAACGTCGTCCGCCTGGCCGCCGAGCGCATGCTCACCCTGGACGCCGCCCCCGACGGCGACCGCGGCGTCATCGTCATGACGGCGTCCATCGCCGCGTACGACGGCCAGATCGGCCAGGCCGCCTACGCCGCCAGCAAGGGCGGCATCGTCGGCCTCACCCTCACCGCCGCCCGCGACCTCGCCGACAAGGCCATCCGCGTCGTGACCATCGCCCCCGGCACCATGGAAACCCCCATGCTCGCCGGCCTCCCCGAGGAAACCCGCGAGCAGCTCGGCCAGGTCATCCCGTACCCCTCCCGCCTGGGCAAACCCGCCGAGTACGCCGCCCTCGTCACCCACATCCTCGACAACCAACTCCTCAACGGCGAGGTCATCAGGCTGGACGGCGCCCTCCGCATGCCCCCGCGCTAACGCTTCGGCGGGGTGGTCGGGCCGGCCGGGTCATGCCACTGGCTCGGGTCGAACGGCCGATGCGCACCGCTCTGCAGAGCTCGGACGCCGGGGAGTTGGTTGACGACGCATGGGTCGTAGGAGAAGCGACCGGTCCAGCTCTTCGAGCCGGAGAAGAGCGTGACGACAAAGGTTCGAGCGCCTTTGTCGGCACAGCTGGGTTTCGGAGACGAAGGCTGAAGGTACGCCTCCAGCGCGAGCGAGCGGTCGAGCTGTGCGGCCTGTCTTGGTGAAACCTGTGACGAGGCCACGAGCTTGCCGTTGTAGTACTCGCACACGCTCGCGCGGTCGGCCGGATCGCTCGACGGCAGACTGGTGCGGAGCGTGTCCTTCGGCGTGCAACCGTAGGCATCGGCGCCAGTGATCGGTCGAGCCGTATCCATGATCTGCTGCCGCTGCTTGTCGGTCGGCGCGAGCACACTGACTTTCGTGCCACCGACCAACCGGGTCTCCTCGGACCAGCCGTCGTCGTACCGCTTCACCCCGGGCGCCTGAACGTCGTCGAACCAGACGTACGGCTGCCGTTGTGATGGCGGGAGGAACGCTACCGAGCAGGTGTACCGCTGCCGGTCCTGCCAGTCGTACAGCCGCCCGACCACCGGCTTGTTGTCCTTCATGAACGTGCACGGCGCCGGACCGGCGATGTAGTTCGTCCAGCCGACAGGCACCTGGACGGTCGCCGTCTTGTACGACTCCCACCGCCAACCGGCCTTGGCCGGGCCGACCTGTGCCACCACAGGCTCGCTGCGGAGGGTATTGGCGGCAGTGAAGGTGGTGGCGACGGCGGCTGCGGCCAGTACGGCGGCGCCCACGGCTCGGCCGGTGCTACGGCGGCGCCGACGGCCGTGGAAGCGCGTCAGCAACCCGTGGTCGGACGGCGCGTCGGCCGCGTGGCGGGTGAGGCTCTCCGCGACCTGCTGTTCGGAAACGTCCATCAGCGGTTGACCTCCTCGGTCAGCGTTTCGCGCAGGCTGGCCAGCGCGCGGTGGATCTGGGAGCGGACGGTGGCGGCTGAGCAGTCGAGGATGACGGCGATGTCGGCGTCCGGCAGATCCTCGTAGTAGCGCAGTACGACGGCAGCCCGCTGTTTGGTCGGCAGCGTCGCGCACAACGCCCAGACGGCGTCCTGCTCGGCCTGCGCCGACGCGTGGTCCGGCGTACTGCGTTCCGCCGTCTGCTCGACCGGCGTCTCGCGCCGGAAGAACCGCCGCCAGCGGGAGATGTCGGCGTTCACGATCGAACGCCGTACGTACGCCTCGGGGTCGCCGTCGCGGCTGATCTGCCGCCAGCGCGAGTACGTCGACAGCAGCGCGTCCTGCACCGCCTCCTCGGCCCGCGCGTGGTCGCGCGTCACCAAGTAGGCGAAGCGCAGCAACGCCGCACCCCGCTGGGTGACCCACTCGTCGAACTCAGGCCGTTCCATACCTGACAACACGCCGGACGGACGCCGGACGTTGCATCCGGCCTACGGGTTGTCGGGGACCGTCGGCAGCGCGAGCTTCTCGTCGGGCTTCGCGCTCAACACGTCCTCGACGTACGAGCGGGCCGCCTCCATGGTGTCGACCTCGTGACCGGCCTGCTCGGACAGGAACCAGCGGTGCTCGAGGACCTCGTGGAAGACCTCGGCGGGCTCGAGTTTGCGGTTCAGGTTCCGCGGGACCGAGCGGACGACGGGTTCGAAGACGTCGGTCAGCCACTGGTGGGCGACGATCTCCTCGTCCTCGTTCTGCTGGTCGGTGGCGGCGGCGTACGAGTCCAGGTCGTTGAGCAGCCGGCGGGCCTGGTTCTCCTCGACGTCCAGGCCGGTCAGGCGGATCAGCCGGCGGGTGTGGTGACCGGCGTCCACCACCTTGGGCTGGATGCGGACCTGGCTGCCGTCCCAGTCGGTGATGATGTCGATCTCGGCGACGTCGAAGCCGAGCTCGTTGAGCCGGCGGATCCGGGAGTCCAGCCGGTGCATCTCGTCGGTGGCGAACTCCTCGGGCGCGGTCAGCTCGGCCCAGAGCGCTTCGTACCGGTCCTGGATCGACTGGACGATTTCCTGCGGGTCGAGCGACTCGTCGAGCAGGCCGCCCTCCTGCAGGTCGAGCAGCTCGCCGAACAGGTTGATCTCGGCGGTGTAGAGGTCGTGCGCGCGCTGGCCGCTGGAGATCTCCTGGTGCAGCTCGCCGGTCTCGGCGTCCACCAGGTACGCCGCGAACGCGCCGGCGTCCCGGCGGAACAGAGTGTTGGACAGCGAGCAGTCGCCCCAGAAGAAGCCGAGCAGGTGCAGCCGGACGATCAGCGCGACCAGCGCGTCGATCAGCCGGTTGACCGTGTCGGGGCGCAGCGTGCTGGAGAACAGCGCCCGGTACGGCAGGGAGAACTGCAGGTGCCGGGTGATCAGGATCGAGTCGATCGGCTCGCCGTTGCGGTCGACGCGGTCGGTGATGACGCCGACCGGCTCGACGGACGGCGACTCCAGCCGCTCCAGGTCGCGGAGCAGCCGGTATTCGTGCAGCGCGAGGTGCTCCAGTACCTCCTTGATCGCGTACACCGTCCCGTTGACGCGGACGAAGCGGACGACGTGCCGCGAGATACCCCGCGGCAGCGCGACCAGCTGCTCCTCGGGCCAGTCCTCCAGCGGGATGTCCCACGGAAGCGACAGCAGACCGGTGTCCGGACGAGTGGCGACGAATCGAGGCACGCCCCCAGTCTGTCAGCAAGCTGACCCCTCAGGCAGCTGATTCCACCCAACGTAAGCCGGTGCAAGAATTTGCGTAGACGGGCGTATTGTTTGCGTCATGACTCGACGACTTGCAGAGGTGGCCAAGAAGGTCGGCGTCAGTGAGGCGACCGTCAGTCGCGTGCTGAACGGCAAGCCCGGGGTGTCCGAGGCGACCCGCGAGGCGGTGCTCACCGCGCTCGACGTGCTCGGGTACGAGCGTCCGACGCAGTTGCGCGGGGATCGCGCGCGGCTGGTCGGCCTGGTCCTGCCGGAGTTGCAGAACCCGATCTTCCCGGCGTTCGCGGAGGTCGTCGGGGGAGCGCTGGCGCAGCAAGGTTTCACCTCCTTGCTCTGCACCCGGACGGTCGGCGGCGTCTCCGAGGCGGACTACGTCGACCTGCTCCTGCAGCAGCAGGTCTCCGGGGTGGTTTTCGCCGGCGGGTTCTACTCGCAGGCGGATGCGCCGCACGGTCACTACGAGCTGATCCAGGAACGGAAGCTGCCGACCGTGCTGGTCAACGCGGCCGTCGACCACCTCGGCTTCCCGCAGGTCTCGTCCGACGACCACGTCGCCGCGGAGATGGCGATCGGCCACTTGCGCACGCTCGGCCACCGCCGGATCGGCATGGTGCTCGGCCCGCGCGACCACATCCCGTCGCGGCGCAAACTCGACGCCTTCCTCGCCTCCGACGAAGCGGATCCGAAGCTCGTCGAGCACACCATGTTCTCCCTCGAAGGCGGTCATGCCGCGGCCACCCGGCTGGTCGCCGCCGGTGTCACCGGCATCGTCTGCGCCAGCGACATCCTGGCCCTCGGCGTCATCCGCGCCGTCCGCCGCGCGGGTCTCGACGTCCCCGGCGACGTCTCGGTGATCGGGTACGACGACTCCGCGATGATGAACTGCACCGACCCGCCGCTCACCACCGTCCGCCAGCCCATCGACGCCATGGGCCGGGCCGCCGTCGAGATGCTGATGGCCCTGATCGAACGCGCCGCCGTCCCCGCCGACGAACTCCTCTTCGAGCCCGAGCTCGTCGTCCGCGCCTCCACTGCCCGGCCGCGCAACTAGCTACCGCCGGTAACGCCCCGCTCACGCAGGTGAGTGGGGCGTTTCTGCGTCCAGGCGTGACCACATGTTGAACTAAGTCACGTTTTTGCAATCTTCTCTTGAAGTCTTGCGCCCATGTGTCGACAACCCTACGGTGTGGCGCAGAGTCGAGGGAGAGGGTTGAAGATGACTACAAGGCGCCGCGGGCTCAGCCTGTTGCTGGTGGCGGGACTCGGGCTGGTGGCCGCGTCCTGTGGCTCGGGGGACGACAAGCCGGGGGCCCAGGGCTCCGGTGGAGCGGACGGCAAGGTGACCATCACGGTCGGCTGCCAGCCGCCGAAGAGCAATCCGAAGGAGCGGGAGGGCTGGGACGCCGACGTCGCCGCGTTCCAGAAGCTGCACCCGAACATCACCGTCGAGAGCAAGGATGCGTTCCCCTGTATCAACCCGGACACCTTCCAGGCGAAGCTGGCCGGCGGTACCCAGGAGGACGTCTTCTACGTCTACTACACCGACGTCCAGAAGATCATCAAGGCCCGGCAGGCCGCTGACATCAGCCAGTACGTCGGCGACGTCAAGGCCGCCAAGGACCTGCGCCCCGACGTCCAGGGCGTGTTCAAGGACGGCGACAAGACCTACGGCCTGCCGCGGAACAACTACAACATGGGCCTGGTCTACAACCGCAAGCTCTTCACCCAGGCCGGCCTGAACCCGGACGCCCCGCCGAAGACCTGGGCCGAGGTCCAGGAGGCCGCGAAGAAGATCGCCGGGCTCGGCGCCGGGTACACCGGCTTCGGTGAGTACTCCGCCGGTAACACCGGCGGCTGGCACTTCGCCGCCTCGCTGTACGCGCGCGGCGGGTCGATGGTCGGCGACGACGGCAAGACCGCCGCTTTCAACAGCCCCGAGGGCAAGGCGGTGCTGGAGAACCTGAAGAAGATGCGTTGGGACGACAACTCCATGGGCAGCAAGCAGCTGCTGCAGTGGGAGGACCTGATGCGGATGATGGGTTCGGGCAAGCTCGGCATGATGATCGGCGCGCCGGACGTCGTCCAGTCGGTGAACAACGACTTCCAGGGCAAGTTCGAGGACTACGGCGTGACCGCGGTCCCGGAGTCCGAGGGCAAGTCGTCGCTGAGCGGCGGCGACGGGTACATGTTCAACCCGAAGGCGTCGCCGGAGAAGATCAAGGCCGGCCTGCTGTGGCTGGAGTTCCACGAGCTGACGCCGGGGCAGGGGCAGTTCAACTACGCCCGCGCCAAGGAGCAGGGCCGCCCGGTCGGCCTGCCGATCCCGGACCTGTACGGCGATTCCGCCCCGGGTAAGGAAATTGTTGCCCTGCGCAAGCAGTTCGCCACCGTTCCGGTCGACCACTTCACGCCGTACGTGACCGCGCAGTCGACGATCACCAACAAGCTCGAGCCGCCGAAGGCGCAGGAGCTGTACGCCGTCCTGGACGTCGCGATGTCCGCGGTGCTGACCCGCAAGGACGCCGATATCGACAAACTCCTCGGCGACGCGGAGTCCAAGGCCAACAAGATCCTGGCGAAGAACACGTAATGACTGTCACCCAAGAGCGGGTACGCCGTCCTCAGAACCTGAGGGCGGCGGGCCCGCGCCCGGGCGAGGACCGGCGCGGCGCACTCCGGCGCGCGGTCGGCCGGAACCTGACCGCGTACGGGTTCCTCTGCGGGGCGCTGATCTGTTTCGCCTTGTTCTCCTGGTATCCGATGGTTCGCGAGGTGATCCTGAGCTTCCAGGAGAACAACTTCGTCGACCCCGGGAAGTGGGTCGGTTTCGACAACTTCCGGACCGTCATCGAGGACCCGGCGTTCCGCTCGGCCTGGCTGAACACCGCGGTCTTCAGCGGCCTGGCGCTCATCATCGGGTACGCCGTCCCGTTCGTGCTGGCCGTCGTCCTGAACGAGCTCAAACACGCCGTGGGCTACCTGCGCTTCGTCGTGTACCTCCCGGTGATGCTGCCGCCGGCCGTCGCCGTCCTGCTGTTCAAGTGGTTCTACGATCCGGGCGCCGGCCTGTTCAACCAGGTGCTGGGCGGCCTCGGCATCCCGCCGCTCGCCTGGCTGGACTCGACCAGCACGGCGCTCGTCAGCCTGGTCCTGGTGTCGACCTGGATGAATCTCGGCACCGGCACGCTCATCTACCTGGCCGCGCTGCAGTCCATCCCCGGCGAGCTGTACGAGTCCGCCGAGCTGGACGGCGCCGGCCTGTTCCGTCGCGTCCTGCACGTGACGATCCCGCAGACCAAGCTGATCCTGCTGGTGATGCTGCTCCTGCAGGTCGTCGCGACCATGCAGGTCTTCATCGAGCCGTACCTGCTGACCGGCGGCGGCCCGGAGAACGCGACCGTCACGGTCGCCTACCTGATGTACCAGTACGCGTTCAACTTCGGTGACTTCGGCGGCGGCAGCGCGCTCGGCCTGATGCTGATGATCGTGCTGATGGTCTTCTCCACCATCTACCTGCGGGTCTCCCGGGAGGCGGAGCGATGAGAACCCTGGTCTCCCCACTGGCCCTGCGGACGCCGCTGGGGCGCACGCTCTACTGGACGACGCTCGTCGTCGTGGTGATCGGATTCACCGGCGCGTTCGTGTTCCCGCTGTACTGGATGATCACCGGCGCGCTCAAGTCACCGGACGAGCTGGCGCAGATCCCGCCGAGCTTCTTCCCGCAGAACTTCGACTTCGGCGTCTACCTGGATGCCTGGGAGCAGCTCCAGCTCGGTGTCTTCCTGAAGAACACCGCCCTGTACGCCGGGGGCGCGTGGCTGCTCACCCTGGCGGTCGACGTCAGTGCGGCGTACGCGTTGTCGAAACTCCGCCCGGTGCTCGGGAAGCTGGTGCTGGGCGCGATGCTGGCGACGCTGATGATCCCGCCGATGGTGCTACTGCTGCCGACGTACCTGGTCGCGAAGGACCTGCCGCTGCTGCACTGGGACCTGCTGAACACCCCGTGGGCGATCTGGTTGCCGGCGGCAGCGAACGGCTTCTTCGTCTTCCTGCTCAAGCGGTTCTTCGACTCGATCCCACGGGAGCTGCTCGAAGCCGCCGAGATCGACGGCGCCTCGCCGCTGCGGATCCTCTGGTCGATCATCCTGCCGATCTCCCGCCCGATCCTCGGCGTCGTCTCGATCCTGTCCGTGGTCACGGTCTGGAAGGACTTCGTCTGGCCGCTGCTCGTCCTGCCCGAGACCGACAAGATGTCGATCAGCGTCGGGATCGCCTCGCTGTCCGCGCAGATGCCGCAGAACGTCCTGATCGCCTCCCTGGTCATCGCCAGCCTGCCCACGATCATCGTCTTCTTCATTTTCCAGCGCAGCATCATGGCCGGCCTCACCGCCGGATCCCTCAAAGGTTAAGGAGCTTCGATGGCAGCCGTTTGGTGGCGAGGTGCCGCGATCTACCAGGTGTACCTGCGGAGTTTTGCGGACGGGAACGGGGACGGGATCGGGGATCTGGCCGGGTTGCGGGCGAAGTTGCCGTATCTGGCCGAGTTGGGGGTGGACGCGATCTGGCTGAACCCCTGGTATCCGTCGCCGATGGCCGACGGCGGGTACGACGTCGCGGACTACCGGGCGATCGAGCCGGCCTTCGGCGACCTGGCCGAGGCCGAGGCGTACATCGCCGAGGCGCACGCGCTGAACATCCGCACCATCATCGACATCGTCCCGAACCACGGCTCCGACCAGCAGGACTGGTTCGTCCAGGCCCTGCAGGCGAAACCGGGGACGCCGGAGCGCGAGCGGTTCATCTTCCGCCCGGGCCGCGGTGACCGGCCGCCGAACGACTGGCAGTCGATCTTCGCCGGGCCGGCCTGGACGCAGGTCCCGGACGGGGAGTGGTACCTGCACCTGTTCGCGCCCGAGCAGCCCGACTTCAACTGGCGCAACCCGGAGGTGGTCGAGGAGTTCCACGACATCCTCCGGTTCTGGCTGGACCGCGGCGTCGACGGCATCCGGATCGACAGCGCCGCCGTCCTGTTCAAGGATCTGGACAGTGTTGAGGAGTCCTACACCGACCACGACGAGGTGCACGACGTGTATCGCGGCTGGCGCCGGATCACCGACACCTACGACGGCCGGTTCCTGGTCGGCGAGATGTGGATGCCGGACCAGGAGCGCTTCGCGCTCTACCTGCGCCCGGACGAGATGCACACCGCCTTCAACTTCGACTTCCTGTCCCGCCCGTGGGACGCCGAGGAGCTGAAGGCCTCGATCGACCTCACGCTCGCGACTCACATCCCGATCGGCGCGCCGCCGACCTGGGTGCTGTCGAACCACGACGTCACCCGTCCGGTCACGAAGTACGGCCGTCCGGACACGTCGTTCTCGCACCAGGACCGCAAACACGGGATGCCGACCGACCTGCTCCTCGGCGAGCGCCGGGCCCGCGCCGCGGCCCTGCTGGCGATGGCGCTGCCCGGCGCCGTCTACGTCTACCAAGGTGAAGAGCTCGGCCTGCCCGAGGTCGAGGACCTTCCCGACGCCCTCCTGCAGGACCCGATCTTCGCCCGCTCCAACGGCACCGACCGCGGCCGTGACGGTTGCCGCGTCCCGCTCCCGTGGTCCGGTCAGGAGCCGCCGTTCGGTTTCGGAGCCGGTACGCCGTGGCTCCCGCAGCCCGTCGACTGGAAGAACCTCACTGTCGAGTCCCAGCAGGCCGACCAGAACTCGATGCTCGCCCTGTACCGCAACGGCCTCCGGCTCCGTCGCCACCACCTGGGCGACGGATCCCTGACCTGGCTCGAGTCGCAGCCCGGCGTCCTCGCCTTCCGCCGCGACTCGGGCCTGGTCAGCACCACCAACCTGACCGACGCCCCGGTCGAGCTCCCCGGCACGCTCCTGTTGTCCAGCAACCCACTGGACGGCGGCCTCCTGCCGCCCGACACGACGGCCTGGACCCGCTAGCGATCGACGTCAGTCCGTCGGTGCCGCGAAGACGACCCGCAGGTGGTCGTTGAACGTCACCGACGGATCGGCGTCCCGCAGCTTCAGATAGTCCGCGAACCTGAGCTGCTCCCGCATCGAGCGCCCACTCCGGACGGCGGCAATCTGCCGCTGTTCCGTGGCGTGAATCGCCTCGGCCAGCTCGAACAGCTGCGGCACGCGATCAGCCGGCACGAAGATGACGCCGTCGTCATCCCCGAGGACGACGTCATCACTCGTCACCGTCCAGTCGCCGATCGGCGCCCTGGTCAACGCGTCAGCCGGCACCGCATCCAGCCGCAGCGGAGCACTCGGCATCCCGCCCAAACTGAAGACCGGCAACCCCACCGACCGCAACCCAGCCGTATCCCGGTGCAGCCCCCAGATCACGATCCCCGCCAGCCCGGCGCCCTGCCCCTCAATCGCGACCAGGTCCCCAACACACCCCTCATCGAGCCGCCCCTCATTACCGACGACCATCACATCCCCAGGCTGCGCCGCTTCATAAGCCTCGAGGAAAATATCGACGCTCCCCACATGCTGAACCGGTAACACCCGCCCAGCAACCCGCTCCCCGACCACCGCCGTCAGCGACAGATTCCGCACCGGCACCCCTGACCGCAAACAAGCATCCGCCATGTTCGCCGTCGTGAAGTTCGCGAACCGTTCCAGCATCCCAAGCACTCCCCAGGTCGTAGCGATGTTCTGCCCTTTCGACAGCCCACCCCTACGACCTGTGACAGCGCCGCCTAGCCGCCGAGGGGTTTGAAGGTTCGGAGGCGGAGGCTGTTGGAGACGACGAAGACGGAGCTGAGAGCCATGGCGGCGCCGGCGAGCATGGGGTTGAGGAGGCCGGCGGCGGCCAGGGGGAGTGCGGCCACGTTGTAGGCGAAGGCCCAGAAGAGGTTGCCGCGGATGGTTCGGAGGGTGCTGCGGGACAGGCGGATGGCGTCGGCGGCGGCTCGTAGGTCGCCGCGGACCAGGGTCAGGTCGCTGGCTTCGATGGCGACGTCGGTGCCGGTGCCCATGCTGAGGCCGAGGTCGGCTTGGGCGAGGGCGGCGGCGTCGTTGACGCCGTCGCCGACCATGGCAACGACGCGGCCTTCGGCTTGGAGCTGTTTGATCGCGTCGACTTTGCCGGCCGGTAGGACTTCGGCGATCACCTCGTCGATGCCGACCTCGGCGGCGACCTTCTGCGCGACGGCCTCGTTGTCGCCGGTCAGCAGGACCGGCCGCAGGCCGAGCGCTTTCAGGTCCTTGATCGCCTGTACGGACGTCGGTTTGACCGTGTCGGCGATGACCAGGACCGCACGGGCCTCCCCGTCCCAGCCGACGGCGACCGCCGTACTACCCTCGGCCTCCGCGTGCTCCTTGGCGTGCGCCAGCTCCTCGGGGAGGTGCTGGCTCCAGTCGGCCAGCAGCTGCGTGCGGCCGACCAGGACGGCGTGACCGTCGACAATCCCTTGTACACCAAGGCCTGCGACGTTTCCGAAGTCCTCGACGTCGGGCAGCTTGCCGGCCTCGAGCGCGGCCCGGGCGACCGCCTGGGCGATCGGGTGCTCACTGGAGTGCTCCAGCGCCCCCGCCAGTCGCAGCACCTCGGCCCGCTCCTGGCCCGGCGCGAGCAGGACGTCGACCAGCTCCATCCGGCCCGTCGTGACCGTGCCGGTCTTGTCGAGCACGACCGTGTCGACCTTGCGCGTCGACTCCAGCACCTCCGGCCCCTTGATCAGGATGCCGAGCTGGGCGCCGCGGCCGGTGCCGACCAGCAGCGCGGTCGGTGTGGCCAGCCCGAGCGCACACGGGCAGGCGATGATCAGAACGGCGACCGCCGCGGTGAACGCGACCTCCACCGGCGACCCGTTGCCCAGCCAGAAGCCGAGTGTCGCCAGCGCCAGCCCGATCACGATCGGGACGAAGACCCCGGACACCTGGTCCGCGAGCCGCTGGACGGCGGCCTTCCCGTTCTGGGCGTCCTCGACCAGCCGAGCCATCTGCGCGAGCTGGGTGTCCGAGCCGACCCGCGTCGCCCGGACGACGAGCCGGCCGCCCGCGTTCACGGTCGCGCCGACGACGGCGTCCCCGGCGCCGACCTCGATCGGGACCGACTCGCCGGTCAGCATGGACGCGTCGATCGCGCTGCTCCCGGTGACGATGACGCCGTCGGTGGCGATCTTCTCGCCCGGCCGGACGACGAACTCGTCGCCGACGACGAGCTGCTCGGCAGGGATCCGCGTCTCGGCGCCGTCGCGCAGGACGGCGACGTCCTTCGCGCCGAGCTCCAGCAGCGCGCGCAGCGCGGCGCCCGACCGGCGCTTGGCGCGGGCCTCGAAGTACCGGCCGGCCAGGATGAACGTCGTCACGCCGGCCGCGACCTCGAGGTAGATCTCCTCGGCGCCGCCGCCGCGGGACGGGATCAGCGTGAACGGCATCTTCATCCCCGGCTCGCCGGCCGAGCCCAGGAACAGCGCGTACAGCGACCAGCCGAAGGCGCTGATCACGCCGAGCGAGATCAGCGTGTCCATCGTGGCGGCGCCGTGCCGCAGGTTCGTCCAGGCGGCCTTGTGGAACGGCCAGGCCGCCCACGTCACCACCGGGAACGCCAGCGTCAGCGAGGCCCACTGCCAGAAGTCGAACTGCAGCGCCGGGATCATCCCGAACGCGATCACCGGGACGGCGAGCACAATGCTGGTGATCAGCCGGTGGCGCAGCGGCCGCAGCTCGTCGATCGCCACCTCGTTGCTATCGGCAACCTCAACGACCGGGAGCGACGCGGTGTAACCGGTCTGCTCGACGGTCGCGACCAGGTCGTCGGTGCTGATCCCTTCGGCGTACGTCACCTTGGCCTTCTCGGTGGCGTAGTTGACGGTCGCGGTGACGCCGTCCATCCGGTTCAGCTTCTTCTCCACGCGGGCGGCGCAGGACGCGCACGTCATCCCGCCGATGACCAGCTCCACCGAGTGGCTCATTTGTGCTCCGTCCCCTCATCGTGGCTGTGCGGCTCGGTCTCGGTCGGCAGTGCGGCCGGCGGGACGATCGTCTTGCCGTCGGTGCCGACGTCCACGGTGAACTCGGCCGTGTGGACGGCGCCCGCGTGCTGGAAGTCCAGGAACAGGCGGTACGTGCCCGCGGTCGGGAACGTCGTGCCGAACTTGATCTCCGGCCCGCCCTTCATCCCGACCTCCGCATGCTGGGTCGGATGGTTGTGCAGGTAAGCGAGATCGCCGCTGCGCAACGAGACCAGATGCCCGAAGGCGCCCAGGTACGGCTGCAGATCGGTGACCGGCTTACCGCCGCTGCTGACCTTGAACGTCAGCTCGGACTCCTTGCCCGCGACCGGCGTACCGGCCAGGGTGACGTCGTACGCGTGCACGCTGTAGCTGCTGGCCGGATCGTTCAGCGGGACGGGGATGTAGAGCCCGGAGACGTTCACATCCGTGCCCAGCGTGAGCGTCCGATCGAGACCGGCCGGCTGGAAGTCGGCGTACAACCGCCAGGCCCCACCGGCGGTGAAGCTGAACGGGATCGACCAGGTGCCACCGGCGTCCCGCGTCGGGTGGATGTGATGGAAGCCGGACAGATCCCGCCGGACGACGATCAGGTGCAACTCCTTCTCGTGGGTCGGCGTGTAGCCGGTGACCGGCTTCCCGTCCGGGCCCTTGATCTGGAAGCGCAGCACGGTCTTGCTGTTCGCGGTGAAGAACGTCGTCTCCGGCGCGAACGTGTAGCCGGCGTCGGACACCGCGAGCCCGGGCAGCTGCCCACCCGACGCACTGTGTCCGTCGCCGTGCCCGCCGCCCATCTCGCTCATCTCGCTGGCGGGTTTTTCCGGAGCGGCCGCCGCGATCGGGTCGACGTTCGTGCCGATCGCGAACGCCGCCCCGAAGGCCAGCGCGAGCGCACCGGCGAACGCGCCGAGCCGGAGCGCGACGGCCCGGCTCATGACGCCGCCAGCTCGTAGCCGGCCTCGTCGACGGCCGCGCGGACGGCGGCGTCGTCGAGCGTGGCCGCGCTCGTCACGTGGACGGCGGAGGTGCCGCCGGCGTTCAGGTCGATGGCGACCTCGGTGACGCCGTCCAGCTTGCTGAGCTCCTCGGTGACGGCGGACGTGCAGTGACCGCAGGTCATACCGTTGACGGAGTAGGTGGTGGTGGCCATATCGGGCTCCTTCAGGGTGGGTTAGCTACGGACCAGGCGGGCGATCGCGTCGGAGGCTTCGCGGACCTTCTCCTCCGCCTCCGCGCCGCCCTTCTGCGCGGCCTCGACCACGCAGTGCGACAGGTGTTCGTCGAGCAGCTCCAGCGAGAACGACTGCAGCGCCTTCGTGGCCGCCGACACCTGGGTCAGGATGTCGATGCAGTACTTGTCCTCCTCGACCATCCGCTGCAGGCCGCGGATCTGCCCCTCGATCCGGCGCAGCCGCTTCAGATGGCTGGATTTCTCCGAGGTGTAGCCATGGACGTGGTCGTCGCTCATTGGACAGCCCCTCTCTACCCCCATGGGGTATGTCGACACGCAAAAAGTACCCCCTCTGGGTATAGGAAGCAAATACCAAGAGGGGGTATGTGATCAGAGTCCCAGTTCGGTCAGCCCAGGGTGGTCGTCCGGTCGCGGTCCGGGAGCGTCCCAGTGGAACAGCCGGTCGGCCTCGTCGATCAACTGGTCGTTGATACTCGCGCGCCGGACCCGCATCAGGCCGTGTTCGTCGAACTCCCAGTTCTCGTTCCCGTGCGAGCGGTACCACTGGCCGGCGGTGTCCCGGCACTCGTAGACGAAGCGGACGGCGATCCGGTCGCCGGTGTAGGCCCACAGCTCCTTGATCAGCCGGTAGTCCAGCTCCCGGGCCCATTTCCGGGTGAGGAACTCGACGACCTCGGCGCGGCCGTTGACGAAGGTGTCCCGGTTCCGCCAGAAGGTGTCCGGCGTGTAGGCCAGCGACACCGCCTCCGGATCCTGTTTGTTCCAGGCGTTCTCCGCGGCCCGGACCTTCTGGACGGCGCTCGCTTCGGTGAACGGCGGGAACGGGGGTCGAGCATTCACGACGGACTCCTCTAATCGTCGACAGTATCCATTCAACATTGGACCACACTGCCGGGCGGGTTCGGTGCGAGGATGTGCCTTCGAACGAGAGGGGTGGCATGCCTGACCTGGCGATCAGTACGCGCGGGCTGCGCAAGACGTACCGGACGCGACGCGGCCGGACGGTGGTGGCGGTCCAGGGCCTCGACCTGGACGTACCGGTCGGAGGCGTGCACGGCTTCCTCGGACCGAACGGATCCGGGAAGACGACGTCGATCCGGATGCTGCTCGGCCTGATCCGGGCCGACGCCGGCACGATGACGGTCTTCGACCGGCCGGTCCCGGCGCAGCTGCCGGCGGTGGTCGGGCGGATCGGCGCGATCGTCGAGTCGCCGAAGTTCTTCCCGGCGTTCACCGGACGCCGCAACCTCGAGCTGCTCGCGGGCGCCATCGGCGCGCCGCCGGAGCGGGTCGGTGAGGTGCTCGAGCAGACGTCGCTGGCCGAGCGCGGCAAGGACAAGTTCAAGGGCTACTCGCTGGGTATGAAGCAGCGGCTGGCGATCGCGGCCACCCTGCTCAAGGACCCGGACCTGCTGATCTTCGACGAGCCGACCAACGGGCTCGACCCGGCCGGTATCCGGGAGATCCGCGAGACCATGCGCAGTCTCGGCGACCAGGGCAAGACCGTGCTGGTCAGCAGCCACATCCTGGCCGAGGTCGAGCAGGTCGCCGACACCGTTTCGATCATCGGGCACGGGCGGCTGCTGGCCGCCGGCACGGTGGCCGAGGTGATCGGCGGCGGGACGGCGGCCACCGTCAAGATCGGGGTGGCCGACCGGGAGGCGGCGGCCCGGGTGCTGGCCGCGGCCGGCGTCGCCGTCCGGGCCGATGGCAACTATCTGCTCGTCGACGGGGTGGAGCGGCCGGCCGAGCTGACCAAGTTGCTGGCCGACCAGCAGCTGTACGTGCACGAGCTGGTCCAGGTCCGCGCCGATCTGGAGTCGGTGTTCCTGGAGCTGACCGCAGGGGAGGGGCTGGCATGATCCGGCTGACCGGAGTGGAGCTCCGCCGACTGACCTGGCGCCGGATCACGGCGATCGGCGTGGTCGGGATCTTCCTGATCACGACGTTCATGCTGTTCGTGACGTGGCGGGAGGCGCGGCCGCTGTCCGAAGGTGAGCAGCGGGCGGCCCGATCGCAGTTCGAGATGGCCCATCGGGACTGGGTGGCCAACGCCGAGCGGAACGAGGCCGACTGCCGGGCGGGCTACGACCCGGCGTCCAGCGGCGGGATGTCGGTCGACGAGATGTGCGAGTGGCGTGAGCCCAAGCTCGAGGACTTCGGCAAACCGCAGGCGGTCTTCCAGCGGGTCGCCACGAATCTGCTGCAGGGCGCGTCGTACCTGTTGCTGTTCGTCGCGTTCCTGATCGGGGCGAGTTTCGTCGCGGCCGAGTTCAGCACCGGCGCGATCGGGAACTGGCTGACCTTCGAACCCCGGCGGCTGCGGGTCTACGGCAGCAAGATGCTCGCGGCCGGGGCGTGGTTCGTCCCGCTCGGGATCGTGGTCACCGGCGTCCTGGTCCTCGGCTCGTACCTGATCGCCGCGCGGCTCGGCAGCACCGCGGGGTCGGACTGGGGTGACGTCGTCGGCACGGCCGCGCGCGTGGTCACGACCACCGCGATCGGCGCCGTCCTGGGCGGGGTCGTGGGGCTGCTGCTGCGGCACACCGCGGCCGCGATCGGGCTCGTGATGGGCTACATCGTGCTGGTCGAGGGGATCTTCACGAGCTTCCTGCAGAACGCGCAGCCGTGGCTGCTCGCCAAGAACTTCGATGCCTTCGTGCTGCACGACACGACGTACTACCTGAACAAGTGCTCGACGCGGGCCGATGGCAACTACCTGTGCGACACCGTCGAGAAGACGCTCACCCTCGAGCACGGCGCCTGGTACCTCGGCGTCCTCACGCTGGTCGCCGTCGTCGTCGGCGGGCTGATCTTCCAGCGCCGCGACGTGAACTGATCCGGACAGCAGAAGGCCCGGGTGGACGAACCACCCGGGCCTTCGCGCGTCGTGCGGCGGATCAGGCCGTCAGGCGCTCCTCGGTCGAGGCCGAGAACAGGTGCAGCTTGTCCGGCTGCGCCTCGAGGTGGATCAGCGAGCCCTTCTCGACGTTCATCCGGGCGCCGATCTTGGCCACGATCTGCTGGTGGTTGCCGTCGTGCTCGGCGGTGCCGTAGAGGAACGCGTCCGCGCCGAGCTCCTCGATCACGGCGACCTTCACCGGCAGGCCGGTGTCGGAGACCTTGAAGGCCTCCGGACGGACGCCGACGGTCACGGTCTTGTCGCTACCCGTCTTGCCGAGCACGTCGCGCTCGATCGGGATGACGTAGTCGCCCAGCTTGGCGCCGCCGTCGACCAGGTCCGCGGTCAGCAGGTTCATGGCCGGGGAGCCGATGAAGCCGGCGACGAACTTGTTCTTCGGGCGGTCGTACAGGTTCAGCGGGGTGTCGACCTGCTGGAGCAGACCGTCCTTGAGGACGGCGACCCGGTCGCCCATCGTCATGGCCTCGACCTGGTCGTGGGTGACGTAGACGGTGGTGACGCCGAGGCGCTGCTGCAGCTCGGCGATCTGGGTGCGGGTCTGGACCCGGAGCTTGGCGTCGAGGTTCGACAGCGGCTCGTCCATCAGGAAGACCTGCGGGTTACGCACGATCGCGCGGCCCATGGCGACGCGCTGGCGCTGACCACCGGACAGGGCCTTCGGCTTGCGGTCCAGGTACTCCTCCAGGCCGAGCAGCTTGGCGGCCTCCTGGACGCGCTTGGCGCGGTCCTCCTTGGAGACGCCCTGCATCTTCAGCGCGAAGCCCATGTTGTCCGCGACCGTCATGTGCGGGTACAGCGCGTAGTTCTGGAAGACCATCGCGATGTCGCGCTCTTTCGGCGGCCGGTGCGTGACGTCGCGGTCGCCGATGTAGATCGAGCCCTCGTTGACCTCTTCGAGGCCGGCCAGCATCCGCAGGCTGGTGGACTTACCACAGCCGGACGGGCCGACCAGAACCATGAACTCGCCGTCCTCGATCTCGAGGTTCAGCTTGTCGACGGCGGGAGTGTCGCCACCGGGGTAGATCCGGGTGGCGGCCTTGAAAGAAACCGTAGCCATGACTGAGTACATCCCTTCACCGGCAGGAACGTGCCGGACGATCCGAGTAAAGGCCCCCGGGCGGGGGTGGGCCAATCCTCACCCGGCACGCTGCTCCTGACAAGGGATGTGTCCTGTGACGTTCACTCCCCGGACACCTGGCTGCAAGATCTTGCAGCATCTTGCTGCAATGTCAACGGGCGGTGGGTAAGGTTCCGCGCGTGAGTAGCAGAGCCAGGTTGGCCGATATCGCGGCCAAGGCGGGGGTCAGTGAGGCGACGGTCTCGCGGGTGCTGAACGGCAAACCGGGGGTCGCGGAGGACACCAAACAGTCGGTGCTGACCGCGCTCGACGTCCTCGGGTTCGAACGGCCGACGCGGTTGCGGCGCCGCTCGGCGGGGCTGATCGGGCTCGTGATGCCGGAGCTGCTCAACCCGATCTTCCCGGCGTTCGCGCAGATCATCGAGTCGGCGCTGTCCCAGCGCGGCTTCACGCCGGTGCTCTGCACGCAGTCCCCGGCGGGTGCGACCGAGGAGGAGTACGTCGAGATGCTGCTCGAGCGCGGCGTCTCCGGGATCATCTTCGTCTCCGGCCTGCACGCCGACACCGGCGCCGACCACGAGCGCTACCAGGCCCTGGTCGAGCGCAACCTGCCCGTCGTCTTCGTGAACGGCTGGCTGCCCGAGGTCTCGGCGCCGTTCGTCTCCTCCGACGACAACGCCGCCATGGAGCTGGCCGTCTCACACCTGGTCGCCCTCGGGCACCGCCGGATCGGCTTCGCCTCCGGGCCCGAGCGCTTCCTCGTCGTCCAGCGCAAACTGGCCGGTTACCGCACGATCATGAAGGCCCAGCTCGGCGCGACCGACGACGACCTCGACCCGCTGATCGCGTTGTCGATGTTCGGCGTCGAGGGCGGCCAGGCTGCCGCCCAGCAGCTCCTCGACGCCGGCGTCACCGCGGTCGTCTGCGGCTCCGACATGATGGCCCTCGGTGTCATCCGGGCCGCCCGGCAGCGCGGCCTCGCCGTCCCGGCGGACTTGTCCGTGGTCGGGTATGACGACTCCCCGATGATGGAGTTCACCGATCCGCCGATGACCACGATCCGCCAGCCCGTCCAGGCGATGGGGCTG
This sequence comes from Kribbella sp. NPDC104218, assembly GCF_055584105.1. NCBI lineage: Bacteria > Bacillati > Actinomycetota > Actinomycetes > Propionibacteriales > Kribbellaceae > Kribbella > Kribbella sp. NPDC104218. Next base: position 2,780,133 of record NZ_JBVJMQ010000001.1, read on the forward strand.
GCCGCCGTCCAATCGCTGCTCGAAGAGGTTCGCGGCCATGCGACTCCGCGGACGGAGTTCCTCTTCCGCCCCGAGCTGGTGGTGCGGAACACCACCGGCCCGGCGCGGTAGCTCTCAGGAGCCGTGCAGGTCGGTCCAGAACTGCAGATGGTGCTCGGCGACGTAGTCGACCGGGCCGATCGCGTCTGGCTCCAAGGACTGGACGTACGGCACACGCGGCCAGCTCGGTAGGCCCGGGCGGTTGGGGTTGCCGGTGTGCGCGAAGCGGGTCCAGTACCGGATCATCTGGTCGGCCAGGTGACGCTGGGCGGCGGTGAAACGCGGGGTCTCGCCGGCAATCTCGTACAGGTACATCAGCTCCGCGCCGTGGTAGGCGCCGTACGGGAACGGCCCGGGCGGCATCGAGCCGAACAGCGGCGCGTCCCGATCGGCGAACTCGAAGGCGTACGTCGGCACCCGCTGGGCCAGGATTCGCTGGGCGTTCCGGGTCGTGTGCGCCCAGACGCGGTCCGTGCTCAGGTCGGCGTACCGCTGACCGTTGTCATTGGCAACGGCCGGGTACTCGCGGAGCACCTGGGGAGCGGCTGGTCCGAAGTCCTCCTGGAGCAGTCGGCGGTAGTCCGCGTCGGTGAGCGGATCGGGGACGGCGCCGATCAGTGAGATTCGGGATTCGTCCCGGTTGGCCCCGATCAGCACCGGGACGTGGTGGAATCGGCCGGCTTTCAGGGCGACGGCCGGGTCTTCGGGCAGGGTCGGCGTCCCGAAGGCCGGTCCGAACTCTTTCATCCCGCCGAGTAGCTCCGTGGCCGGTTTCGCGCGCAGGCAGGCGATCGTCCGGCAGTCGAGGTCAGCGGCAAATTTGGTGCCCCGGGCAACCAGTGTGTCGAGGGCCTCGAACGGTGTCAGGCCTTGGCCGGATTCGGCGTACGTCGGCCATTCGGTCAGGCAGGTGCCGCTCTGCATGGCCGCTTGCCGGAACAGGCCTTTCGCGGCCGGCGCGGTGAGGTGGGCGCAGGTGCTCATCGCGCCGGCGGATTCGCCGAACAGCGTGACGTTGGCCGGGTCGCCGCCGAAGGCCGTGGCGTTCCGCTTGACCCACTGGAGTGCGGCCTGCTGGTCTTGCAGGCCGAACGAGCCGGCGCCGTTCAGGCCGGGGTAGCCGAGGAAGCCGAAGACGCCGAGCCGATAGTTCGGCGTCACCACGATGACGTCGCCGGTCGCCGCCATCCGGCGGGCGTCGTAGTCGTTCCCTGCGCCTTGGAAGAAGCCACCGCCGTACAGCCAGAGCATCACCGGGCGCGGGCGGGCGCTCGGCCGGGCTGGGGTCGTGACGTTCAGATAGAGGCAGTCCTCGGACTGCGGGCCCGGGACGGCGTCGTCCGGTGCCTGGAGGCAGTTCTTCGCGGCCTGCCGGGCGTCTCGGATCCCCCGCCACGGCGCCGGCGGCTGTGGCGGGCGCCATCTGTTCACGCCGGTCGGGGGCGCCGCGAACGGTACGCCGCGGAACCGGCGGACGCCGTCCTCCGACGTACCGCGCAAGGCGCCGCTGTCGATCCTGACCACCGGGTCGGGACGCGCGGACGCCGACTGGGCCGCGCCGGCCGGGAGCGCGGGCGTGAGCAGGAGCGTGCTGACGAGGAGGGCGCCGATCGCTCGGATCTTGTGCATGGGGTCGTCCTTCCGTCGAAGTAGCACGAGTGTGCTACTTCGGAACAAAGTAGCACGATCGTGCTATAAAGGCTCCATGCCCCGGGTTGTCGACGCCGACGAAAGACGCGCTCTGCTGGTCGCCGCGGTCTGGCGGGTGATCCACCGCGAAGGCCTGGCGCACGCCTCGGTCCGCAAGGTCGCCGCCGAGGCCCAGGTCTCGATGGGCTCCCTGCGGCACTACTTCAGCACCCAGAACCAGCTGCTCCAGTTCTCCCTGCAAGCAGTCGGCGAACGCGTCACCCAGCGCCTCAGCGCCCTCGACCTGTCCGGCGACCCCCGCCGCACCGCCGAACTCGTCGCCCTCGAGCTACTCCCACTCGACGCCGACCGCCGCGCCGAGGTCGAGATCTGGATCGCCTTCTCCGCCGCCACCCTCACCGACCCCGACCTGAAAGCCCTCAGCGACCAAAGTCACGCCGCCCTCCACGCCCTCCTCCGCACTCTCGTCGCCGACCTCCTACCCCCCGACTCCCCAGACCTCGACCTCGAAACCGACCGCCTCCACGCCCTCATCGACGGCCTAGCCCTCCACGGCGCCACCACCCCCACCCAAACCACCCCCACTCGCCTCCGCGCCGCCCTGACCCGCCACCTCCACCACCTCGGCAGTGCCTAGCTGTAGGTCTGGCAGGCCTTGGACTTGAATTCGGCCAGCGTCCACACGCGATTCGGGACGTCGACGTCCTCCGCCGGGGTGTCGGTGGGCAGACTGACCAGCTCGCCCGGCCTCAGCTGCGCGAGTTCCTGCTGGCTGAACTCGAGGTGGGCCGCCGACCAGCTGTTGTCCCGCGTCCAGCCGTAAATGGCGTAGCGCTGCTTCGGATCCCGCGCCTTGAGCACCCCGTCGAGCCGCCAGCCGTCGCCGCCGTCGGTCAGGCTGAACTGCGAGAACCCCGAGACGGCCGGATCGGCGATCCAGCGGCCGAAGGTCTCGTCGTCCGGCTCCTCGCCCTCGGGGACGTCGGGGTCCGGCAGGTACAGCGTGGCGCCGTCGACATGGCCCTCGCACATCTGCACGACGGCGGTGCCGTCGTGCAGCATTCCGACGATGCCGCCTGCCGGCACACCGCAACTCGTCAGCGAGCCGAACCCCACAACCGCTGCCAACATGCCGCCAACCGCTCTCCGCATTTTGTGAGAGTAGGCGGGCAGTTGTCAGAAGGGGTAGTGGAGGGTGGGGGTTGGGTGGGTGGTGTTGGTGGTGGTTAGGGCGGTCAGGTCGGTGGGGGTTAGGGCTTGGGGGTAGAGGCGGAACTCGTCCAGGGCGCCGCGGAGGTTTTGGGCGCCGTCCAGGCGTTGGCCCAGGTGGATTTTGAAGGGGCGTTTGGGGCTTAGGGAGCCTAGGGGTGCTGTGGTGGTGGTTATGGGGGTGCCGTCGATGGCGAGGGTGAAGGTGTTGGCTTGGCGGATGAGGGCGAAGTGGTGCCAGGTGCGGTCGTTGTAGGGCTTGGGGGTGGTGAGGGTGATGGCGGTTTCGCCGCTCTGGACCAGGGCACGGAGGCGGTTCTTGGAGGGTTCGGCGCGGAGCCAGAGCTGGGAGTAGACGTCGCCTTGGTTGTAGGCCCAGAGGATGGGCTGGTCGGCGGTGCTCGCGCCGTAGTTGAACCAGCCGGCCCAGGTGAAGTCGCCGCTGCTGACGGCGAGCTTCTCGGCGAAGGGGAGCTGGACGTGGTCGTCCGAGCCGTCCAGGGCGATCGCCGTCCCGAAGCGGCCGGCGGTCGAGGTCGGGCCGCCGCGGAGGTAACCGGTCAGATTGTTGCCGGAGGCATCGGGTGTGGTCGGGACGCCGGTGGTGTTGCCGTCCGGCAGGCCGAGATCGGCCTCGGTGAACTTGGTGAACCAGATGTAGCCGTGTGACCAGTTGGCGGCGCGTTCGTAGGCGAGGCCGACGGTGTTGTCGTCCAGCAGGGTCATGTCCGTGTACGCCGCCATCCCGCCGTAGATGACGACGCCGCCGCCCGGGTCGACCCATTCGTTCCCGCCCTTGTACGTCGAGCGGATGGTCAGGTTCTCCCGGGTCTCACCCTTGCGGGTCTCGGTCGCCAGCAGAACGCGGTTGTAGCGATCGCCCTGATCGGTCGCACGCAGCTCCAGGGTCGACGCCTGAACAGTTGGTACGGCGAGGCTCTGCTCGGCCGCGCCCGCCCGGAAGCCCTGGGAGAAGCTCTCCCCGGCATCGCTCGAAACCGCGGCGGCCACCGTCGACGAGGTGTCGGTGCCGTTCTCGTCGCGGGCCAGCGCGAACAGCGAGCCGTCCGGCCGCTCGAACACCGTCAACTCCTGCACCTTCAGCGCCGGATCGGCCGCAGCGTCGTGCGCGCCCAGCTGCCAGCTGAGTCCGCCGTCATCGCTGTAGACGAGTGCCCCGCCCCTCGGTCCATCGTTCGCGCCCGTGAAATGCGTGCCGACGACCAGGCGCCCGGCGTGTGGGCCTCGGCGGAGCTGAATGCCGTGCGAAGGCCCGGTCGCGTAGCCGTCCCAGGTCGGCAGTTTCACCGCGCTGGTGATCTCGCGCGGCGCCGTCCAGGTCACGCCGTTGTCGTCGCTGTACTGCGACCAGACCGATTTGTACTGCCGTGTCGTCAGCAACGAGATGCGCCCAGTCCGCGCATCAACCACCGGCGCCGGGTTGTGCGCCGTCACCCCAGAGCCCGCGTGCACGACCTTCGGCGGACTCCAGGTCGCACCTCGGTCCGTTGACCGAACCATCACGACGTCATGCGCTCCGGTATCCCCGCAGGTCGGCTTCCGTCCCTCCGCAAACATCACCAGCGATCCGTCGGACGCCGTCACCAGCGCCGGAATCCGGAAGCAGTTGTAGCCGGCCGTTCCCGGCGACAGCACTGCCTTCCCTTCCAGCCCTACCCCGGACGCCGGCGCCGTCAGACAAGCCCCGATCAACCCCAGTACGACAATCGCCACCCCACGAAGTCTCATGCGGCCAAGTCTTGGCCAACTGGCCCCGGTGAACGATCGCTCACGGCGTGTCGTAGGACGTCCTATGCCTCCGGCTCGGCCCGCCCCCTGCCGGACAGGTCGAGCCGGAGAGCGTGGTTACCGGGCGACGTGGAAGGCGGCGTCCGGGAGGCTGGTCTTACCGTTGGCCCAGAGCTGGTTCACGCGGGCGCGCTCGTTGGCGTCCGGGTTCGGGTTGGTGCAGGACGGGCCGGGGCCGCCGCCGGACATCAGCTCCGAGCAGGGGCCGGAGTAGTGGTCCGGGAGACCGAGGACGTGACCGGTCTCGTGGGCGGTGATGCGCAGCGAGTCGTACTGCTGGGACTGGGCGTAGTCCAGGAAGATGTAGCCGCTGCCGTGGCCGTTGGTCGAGGCGTACGAGCCGCGCGGGTCGTTGCCCTCGGTGTAGTAGAAGTCGTAGTTGCTGCCCTCGACGAGCTGGACGTTGCCGACCGAGGAGTTCCAGATCTGCGTGCTGGAGTTGATCTGCGAGCGGAAGGTCGGCGCGTCGACGGCGTAGGTGACCGTGACGGCGTCCAGCTTCTGCCCGGCCTTGGCGGCCTTCGCCCGCTTGGCGGCGACGGACTTCATCACCGCGTCGTAGAACGCCTTGGTGGCGGCCTCGTCCTGCGGCGAGCCGGTGTACGCCGCCCGGGTGGCAGCGGTGGAGACCGACGAGTCGGCCGGGGCGGGAGCCGGCGCGGCCGTGGCGAGCGTCGGGACGGCGAGTGCGGCGGCGGCGAGCCCCGCGAGGGAAGTCAGGATGCGGCGATGCGACATGGGAGGGCCTCACTCCGGATCTGTGGCGGAAAGCGACCGGCGGATTACTGATCGCTACAGATCGGGAGCCTGCCCCCGTCACCGATTTTCCGCACGCCCTCGGGAAGAAGTCGGGGGTTAACCCGCGAAACCCGATCGCGGTTCTATGAGATGCATAACCGCGCGGTTATGAGCTCACTCGCCGGGGATCCCCACGTTCAGGATCCGGGCGCCGGGACCGCGGTCGGCGAGCCGGTCGGACTTGTTGTAGAGGTTGCAGCGCTGCAGGCTGAGGCAGCCGCAGCCGATACAGCCGTCCAGATCGTCGCGGAGCCGCTCCAGCTCGGAGATCCGCTCGTCGAGCCGGCTGCGCCACGTCTTCGACAGGCGGCTCCAGTCGGCGCGGGTCGGCGTCCGGTCGTCGGGGAGCGAGTCGAGCGCCTCCCGGATCTCGGCGAGCGCCAGGCCGACCCGCTGGGCCGCCTGGACGAACGCGATCCGCCGCAACGTGCTGCGCTGGTACTGCCGCTGGTTCCCGGCCGTCCGCCGGGAGCCGATCAGGCCCTGGTCCTCGTAGAACCGCAAGGCCGACGCGGCCACCCCGGACCGATGTGCGATCTCCCCGATCGAGAGCCAGTGCTCCTTGCTGGGAATGTTCTCCTCCGCCACGCCACCACCCTAGGACCGGAGGCCAAGGACTCAAGCACACTTGAACTGCGGTCCGCACACAGTTCGGGGACCAGTACGCCGACTGGTCTGCTGTCACCCACCGTGGTCAGGGGTGCGGCCCGGATCGGGTACACTTGTGGGGTGTCGGTGCGCGCGTCGCGTCACCAGAGTTCTTTCCAGGCGCTCCGACCCGTCGGTCTCGGCAACCGCTGAGAAGTCCGGCGCCGAGGGTGCAACGCGATAGCACCCGCAGGTCGATGCCTAATCTCCTGCCTGTATGTGACAGACCGGTCAGTTTTTGCTGACCGGTTTACGCGTGCGGGTCGTGCGGTGTCGTCCGCGATTTTTCGAGAGAGAGTTTAGTGAGTCAGCACCACCAGCAGGACGACCCGAAGTTCAAGAAGCCCCGCCACAAGAAGTTCCAGAACCAGTCGTACGGCGAGCGGATGGGCCAGAGCCCGTCGACCGCGCCGGCCGGCGGTGACAACGTGCGGGACGACACCCGCAACGAGCGTCGCGGCGGCCCGTCGCAGTACTCCGACCGCGGCACGCGCGGCGACGACCGCCGTCCGGTGAAGGGCTACCGCTCCGAGCGCGGCGGCCAGTCGCGCCGCGACGACCGTCCGTCGTACTCGCGGGACGAGCGTCCCTCGTACCAGTCGCGCGACGACCGCGGCTCGTTCCAGAAGCGCGACGACCGCCCGGCGTACGCCAAGCGCGACGACCGGCCGACCTACCAGCAGCGCGACGACCGCGGCTCGTACCAGAAGCGGGACGAGCGCCCGTCGTACCAGTCGCGGGACGACCGTGGCTCGTACCAGCGTCGTGACGACCGTCCGCAGTACTCGCGGGACGAGCGTCCGTCGTACCAGCGCCGGGACGACCGGCCGGCGTACGCCAAGCGCGACGAGCGCCCGTCGTACCAGCAGCGCGACGACCGCGGCTCGTACCAGAAGCGGGACGAGCGTCCCTCGTACCAGTCGCGGGACGACCGTGGCTCGTACCAGCGTCGCGACGACCGCCCGCAGTACTCGCGGGACGAGCGTCCGTCCTACCAGCGTCGCGACGACCGTCCGGCGTACCAGCAGCGCGATGACAAGCCGCAGTACGAGCGTTCCTCGTACCAGCGCCGTGAGGACAAGCCGTTCGTGAACCGGGAACGCCCGAACTACGTCCGTGACGAGCAGCCCGAGGACCTCGGGACCGTTGCCGCTGACAACAAGTTCGCCGCCCTCGGCCTCGCGCCGCGGCTGGTCCAGCGCCTCGCCCGGGACGGGATCGACGCGCCGTTCCCGATCCAGGCCGCCACCATCCCGGACGCACTGGCCGGTAAGGACGTGCTCGGCCGCGGTCAGACCGGCTCCGGCAAGACCCTCGGCTTCGGCCTGCCGACGCTGATGCGGCTGTCCGGCGGCCACACCGAGTCGCGCCGGCCGCGCGGGATGATCTTGGTCCCGACGCGCGAGCTCGCGATGCAGGTGCACGACGCGCTCGAGCCGCTCGCCCACGTGATGAACGTGTCGCTGAAGCTGATCGCGGGCGGTCTGCCCTACCCGAAGCAGATCGAGGCGCTGCGCCGCGGCGTCGACCTGCTGATCGCCACTCCCGGCCGGCTGATCGACCTGTGTGAGCAGGGCGCCGCCGACCTGGGCGCGGTCGAGATCGCCGTCCTGGACGAGGCCGACCACATGTGCGACATGGGCTTCATGCCGGCCGTCACCACGCTGCTGGACATGACGCCTGCCGACGGGCAGCGGCTGCTGTTCTCGGCGACGCTGGACAATGACGTCTCCACGATCGTGAAGACCTACCTGAAGGACCCGGTCACGCACTCGACCGAGTCCGGCCAGGCCACCGTCTCCACGATGGAGCACCACCTGCTCGTCATCGAGCCGGGTCACAAGCAGTCGCTGACGGCGGAGCTCGCCAGCCGCGACGGCCGGACGATCGTCTTCGTCCGGACCAAGCTCGGCGCCGACCGCGTCGCCACCCAGCTCCGCGACCGCGGCGTGATGGCGGCCGCGCTGCACGGCGGCCTGACCCAGGGTGCCCGGAACCGGACGCTCGACCAGTTCAAGGACGGTTCCGTCCCGGTGCTGGTGGCAACGGATGTCGCGGCCCGCGGTATCCACGTCGACGACGTCGGCCTGGTCGTCCAGGCGGACCCGCCCGCCGAGCACAAGGACTACCTGCACCGCGCGGGTCGTACCGCGCGCGCCGGTGGCAAGGGCGCCGTCGTCACGCTCGTCCTCCCGCACCAGCGCCGTGGCATGGTCCGCATGGCCGAGACCGCGGGTGTCGAGGCCGAGCCGGTCCGGGCCCGTCCCGGCGACGAGCTCGTCACCGGCCTGACCGGCGGCAACACGCCGTCCGGCTACCCGGTCAAGCTCCCTGCCCCCAAGCCCGTCCGCGGCGGTGGCGGCCGTCGCTTCGGCGGCGGCGGTAACAACCGCCCGGGCCGCGGCTACGAGGGCAACCGCGGGGGAGGCGGCCCGCGCCGTACCTCCTCCAACGGCCCCCGCAAGTCCTACCAGCACTAACCAGCGCCACCCAAAGCCCCGGTTCCCCTGTGTGCACAGGAGAGCCGGGGTTTTGTCATGTCAGGAGGGCCTGGAGGCGGGTGAGGATGGTGGCTAGCTCGGGGTCGGTGAGGGGGACGAGCTCGAGCATCAGTTCGTCGGCGTGGGCCTGGTCGGTCATGACGTAGATGGAGGGGCGGCCGGCTTCCAGCTCGGTGGCGATGCGCTTGGCGTCGGGGAGGTGGAGGCGGACTCGGGAGACCTGGAGGCCGGTGGGGTCAGGGACGACGTCCGCGTGGACGCCGGGGATGCGGGCGGCCGCGTCGGCGAAGGCGTTGACCTTCGCCAGTTGGTCGGCCTCCCACTTCATCCGGTCGAACGCCTGCCATTCCTCCAGGGCCGCGATGACGCCGATGACGGCTTCTTTGGTGGGCTTCATGGTCCGGCCGATGCCGTGCTCCTGGGCGCGGACGGCCTGGACGAGCGGCCGGCTGCCGGCGATCAGGCCGGCGGTGGGGGAGCCGAGGTATTTCTGGCCGCTGACCAGGACGAGGTCGGCGCCGGTGGCCAGCAGGTCGGCGATCCGGGGGAACTGGGCGGCGCCGTCGATGATGGCCGGGACGCCGCGGCGGTGCGCGGCCCGGACGGCGGCGACCAGGTCGATCGGGTCGCCGTGCGCGAGCCGGGAGGATACGAGGACCAGGCAACAAATGTCGGGGCCGTCGAGCTCGGCCTCCAGATCGGCAAGTGTGCAACGGGTTTCGGTGCCGGCCAGGTCGACGTGCGCGCCGGCCAGCCGGATGCCCTGCAGGTTGGAGTGCCCGTAGTCGACCACCTGGCAGGCCGGCAGCACCACCCGGTTGTGCAGATCGGTTGTGTCGGGCAACGAGGCGATCCGGCGTGGATCGGCGCCGGCCATCGTCGCGGCGACGGCGAGTGTCAGCCCGGCCGCGGTGCAGTGCACGACGGCGCCGGCCGGCGCGCCGGTGACCTGGGCGATCGCCTCACTCGCCCGGTCGCCGAGCTCGGCCATCACGAAGAACTCGGGTAATGCCTGTGCGACGGCCGCCGCCACCCCGTCGGAACTCCGTGACACCCCCAGCGGGGTGTAGGTGCCCCTGGCGTTGATCACCGCACTCAACCGATACCGATCGTGAATGCTCATGGTCCCGCCGAGCGTAGTGGTCACCGACAGCGATGGCGAGAGCTGAGTGACGAGATCTTGACCCAAAGCTACTAGTGAGTCATTCTCAGTTTCTCCGACCGAGGGAGGACTCCGTGCCCCGCCCCGCACCCAGAACCCGTGCCCTCCGGCAGACGATCGCGGCGCTCGCCGTCACCGCCGTGCTGGCCACCCTGCCCGCCACGACCACCCAGGCCGCTCCGGACGCCGCGCCACCCAAGCCGGCCGCCGCCGCGCCGCCGGTCGACTACTGCGTCGGGCAGTGCCGCGACATCCTGCCACCCGGCCAGAACGGCAACGCGACCTTCACCGACCTCCTCGGTTTCAAAGCCTTCGGCATCCGTCCGCCGCATTTCAGCGACACCGTGAAGCCCTACCAGGATCTGGTCTGGAACGCCCAGGGCATCACCGACGACGCCCTCGCGCCGTACTTCGACGACGCCTCCTTCGGCGTCAAGCCGAACGATGTCGCGAGCACCTTCCAGCCGCGCCCGGACGTCACGATCGTCCGCGACAAGTCGCGCGGCATCCCGCACATCACCGGCACCACCCGCCAGGGCACGATGTTCGGCGCCGGGTACGCCGGCGCCCAGGACCGCCTCTTCGTGATGGACGTCTTCCGCCACCTCGGTCGCGGCCAGCTGACGCCGTTCGCCGGTGGCGCGCCCGCGAACCGCGCGTTCGAGCAGGAGTTCTGGCGGACGGCGCCGTACACCGAGGCCGACCTGCAGCGTCAGTACGACGACGCCGACGAGCTCTACGGCGCCGAGGGCGTCAAGATGCAGCAGGACATCCAGGCCTGGGTCGACGGCGTCAACAACTACATCAACACGATCGGCATCGCGTACCCCGGTGAGTACGTCGCCCTCGGCCTCGACTGGCCGACCGCGCCCTGGAAGGTGACGGACGTCGTCGCCACCGCGGCCGTGGTCGCCGGCATCTTCGGCACCGGCGGCGGCTCCGAGGTGAACTCGGCCCTCGCCCTGCTCGAGGCCCAGGCCAAGTACGGCGTTGCCCAGGGCACCAAAGTCTGGGAGTCGTTCCGCTCCCAGAACGACCCCGAGGCCAGTACGACGGTGCACAACGGCGCGAGTTTCCCGTACGGCGTCACCGGCCCGAACCCGGCCGGTCGCGCGCTGCCCGACCGCGGCTCGGTCACCAAGGAACCCGAGGTGATCAACCAGACCGCCAACAAGAAGGCCGCTGCCAAGCCGGCGCCCAAGGGATCCGGCCGGCTCAAGGGCATCTTCGACGCCGGCGTCTTCCCCGAGGGCTTCGGCAAGAAAGCGATGTCGAACGCGCTGCTCGTCTCCGGCGCGCACACCGAGAGCGGCAACCCGGTCGCGGTCTACGGCCCGCAGACCGGCTACTTCGCACCCCAGCTGCTGATGCGCCAGGAGTTGCAGGGTCCCGGCGTAAGCTCGCGCGGAGTCGCCTTCGCCGGCCTGAACTTCTACACGCTGATCGGTCGCGGCCCGGACTACTCCTGGAGCGCGACGTCCGCCGGGCAGGACATCACCGACACCTTCGCCGTCCCGCTCTGCGAGCCGAACGGCGGCACCCCGACGAAGAACTCGACGTACTACGTGTTCCGCGGCGAGTGCACGCCGATCGAACGCCTCGAGCGGCACAACGCCTGGTACTCCAGCCTCGGCTCGTCCGAACCGGCCGGCTCGTACACGCTGGTCGCGCTGCGGACGAAGTACGGCATCGTCACCCACCGCGGCACGGTCGGCGGGAAGCCGGTGCTGTTCACCAAGAACCGCTCGACCTACGGTAACGACGCGGGCTCGGCGCTCGGGTTCATGCAGTTCAACGACCCGGACAAGATCAAGTCCGCGGCCGACTTCCAGAAGGCCGCGCAGAACATCGGCTACACGTTCAACTGGTTCTACACGGACAAGTCGACGATCGCGTACTACAACTCCGGTGACAACCCGATCCGCAAGTCCGGCGCCGACCCGAACCTGCCGACCTGGAGCACCTACGAATGGCAGGGCTGGAACTCGTCGACCAACCGTGCGACGTACACTCCGCCGAACGAGCACCCGCAGGTCGTCAACCAGGACTACCTGACCAGCTGGAACAACAAGCAGGCGCCGGGCTTCTCGGCGTCCGACGGACAGTGGGGTTACAACGGCCTCTACCGCGACCAGCCGCTCGACGATCGGATCAAGGCGGTCATCAACGGCGGGCAGAAGTTCACCCGCGGCAAGCTGGTCGAGGCGATGGAGACGGCAGCGACCGTCGACCTGCGAGCGGACTACGTGCTTCCGTACCTGCTCCGCGTTCTGAAGAGCGCGCCGATCACCGACCCGGCGGTCGCGGACGCCGTCGCCAAGCTGACCGCCTGGAAGCAGGCCGGCAGCCACCGCAAGTCGCCGAACGCGACCTCGAAGACCTACGACCACGCGGACGCGATCCGCATCCTCGACGCCTGGTGGCCGATCCTGGTCCCCGCGCAGTTCAAGGACCTGGGACCGGACCTGTACGCCGCTCTGGTCGCGAACCTGAAGATCGACGAGCGGCCGAGCGCGCAGGGTTCGGCGTTCCAGAGCGGCTGGTGGGGTTTCGTCCAGCGTGATCTGCGCAAGGTGCTCGGCGACCCGGTCAAGGCCGCGCAGCCGGTGACGTTCTGCGGCAGCGGCGCGCTCGCGGCCTGTCGCTCGGTGCTGACGGATTCCTTGCTGGCGGCAACCAAGGTGCCGGCGGCGACGACCTACCCGGGGTCCGCGGACTGCGCGGCGGGTGACCAGTTCTGCGCGGATCAGATCTCCCACAACCCGATGGGCGGGATCACGCAGGACCGGATGGCCTGGGTGAACCGGCCGACGTACCAGCAGGTGATCGAGTTCCCCGCGCGCCGGGGTGACGACGTCAGCAACCTCGCCCAAGGGAAGACGGCGACCGCCAGTAGCCACGAGACCGGCGCCTACAACTCACCGCCGCCGAACGCCGTCGACGGCAAGCTGAACACCCGGTGGGCCAGTGATTGGTCGGACGCACAGTGGCTGTCGGTTGACCTCGGTAGCACCCAGCAGGTCGGCCGGGTGGTGCTGAACTGGGAGGCGGCGTACGCGAGGGGCTACCGGGTCGAGGTGTCCACGGACGGGACGACGTGGCGGCAGGTTTACGCCACGACGACCGGGAACGGCGGGGAGGACGTCGTCCGCTTCCCGGCGACGCAGGCCCGGCACGTGCGGCTCGTGGGCACCCAGCGGGCGACGTCGTACGGATACTCGGTGTTTGAGTTCGGGGTGTTTCGCCAGTGATGTCAGGATGAGTGCATGACGCAGACCTTCCCTCCGAACCCGAACCAGCCCTACCCGCCGCAGCAGCCCGGTTACCAGCAGGGTCCGCCTCCTGGTTACCAGGGCCCGCCGCCGCAGCAGGGGTACCAGCAGGGGCCGCCGCCGCAGGGCTACGGCCAGCCGGCTCCGGGGTACGGGCAGGCGCCGGGCAACTACCAGACGGCGCCGCAGAACGCTCCGCACGTGGCTCCGCAGGGGTCGCCGTACCCGGTGCTGGTCTCGACCATGAACGACCTGCCCGGGTACACCGCGGAGAAGGTGTTCGGCGAGGTCTTCGGGCTGACTGTCCGGAGCCGCGACTTCGGGTCGAACTTCACCGCCAGCTTCCGCTCGCTGGGCGGCGGTGAGGTTCCGGAGTACACGCAGATGCTGGCCGAGTCGCGGCACGTCGCCGTGATGCGGATGTGCCAGATGGCGCAGCAGATGGGCGCGAACGCGATCCTCGCGATGCGGTTCGACTGCACCGAGATCGCGAACACGATGAGCGAGGTCGCGGCCTACGGGACCGCGGTGATCGTGCAGAAGACCGTCGAGCCGGCGCAGGACAAGACTGATGAGGACGATGCGGGTGACAGCTGAACTCTCCTTTCCGCCCGGATTCCGCTGGGGTGTCTCCACCTCGGCGTACCAGATCGAAGGGGCCGTGGCCGAAGGTGGCCGCGGTCCCTCGACCTGGGACACGTTCTGCGCCGAGCCCGGTCGCGTGCTGAACGGCGAGACCGGTGCGGTCGCCTGCGACCATTACCACCGGTACGCCGAGGACGTCGCGCTGATGCGGGAGCTCGGAGTCGACACCTACCGGTTCTCGTTCTCCTGGCCGCGGATCCAGCCGGACGGGACCGGCCCGGGGAACGCCGCCGGTCTGGACTTCTACGACCGGCTGATCGACACGCTGCTCGGCGCCGGGATCCAGCCGGCGCCGACGCTGTACCACTGGGACACCCCGCAGCCGCTCGAGGACGCGGGCGGCTGGCTGTCCCGCGACATCACCGACCGGTTCGCGGACTACGCCTCGGTGCTGGCCGCGCGGTTCGCGGACCGGGTGCCGCTGTGGATCACGATCAACGAGCCGATGGTGATCACGCTGATGGGCTACTCGCTCGGAGCGCATGCCCCGGGCAAGCAGTTGATGTTCGACGCGCTCCCGGTCGCGCATCACCAGCTGCTCGCGCACGGTCGCGCCGTCCAGGCGCTGCGGGCCGGTGGCGCTACCGGGATCGGGATCGCCTCCAACCACGCGCCGACCTGGGCGGCCAGCGACAGCGCCGAGGACGTCGAGGCGGCCGGCCTCTACGACAACCTGATCAACTGGCTGTTCGCCGATCCAGTCCTGCTCGGCAAGTACCCAGCGGGGTTCGAGGCCGCGATGCCGGGGCCGGTCGACGAGGACCTCAAGGTGATCTCCACGCCGCTGGACTGGTTCGGGATCAACCACTACGCGCCGGCCTCGGTCGGGGCGGCGACCGGTCAGGCCGACACCGCCGCGACCGACGGCATCCCGCTGCCGCCGGGGCTGCCGTTCGAGCCGAAGGAGCTGACCGGCTACGAGCGGACCGACTTCGGCTGGCCGATCGTGCCGGACGCCTTCGGCGAGATCCTGCGGACGTTCAAGCAGCGCTACGGCGATCGGCTGCCGCCGATCTACATCACCGAGAACGGCTGTGCGATCAACGACGTACCGGTCGATGGGGTGGTCGACGATCAGCGTCGGATCGCCTACCTGGATGGGTATCTGCGGTCGTTGCGCTCGGCAATCGACGACGGCGTCGACGTCCGCGGGTACTTCCAGTGGTCGCTGCTCGACAACTTCGAGTGGGCCGCGGGCTACTCACAGCGGTTCGGTCTGGTGCACGTCGACTTCGAGACCTTGGAGCGGACGCCGAAAGCGTCGTACCACTGGTTCCGCGACGTGATCGCGCAGCATCGGGGATGACCGCGCTCGCCGAGCCGACGGAGCGGGTCCGGGCCGGATGGACGGCGACCGTCGTACTGGCGAATGTCGGGGTGTTCGCCGCCTGGTTCGGGCCGATCCAGGTGCTGCTGGCGAAGCAGTCCGAGGCGGTCGCGCCGGGGAACAAGGAGTTCGTCTTCGGGCTCGTCACCGGGATCGGCGCGGCGGTGTCGGTCGTCGCTGCGCCGATCTTCGGCGCCGTCTCGGACCGGACGACGTCGCGGTTCGGACGCCGGCGGCCGTGGACGCTGGGTGGGGCGCTCGGGGCCGCGGCCGGGCTGCTGGTGCTCGCAGGCGCGCAGGGCGTTGCGTTGATGCTGGTGGGTTGGTGTCTGGTGCAGCTGTTCGGCAACGCCGTCCTGGCCGCGCAAACGGCGACGGTGCCGGATCGGGTGCCGGTTGAGCAGCGTGGCGTGGTTGGCGGCTGGGTCGCGGTCGCTCAGGTCCCGGGGGCGCTGGTCGGGACGGCATTGGCGACCGTTGCCGGTGGCATCGGCTTTGGGTACGTCGTTTGTGCGCTCTTCGTCGTGCTGTCAGTCGTGCCCTATGTCCTGCGTGGGAAGGACACAGCGCTTGCGGCCGCGCCGCCGCCGTTCGTCCTGCGGGAGTTCGTGCGCGGTTTCTGGGTGAGCCCGCGGCGCTACCCGGACTTCGGGTGGGCGTGGCTGACCCGGTTCCTGTTCAACGTCGGGAACTCGCTCGGTCTGCTGTACCTGTTCTACTACCTGCAGGACGAGGTCGGCGTCCCGGACGCGGCCACCGCCGTCCTGATCCTGACCGCGATCTACAGCGCCTGCGTGCTCACCACCGCGATCATCTTCGGCAGCTGGTCCGACCGGAGCGGCCGGCGGAAGATCTTCGTGATCGGCTCCGGCCTGGTGATGGGGGTCGCGGGGGTGATCCTGGCGGTCTGGCCGACCTGGCCGGGGGCGATCCTCGGCGCGGTCGTGCTCGGGATCGGCTTCGGCGTCTATCTGTCGGTCGACTTCGCGCTGATCACCGAGGTGCTGCCGAACGCGCGCGACCGGGCCAAGGATCTCGGCGTGATCAACATCGCCAACTCCTTCCCGCAGGTCATCGCGCCGGTGATCGCCGCGCCGATCGTCAAGCATTTCGGCGGCTATCCGGTGCTCTACCTGCTGTCAGGGCTGGTCACCGCGGTGGCCGGCGTCCTGGTCAGCAGAGTCCGCTCGGTGCGCTGACCTTTGCCAGGCCGAGCCACTCCGCCATCAGGCGCAGCTCGGCGGCCAGCGGCTCGGTGAAGTCGGGCGCGCCGGGCTCGGCGGTGACGGTGGGGACGACGAGAGTGGACGTCGCCCGGTCGGCCTTGAGGTCGACGCGGGCGACCAGGCGGTCGCCGAGGAGGAACGGCAGCACGTAGTAGCCGTGGATGCGCTCTGCCGCGGGGGTGTAGATGCTGATCCGGTAGAAGAAATCGAAGTAGTGCTGGGTGCGGTCGCGGTTCCAGATCAGCGGATCGAATGGCGAGATCAAGGCCCTGGCGTCGACGGGTGCGTCTGTCGCCGCATGCCAGCGGTAGGACTGCTGTTTCACACCCTCGACCTTGGCCGGGATCAGCTCACCGGCTTCGGTCAGCTCGGCGACGATCCGGCGCGCGGTGGCCGTCGGCAACTTGTAGTGCCCGCGGGCGCCGCAGAGGTCGGCGGCGGTCCCGATCCCGATACTGCGGGCCGCGATCCGGACCAGCTCGCGCTGCGGATCGTCGGGCTCCGCACCCGGCACCGGGAGGACTCGCTCGGTGAGGTCGTACTGACGCTCGAAGTTCTTCCGGCCGGCGATCGTCACGTGGCCGGCGGCGAACAGGTACTCGACGGCGATCTTCGCGTCCTGCCAGTTCCACATCTTGCCAGTGCCCGGATCCGGATCCGGGTCGGTGCGCTTACGGCGTACGTCGTCCGGGACGATCTGGCCGGCGGTCAGCGGGCCTCGCTCGGCGATCGTGGCCAGCACGCGCTCTACGAAGCCGGGCCGGTCCTTCTGAAGGCGTTGCATACCGACGACCACGGACCACGGCGCCGAACCGACGCTCCAATCCTGTTGCTGGGCGGCGCGCATTCGGTGCTGGAGCAACGGGAAGTATGCCAAGGGCAACAATGCGGCCTTGTGCGCCCAGAAGTACTCGAAGAGTTCGCGATCCGGGCCCCAGCTGAGCTGGTCGAGGCGGTCGCGGGAGTAGGCCCCGAGCCGGGAGAAGAGCGGCAGATAATGGGCGCGGGTCAGCACGTTGACCGCATCGACCTGCAGGACGCCGACGTCCGCGATGGCACGCCGCAGCTGCCGGACGTCGATCCGGCCCGCCGGGCGCCCGATCGCGAACCCCTGCGCCCCGAGCGCGATCCGGCGAGCCGCGGCGACCGGCACGTCGTCCCCGATCAGTCTCATGAACCGAAGCTACCGCCTGCCGCCGACAAGCGCGGCGGTTACGCTGGCAGGTATGGCCGTACTGCAGTCGTCGAAGCTTGCGAACGTCTGTTACGAGATCCGGGGGCCGGTGCTGGAGGAGGCTCAGCGGCTGGAGGCGGCCGGGCACAAGATCCTCAAGCTCAACACCGGGAACCCGGCCGCGTTCGGGTTCGAGTGCCCGCCGGAGATCCTCGAGGACATCGTTCGGCATCTGGCCGATGCGCACGGGTACGGGGACGCGAAGGGCCTGCCGGCCGCGCGGCGGGCCGTCGTCCAGCACTATCAGCCGTGGGGCGTGCATCTCGACATCGAGGACGTCTACATCGGTAACGGGGTCTCCGAGCTCATCCAGATGGCGGTGCAGGCGCTGCTGGAGGACGGCGACGAGGTGCTGATCCCGGCGCCCGACTACCCGCTGTGGACGGCGGCCGTCGCGCTCGCCGGCGGGAAGGCCATGCACTACCACTGCGACGAGCAGTCCGACTGGATGCCGGATCCGGCCGATATCGAGGCCAAGATCACCGACCGCACCAAGGCCCTCGTCGTCATCAACCCGAACAACCCGACCGGCGCCGTCTACGACCACGACCTGCTCGTCGCGCTCACCGACATCTGCCGCCGGCACGGCCTGATCCTGTTCGCCGACGAGATCTACGACAAGATCCTGTACGACGACGCCACCCACACCCCGCTCGCGTCGCTGGCGCCCGACGTCCTCACGCTGACGTTCAACGGCCTCTCCAAGGCCTACCGGGTGGCCGGCTACCGCTGCGGCTGGCTCGCCGTCAGCGGCCCCAAACACCATGCCACCAGCTACCTCGAGGGTTTGACGATCCTCTCCAACATGCGCCTCTGCGCCAACATGCCCGCCCAGCACGCCGTAGCCACCGCCCTGGGCGGTCACCAATCCATCAAACCCCTGGTCCTCCCCGGCGGCCGCCTCCTCGAGCAACGCGACACCGCCTACGACCTCCTCACCCAGATCCCCGGCGTCACCTGCGTCAAACCCAAAGGCGCCCTCTACGTCTTCCCCCGCCTCGACCCCGCCGTCTACCCCATCAAGGACGACCGCCAACTCGTCCTCGACCTCCTCCGCACCGAAAAGATCCTCATCGTCCAAGGCACCGGCTTCAACTGGCCCACCCCCGACCACATCCGCATCGTCACCCTCCCCCACAAAGACCAACTAACCGACGCCCTAACCCGCTTCGCCACCTTCCTCACCACCTACCGCACCCGCTGACCAACTCGCCAAAGGACACCGCTTCGCGGCGGCTGTCGGTTGGCACCCTGGAGCAGCCCGCAGTCCCACCGACGCCCTGACCCGCTTCGCACCTTTCTAACCACCTACCGCACCCGCTGACTCGCGATAACCGCGCACGCCGAGCACCGCGCCCGGCGGACCGATGAACGGGTAGTAGTCCGGTCATGGGGGTGGACTGCGGAGGGCGGCGGGGCGCCGAGCGCCACCTTTACCCGTTGGTCGGTGCGCCAAGAAGCAGGCGGGGCAGGTGAGCAGGATCAGGCGGGTTGTTTGGTGTGGGTGGGGAGGTGTTTGGAGATGAGGGGCCAGAGGAGTAGGGCGAGGATTGTGGCGTAGATGAGGTAGGAGAGGGGGCCGCCGAGGAGGCCGTGGGGGTCGCCGTTGGAGAGTTGGAGGGAGAGGCGGGCTTGGCGTTCGGCGATCGGGCCGAGGATGACGCCGATGATGAGGGGGAGGACGGGGAGGCCGAAGCGGCGGAGGGTGAAGCCGAGGAGGCCGAGGAGAAGCAGGAGGAAGAGGTCGAGGGGCTGGGCGTTGACGGCGTAGGCGCCCATGGAGGCGAAGAAGAGGATGCCGGCGTAGAGGTAGGGACGGGGGATCTGGAGGAGTTTGGCCCAGGCGGGGGCGAGGGGGAGGTTGAGGAGCAGGAGCATCAGGTTGCCGATGAAGAGGCTGGCGATCAGGGCCCAGACCAGGCGGGACTCGCGCTCGAAGAGCAGCGGGCCGGGCTGGATACCGTACGAGGTGAAGGCGGCCAGCATGACGGCGGCGGTGGCGTTGGTGGGTAGACCGAGGGCGAGCATGGGGACGAGGGTTCCGGCGGCCGAGGCGTTGTTGGCCGCCTCCGGCCCGGCGACGCCTTCGATGGCGCCGTGGCCGAACTCCTCGGGGTGCTTCGACAGCTTCTTCTCGGTCGCGTAGGACAAAAACGTCGGGATCTCCGCCCCGCCGGCCGGCAGCGCGCCGATCGGGAACCCGTACGCCGTCCCGCGCAGCCAGGGTTTCCACGACCGCCGCCAGTCCGCGCGTCCCATCCACGGCCGTCCGACCGGGATGACGGTGCCCGGCGTCCGCCGCAGGTGCGCGGCCACCCAGAGCGCCTCGCCGACCGCGAAGATGCCGACGGCAACCACGACGACATCGATGCCGTCGGCAAGCTGTGGGACGCCGAACGTCAACCGCTGCTGGCCGGTCACCTTGTCGATCCCGACCAGCCCGATCACCAACCCGAGCAGCAGCGCCGCGATCCCGCGGATCCGCGACGACCCGAGCACCGACGTCGCCCCGGCGAAGGCGAGCAACATGATCGCCAGGTAGTCCGGCGCACCCAGGCTGATCGCGAACCTGACCACCTGCGGCGCGACCAGCGCGAGTAGCAGCGTCCCGATCGTCCCGGCCACGAACGACCCGATCGCGGCCGTCGCGAGCGCCTGCGCGGCCCGCCCGGAGCGCGCCATCTTGTTGCCCTCGATCGCCGTGACCACAGACGCCGACTCCCCGGGAGTGTTCAGCAGGATCGACGTCGTCGATCCGCCGTACATACCGCCGTAGAAGATTCCGGCGAACAGGATCAGCGCCTGCACCGGCTCCAGCCCGTAGGTGATCGGCAGCAGCAGCGCGACCGTCATCGCCGGTCCGATCCCCGGCAGGACGCCGACCGCCGTGCCGACCGTCACGCCGAGCAGCGCGAGCAGCAGGTTGACCGGCGTCAGCACATCGGCGAAACCGTTCAGCAGGTCCATCACAAGATCCCTTGCAGTACGCCGGCCGGCAGGTTGACGCCGAGCCCGATCGCGAACAGATAGAACGTGGTCAGCGACAACCCGACGGCGATCAGCAGGTTGCGCAGGTGGTTCCGGCTGCCCAGCGCGTACGCCGAACCCCAGAACAGCAAGGCTCCGCTGATCACCCACCCGGCCGGCTCGATCAACACCAGGTTCACTGCGAACGCCGCGATCAGCAGCAGCACGGTCCGCCAGTCGACCGGCGAGGCCGGGTCGACGTCCTCACCGCCCTCGGCCTCGCCGGTCCCGCCGCGGGCGACGTCGACGGCGTACAGGACGGCGACCACGAGCAGCAGCGCGCCGAGCACGATCGGGATCGGCTTCGGACCGATCGGATCGTTGCTGTTGGCAATGTGCCGGATCCGCACCGCGTCGGCGATCACCAGGCCGCCCACGATCGCGAGGAACCCGCACACCCCGTACTGCGCCCGGTCCGCCCGAGCAGCCGTCACGCGGCCAGACCCAGCTTGGTCAGGACGTCGGCGACCGCCTTGTCCTGCTCGGCCAGGAACGTCCCGAACGCGTCACCGGTGACGAAGGCGTCCGTCCAGCCGTGTTTGACCAGCTCGGCCTTCCACTGCTCCGAGTCGTGCATCCGGGTCAGCGCGTCGATCCAGAGCTGCTTGTCGGCGGCGCTGATCTCCGGCGGCGCGACGATCCCACGCCAGTTGGTGAAGACCAGATCGATTCCGGACCCCTTCAGCGTCGGGACCGCCTTCAACGCGTCCACCGGCTGCTCGCTGGTCACCGCGAGCACCCGCAGCTGGCCGCTCTCGACCTGGTCGAGGAACTCGCCGAACCCGCTGGCGCCGAAGGCGATCTTGTGACCCAGCAAGGCGGGCAGGAGTTCGCCGCCGCCGTCGTAGGAGATGAAGTTGACCTGCTTCGGGTCGATCCCGACCGCCTGCGCGAGCTGCATCGGCAGCAGGTGGTCCGGTCCGCCGGGCGACGAGCCGCCGCCGACCGCGAACGACTTGGGGTCCGCCTTCCAGGCCGCGACCAGGTCGCCGATCGTCCGGTACGGCGAGTCCTTCGGGACGACGATCGCCCCGGCCTCCTCGATCAGCTTGGCCAGTGGGGTCGTCTGGGTCAGCGTCGCCTTCGACTTCGAGGTGTACGTCGCCCCGACCACGCCGAGGCCCATCTGCAGGGCCAGCTTTCCGTTGCCCTTCTCGTTCACCGTTCGCTGCAGGCCGACCGTCCCACCGGCGCCGGGCAGGTTGAACACCTGGACGCCGGTCGCGATCTTGGCGTCGTCCAGGACCTTCGCCGCGACCCGGGCCGTCGTGTCGTACCCGCCACCGGCCGTGTTCGGCACCATCAACCGCAACCCGGTCACCGGCTTGTCACTGCCGGTGGTCGCGGAATCGCCCTTCTCCGCCGTCGCTCCACAGGCGCTGACCCCCACCAGCGCCAGCGCCGCAATCCACACCTTGAACCTCATCAGCGGAGTCCTCTCATGCCGGGGATGTGGTCGAGATCGTGGCCGGGCAGGCGGGCCGCCGTCTGCGTTGTGGCCGCAGCGGAGGTTGAGTTCATTGTGGTCACGACTCGTTTCGCGTCGAGGGGTGGCCTCGGGGCGGCTCCAGCGGTGATCATGCGGCCGTGGCGTTGCGAATCGGAAGGCGGCCGACCCTGGCCGGCCAGCTGCTGGTGCTGCAGCTGGCGATCGTGGTGGTGGTGCTGGTCGCCGTCGCCGCGGTCTCGCTCGCCCAGTCGGCGGCCACGTTCAACCGGGTCGAGGGTCGCCGGGTGACCGCGCTGGCCGAGCAGGTGGCCGGGAATCAGACGCTCCGGTTCGGGATTCGGCATCCGGCCCCGGCCGAGGTGCTCGCGCCGCTGCTGCAGACCACGCTGACCCAGTCCGGCGTCACCTCGATCACGGTCGCGGACGCCGACGGCAAGATCATCGCCGCCACCAACCCGACGACGATCGGGAATCCGATCACCTTGGGTGATCCCGGCGTCGCGGCCGGTCGGGGCTGGTCGGGCGAGCTGCGGGTGGACGCCGAGCCGGAGCTGGTCTCCCAGGTCCCAGTGCTCAGCCAGGACACCGAGGACGGCTCGCTGGGCGCCCGGATCGGCACGGTGATGGTCGGCGAGCGGGTGCCGTCCGTCCTCGAACGGTTGCGTGGGGCATCGTCGTACCTGGCGATCTATCTCGGGATCGCCTGCCTGCTGGGCCTGCTCGGCTCCTGGATGCTTGCCCGGCGCATCAAACGCCAGACGCTCGGGCTCGAGCCGCGCGAGATCGTCGGCCTCGCCGAACACCGCGAAGCCATGCTCTACGGACTCGCCGAAGGAGTGGTTGCCCTCGACCCGCACCTGCGCGTGACGCTGGTGAACGACGTCGGCCGCCGGCTGCTCGATCTGCCGGACGACGCGGTCGGCCGCAGCCTCCGCGAGTTGAACATCGTCGGCCGGCTGTTCGAAGTCCTCGCCGGGGAGCACGAAGACACCCGGGACGCCGTCGTCGTCCGCCGTGGCCGGGTCCTGGTGATGAACCGGATGCACGTCACCAAGGACGGCCGCTCACTCGGCTCGGTCACCACGCTCCGCGACCGGACCGAGCTGGCCCAGCTGGAGCGCGAGCTCGGCTCGTTCCGGTCGTCCGCCGAGCTGCTCCGCGCGCAGACCCATGAGTTCGCCAACCAGCTGCACACGATCTCCGGCCTGATCCAGATCGGCGAGTACGACGAGGTCGTCACCTACGTCGGCGCCCTCAATCGCTACCGCGAGTCGCTCGACCTGACCGTCACCCGGCGCGTCCACGACACCGCTGTCGCGGCCCTGCTGATGGCGAAGTCGAGTGTGGCGGCCGAGCGCCGGGTCGAGCTGCGGGTCTCCGAACGCACCACGCTGCAACGCCTCGCGCCCGAGCTGTCCGCGGACGTCGCGACCGTCGTCGGCAACCTGGTCGACAACGCCGTCGACGCGGCCGCGCAGTCGGGGACGCCGTTGTCGCCCGCCTGGGTCGAGGTCGAACTGCGTCAGGACGCGAGCAGCGTCGAGATCGAGGTCCGGGACTCAGGTCCCGGGGTCGCGCCCGAGCTGGCGCAGGAGGTCTTCGCACACGGCTTCACCACGAAGGCCGCCGCCGAAGGGGAGCGCGGGATCGGGCTGGCGATGATCCGGCTGATCTGCCGGCGCCGCGGCGGCGAGGTCGCGGTCACCAACCTGGCCGACGGCGGCGCGGCGTTCGTCGCGCGGATGTCCGTCCAGCCGCTGCCCGAGGGGGCGAGATGATCAAGGTCCTGGTGGTCGACGACGATTTCATGGTCGCCCGGATCCATCGCGGGTTCGTCGACCGCGTGGACGGTTTCGAGGTGGTCGGGACGGCGAACTCCGGCGACCAGGCCCTGACCGCGATCCGCGAGCTGCGCCCCGATCTGGTCCTGCTCGACCTCTACCTGCCGGACATCTTCGGCATCGACCTGATCGCCCGCCTGCGGGCCGCGCAACCCGACTGCGACATCCTCGTCATCACCGCGGCCCGGGAGGCGGACGCCGTCCGCGGCGCCGTCCGGCAAGGGGTGGTCAACTACCTGCTGAAACCCTTCGGTTTCGAGGACCTGCGGGCCCGGTTGCAGCAGTACGTGCGGCAGCGCGCGAGCGTCCCCGATCAGGTGACCAGCCAGGCGGACGTCGATCGCGTGCTGACGCCGACCCGGCCGCCGGCCAATCGGCTCCCGAAAGGGCTGAGCCAGGAAACCGCCGTCCTCGTGGCCGCGGCGCTGCGGGGCGCCGACAGTCTGTCGGCGGCCGAGTGCGCGGAGCAGGTCGGGCTGTCCCGAGTCAGCGCGCGCCGCTACCTGGAGTTCTTCTGCACCCGGGACCAGGCGGCGGTCGCGTTACGGTACGGCACGACAGGCCGGCCGGAACGCCGGTACCACTGGCGCGCGTAGGCTCCGGCGTATGCCGCTGTTCTCGTTCGAAGGTAAGAGCCCGACCGTCCACCCTGACGCGTGGATCGCGCCGACGGCGACGTTGGTGGGTGATGTGATCGTCGAGGCCAAGGCCTCGATCTGGTACGGCGTGGTGATCCGGGCTGATCTGGGCACGATCACGATCCGCGCCGGCGCGAACGTGCAGGACAACTCGGTGATCCATTCCAACCGTGACGGCTGCGAGGTCGGGCCGAACGCTACGGTCGGTCACCAGTGTCTGGTCCACGACTGCGTGATCGGTGAGCAGGCGCTGGTCGGGAACGGCGCGATCGTGCTGGACGGCGCCGTCGTCGGCAGCCGCACGCTGATCGCGGCCGGGGCGACCGTGACACCGGGTTCGGTGATTCCGCCGGAGTCGGTCGCGATGGGTAGCCCGGCGAAGAAGATCGTCCCGCTGGCCGGGACGCCGAAGCTGTTCGTCGATCACAACGCCGCGATCTACCACGAGCTGGCTCGTCGGCACGCGGAGGGCGTCGTTCAAATCGACTGAAAATGTTGGAGTGGGACCCCGGGTATGAGGCAGCATCGCATCCGATGCGTCGCCCCACCCCGGGAGTCCCACTGTGGGCTGGCTGCTCAACCCGTCAGAACTCCAGTACCCATTGCGCTCCAAAGGACACAACGGAGGAAACGTGACCGAGATCGCGAACACCGGCGCCCATGTCATCAATCGCGCCAACGGCCAGGAGGACGGCGAAGGCTGGGAGGAGAACTACACAGAGTTGCCGGGCGGTGCCGGGGTGTCACTGATCCTGGAGTCCACCACGCAGGAAGGCGTCGGCCCGCGCCTGCACATGCACCCGTACGCCGAGACCTTCATCATCCGCCGCGGCTCCGCGACCTTCACCGTCGCCGACCAGCAGGTCGTCGGCCGGGCCGGCCAGATCCTCGTCGTCCCCGCCGACACCCCGCACAAGTTCCGTACCGGCCCCGGCGGTTACGAAGCGTTGCACATCCACGCCAACCCCAGCTTCGAAACCACCTGGCTGGAGTAGGTCACCCCAGCGTGAACGTCGCCGCGACCGGGAAGTGGTCGGAGGCGAAAGTGGAGGGGACGGACGCCGCCGTCGCCTTCAGCGCGGGGCTGTGGAGCTGGTAGTCGATGCGGCGAGTGGGGATCGGCACCGAGCTCGTGTTGCCGAGGCCGATGCCGACCTCGGTCCAGGTGTCCTTCCAGCGGGCCGTCAGCGTCTTGATCTCGGCCGCGCTCGGGACGGCGTTCAGGTCACCGACGAGCAGCGTCGGCTCGGTCGCGCCGCCGAGCAGGTTGACGATCGCGGTTGCCTGCTGCTGGCGCTCGGCCGGGGTCGCGTTGTTCAGATGGGTGTCGGCGAACCGCACCGGCGTACCGCCGACGTCGATCACGGTCTCGAGCAGCCCGCGCTGCTCCTCGGTTCCGACCTTCGGCAGCGGCGTGTTCCGCGAGTCCAGGATCGGGTATTTCGACAACACCAGGTTCCCGTACTGCCGCCGCGGCTTGCCGGGCTCCGGCGGATCCCAGTCCAGGTTGGGCGCGAACACGTAGTTCATCCCCAGCCGCGCGGCCAGCCAGGCCGGCTGGTCCACCCAGTTGCTCCGGGCATCGAAGAACTTGTCGACCTCTTGCAGGCCGACGATCCCGGCCCCGGAGGCCTCGATCGCCTTCGCGGTCCGCTCCAGGTCGAGCTTCCCGTCGCTGCCTTGCCCGTGGTGGATGTTGAAGGTCAGCGTCTTCACCGTGGTCGCCTGTTCCGCGGCCTGCGCCGTCGCCGGCGCAACCGCCAGCAAACAGCCCAGAACCACCGCTCCGATTCGTCTGTACACGGCGAGCAGTATTCAGCCCCCAAGGGCCATTACGGGAGCCGGATCGTCACCAGCTTGGTCTCGATCTCGCTGTCGACGAGGTTGCCCTGGACGTCGAAGGCGGCGGGCCCGTCGGTCATGCCGAAGTCGTTGTCGTTGATCACGGTCAGCGTGTGCCGCGAGG
The DNA here is from genome assembly GCF_055584105.1 of Kribbella sp. NPDC104218. Classification (NCBI taxonomy): domain Bacteria; kingdom Bacillati; phylum Actinomycetota; class Actinomycetes; order Propionibacteriales; family Kribbellaceae; genus Kribbella; species Kribbella sp. NPDC104218. The sequence continues at coordinate 2,806,575 of NZ_JBVJMQ010000001.1, forward strand.
TGAGTGCAACGCCCTCGATCTTCTTCGGGATACCCGGGATCGTGTTCAGGTCCAGGAAGAGCTTCTTGGGCAGGACCGGGACGCCGGCCGCGGCCGGGTCGGGCAGGGACTCCAGCGACGGCGCAGTCGCGACGTCGTCCCAGCGGCTGCCGAGGACGTCGTACGACGACCGCAGGACGACGCGATGCAGCCGGGCCGCGTTGTCGGTGCGCTCCTGGACGAGCAGGGTCTCCGGGCCGGCGGCGATCACCGAGGAGATCTTCAGCTCGGCCGTCTCGTCCTCACCGGGGTCGACGACGCCGACCGGGTCGAACCGGTAGAGGTACTCCGCGGTGACCTTGCCGCGGCGAGGGGAGAAGCGGACCAGCCGGGTGGTGCGTGAGTTCTCGCCGACCTTCTTGGTCGGGTTCAGCAGCGGGCTCTGCAGGGCCAGCACGAGGTCGCCGCCGGGCAGCTGCGCGAGCCCCTCGAAACCGCGGTTGATCTTGCGGGTAAGGAAGATCGCGGGCAGGGCCTCGAGCACCGGGTAGTCGGCGCCGGTCAGCTTGAGCCCCTTCGGCACGTACCGGGCGAGCACCCGGCCGCGCGCCGAGACGTGCACCAGCGAGGGGCTGTACTCGTCGACCAGCCAGAACGTGCCGTCGTGGGCGCGGACGATGCCCTCGGTGTCCAGGCCGTTCGGGTTCAGGGCCAGCGGCGTCGCGGCGTCGTACGTGTACGGCAGTTCGTCGCGCGCCGCCTGGTTGGACAGGCCGGTCGCCGCGGCGCCGTGCCGAGTGGTGATCGGGATCGCCGACAGCACCCGAAGCTTGCGGCCGTCGACCCGCACCTTCACGATCGCCGGGTCGAATCCGGGAACGGGGAAGGTCCGCCGGTTCGCGCCGTCGATCTTGATCTGCCCGTTCGGCCCGCGGTCCGTCACGGTCCAGAACTCACCGGGCCGCCCGGCCGGGTAGAGGTCGCTGCCGATCCCGCCGAGGTCGACCTTGCGGTCGTTATGCACCGAGCCCCGGATCAGCGCGTTCGAGAACGCGCCGAGCGGGATGTCGCCCAGCGTCGCCGTCCCGATCACCTTCGGCTCGCTCGGCCGATGCGCCTGCGCCCCCGGCGTCACCAGCGCCGCGACCAGCACCGCCGCCGTCCCCACCCCAACCAGCCTCTTCACCATGCCGCGACCTTCGCCGCAAGGGATGAACGCCACCTGACCGACCGATGAACGACCGCGAAAACCCATCAGCCCTAGGGCAGGAGGAATTTCTGGCCGACGCCGGTGTGGCAGGTGTAGATGTTGACGGGGGTGCCGTCGGTGCTCTTGCCGTTGGCTGCGTCGAGGCAGAGGCCGGATTGTTTGTTCAGCAGGGTGCCGTCGGTGCGGGCGGTCCACTTCTGGCCTGGGCTGCCGTCGCAGGTCCAGACGGTGGTGGCGCTGCGCGGGGTGGTGTTGCGTGCGTCCAGGCACTTGCCTTGGGAACGCACGGTCCCGTCGTCCTGGGCGATCCACTGCTGTTGGGCGGTTCCGTTGCAGGTGAAGAGGCGGACGGCGGTGCCGGCCACGTCGACGCACTTGCCGGCGATCCCGGTGAGCGATCCGGTGTCGCCGTACACGCCGAACTCCCAGAGGCCGTTGTAACTTCCGGCCACGCCGCGTGCGGTGATGTTGATCCGGACGTAGCGCGCGTAGTTCGGAGTGAAGGCGACGCTGTCGATGAAGCCGTCGCCGGTTGTCGTCGAGTAGACCGTCTTCCAGGTGCGCCCGCTGCCGGAGACCTGAATCTGGTAGGCCTTCGCGTACGACGTCGACAGCCAACTCAGCAGCGCCCGGTCCACCAGCTCGACTCGGCCGAGGTCGACCCGCAGCCATTGCGGATCGCTGCGGGCGCTCGACCAGTACGTCGATGCCGAACCGTCGACCGCATTCGCACCCGGCCGGTTGAGGTAGACACTGGACGTCGCCACCGGTTTCTTCAACGCCAGATTGCGTTTCGGCACGTAGGTCGCGGTGTACGTCGTCGGCGCGTCCGGTGCGACGAAGTTGTGCACCCGCGCTCCGCCGTCCGACCAGGAGGCGAATCGGTGCAGGTTCGTGCCCACCGGCTGTGCCGCCTCGGCCGCTAATGTGCCGGTCGACCCGTTGATCGTCGTACCGATGGCCGGGGTTTTCACTGTGCGGTCGAGATACGTCAGTGACAGGCCGGACGGCTGGCTGGCGAAGGAGAGCTTGGTCGTCTTCGGGTCGAGCCGGACGCTCTTCACATCCGTGAGCTGACCGGCGTCCGTCGCGGTCAGCCGCAGCTCCAGGTACGACGGGTACTCGTGATCCGGTGCCGCGAAGGTGCCGCTCGTGCCGGTGAACGAGGTGATTGTGTGCTGATGGCAATCACTTGGGCAGTGATGCATGATCAGCGTCCATTTCAACGCCGACCCGGGCAGTGTGCCCTGCTCTGCATCGGACGCCGAACCGGAGAAGCTGATCGCATCGCCGACCTTCCAGGCCAAGGCTGGGCCGGGACCGGTGATCGTTGCCGTCGGCGCCGTGTTGCCGACGTTGATCCGGGTCGAGGTGGTCGCCGTCCCGCCCTGGCCGTCGCTGACCCGGAGGCGAACCGTCACCGGTCCGTTGGTCGGGTAGCTGCGCTGCACGGTCGCGGCGGTGGAGTCGTCGTACTGGCCGTCGCCGTCCAGATCCCAGGCGTAGCTGAGCGGATGGCCATCGGCGTCACTGGAGGCTCTACCGTCAAAGGTCACCTGCAGCGGCGCGTTGCCGCTGGCCGGATCGGCCTGGATGACCGCGGTCGGCGGGTTGTTGGTCGCGCTGTAGACGTAGCGGCGGATCGTGCCGGTGTCGTAGTCCACGGTGAACAGATCGCCACCCGGGCCGGTCTGCAGCCGGGTCGAGCCGTAGCCGGAGGCGAACTGGACGATCTTGGTCTTGTCCGGCAGGCCGTCCGCGCCCGGCAGCATCGCCCAGACGCACTTACGGCTGTAGTCGGAGAAGAACAGCGCGCCGTCGTACTCCGCCGGATAGTTGCCGCCGGCATAGAACGCCATCCCGGACAGCGACGAGCTGCCGACCGAGCAGGTCTCGTTCGCGGTGACATGGGCTCGGTGCTGATAGGCGAAGTACGGCGCGGCGACGGCCGGAGCGCCGGCGGCGTAGAGGTTCTCGCAGATGCTGACGTTGACCGAGTCGTACGCGTTCGAGCGGCCGGCGCCTTCGTAACAAGGCCAGCCGAAGTTCGCGACGCCGGTGGCGGGCAGGACGAGCCGGTTGATCTCCTCCCAGGCGGAGTAGCCGACGTCGCCGATCCACAGCTCGTTGGTGCCGGGGCGGAACGCGAAACGCATCGGGTTCCGCAGTCCTTCGGCCACGATCCGGCGGGCGTTCAGGTCGGCGTTGGAGAGCAGCGGGTTACCGGGCGCGGCCTGGCCGGTGTCGGGGTTGATCCGGATGATCGAACCGTCGAGGGTGACCGGGTCGCCGCTCGTCCGCAGGTCCTGGGCGCGGAGCGCGCCGCCTTCGGCCGTCGGGGGCGTGAGCTGCGCGCCGACCGGCGCCGTCCCGTCGGCACAGGCGTTGTCCGGTGTGGTGTCGGAGTCCGGGAAGCCGTCCTGGCCGTAGTCGGTGAAGGTGAAACTCGCGCCGTCGCCGCCACCGGCGTACAGCATGCCGTCCGGGCCGAACTCGATCGAGCCGATCGAGTGGCTCGGGTAGACCTGGCACCAGTCCTCGATCAGGACCTGCTCGGCGACGGCCGAGCCGGTCGACGTCAGGACCGACAGTCGCGCGCTGACCTGGCAGCCGTCGCTGGTCGGGCCGGGCGGTGACGGGCACGGGTCGTCGGAGGCGTTCGCCGTCCCCCACTTGGGCGCTTGCGCGCCGATCAGCGCGTCGTGCGTGTAGAGCACGTAGACGCGCGGATCGGCCGGGAAACCCGGGTGCAGGGCGAGGCCGAGCAGACCGCGGTCCCAGAAGTTGTGCACCTTGGTCCGCAGGTCGGCGAACACCCTCGGCGTCGGGTCGTCGAGCGAGTCGAAGACCTTGATCAGGCCGCTCTTCTCGGCTACGAAGACCTGGCCGTCCGCCGCGAACGCGACGTTCGTCGGGTTCGTCAGCCCCTCGAACACGGTCTGCTCGGTGAACCCGCTCGGCGTCGCGACAGCCCGAGCCGGCTCGGACGCCGTCAACGGCACGAGCAGTAGTACACAGATCACAACCAGCACACGCCGCAGCGCATCGGCGGAAAAACGCATGGAAATAAGCCCCCAGCCCCCACTCGGCCCCACCCCCGTGAGTTTCGCCAGGATGCGGCCTGGACCGGGATCTGCGCAAGAGTGCGTTTTACATTCGTTTCAAACGACCTGGGAGGAACGCATGACATTCGCGGACTGGACTGCGGTCACGAAGGCCCCCGGCAGGCAGCGCAGCCGCTCGATCAACGCCGAGAACCCGACCGGCGCGCCGGGGATGGCGGCGCGGACGGCGTCCGCCCTCGGACCGTCCCGAAAGGGCAGGCCCGCGATCGGCCTCGAGCCGGGGGAGACCGCCGTCCTGGCCGATATCGAGGGGCCGGGCGTGATCCGGCACATCTGGATGACCGTCCCGTCCGGCACGGCCGCCGGGCCGTGGGTCCTGCGGGATCTGGTGCTGCGGATGTGGTGGGACGACGCCGAGCAGCCGGCCGTCGAAGTACCGCTCGGCGACTTCTTCTGCAACGGCTTCGGGCAGCGAGCGTTGGTGACGTCGGTCCCGATCGTGGTCGCGCCGACCGGCGGGATGAACTGCTACTTCCCGATGCCGTTCCGCCAGCGGGCCCGGATCGAGCTGGCCAGCGAGCACCCGGGCCAGGTCGACGGCATCTACTACCAGATCGACTACACCGTGGGCGACGAGCTGGGCGACGACACCGCGGTCTTCCGCGCGCAGTGGCGGCGCAGCAACGCGTCCACCGCCCCGGCCGAGGATCACGTCATCTTGGACGGCGTCGTCGGCAGCGGCCATTACGTCGGCACCTACATTGGCCTGACCGCACTCGAGCGCTACTGGTGGGGCGAGGGCGAAGTGAAGTTCTATCTGGACGACGACGACGCCTACCCCACCCAATGCAGCACCGGCCTGGAGGACTACGCAGGCGGTGCCTGGGCCTTCCAGGACGCCCTCCGCGTCGACCCACCCCCAGTCGCCCTGACCTTCAGCGCGCCCTACTGCGGCTACCCGTTCTACTCCGCCGAAGACCGCACCGGCGCCTCTCCCTTCCTCACCAGCACCCTCCAGTCCCATGGCATGTACCGCTGGCACCTACCCGACCCAGTCATCTTCCACACCAACCTCAAAGTCACCCTCCAACAGATCGGCGCCTGGGACCACGGCCACTTCGAACGCTGCGACGACATCTCAACCGTCGCCTACTGGTACCAACCCCACCCCGACGCCAACCGCACGCCACCCCTCCCGCCCACCACCCACCGCCGTCCGCGCTGAGGGTCTTGATCCATGGGGAGCAGGTTCGCTGGGTGGCCGCAACTAATTCTTGACGTGGTGAAAACCACGAATGAGCGGGGGTACGGGCCGGTAGGCTGGCAGTGGCGTGGAAAGTGACCGTGATCGACTAGTGCTGTGGCCCGAAAGGGGTGGGGATCCGTCGTGGGGAGTAGCCGGAAAGGTGCTGCGGCGGCGGCCGAGGCGCGGTTGATGGAGCATGTGGATCGGCTGGGGGAGGAGCACCCGCCGATCCCGCTGGACAGCGCGGATTTCACGATGCGGCGGCCGGATCTGCTGGCGAGCCGCTTCGGCGGCGTCCTGGCGTACATGACGCGGGTCGAGCTGGAGGTCGAGCGGAACGTCCTCGAGCTGAATCTGCTGCTGCCCGATCCGCCGCCGGTCGACAAACACTTCTACGCCGACGTCTGGTCGCCGCAGGAGCTGCACCACGGCGTCCTGCTGGATCGGTTGCAGACCCTGGCCGGCCTGCCCGTCTCCGAGCCGAACGTCGACAAGATCTCCTTCCAGTTGCGCTTCCTGGGCGCGCTCGCGCACCTCAGCGCGATCCAGGACGTCAGCCGGATGCTCTACTACCTGACCGGTGTCGCGACCGAGCAGTCCGCGATCCTGGCGTACAACCTGCTGCACAAGGGGTTGCTGGAGCTCGACGAGCAGGCGGTCGCCTCGACGATCATCGCGCCGATCCGCCGCCAGGAGCCCGGCCACTTCGCCTACTACAAGATCGCCGCGCGTGGTCTGTGGAGCGAGATGGCGCCCTGGCAGAAGTGGCTGGTCCGGCTGTTGCGCAAACAGTCCTTCGAGGTCGTCGGCGCCTACAACAAGAGCCAGCGCGCCGAGTTCGGCGGCGTGATGGAGGCGCTGCACATCACCGACGGCGGTGACGAAGGCCTGCAGAAGTACGCCCAGCAGATCGGTCGCGTCGAGCTGGAGCTGCTCTGGGCGCAGAAGCAGGGGTTGCGCTTCCCCGGCTACGTCCTGGACTCGCTGCGCAGCTCGGTCAACCTCTACCGGCGCTGAGGCGCGTCAAGGCGTCAACCGGAGAACTCTGGGTTCCGAGCGGCCCAATTCTGATCGGATTCGAATTCTTTCGCTCGTGAAGTATGTACTGACGTGGGGTTGATCTGTCATGGTTCGACAGCGTTGTCTTCCCGCCCCGAAGGAGCGTCCATGACAGATCAGTCCCGTGTCCGCCGATTGACCCTCGGCGTGGTGATCGGCACGGCAACCTTGCTGGTGGCCACGACGGTCGCGGCCTACGCCGCCCCGCCGCCGAGCCTGCCGCAGAACGCGAACGGCTACGAACAGTCCTTCTCCCCGGCCTTCGACTACGACGGCGACGGCTGTTACGCCGTCCCGGCGATCGGCGCCGACGGCACCCTGAACCCGGGCCTGAACACGACCGGCGCCGTCAACGGCAACTGTCGCGACCAGTCCGACCTCGACAACTCCCAGACCTACGCACGCTCGAAGTGCAACAACGGCTGGTGCGCGGTGGTCTACGCCGCCTACTTCGAGAAGGACCAGGCCGTGGCCGGCAGCGGTCTCGGCGGCCACCGGCACGACTTCGAACATGTCATCTCCTGGATCAACCAGGCCAGCAACCAGGTTGAGTTCGTGACCACGACCCAGCACTCCAGCCAGGTGACCTACCCGCGGTCGCAGGTCCGCTTCGACGGCTCGCACCCCAAGATCGTGTACCACAAAGACGGCGCCAGCACGCACTTCTTCCGGCTTGCCAACGGCAACGACGAGCCGCCGGAGAACCACTACCACAACTGGCGCTACCCGCCGCTGGTCGGCTGGGACGGCTGGCCCAGCACCGGCCTGCGCGACACCTTGATGAACGCGAACTTCGGCTCCGCCACCATCAAGATCACCGACAAGGACGACCGCTTCCGCTACCTGCTCAACGTCTCCAAGCCCAGCGGCATCCCCTTCAACCCCTACGCCTGACGCCGGAACGCTTCGGCGCAGACGGGGAACCGGGTGACCTCCCGGGGCGTCAAGATGAGCAGCTCATCGACGCCCCGGAGAGGACCTGAATGCCCGAGTACGACGCCCGCCAGCGCGACCGTCTTCCCGAGGCGACCCGGCTGGCCGCAGAGGTCCGCGAGTTCGCCGCGTATCCGCAGGCCAAGGTGCTCGTGCTCACCCGCGACACCCCGGAGTGGCGCCGGTACCAGGAGCTCGCCGAGCGGGCCTTCGCCGACACCGACCAGCCCTTCGAGGCGGCGGCCAAGGGTCTCGGCGGATCGGCAGCTCACAAGGAGCGGAGCCCGGTCTGGCAGGCGCGGAACGCCGCGCTCGGGGTCTTCAACAGCCCGGCGCAGCACGCCGTCGTCGCGGCACTCGGGGACAGCAGTCTGTTCACCGTCGCAGGCTTCGAGCGCAAGGGCTCGGAGTTCCGGATCGTCGGCGCCGGGTCGACCCATCCGACGATCGGGGCCGATGGCAACCACGGCGTCCCGACGTCGGCGCACTTCGGCGCCGCCGCCTGGTACGCGGTCAACCATCTGGCCGCCAAGGAGTCGCGCGCGGTCGTCGAAGCCACGCCCTCGGCCACCTGGCGGGTGCCGGCGCCGGAGCCGATCAGCCTCGACCAGCCGATCATCATGAGGCTGAACACCGCCGCCGCGCAGACCCCTTGGAACGCCCTGGAGGTCGAGGACCTCGCGGCGTCCACCCGCAGTCGGCTGCCCGAAGAGCGGAACCCCTTCGAAGCGCTCGACCAGCCGTTGGACAGCAGTTCCAGCTACCGCGACTGGGCGCTGGACATCCGCCGCGCGCTCGACAGCGGCCAGACGACCACGGTGCTGTCGGTCGATGATCAGGGCGCCGTGGATCCGGACCGTGGCCAGAGCCCGCCCGGGCTGCGCGCGGTCATGGTCAACGACCCGAGCGGGACGCCTCAGATCACCGGCGTGGTCGGCCGCGCGGCCGATGGCCGGGTGGTGGTGCGGGATGTCGAGGGCGCCTCCCGGGACGCCCGGACCACGCTGATTCTGGTCGGGATGCGCGAGGCCGAGGCGCTCGGTGTCGGGCTCGATTTCCAGGGCGCGACGCCGTACCGGACGAGCGCCAACCTGGGTGAGCTGATGGATGACGTGAAGGACGTCCTCGGCCCTCGGATGGCGGAGATCCCCGGTCTCGGCTGGGAGAACGCCGGTACGCCGGGAGCGCCGCGGGCCGAGGTCGCCGCCGCCGTGACCCGATTCAGCGACGCCGGCGGCGACGTCCTGCAGTTCACTCCGGACGACCCGCGCTTCACCGCCCTCCGGGGCCAGGTCGCGGACCGGCTCACGGCCGCCCTGCAGGTCCCGATGGACGACGACGCACTCCGCCGGCTGGACGGCGCCGATGCGGCCGGCCGCGAGGTCGACCCCGAGCTGGCCGCCCTGTGGCAGGCCATGAACCCGTCGACCGGGACCGCCACCGAGACCGGGATCCCCGGTGCCGAACCGGCGTACGCCGAGGGCACGCAGGTCGCGGTGGCCATCGATCGGGACGGTACCCCGCTGGCGGCCGCGACCTTCCGCAAGACCGACGAACGGATCGAGCTCGGCGCGGCCGGCGGCCAGGCCGACGCGGTACGGGCTGCGATCGTCGACGGACCGTTCCGGCAGTTCGACAAGCCGGCCGGCGCCTTCGTCGGCGCCGACGTCGCGGAGACCTATCAGCAGGCCGGTGCGCGGATCGGCGGCACGCCGGCCCTCGACGCGGAATGGCTGACCAACGTCGAGGTCCGCCCCGACGAGGCGTCCCGGCTCTACTACGCCGCGGATCGCGCGCGGAACGGACAGACCCCGGAGCAGCTGAACGATCTGAACCGGCAGCTGACCAGAGCGCAAGCTGCCGGCACGGAGATTGTGGTACTCGATCATTCCGACCCGTCGGCGCGCAACCGCGCCGAGCAGCTCGCGGCGCGGATGCCCGGTTGTGTAGGTGCGGTCGAAGGCCCTCGGGACGACGCCCATCGGGCCACGATCGCCGTCGTCCAGGGCGGCCAGGTGAGCGCCTGGGCGACGGTCGACACCACGCCGGACCGGCCGATCGAGGTCGCCGAGCTGAGCAAGGGAATGACCGGAGAGCAGGCCGTGCCGGTTGAGTGGTGGGTGTCCAATCACCAGGAACGTCTCGACCGCGAGGTGCAGTGGTCGGAGCCGCTGGTCCGCGCGGTGTACGGGCCCAACGCCGACCCTTCGACGTATGTCTGGGACACCGACGGCAGCAAGTCCCGCATCAACGGCATTCACCATCGCTCCGGGGACAGCTTCGACGCCATGGTCGCCCAGGCCGGGAGTGAAACCCCCGGCCGCAGCGCGGACTCTCAACCCCAGCAGCAGGCAGCGCAAGGTGAAGCCGCCCAAGGTCAGCGCCCGGACACCCACCGCGGCCCAGGTACCCGAGGCCCCGACCGCGGCACCGGCCGCTGACCGCGGTACACACCGCGGTCAGCCGGCCCGCCGGTTACTCGGTGAGTCTCAGGTAGTCGAGGTTGAAGCCGCCGCTCTCGCAGTAGACGGTGATGAGTTGGTCGCCGGCCGGAAGAGTGACCGTCGTGTTGACGGACTGGTAGGTCGCCCAGCCGGTCGTGTCGGGGACCGAGACCTTGGTCAAGACGTTGCCTTCGGCATCCCGGATGGAGATCGCATCCGGGGCGACGGCGCCGGTGCCGTTGGCCACGCGCAGTTCGAGGTTGTACGTCGCGGCCTTGGCCAGGTCGACGCGGTACTGCAGCCATTTACCAGTGTCGGTCCAGCCGATGTTCTTGCCGCCGCTGGCCGAGCCGTTGCTCTCGACGAAGTTCGCGCCGCCCTCGGTCCAGCCCTGCTGGGCCACGTAGGACTCCGCTTCGACCCGCTCGCCGACCGGCGTCCCGTGCGGGGTGACGGTGATGTTGACGGTCGACTCGTCGTACGCCGCGCCGTCCGTCACGCGAACCTTGACGGTCTGCTTGCCGGCGGTGGTCGGGCGGAGGGTGAGCAGGCCGGTGCGGGCGTCCAGGGTGACGCCGCTCGGCAGGTCCTTGGCGTAGAAGGCGAGCCGGTCCCGATCGCGGTCGGTCGCGGACAGTTGGACCTGCGTGGTGGCGTACTGGTCGGCGGTCACGTCGGCGACGTCGCGCAGGACCGGCGCGCGGTTGTGGTGCGCCGAGGGGACGTCGCCGTGCCAGCGGTACGTCGCGAACGAGTTCGCCGGAACCGTGGTGGTGAAGGACTTTCCGGCCAGGACGACGCGCACCTTCTTCGCGACCGGGTTCGAGTTGCCGACGATCGCGACGAAGTTGTCCCGGCGGTCCTTGAAGGTCACGTTGCTGATGCCGTGCGCCGTCCCGCTGGACTCGACCCGGGTGTGCTCCGGCCCGAGGTACTTGGCGAACTGGCCCATCGCGTAGAGCTCGTCGCGGACCGTGAAGGTCTTGGACGTCGTGTTCACCTTGACCAGCCGGTTCGGCCACTTGGTGGTCCGGCCGACCTCGGCCCAGTCGAGGTTGTTGTCCCGGGCCGGCGTCCAGTGCAGCGTGCCGCCGTCCTGGTCGGTGGCTTGCGCCCACATGATGTACGACGACGCGTCCAGCCGGAAGTAGTCGAGGATCGTGGCCGGCGACAGATTGCTCGTCTCGGTCATGTGCACCGGCTTGCCGGTCTGCTCGTAGGCGTCCCGCATCACCGTCGGGTCACCCCAGTACGGGTGGAACGCGATCGCGTCCGAGGCCTTCCTGGTTGCCGGGTCGTTGAAGATCCGGTGGTAGTTCTTGGTCTCGGTGCTGTTCGGGTCGCGCCAGTCCCAGAAGTTGAAGTCGTGCACGTACAGCTCGGTCCGCAGCCCGGCCTTCCGCACCTCGCGCTTGATCGCGACCGCGAGTTTCTGCTGCTGCTCGATGCTGATGTCCATCGCCGGGTAGACGACGTCGATCCCCGGCTCGTTCAGCAGCGTCAGCGCGTCCACCTTCACGCCGAACTTGGCCATCGCCTGGATGTACTTCACGTAGTACCGCGCGAAGACGTCGATACAGTCGTCGCGCAGCTTGCCCACCTGGTAGTACGACGTGGTGCTGCCGGGCTTGAGCGCGACCTCGCCGGTGAACCGGTTGTTGGTCTTCATCCAGGCCGGTGCGCTCCAGGCCGAGGCGAAGAAGGTCGCCTTCGGGTTGTAGCGCTGGATCAGCTTGGCCGTCTCGACGATATGCGTCTCGACATCGCGTTTGATCGAGAAGTACTTCAGGCCGAAGTCCTCGGTGACGCCCGGCGGCAGCTCGTCGTACGACCAGAACGGCAGGTGCTCGATCAGGTCCGGGCTGCCGATCGTCAGCCGGAACCGGTCGAACCCGGCGCCGTGCTTGGGGTCGACGAGCAGCCGGATCGCCCGGTCGCGCTCGGCCGGCGTCAGCTTCCACAGGTTCGACACGCTGGTCTCGTCCAGCGAGAAACCGACGCCGCTGTACTGCTGGCGAAGTGTGCTGGGATCGATCACCACAGTGGCATCCGCGGCACCCGCCTGGTCGTTCCCGACGTACGTCGTCGGCAGCGGTTGCCACGCCTGAGCGGGGCCACTCGAATACGTCCCGGTCACGGCCGCACCACGGTCCGGCCGCCCTGCACTGGCCGGCAGTCCGACACTCACCAGTCCACCGGCGAGCGCCGTCAGTACGACCGCCACCCCAACAGTTCGCCTCACGAAGCCTCCTAGTTCCACGGAAAGCGCTTACTACTCGCGGACCCTACCTGCGGGAATACGCATGCACAGCCCCCTGCCGGTTCCGGAACTTCTTTTGTCGGCGGAACGCGCCATACTGCGGAATGTGCTGACCGTACGAGCTCTGGACGCCGAGACCTGGCCGGCCTTCGCCGCGCTCGCCGAGGCGAACAACGGCGTCTGGGGCGGCTGCTGGTGCGTCGGCTTCCACCTGAAACTCAAAGGCCGCACCGCCGCGGAGAACCGCGCCGAGAAAGAGCGCCGCGCCCACGACGGTACGACGCACAATGCCCTGGTCTTCGACGGCGACCAGTGCCTCGGCTGGTGCCAGTTCGGCTCGCCCGAGGAGCTGCCCGAGATCAAGAGCAAACGCCTGTACGACAAGGGATTGACCGCCCTGCCGGACTGGCGGATCACCTGCTTCTTCACCGGTAAGGGCCACCGCAACCAGGGCGTCGCCGACGCCGCCCTGGCCGGCGCCCTCGAGCAGATCGCCGCGCTCGGCGGCGGCGTCGTCGAGGGCTACCCCGAAGAAACCGACGACCGCAAACTCTCCGGCTCCTTCCTCCACACCGGCCCGATGGCCGCCTTCGAGAACCACGGCTTCACCAGAACCCGCCCGATCGCCCCCCACCGCTGGGTCGTCACCCGCAGGATCTGACCCGGGGGCGAGGCCAGGGAGTAACCCTGGTGCGATCGACGGCAGGCGCGCGCAGCGTGGAGACATCACTCATCCCGCGCTGCAGGAGGTTCTCATGGCGATCAGCACACAAGCCCCGGCCACCACCGACAGCAGGATCCGGCCGTTCCGGATCGAGGTTCCGCAAGCGGATCTGGACGATCTGCGCGCCCGACTGCGGGCGACCCGCTGGCCGGACCGGGAGACCGTCGCCGACCACTCGCAGGGGACGCCGCTGGCCACCGTCCGGAAGCTCGTCGACCACTGGACGACCGACTACGACTGGCGGCGCTGCGAGGAGCGGCTGAACGCGTTCCCGCAGTACCTGACCGAGATCGACGGGCTCGACATCCACTTCCTGCACGCCCGCTCGCCGCACGACGACGCGCTGCCGGTGATCGTCTGCCACGGCTGGCCCGGCTCGATGGTCGAGCAGCTCAAGATCGTCGCGCCGCTGACCGACCCGACGTCGTACGGCGGCGATGCGGCCGACGCGTTCCACGTCGTCGTCCCGTCGATGCCGGGGTACGGCTACTCGGGGAAGCCGACCGAGCCCGGCTGGGGGCCGGACCGGATCGCGGCCGCGTACGTCGAGCTGATGCGCCGGCTCGGCTACACCCGCTTCGTCGCCCAGGGCGGTGACTGGGGTGCGATCGTGGTCGACCTGATGGCGGTCGACGCCCCGCCCGAGCTGGCCGCGATCCACAGCAACATGCCGTGCGTCATCCCGGCCGAGATCGACCAGCACCTGGCCGGCGGCGGCGCCGTCCCCGAGGGGCTGTCCGACGAGGAGCGGACCGCCTGCGAGCAGCTGAACTTCTTCTACAAACACGTCTACTACGCCTATTTCATGGGCGATCGGCCGCAGTCCCTGACCGGGATCGCGGACTCCCCGGCCGGTCTGGCCGCCTTCATGCTCGACCACGACGCGGCCTCGCTGGCGATGATCGCGCGCAGTGTCGACGGCGTCCCCGAAGGGTTGTCACCGGACGACGTCCTGGACAACATCACCCACTTCTGGCTGACCAACACCGGCATCTCCGCGGCCCGCCTGTACTGGGAGAACAAGTTCCCGTTCTTCACCGCGAAGGGCGTCGAGATCCCCGTCGCGGTCAGTGTCTTCCCCGACGAGCTGTTCGAGGCGCCGCGCAGCTGGGCCGAACAGGCCTACCCCAACCTGGTGCACTACAACCGGCTCCCGAAGGGCGGCCATTTCGCCGCCTGGGAGCAGCCGGACGCCTGGGTGAACGAGATCCGCACCGGCTTCCGCTCGATCCGCTGAGCCGCGCCACCCCGCCGGGACAGTTGTCTCGGCGGGGTTGGGCGGGAATGCTGGTGCGGTGGCGGATCGGGAGCTGCGGGGACGGGCGCGAGAACTCGCCGTACTGGAGCGGTTGGTCGAGGCTGCTCGGGGCGGGCGTAGCGAGGTGTTGGTGCTGCGTGGCGAGGTCGGGGTCGGGAAGTCGGCGTTGCTGGGCGTTCTGACGGCGGACGTTCGGGGGTGCCGGGTGACTCGGGCCGATGGGGTCGAGTCCGAGATGGAGTTGGCCTACTCGGGGTTGCACCAGGTGTGTCAGCCGTTTCTGGAGCGGATCGGGCGGCTGCCGGAGCCGCAGTACGCCGCGTTGGGGACGGCGTTCGGGTTGCTGGTCGGGCCGCCGCCGTCGCTGTTCCTGATCGGGCTCGCGGTGCTGAACCTGCTGGCCGATGCTGCGGCGGAGGAGCCGGTGCTGTGCGTGATCGACGATGCGCAGTGGATCGATCTGATGTCGGCGAAGATCCTCGCGTTCGTGGCGCGACGGCTGGAGGCCGAGTCGGTGGTGATGGTCGTCGCCGTCCGGGAGGGGAGCGAACACGAGTTCGGCAGCCTGCCGGAGCTTGAGGTCGGCGGGCTCGCGGACGCCGACGCCCGGGCGCTGCTCGACTCCGTCCTGCCCGGGCCGGTCGATCCTCGGGTTCGGGACCGAATCGTCGCGGAAACGCACGGCAATCCGCTGGCGGTGCTCGAACTGCCGCAGGCCTGGACGGCGGCCGAGCTGGCCGACGGCCTCAGCACCGGCACGTTGACGAGCCGGATCGAGGACAGCTTCGTCCGACGCCTCGACGTCCTGCCGACCGACACCCGGATGCTGCTGCTGGCGGCGGCTGCGGAGCCGGTCGGGGACGCGACCGTATTGTGGCGGGCCGCTGAGCTGCTAGGGCTTGGCGACGGGCCGGCGGCGTCCGCGATCGAGTCCGGGCTGATCGACTTCGGGCAGCATGTTCGGTTTCGGCATCCGCTCGTCCGGTCGCTGGCCTACCGGATGGCGTCCCAGCCCGAGCGGCAGGCCGTGCACCGGGCGCTGGCCGAGGCGACGCCTGAGGCCGACCGCCGGGCCTGGCATCGGGCCCAGTCGACCTCACTTCCGGACGAGGAGGTCGCCGCTGAGTTGGAGCAGGCGGCGAACCAGGCGCGCGATCGCGGTGGCTTTTTCGCCGGGGCCGCGTTGCTGGAGCGAGCTGTGGAGCTGACACCGGACCCGGCCAGCCGGGCACGCCGCGCGTTGGCAGCCGCCGTCGGTAAGCATCGTTCCGGCATGCTGGAGTCGGCGCTCGCCCTGCTCGGCGGCGCCGCGGCTGGTCCGCTCGAACCGACCGAGGCCGCGGCGGCGGATCGGTTGCGCGGCGAGATCGCTTTCGACCAAGGCCATGCGCGCGAGGCGGCGTCCATCTTGCTGGACGCCGCGGGACGGGTCGGGCCGGCGGAGGCTCGGGACGCCTACCTGGAGGCGGTTTCTGCGGCGATCTGGTCCGGCGGTCCGGATACGGCCGAGCTGGTCGCGGCCGCGGTTGCTGCCGCGCCGCCGGTGACCTCGGCCGACCCACCGGCCGACCAGCTGTTGCACGCGCTCGCCGTCCGCGTCACGCGCGGGTATGCGGCCGCCGCGCCGCAGCTCGCGGCTGCCCTGGCCGGTGCGAGTACGGCCGAGCTCAGTACGGCGGACGCCGGGAGCTGGCTCTGGCTGGCGGGGAACCGGGCCGGTGGCATCGTCGCGGTCGAGCTGGCCGATCTCGAGACCGGGCTGGCTGTTGCCGCCCGGCAGGACGCGATCGCCCGGCGTACGGGCGCGCTCGTACAGCTACAGGTCGCGCTGGATTTCCGGGCCGGTTTGCTCTGCCTGGCTGGTGATCTGGAGACCGCGGCCAGACTGGTCGACGAGGACCGCCGGATCGCCGAGCTGACCGGGACCCATCGGCCCGGCGCCGGTCGGATGATCCTGGCGACGTACCGGGGTCACGAGGCGACCGCGCAGGAGCTGATCGCTGAGCTGTGGCGTACGGCGAACGAACAGGGCCAAGGCCGGTTGGCGTCGTTCGCGAGCCATGCGACCGCCGTCCTGCACAACAGCCTGGGGCACTACGAGATGGCCCGGGACGCCGCCCAGCGCGTCTTCGAGCAGGACGTCGTCGGGTACGGCGTCCTGGTCGCCGGAGAACTCGCCGAAGCCGCCTCGCGGACCGGCGACGTCAAGCTGGTCGAGGTCGCACATGCCTGGCTGACCGACCGGATCGCGGTCACCCCGACCGACTGGGCGCTCGGCCTGGCTGCGCGCGTCCAGGCGTTGCGGGACGGCGACGAGGCGGCGTACCTGCGCTCGATCGACCACCTGAGCCGGACGCCGGTGCGGGTCGAGACCGCGCGCAGCCGGCTCCTGTACGGCGAATGGCTGCGCCGGGAGGGGCGTCGCGTGGACGCGCGCGAGCAGCTCCGGCCCGCGCACGACCAGCTGACCGCGATGGGCCTGCAGGCGTTCGCTGACCGGGCTCGCCACGAGCTGCTCGCCACCGGCGAGACCGTCCGCAAGCGGACGCCGGACACCCGGACCGACCTCACCGCCCAGGAGGCGCAGATCGCCGGCCTGGCCCGCGATGGCCTGACCAACCCGGAGATCGCCGAGCAGCTGTTCATCAGCCCGCGCACGGTTGAGTGGCATCTGCGGAAGACCTTCGCGAAACTCGGCATCACGTCCCGCCGACAGCTGCGGACGGCGCTCGTCCGACGCCAGTGATTTCCCCTGGTGCGAAGACCCGTGCTCGAGCCCGACGCTAAAGGTCCATCAGCGAAAGGCGGACCATGGACGGCTCCCAGCTCGGCACCTTCGACCAGCGGATCGAGGTGCTGATCATCCCGGTCTCGGACGTGGAGCGGTCGAGCGCCTTCTACCAGAGCCTCGGCTGGCGGCTGGACGTCACGCCGCCGGGCGTCGTCCAGCTGACACCGCCCGGCTCCTCGGCGTCCGTCCAGTTCGGCGCGGGGCTGAATCCGGCTCAGCCCGGCTCGTCGTCGGCGTACCTGGTGGTGGCCGATCTGGTCGCTGCGCGGGCGGCGCTGGTCGCGGCCGGGGTCGAGGTGTCGGACTACTTCCACCGCGGTCCGGACGGTTTCATGCCGGGTCTCGACCCGGAGCGGCGGACGTACGCCTCCCGCGCGACCTTCGCCGATCCGGACGGGAACACCTGGATCCTGCAGGAGATCACCACCCGGCTGCCGGGCCGGGAGTGAGACGCTTCCTGGACAAACCGGCCTGTTTCCCCGGAACCTGGGTGCGTGCGCGGTAGTGAGGTAGAACTCGGTACGACGTATCTCGTCGAGGTCCCGCAGACGCTGGCGGACGATCAGCGCCTGACCTTCGGCGCGCTTCGCGGCGCCCGTTTCCCGCTGACCGTGACCGCGATCGAGGAGGCCGCGGTGGAGGGCATCCGCTCGGTGCTCAGCCCGACCACCGCGGTCACGCTGACGGCCGAGCAGTGCCGCGAGCTCGGCCTGCCGGACGGCGTCTACGAGATCATCGGCAACCTGCGCAAACCGGACGGCACCCCGATCACGCTGCCGCGGATCCAGA
Organism: Kribbella sp. NPDC104218; assembly: GCF_055584105.1. Taxonomy (NCBI): domain Bacteria; kingdom Bacillati; phylum Actinomycetota; class Actinomycetes; order Propionibacteriales; family Kribbellaceae; genus Kribbella; species Kribbella sp. NPDC104218. Next base: position 2,824,333 of record NZ_JBVJMQ010000001.1, read on the forward strand.
CCCTGTCGGTGCCGATCGGCTGGCTGCTGCCGCTGTCCGACGAGCCCTCCGAAGGCCACTGGGACGCCACCGGCTCGCTCTGGTAACTCGGTGGCGCCGTCCGGGCCTCCTGGTTACCCTCGGCTCGTGCCGAAAACAGACACCGTGCGCCGTCGTCACGAGCGACGGCGCTGATCCCGCGACAACGCCGTCGCTCCTGACGCCCGGTCAGGAGCGCCTTCGCGGCGCTCGGATTTCTCATCTCCGGAGCGCATCTCGTGTTTGTCCTGTCTGTTCGTCATCGGCGGCGCGTCCTGTTCGCCGCCCTCGTCTCCACCGCGGTCTTCCCGCTGGCGATCACCGGCTCGACCGCCGTCGTCCCCGAAGTCACCGCCCAGCTTCCCGGCGCCGACGTCCTCGGCCCGTGGATCGTCCTTGGTTACAACGGTTTGTTCGCCGCTGCCCTGCTGCTGGCCGGTCTGGTCGCGGACCGGATGTCGCGGACGGCGTTCTTTGCCGTCGGCAACATCGTCGTCGCGGCGACCGGCGTCCTGTCCGCTTTCGCGCCGGACCTCGGCACGCTTGTCGCGCTGCGGACCGCGGCCGGGATCGGCGCCGCGATGTGCGCCGCTGGCGGCTCGTCGATGGTGCTCGCCGTCTACCCGCCCGAAGAGCGGCGTCGCGTCTACGGCTACACCGGCGCCGTACTCGGCAGCAGCCTGGCGCTGGGCCCGATCGCGGCCCAGGCCCTGATGTCCGTCGGTGGCTGGGAGCTCGTCTTCGTCGTACCGGCCGGCATCGCGGCGCTTGCCGTACTGAGCACGATTGGCCTGCCCAGCTTGCGGACCCGCCAATCTGGCGCTTTTGACCTCAAGGGCGCCGTCCTCTTCGGGGCAGTCATCGCCGCAACCGTGACCGCCTTCGGGTTCGCCTTACCCCTTTGGGGCACGCTTGCCCTGCTCGTCGGCGCCGTGGTCGGGTCCGTCGTCCTGCTCCGCATCGAGCGCCGGGCGGTCGAACCGGCGATTCCCGTTGATCTGCTGCGGATTCCGTCGTACCGGGCTTATGCGTTGGCGACCGGCGCCTTCATGGGCATGCTTGTGGTTGGTCTGGCCGTGCTTCCGCAGTTGGGCGCCGAGCATCGGCTGGGTGCCGGTGGCGCCGGGCTGCTGCTGAGCCTGCTGACGATCCCGTCGACGGTGTTGCCGTTGGTTGCCGTGCGCATCGCCCGTCGGTGGGCCGTGCAGCTCGTGCTCAGCACGCTGTTGGGGTGCGTCGTCACCGCGATCGTCTTGCAGGTCAGCGATTCCGTGGTGGTGCTCTTCGTTGGCGCCGCCGTGCTCGGTGTGTGTCTGGGGCTCACCGAAGGTGTGCCGGACGGGCAGGCCCTGAAACACGTCCCGTACGAACGTGGCGGTGCCGGGGCCGCGTTGTTCAGCACGACCCGGATGACGGTCGAGACGCTGACCCTGGCCGCCGCGATCGGGACGATCACCGTCGCCGGCTCCGCGGCCGGATTGATCGCTCCGGCGCTGGTCTGCCTGTTGGCAGCCGGCGTCCTCGCTCGCGGACGCTGAATTCCGCGCTTTGGTTGTTGTGAGCTTCGGCACGGGAGCTCACAGCAACTGGGAGCGTACTCCCGGGCGTCTCCCAGAGACATTTCGAAAGTTTCTGGGGGACTTTTCAATGAATACGCTGGAAGTGGTGCTGCCCGCTCCGGATCCGCTGGTCAAGCGGGTCTGGAAACATCCTCGGCTGATGCCCAGCCATCGCTTGACGTTCGGGGTGCTCGCGGTGAATCTCGCGGTCCTCGGCTGGGGGATTCTCGATGGTTTCCTGGGGAACGTCGAACAGCTCGCGCTGATCGCCCAGGTGAATTTCGCGGTAGGTATTCTGGTTCGCCAGCAGTATTTGGTGAACTTTCTTTCCCGGCTGGTGATGAGAGCGCCGAAATCCTGGCCGCTGCGGGTCCGGTGGGCGCTCGCGAAGGGGTATCACCTCGGCGGCTTGCACGTCGGGGGCTCGGTCGCCGGGACGCTCTGGTTCCTCGCGCTCGTCGTCGTGGCCGTCGGGGACGTCGGCTCGGATCTGATGGCGGTCTACTGCTTGCAGGCCGCGTTGCTGATCGGGATCGTCGTCACCGCGCGGCCCTCGATGCGAGCCAAGCGGCACGACCTGTTCGAGCGGGTCCATCGCTTCGGTGGCTGGGGTTTGTCGGCGCTGTTCTGGACGGGCGCCGTCCTGCTCGCCGAAGAACGCCGGGGGAGCGCGAGCCTGCTCGCCGCCCTGGCCGGTACGCCGACCGTCTGGGTGCTCGTGCTCACGACACTGAGCTCGGCACTCCCGTGGCTGCTGTTGCGCCGCGTCCCGATCGACGTCGTCCGTCCGTCCTCGCACGTCGCCCTGGTCCGCACCACCGGCCGCGGGACGCCGCTCGCCGGCTCGACCCGCTCGGTCGCCCGCCACCCGCTCAAGCAGTGGCACAGCTTCGCCGTCATCCCCACGCCCGGCCAACACGGCTTCCGGATGGCCGTCTCCCGCGCCGGCGACTGGACCGGCGACTTCATCGACAACCCGCCGTCCCACCTCTGGGTCCGCGGTATCGCCACCGCCGGCATGGCCAACTACGGCACCATCTTCACCCGCGTCGTCTACATCGTCACCGGCAGCGGCATCGGCCCCGTCCTCGCCCACATCCTCGCCAACCGCACCCCCGCCACCCTCGTCTGGGTCACCCGCGACCCCGTCAAAACCTACGGCCAGCCCCTGGTCGACGAGATCCGCGCCGCCCAACCCGAAGCCCACATCTGGGACACCGACGCCCACGGCAAACCCGACATGGTCAAACTCGCCTACGCCGCCTACCGCACCACCAACGCCGAAGCCGTCATCTGCGTCTCAAACAAAAAAGTCACCTGGTCCGTAGTCCACGGCCTGGAACAACGCGGCATCCCCGCCCTAGGCCCCATCTGGGACAGCTAGCCTGCACCGCATGGACAACGAGACGGCGAAAGACCTCGTCCGCCGCGGCTACGACGTACTCGCCGCTCGCTACGACGAAGCCTTCGGCAGCGAGACGAAGTACGCCGACTGGCTCGCCGATCTGGTCGCCCAGCTCCCGCCCCGCAGCCGGGTCCTCGACCTCGGCTGCGGCTCCGGCGTCCCCGTCGCAAGAACCCTCGCCGCCGCCGGGCACCAGGTTACTGGCGTCGACTTGAGCGACGTCCAGGTCGCCCGGGCGCGGGAGCGCGTGCCGGGTGCGACGTTCGTCCAAGGTGACATCACGAAGCTGGAGCTGCCGGCGGGTTCGTTCGACGCGGTGTTGTGTTTCTACGCGCTGATCCACGTGCCGGTGGATGAGCAGGCGGGGTTGCTGCGTCGGGTCGGGGAGTGGCTGCGGGCTGGTGGGTTGTTCGTGGCGACGCTTGGGACGGACGACTGGACCGGCTCGGAGGAGAACTGGCTCGAGGGTGGGGCCGCGATGTGGTGGAGTCATGCGGATCTGGCGACGACGCGTGGGTGGGTCGAGGCGGCCGGGTTGGTGGTGCGGCGGGAGGAGTTCGTGCCGGAGGGTTCGGGTGGGCACGGGCTCGTGTGGGCGACTAGATTGGGGTGACTTACTGACGCGAGAGGTGCCGCCCATGCATCGAGCTCTTGCTGTTGTGGTTGCGTTTTTGGTGGGGGTGGTTGGGCCGGTGGTTGCGGTTGCGGCTGATTCGGATGCTGCGCGGGGGGAGTTGCGCGGGATCGTGGAGGACGTCGCGGGGGCTACTGGGAAGCGGTACGACGTTCGGGACGATGCCGGGCATGTGATGGACACGGTGAAGATCGTGGCGGATCCGGCTGGGGGGTATCTGGCGGTTTCGCACCATTTGGCGGCGGACGGGAAGTTCCGGGTGAACCTGGCGACGTCGTCCGATCTGCTCAACTGGCATTGGGTTCGGGAGTTGGCGGGGAGCAACACCGGCCCGGCTTCGCAGCCGACGATCGCGCAGGCTTCGAACGGCGGATTCCTGCTCGCGTGGGAGCAGGAGCGGCCCGGCGGCGGTGACAACCATCTCGCGTTCCGGTTCTTCGCCAATCGGGCGGATCTGCTGGCGGGTAAGGTGCAGCGCGCGTTCGACGCGCCGCGCCGGTTGTCGTCCTGCGCGGAGGGGACGCCGAACATCTACCGGATCACGCTCGCCCCGAATATCGACCACTCGACGATCGACATCGGCGGCCACTATTGGTGGAACTGCGACCGCGACCGCCAGCAACGCGGGACGCTGACCAACTTCAAGACCTGGACGACGACGGCCCAGCCGACCTTCGACAACGCCTTGCTGCACTGGGGTGTCGGCGGCAATATCGGCGACCGCGACCAGACCACTTTCCGCGGTTACAGCTTCGGCCTGATCGAAGGCCAGTACACCAAGGGCGACTTCGGCTCCTGGCGCACGTTCGTCCACGACTACCAAACCGGGAACGCCGACCGCACCACGATCCGTACGGACGCCGGCAGCACGGCCTTCGCCAACCCGACCATCACCGCTCTCAAGGCCCCGAACGGCCGGCCGGCCTTCGTCATCACACTGTTCATCCCCAGCGAAGGCGCCGCCCCCGGCGAAGCCGGACAGCTGATCTACTACCGGACCTACTGACGGGTGAGGCGGTCGATGCGGTGGCCGTCCTCGCCGAAGATGTGCAGTTTGGCGGTGTCCACGGCCAGGCGGATGGGGTCGCCGGGCCGGAGGCCCTCGTTACCGGGGACCTCCAGGATGAGGTCGGCTCGGCGGTGAGCCGGGGCCGGGTCCTCGGGCGGAGGCTCGACCGGCGTCCGGCGGAGCGCGTGGCGGAGTTTGTCGAGAAGTGATTCGTGCTCCGCCGCGTGCCGGGTGTGACCGTTCTGCATCCGGCGGACGGCGGTCGGCGGCCGGACGCCGACGAGGTCGGGGTTGACCAGTTCGAGGCCGCACTCGACGAACGCGATCCACTGGTTGCCGTGGAACTCCAGCGTGCGCAGGGATCCGGCCAGCTGGGTGTCGGCGTCCTTGGTCAGCGTGAAGGCGTCCGAACGGGCGCCGACGATGACGCGGGCGCCGTCGTGCCGGTTCAGGATCAGCGACCGGCGGTCCGTCGGCGGGAGCGCGATCGACTGGGCGCCGAGGTCGAGCGTGACCCGGTGATGCGCGGTCACCTTGACGGTCGCCGACATCAGGTTGATCCGCGGGCTGCCCAGGAAACCGGCCACGAACGCGGTCGCCGGATCGTTGAAGACCTCTTCCGGCGTCCCGATGTCCTCGATCCGGCCGTCGCGCATCACCGCGACCCGGTCGGCCAGCGTCAGCGCCTCGATCTGGTCGTGGGTCACGTAGACGGTGGTGACGTCGAGGTCGCGGACCATCGCGCCGAGCTCCTGGCGCAGCTCGGTCCGCATCGTGGCGTCCAGGTTGGACAGCGGCTCGTCCATCAGGAACACCCGCGGCTGCCGGACGATCGCCCGGCCGATCGCGACCCGCTGCCGCTGACCGCCGGACAGCGTCCGCGGCAACCGGTCCAGGGTCGAGTCGATCTGCAGGATCCGCGCGACGCCGACCGCCTTGGCGTTCGCCTCGGCCGGCTCCTCCTTGGCCATCTGCAACGGGAACAGGATGTTCTCGCGGGTGGTCCGGTTCGGGTACAGGGCGCCGTTCTGGAAGACCAGCGCGACGCCGCGCTCCTTCGGCGGCAGCATGGTGATGTTGGACCGGCCGAACCAGATGTCGCCCGCGGTGATGTCCTCGAGGCCGGCGATCATCCGCAACAGCGTGGTCTTCCCGCACCCCGACGGGCCGAGCAGGACGAGGAACTCGCCGGCCGGGACCTCCAGCGAGACGTCGTCGACCGCGAGGTAGCGGCCGTCGTACACCTTCGTCACCGAGTCCAGTCGGATCCCGGTCATGCACACCTCCGTGGGGCGGGTCGAGGCGAGTACACAGCCCGGCGCGGAGCTTGTCCAGAGGTTGACGGCGTAACAGTAACGAGAACTACTCGTTGTGATTGGGTCCGTACGGGGCCTGACAGGAAGACATGACATGCGTCGTGAGCACGCGGAGAATCTGGTCGGAGAACTGTACGACTCGTTGGTGTTCGTGGCCTTTCAGGCCACTTCGTCCCGCCTGGGCCGGCATCGACGGGTGCTGATCGCGCACAGCGTCGTGCAGCGATTGCCCCAATTGGTCCACAACGACTCGGCCGCGGAGTTGTTCGGCGTCGCGATCCGGGAGGCGTTGCGGGCCGACGAGAAGCGCCGCTGGGTGCGGATCCGCGGTCTGCAGTTCTTCCCGATGAGCGAGGCGCTCGAGCCGCTGCAGATCGAGGAGAGCCTGCGCGTCCTCGCCCCCGAGGTGCGCGCGGCCTGGGCGCTCCAGCAGCGCGCCGGGGTGGACGACGGCACGGCGCTGGCGATCCTGCACACCGCCGGGGTGAGCGCGGCGACCGCCGTCCTCACGGCCGCGCGGCAGGTCTCGACGCCGATCGACCAGGTCTTCGACCCGTGCGCGGTCAAGCTGGTCCCCGAGTGGCAGCCGCCGAAGCGGCGCCGGCCGTGGATCCTCGCCCTGCCATTGGTGTTGATCGCCGGCGGTCTGAGCATCTGGGGCCTGTCGCGGGACGCCGACCGCCCGGCCACCGCCGCGGAGCCGGTAGCGCAGAAGTTCAGCACCACCCAGGCCGACCTCTGGCGGCGGACGTCGAAGCTCGACTTCAGCGCCTGGTCGACCCGCGGAGAGCTTGCCCGGGACAACGAGCTCCAGGAGCGCGTCTGGCGCTTCTGGCAGGCCGGAAAGGGCGTCACCTCCGCCGACGGGACGACGCCGTCCGCGCCCGCCGAGCGCCCCAACCTCCTGTACGCCGGTCGCGTGGGTAGCGCCCTCGTCGTGCTGATGTACGACGGCGCCCGGGTCGCCCGCTATCGCCAGACCGCCGCGGCGGAGGAGCTGCGCGTCGATCGCGTCGACTCCGCCGATCTGATGACGTCGGCCGCCGTCGTCCTGGAGCGGACGCCGGCGGGCCCGCGCTACCTGCTCGCCCCGTGGATCGCCGGCGTCGCCGTCCGCGATCTCACCACCCGCGGCGCGTCGCGACCGCTCGTCGTGAAGGACGGCGTGACCAGTGCCGTTCGGGACGGCGGCCGTGGTTGCCGCAGCCGGAACGTACTCGAGCTGCGCAGCTCGCCGGCCGTCGCGGAGAAGCATGCCTTCGTGCTCGCCGATCTGGGCGACCTGATGCCGGCGCATCTGACCTACATGCCATTGCCGAGCCGAGGCGCCGCCCGCTCCCCGCGCGAGGTGCTCAGCCGCGACGCCCGAGCGTCCTGGGCGCTGCATGCCTGCGGTCTGGATGCCTGGCACAACCGCGGCGTCCGCCTCGTCAACAGCTGGCACTTCGCCGAGCAAGAGCTGCCCACCGGCGGGACGGCGCGGTGGACCTGTCTACGCGTCGACGGCTGGTCGGGCCGCGGCGACGCGTCGATCCGGCTCGAGCCGCCCACCGGCCCGGCCCAGCCGGTCGCGACCGCGGCGAACACCAGCAATTGCAGCCGCTTTGCGCAAAACATCGCTGCGGCGACCATCTGGCGAAACTACGTCATCGCCGCCGGCAGCCGACATGTCTCCCAGCTACGTTTCGAGACCAGTCGCGGCACGAGCGCGCTCACCCCGCCCGCGGCCTTCCCGCTCCGGGCCGGGACGACGATCTCGTCCGTCCGGGCCCGGCTCGACAACGGCACCTCGATCACTGCGTTGACGAGCCCGGCGCTGCGGCCCTGAGCGCTCGCAGTTTGTCGGCGTCCACGCTGTCGGGGTCGGCGGTGAAGACCGCGAGGAATTGCGAGCGATCACTGTCGACCACGTAGTCGCTGTTCAGCTCCAGGGCGCCGACGGTCGGGTGGTTGAGATGCAGGCGTGGCCAGTCCTGTTCGAAGACCGGGTGCTCGGCCCAGATCTCGGCGTACTCCGGGCTCTTGGCAAGTAACTGCTCGACCAGGGCGCAAGCCTCGGGGTGCGTCGGGCCGGCGCTGTGGGTGGCCAGGACCTCGGCCACGATCGCCCGGGAGATCCGGGCGTGGTCCTGGGGCGCGTAGAGCAACCGCTCCGCGGGCTCCAGGAACCAGCGATACGCCCAGAACCGCCGGACGCCGCGGAACCGGGCGTGATCGCCGAAGACCGCGATCGACAACGCGTTCTGGTGCAGGGTTTCGCCGAGGTGGCTGCAGATCTGCGCCGGGGTGTGCTCCAGCTGACGAATCACCCGCAGGAGATGCTCGGCCGGCCGATCGTGCAAATGCCTTGGCGGATTGGGGAAACCGGCCAGCCGGAACAGATGATCGCGTTCGTCATCGGTCAGCCGGAGGCTGTCGGCGAGCGCGTTCAGCAACTGCTCGGACGGGCGTGGTCCGCGCTGCTGCTCGATCCGGCTGTAGTAGTCGGCCGAGATCCCGGCCAGCTCCGCGACCTCTTCGCGGCGCAGGCCGTTCGACCGGCGGCGCGGCGCGCGCGGCAGGCCGACGTCCTCCGGCTGCAGGAGGGCTCGGCGGCTGCGCAGGAAGTCGGCGAGCATCGCCCGATTCGGTGCTGTGCCCTGGATCACAGGACAAAGTATCCCTGGTAGCCGATCGGCGGCCTTGATTCGGTGGTCACCATGAAACGAATCCTGACGATGGTCGCGGCGGTTCTCCCGCTCGCCGTCCTGCTGCCGGCGCCGGCCGGCACGGCGGCAACGAGCACCGGCACGACTGCCGGTACCGCCTGCTCGAACCTGACGGTCGCACCGCCGTCCGGCGCCCGCGTGGACTCCGTGACCGCGGTCGACCGGCCCGGCGGCACGGTCACCTTCCCGCCGAACCCGCCGTTCCCGAACGAACCGGTCGACGGCGTTCCGGCGTACTGCGAGGTGACCATCCAGCTCAGCCACGCCGACGATCACGTCAAGACCGTGGTCTGGCTGCCGAAGACCGGCTGGAACGGTCGCTTCCAAGCCCTCGGCGGCAGCGGCTACTGGGCCGGCGAGTTCGGCGCGCCGTGGGCCAAGGCCGTCAAGGCCGGGTACGCCGTTGCCTCGACGGACGCCGGCGTCGGGCCGTCGCCGTTCACCGCGGACGACTGGGCCCTGAAAGCGGGCAAGGTCGACCGCACGCTGCTGACCAACTTCGCCTCCCGCTCCGCGCACGATCTCGCCGTCGTCGGTAAGGCCGTCACCAAGCAGTACTACGGCCGCGCGGCGTCGTACGCGTACTGGAACGGCTGCTCCACCGGCGGTCGTCAGGGGTACGTCGAAGCCCAGCAGCACCCCGACGACTTCGACGGCATCCTGGCCGCGTCGCCCGCGATCAACTGGGAGCGCTGGACGGTCGCCGCGATCTGGCCCGCCGTCGTGATGAATGCCGAGCGCAACTATCCGACCAAGTGCGAGTTCGACGCGTTCGCCGACGCTGCCCGCCAGGCCTGTGACAACGACCAACCGCAGAACTGTCGCTGGGCGCCCGAACGCCTGATCGGCAAGACGATCCTCTGCGAAGGCAAGCCGGTCACGATCACCGCCGCCGACGCCAAGGTCGTCCGCAAGATCTGGGACGGCCCCCGCGGCCTCTGGTACGGCCTCACCCGCGGTACGTCGTTCGACGGCCTGGCGGTCACCAGCGGCCAATCCGCCGTCCCGTTCGCCGTCCCCGACAGCTGGGTGCGCAACTTCCTCAAGCTGGACCCGAAGTTCGACACCAGCACTCTGACCTACACCCAGTTCGCCAAGCTCTTCCGCCAGTCCCAAGCCCAGTACAACCGCATCATCGGCAGCGACGACCCGGACCTGTCCGCCTTCCAGCGCTCCGGCGGCAAACTCCTCTCCTGGCACGGCCTAGCCGACAGCCTCATCCCCGCCCAAGGCACCATCAACTACCGCCAACGCGTAGAACGCGAACTCGGCGGCCCCACCCGCACCAACACCTTCTACCGCCTCTTCCTCGCCCCCAACGCCGGCCACTGCGGCGGCGGCACAGCCCCCACCGACCCCTTCGCCGCCCTGGTCACCTGGGTAGAACACAACAAACCCCCAGCAACCCTCCCCGCCGCCAACCCGGACGGCAGTGAATCCCGCAATCTCTGCGCATATCCGAAACACTGCCGCTGAGTTTTGCCGCTGAGTTTGCCGGTGGGCCGTCGTACGGGGGTACGACGGCCCGTTGGGTCAGTGGGGTGGGCAGATCCAGGGTTCGGTGTTGACGGTGGCGGTGAAGACGGGTTTTTCGGCTTGGGTTGCGGTGACTTGGACGACGGTGTGGTCGGTGGGGACGGCGGTGACGAAACAGGGCTGGTCGAATTCGACGTAGCGGAAGAACTGGGTGTCGAAGCCGGTGGTGGTGACCGGGATCGGTAGGCAGGCTTGGGCTGCTTGGGCGGCGGCCTCCAGGAGGACCATGCCGGGGACGTGGTCGTGGGGGTGGTCGAACAGGACGTTGTGGGTGGTGTCGACGCGGAGCTGCCAGGTGTGGGCGTCCTCGGTGGGCGAGAGGACGACGTTGCCGGTGTCGCCGCGGCCGACCAGAGCGGCGGGAACGGCTGCTGGGACGGCGATCGCGCGCCGGAAGGCGTCCTTGGCGTCGGCGTACGGGCCGCGGAGGCGGTTGTAGATGGCCGGCGGGTGCGCGCTGTAGTGGACTTCGGCGCCGCCGGCGTGCAGGCCGCCGATCAGCGCGTCGATCCGGGAGACGAGATAGGTCGAGCCGAGCCGGCGGCGGGTGACGGACGGGTGGGTGATCTGCAGGGTGACGACGTCGGCCTCGCCGACGACGAGCGCGGCCGAGTTGATCCAGGAGCGGATCCGCTCCCAGCCGAGGCGGTGCCCGAGCGGGATCTCGTGCACGTCGTGACTCAGTAACGCCAGCGCCTGGCGCAGGGTCTCGGTGAAGATCAGCGGGGTGTAGCGGTCCCCCTCGGTGTAGAAGCTGTGCCGTTGCGGCCAGCGCACGGTGACGTGCTGGACCAGGTCCGGAAGCGCGCGCCAGTCCAGCACCAGCGCTTCGTCCTGCTTTTCCTTACGGACAAGCGTTTGAATATTCATGACTTTCCCCCCTGTGGGCGACAGGTGTCTCTCGCGTATAAATTAAAGAATGTTGTTCTTTTCGTGAAGCCTGCAATTTGTGATCGCGGGATTTCAGCGAGTGACGGGCGAGAGAGGTGGGTATGGCGGGACGAGCGGTGAAACAGGCGCGCGCGGAGCGGACGCGCGCGGCGGTGCTGGAGGCGGCGGCCGAGGTGTTCGCCGAGCTGGGGTTCTCCGGGGCCAGCGTGATGAAGATTGCCGACCGGGCCGGGGTGACACTCGGCGGCGTGTACTTCCACTTCCGGTCCAAGGAGGAGCTGGCCCGGGCGATCGTGGCCGGCCAGCCGGAGTTCGTCGTCCCGCCGAAGGCCTCGACCGGGCTGCAGCGCGCTATGGACGTCACGCTGGTCTGGGCCGGTCAGCTCGCGGAGAGCCCGATGCTGCGCGCCGGGGCCCGCCTGGTCTGGGAGCAGGACCGGTTCATGGGCACCGTGGAGAACTCCCACGAGCAGTGGACGGCGATCGTGGCCGCCGATCTGCAGGCCGCGCAGGACGAGGGCGAGCTCCGTCCCGGCGTCGACGTCCAGGCGGTCGCCCGCCTCGTCGTGAACGCCTGTACCGGCGCGCAGATGCATTCCTACGTCGAGACCGCGCACAAAGATCTGCCCGAGCGGGTCGAGGAGATCTGGCGTTGCCTGCTCCCGGCCCTGAAGAACTGAGGGGACGACGCAGTGCGGAATCTGCTCGCGGACAAGACGATCATGATCACCGGGGCGTCGAGCGGGATCGGCGCCGCCGCGGCCCGGCTGTTCGCCGCTGAGGGGGCGGCCGTGGTGCTGCTCGCCCGTCGCAAGGACCGGCTGGACGAGGTCGTCGCCGAGATCCGCGCCGCCGGCGGGCGAGCGGTCGCGACACCGGGTGACGTCGTCGACCCGGAGGCCGTCCGGCGCTGCGTCGCGACCGCGGTCGCGACCTTCGGCGGCCTGGACGGCGCTTTCAACAACGCCGGCTGGGGGACGATCGGCCCGCGCATCCACGAGACGGACGACGCGCTCTTCGAGCAGATCATGGGCGTCAACGTCCGAGGCACCTGGAACTGTCTCCAGCACCAGCTGCCGGTGCTCAATTCCGGCGGCTCGGTGGTCAACACCTCCAGCACCGCCGGCGCCTTCGCGACCGGCGCCATCTCGCCGTACGTCGCCGCCAAGCACGCCGTCCTCGGGCTGACCCGCGCGGCCGCCGCGGAGTACGGGCCGCGGGTCCGGGTGAACGCGCTGATCGTCGGCACCGTCCGGACGCCGTTGATGGACGAGGCGATCCGCGAGCTGCCCGCGCTCGAGCAGGGCTCGGTCGCGCGGCAGATCCAGAAGCGGATGGCCGAGCCGATCGAGGTCGCTCGTGCCGCTGCGTGGCTGCTCAGTGACGAAGCGTCGTTCATTACCGGCGGAGCTGTCCCCGTCGACGGCGGCGCGTCGGCAGTTTAGGCCGATCGACGCGGTGTGACGTCCCGAACTCACGTGGTGAGAGAGTTTCGTTGACCTTAAAAAAAAGATCACTATCATTTTAGTGTCCTGGGGGGACGCTGCCAGTTGATGTCTCGTTGCGATGACATGTGAGGTGGAGCAGTGGCACAGGGGACAGTGCGGGTGCTGGTCGTCGAGGGAGCCTCGGCGGAGATCGAGGCCCGAAGGCAGGAGCTGCGCCGGCAGGGGTACGCCGTCAGCAGCGTGGACACCGGGGCGAAGGCGCTGCAGGCGCACCGGACGTCGGATTTCGTGCTGCTCGATCTCGACCTGCCCGATATCGACGGGCTCGAGGTGTGCCGGTCGATCCGGGCGGCGGGGAACAAGCCGATCATCTCGGTCTCGACCGGTGCCGAGACCGACCGGGTGCTGGCGCTCAAGGCCGGCGCCGACGACTGCGTCGACGCGCAGTGCGGTTCGCGCGAGATGCTGGCCCGGATCGAGGCGGTGCTGCGCCGCTCGCTGCCGTGCAAACAGCCCGGCCGGATCATCCGGGTCGGCGATCTGAGTATCGACGCCCAGACGCACGAGGCGCGGCTGCGCGATCGGCCGGTGTCGCTGACCGGCAAGGAGTTCGAGCTGTTGCACAAGCTGGCCTCGCATCCCGACGAGCCGGTGTCACGCAAACAGTTGATGGCCAGTGTGTGGGAGACCAGCTGGGCCGATTCGAGTCGCACGATCGACACCCACGTGCGGAGCCTGCGGGCCAAACTCGGCGCGAGTTCCTGGATCATCACTGTCCGCGGGGTCGGGTACCGCATCGGTCGTGGCTGACAGAGGCCGTGTCCGCCCGCGGGTCGCCCCGGACCGGACACGGCCTCGCCGGCGATCAGGCTGCGTTTGGTCGCCGGGTCGGGAAGCCGTGCTTGCGGGCGCCGATGACGACCAGCAGCACGGGCACCATCAGGGCCAGCACGCCCCACGCGAAGGATTTCGGTCCCAGCTGGGCGAGCAGGATGCCGCCGACGGCGCCGCCGCCGGCCATGAACGAGTTCCAGGTCGTGACCAGCAGCGCCTGGCCGCGGTCACCACCGGCGTCCGTGACAGCCGTCTGCAGCAGCGTGGTCACGCCGCCCCAGCCGAGCCCCCACAAGACGACGGCGACGTACACGACGAGGGCATTCGTCGCGAGCAGTCCGAGGGCGACCGCGGAGACGACGACCAGGCCGGCCGAGACGATCGTCAGCGTGCGCAGCTTGCGGTCGACCAGGGCGCCGGTGAGCACGATGCTGATCACCGAGGCGATACCGAAGACCAGCAGCACCAGATCGCGCCGGTTGCCCATCCCGTACTCCTCGAGGAATGTCGAGATGTAGGTGTAGAGGATGTTGTGCGACAGCACCCAGGCCGCGACGGTGAACAGGACGGCGACGACCCCGGGCAGTTTGAGCGCCTGCAGGATCGGCTCGCGCTGACCGAGCTTCTGGCCGGCCGCCGCCGGGACGGAGACGGCGATCCAGCCGAGCAGCAGCACGGAGATCACGGCCACCAGGCCGAAGGTGAGCCGCCAGCCGAAGATGTTGCCGAGGAACGTGCCGACCGGGATGCCGAGCGCCAGCGCGAGGGGGACGCCGGCCATGGTCACCGAGATCGCTCGGCCTTGCAGATGCGGTGGCGCCAACCGGCGCGCGTAACCGACCAGCTCGGCCCAGACGGCCGCGGCCGCGATACCGGCGAGCAGGCGGAAGCCCATCGTCAGGATGTAGCTGGACGACAGCGCGGTGACGATGTTCGCGATCGCGAAGACCGAGACCGCGAGCAGCAGCAGCTGCTTACGGCCCCAGGTGGCCGTGGCCACCATCAGCGGGATCGCCGAGACGCCGGTCGCGATGGCGTAGATGGTCAGCGACTGTCCGGCCGCCGACTCGCTGACGCCGAGGCCGCGAGCCATCTCGGGCAGGACGCCGGCCGGCAGCGCCTCGGTCAGGATGCCCATGAAGGCGGCGGTGCTCAGCGCGAGCAGCGGCGACCACGGGAGTTTGTTACTGGTGGCATCGGGTGGGGTGGGAGTTGGGGTCTCAGTCTGGGAAGCAGCCATGGCAGTATGGTCAAACCTTTTCATCTATGTGAAGGTCAAGGTCAACGGAAGTGAGGTGGGCCACATGAGGATCGGAACCCTGGCGGAGCGCACCGGGACGTCCCGGCGGCTGTTGCGCTACTACGAGGAGCAGGGCCTGATCGGCTCGCGCCGCAGCGACAACGGCTACCGCGACTACGCCGAATCCTGTGTGGACAAGGTGATCCAGATCCGCGGTCTGCTGGACGCCGGCCTGCCGACCCGGGTGATCCGGGAGGTCCTGCCGTGTCTGGACACTCCGCGGGCCATTCAGATCTCGGCGGCGACGAGCGAGACGATCGAGCTGCTCGAGGCCGAACGCGATCGGATGAGCGAGCGCATCCGGTTCCTCGAGCGCAACCGCACCGCGATCTCGGCGTACCTCACCGCGATTCGCGAGGCTCAGTCAGCGGCAGCCCCCCAAGCGCTGAATCCGGCCGAGGCCGCCGTCTCCGCCTGAGCGGCCTGGCGGACGTCGTTGGCCAGGACGACGCCGTGGCTGGCGATGTCGAAGACGATCCGGTCGCCGTCCGCGATCCGGTAGCCGGCGTGCCAGCTGGCCTTGTCCGAGCCGAGCAGCAGGTAGTTGACCAGGCCGGGCCGGCGCATCCCGGCGTAGCCGAAGAGGTTGTCGACCATGTCCGGCACGCGCTGGAAGATCGAGTCCGCGCCGGCCGAGAAGTCGCCCTTCCAGGCCACCGCGCCGTCGCGCTCGATGATGATCTGCCCGGTCACGGTGGTCGGCGGCTCGCCGAGGAACAGCCACGGCGTCAGCGAGGTGTCGCAGAGTTTCGCGTACGGCGTCCAGCCCCACGGGTTCTGCAGGTGCAGACCGATGTCGTTGAGGTCGTTGCCGAACGTGTAGCCCGCGTAGTGCGGGTTCCCGTCCGCGTCGTTGACGAAGACCAGCCCGACCTCGGGCTCCTCCAGCAGCTCGACCGCCGTCGACGGCACGGTGAGCGGTCCGCCGTTGGTCTCCAGCCAGGAGCCGAACCCCTTGATCAGCCAGTTCGGCGCCTTGAACTCCTCGTCCGGCGCGGGCGGCGCCGGGAACTTCGAGCGGTGCGTGCCCATGAAGCCGGTGACGAGCGAGTTGTTGGACGCCGGCAGCAGCGGCGGCAGGAAGCGCACCTCGGGGTCGCCGGCCGAGACAGTGACGGTCTCGGTCCCCGACGTCAGCGAGTCCAGCAACGCCTGGGTGCCGCCACCGGCCAGGACGGCGTTCCGCAGCTGGTCCTCGGCGACCGGGAACAGGGTGACCGGCGCGTCGGTCGGCAGCCCCACGCCCGCGTAGCGCTGCCCGCGGTACTCAACTTCGAAGATGACGGTGGACATTGCTCTCCTTGGTTAGTTCGGTCAGGACTTCGGTCAGACGGTCGACGGCCGCCCGGATCCAGGGCAGGGTGAGCGGATCCGGCGCCGCCAGCGCGGCTGCGCGCTCCGCGTCGGTATCGCCGTACAGTCGGCTCGTCGCGGCCCGGATCCGGAGGGCGCGCGGGTCTTCCCCGAAGGCCGTCCCCGGGAGCAGGGCGACGCCGTACCGGGTGCTGAGCAGGTGCGTGAGTTCGTTGCTGCCAGCAACATCGAGCTGTTCGCGGAGCGGCTCGAAATCCGGGTAGAGGTAACAAGTGGCCTGCACCGGCGCGAGTTCCGCGCCGGCCATGGTGAAGACGTCGGCCACCCGGCGGACGACGCGTTCGTGCAGCCGGCGGGCGGCCGCGACGTAGCGGACCACCTCCGGCGGTTCCGCCAAGGCGTACGCAGCCGCCGCCTGGACGGGCGCCGCCGTACTCGACCAGATCTGGCTGGCGACGCCGATCAGCCGGGTACGGAGTGCTTCGGTCGGTAGCCGCGCAACGCCCAGCCGCCAGCCGCCCACGGCCAGGCTCTTCGTCAGCCCGGTCGTCACCACCGTCCGCTCCGGCGCGAAGTGCGCCGGAGAGACCGCCTGATCGGCCGGAACGAAGGCCAGGTCGCAGTAGATCTCGTCGGAGATGATGACCAGATCCAGCTCGCGCGCCACCTCACAGAGCGCACGAACCGTCTCGGGTCTGGCGATCGTCCCGGTCGGGTTGTCCGGCAGCGTCACCACGACGCTGCGCGGATCGCCACCGGCCGCCCGCGCCTGCCGGACCGCCGTCCGCAACTCGTCCGGGTCCGGTACGCCGCCCTCGCCGGGCCGTGTTCGGACCGGAATCGACCGCAGCCCGCCCAAGGACGCCTGGGCCGCGTAGCTCACCCAGGTCGGTACCGGGACGACGACGTCCCCGCCGACAGCCAGCATCAGCGCGAACAGCAGCGGCTTGCTCCCCGGACCGCAGACGACGTCCACCGGATCGGTCGGCAGGCCGCGGCGACTCCAATAGCCCGCCGCAGCCAGTCGTACGTCGGCCGATCCGGCGACCGGCCCGTAGGCGTTCCGGCTGGACGCAGCGATCAGCTGCTCCCGCAACTCCGAGAGCACCGGCAACCCGATCTCGCCGGTCGCCAGGAACAGGACCTGCTCCCCGGCCGACCGTCGCCGTTCGAACTCCTCGTCGGCGGCGAGGGTCGCCGACATCTTCATGCGTAGAGCTTTCGGAGCTCGACCTTGCGGACCTTGCCGGTCAAGGTCTTCGGCAGGACGTCGACGACCTCCAGCCGCTCCGGATAGAACCGCGGGTCGTGGCCCGACGACCGCAGGTGCGCCTGGATCTCCTGCAGGGTCGGACGGACGCCGTCCGGTGCGACAGCGACGGCCAGGATCGGGTCGTCGGCCTGGCCGCGCGTCCCGACCAGAGCGGCCTCGGTGACCTTTGGATGCTGGGAGATGACGGCTTCCAGCTCGGCCAGCGGTACGACGATGCCGTCGCGCAGGATGGTGTCCTTGGCGCGCCCGAGGATCCGGATGCCGCCGCGCCCGTCCTCGCGAGCGACGTCCCCGGTGTCGAACCAGCCGTCCTCGGACACCTCGGCGTCGAACGCGTCCTGCTGTTTGTAGTACCCCAGCGCCTGCGAGGCGCCGCGGACGCGCAGCCGCCCGACCGGCGCCCGCTTCGACGGGTCGTGACACAGGTCGACCCGGATCTCCATCGAGTCGATCGGCCGGCCGTGGCTGTGCGCGGCCCAGTCCTGGTCGTAGTCCAGCCGGGTGATCGTGATCGGGCCGAACTCCGACATCCCCCAGACCGAGTAGGTCCGGGAGCCGAACGTCGTCCGCATCTCGTCGACGAGCCCCTGGAGCACCGGCGCGGCGCCGGTGACCGTGTGCTGCAGACTCGAGACGTCGTGCGGATCGGCCTGCTGGACCCGGGCTACCCCGCTGAGGGTAGGAGGGGGTCCGTACAGAAGGGTGGCGCGATAGCGCTCCACCAGGTCCAGCAGGCCGGCTTTGTCGGGACCGTCCTGGAAGGCGACCGTCCCGCCGAGCAAGACGCTGGCGAGCACCCCCTGGCCGAAGCCCGAGTAGTGCACCAGCGGCGTGGTGTTCGCGACGACGAGATCGTCGCTGAGCATGAACGCGTCCACGTATCCCCGGACACCCGAGTGCACGGTGTTCTGGCTGTGGACGACGCCCTTCGAGAAACCCGTCGTACCGGAGGTGAACAGCACCACGAACGGCTCGTCCGGCCGTAGCTGCCGGCCCTTCAGATCCGCCGTGTCCTCCCAGCGTGTGCTGATGAAGTGGTCGTGGAACTCCGGGCTGTCGAGCAGGAACAGCTGCTCGACCTGCAGGTCGGCGACCTCTTCCGCGGCGATCAGGAGCTTCGCCTCGGTCAGCGCGAGCCGGTGGCGCAGCTCATCGCCCTGGCACTCCGGAGCGATCGGGACGATCACCGCTCCGACCGCCATGGTGGCGAACATCAGCGGCACGATCTCCCACCGGTTCGGCGTCTGGACGGCGACCCGGTCCCCGCGCTCGATCCCCAACTGCAGAAGGGCTCCCGCGAATCTGTCGGTCAGCCGCGAAAGTTCCGAGTAGTCGAGGGTGTCGGTGTGGGCCTCTTCGAGCCGGCGACCGGCGATGGCCAGTTTGCGGGGCCGTTCCCTGGCCTGCCGGCGCAGGTCGTCGAGGAACGTGTCGTCCCGCCACCAGCCGCGACGCCGGTACTCGTCGGTCATCGGCCGCGCTCCGCACGCCGTACGGCGAGCAGCTCGGGCAGCGGGTCGCCCGCGCCTGCCCTGGCGATCTCCAACAGGGCCTCGGTGTTCAGCTTGACCCGGTTACCGATCCAGTCGAAGACCCACGCCTTGCGCGCGTCCGCGGCCAGCTCGAACGGCACCACCCGGGTGACGGCCAGCGCCGCCGAACCCGCGCCGCCGATATTCGCGATCACGCCCGGCACCAGGACGGCGCCGGCCCCGCGAGCCTTCTCCTGAGCCACGGGCGTGGAGGCGATGTTGGCGCCCTCGACCACGAGCTCGGCCCGCAGCCGGTGCACGTTGTCGTCGTTCAGCGCGCGCTTCTGCGCCGCGAGGATGAGGAGGTCCGCGTCGACGTCCAGCCAGGCGTCCGGCTCGGTCGACTGGGATACGCCGTCCGGCAGGCGCGACCGGTCGATCCGGCCGAACTCGTCGGTGATCGCGATCAGGTCGTCGACCGGCAGCCGGTCGGCGCTGACCGTGCCGTCGATGTCGGCGACGCCGACGACCACGTGACCGCGCTCCTCCAGGAACTGCGCCACGGCCCGGCCGACCGCGCCGAAGCCCTGGACGACGACGCGCGCCTGCTTGCGGCCGCTCGCCTCCAGCGCGGTGACCGCGGCGACGCCGACACCGTGGCCGGTGCAGTCGATCAGCGGCTCGTAGTAGGTGCGCCAGTCGATCGGCATATCCGGCGCGCCGAGGCGGTAGCGCGGGTCGTACTTCGCTTCCTCGAAGAAGATCGCCCGGTCGGCCGGCGTCACGCCCATGTCGATACCGAGGTGGATTCCCCCGTGCAGCAAGGGTTTCACGGTCCGGCCGAAGGTCTTGAACGTCGTCTCCCGGTCGGTGCCGTCGGAGACGATCCCGGCCTTCGCGCCGCCGATCGGCAGCCCGGCGAGGGTGAACTTGTGGGTCATGTCGCGGGCCAGCCCGGCGACCTCCTCCTCGGTGACCCCGGTGGTCATCCGGGTGCCGCCCATGGCCAGGCCGTCGTACAGGGAGTCGATCACCACCCAGCCCTGGAGGTCGCCGCCGGCGCCGTTCAGGTGCACGGTGAGAGCGGGTTTGTCGTGCTCAGTCATTGCCATGTCCTTTGGGGTCAGAGGAAGAGTTGGGCGAAACCGCGGAGGATCTCCCGGCCGTCGTCGCGGAACTCCAAGTGGGCCTGGGATCCGAAGATGCGGCCGTCGTCGGAGCGCAGGAACTCGACCGGCGCGTGGTCGGAGCGGCCGATCGACCGGAACCCGGCCGGCGCCGCCTGCAGGTAGAGCGTGTGCCGGTGGAAGACCGTCACGGTCGGCTTCACGAACGTGAACAGCGGCTCGCTCTTGTCCACCTCGGCCTCGTGCCCGCCGACCCGCTGCTGACCTTCGGCCAGCTCGGCGCCCTGTGAGACCGCGATGATCTGCATGCCGCCGCAGATCCCGAAGACCGGGACGTCCGACGTCATCACGAGGTCGATCAGCGGCTGGTAGTACTCGGTGTCGTAGGCGCGGACCTTCGTCCCGCTGAGCACGATCGCCTGGTGGCTGCCGTTCAGCTTCGCCGGGACCTCGGTGCTGCTGACCACGTCGGTCGCGGCGCCGAAGTCCTCGAATCGCTTGCGGAGCTGGGGAAGTGACAGCGTCTTGTTGTTCACGACCAGGACTCGGGGTTGGGCCATGTTCACTGCTCCTTGTCTCTGGTGATGACCGTGCCGGTCCGGCCGGCCAGCAGGTCCGAGACCGGGGCGCTGCCGATGACGACCTCGCGGACGCCGTGCTCGAGCGCCTCACCGGCCGCCCGCAGCTTCTTCCGCATCCCGCCGCGCGCGCCACGATCCCGGAAGGCCGCGGCCGCCTCGGCGTCGATCCGGGCGACCGGCTCGTCGTCGATCAGCAGGTGCGAGACATCGGTGACCAGGACGAGGTCGTCGGCCCCGACGGCGCCCGCGATGGCAGCGGCCGCGCGATCGGCGTCCGTGTTGACCTCCTGGCCGGCCTCGTTCCGCGCCAGCGGGGTGACGAGGTACGCGTGACCGGCCCGGAGGTTCTTCAGCACCGAGGCGTCCACCTTGGTGATCGGGCCGACCAGGTTCTCCAGCTCGACCAGCTGCTTGCCCTGCCACCACCAGCGCTCACCCTGACCGGCGTGCACCAGGCCGTCACTGCCCAGCACGCGCTCGACGGTGATCCCGCGGTGCTCCAGCCGGGCGATGACGTCGTCCGCCATCACGGTGCTCACGGTCTTGATGTCGTCGAGGACGTCGGGCGTCGTCCAGCGGCTCTGGTTGCCGTAGCGGTCGCGCAGGATCGCGGACGGGTCGCTGTAGCGCGAGCTCAGCTCACGCAGCGGCTTGGACCAGCCGTGCACCAGGATCAGCGGGTGATCCGCGGCGTGCACGGCCAGGTCGTTCCACCATTCGCCGGCCAGGTCGTCCAGGCAGCTTCCGCCCAGTTTGACCACGATCGGGCGGCTCATGCGGGCATCACCGGTTGCATCGTCAGACCCGTCTCCTCGGGAAGGGAGAATCGCAGGTTCGCGGCCTGCACGGCCTGGCCGGCGGCGCCCTTGACCAGGTTGTCCAGGGCGGCGAGGGCCACGATCCGGCTGTTCTCCTCGTCGTACAGAACCGTTACGTCGCAGTAGTTCGAGCCCAGCACCGCCTGCGGGTCGGGCACCGGGATCAGCGTCTCGTCGTGCCGACGGACGCGGACGAACTGCTTGCCCTTGTAGAAGCGGGTGTAGGCCCGGTGCAGATCGCGCTGGGTGACCTCCGCGTCGGCGTACACGTAGCTGCTGGTCATCAGGCCGCGGACGTGCGCGACGCCGTACGCCGACATCGCGAGCGACCCGATCGTGCCGGGTTTGCTGCGCTCGAAGAAGTCGCGCACCTCACCGGCATGGCGGTGGCCGGTGGGCGAGTACGGCGCGATCGCGCCGTTGCGCAGCGGGTGCAGGTCGGTGGTCCGCAGGGACAGGCCACCGCCACTCGACCCACTCTTGCCGTCGACAACCACTGTCTTCAGGTCCAGACCCAGCTCGAGCGTGAGCGGCGCCAGGGCCAGCGTCATCGACGTGGCGTAGCAGCCGGGCAGCGAGATCAGATTGGCGTCGGCCAACTGGTCGCCGATCAGCTCCGGTACGCCGTACACGAAGCGGTCGGCCAGCTCGGTCGTCCGCTGCACCTTCGGGTACCAGCGGGCGTGCAGCTCCGGAGTCCGGATGCGGAACGCGCCACTGAGGTCGACGATCACGGGCACCTTGTCCGCGAGCAGCTCGGCCAGCTGCGCCGAGACCGGCGCGGGCGTGGCCAGGAACAGGACGTCGACCTGATCGGCGACGTCCTCGGTCACCGGCTGTACCGTCAGCCCGACGTCGAACCGGAGCCCCGGGTGGAGCTGGGCCAGCCGCTTGCCGAGGTTCGAGGATCCGCCCAGGAAGGTGAGCTCGAACTCGGGGTGTTGCGCGATCAGGCGGATCAGGTCGCCGCCGGCCAGCCCGGAGGCGCCGACGACTCCGGCGCGGATCATGACAGCACCTCCTTCACGTAGCCGCCGATGGCCGCCGCGACGTTCGCGCCGGTCGCCTCGGCCACCCCGCGGAACCCGGGGGCGTGGTTGACCTCGTTGACGACGAACCCGTCCTTGGTCCGGAACAGGTCGATGCCGTAGATGCCCGGGCCGAGAACGTTCAGCACGTTGTCGACGACCTTCACGACCTCGGGGTCGTGGGCCGCGGCCTGGCTGGTGTTGCCGAGGGCGGCGTTGTTGCGCCAGTCGCCGCCGGCGGTGGTGAACTCGGCCGCGCCGATCAGCTCGGAGCCGATCACCAGGCACCGCACGGACGCGCCGCCGGCGAGGAACGGCTCGACCAGACAGGCCTGTTCGAAGGCGTGCCCGAGATCCTCGACGTAGTCGTAGACCGAGTTGGCCAGATCGGCGTCCCGGATCAGCGTGACCCGCTTGCCCATCCCGCCGTACACGGGTTTGAGTACGACCGGCAGCTCGAACTGGGTCAGCGCCTTGGCGAAGTCGGCCCGGGAGACCACGAGCCGGAAGTCGGGGACCGGCACCCCGGCCGCCCGCAGGGCAGTCCGGAGCACGGCCTTGTTCTCACACAGGTTGATCGCGCGGGCCGTGTTGATCACGCGCGCGCCGGCCTCCTCGGCCAGCGTCGCGATCAGGCCGCCGCGGGTGTAGCTGCGGCTGCGCAGCAGGACGGCGTCGTACGCCGCCAGCGCGGGCGCGTCCGGATGGCCCAGAGCCAACGACTCGTCGTTGATCCAGGTGATCGACAACCCGAGGCCGGGCGCCGCCTCGATCAGGCGGCGCTCCTCCCAGGCGATCCGGTCCGCGACGATCGCGACGGACGTCGGAGCAGCCATCTCACTGACCCCAGTCGCGGAGCTGCACCTCGACCATGGACAGCTGCAGCTGACCGGCCTCGACACCTTCGACGCGCAGCGTCAGCATGCATTCGGGGCAGGCGAACGTCTCACCGGTGACGACCGGCGGAACCGTCAGGTCGGTTTCGCATTCGGGGCAAATACCGGAAACAGTGGCGGTGGACACAATGAACTCCAAAAGAATTTGAGGGGTAATTTCAGAGGGACTGGAAATCGACGGCGGCTTTACGCACGCCGTCCCGGTCCAGGAGTTTTCGGCCGGTTTCTTCCTGGCGGGTGATCAGCCACGGGGTGAAGGCGTCGACATCGACGGTGAGGCCGGAGTCCAGCAGCGCCCAGCGCACCAGGGCCGGGGTCAGTCGGGTCCGGACCAGCAGCTCGCGGGAGTTGCCGACCAGCTCCGCGGGCACGGTCTCGTACGCCTCGGGGTTGGTCAGCTGGCCGGGCAGCTCGTAGGCGAACGCGTTCGGCGACGTCGGGCCGGACTGGAACGCCGTACCGAGGCCGGCGCCCTCGAGCGCGACCCGGGACAGCTCGGTCAGGTGCGAGAGGTCGAAGCGGGTGTCGCCGTACGCGATCCGCAGTGCCATCAGCAGCTCGGCCAGCGGCGCGTTGCCGCCGCGTTCGCCGATCCCTCCGACGGTCGCCGAGATCCACTGGGCGCCGGCGCGGACCGCGGCGAGCGAGTTCGCCACGGCCATCCCGAGCATGTTGTGGGAGTGGATCTCGATCTCGGAGCCGTCGATCTCGGTCAGGCTCGCGATCTGGTCCTGCATCTGCCAGGGCGTCAGGTAGGCAACGGTTTCGGCGACCCGGAACCGGTCGGCGCCGACCTCGAAACCGGCGGTCACGTACGGGACCAGGCGCTCCTTCGGCGTCCGCGCGCCGTCCTCGCCGCTGAACGTGACGTGGAACCCGCGGTCCTTGGCCTGGGTGATCGCGGACTTGGCCAGCGTCTGCAGGAACTTCGCGCTGGGCGACCCGAGTTTGAGCTGCGCGTGCTGCTCGGACGTCGGGATCGAGTACATGATGTGCTTGACGCCGAGGCGCTCGGCCTCGTCGAGCGCCGTCGCGACCTGCTGGCGATCGCGGACCACGACGAGCGACATACTCCGCTCCGGCGTGATCGCCTCGTGGGTCGCGAGGATCAGGTCGGCGTCCTTGCTGTTCGGTCCGGAGATCATGCCGACCTCGACCAGTTCGATCCCGGTCTTCACCAGCAGGTCGGCGATCACGGCGGCGTGCCGGGGGCCGAACTCGACCCCGGCCATATGGGCGGAGTCGCGCAGGGTGGCGTCGGACAACCGGGGCGGAGTCCCCGGACTTTCGGCGGTGGTCATGGCGATTTTGCTCCCTCAGGTGGTGGGCGGCAGGTGAGCCGTCAACAACCTTGAAGTCGGTCCGCCAGGTGGCACAAGCGACTTCGTGTCAGGGATTGTGAACGCGTGTGCGGCCCTTTGAACGGGCGTGTCGATTCATGCCGAGGCGTGCCTTTCTGTGTGGCCGGGGTATTTCTCCGGTGGCCCCGACCTACCGTTCCGGAATCGGTTTTTCTCCGACTGAAGGGAATGCTGATGTATTCGACAGAACGGGTCCGCTATCTCGCGCGGAACCTGGCTCGCGGTACCGCCGCCGAACGCGACCGGCGGCGCGAGTGGGACGAGCCGCTCTTCAAGGCGCTGACGGTCCCCGGCACGTTCGGCGGCGAGCTGACCGCCGTCCAGACGTGCGGGTTGCTGGCCGCCGTGGGGGAGGGATCGCACGACCCCGGTCTCGCGTTGGCGGTGACGACGTCCGCCGTCCTGACCAAGCACCCGGTGCGGACCTTCGGGACGCCCGCCCAGCAGGAGCGCTACCTGCCGGACGAGTCGCTCGGCGGGCTGTCGCTGCAGCAGACCCGCGGGACGGCGGCCACGGTGACGGTGCGGCCCGACGGCGCGGGCTGGCGACTCTCCGGCGTCCTCGATTTGGTTGCCCTTGGCCCCAAAGCCCGGTACTTCCTGGTGATCGGCGAACATGACGACGGAGCGCGGACGGCGTTCGTCCTGGACGCCGACGTCCCGGGACTGCGGCTCGAGGAGATCGAGCCGGCGGCGCTGCGGACCTGCCCGTGGGGCCGGGTGACGCTCGTCGACTGTCACGTCTCGCCGGAGGCGGTGCTCGGCACCGTGGGCGGCGCGGCCGGTGAGACCGAGCCGCTGCTCACCGCGCTGGATTGGGTCTTCACGAGTGCGTCGTGGGTCGGGATCCTGCGGGCGCTGGCTGAGGAGGCTCTGGAGACGGTCCGGACTCGTGAGGTGTTCGGAGCGCCGCTAGCGCACTCGCAGGCTGCTCGCTTCGTGCTGGCCGACATCGCCACCCAGAACGAGTTGGCCGCCGGTCTGCTCGACCACGTGGCCGCGCAGTTCGACGGTACGTCGCTGCCGTCGCATCAGGACGCCGCGTCGGCTCGGCTGTTCATCGGCTCCGCGGTCCGCGCGGTCATCGACGGCGCCGCGCAGCTGGCCGGCCCCGGCGGGTCGGAGCTGGTCGAGCGCGCGCATCGCGACGCGCTGTTCTTCACCTCGTCGGGTGGCGGTGCGGATGTGTTGCGGCCGGTCGTCGCCGGCGCTCTGCTCGGGCTTGGAGGAATGAAATGACCACGACCTTCGCGGGGATCGCGTCCCGCGCCACGCAGACCGACGCCACCGCCTCGGTGCCGGTCGAGAACTGGCAGGAACTCAAGGAGTCGGGCTACTTCGGGCTCTTCCACCCCGAGCACCTCGGGGGCAGCGGCGCGGACGCCGCGGCCCAGGTGCAGGCGATGGAAGCGCTCGGCCGGGCCTGCTCAGGGACGTACTGGACGGCGACCGTCTCCGCGCTGCTCTGCGGCAACCTGATCGCGACGTACGGCGACGAACGGCACCACGACCTCGTTCGGGCGCTGGCGACGGGGGAGAAGCTGGCGGCGTTCGCCATCGTCGAGACGGCGGCCGGGAGCGACGCATCGACGTACCAGACGCTGGTCCGGCGGACCGGCGGCGGCTACACGATCAACGGGGAGAAGTCCCGGATCACCAACGCGCCGCGGGCCGACATCGCCGTCACGCTCGCTCGGCGCGAGCGGGCGGCGGGGGACGACGGGCCGGAGTGGTGCCTGGCGTTCGTCGAGCTGGATCAGCCGGGTGTCCGGCGGTACGACATCCCGCACATGGGGCTGCGGGCGATGCCGTGGGGCGGGCTCGTCTACACCGACGCGCACGTCGACGAGGCGAACGTGATTCCGGTGCCGTTCACCGAGCTGGCCGAGGGGATGACGTGGGGTTGGCTGCTGGTGTCGATCGCCGCGATCGCGACGGCCGAGTCGGCGCTGGCGGCATCCGTCCGGCACGCGTCGGAGCGGGTGTCCTTCGGGCGGCCGCTCGCGCATATGGAGGGCGTGCACGCGCAGCTGGCCGACTCGCGGGCGCAGCTCGACGCGGCGCGGGTGCTCGCGTTGCGAGCGGCGACCGAGCGGGTCGCGGGGAACTCGGCCAAGGACCTGATCGGGATGCTCAAGGTCTACGCGACCGAGATGGCCGTCGAGGTGACGCAGCGCGCCGTCCAGATCCACGGCGCGTTCGGCGTCACGCAGGGGCACGAGGTGGAGCGGCACTATCGGGACGCGCAGATGAACGTCGTCGGCGCGTTCGCGACCAACCGGCTCCGGGAGCAGCTGGCCGAGAACCTCGGGCTCGGGCCGGCCGTCTACCGCTCGTTCGACTGGCTCACGCCGAGCGCGGCGCCGGAGTCGCCCCCAAAAGCGACGATCACCACGGCCCCGTCGTGGTGGGTCCCGTACGCCGGCTACTGAGGAAGCTGGTCGGCATCGAGACCCCGCTTCCGATTCTGGGGGCTTGAGGTTGACACTGTGACAAGGTCTTCACTTGGAGCAGGAGGTGGTTCCCATGACCGCGACCCAGCGGCAGACCCTGGACCCCCGCCTGCTCGAAGCGCTGACCTCCAGTGACTCGTCCAGGCGGCTGAAGACCGTGCTCACGCTCGGAACGGAGTCCGATCCGGCTCTGGTCGAGGCGCTGATCGAGCGTTGCGCCGTCGAGCCGGACTTCTTCGTCCGGGACATGCTGACCTGGGCGTTGGTGCGGTTACCTGCCGACCGCACCGTGCCCAGGCTGCTGGCTGAGCTGCGGTCCGAGCTGCCGCAGGCGCGGAGCCAGGCCTTGCACACCTTGTCGAAGATCGGCGCGATGTCGACCTGGCCGGCGATCACTGGCGAGCTGCTGCATGACGCGGACGACGAGGTTGCGCGCGCTGCGTGGCGGACGGCCGTCGTCCTCGTCCCGGCTGGTCAGGAGGCGGCGCTGGCTGCCGAGCTGGTGACGGAGCTCGGGCGAGGTGGACGCGACGTCCAGCTGAGTTTGTCGCGGGCGCTGATCGAGCTCGGTGAGGTCATCCTGCCCGCGCTGGCTCCGGCGCTGGCTTCCCGGGCGGACGCCGTCCGCGCGCACGCTCGGGCGACCGAGCAGCTGCTCGCGGACCCGGAGTCCACCTTCGCGGTGGACGAGGCGAAGCGGGTGTACGCGATGGGGCCCGATGCTGATCGGTGAGGTGGCGCGCCGCTCGGGGGTGAGTGCCCGGATGCTCCGGCACTACGACACCCTCGGGCTGGTGCGCCCCACCGGCCGCTCGGACGGCGGCTACCGGGAGTACTCCGCCGAGGACATCCGCCGGATCTTCCACGTCGAGAGCCTGCGTTCGCTGGGCCTTTCGCTCCGTGAGATCGCCCGAGCCTTCGAAGAAGAGTCCTTCGAACCGGCCGCCCTGGTCGCCGACCTGATCCGCCGCACCCAAGAACGCATCACCCAACAGCAAGAGCTACTGGACCGCCTGCAAGCGGTCGACGCCTCCGCCCCCGCGGACTGGCAATCGGTCCTCCGCATAGTCGCCCTCCTCCACGGCCTCAACTCCCCGAACGCCGCCCGCCGGCAGCAGGCCGCCCTGACCCCCGCCGGCGACGTCGACCCCAGCCTGCTGGCCGCCGCCGTCCTCACCGAACCCGACCCCAACGTCGCCGGCGCCCTCCGCTGGGCCCTCGCCCGCACCCCCGACGAAGCCCTTCCCACCCTGGCCCAAGCCATGACCGCCCCCGACCCCCAAACCCGCCGCCGAGCCATCGTCGCCCTCATCGAACTCGACGCCCCCACCCCCATCCTCACCGCCGCCCTCGACGACCCCGACCCCCAAGTCCGCAAACACACCGCCCTGGCCCTGGGCGCCCGCCAAAACCCCAAAGCCATCCCCGCCCTGATCACCCTCGTCATAGAAGGCACCAACGACGTAGAAGCCGCCGAGTCCCTAGCCGCCCTGGCCACCACCCACCCCCACCCCGTCCTCAACGCCTTCACCACCCACCTAGCCACCGCCACCCCACCCGCCCGCCTCCGCCTAACCCAAGCCCTCATAGAACTCCCCACCCCCCTAGCCACCCCCCTCCTCCACCACCTATCCACCAACCCCCACCGCCCCACAGCCCTAACCGCCACCGCCTACCTCAACCGCGGCAACCAGCGCGGCTAGGCTCCGGGGGATGGGGCTCTTGAGGTTCTATCCGGCTGCGTACCGGGAGGCGCACGGGGAAGAGATCCTCGCCGTCCATCGGGAGCTGACGGCTGACTTGGGGCGAGTGAACAAGCTTTGGGCGGACGCCGACCTCGTGAGCCACGCGATTCGGCTGCGGGTAGGGCTTGACGCGGCCGCCCCGGCGGGCCGGCTGTTCGCGATGGCTGGACCGATCGCGGTCGGGGTTGCGACGGCGTACGCCGCCATCCAGCTCATGAGCTGGTACGCCGGCGTGGTCATCTCGCCCGGCTCGACGTGGAGTCAGCTGACGACGACCGACCTCCGCCAAGGCCTGCAACTCACATTCCTGGCGCTGATCTGCCTGGGCGGGTACCGGGCCCTCCGCGCCGGCCGCCCGACCGCGATCACGCTCGGCCTGCTCGCGTACGCCGCCGAGTGGCCCGCGGCCCCCGGCCTGTACGACGCCCCGGCCGTCCCGCTTGCCGCCGTGCTGACGGCGATGGTCATCAAAGCCGCCCCACCCGACAGCCAGGAGCGACGGCTCGCCGCGCTGGCCGGCGCCATGGCCGCCGTCGCCTGGTTCCCCAGCGCCCTGATCCTGACCCGCAACTTCGTCGCCAGCACCGACTACGGCCTCTGGCCGCTCCTCACCCTCGCCCTGACCGCGATCACGCTCGCGATCACCCGCCGCTCCCTCCTCCCCGAGCTGGCCGCCGCCGCACTCGCCGCCCCGCTCTTCCTCACCTACGCGATTCACTGAAAATCCAATAGGATGCAGGATCGTGTCAGTTATCGACGTCACGGACTTCGGGTCCGACCGCACCGCCGCCGTCGAGGCGGCACTCGCCCACGCCCGCACCCTCGACGGCCCGAAACGCCTGGTCTTCCCACCCGGCCGCCACGACTTCTACCCGGACCGGGCGACCCCACATGAGCTGTACCTCTCGAACACCGCCGGCGCCGACCCCGCCGTCCGCCACAAGCGCTTCGCGTTCTTCGTCGAGGGCATCGACGACCTGACCATCGACGGCCAAGGCACCCACTTCCAGCTACACGGCCAGCTGGGCCTGTTCGCCGTCCTGGGCTCGAGCCGCGTCACCCTGACGAACTTCGCCTTCGACCACACCGCCCCACGCGTCGTCGACCTGACCGTCGTCGAGACCGGCCCCGGCTACCGCATCCTGCAGCTCCCCGCGGACAGCCCGTACGACGTCGACAACGGGCTCACCTTCCGCAGCGACCTCAGCCCGTACGACGGTACGCCGTACTGGCAGTTCACCGCCGAGCAACTCGACTACCAGCAGGTCTTCGACCCCGAAGCCGGCCTGACCACCCGGCGGCACCCGGCGCTCTTCGCGGACGCCGTCTCGTTCGTTGACCTCGGCAACCAACATCTCCGGGTCAACTACGCGACCGACGCCACCCCCGGCGGCCTCGGCCTGGTCTACGCGCTGCGCGAGACCACCCGCGACACCGCGGCCGGTTTCATCTGGGAGTCGAACGACGTCACCATCGCCGGCCTGACCGCGCGTTACCTGCACGGCTTCGGCATCCTCGGCCAGTTCAGCACGGATATCGTGGTCTTCGGCAACGAATTCGCCGCCGATCACGCCGCCGGCCGGGTCACCGGCGCCTTCGCGGACTTCGTCCAGATGTCCGGCGTCAAGGGCAAGATCTCGATCGTCGGCAACACCTTCGACGGCGCGCACGACGACGCGATAAACATCCACGGCACCTACCTCCCGGTCACCGCGGCCGCCGGCCGCACGCTGGAGCTGCGCTACGCCCACCACGAGACCGCCGGCTTCCCGCAGTTCTACGTCGGCGACGAGGTCGAGATCATCCATCGCGCCTCGCTCCAGCCGGTCGGGACCGGTGTCGTGACGGCCGTGACCGGCCCGACCGGCCGGGACTCGAACTCCTTGACCAGTATGAGCATCATGCTCGCGACCGACGTACCGAGCGAGGTCGTGCGGCAGCCGGCCGACTACGCCGTCGAGAACACGACCTACACCCCCGAGGTCCGGATCGCCGGCAACACCTTCCGCAACCTCGCGACCCGCGCGATCCTGCTCACCACCCGCGGCGCCTCGGTGATCGAGGACAATATCTTCGACGGCATCGACATGGAGTCGATCCAGGTCGCCGTCGACGCCTCCGGCTGGTACGAATCCGGCCCGGTCCGCGACCTGACGATCCGCCGCAACACCTTCCGCCGGCCCTCGCCGCGCGCCGCGGTGATCCGCATCCACCCGGAGAACACCGTCGTCGACCCCGAAACGCCCGTCCACCAGAACATTCGCGTCGAGTCCAACACTTTCGAGCTGGCCCCCGACGCCCTGGTCCTGGCGGCCAAGAGCACGAGAGATATTGCCATTAGCAACAACCTGATCATCCGTCCCGGCAGCCCGGACGCCCCGCTCTACGACTTCATCGCCAGCACCGGCATCACCGAGGAGAACAACACCTACCGCGACTCCTAGGAGGCGGTCAGCTGGGCGGTGGCTCGGTCGAGCAGCCGCCGGAGGCCGCGGCGGGTCGGGGCTTGCGGAACGAGGGGCGGCAACTGCCGGACGTCGTCCAGGATGGCGATGACATTCGCCTTGAGAGTGGGCGGCGGCCGGGTGGAGACCTGGCCCGCCAGCCGGCCGGCGGTCTCGCGTAGTTCTTCGACCTCGGTCGCGCAGTCGACACAGGCGGCCAGATGGCCTTCGAAGGCGAGCCGATCAGCGTCCGGGAGTGCCGCCAGGACGTAGGGGCCGGTGAGGGAGTGCACGTCGATGGTCGTCATGGCTCCCTCCCCGAGTTCGTCGTGCAGGACCGGTGCTGTCGGCTGACAGCACCGGTCCGGGACTGCAGCGAGATCAGGCCTTCGGGGGCATCAGGACGGTGTCGATCAGGTAGACCGTGGCGTTGGCGGTCTTGACGCCGCCGCAGACGACGTTGGCGTCGTTGACCTTGAGCGCGTCGCCGGAGCCGGTGACGGTGACGTCCTGCTTCTCGACGGTGGTCTGCTTGCCGACGACGGCGGTCGGGTCGAGCTGGCCCGGGACGACGTGGTAGGTCAGGATCTTGGTGAGCAGGGCGTCGTCCTTCTTGAGGACGTCGATGGTCTTGGCGTCGATCTTCGCGAACGCGGTGTCGACCGGGGCGAAGACGGTGAACTCGCCGCCGTTCAGGGTGGAGACGAGGTTGACCTTCGGGTTCAGCTGGCCGGACACGGCCGCGACGAGGGTCTTGAGCAGCGGGTTGCCCGAGGCAGCGGTGGCCAGGGGCGCGGCGGCCATGCCGTCGATCGAGCCGGCGCCGTCCGGGTTGGCCTTCGCGTAGTCGGCGCAGCCGGGGCCGACGAGGCCGGCGGCGTTGTCCATGGACGGCGCGCTGGTCGGGGCGGACGTCGGCTGCGAAGCGGGGGCGTCGCCGGAGTTGCTGTCGCCACCGCCACACGCTGCCGTCGCGAGGACGAGGGCCAGGGCAGACGCGGCAAGGCCGGCGCGGACGAAGTTCTTGGGCATGACGATCTCTCTTTCGATCTGTGAGGTAGCGACTACACCGGTACTTCGCCGCTCCCCGAACCCCGGATGGGTCGATCGGCAGAATTTTTCTCCGCGCCCATCCGCGCCGCCGTCCAGGACCGAAGAAGCGTTGTCCCGCTCAGGTTCCGGCCGCGGCGAAAAAAGTTCGCCGGGCCGTGAACGCCGCCGATGACTTCGCCGTACTCACTCGCGTCAATCACCGGATCCAAGGGAGCCTGTCATGAAGAAGTCGCTGGCCGTGGTCGTTGCCGTCGGCACTGTGTTGGCCGCGGGGGTGACGGCCGCACCGGCCGCGTCGGCGTCCAGTCGCGGTACGACGCCGGATGTCTACCTGCTGGAGAAGGACGGCACACTGAGCGTGCGGGACGCCGATCTGCCCTTGCTGGCCCAGCACCGGGTCAAGGTCCGTGGGCTGAAGGCGCATGACCGGCTGGTCGGCATCGACGTCCGGCCCGCGACGGGCGCGCTCTACGCGGTCGCGAAGTCCGGTCAGCTCTACACGATCGCGGTCAAGACCGGCCGGGCGACTGCGGTCGGTACTCCCGCCGCCGGTGCGGTCGGGACGGCGGTCGGCTTCGACTTCAACCCCACCGTCGACCGGATCCGGCTCGTCACCAGCAGCGGGCGCAACCTGCGCCTGCACCCCGACACCGGTGCGGTGGCCGCGACCGACGTCCCGCTCGCTTACCCGGCCGGTGGCGCCGCGCCGCGGGTCGCGGCGGCTGCGTACACGGACAGCTTCGCGGGTGCGACCAGCACCGGGCTCTACGCGCTCGACGCCCACCGCGACACGCTCGTCACCCAAGGCACGCTGCCCGGCGCCACGCCCGCGGTCTCGCCGAACACCGGCCAGCTGTTCACCGTCGGCCGCCTCGGCCGCGACATCAGCACCGTCAACGGGTTCGACATCAACGGCAAGGGCCGGACGGCCGGCTCGTACGACGCCCGCGACTACCGCGCGATCGCCGCGGTCGAGGGCGGTCTGCTGCACGGCTCGCAGCTCGTCCGGGTCGATCTGAGGACCGGCCGGACGACGCCGCTGCTCGCGCTCGGCCTCGGGGACGTCGTCGGTCTCGCGTACGCCGCTCGCTGAGGACTCCGACCCGTGCCGCACTCACGTCGCGCACCGCGAATCGATCACGACCTGAGCCGGGACGACGGCATCCGTGCCGCGTACGCCGAACACGGCGCCGAGCTCTACCGCTTCGCGGTGCGGCAACTCGACGACGAGGGTGCGGCACGGGACGTCGTCCAGGAGACGTTCGTCCGCGCCTGGCGCGCGGCCGACCGCTTCGACCCGTCCGTGGCCAGCCTGCGGGTCTACCTGTTCGCCATCGCCCGCAATCTCGTCATCGACGAGACCCGCCGCAGAGCTGCCAAACCGGCCACCCTGCACCCGCCCGAGCTCCTGACCGAGCTGGTCCCCGCGATCAGCGGCGCCGACGACCAGGCGGTCCTCGGCTGGCTGGTCGAGGAGGCCCTCGGGCGGATCCGGCCCGAGGCGCGCTCGGCGCTGGTCGAGACCTACCTGCGCGGCCGCCCGTACGACGAGGTCGCCGCCGAGCAGGGCGTCCCGGTCGGAACCCTGCGCAGCCGGGTCTTCTACGGACTGAAAGCCTTGCGGCTGGCCATGGACGAGATGGGAGTGGACCTGTGAACACAGCGGAGCATCGCCGGCTGCGGGAGCTGCTCGGCGCCTACGCCCTTGGCCAGCTCACCCCCGCCGAACACGCCGCCGTCCAGGCCCATCTCGACGGCTGCGCGGACTGCCGCGACGAGCTCGCCGCGATCGCGCCGCTCGCCGCGCCGCTGCGCACGATCGACCCCGACCGTCTGGACGACGTACCGGCGGCACCGCCCGCCTGGCTCGAAGAGTCCATCCTGGCGGCGATCAAAGCCGAGCCCCGCCGTCGGCGTCCATCTTGGCTCTTGGCCGCAGCGGCAGCGTTGCTGATCGGCGGCATCGGCATCGGGTACGTCGCTGC
Organism: Kribbella sp. NPDC104218; assembly: GCF_055584105.1. Classification (NCBI taxonomy): domain Bacteria; kingdom Bacillati; phylum Actinomycetota; class Actinomycetes; order Propionibacteriales; family Kribbellaceae; genus Kribbella; species Kribbella sp. NPDC104218. Next base: position 2,858,541 of record NZ_JBVJMQ010000001.1, read on the forward strand.
GCCGAACCCGCCCAAGATCCCACTCGAACCCGTCGAGGTCACGACCGTTGCCGCCGGCATCCGCTCCACCGCGGACGTCGTCCCGCACACCTGGGGGATGGAGATCAAACTGGTCGGCAGCGGATACGAAGCAGGTAAGCGCTACCACGTCGTCGTCCTCGACACCCAAGGCCGAATCGCCCCCGCAGGCGAGTTCATCGGCACCGGCACCCGACAGCTCACCTGCAATCTCAACTCGTCCGTCCTGCGCCCCGACGCCCGCTCCTTCGAAGTCCTCGACGACGCCAACCGCGTCGTCCTGAAAGGCTCGGTCTGACCCCCGCGGCCCGGCCTTCCCATCGGGGAAGACCGGGCCGCGCCGCCGTCAGTAGGTGATGGCGGCAACGACCTTGTCAGGGTCGACCAGGAACGGCGCGACCGCCGTCAGCGTGCTGCTCTTCGAGGCAGGTTTCTCGAACGCGCCGTTGTAGACACCGCCTTCGGCCTTGAGACCGAGGAGGTTGCCGACGACGGCGGCGTGCCGGGCCTCGACACCGAAGATCCCGGCCGCAGCCTGCAGGATCATCTTGTCCTTCACGAAACCGGCCGCGCCCAGATAAGCGCCGACGCCCTTGTTCTCGAAGACGTGCGCGGTGGTCAGGTAGCTCTTCCGGCTGTCGAAGGCGCCGCCGAAGTCGACCGCCGGCGCGCCGACCGGCGTCCCGCCCAGCTTCTGGATGGTCGCGGTCAACGTGGCCACGTGCGAGGCCTCGTCGGCGCCGATCTGCATCAGGTACTGCTTCTCCTTACCGGAGACCAGATTCGCCTTGTTGCCCTGCCGGTAGAACTCGGCCTCCAGGTACTCCAGCGTCAGCGCGTAGTTCAGGACGTCGATGTCGTTGCCGAAGTCCTTCGCACTGGCCAGGTGGAAACCGTTGTTCAGCGCGCCGAGGGCGACCCCGGCCGGGACGGCGGCCGCGTTGCCGTGGATCAGATCACGTGTCGTGTCGGTCATCGGTGCGCTCCCTACTTCGCGATGAACGGCATGGCGGCCTTGAGCACCGGAGCCATCCCGAGGTTGGCCTCGATCGGCGCCGGGAACGGGTTCCCGCCGCTGACCTGGGCGATGATCGCCGCGTGCCGTGACTCGACCCCGGCGATCGACGCGGCGGCGCCGAGCAGCTCCGGGCTCTTCACCAGCGGAACCTGACCGTGGTACGCCTTCACGCCGAGCTCCTCGAAGGTCGCCGCGGTCTTCAGGAACGCGGCCCGGCTGTCGAACGTGCCGGCCGGGAACTTCACCTTGGGCTGGGCGACCGGCCGGCCGCCGAGATCGGTGATCGTCGTCCGGACCGCCTTGACGTGATCGGCCTCGTGCTGCTGGATCGGGTCGATCAGCTCCAGCTCGCGGCCCTTCAGCAGTTTCGCCTTCAGCCCCGCGGTGTAGAACGCGGCCTCCAGGTACTCCAGCGTCAGGGCGTAGTTGAGGATGTCCAGATCGCTCGCGTTCGCGTCGGTCTCGGCGTACCCGCGATCGGCGTTGCCGAACGCGAGCGGATCACCCAGCTGGGAGGCGACGTACGTCGCCCCGACTCCGACCAGCGCCGCATTGCGCAGAAAGCTGCGCCTGCTCTGCTCATCGCTGAACTCGAGGACCGGACGGCCCCCGAACAGTGCCTTGATACCCATGACTCTCCTTGTGCTCGTTGTCGTGCATCAGGGTCGTGCTGGGATCAGGAGGTACCGCCTCCTCAGGCGACGCGCGCTTGGACGACGATGCGCTGGTAATGGGCCGTGATCGGATGGCAGGCGAACAAGGTCAGGACCTTGTCCCCCGGCTTGGCGGGCTGGCGCAGGACGAACTTCACGTACTCCGCCTGCGGCACGATCGTGGTCTTGAAGACCTTGTACGTCGTGCGCCGGTCGCCCACCGTGACCGTGATCGGGTCACCTGGCCGTAGCCGGTCCAGGTACAGGAACGGTTTCTCGTTGGTACTGCGATGGCCGCTGATCACTGCGTTGCCGGCGCTGCCCGGTATCGGCGTACCGGGCCAGTGCCCGACGCCATTCACCAGCGCGGCCTCGTCGACGCCGTTGTTCAGCTCGTCGTCCAGCTTCAACCGGGGGATCGCCAAGCGACCGAGCCGCAGCTGCTCGCCGGGCCGTGCCTTGATCGCCTCGATCGGCACGCCGTCGGCCGGGTTCCCCTCACCGGGCGCGAACTGCGACTCGACCGGCTCGCCGTTGCGCAACTGGTCGAGCATCCGGTTCACCATCGCCTCCGGCTCGGCGGGTGACGCGCTCGGCGCCGCCACGTTCGGCGCGCTCGAAGGCGGTTGTCGGCCGTCGGGGCCGAAGATGATGACGGCGATGGCGACCAGCAGTGCGAAACCCGTACTGGCCGCCAGCCATCGATAGACCGGTTTCCAGGTCTTCATACGCTGACCATCTCCTCACGAGGTCGGTCATCAGCAGTACTTCGGAACCCGGGCCGATCCAGATGGGTGTTACCGCAGGATCAGGACGATCTTCTGCCGAATCCGGCCGGACTCCAGTGCGGCGTGGGCCTCGGCGACCTTGGCCATCGGGTAGGTGACGGAGTCGCGGAGGCGGAGTTTGCCGGCGGCGAGGAGGTTCAGGACGGTGGTGACGCCGTCCGGGGCGCTGTCGGGGCCTGGAGTGCTGAGGAGGACGCCGTTCTCCTGGGCGCCGCGACCGTCGGCCAAGGTGAGAACGCGGTCCGGGCCGCCGGCGAGCTCGACTGCTTCGGCGAGGCCGCCGTGGCCGGCCGCGTCGACGACGGCGTCGACCTTCGAGGTGACCGCGCGGACGTTGGTGAGCAGGTCAGCGCCGTACCGGACCGGGGTGGCGCCGAGCTCGCGGAGTAGTTCGTCGTCCGCGGCGCCGTTGGCGCTGATCACCTTGGCGCCGGCGGCGAGGGCGAGCTGGGTGAGGATGACGCCGACGGCGCCGCCACCGCCGAGGATCAGCAGCGTCTCGCCGCTGCCGACCTTGAGCTGGCGCAGGACGCGGACGGCGGCCTCGGCCGACGCGGGGAGCGCAGCGGCGTCGACCCAGCTGACGGCTTCTGGTTTCGGTGACCAGAGCGCGGTGACGACGTACTCGCCGTACCCGCCGAGGTTCGGTAGCCAGGCGGCGACGCCCTGGCCGACCTCGACGCCGGTCACCTCGGGGCCGACGGCGTCCACGACGCCGGAGACCTCGTAGCCGATCACCGCGGGCAGCCCGAGGAAGGGCAGCTCGCCGCGGCGGATCTTGAGGTCGGTCGGGTTCAGGCCGGCGGCGTACACCTGGATCCGGATCTGGCCCGGCCCCGGCTCGGGCCGCTCGACCTCGGACCAGACCAGCACCTCCGGCTCGCCGTACCGGGGCAGCACAGTTGCAGACGACATCGGAACTCCTCCAGGTAGATTACGTGATATGTCACGTAACGGGTATGCGGGAGAATTCATTCCCATGCCGAGCGAACCGGTCTGGCTGACCCCTGATCAGCAGCGAGCGTGGCTTGCCTACATGCGCGTCCAGCTCCGGCTGAACTACGAGATCAACCGGCAGTTGCAGGCCGAAAGCGGGCTCTCGTCGACCGACTACGACGTCCTGACCGCGCTGTCCACGGCGGACGACGGCCGCAAGACGATCACCGCCCTGGCGAACCAGATCGGCTGGGAGCGCAGTCGCGTCTCCCATCACATCCGCCGGATGGAACGCCGCGACCTGCTCACGCACGGTCCGTCGGCCCAGGATCGCCGGGTCACCGAGGTCACGCTGACCGCCGCGGGCTGGGCGACGCTCCGAGCGGCCGCGGTCGGCCACGTCGACCACGTCCGCAGCCTGTTCTTCGACGGCCTCCCGGCCGAGCTGCTCGACCCGCTCGCCGATGCGCTGGAGCACATCTACGAGCACGTCCTGACCCACGGCACGCTGCCGCGGCCGGAGTGAGTCAGGAGTTGCGGTAGGCCCGCGCGACGGCGGAGCGGATCCGGGCCGGCCGGTCCGCGACGAAGTGATCGATCAGCGCCAGCAGCGGCCCGGACGACGCCAGCGTCCAATCGGACTGCTCGTCGAAACCGCCGTTCAGCAGCGACAGCCCGATCGTCTCCAGGTTGTCGACGCCGATGTCGACGTACGAGCGGGTGGTGTCGCGCAGCGTCCGCAGCCGGAAGGTGACCTGGACGCGGTTCCGGCCGCGGACGGCGGCGGTGACGTCGACCGGGCCCATCATCCCGTCGCCCTGCGTCCAGACCGGCCAGTTCTGCTCGGCGATGTCGATCTCCCAGACGACCTCGTCGTCGATCAGCAACTCCAGCCGATGGATCCCCGGCCGGACGCCGTGCGCGTGGAACCAGCGGTGGTACCAGAAGGAGATCTCGTACCGCGGTGACGTCGGGTCGACCGCGACGACCTGACTCGCCGTCGCGGTGGCGCCCGCGCCGATCGGGCCGCGCGGCGCGATCAGTGCGAGCCGGCCGACGCCGTACATGGCCTTGTTGTCGGAGGCGGGCGTCGGCGCGTCGTCCAGCTGGGTGCCGTAGGCGATCACGCCGTCGATCCGGCCGTCAGCGGCGTACTTCGCGGCGATGCCGAGCGCGGCGGCGACGTACTCCTCGGTCGGTGCGAGCGGCGCGTCCAGGTAGCGGCCGGTGTAGATCAGCGGGATCAGCTCGAGATCGCGCGGCCTGGTCAGCTCGAGGATCGAGTCCAGGCAGTCGCCGAGTGAGCCGGCGACCGAGGTGTTCTCGCGGTCGCCGTCCAGGAACGGATAGATGATCCCGTCCAGGTATTCGCCGTACTTGTCCAGGAACTCCGCGCTGGTCGCGGCCGCGTGGAACGCGCACGTGTAGAACCGGAAGTCCGGATTCACCGCCCGGGCCGCGTCGACGAAACTCTGCAGGTACTCCGGGGTGAACAGCTGCGCGTTGAACTCGAACTCGAACTCGTCGATCGCCCAGGCCACCAGGTTCTTGTGCCGCGTCGACAACTCCGCCAGCTCGGTCGCCCAGGTCACGAAGTTCAGCAGGAACGGCCGCGACGCCCGCCCGGTCGCGTTCGTCTCGGTCGGCGGCACCAGGTACGGGATCACGTCGATCCCCGCCGCCGCGGCCGCCGGCAGGAACTCCCGCCGCAGATCGTCGAAATCCGTCGGCGAGTCCCAGATCCCGAACAGGTACGTGTCCGCCGCCAGATCCCGCAACCGCCGCACCAGCGCGGGCGTGTCGATATGCCGGAACCCGTCCACCCGCGGCTCCCGCTCACGAACCATCGCCCCGACCGTGTTCCCCCCGACCAGCAAAGCCTTCATCCGGACATTCTAACTATCCAGAAACATCTTCGCCATACCGAAAACACCCGAAGTCGGCGGGCGACGCCGGATTGACCTCCGGCGCCCCCGCCGACCCCGGTACCTCCCCAGCCGCCCCTGGCTCGGTTCCCCAGTCCCCCCGAGAGACAGTTCATCGCAGTGCGGTGGGTGCGGGCCTCGGTCTGGTGGGGGAAGTTGTTCACTCTGCAGAGGGTGGCCGGGGCGGTCTGGGAGACTGCGGGGATGAGTGGGCCGCTGCGGATCGAGCTGCTGGGGCCTCTGGAGGTGCGCTCGGCGGGCGCGGCTCTGGAGGCGGGGCCGTTGCGTCAGCAGGCGTTGCTCGCGGTGCTGGCTTTGCGGGTCGATCGGGTCTGTTCGGCCGAGGAGCTGTTCGATGCGGTGTGGGGCGACCGGCCGCCTGCGAGCGGGTTGCGGGTGTTGCCGTCGTACGTTTATCGGTTGCGCAAGGCGCTGCCGCTGGACGGGGTGCTGGAGACGACGCGCGACGGATACGCCTTGCGGCTGCCCGCGGAGGCGGTTGACGTCGGGCGGTTCGAGGCTGCGGTGCGCGCCGGGCAGCGGGCCGGAGATGCCGGCGCTGCGGCGGCGAGTTACGCCGAGGCGTTGGAGCTGTTTCGCGGTGAGCCGCTGAGCGGGTTGCCCGGGCCCTATTTGGCGACGGAGCGCCAGCGGTTGCTGGAGCGGCGGTACCAGGTGCTGAGCGATCGGATCGACCTCGACCTGGCCGCGGGACACCACGCCGATATCACTCCGGAGTTGGTAGCCGCGGTTGCCGATCGTCCGCTCGACGAACGGTTGGCGGGGCAGCTGATGCTTGCCCTGTACGCCGGTGGCCGGCAAGCGGAGGCTCTGGCCGTGTACGCCGCCGCGCGGACCACTCTGGTGGCCCAGCTCGGTGTGGAGCCCGGTCCGGCCCTCCGTGCCACCCAGCAGCGCATCCTCCGGAACGAGAACGCGGCACCGCCGACCAAGGACGAGCTGCCGTATCAGGATGCGACGTTCATCGGGCGCAGCCAGGAGCTGAAGGCGGTCGTTGCCGCGCTGACTCCGGCCGACCGGACCGCGCCGCCGGTGGTCGCCCTCGACGGGATGGGCGGGGTTGGCAAGACCGCGCTCGCCATCCACGCCGCACGCGCGGTCGCGGATACCTACCCGGACGGCCTGCTCTACGTGCAGCTGCACGGCCACACCCCCGGACGCGCGCCGCTCGCGACCCAAGCCGCGCTGGATCACCTGCTCGCGGGCATCGGCGTCGATCCGGAGCAGATCCCGCGGGATCTCGACAGTCAAGCCGCGTTGTGGCGGTCCGAAGTCGCCGGGCGGCGCGTGCTGATCGTCCTGGACGACGCTCCGAACAGCCAGCTGATCACCCCGCTCGTGCCAGGGTCTGCGACCTGCGGCGTACTGATCACCAGCCGTCGGCAGCTGACCGGGATCGACGCACCACATCGGTTCGCGCTCGGCGTCCTCGAGGCGTCGGACGCCGCTGGGCTGCTCGCCGAGGTGGTCGGCGCCGACCGAGCGGCCGAGGTGCTGGCGGCGACGCGTGAACTCGTCGCGCTCTGCGGCCACATGCCATTGGCGATCCGGATCGCCGGTGCGCGGCTCCGGCACCGCCCGGCCTGGACGATCGGCCACCTCAACCAACGGCTGCAGGACCACGACCGTCGCCTCGACGAGCTCAGCGTCGACGGCCGCGGCGTCCGATCGACTTTCGCGATGTCCTACGAGCAGCTGGACGCCGAGCAGCAGCGGCTGTTCCGCGGTCTCAGCTTGCTGCCCGGGCGCGACCTGGATCGGTACGGCGCCGGCGCGCTGGCCGGCATCGACCCACTGGACGCCGAACCGCTGCTCGAAGACCTGCTGGACGCGAACCTGCTGCTCCAGCCCGCGCCGGACCGCTTCCAGCTGCACGACCTCCTCCGCGAGTACGCGACCGAGCTGAGCCGGCAGACCGAGTCCGAGGCGGATCGCCGGACGGCGGTCGAGCGGTTACTCGAGTTCTACCTGCAGACCGGCCACCGCGCGGTTTCCCTGCTGACCAAGGCGCAGTACGTCGATATCAGCGACCGGCCGCTGGTCGCCGGGCCACAGCTGGCCACCTCCCAGGACGGTCAGTCCTGGGGTGACATCGAGGGCGGCAACATCTTCGCGGCCCTGCAGCATGTTGCTGGCGCGTTCGGCGACGACCAGAGCTGGCTGATCGCCGCCGCCTTCGCCCGGCACCTGCACGAGCGCAACCAGGTTCGGCAGCGGGATGCGATGCTCGAGCTCGGCCTGGCCGCGGCCCGCCGGCTCGGCGACGTCGAAGCGCAGGCGCGGCTGCTGCAGCGGATGGCCAACGTGATCAAGGTCCAGGAAGGCCCGTTGCGCAGTATCGAGCTGGTGCGCGAGGCCCTCAAGCTGATGCCCCCGGACGGCGACGCCGTGCTACATGTGGAGCTGCTGAACGGGCTCGCCCAGCTGCTGCGGCTGGTCGATCCGGGCGACGAGGCGATCGCCGCGCATCGGGCGGCACTCGATCTGGCGCAGGCGATCGGCGACGAGCGGATGAAGGCCTACGCGATGATGGAGCTCGCCATCACCGAGGGCGCGCGTCAGGAGCACCAGAAGGCGCTGGAGTCCTACCGGCTCGCCTTGGCGATGGCCAGAGCGTACGGCGACCGCTCACTGCAGCCGCATCTGCTGAACGGTATCGCCGAGTCCTGCAACGGGCTCGGCCGACCGCAGGAAGCCATCGACGCCGTGACCGAGTCCCAGCAGCTGGCCGCCGAGATCGGCATGCGCTACAGCCGGATGGACTCGCTCTGCCAGCTCGGCGCCGCGCATCGGCTGCTCGGCGACTACCCGCAGTCCATCGAGATCCTGCAAAACTCGCTGAACATCTCCCTGGAGCTGGCGGACGTCTACGGCATCGACGAGGCGCGGCTGCAGCTCGGCCGCACCTACCTCGCGGCGGGCCGGCTCGCGGACAGCCGCGCCGCCTTCGGTGCGGTGGTCGACAGCGCCCAGGACAGCCATCGGGATCGGATCGCCGCGCTCGGCCTCGATGGGCTGGCCTCGTGTGCGGAGACCGAAGGCGCGGACGCCGACGCGGCCGCGCTCCTCGATCAGGCGCTGCGGCGACTCGGCTCGATGACCCCGCTGCACGCGGCCGACCTCCGGCGGCGACGGGCCGCGATCGTGCGCTCCGCCTGACATAGTGTCGGCGCCATGAGCAGGGGTGAGCTGCGGGTGGCGGCGGTGCAGGCTTGTCCGGTGGCCGGGGACGTCGAGGCGAATGTTGCCACGGCTGCGCGGGCGGTGCGTGCGGCCGGGGCTCAAGTGGTGGTGTTTCCGGAGAAGTTCTTGTCGGGGTACGAGCCGGGGTTGATCGCTCAGGATTCGGAGGGGCTGGCGCTGGCGGCCGACGATGGGCGGTTGGGGCCGTTGGTGACTGCTTGTCGGGAGGCGGGCGCGGTCGCGGTGGTGGGGACGGCGACGCGACGCGCGGAGCAGCTGTTCATCTCGTCCGTGGTGCTCGACGGGGATGGCGTGCGGGCGCAGTACGACAAGCAGCACCTGTTCGAGAGCGAGCAGGATCTGTTCACCCCCGGCGCCGGTGGGCACACGATCGAGGTCGACGGCTGGCGGCTCGGCCTGGCGGTCTGTTACGACTCGGGGTTCGCGGAGCACGCGCGAGCCGCCGCCGAGGACAGCGCCGATGCCTACTTGGTGAGTGCGCTCTTCAGCGTGGGCAACGGGTACCAGGAGTCGCGCAGCTGGTTGCCGGCGCGGGCCCGGGACAACGGGATGTACGTCCTGCTGGCCAATCACGTCGGTAGCACCGGCGGGTGGCAGACCTGCGGATCGAGCGCGGTCTGGGGGCCGGACGGCGAGTTGATCGACGAAGCGTCGGCGACCGAGGCCGGCGTCCTCGCGGTGACCCTGAAGCGCTAGCGCCGTGTACACCCGTTGCTCACTTCGCGTTTGAGGTGGTGCGGAACCCTGTGCCGATGGCTACCAGGTGGGTTCCGGATCTGAGTCGGAGTTTGTGGCGGGTCGGGGGATTCCGGGATCTGTGGCTGTCGCAGACGGTCACGTTGGTCGGGACCAACGTGACCCTGCTGGCCCTCCCGCTGGTCGGCCTGTTCTTCCTGGACGCGTCGGCCTTCGAGGTCGGTCTGCTCTGGGCGATCGAGTACGTGCCGATCATGCTGGTCGGCCTGCCGGTCGGCGTCTGGGTCGAGCGGTTGCCGCTGCGGATGGTGATGATCGTCTCGGACGTCGGTCGCGCGGCCGCGCTGCTCGTCGTCCCGGTCGCCTTGTGGCTGGACTTCCTGAGTATGCCGCTGCTGTACGGCGTCACGTTCGTGATCGGCCTCGGGACGCTGTTCTTCGACGTCGCCCAGCTCTCGATCCTGCCCGCGATCGTCGAAGAGGACCGGCTCGTCGACGCGAACGGCAAACTCGAACTCTCCCGGTCGGTCGCCCAGATCGGCGGCCCGGGCCTCGGCGGCGGCCTGATCCAGTGGCTGACCGCGCCGCTGGCGATCCTCGCAGACCTGTTCACCTACCTGGCGTCGGCGTACTTCGTCATGCGGCTGCCCAAGACGCCGCGGCCGGAGCCGGCGACGGAGAAGTTCAGCCTGCGCAGCGAGATCGTCGACGGGATGCGGTTCGTCTTCGGCCACTCACTGATCCGCCCGCTGTTGCTCTGCGCGACCCTGGCCGAGCTGGCGTTCGCCGCCGTCCTCGCCCTGCAGGTCGTCTTCGCGGCCGACGAGCTGCACCTGAGCCCCGCGGTGATCGGCATCGCCCTTGCCGTCGGCAACGGCGGCGGCGTGGTCGGCGCGCTGCTCGCCGAGCCGTTCGCGCGCAAACTCGGGACCGGTACGGCGTTCATGGTCGCGATCGTGCTGTTCACCGGCGGCTCGATCATCCTGCCGCTGTCCCAGGGCGCGGTCACGTTCGCGGCCGGGATGTTCGTCGTCTACCTGGGCGCGTACATCTTCAATGTCCTCCAGGTCAGCCTCTGCCAGGCGGTCACGCCGACCAACCTGCTCGGCCGGATGAACTCGGTGTTCCGGTTCGCGACCTGGGGCGTGATCCCGATCGGCGCCGCCGGCGGCGGTCTGCTGGTCGACTCGATCGGGTTGCGGAACGTGTTCTGGATCGCGGCCGCGCTGAACGTGCTCTCGTTCCTGCCGCCGCTGTTCTCCGCGATCCCGAAGATGCGCAACTACATCGACGACTCAGCCTGAGTGCTGCGCGACGATCACGTGCGCGTTCGTCCCGCCGATCCCGATCGCGTTCACCCCGGCCACCCGCGGGCCCGGCCAGGGCTGCGTCTTGGTGTTCACCACGAACGGCGAGGACGCGAAGTCGATCTCCGGGTTCGGGTCGGTGAAGTGCAGGCTGGCCGGGAGGACGCCGTACTCGACGCAGAGCACGGTCTTGATCAGCGCGCTGACGCCGGCCGCCGCGTCGGTATGGCCGATATTCGACTTCACCGAGCCGATCCGGCAGGAGCCGACCGCGGCCGTGGTCTCCCGGAATGCCCTGGTCAGCGCGGCGATCTCGATCGGATCGCCGATCGGCGTCGCCGTCCCGTGCGCCTCGACGTACCCGATCTCGTCAGCCGTCACATCGGCCACCAGCTGCGCGGCGCGGATCGCCTCGGCCTGCCCGAGCACACTCGGCGCCGTGAACCCGACCTTGGCCCGGCCGTCGTTGTTCACCGCCGTCCCCCGAATCACCGCGTGGATGTGGTCGCCGGCCGCGATCGCGTCGGCGAGCGGCCGCAGGACGACCAGCCCGACCGCGCTCGCGCCGACCGTCCCGTCACCGGCCGCGTCGAAGGGCCGGCACTGGCCGGACGGCGAGAAGATCCCCTCCGGGTCGTATCGCACGCGCGGCGCCCCGACGACCACACTTGCGCCACCCGCGAGCGCGACCTCGCAGTCCCCGGCGAGCAGGGCCTGGACGGCGAGATGGACGGCGACCAGCGACGACGAACAAGCCGTGAGCACCGTCAAGGCAGGCCCGGAAAGCCCTAGTTTGTAAGCGATCCGACTGCTCAGGTAGTCGAGGTCGTTGCCCAACCGGATCCGGCTCTCGGCGACCCCGTCCGCACGCAGCCGCGCCGCGTAGTCGGACGCCGAACCGCCGACGAAGACCCCGGTCACCGGGCGCTCGGCGCCGTACCCAGCGCTCTCCAAGGCGTCGGCCGCGGTCTCCAACAGCAGCCGCTGTTGCGGATCGATGACCGCCGCCTCAGCCGCGGAGTACCCGAACCGCTCCGCGTCGAACGAGTCAGCCCCGGCGAGGACGCCGTACGCCGGCAGCAGCTCCGGGTCGTCGTGGTCGAGGCGCGTGATCCCTTCGCGCTCGTCGACCAGGTGCTGCCAGAACTCGGCGACGTTCGCCGCCCCCGGGAACCGGCCGCTCATCCCGATCACCGCAATGTCGCCGCTGTCGTCGGTCATCGCGCGAACCTACTTCCGGGGAGGAGACGGCGCGTGAACACCAGCTGGCCGGTGCCCGAATCCCTTGACAGGCTTGACGATGCGCCCCCTACCGTGTCGAGGCATGGACAACTCCGCACTCCTGCCGGGTCGACCACCAGCCGCCGCGCGCACACTCCTCGACATCCTCGACGCGACCGTCGCCGCGTATCCGGACGCGCTCGCGATCGACGACGGCGAGACCGTCCTCAGCTACGCCGAGCTCGCCCGGCGCGTCGCCGAACTGGCCGCTCGGCTGCGGTCGGACGGCGTCGGCCCGGGGGACCGGATCGGCGTCCGGATGCAGTCCGGCCGGGCCGAGCTCTACCTGACGATCCTCGGCGTCCTCGCGGCGGGCGCGGCGTACGTGCCGGTCGATCGCGACGATCCCGAGGAGCGTGCCGCCGCGGTGTGGGACGACGCCCAGGTCTGCGGGGTCTTCGATGACGAGTTCGTACTGCGCTCGGCCACGCACGGCCCGGGCCGTCCCGGACCGGACGACGACGCCTGGATCATCTTCACCTCCGGCACGACCGGTCGCCCCAAAGGCGTCGCGGTCAGTCAGCTATCAGCGGCTGCTTTCGCGGACGCCGAAGCGCGGTTGTTCACCCCGCTCGGCCCGGGAGACCGTGTGCTGGCAGGCTTTTCGGTCGCCTTCGACGCCTCGTGTGAAGAGATGTGGCTCGCCTGGCGCAGCGGCGCCTGCCTGGTCCCCGCGCCGCGGGATCTGGTCCGGTCCGGTGCGGACCTGTGCCCGTGGTTGGCCGAGCGCGGGATCACCGTCGTCTCGACCGTGCCGACGCTCGCCGGTCTGTGGCCGAGTGGCGGGCTGCCCGGCGTCCGGTTGCTGATCTTCGGTGGCGAGGCCTGCCCGCCCGAGCTGGCCAAGCGGTTCATCACACCTGATCGCGAGGTCTGGAACACGTACGGCCCGACGGAGACGACGGTGGTCGCCTGCGCCTGGCGGATGGTGGCCGACGAGACTGTCCGGATCGGACTGCCGCTCGACGGCTGGCAGCTCTCGGTCGTCGATGACGCCGGTCATCCGGTGGAGTGGGGTGCGACGGGCGAGCTGGTGATCGGCGGGGTCGGAGTCGCGCGCTACCTCGATTCGGAACTGGAGACCGGTCGGTTCCAGACTGCTCCGCGGGCCTATCGCAGCGGTGATCTCGTCCGCGCCGAGCAGGCCGGTCTGGTCTTCGTCGGGCGCAACGACGAGCAGGTGAAGATCCGCGGGCATCGGGTCGAGCCGGCCGCGATCAGCGCCGTCCTGACCAGCCATCCCCAGGTCGCGCAGGCGCACGTGGGTGTCGCCGGCGGCCGGTTGATCGCGTACGTCGTCCCGCGGAAAACTCTGGAAACGCCGGAGTTGCGGCGGTTTCTCGGCCGAAGCATGCCCAGGGCAATGGTTCCGGACGACTTCGTCGTCCTCGCGGCGCTGCCGGTGACGACGAGCGGGAAGATCGACGTCCGCGCGCTCCCGGTTCCGGAACCGGCGGCCCCGGCGCCGATCGCGCCGGACGCCACGACCGAAGAGGTGGTGACGGCGATCTGGTCCGAGGTGCTCGGCGTCGCGGCGATCGGGCCGAACGACAGCTTCTTCGACCTCGGTGGGCACTCGCTGTCCGTCACGCGGGTCCGCGACCGGCTGAGCGCCGTCCTCGGCCGTCCGGTCGCGACTCTCGACCTGTTCACCTACCCGACCGTCCGCGAACTCGCCGCGCGGCTGCGGGATCCCGCCCCGGCCAGCACACTGGAGACACCCCGCCGTCCCTCCGGCGGCGCCGCGAGGAAGCGGCTGTCCAGGCGTCGTGATCGGTTGTCGGAACCAACTGATCCGCCGTCCTGAAGTCATGCCCGGATACTGAGATTCGCCTTGTTTACAAGGCGATTCTCTGCGGCTACCGCAGAGTTGGCCAACTGCTCGACCGGTTAAGTTCACTTGCCATTGCGGCGGGGGTCGTCCGCGCTGGATCGAATGCTCGGCAGCATCCGGAGCATTCGATCCAGAGGAGAGCCATCATCGACAGCATCGAGTCAGCCATCCGGTCGATTCTCGTCACCGACCTTTTCGTCGAGACCCCGGCGGACCGGATCGGTCTGGACGACCGCCTGCGCGCCGAGCTCGGGCTGGACTCGCTCGGCTTCGTCGAGCTCCGCGTCCAGGCCGAGAACACGTTCGGCGTGACGATCTCCGACGACGACTTCAGCCCGGAGAACTTCACCAGCATCCGGACCGTTTCCACGCTGGTCCGCGACCTGCAGTCGCGCGCCCAGGCCTGACGCCCGTCCCCACCGTCCGCCCGCGGAGAGGAAGTTCTCGCATGTCCGTCACCTGGTTCGACCGGGAAGCGCAGCTCGACCATTACGGCGGTTCCCGGCTCCCGTTCGGGTGCACCGGCGCCAGCGGGCTCGTCCAGCAGTTCGTCGAGCTCGACTCCGGTCGCGCGTTCGACGTCCTGGATGCCAGTGGTGGTTACGGATCCGCGTGCCTCGGCGCCGGGTCGCCGGTGGTCGCTCGCGCGCTGGCGGACGGCGTCCGCAGCGCCGGTTATGTGACGGACGAAGTCGCGTCGCACGAGCGTTCGGCGCTGCTGCACCGGCTCTTCGCGCCGGGCGGGCTGTTCGCCGACCGCTTCCCCGCCGACGAGTACGTCGTCAGCGGGCGCAACTCGGGCTCGGAGGGGATGGAGCTCGCGCTGCGGATCGCACTGGAGTCGCGCTTCGACGGACGGCGGCTGCGACCGGTCGCCGGTGCCGAAGGCCGTGACCTCGTGCTGGCCTTCGAAGGCGCCTGGCACGGCTGGTCCGGTGGTTTGGTGCCGCTGCTGAACCGGCGGCACTACCGCATCGGCCTGCCTGCGGTGGCTCCAGAGCCGTTCGGGCTGACCGTCGAGCACATTCCGTTCGGTGAGGCTGACGCCGCTCGCGAGTGGTTCGCCCAGAACGGCGAGCGCGTCCTGGCCGTCGTCGTCGAGCCGGTCCAGGGGGACGCCGGCATCCTGGTGCCACCGGAGGGCTACCTGCGCGAGCTGGCCGGGTTGGCCACCGACAGCGGTGCATTGCTGATCGCGGACGAAGTACTGACGTTCGCCAAGACCGGCCAGTGGTTCGCGATGACGGATGAGCAGGGCGCGATCCCGACCGACGTCACCGTGATCGGCAAGAGCCTCGGCATGGGGGCGTTGTCGACGTCCATGGTGATCGCACGGCGCGGTCTGGAGATCCGGGCGACCGGTGCGGTTGCGACGTCCGATCTGCGGCCGCTGACCTGCACGGTGATCCGCGCCGGTCTGAACCATCTGGTCAGCGAGGAGCTGCTCCAGCGCTCGGCCACGGCCGGTGTGGAGCTGGGCGAGCTGCTCGACAAGCAGCTGGTGACAGCGTTCCCGGAGATCTTCACCGAGGCCCGCGGGGCCGGCTTCCTGCGTGGTCTCGAGCTGACCGAACAGGCGGCGGACCGCCGGACCGAGCTGCGCGAGTGCATGATCCGCGCCGGTGTGTACGTCGAGCTGATGTCCGGTGCCGGACGCCGGACGCGTGGTCTGCGCTACCTGTACCCGACGATGCGCGTCGCGCCGCCGCTGATCGCGACCCGCGCCGACCTGGAGACCATCGTGGACCGCATGGTCGCGGGCGCGACGGCCTTCGCCTCATGACCGCCTTCCTCCCCGTGCTCCGCAAAGTGGAGCATGTGGACACAGACGCGTCCGGTGTCGTGCATTTCGCCCGCTACGCCTCGCTGATCGAGACTGCGCTGCTGGACAACCTGGAGCGTCTCGGCGCCGGCCTCGACACTCTGGCCGCCGCTGGCGCCGAGCTGGTCGTCAGTGAGCTGCGGCTGCGCTACCTGGCTTCCGCGCGCTATCCCGACGAGCTGAGCCTGGAGGCGTCGGTCGACCACGTCGGTGCGGCTCGGGCCCGCATCGCCGGCACCGTACGCCGATTCGCGGACGGCGCCGAGCTGGCCACGGGGACGCTCGTCGTCGGTCTGGTCGACCGCGCCGACGGCTCCCCGCGCACGCTGACCCCCGAACTGCTCGACGTCCTGACGGAGGCCGGAACCCATGCAGCCCACTGAGACCTCAACCGCCACCCGCACGATGGGGTTCACCGAGATCAAGAGCTGGCTGCGGCACCGGCACCCGATGCTCTACCTGGACCGCATCCTCGACTACGAGCCCGGCGAGCGGATCGTGGCGAGTCTCGCGGTGTCGGCGCAGATGGACGTGATCGCGGGCCACTTCCCCGAGCGCGCGATCTTCCCGGCCAGCCACCTCAACCAGGCGTTCGCGCAGGCCGGCATCATCCTCTTCCAGCTCAGCACGTCGAAGCTGCAGGACGACGAGCTGACGCTGGTCGGCGCGATGAACTCGCGCTTCCTGAAGATCGTCGTCCCCGGCGACCATGTCGTGATCACCGTGACCGCGGACCGGTTCGTCGGCGACACTTTCTTCTTCTCCGGACGGGCCACGGTCGAGGACACGACCGTCGCGGCGTTCCGGGCCAATCTGGTCCGGCGCAACGTCGCTGACATGGGACAGCAGTGGTGGTGACCAGCCGGGTGCTGGTCACCGGCATGGCGTGGGACACCGCGCTGGGTGCCGGCCTGGACGAGGTCTGGTCGGCCCTGCTGGCTGGGGACTCTGGCATGCGGCCGGTGCCGAGTGCGCACAAGGTGCGCAACGAGCTGGCTGCGGTCGTGCCGGACCTGCCGGAGGACTACCGGGAGCGGCAGCACGCGCTGGGTCTCCGTGCGCTGACTGCCGCAGTTACGGACGCAGGTCTGGAGCTGGGCGACCCACGGCTACAGCTGGTGGTCGGGACGAGCTACGGGCCTGACCTGGATGCGCCTGACTCGCTGGCCCGCTGGGGTGCCGAGCTCGGTGCTGCAGCCGGCGTACCGACTGTGACGGTCAGTACGGCCTGCTCTGCAGGATCGGACGCCGTACTGGTTGGGGCTGCGTTGATCGCGGATGGTGCGGCGGACATCTGTGTGGTCGGTGGCGTCGACATCCTGACTCCGGCCAAACGGCTCGGCCACAGCCTGCTGGGGACGATGTCGCCGACAACCCTGCGAGCCTTCGACACTGCGCGGGACGGCATGCTGCTGGGCGAGGGTGCGGCGTTCCTGGTGCTTGAGTCGGCAGAGTCGGCCGCGCACCGTTGGGCCCGCGTGTATGGCGCGGTTTCCGGTGCTGGGTCGGCTAACGACGCGCACGGCGCCACTGCGCCCGATCCGTCCGGCGACACCGTGGTCCGGGCGATTGAGATCGCGCTACGCGCTGCTGGTCGCGATGCCGGCGAAGTGGCGGTTCTGAACGCACATGGCTCGGGGACGCCGGTGAACGACGATGTCGAGTCGCTGAGCTTTCGGCGTACGTTCAAGCCCGCTCCGGACGGGCCGGTGGTGTTCGCCACCAAGGGTGCTTTCGGGCACACGCTAGGTGCGACGGGCGCGATGGAAGCCGTGGCGGTGCTGATGGCGTTGCGGGACCAGCGTGTCCCGGCGGTGCCTGGGCTGACCGATCCGCTGCCGGACTTCCCGCTGCAGCTGCCCGTCGGCGAGCCGCTGGCGTTCAGCGGAGCCGTCGGTCTCAGCGTCACGCTGGGGTTCGGCGGTTTCAACACCTGCCTGGTCCTGGAAGCACCATGACGAGCACGCGGCGGATCCCGTCCATGTACGTCGACCCGGTCGCCTGGCTGGTCCTGGAGTCGATCGAGCAGACGATCACTGCGCCGCTACCGGCAGACACCGGCGTCCTGGTGCTCAGCACACACGCGACGCGGGACACGATGGAGCAGCTTGCGGGGATGGCGCAGAACGGGCAGATGTCCCCGCTGCGCTTCGCTGGGGCAAACCCGGGTGCGATCGCCGGGCTGCCGTGCCTGCGGCTTGGACTGCGCGGTCCGAGCCTGCTGCTGACCAGTGACGCCGAGCACAGTCTGCCCGTGGCCGAGGTGGTTGCCCGCTCCTGGCTGCGGTCGGGTGCGGCGAGCCGGGTCGTGCTGAGCGTGCACTCCGGTGATGACGTGCGCACTGTCGTCCTTGGGGGCGAGTGAATGAACGTCGAGCAGCTCCTCGCGTTTCTGGAGCGGACCGTCGATGCCGACCCGGCGACTGTGGACCCGGCGCAGATCTTTGCCGCGGTGGCTGCTCTCGACCTGGAGCCCGGAGCGCCGGTACTGATCGCGCTGCCGAACGGCCGGACCATGCTGTCGACCTTCTTCGCCGTTCTGGTCGCCGGCGCCGTGCCCGTCCCGCTGGCACCTGCGTCAACGGCCTTCCGCATCTCATCAGTCGCGGAACGACTCGGTGCCTCGATGCTGATCGCGCCTCGGATCGATCCGGGGCGCTACGGCGCTACGCAGGCCGCTGTGTTGCCCGGTGCGGAGGCGGTGCGTTTCACCGGCGTCCAGCAGCGGTACGAGTCGGGCGACGTCATCCTCATGACATCCGGCACGGCTGGGGTCGGTACCGGCTGCCTGCACAGCTACGACGCCCTACTGCGGAACGCGACCTGGCACGCGGATGCGATCGGCCAGCGGTCGACGGACACCGTGCTGCTCTGCCTTCCGCTGCACTACTCGTACGCGTTGGTGGCACAGGCCTTCGCCGCGTTGGTGCGTGGCTCCCGGCTCGTCATCTCCGGGCCGCCGTTCACCGCACGGGCGTACGCCGAAGAGGTGGCAGCGCACGGCGTCACGGTGTCGTCGCTGACCCCGAGTGCTGCAACCCGGCTGGAGCAGGTCCCGTCGTCGCTGCGAGTGCTCACGGTCGGCGGCGATGCTCTCGACCCGGAGCGGATCAAGACGCTGCTGGACGACGATCGAGAGCTGTATTTGACCTACGGCCTCACCGAGGCCGGTCCGCGCGTCAGCACGCTGGCTGTGCACGCCGAGCCCGAACATCGGTGGACGTCGGTCGGTCGTCCGCTCCCCGGCGTACAGACCAGTCTGGTCAACGACGAGCTGCACGTGGTTTCGGACACGGTCCTGCGCCGACGCCTGCCGGACAGCGCTCCGAGCCCGCTGACGGCCAGCGGCGCCGTCGCGACCGGGGACCGGTTCGAGATCGATGCCGACGGCTACCACTTCTTCCGCGGCCGGCTGAGTGACTCCGTCGTTGTCGGCGGAGAAAAGGTTTGGCTGCCTTCGGTGCGGCGGATCGCCACGGCTGTGCCGGGCGTGCAGCACTGCCGGACCACCGTGTACCGCGATGACCGTGACCAACTCCGATACGACCTGGAGGTCTCAGTGGATGACCCAGGCCCGCAGCAGGCCGCAGAGATCCAGCGTGCGCTGAACCGGATGCTGTTGCGCAGCGAACGCCCGCACCGGATCACCATGCGGGCCGCTGCCGACGAGGGGTGGCACAAATGACCGCCGTCGTACCAGAACTCGAGGCAGTGCTGGAGCAGGTCGCACTACGGCCCGACGACGCCGCTGTGACCTTCCAGGGTGAGGTCATCAGCTACCAAGAGCTGTGGGACCGGGCCGGTCGGGTCGCGGACCACGTGCGGGATCTGGGTGTCGCCAGGGCCGGAGTCCATCTGGAGCGGTCGATCGACCTCGTCGTCGCGGTGGTCGGGTTGCTGCGGGCGGACTGCGCCGCCGTACCGCTGGATGTCGGCTATCCGGTGGAGCGGTTGCGCTTCATGTGCGCGGATGCGGGCGTCCGGACTGTCGTCGGACATGCCGAGCCGTTGGCCCGGTTGGGTGGGTTCACCGCCGTTCAGCACGACGGTGCGCTGGTCTACGCGGTCGACGAGTCAGTGCCGGTCCAGCCGGCGGAGGCCGAGCTCGCGTACGTCGTCTACACGTCCGGCTCGACCGGCCGGCCCAAGGGCGTCCGCTACGCGCATCGCAACCTGGCGAACCTGATCGCCTGGCAGAGTGAGGCGTCGAGCTGTGGCGCGGGTGACCGGACGCTGCAGTTCGCGCCGTCGTCGTTCGACATCATCTACCAAGAGGTCCTGACGACTCTTGGCGAAGGCGGGACCGTCGTCTGCTGTACCGAGGACGAGCGTCTCGACCCACAGGAGTTGTGGGACCTGATCGAGCGCGAGCAGGTCAACCGGATCTTCGTGCCGTTCGTGATGATCCAGTCGCTAGCGTTGTTCGCGGCCGACGTGAGTCCTTCGACGCACCCGCTGCGGGAGATCCTGACCGCGGGTGAGCAGGTGCAGGCCAGTGAGCGGATCCGCGCGATGTTCACCCAGTTGCCCGCCTGCCGGTTGGTCAACCAATGGGGGACGACCGAGACCCACGTTTCCACGTCGTACGAGCTGCCCGCCGACGTGTCGGCCTGGGAGGACTTGCCCTCGATCGGTACGCCGATCCGCGACACCCGAGTGCTGGTGTGCGACGAGAGCGGCCATCCGGTACCGGACGGCGAGGTGGGTGAGCTGTGGGTCGCTGGGACAGCAGTGGGTCCTGGCTACCTCGGCCTGCCGGAGCGGACGGCGCAGAGCTACGTGCCGGATCCGCAGCGACCGGACGAACCGGCGTACCGGACCGGTGACCTGGGCCGCGTCCGTCCGGACGGCCTGCTGGAGTTTCTGGGCCGTCAGGACACGCAGGTGAAGGTGCGCGGTTTCCGGATCGAGCTGGGCGAGATAGAGACCGTACTGAACTCGGACCCCGCTGTGGCCCAAGCTGTCGTCTCAGTGGCTGGTAGCGCGGCTGAGGAGCGCTACCTGCGTGCGCACGTGGTCCCGAAGACTACTGGGGACGACAAACTGCCTGCGGCCTTGCTGGCGACGCTGCGCGAGCGGCTGCCCGCCTACATGGTGCCGACCGGGATCGAACTCGTCGCGACCCTCCCACTGACGGCCAGCGGCAAGATCGACCGGCTTGCGTTGCGGGGTGCCCTATGACACTCACCCCCTTCCAACGTGCCTTGTACGTCGTGGAACAGCTCCGTCCCGGCACCGGGATGAACAATGTCCCGGTCGCAGCCCGGTTCCAGGGGCCGCTGGACGTCGTTCGGCTGCGGGCCGCGATCAGTCAGATCGTCGCTCGGCATGCGGCGCTGCGGACGACGTTCCCCGGTCCGGAGCAGGTAGTCGGCATCGGTCGCGTGGATCTGCCGGTCACTCAGGTTGACGACGAGCGCGCAGCAGCTGAGCTGGTCCGCAGCTGGGCCGGTGAGCCGTTCGACCTTGCCAGTGGCCCGCTGCTGCGGACTCGGCTGGTCCAGCTGGCATCTGACGACCACATCCTCGTCGTCGTGATGCACCAGCTCATCACGGACGGACCGTCGCTGCAGGTCTTCTTCGACGAGCTGGCCGATGGCTACGCCGGGCTGGGGCATCGCACCCAGCCTGCCGCCTGGGTGCCTGACCAGACCGTTGCCGACGACGACCTGAAGTGGTGGCAGGAGCATCTGAGCGGCGTCCCGACCGTACTGCGGCTGCCGACTGACCACCCACGGCCGCGGGTCGCCACCTCACAGGGCGCCAACCATGTGCACGTCGTCCCGGCCAAGGTGATGACTCCGGTGCTGCAGCGCGCGCAGGAGCTTCGGGTCACCCCACTGGTCCTGATGCTGACGGCGTACGCCGCTCTGCTCGCGCGGCTCGCCGGTCAGGAGCAGGTGCTCGTCGGCGTCCCGGTCAGCCGACGAGACCGGGTCGAGCTCGAATCGGCGATCGGCCTCTTCGTCAACACCTTGCCGGTGCTGGTCGACACGACCGGCGACCCCGGATTCGGCGACCTCTGCCGCCGCGTCCAGAGTGAGCTGCTGGACATCCTCGAGTACGCCGACGTCCCGTTCGACCGGATCGTCGCCGAGCTCGCGCCGGAGCGCGACCTCGGCCATGCGCCCCTTGTGCAGACGTACTTCTCGTTCGAGTCCGCGCCGATCGTGACACCACGTCTCGGCGGGGCGACGGCGACCGCGATCGAGTGTCCGCAGGACGACGCCAAGGTCGACCTCGACCTGACGATCTTCCGCGCCGAACCGGAGAGCGATGACTTCCGGCTCACCTTCACCTACCGCACCGACCTGTTCGCGGCCGGCACGATTGCCGCGCTGGCTGGGCAGCTGGAGCAGTTGCTGGCTTCCGCGGCGGCTGACCCGACCTTCCGGTTGCCGACCGTCCGCAAACGCGATGTGAGCGCCGCCGCGCCGCCTGTGGCCGAAGAGGCCGCAGTGCCGGCACAGCCGGAGTTCGAGCGCGAGCTGGTCCGCATCTGGCAGGACGTGCTCGGGCGGACCGAGGTCGGTCTGCACGACAACTTCTTCGACCTCGGCGGGACGTCGTTCACCTTGCTGGCAACGCAGTCCCGGCTGCGCGAGCTGACCGGTACGGCGCCGCCACTGGTCGCTCTGCTCGAATACCCAACAGTGGCGGCCTTGGCGGGCTATCTGGGCGGTGCGGGTGTCACAGCGCCCGCGGAGCAGCCGACTGAGCGGTTGCTGGCCGGGCGCGATCGCCTGCGGCAGCGTCGGCGGACGGCGCGAGCCGACAACGCGGAGTCGACATGACCGATGACGCGTTGGCGATTGTCGGCATGGCCGGCCGATTTCCCGGTGCGAACGACGTCCAGGAGTTCTGGGCGAATCTGTTGTCCGACAGCGACCAGATCACGCGCGGGCCGGCGGATGCTGCCGGGCGGGTGCACGGTCACGGCGTCGTCCCGGAGGCCGATGGCTTCGACGCGGCCTTCTTCGGGTTCTCGCCGCGCGAGGCGACGATCCTCGATCCGCAGCACCGGGTCTTCCTCGAATGCGCCTGGAGTGCGCTGGAGAACGCCGGGTACGACCCTTTCGGTTACTCCGGCGCGATCGGTGTGTACGGCGGCTGCGGGTTCACCGACCACCCAGCTGCTCTGCAGACGCATCGCCACCGCTTCCCCGGCGCCACGAGCTGGGAGCTGCGCAACGGTTACGGTTCCGACTTCCTGACCGGGCGAGTGGCCTACAAACTTGGCCTCCGCGGACCAGCGGTGTCTGTACAGACCGCCTGCTCCACCTCCCTGGTGGCAGTGCATCTGGCCGGACAGGCGCTGTTGGCGGGGGACTGCGATATCGCACTGGCTGGTGGCGTCACCGTCCACGTCCCGCAGCCGCAGGCGGCCGAGGGCGACGAGGACGTGTTGTCAGTGGACGCCCGCTGCCGCTCATTCGACGCTGATGCCAACGGTACGGTCGCGGGTGATGCGGTGGGCATCGTCGTCCTGCGTCGCCTGGACGACGCACTCGCGGACGGCGACCGCGTGCTGGCCGTCATTCGCGGCTCCGCGGTCAACAACGACGGCGCCGGCAAAGTTGGCTTCTTCGCGCCCAGCGTCACCGGACAGACCGAGGCGATCCGTACTGCGCAGCTCATCGCCGGTGTCGACCCCCGCACGATCGAGTATGTCGAAGCGCACGGAACCGGCACCGAGGTTGGCGACCCGATCGAGGTCCGCGCACTGGCGAAGGCCTTCGGAACCGCGGAGACAGGCTTCTGTCGACTGGGCTCGGTCAAGGCATCCGTCGGTCACACCGACGCTGCTGCCGGCGTGACCGGGCTGATCACCGTCGTCCTGGCACTGCAGCACGGTGTCATTCCGGGCACGCAGCACTTCCGACAGCCGCATCCCGATCTGATGCTGGCGGACACCCCCTTCACCATCAGCGCAGAGCCGCTGGCCTGGCCGCAGCGAGACACGCCCCGCCGGGCGGCGGTGAACTCACTCGGCCTGGGTGGCACGAACGCCCACGTCATCGTCGAGGAGGCTCCGCACCAGGCCGCCTCCGTGCCGGACGGCCGACCGCAGCTGCTCCCACTGTCGGCCAGGACGCCTGCAGCGTTGGCCGCGGCGACTCAGCGCCTGCAGAACGCACTGCCCGACACACCGCTGGCCGATGTCGCCTGGACGCTGCAGACCGGACGCCGTGACTTCGCGGAGCGGACAGCAATCGTGGCGTCCGACCACACCGACGAACTGATCACCGGCCGAGCCGAGGACGGACGAAGCGTCGCATTCCTCTTCCCCGGCCAAGGCGGTCAGTACGTCGGTATGGGCGCCGACCTCTACCGGGACGAACCGGTGTTCCGGGCAGCGATCGACGCTGCGGCCGACTGGGCCGGAGCCGACCTGGGCCTCGACCTCCGCGCGGTCCTCTACCCAGACCGAGAGGCCTGGGCACAAGAGCAGCTGAACACCATGCGGGTTTGCCAGCCGGTGCTGTTCGCTGTGCAGCATGCACTGTCTGAGGTGTGGAGAGCGCGTGGGGTAGTACCTGCCGCTGTGCTTGGGCACAGTCTCGGTGCGTATGCAGCAGCAACCACCGCTGGTGTTCTGGCGCCGGAAGATGCGATGCGGCTCGTGCTGACCAGAGGCCGGCTCCTCGACGACCTGCCGGCCGGATCGATGCTCGCAGTGCCACTGGAGCCCGCAGTGGTCGAGCCACTGCTCACAGGGCGGCTCGCACTGGCTGCAGTGAACAGCCCGGACCAGTGCGTGGTGACTGGACCGGCTGATGAAGTAGAGCAACTCCACAAGCTGCTGGAAGCGGACGGCGTCGACGTCCGGCCGCTCCGGATCGCTGCGGCTGCGCACTCGACGTTCGTTGACGCAGTCCTGCCGCAGTACGCCGCTGTGGTCGAGAACGTCCCGCGAAAGCCCCCGGCGATCCCGTGGATCTCGGACCGCACCGGTCTGGTGAGTTCAGCGGCCGACGTCCAGGACGTGAGCTCGTGGACGGCGCACTTGCGCCACACTGTGCGGTTCGCGGACGCCTTGTCGACATTGTTCGCCGAAGGCAGCCATGCGTTGCTGGAGCTCGGACCTGGTCACACCCTCAGCACACTGGCCCGCCGACACCCCGACTGTGATCCGGACCGGCCGATCGCGCAGAGTCTGGCGGCGGCCGGCGTACCCGACCGCGACGGTGGCGCGCTCAGTATGTTGCGCGGCGCCGGCCGGTTGTGGGTGTCCGGCGTGAGCCTCGACTGGACGGCGTTGCACCAGGGCCGGCACCGGCGCCGGGTCGAGCTGCCGACGTATCCGTTCCAGCGCACGCGATTCCGGCTCGAAGAGGAGTTTCAGCCAGTCGAAGCGGAGTTGGCAGCTTCACCTACCAGAACGCTCACTGCGACCGAGCAGCTGCTGGCTACCGCCTTTGCCGACGCACTCGGCCTGCGGACGGTCAGCGCCGACGACAACTTCTTCGACCTCGGCGGCGACTCGTTGATCGCCTCTCGGATCCTGGCCGCCGTCCGTGGACAGCTGGGCGGTGAGCTGACACCGAAGTCCTTCTTCCAAGCCCCCACAGTGGGTCGGCTGGCCGCGCTGGCTGATGCGCCGCGTGCGGCCGTCGTACCAGTGCTGGGTAAGCAGTGGCTGCTGCGTCGCCGGCAGCGGCCCGCAGCGCCGCTTCGCCTGTACTGCTTTGCCCACAGCGGCGGTTCACCCGGCGAGTTCCTCGCCTGGACCGACCGGTTGACCGACGTCGAGCTGTGGGCAGTGCAGCTGCCAGGGCGCGGCAGCCGGATGGCAGAGCCGCCGTACACCTCGATGGACGAGTTGGTGACGGACCTGGTCGCTGCGGTCGATTTCGAACCGCCTTTCGTGTTCTTCGGGCACAGCCTCGGCGCACTGATCGCGTACGAGGTAGCCCGCCGACTGCGCGATACCGGCGAGCCAGGGCCCGAAGCGCTCTTCCTGTCCGCAGCACGCGCTCCGCACGTGGATCGACTGAGCGACGGCGTCCACGAGCTGGAGAACGCCGAGCTGGTAGAGGCGATCGAAGCGCGCTACGGACGGCTGCCCGGCGACCTCCGCGGCAACACCGAGATGCTCGACCTGATGCTCCCCGTACTGCGGGCAGACCTCGCTCTGGTCGCCAACTACCGCGCACCGGACGCCGCACCGCTGGACTGCCCAGTCACCGCGTTCGGCGGCCTTGACGACACCGAGGCGACCGAAGCCCTGGCTGAGTGGCAGGCGTACACCACCGGGCCATTCGACACGCAGACCTTTGCCGGCGATCACTTCTACTTCCGGGAGCGGACCGATGACTTCCTCCGACACCTCGCCGAGCGTCTTGGCGGAGCTGTACGCCGGACGGGTGCGCACGGACCTGCTGACCCCCTTCCCTGAGCAGGAGCCAGACGACTTCCAGGCCGGTACGGACGCCGTCGCGCTGCTGACTGATCTGCTGGCCGATCATCTCGACCCAGAGGCAGTCGAACTGACTGGAGAGTTGCCCGACGGACTGCTGGAGAAGCTCCAAGGCGCCGGCCTGCTACGGCTGATGGTCGAGCCCGCATTGGGCGGTCTCGGCTTGTCGTGGCTGAACGCCTGCCGCGTCGTCGAAGCGGCCGCACTGCGTTCGGTCGCGGTCGCCTTCGTGCTGTCCATCCAGAACGGGTTCGGATCCGCGACCTACCTGCCTGCCCTGAGCGACGGGCCGCTACGTGAGCTGATCGCGGAAAAGGTTGCTAGCGGCATCGTTTCGGCGGCTGCCGATGCCGAGCCAGCCGGGGCCGCGAACGAGAGCCGGCAGACGGTCGCCGTCCCGGTCGAGGACGGCGCCGCCTACCTGTTGACCGGGGAGAAGTTGTTCATCGGGAACGGCGCCGTCGCGGACTTCCTGGACGTGTCCGCCACCGTGCTCGACGGCACTTCGGCGGTGCGTTTGTTCTTCGTGGACACGAGCAGCCCGGGTTTCGAGGTCGTCGCTCGGCACGAGTTCATGGGTTTGCGAGGTGCTCCGTTCGGGATGCTGCGGCTGACCGACGTCCGGGTGCCCGCTGAGCAGCTGATGCCGGAGTCGGCCGACCAGGACTGGCGGATGCGACCGGACGGCGCCGTCCGGGGCGTCGACGTCGAACGAGACCTTGGACTGCGGGCCGCGCTCGGCCGGCATCTGGTGATCGGGCCGCCGTCGCTGGCGATCGCGCGACTGGCGCTGGAGTGGGTCCGCGAGTTCGTCGGCCGACGTGCGATCGACGGTCGTCCGCTCGGCGAGTACGAGGAGATCCAGCGGTCGGTCGGCGAGATCGCCGCCGAGATCGACACGATCGAGACCGTGCAGCAGTGGTGCATTCTCGGGACGGCCCGGGCGAACACCGAGCCCGAGCTGACAGCGGCGAAGAACATCACCTCGCTCGCGGCCGGACGCGCGATCGATCGCGCCGTGGCGATCCTCGGCGGGGAAGGCTACGAGACCGCGCGCAGCAAGGCGGCCCGCGACGTCCCGCCGCATCCCGTCGAGCGCTGCTTCCGCGACGCCCGCGCGCTGCGGGTCGCCGGCGGCGTCGACACGATGATGGACCGCTGGTCCTTCCAGGCAAACCATCGGCCGACCGCTCTCGCCGCGCCTGGCGACTCCTACCTGGAGATTCAGGCGCACCGGTTCGCCACTACCTGTCAGTCGCTGGCGGAGCCGACGCAACGGCAGTCGGCACTACTCGGGCGGCTGGGCGGTGAGCTGCTCACGTTGACCTTGCTGACAGCGCGGAGCGGTTTCCCGGCTGCCGAGGAGCAGTCCCGGCGTCGGCTGGAGCTGCTCTGGACGGCCGTGGACGACGAGCTCGAGCCTGGCGCGAGCCCCACCGCCCAGCTCGGCAAGCAGTTGCTCAACCCCACCGAGGCGATCGTCACGGCGCTCTGGATCGAGGCGTTCGGGACGGCGGACGGCGACTTCTTCACGTTGGGCGGGCATTCGATGGTCGCGGTCCGGCTGGCCGCGCGGTTGCGGGAACGACTCGGCGTCCGGGTGCCGGTCCGGGTGATTCTGGAGAAGCCGACGGTGGCGGAACTGGTTCGTCATCTGAGCGAAGGAGACCACCGTGAGTCATGAGGTTGTTGTTGTAGGCAACGGATCGCTGGGTCTGTCGCTCGGGCTGGTGCTGGCCCGCCGCGGCGTCCGGGTCGCGGTACTCGGGCAGCCGCATCGCCCGGCCGCCGCGTCGGCCGCCGCCGGCGCGATGATCGGCACGTTCGGCGAGGTGACCACCACCCTGCTGGCCAGCGACTACGGGCGCACGAAACTCGACTGGGCCTACCAGGCCGCGAAACTCTGGCCCGACTGGCTGGACTCGATCTCCCCGGACACCGACGGCAGCGAGCTGCTGACCGCCGACGGCACGGTCGTGATGCTGAACACCGTCGGCCTGCCGGAGATCGACACCGAGAACTACAAGGCGATCCGGCGCGCGCTCGGCGAGTACGACGAGAAGTTCGAGGACGTCGACCCGGACGACATCGATTGGCTCGACCCCGAGCCGACGGCTCGCCCGCTGCAGGCGATGTTCCTGCCGAACGAGCATGCGGTGAACGCGCACGAGCTGCTGATCCGCCTCAACCAGGCCTTCGTCGCGGCCGGCGGCGTCCAGATCCCGCAGGAGGCGGTCGCGATCACCCGCGACGGTGATCGCGTCACCGGTGTCACGCTGGCCGACGGTACGGTGCTCGCGGCCGAGCAGGTCGTCCTCGCGGCCGGTGCCGCGACCCAGGCGGTCCTCGACACGCTGCCCGACCAGGCCGCCGTCATACCGCGTCTGATCAGTGGGTACGGCGTTTCCGCGCTGGTCGACACTGTTGACGGCCAGAACGCGCGCAGCGTGATCCGGACGCCGAACCGGGCGTTCGCGTGCGGACTGCATGTCGTACCGCGCGGCCCGGGCCAGGTCTACGTCGGCGCGACCAACGTCATCTCACCCGAGCCGCGGACCAAGGCGCTCGTTTCCGACGTGCTCTTCCTGATGGACTGCGGCGTTCGGCAGGTCCGCCGGAACTTGGTCCGCAGCCCGTTCCGCAAGCTCCAGGTCGGGAATCGCCCGGTAGCCCTGGACGGCATGCCGCTGCTGGGTCAGACCGGTGTCGCCGGGCTGTGGATGATGACCGGTACCTATCGGGACGGTCTGACGCTTTCGCCGCTGCTGGCTCGGGAGATGGCCGCGCTGCTCGTCGGAGAGCAACCCGCTGTCGACCTCCAGCTGTTCGCGCCGGTTCGGCGTCCGATCCAGCCGTTCGAGCGAGCGGCCATCGTGAACACCACAGTCACGCACATGATGGCGACCGGCTACGAGACCAACTGGACGCTACCGGCCGAGCTGCCGCTCACGATCGAGCACTACCTGCGGCTCGCCTACACCCGGATCGCCGACGAGTTCGATCCGGAGTTCACACCGCCGCCCGAGCTGCTGGCCGCCTCCCGCATCCACTTGCCCATCGCCCAGTCGCTGCGCGACTACTACTCGGCCGTCTGACGGCGGGGGAGGAACACTCATGACGTACGACGTTCTGGTCGTCGGCAACGACCTGCTCGGGTTGTCCCTCGGCCTGGCGTTGGCTCGCCGCGGCACTCAGGTCGCCGTGGTCGGCGCTCGGCGTCCGGAGTCCGCTGTCGAGCTCGTGGAGACCTTCGGCGGCCTTACTGGCACGGTCGAGCCGACCAAGCTGGCCTGGAGCCGTCAGTCGGCGCAGCTGTGGCCGGAGTGGCTGAACTCGCTGGACAGCGACGTACAGACCGCAGACGGCAGCCTGCTCATCCTCAACACGATGGGGTTGCCCGACGTCGACACTGCGAACTTCGCTGCCGTTCACGCTGCGCTGGAGCAGTACGGCGAGCCGTTCGAGGTAGTGGATCCGGAGGAGTTCGACTGGCTCGATCCGGAGCCGACTGCCCGTCCGCTGCAGGCCCTCTATCTGCCCAACGAGTTTGCGGTGGATACGGCCGAACTGCGGGCTGGCCTCGAGCATGCCTTCCAGTCCGCGGGCGGCGTGTTGATTGCCGAGGACGTCGTTCAGGTTGGCCAGGAGGTCCAGCTGGCCTCCGGTACGTCGCTGAGCACCGGAGCCGTCGTTCTGGTCAACACGGCGGCACCTGCGGCGGCCGAGACGGTACAGACCGTCAGCAGCGGTGAGGTCTCCGTGCTGGTCGACACTGAGGACGGTACGGTCCCGCCGTACGTGGTCCGGACGCCGCGGCGCGCGTTTGCCGCTGCAACGTACGTCGCGCCGCTGGGCGCCGGTCAGGTCCAGCTCGGTGGCACCGAGGTCGTGGCAGCTGAGCCGGCGAGCGCTGCGCCGGTCGGCGACGTCCTGCACGTTCTGAACACCGCCGCCCGGCAGCTTCGCCGCGACCTAGGCGAGAGCAGCATCCACGAGATCCAGCTAACCAACCGTTCGGTTGCCGTTGACGGCCTACCGCTCATCGGTGCGAGCGCGCTTCCCGGGGTTTGGCTGCTGAATACTTCCGACCTCACGCTGGCCCCGCTCCTCGCCGAAGAACTTGCCACCGCACTCCGCGGCGAGGAGCCGACCCTCGACCTGAGCCCGTTCCGGCCGACCCGCGCTCCGATCGGCGCCCTGACCCGAGCCGGTGCCGTGGCCACCACTGTCACCCAGCTGCTCGCCAGCGGCTACGAGTCGAACTGGACCACCCCGGTCGAGTGGCCGGCCCTCCTCGAAGCCACCCTGGTCACCGAACTGCACCGCAACCCGCCAGACGTCACGACCGCGCTACAGGCCCGGCTGCGCTAGCTGCGCGGTAGCGGAAGCACCCGACCGCCGACAGCTACGACCACGGCGCCGACCACGACGTGCATGACCATCAGAGCGATCACAGCGCCCCAGCTGGTGCCGGGGAACGAGTCGTTGACGCCGACGACGACGTCCGGCACCCAGCTGACGCCGATGACCGCTGGGACCAGCACGCGCATCAACTGCCGAGGCTTCGACGCACGAGCCCGGACGACCGCCCATCCGGTGAAGCCGGCCAGGACGCCGACGATCGTCCACATGCTGTACGCCGACAGCTGGAGCGGCTGGAAGTCGGCGGAGGCGCCGGCGGCCAGGGTGATCGCGGCGACGCCGGCATTCAGCGCGATGGCGGCGGCCGCGGCGCCAACGATGCCAAGGGCAATGATCCCGGTCGAGCTGCGGGCGGGGCGAACACTTGCGGACTGGGTGGACATCAGGATCCTCCTACGGGCTGACGGTTGACTGGGCGGCGGCGGCCATCGTCCGGCCGGAGATCCGCCGGGACATCGAGGCCGGCAGGCTGTTGAGGACCCGGGCGGTCAGACCGGGCGTCACCTCGACGTCTCCGGCTTTCAAGGCCTTCAAAGCGGTGGAGACGGCGTTGTGCACCGTCGTCCCACCGGTCTCGGGCAGCGAGCGGCGGCTCTGTAGCTCGGTCCGGGTCGGACCAGGGGTGAGCACGGTCAGGTTGAGCCCGCGCTCGGCGAACTCGGCGTGCAGGCCGCGCGCGAGGGTGTTGGTGTAGGCCTTCGCGGCGGCATGAGCCGCCAGCCACGGGATCCCACTCTCCGCGCCCGCGGCACCGACGAGGAGGACGCCGCCGGCGCCGCGCTCCGCCAGCCGCCGTCCGAAGTGATGGGTCAGCACGAGATGGCTGGCGGCGTTGAGCTGCCAGGAGTCGAGGGCGTACTGCAGTTCGCGGCCCAGAAACTCACCGGGAACCAGATCACCGGCGTTCGAGATGAGCAGCCCGACGTCGAGGTCCGCGGTGGCCTCGATCAGCCGTTGCGGCCCGTCCGGTTGGGACATGTCGGCGACAACGGCCCGGTGCCGGACGTCGTACCGCTGCTCGATCTCCGCCGCGAGCTCGGCCAGCGACTCCGCGCGGCGGGCGCTGATGACCACATTCAACCCACTGGCCGCCAACTGCCGGACGAACTCACGCCCGATCCCGGCCGACGCCCCGGTCACCACCGCCCACGGCCCGAACTTGGCCATCGGCAACTCGACATCCGTCATTGGTCTGCCCCTTTCACGGACAAGTACCGGACTCCGGTCAGTTCCTCGGCAGCCGCCCAGAGGCGCCGGCCGGCACTCGGATCGCTCGCCTGCGGTGCCAGCCGGGCCCGACCGACTGGACCGCGCAGTTCCCCGAGCCCGGACGGG
Source organism: Kribbella sp. NPDC104218 (assembly GCF_055584105.1). Lineage (NCBI taxonomy): Bacteria > Bacillati > Actinomycetota > Actinomycetes > Propionibacteriales > Kribbellaceae > Kribbella > Kribbella sp. NPDC104218. The sequence continues at coordinate 2,890,221 of NZ_JBVJMQ010000001.1, forward strand.
CCGAAGAAGTCGCCGCCCCGCACCGACGGATCAGTTGCCGCATGCAATTGAGGCAGGACGCCGCGTTCCACCGGCTGCCCCGCGAGCAGGACGGCCCGCGAAACCAGCCATCCGGCCCGGCCGTGCTGCTCCAGGGCGCGCGGCGTCAGTTTCGTCCGCGTCATACCCGGGTGGGCGAGCACGCTGAGCACCGGCGATCCGGCGGCTCGCAGCCGTCGATCCAGCTCCACCCCGAACACCGTCGCCGCCAGCTTCGACCGCGCGTACGCGTCGTTGGCCCGATACCCCCGCTCGAACATCAGGTCGGCGAAATCGAGCTGCGCTCCCCGATGGGTCGCCGAGCTGATGTTCACCACCCGCGCGGCCTGCAGGCTGCCCAGCAGCAATCCGGTCAACGCGAACTGTCCCAACACGTTGGTCGCGAAGTGCAGCTCGTGCCCGTCGACCGACGTCCGCCGCGGCCCGAGCATCATCACCCCGGCGTTGTTGACCAGCAGATCCAGCACCGGGTGGTCGGCGATCAGCCCGGTGGCGAACGCGCGGACCGACGCCGCCGAAGCCAGATCCAGCTCCCTGACTTCGATCGACCCACCGAGCCCGCGCACCGCCTCCCGGCCGGCCGAAACGTTGCGCGCAGCAACCACTACCCGCGCGCCCCGCTCGACCAGCCCCCGAACCGTCGCCAGCCCGAGCCCCGAATTCCCACCCGTGACTACTGCAACACGTCCACTGTCCATGGTCCGAAACTAGGCCCGCGGCCGCGGGCCTCGATCGCACCGATTTCCCTAGGTTCCGCAGTCCCACCCTCAGGCGGGCTGATTGCTCAGAGTTTGCGGACCAGGGTCTGTGTGCCGAAGGTCCCGCCGCTGCCAGGTACGCCGAGGAACTGGGTGTAGGCGGCGAGGGTACCGTCGTCGCTGGTGTCGGCCATGACGACTGAGTTGCTCGGCGCGAGCAGGCTGGTCGAGGCACCGGCGCGGTTGAAGACGTAGCCGGGATGCGCGCCGGCGCCGCTGCCGATCCCGACGGTGAAGAGGATCTTCGTCCCGTCGCGGTTGAGGTTCATCGGCGTCACCAGTTGGTCCCCGGCGTAGTTGGCCCGGACGGACTGCGCAGTGATCCGACTGGCGCCGACGGGTACGACTGCCAGACCTTCGTTGCTGCCCGCGGCATTGGTGTAGGACGCCGTGATGTAGCCACCGTCGTCCGAGATCTTTGGGCTCTGGGCCTGTTCGAGCTCGACCGGCTGCGACAGGAGATCGGTGGCGGTGCCACCGGACCAGCGCCGAACATGACAGTTGCGCGTCGGACCGCCGCAGGTTTCCCAGACCAGTGTGTTGCCGGAGCCGTCCATGTCGAAGTACGGAGTCTCGCTGTCGTCGGCGCAGCTGATGAAGCAGCCGGCGATCTCCGTCGCCGTCCCGCTCACCCCGGGCAGGGCTCGGTAGATGTTGGCATCGGGAGCCCTGCTGGGCTTGGCCGGCAGCCGGGTCGAGAAGGCGAGGACGGTGCCGTCGTCGTTGAGCTTGACGCTCTCCAGGGTTTGGCCGGTCGCGAGCGGGTAGCGCCCGATGATGCGCCCGGAGGGGAGGTCCCGGACGACGACGTCACCGGTCCAGTGCGGGGTCCGCCACTCCTGGTAGGCGACGCGGGCGCCGGTGCGGCTGACGCCGATCGCGACCCCACGCTGCCCCGGGAACAGCATCGGCCCCGGATCGATCGCCTGCGGGGTCACTCCATCGGCAGCTCGCGAGACGAGCTCGATCCGGCCGGTCCCCAGACTGCGGCGAACCAGGTACGGGTAGTTGAGACCGTTGCGAGCCTCCAGTGGGACCACGTTGGAGTTGCCGCCGGCAACGAAGTAGACGTATTGGCCGTCACCGGACAGCTTGAACGCCATGTCGTAGGCGTGACTGTTCGGCACGTTGAACTCGGTGGTGTTGACGTTCAGCGCGGTGCCGGTGATCGTCAGCCCGAGGCTGGCCGGGACGACCTCGGCGCTGAGCGGGCTGAGTGGGCCCATCCCCAGGCTGCTGAGCGCGGCGACCTGGACCCGGTACGTCCGGCCCGGGGTGACGCCGAGCAGTCGCGCCGTCCGGGCCGGAGCCTCGACCCAGGTGGTTGCGGTCGCGGGAACCGTGGTGATCGCGTACCGCAGGATCGGAGATCCGCCGTTCGCGGGCGCTCGCCAGGAGACGTTCAGGGAGCCGGCGCCGGGTTCGGCGTACGGCGCGGCGGGCGCCGCCGGGGGACCGCTGCCGACCAGGATGCCGACCTCGAAGTTCAGCTCCGGACTGGCCGGGGTCTCGTCGATATGCGCCCGGACCAGGGCGGCGCCGGGGTCGGGGGAGACGTAGGTGCCGTCGGCCGCGACCGATCCCGGCCCCTGGACGACCGACCACTCCACGTTCTGCGGGGTCGTCGGCACCCCGCCGACGATCAGGGTGGGCGTCAGTTTCAAGGGCGTGTTGGTCGCGATCTCCGCCTTCGCCGGTTCGACCTTCAGCCCGGTGAACGGGCCGCCCGCGTGCGCGATCGTCATCTTGACCTCGAAGAGCGAGTCGTCCTCCCAGCCGAACTCCTGGCCGAAGATCTTCTTCATGTCGTCGCTGATCCCGAGATAGGCGCCGAGCTGGACGCCGAGATCGAGGGTCCACCAGGGATCCTGGCTGAGATCGACCTCGAGCTCGGTGAACGGGCTGGCCAGGATCCCCGGGCCGCCGACGTCCCACAGGTACACGTAGAAGCCGATCATCGGCGCCGCCAGCCGAGCGGTCGCGGCCGCATAGAGCTGGACGTCACCCGCGTTGACGTCGTACGTCCGGTTGATCACCTCGGGGGTGACCTTGGTGCCCTCGGTCTTGATCTTGGCCCCGATCTCCCGGCCGTAGCTGTACCGGAGCTGGACGCCGACGTTCCCCTCGACATCGAGCCGGATCATCACCTTCAGCTCGGTGGTCAGCACGATCGGCACCGGCCCGGCCATCACGACGACCCGCGGCCCGCGGATCCGCTGTACCTCCCACTCCTTCGAGAGCAGTTTCGCGACGAAGCCGGCCCGCCAGCGGACGTCGGCATGCGCGTCGACCGTGTAACCCCATTCGGTCCTGGTCGGCGTCCCGAAGTCGATCTTGGTGATCAGGTTCGGTTTGACGCTCACCGAGCCCTCGACCGCGCCGGCGAAGCCGTTCTCCGCGCCCACCTCGGCGAAGAACGTGAACGTGTACTGCCCGTCCATCAAGGTGACCTCGCCACCCTGGAGCTTGTTGGCCTGCTCGCGCCGGGGCGCGCCCTGCTGCCGGGTCTTGCCGTCGATGAGCGGCTGGGAGCGTTTGGTACCCGGTGCGCTCATCAGCTCGGTGGTGGAATCGTTGGTCAGGACCTGGTCCGAGGTGATTCCGCCTGCGGTCAAGAGGCCGCCGAGCGGCATCTGTTCGGTCGACAGGACCACCGCGGGCCCCTGGGTGGCTCGGTTGGTGACGCGGCGCATGATGCCCAGCGGAAGCTTCGCGTCGGGCAGCGAAGCGACGACGTCCCCGGCCTTGAATGCCGTGACCTGCGCCGACGGACGGTCGAAGACCAGCGTGCCGTCGGTGCGGTACTCGGTCAGCCCGGCCAACGACTCGGCCGACAGCAGGTTCGGTGTGACGCTGGTGGCCGTGACCGAGGCCCGCGTCGGCTCGGATACCTCAGCCGTACCGGCTCCGGCCGCGTTGGACGCCGTCGTCCGCACGGTGTAGCTCGTCGCGGCATCGAGCCCGGTGATGGTCGCCGTCCGGGCGGTGGCGCCGACCGTCGCGCTGCGGCCGCCGGGCTCGGCGGTCACGGTGTAGCCGGTGACCGCGGTCGAACCGGGATCGGTCGGCGGCTGCCAGGTGACCACCAGACTGCCGCTGGCGATACTCGAGACGCTCACGTTCAGCGGGCGGCCCGGCGCTCGGGTGGCGACCGGAATCAGACCGGTCCTGGTCGCCGGCTCACTCGTACCAGCCTTGTTCACGGCCACCACGCTGGCGCTGTACGACGTACCGTTCGTCAGATTCACAAAGGCCGCGACCGTGGTGTCGGCCTCGATGATCTGCTCCTGACTGCCTGGCGTCAGCCGGACCCGGTACGACGTGATCGGCGCACCGCCGTCCGCCGGCGGCGCCCATTGCACATCGATCCGGTTCGGCCCCGGGACGACGCTGTCCAGCACGGGCGGCATCGGAACCTCCGCGGGCCGGGTCGTGACCGGCCTGGACAGCGGCGACGCCGTACCGGTCCCGTGTGCGTTCGTCGCCGCGATCGTGAACCGGTACGTCGAACCGTTCGTCAACCCGCCGACCCTCGTCGAGGTCGCATCCGCGGGCGCTTGGACGGTCCGGCCGCCTGGCTGCACGGTGATCGTGTACGACGTGATCGCACCGGCCGTCTCCGGCGGCGGTGACCAGTCCACCTGGACCGCTGAGTCCATCCCGGCGACTCCGGTGATGATCGGGGCTCCTGGCGGACCTGCTGTGGTCGGGGTGACGCCGGCACTCGGCTCGGAGGGCGCCGACGTCCCGGTCGCGGTCCTGGCCGTCACGGCGAAGGTGTACGCGGTGCCGTTGTCGAGGTTCGGGATCGTCGCAGTGGGCGTGCTGGTTGCGATCTCCGCACCGCCGGGCCGGACCTGCACCGTGTACCCGCTGATCGGGAGGTCGCCGGTGTCCGCTGGGGCGGTCCAGGCGACTGTCGCCGAGCGGTCACCGGCCTGCGCGGTCACGTTCGTGGGCGCTTGAGGTTTGCCCGGAGTGACCGCGTAGCCCTGGACCTCGACGTACAGGCGGGCGCCGGCGTTCGTCCGGTTGGCGATGGTGATGTCGCCGGAGGCGTTCGGCCGGACCCACAGCTGGTTGAACTGATGCGGGCTCGGCGCGAAGATCACATCGGTCGCCGGAGGCGCCGACGCGCCCGCGGCGTAGACCCGGAAGTCGCCCGACGTGGCCGTTCCGGACGCGATCAGGTTGATCGCCGCGGCCGAGACGTTGCTCGTCGGCACCCCGCCGACACCGGTCACCCGCAGGTTCACCGTGGCCCCGGCCGCGATCTGGGTGCTGCCCGTGTCGAGGATCCGGCGCGGAGAAAGCGGGACGACGCGGCTCGACGCCACGGTCGCGTTCGACGCGCTGGTGAAGTAGCCGGTCACCTCGACCGTGAAGTGCGTCGTACCGCTCGAGTTGTTGGTCAGCGACAAGCGTCCGTCGGCCGCGAGCTTGACGATCGAGCTGCCACTCTTCGGCCGGGTCTTCAGGTGCACGCCGTGGTTCACGCCCGGACGGGTGGCTCCGGCCGGGAACAGGGTCCAGCCCCCGATAGCCGACGGGACCAGCGCGGTGACGTTCACAGCGACCGCGGCGATCGACCCGGCCGCAGGCAGGCCGCCGAGCCCGGCCACCTGGAACGTGATGGTCTTGTCGGCCCCCACCGGCGTGGTGCCGGGGACGCCGACCTTCGCGCGGGTGTCGACGATCCGGGCTTGCCGCAGCGGCACGAATCGCGCACCGGCCGTCGTCGCGGTCGCACTGGTGAAGTAGCCCGTCACATCGACGCGAATGCGCAGCGTTCCGGCGCTCTTGTTGGCGAAACTCGCCTGACCGGACGCATTCAGCCGAATCACCGCCGACGCCGACATGTAGCTCATATTCGCCGTGAACAGCAGCCCGGACACCGTCGGCATACTCTCGCCGGCCGGCCAGGCGGGCAGTGATCCACCCGCAGTCGGGTTGAAGACCTGGACCGTCGCGGCGATCGCCGATACGCCGTCCGCCGGTATCCCGCCGAGCCCGGTGAAGGTGACCGTCTTCGTCTCCTGCGCCTGGACGAGCGTCGTCCCCGAATCGTAGAGCCGCTGACTGGTCGCGAGCGGCACGTACAACCCCGCTCCCGCTCCCGGCGCGGCCTCCGCCGCACCGGTCGCCGTCACATGCAGGCCAGTGACCAGCACGGCCAGAACCACGAAGTACCCCAGCAAACGCCGCACTGGGTCGATTGACTTACGCATCCGGAAATACCTCCAGTACGGGCGGACGGACCGGCGGGTGTCGATTGTGATCACCACACTCGACACCCCGCTGCCCGTACTCCGCCCGTACCTACCACTCGCCGACAGGCAACCTTTCGCTGTTCGGCGGTGTTCAGTTCCGCGAACCGACATCTCGATCGCACGTCACCAAAAGGAGAAACCCTGTGCGCACTTCTCGGCTGATGATCGGCGCCGTCGCCTCGCTGACAGCGCTGCCCCTCGTCGCACCGACAGCCATGGCAGCGCCGAGCGGGCAGCTCGCCGGCAGCGTTCGGATCTACGAGCACGCCAACTACCAGGGCGGTAGCCACTACCTTCCCGCCGATGGCGGAGGTTGTGTGAATCTCCCAGCCTGGCTGAAGAATCAGGCCAGCTCCGCGCAGTTCTACGGGAACGTCGTCATCGGCCTCTTCAACGGCGACGACTGCAAGGGCGGGATGGGTGAACGAGGTCCGGCCAACTCTCCGCAGTTCACCATCGACAACGACAAGGCCAACTCGGTCCGGGTCTACGCCGTCTGACCACCTGCCGGGGCCCGCTGTGCGTCGGCGGGCCCCGGCAGTTCAGGAAGTCAGCTTGTAGGCATGGATGACGGTCTGTTCGGATTTGTTGCCTGCGGCATCTTTCGCGGTGGCTCGGAGGGAGACGTAGCCGTCGCCGCGGGGGTGGTCGAGGAGGGCCTTGGTTCCCTGGAGTTTGGCGGGGCGCCAGGTGGCGCCGTCGTCGTAGGAAGCCTCGACCGAGGTGAGGGTGCCGGAGGTGAGCTGGACGGGGACGGCGTACCGGACGCCGCTGGGCGCCTGGTTGCGGTTGTCGAGTTTGGGGGCGAAGCGGATCAGTAGGAGGGGGAGTGGGGTGGGTTTGGCGGTGGTGTCGGAGCGGAACGTCCAGGCGGCCGACTGCCGGGTTGAGAAGGGCGTGATGCTGCGGGAGCTCTCGACCTCCAGGCGGTACGTCGCGGGTCCTGCCGGTACGTCGGCCGCCAACTCGCCGGGATAGTCCGCGGCAGCGATCTCGGTGCCGTCGCGGAGCAGTCGCGTGCGGCCGGAATCGAGCAGCGAGTCACCGGTGTGGTCGACGTCCTGGTCGGAGTACATCCGGAGCTGGACGTCGATGGTGTCACCGATTCGCCGGCTGCCGCGGTCGGCGTCGTCGGCCGGCATGAACGGCCCGACGTTCCAGCGGGCAGGGGGCGCCACGCCCTTGGTGGCAAAGAATCTGGGCGTGATCTTGCTCTGGCTGAACAGCAGCTGGCCGTCCTCACTTCGGTGGGTCAGGGTGCCTGGCTCGAACTCGTAGCCCGGTGAGTAGCGTTCGACGATCGTTCCCGGTGCGCTGATCGCGGTGACCATGTCCTTCGTGATCACCTCGCCGGGGACCTGGGCCGCGATGATCGACGTCTGCTCGGCCAGATCGCGATCCCGGAACCGGCGATCCAGGGTGCGCGGTACCCGGCCGTCCTGATGCCACTTCAGGTGGTATTGGTACGGACTGCCGGACCAGCCGCCGTGGCCGTCCAGTTTGGCCAGCAGGGTCTGGGCGCTGAAGAAGTACTCACCCGGCGCCGACGTCTGCGACGGCCGGACGCGGTTGTCGTTGGCCATCGGAAAGGACTCGGTGCCGCCGACCGAGGTGCCCACGGACGCCTTCCCGCCGTACGGCGTGTCCCGCCAGCTGTCGAAGCCCAGCGCGGCCACATCCGCCTCCGGGCGATCGCTGCGCAGCACGAGCGGGACGGCGTCGCGCGCGTCGAGGGTCAGCGTGGTGTCCTTCGCGATCGCGAAGTTCGGCTCGAAGAAGTGCTCCGAGGCGAACGCGATCGGTTGCTCGCTGAGCATCCGCTCCTGGAACCCCTCCCAGTAATACATTCCCTTCGGCAGTCGCAGGACGAACGGCTCCTGGGATCCGTCCCGGACGGCGAAGCCGGGCCGCGCGACGTTGGCGATCATGAAATGGGACAGCGGCGCCGGCTTCCCGGCGTGATCGAGTGCCCGGACGGTGACGTCGTAGCTCTCGGGTTCGCGATAGAGCGCGACCGCGGTGCGGACCCGGGTGCTCCCGGCGGTCGCCACGACGCCGCCCTGGTACGTCCCGTCCGGGCCGGTGACCGCGGGGTTCGCGACCACGTCGACCGTGGCCGAGCCGTGCGCCGGCACAGTCACCGTCGGCGCCGACAGTACGAACATCCCCGCGGGGACGGCGGCGCCTTGCGGGCCTTTGATCCCGTCGACCGAGAGGGTCAGCGTCACCGGCTGGTCGCCGTCGTTGCGGTAGTTGACCGTACGGCGTACCGGCTTGTCGTCGTCGTGCGGCCAACGGGCCTCACCGAAGTCGACGCTGCCGACGTCCGCCCGGATCTGCTGGGTCACCGCACGTCCGACGTCCGCCCGGCCGGCGCCTTGCTGGTAAACCGTGAGCGTCGGGCTCGGCTCCGCACTGCCCATCAGCGCGGCCTTCAACTCGCCGGGCTTCCACTCCGGATGCTGGGCCGCCAGGATCGCCGCCGCGCCGGCGACGTGCGGTGCGGCCATCGACGTACCGCTCATCGACAAGTAGGACGCATCGACCGGCGTACCGATCACCGCGTCCTTCGCCCGGGCCGCCACGATCTCGACGCCGGGCGCGGTGATGTCGGGCTTGATCGCAGCATCCCCGATACGGGGCCCCCGCGCCGAGAACTCGGCCAGCCGATCCTCTCGGTCCACCGCTCCGACGGCCAACGCCGTATCAGCAGCTGCCGGACTGCTGACGGTCTGACTGTCAGGACCATCGTTGCCAGCCGCAACGACAAACAACGCACCCGACTCCGCAGTAAGCCGGTCCACCGCCAGATCGAGCGGACTCTTGCCATCAGTCGGAAATTCCGAACCCAGACTCAGGTTCACCACCTCGGCGCCCTGCGCCGCGGCCCACTCCATCCCCGCCAGCACCGCGGACTCCGACCCATCGCCGTCGTCCCCCAACACCTTGCCGTTCAACAGCTTGGCCCCCGGCGCAACACCCAGATACTTCCCACCCGAAGCCGCGCCACTGCCCGCGATCGTCGAAGCCACATGAGTCCCATGCCCCGACCGATCCTCCGTCCCCGACTCGCTCCCAGTGAAATCCTGAGCCTGGACGACGGCGCCCACCAAATCCGGATGCGTCGCGTCAATCCCCGAGTCCAACACGGCAACCTTCGCCCCAACCCCACTCTGCCCAGCCCGCCAAGCCACCGGCGCACCAACCTGCCGCACACTCCGATCCAGCGACCCCCGCACCTTCCCATCCAGCCAAACCTTCGTAACGCCCGCCTTGGACGCCCCCTGCAACCCCTCCCAAAACTCACCCGCCCGACTCTTGAGCTCCCGCCGAACACCCATCCCCGCCCGCGCCTTCCCCCGCGCCCCCTCAACGATCAACGGAATATCCGCCCGCGCCCGATCCCCATACCCCAGAGCCGCAAGCTTCGTGACATTGAACAACCGCCGATCCACCTTCCCCGCCCCGGTCAACCCCAAAGCGTCATACGGCACCACATACGTATCCCCACCCACCTTGCTGATCTGAAACCGCATCCCCCCACGCCCCGCCCCAGCCCTAACCACCGGCAACCGCGAGCCACGCAAAACCACCTTGTCACCAGTGATCAACGTGATCGTCTCGGCAACCTCCCCCGCCCCGCCCCCCTCCGCGACAGCCACCCCAGGCCCGGCCAACCCCCCGCCGACAACCCCAACCACCAACCCTCCAGCCACCCACCGAACGACCTGCCTCAACCCCTCAGCACCCACAGCCACACCCTTCAGCTCGGACTAAACACCCCTTTCGATGCCGAACCGCCCCCCGATGTCACACCCAACCCCAAATCCCCGCCCGCCTAGCCGGCGAGCGCCGCCGGGGTCAGCCAGAGGAGCAACAGAACGCCAACTGCCGCCAGGCCGAACAGGGCCAGGCCCACCACCCAAGTCCAGTAGCCGGGCAGCCACCCCAGCGGGCCGGCGAACTCCCGACCCCGACGGGCTCTGAACGCATCTCCGTGAACCACGAATCGGTCGTCGTCGGCGAACGCTTCTCGCTCGACCTCTTCGAGCCAGCGAGCGTCACAGCGCTCGCCCTTTCGGTGCCGGGACATGAGTTGAATCGAGATCAACGACGCGATCAGCGACAGGACGGCGGCGAGCCCGCGAGCTAGCCGGCCGCTGTCACTCCCCAGCGCGATCGCGAAGAGGAACGCCTGTGCGGTGAGGCTCAGCACGGGGACCTGCCAGAGAAGATTGTCGAACTGCAAACGCCGGGTGGCGACGGTCTCGTAGATCTGATCTTTGCTCGGCACGATCCACCTCCAGATTGACTCCTGTTCTCTGAGACTCCGCGATTGCGTGTTTGGATCCCGGTGTCGGCAGGTGATTTTCTCGGGGTATTTGTGGGGTGCTGTCCGGCGAATTTTGGAGTGTGGTCGGGTGAGCTGTTGCGTGCTGTGATGCGGGAGTGGAACCTGGCGACGTGCTGACTTACTACACGGCGATGGACACCGCGCTGGTGGCGCATTCGAGCGAGTTGGAAGAACAGAAAAAGGTTGCGGTCAATAGTGCGATGGCGACTGCGGCGCTGATGGACGGATTGTTGCTCCGGGGGAGTACTCCGGTCCTCTCGCAAACTCAAGCGTTTGACAATTCCGTACTGCTGGCCTCGACGGGGAACGTCGCGGAGGATCCGAATGCGCGGGCATTGTTGCGGCTATTTGCGCAGGGCCGGATCCAGGTCCGGTTGTTGGCGGACCGGGCCGGTCCTGGGCGGGCGACTCTGCTCCGCGCGTTCGAGGCGAAGGTCCGTGATCCGGCTTTCATCTTCTCGGCCTGGCCCGAGTTGGCACACCAGGACATGCGCGATCGGGTTCTCGCGGACCTCGCCGGCGAGCGCAACGCGACGCCTGCGATGGTCGCGGCGCGGCTCGAGGCACTACGCAACCTGGACCACGTCGTACGCCGAAGCAACACGGCGGCCGAGATCACCGGCCCACCGGCCGGCCTCACGCTCGCGGTGCTGTGCCGACGGCAGCTCGACCTGTTGTCGATCGATGACGAACACTCACTCGCCGCGCGCCAGTCGTTGTACGCGGACATCGCAGGGCAGCCGCCTGGTGAGCAGAACAAGCGTGGCGCCTGGTACACCGCCATCCAGCGCGGACGGGACGAACATCCCGAGCTCGGTCGCTTCTACGACAAGGTCAAGCTGGTCGTGGACGTCGCCTACAACGAGGTCATCTTCGCATCGCTCGGCATCGAGGACATGGTCTTCGCCACCGACACCTCCGCGGTCGTCGCCAGAGATGTGTCGGACGACTCCCCGAGCCTGGACTACGCCGTCAACGAGCGCCAGGCAGTCCTCTACGACCCCGCGCGGACAGGCGGATGGCTGGACTGGCAGCAGACCGCGAAGCTGCTCCCTGAACTTGACCTGCTCGCAGGGGTCGAATCGCGAACGGCCTTCCTCAGCCGCCAGCGCGGTGACGCGCTGATCAAGGCCGAGCAGAACAACAGCCACTACCTGTACCTGTTGACGCAGGCTCCGTCCGAGGTTGCCATCAACCTGGCCGCCGCGGCCGTCGCCGTAGCGGCCGCAGGCCAGACCGAGGGGGCCGGCCCAGCCGTGGTCGCCGCCGTCGTCGGACCTGTGGTGGGCCTCTCGATCACCCGTCGGCTGGTCAGCTGGCTGCGCGACCGCGACGAGGCCTTTCGCCGCGCCCACCTCGAAGGCCGGCAAACTATCCTGACCTCGGGACGGCGGACCTGGATCAAGAGATTGAGGAAGAAGTGACTTCTCTGCGGAAGCCCGTCGAGCTGGTCGAGGAACGCGAGGTGTACCGCAACCAGTTCATCGCGGTGTACGACGACGAGGTCGAGTTCGCCTCGGGCGCGCACGGCAGCTACGTACGAATCGTCGAGTCGGACGGCGAGCCAGGCGTCGTCGCCGTGCCGATCTGCGGCGACCTCGTCGGCCTCGTCAAGACCTACCGCTACGCCCTGCAGCGCTACGAATGGAGCCTGCCGCGCGGTTTCGCCCACGCACCTGACACGTCTCTGACCGTCCTGGCGGAGCTCGAGGAAGAGCTGGGCGCCGCCCCTGTCCGCATTCGGCGACTGGGTGAGCTGACGCCGAACAGCGGTCTCCTGTCCTCGACCGTCCACGTCTACGCGGCGTACTACGCCACCGCCCCGACATCGCCCAAAGACACCGACGAAGTCTCGGACATCACCTGGCTGCCGATCGCCGAGCTGGTTCAGGAAATCCGGGACGGTTGCATCGTCGACGGCTTCACCCTGTCCGCGCTCTGCCTCGCGCAGGTGGCCGGAATCGTGTCGTTATCAGCCGAGTAGCTGGCCCGGGGGCTGATTTAGGGTCGGGGTATGGGAGAGACCAAGTCACGTAAGGCGTTGCTGGCGACACTGGGTGTGTTGGGTGCGGTTCCGGTGGCGAGTGGGCTGAGTGGGATTTTGGGGGGTCCTGAGGCGGCGCCGGGTGGGGGGTCGACGACGGCCAGCGTTGATAGTGAGTACCGGTTCGTTAATACGTTCTGGGCGATGGCCGGGTTGGTTTTGTGGTGGTCGATTCGGCGGCCGGAGGAGCGGGCTACGGTGACGCGGGTTGTGTTGGGGACGGCGGCTGTGGGTGGGGTGCCGCGGCTCATTTCGGCGCGTCGGGCGGGGAAGCCGCATGCGGTGTTCCGGGCTGCGACGGTGCTGGAGCTGGTGATCGTGCCGATCGTGATCGGGTGGCACGCGGCCGTCGTCCGGCGGCAGGACAAGACGGCTGGTCGGACAAGCGATTGATTGGGTATTTGGCCCGAAACTGCCTAGACCTCTGACAACGTCGTCGTCTTCTCGGGTGCGGTAGTTCGACCTAGCGTGAGCCTCGTCCATGCGTGTTCAGGGGAGGGGCTTCACTGATGAGAGATGTCCGAAGAGGTCTACTGGCGACGGCCGGGGCGTTCGTCCTGGTGGCCGGTGCGGTGGTGGCGCCGATCGGCGCTGGTGCGGAGGTCGCTGGGGGAGAGACCGAGTACCTGGTTCTGCTCGAAGAGGGCGCGAATCAAGGGCAGGCTGTTGCCGCGGTCAAGGCTGCCGGTGGTGAGGTGGTCAAGGAGAACGCGCAGCTGGGCACGTTGACCGTGCGGGCGGCGGCGTCCGGTTTCGTCGGCCGGGTCTCGGCGTCCAGCGTCATCGAGGGTGCGGCCAGGAGCCGGCCGATCGGCGTCACGCCGCAGCAGAAGCCGCGCACGGTCGAGCAGGAGAACGCCGGGACGAGCCGGAAGGGCGTGGCCAAGCGGCCCGTCGGGATGGACCCGTTGGACGGGCAGCTGTGGGGTCTGCGGATGGTCCGCTCGGACCTGGCCCGCAAGGTCCAGCCGGGCAAGAAGTCGGTGAAGGTCGGCGTCCTGGATTCGGGGATCGACGCCCGCAACCCGGATATCGCGCCGAACTTCGACTGGAAGCTGTCGCGCAACTTCGCTCCGGACATCCCCGAGATCGACGGCGTCTGTGAGTTCAGCGGCTGCGTCGACCCGGTGGGCTGGGACGACAGCGGTCACGGTACGCACGTCGCCGGCACGATCGGCGCCGCGGCGAACGGCGTCGGCGTCTCCGGCGTCGCGCCGAACGTGACGCTGGTCCAGATCCGCGGTGGTCAGGACAGCGGGTACCTGTTCCTCGGCCCGGTCACGGACGCGCTGACGTACGCCGGTGACGTCGGGCTCGACGTCGTCAACATGTCCTTCTACGTCGACCCGTGGCTCTACAACTGCACGGCCAACCCGGCCGACAGCCCGGAGGCGCAGGCCGAGCAGCGCACGATCATCCGCGCGATGACCCGAGCGCTGAACTACGCCCACAAGCGCGGCGTGACGCTGGTCGGCTCGCTGGGCAACAACCACGAGGACCTCGGCAAGCCGCGGATCGACCTGTCCAGCCCGGACTTCCCTGCGGGCCAGGAGTACCCGCGCACGATCGACAACGCGACCTGCCTCGACCTCCCGGTCGAAGGGCCGCACGTGATCGGCGTCTCGGCCCTCGGCCCGACGAGCACCAAGGCCGACTACTCCAACTACGGCACCGAGCAGATCGAGGTCTCCGCGCCCGGCGGCTGGTTCCGCGACTACTTCGGTACGCCGCAGCACCGGACGAACGGCAACCTGATCCTGTCGACGTACCCGGTGAACAAGCTGCAGGCGAACGGTCACGTGGACGCCGCCGGCGAGCTCACTGCTGCTGGTATCGCAGCGGGCGCCCAGAAGCAGTGCCCGGCCGGAGTCACCGACTACACCCGCTGTGGCTACTACTTCGTCCTGCAAGGCACTTCGATGGCCTCCCCGCACGCCTCCGGTGTGGCCGCGCTGATCGTCAGCCAGTACGGCAAGAAGCACCGGGGCGACTTCGGAATGGACCCGGACAAGGTCGGCCGCATCCTGATGGACACCGCCCAGCCCCGCTCCTGCCCGAACCCGCCGCTCCTGACCTACACCAACGAAGGACGGCCGGACGAGTTCAACGCCCTCTGTGAGGGCAGCCGGAACTTCAACGGTTTCTACGGCCACGGCATCGTCGACGCCTGGTCCGCGGTCACCCGCCGCCGCTGATCCCCAACCACTGCAGGGCGTCGAGAGTCCTTCGGCGCCCTGCAGTGCCCTATCGCGAGGGTGGGGCGGTGGAGGCGCGTGGGACGAGTTGAGTGGCCAGCTCGAGGTGGAGCTGCTCGGGGCGGTGGTTGTTGAGCGAGCGCATGAGTTGGGTGACGGAGATCCGGCCCATCTCCTGCAGGGGCTGACGGACGGTCGTCAGCGGCGGGTCGATGGCGCCGCTGAGGTCGATGTCGTCGAAGCCGGTGACCGAGAGATCGGTAGGAATGGCCAGCCCGCGGGCGCGGGCGGCGTGATAGGTGCCAACGGCAACTTTGTCGTTGAAGCAGACGATGGCGGTCGGTCGGATCGGCGCGTCGAGCAGCTCGAGAGCGGCCTGCCGGCCGTCCTCGACCGTTGGGTGGGTGTAGCGGATCCGCTCGGGCGGGAGCAGGGTGCCGGCGGCGGCGAGGGCCGCGCGGTGGCCGACCATCCGGGCGTCGGTCGCCAGCCACTCCTCGGGGCCGGCGATGACGGCGATGTCGCGGTGCCCGAGGGCGGTCAGGTGCGCCACGACCGCGTTGGCGCCGGAGGCGTGCGCGGCGGAGACGGCGGCGATATCCGGCGGGAGGATCTCGCGCGGGTCGACGACGACGAACGGGAAGCCGGAGCGGGACAGCGCCTGCAGCGTCCGGGCCGGCTCGGGCGGCAGGATGAGGATCGCGCCGTCGATACCGTCCTGCGCGGGTAATCCGGTCAGGACGTCGTTGTCCTGGCCGGCCTCGCCGGCGTCGAGGACCATCCGGCGTCCGTGCAGCATCAGGGTCTCCGCGATCGAGGACACGATCAGGCCGAAGTAGTCGGTGAGCAGGTACGGGCAGCGGACGTAGACCGCGCCGGCGGCCGCGTCACCCGAGTTACGCCGGGCGACGGCCTGCAGGACCAGATCGCGCGTCCGGGGAGCGACGTTCACGCTGTCGTTCAGCACCCGCGACACGGTGGCGATCGACACGCCGGTCTCCGCGGCGATGTCGCGCAGCGTCGCGCGGGGCTGTTCGACCGTCGCCGGACCCCGGCGCCCCCGCGGCTCGCTCATCACCGCAGTCTAGCCGAGCCGTTGACGCCGCCGGGCACCTGTTGTTTCATGATGTAAATAAAGTTTGCAGGATGGTTCAGGTCCTGCAGCAGCGCATGACACCCCAGACCACCGACCGCCCTGCGGTGGTCGATCCGCCCCCTGAAGGAGGGTCATGTTTTCATCCTGGAAATCCGGTCGGCGTGCCGTCGGACTGACCGCGGCTGCTCTGGTGACGGCCGCCGGTCTCACGATCCCGGCGGCGCAGACCGCGTCGGCCGCGCCGAATGTCGCGGTCTGGCTGACGACCGCGAACAAGTCGAGCCTGCTCGGCCGGCAGCCCGACACGAGCTTCGGCTCGGGCGGCGGCAGCGGTCCGACGATCTCGGTCAACCCGAACACGACGTACCAGTCGATGGTCGGCTTCGGCGCCTCGTTCACCGACGCGGCGGCCTGGAACATCTTCAACTCGCCGCGGCGCAACGAAGTCATGAACGGGCTCTTCAACCGCGGCAGCGGGATCGGCCTCAGCTTCCTGCGGCAGCCGATCGGCTCCACCGACTTCTCCCGCAACTTCTACACCTACAACGACGGCGCCGCCGACCCGAGCCTGTCCCGGTTCTCGATCGCGCACGACAACGCGTACATCCTGCCGCTGGTCAAGCAGGCGCTGGCGCTGAATCCGGAGATCTCGGTGATGGCGTCGCCGTGGAGTGCGCCGGCCTGGATGAAGGACAACAACAACCTGATCGGCGGCTCGCTGAGTGACAGCCGCGTCGGGGTGTACGCCGACTACCTGGTCAAGTTCACCCAGGCGTACGAGGCGGCCGGCGTCCCGATCGACTACCTGAGCGTGCAGAACGAGCCGAAGTTCTCGCCGCCGGCGTACCCGGGGATGTACATGACCACCGGTCAGCAGAGCAACATCATCAACAACCTGGTGCCCAAGCTCCGCGCGGCCGGGCTCGACGCGCGACTGCTCGGCTACGACCACAACTGGGACGACACGTCGTACGCGCAGGTCGTCAACAACGCGACCGGGAACAACACCGTCGGGTCGGCCTGGCACTGCTACGGCGGTAACCCGTCCGGTCAGTCCGTCGTCCGCAATGCCCAGCCGAACAAGGAGATCTTCTTCACCGAGTGCTCCGGGACGAAGTCCGGGGACGACGCCGCCACCTTCCGCGACTCGCTGCGCTGGCAGGGCATCAACCTGGCCATCGGCGCGACGCGGAACTGGGCCCGCACCGTCACCACCTGGAACATGGCGCTCAACAACGCCAACGGTCCCGTCATCGGCAGCTGCGGCAACTGCACCGGCGTCGCGACCGTCGACGGCAACAACCTGCAGTACAACGCCGAGTACTACGTCCTGGGACACCTGAGCAAGTTCGTCCGACCGGGCGCCGTCCGGATCGACTCCACCGGGTACGGCGAGGGCGGCATCCAGAACGTCGCCTTCCGCAACCCCGACGGCACGATCGCCCTGGTCGCGATCAACAGCGGCGGCACCCAGAACTTCCAGGTCGCCTTCGGCGGCCAGACCTTCGGCTACCAGCTGCCCGCCGGCGCCATGGCGACCTTCACCTGGCCCAACACCGGCGGCAACCCGCCCACCGGCAACACCGGCCCCATCACCGGCCTGGCCGGCAAATGCCTCGACGTCACCAACGGCTCCACCGTCAACGGCAACCAGCCCCAGCTCTGGACCTGCACCTCCGGCCCCAACCAGCAGTGGACCGTAGGCTCCGACGGCACCGTCCGCGCCCTCGGCAAGTGCCTCGACGTCACCGGTAACAGCACCACCGACGGCGCCGCCGTCCAACTCTGGGACTGCTTCGCCGGCCCCAACCAACGCTGGACCGCCACCAACGGCACCCTCGTCAACACCGGCTCCAACAAATGCCTCGACGTCCGCAACAACTCCAGCGCCGACGGCACCCGCCTCCAAATCTGGACCTGCACCAACGCCCCCAACCAACGCTGGACCACCCCCTCCTAAACCCCCCAAGCGCCCCGGCCCAGCCGGGGCGCTTCGGCGTTGGCGTGTGGCACGATCCCGGCATGGATCACGACCGGAGACGCCTGGTGGTCGCCGCGCTGGCGGACCTCGCGACCAGCGACGACTCCCTGGACCGTGCCGACGCCGGCCGCGCGCTGGCCCAGTTCGCCGACGCCCCGGAATCGCGCGAGCTGCTGCTCCGCCGGCACGACCGGGCCGGTCTCGAGATCGTGGCCGAGATCAGTCCGGTGCTCTATCCGCTGGAGCCTCCGAGCTGCTGACGCCGGGGTGCTTTTGGTTGGTGGGGTGGCCAGTTTCTGACAACGAACGACAAAAGTTCGGGTCAAGGTCTTAACAATCGGGTGCTGGCTACATAGGGTGCTGGCTGAACTACGCCTGGAGACACGCGTTCCCGCCCGAACGGAGTCCCTTGATGGTTGAGCATGCCCGAAAATCGCGGTTGTCCCGCCGCTCGGTGTTGGTGACGCCGGCCGCGGTGGCCGGCGGTGCGGTGCTGAGTGGAGCGGCGGCCGCGCCGGAAAGAGCCGGCGCGGTGCGCCAGATCACCTTGTACGCCGAGCCGTTGCCGGGAGATCTGTACGGCTACGGGTTGGCGCCTGGGGAGGCGACGATCCCTGGTCCGCTGCTGGAGATCTACGAGGGGGACACCCTCGAGATCGAGTTGGTGAACAACACCGACAAGCGGCTGTCGATTCATCCGCACGGCGTCGATTACGACGTGAACTCCGACGGCAGCCCGCTGAACGCCTCGTTCAACGCGCCGGGGGAGACCCGGACGTACGTCTGGCGCACCCGGAAGCAGGTTGACATCGGTGGCAACCGGTTCCTGCCCGGTAGCGCCGGCTACTGGCACTACCACGATCACGCCCTAGGGAACGACCACGGCACGATCGGCATCCAGAAGGGCCTGTACGGCGGTCTGATCGTCCGTCGCCGCGGCGACCTGATCCCGGACCGGCAGTTCACGGTCGTGTTCAACGAGATGCTGATCAACAACAAGAAGGCGCCGGACACCCCGATGTTCGAGGCCCGGCAGGGGGAGCGGGTCGAGTTCGTGTGTATCGGGCACGGCAACCTCCCGCACACGTTCCACCTGCATGCCCACCGCTGGGCCGACACCCGGACCGGCATGCTCACCGGCGCGAACGACCCGAGCCCGGTGATCGACAACAAGAACCTCGATCCGGGCAGCTCGTTCGGCTTCCAGGTGCTGGCCGGCGAAGGCGTCGGGCCGGGGGCGTGGATGTACCACTGCCATGTCCAGATGCATTCCGACCAGGGGATGGTCGGCCTGTTCCTGGTCCGCAACCCCGACGGGAGTATGCCGCCCGGCGCCCAGGCGGCGATCGACCGCTTCCATCAGCATCACGTGGCCGGGCCGCAGTCCGATCACTCCAACCATCACGGCTGAGGGGGAAACGATGAGGCTCAACCGTCGGCGGCGTAGCGCTGCCCTTCTGGTGATCGCAGCGCTGGTACTCGGCACCCAGGTGGCCCAACCGGGCAGTACGCCGCCAACCGCGCAGGCAGCACCGGTTGCCAAGACCGCCGCCACCGACGTGGCGGTCAACGTACTCGTGTTCCGCGGCGAACCCGACGACCAGCTGGATCCGGTCGAGCGGGCGACCGACGCGATCGCCGGCCTCGGCCAGGCGAACGGGATGACCGTGCACGTCAGCTCGGACCCGGCCGTCTTCACCCCGGCGAAGCTGGCGACGTACCGCGCGGTGGTGTTCCTGTCCGCGCAGGGCGTCGTCCTCAGCCGGGAGCAGGAGACCGCGCTGCAGAACTACATCAAGGCCGGCAACGGCTACCTCGGCATCGCTGATGCGTCCAAGTTCCAGCCGGACTCCGAATGGTTCACCGGTCTGATCGGCGCGCGCCCGGTCGGCGCTCAGCTGCCCGCTCCGCGCCCGGTCTCGGCCGTGACGGCCAGCGCGGAGAACCCGCCGAACGAGACCAAGGAGAAGCTGACCGACGCGAACCCGAACACCAAGTGGCTGGCGTTCGCGACGACCGGCTGGGTCGCGATGAAGCTGGCCGAGCCGGCGGCGGTCACGAGGTACTCGCTCACCTCGGCCAACGACTTCGTCGGCCGCGACCCCAAGAACTGGACACTGCAGGGCTCGAACGACGGCGGCGCCTGGACGGACCTGGACACCCGCAGCAACGAGGTCTTCGGCGAGCGGCTCCAGCGGCGCGTGTTCACGATCGCGAACCCGACGGAGTACGCGCACTACCGGCTGAACATCACCGCGAACGGCGGTGAGCCGCTGATCCAGCTCGCCGACCTGCTCTTCTACACCGGCGACTCACAGCCGCCACCCGAGCCGACGCCGCAGCGCGCGGTCGTCAACCTCCTGGACCGCCAGCACCCGGCGAACGCCGGTCTGCCGCTGAACCTGACCCGGACCGACAAGTGGCGCAACTGGGCGACCAACCCGATCGGCACCGTGCACACCGTCGCCCAGGTCGAGGAGCGGCACTACAACCCCGGTCCGGGTGCCAACGGCCCGTTCCACCCGATCTCCTGGTGCCGCGACTACAACGGCGGCCGGGCCTTCTACACGGGCATGGGCGGTACCGACGGCAGCTACGGTGAGTCCGCTTTCCGCAAGCACCTGCTCGGCGCACTGAAGTGGACGACGGGAATGGTCCGGGCCGACTGCCAGGCGACGATCGCCGCGAACTACACGGTCGAGCGGCTGACCCCGCCCAACCAGACCGGCCAGCTCGACCAGATCGGCGAGCCGCACGGGATGACGATCGCGCCGAACGGCAAGGTCTTCTACGTCGGCAAGGCGGCCTGCCCGACCGGTCCGGTGGTCTCCTGGGACAACCCGAACGTCGGCCTCGGCTGCGGCACCATCCACCAGTGGGATCCGGTCGCCAAGAAGGCGAAGCTGCTGGCCACCCTGCCGGTGATGGGCAACCGCGGCTCGGGTGACGAGCTCGTCAAGAACGAAGAGGGCCTGCTCGGCATCGTGCTGGACCCGAAGTTCGCCGACAACGGCTGGTTCTACGTCTACTGGATGCCGCACGACACCGTCGACCGAGTCCGGCACACCGGCAAGCGGACGGTCTCGCGCCTGACCTACAACGCCACCAGCCAGACCATCGACCTGGGCAGCCGCAAGGACCTGCTGCAGTGGGAGGTCCAGCAACACAGCTGCTGCCACGCCGGCGGCGGTATGGCCTTCGACTCCAAGGGCAACCTGTACGTCGGTTCCGGCGACAGCAACTCGTCCGGCGGATCGGGCGGCTACTCCGGTAACAACTGGACGCAGGAGTTCGGCGGGCTGTCGTTCCAGGACGCCCGGCGGACGTCGGGTAACACCAACGACCTGAACGGCAAGATCCTCCGGATCCACCCGGAGGCCGACGGTACGTACACGATCCCGGCCGGCAACCTGTTCGCGCCGGGCACGGCCAAGACGCTGCCGGAAATCTACGTGATGGGCGTGCGGAACATCTCCCGGCTCGCGATCGATCCGGAAACCGACTGGTTGACCGCCGCCTGGGTCGGTCCGGACGCCGGTACGCCGGACCCGGAGCTCGGACCGGCGAAGTACGAGACCGCGACGATCATCACCGAAGCCGGCAACCACGGCTGGCCCTACTGCATGGGTAACCGGCAGCCGTACCGGAACCGCAGCAACACCGACGCATCGGTGCTGACCGGCTGGTACGACTGCGACAACCCGCTGAACACCTCGCCGCGTAACACCGGCCTGGTCGAGCTGCCGCCGGTCAAGGACAACATGATCTGGTACTCGCCGGGCGGCGGCGGCCCGGTGTTCCCGAAACGCCCGGGCAGCTCGATCCCGACGTACAACGACGCTGAGGCGACGTACACGCAGCAGTACTTCCGCGGTGGCGGCGGGCAGGCTGTGATGTCCGGGCCGACGTACCACTACGACCGGGTGAACACCAAGAGCGGTGTGGCCTGGCCGAAGTACTGGGACGACAAGTGGTTCATCGGCGACAACTCGACCCCGACCCGCCGGGTCGCGGTGACGGTCGACCCGGCCGGCGTCCCGACCGCGCAGGCGCCGGCGTTCGGTGAGACGTTCCAGCAAATCATTGCCGGGGGCAATGGAGCCAACCAGGTCCAGAGCTGGATGGACGCCCGGTTCGGGCCGGACGGCGCCCTCTACGTCCTCGACTACGGCGGCGGGTTCTTCACCCTGCACCCGAATCAGAAGCTGGTGAAGGTCAGCTACAAGGGCGGTGCGCCGACGCCGCTGCCGAAGGCCTCCAGCGTCGCGGTGCAGAACAAGCCGCTGACGTACGCGTTCAACGGGGCCAAGGCCGGCGGGGTGTCGTACGCCTGGACGTTCGGCGACGGCGCGACCTCGACCGAGGCCAACCCGCGGCACACCTACGCGAGCCCGGGCCTGCAGACCGCCAAGGTCACCATCACGTACGCCGACGGCACGACCGCGGTCGCGACGACAGCGGTGAACGCCGGCTGTGTGATGGCGGATCAAGGTGCGCAGGTGACGATCGGGGACACCGCCACGACAGTGCCGAACCGCAATGCGGGCGGCGGCTGCAAGGCGGACGACCTGATCGACGACGAGAGCACCTGGGCGACCCACGCGTTGTTCGTGACGCACGTCCAGCAGGCCACTAAGCAGCTGCGGCAGCGCGGGATCATCACCGTCGCCGAGCGGGACAACCTGATCGCCGTCGCTCGCGCATCGAATATCGGCAAGCCCGGGGTGACCGGTTACGAGCCGCTGTTCGACGGCACGAACGAGTCGTTCTACGGCTGGGCGCAGGCGCCGTCGGGCGAGTTCGCCATCCAGCCGGACGGATCGCTGAAACCGTCCGGTGGGCTCGGCATGCTCTGGTACGCGAAGAAGCCGTACGGCGACTTCTCGCTGAAGCTGCAGTTCCGCGACGTCGCACCGGACGCCGTTCGCGCCAACAGCGGCGTGTTCGTCCGCTTCCCGGATCCGCGCACACCGCTCGACCAACGGCCGCTCGGCAGTTGCGGCACGGTCGGTTCGGCCCGCACCTCACACGCCTGGGTGGCGATCTTCTGCGGTCACGAGGTTCAGCTGTACGACGGTGAACCGGGCGAGCCGCAGAAGACCGGATCGATCTACAACTTCGACCCGAACCCGCTGACCGCGGCCCGGCCGACCCCGAAGGGGCAGTGGAACGAGTACGAGGTCAAGGTGATCGGGCAGCGCTACACGATCATCCGCAACGGCGTGGTGATCAACGAGTTCGACAACGCCCCGGGGCAACAGTCCTCGCGGGCAGGCGATCCGCCGACCGACCTGCGGCAGTTCGCCGAGGGCTACATCGGGCTGCAGAACCACGGCAACAGCGACCTGATGGAGTTCCGCAACATCCGGCTGCGGACCCTCTAGGAGGCTGCGATGCGACGACTCATAGCCGCGCTCACCGCGGTACTGGTGATGCTGGCGCCCCAATCGGCGCTGGCATCCACACCGGCCGAGCCGGCCGCCGTCCAGGTGCTGACCTGGACGGCGGGCAACAGCGTCACGGCGTACACGACCGCGCCGACCCAGGCGGTCGCCGGCGCGACCACGATCGTGTTCGAGAACAGCGAGGCGACCGGTAACACCACCGACATGTCGCACACGCTGACCTTCGACCGATCGACGCCGGGCTACAACCACGACGTCGATCTGAACATCCTGGCGTACCCGGACGACGGCGCCAACGGCCGGCACGAGGTCGAGGTGACGCTCACGCCGGGCAAGTACCGGTACTTCTGCGCCATCCCGGGGCACAGCACGATGGTCGGCGAGTTCATCGTCACCGAGGACGGCGGCGACACCACCCCGCCCACCGTCACCGCAGCCGTCACCGGATCGCAGAACTCGGACGGCCACTACCTCGGCCAGGCCACCGTCACGGTGACCGCCTCGGACGCGCAGTCCGGAGTGGCCTCGGTCGAATACGAGCTGGACGACACCGGATTCAAGCCGTACACCACCCCCGTGGTGGTCAGCGCGATCGGCGATCACACGGTCCAGTACCGAGCGACCGACAACGACGGCAACGTGGCGCCGACCAAATCGGTCGGCTTCCGGGTCGTCGAGCCGCCGGAGGACACCACGCCACCGACGGTGACCGCCGCCGTCACCGGCGAACAAGATGCGGACGGCAACTACCTCGGCACCGCCCGGGTAGCGGTGACCGCGACCGACGCCGGCTCCGGTGTCAAGACCACCGAATACCAGCTCGACGGCGGCGCCTGGACGCCGTACACGAAGCCAGTGGACGTCAACACGCCCGGCATGCACATGCTGCACTACCGAGCCACCGACAACGCCGGCAACGTATCTCCCGAGGGCATGGCGCACTTCACCGTGGTCGCCAAAGACACCACCCCGCCCACCGTCACCGCAGCCGTAGCCGGTACTCAAGATGCCGACGGCAACTATGTCGGTAAGGCCACCGTGACGGTAACTGCGACCGACGCCGACTCCGGAGTCGCCTCCGTCGAGTACCAGCTCGACGGAGGCGCCTGGACGGCGTACACAGTGCCTGTCGAGGTGGCCACGAACGGAACCCACACAGTGGGCTACCGGGCAACCGATGCCGCCGGCAACGTCTCCGCTGTCGGCACCGCGACCTTCAAGGTCGTCCCAACCGGCGGCGACAGCACACCCCCAGCCCTGTCAGGCTGGCTGACCGGCAATCAGAACGCCCGCTGGCAGTTCGTCGACCGAGCCACCCTCAACGCCACCGCAACCGATGCCAGCGGCATCAAATCCATCGAATACGCCCTCAACAACGGCGCCTGGACCACCTACACCACCCCCGTCCCCTTCACCACCGCCGGCACCCACACCATCAAAGTCCGCGCCACCGACAACGCCGGCAACGTAGCCCCCGAACTCTCCGGCACCTTCACCATCGTCAAAACCCCCGCCAAACAACTCCACCCCACCCGCCAACCCCTCCACTAACAGCCAAACCCGCCAACACCAGGCCACTCACAACCTCGAGTAGCCTGGTGTTGTCCGTTGGCGCGGCTAGATGTTCAGGAGATTCCCTTGATGCTGTTGTAGTACGGAGACGGCCAAGCGTGGCTCTGGGGGTCGATGTACGGCCCCGGCCGGTCCGATCCGCAGTTGCCGTTGCCGAAGATCTGCTGGGTGCGATCGCTGTTGTTGTGGATATGGTTGAACGAGGGCACGTTGTGCCGGCAGAGCGGAGCGGGAATGGCCGGGAACATGGCCACCAGTGACCCGTTCATGTACAGGCAGACGTTGTTGTTCTGGCAGGTCGGGTCGGCGGACGCCGGGCTCAGCGTTACTCCCACCAGCCCCATGGCGGAGACCGCCACCGCCAGTACCACTCGCACCGTGCGAACCATGAGCACTCCTTGCATTTGGCAACAAAGTCTCACCCACCGTGTCCGATCCGCACCACAAGTGCGAGGCTTTCGACCAGCATCGTAAGGTTGCGACGTCCAGAGAGCTCGGGGTCTCAGCAGCGCCGTCCTACGAGGCGGCGAT
Source organism: Kribbella sp. NPDC104218 (assembly GCF_055584105.1). NCBI lineage: Bacteria > Bacillati > Actinomycetota > Actinomycetes > Propionibacteriales > Kribbellaceae > Kribbella > Kribbella sp. NPDC104218. The sequence continues at coordinate 2,915,466 of NZ_JBVJMQ010000001.1, forward strand.
GACGGCGTTCGGGAGTTCGCCGTTGATTTTGAAGGTCCAGCGGTCGTGCAGCCGGTCGTACGACGGGTATTCGGCGAGCGTCGCCGTCCGGTACACGGATTTCGTGTGATCCGCGTTGTCGTACACCGCCGCGAAGCTGACGTTGGCCTCGCCGTTGTTGATCAGCGAAAGCCCCAACCCGATCCCGTACACGAAGACCTTGGTGATCGTCTGCCGGCCGAACGTCAACACGTTCACCCCGGTGACCCGATTGGCGACGGAGTACTGCGTCATGTAGTACGTCGTCCGCCCAGCCGGAGTCACCTCGGAATCACCCGCCGGAGCAGCAGTCACTGGCGTACTCGGGCGCTCGGGCGCAGCCGACGCATGCAAGGGCGCAACCACCGACACCGACAAAGCCAACGCCGCCAACGCAACGAACTTCTTCACGACAATCTCCCCACAGACGACAAACCCTGACGCCCAAACCCTCCCCGACCCCCAATCCGAACCCCAGCCCATTCACCACCCACTTTCCGCCCGCCGCTGGGCAGGCGGCGCTTGGGGACCGGTCCCGGGGGGTTGGGGGTAGAACTTGGGGACGCTCAAATCCTGGGGGTACGACGGTTATGACCTTCACTACGCTGAGTCGACGGGACGGGTCGCAGCAGGTGGCTGCGCGGGCTGGGATTGCCGGGTTGCTGGCTGCGGCTCGCGAGGAGGTGATCGCGATCAGTACGTTGGCGCCGACGGCGGGGGCGTTTGTGCCGCGCGAGGTCAGTCCGGGCGTTCGGTATCGGGCGCTCTTTCCGGACAGTGCGCGGACTACGCCGGCGTTGTCTCGTCGGCTCAGTGGGCTGGCGATGGCTGGGGTTGGGGTGCGGACGACGCCGGTCGTGTTGATGAACGCGCTGGTCATCGATGGCAGGACTGCTGTGCTTCCGGCGGACAATGCCGACGGTGGGGTGGCGGTGCTGCGGCTGAACAGTGTCATTGCGGCTGCGACCGGGTTCTTCGAGCGGGTGTGGCCTGATGCTTCGCCGTTCGGTGGGACCGACGAGGTCATGACGACCGAACTGTCATGGCGGCAGCAGGAGATTCTGCGGTTGATGGCGCTCGGGTGCACCGACGAACAGGTTGCGAAGCACTTGAGCGTCTCTGTCCGGACTGTGCGTCGGATGGTGGCGCTCTTGATGAACCGGCTCGGTGCGCGCAGCCGGTTCCAGGCTGGTGTGAAGGCGGCCGACCGCGGCTGGTTGCTGGACTGGCAGGCCTAGCCCGGGGGCAGCTCGGCGCCGGGGTTCTCCGCGGCGAGCTCGAGCCACTCCAGGTCCATGGGCACGATGGTGGTGGACTGCACGAGCTCCCAGATCAGGTTGACGGTGAGGGTCAGCCCGACCGGTTCGCCGACCTCTTCGCGACGCAGCCCGGCGACGCCGGCGTCGGAGAGTCGTTGCCGGAGGCGCGAGACGATGTGTTCGACGCGCTTCGCCGTCCAGGACTCCTGTGGACGCAGATCAGCGAGCTCTGCAGCGGCCTGTTGTCTGGTCAGTGGCAAGGGTTGCAGGTCGTAGGCCAGGTAGCGCTGGGCAAGGACCGTGAGCGTGAGGTGTTCTTCAGGGGTCAGTCGCCAGCGCTTCGGCGGCACCGTCAACTGGCTCGGCCGCGGCTGCGCCGTGCGGCCGTCGCCGTCCGAGACGAGAACCTCGAGAAGATGCTCACGTTGACGGTTCCCGCGCAGGAAGAGGGTTGTGTAGCCGACGGCCAGCGGGAGTGGATCGCCGCCGGTGTGCAGCAGGACGGCGTTCGACACCCGGATCGGGAGCCGGCCGTGATTGCGCAGCCACCACCGTCCGTCCTGGTAGGTCATCGTGCCGTGGACCCGGCTGATCCGTACGTCGTTCTCGCCGATGCACAGGTCGACGGCCGGCCGATTGCGCCCGAAGCTGAGCTCCGCGCCGGGCGCGGGCGGGACGACGAGGTTCTCGGTGACGGTGAGGACGCTCAAGGTGCCCGGCTGCGATTCGTCGGGAGTGTGCCGAAGGCTCCGGAACTGGTTGAACTTCGCGCTCTCCATGATCAGCGGTCGCTCGGGAGTCGCCGGACGACGGCCTCGGCGACAGCCTGGGTCTTCGTACAGGCAGTCGTCGGGTCCGTGGCGGTGGGGTCGTCGAGCTCGATCGTAACCACCTCTTGGCGTCGTGGCGGTGTGTTTTCGAGAACGGGCAGCCTCGGTGTGTACAGCCGGTGCACCACCATCGCGGTGCAGGTCGTCTTGTCGTCGGGATCGGGGATCAGGCGCGCGCTCCGGTTGCCGATCTTGATGACCTTGCCGCCCCACTCTGCATCAGGTTCGATCGGCCACAGACGAGTGAACTTCACACTGAGCTCGCTGCGCTCGGCCTCCCAGGAACAGCCCCAGTTACCGAACTCCGCAACCGGCTGCTCGCTGGGCTTGCCGAACGCCCGACCGGCCTCAGCGAGGTCGACCAATCGGCAGGCGTCGACCTTGTCCAGTGAGTTCGCCGGCAGTTTCGGCCGTCGCGCCGGCGGACCTTGCAGCACGACCGTCAGGGCATCCTGGATGAGCGAATTCGCGATCGGACAGAGCCGAGTCTGCTCCGCCTTGTCGAGGCGGGTCGTCACGAGCGTGACCCGGTTGGTGTCCGGGAGAGCGAACGCCCGCTCGCACCGGTCCGCCTTCTCATCGGGCCGTTCGATCTCGTCCAGAACGCCCGGTCGCACCGGACGCGACGGGTACTCCTCCCGGCCGGTCAGCACGAGATGGGTCTGCACCTTGCCGCTGTTGTCCTCCAGAGTGCTCGTGATCACGCAGGTCGCGAAGCCATCGACCTCAGGATCGACGTAGACATCTCCGAACTCGCGGGCGGCGTCCACGGGGATCAGCGCGCAGGGATCGGCCGTTCCCGGATCGGACCCGAGGCCGATCGAATTCGGCGCGGTCGTCGGCGGATCGGCCGTTTGCGGCGCCGAGCCTCGGGGGAGCAACCAGGCCAGGAGGACGGCACCCACCACCACGATCGCGGCGGCCGCCGTCAGGATCGCGTTCCGTCGTACCGGTCGGAGCCGCCGCTTCCAGGACCGACGCGGGAGATCGTCGCCGTTGAGCAGGACGACGGCCTCCGCTGCGGAAGGGCGCTTCGCCGGATCCGGCTCCAGCAAGGTGTCGAGCAGCGGCACGAGCCGGCGGGCGCGCTCGTACGGGATCGGCGTCCCCTTGGCCGCCCGGTTCATCTGGGCGAACGGCCCGTCGCTGCCATCTCCCCAGGGCGACTGGCCCTCGACGGCCGCGTAGAGAGTGGCGCCGAGCGAGAACACGTCGGCGGCCGCGGTCGCCGCCCCACCGTTCGCGACCTCGGGCGCGACATAGCCCAGCGTGCCCGTCAGCTGAGCGCCGCCGGTCTGCGTCACCTCTGTCCAGCGAGCGATCCCGAGATCGGTGAGCTTGACGACGTCGTCATCGGTGACCAGCACGTTGGCCGGCTTGATATCGCGATGCACGATCCCACGCTCGTGAATCGCGACCAGCGCAGCCGCCAACTGAGCGCCGATCGTCAGGACCCGCGCCTCCGGCAGCGGACCGTCGGCCTCGATGATCCGCTCCAGGCTCATCGCCAGCACGTACTCCGTCACGAGCCACTGCGCGTCACCATCGACCACCGTGTCGAACACGGCCACCACATTGGGGTGCAGCACGCCCGCCCCGACCCTGGCCTCACGACGGATCTGCCCGGCGCTCCCCGTGATCGCCCGCTTCAGCGCCACCACGCGCCCCAGCTCCAGGTCCTCCGCCCGCCAGACAGCACCCATCCCGCCTTGGCCGAGTTCTTCGTCCAGGCGGTACCGACCGGCGACCAGAGAGCCAGGCTGCATCGGCCAATCCTAGAAACCCCCGCCAGAACACGCCACTTCTGCCGTATCGCCAACCGGCTGCCGATCGTCCCGAGGTGCTCCCCGCGGTGAGTTAGCCTGCGCGGACATCGACTTGGCTGGAGGATTCGTGGCGTTGCTTCCCGGTTGGGCAATGGTGAGTGCGGAGTCCGGTCGGCTCCTGGAGCGGCCTGACCAACTGGACGCCGACCTCGCCACGGTCCGGCATGAGGGCAACGGCGTGTACGCGATCACCACCCGTGCCAACAACCGCTTCCGGCTGGTCAAACGCGTCGGCGCGCTCGACCCGGGCGTGACTGCCAGCTATACGAGCAACGGGGACACGGTTGAGCTCACCCTCTCCGACCAACTGCCGAGCGACGAGGTCGCGCCCGCACTCGCCAGGGCGCTGGCCGAATCCGCGGCCGGTCTTCACGGCGGACGCCGCTACCGCGAGGATGCCCGGCTGTTCGGCCCCCACTCCGTCCCCGACCTGGACGCCGTACAGATCCCGACCGATGCCGGCCACCGCGCCGAGCTGCGGCAGCGCGGCCGGATGGAGCAGCAGCTCGGCAGTCACTCGCGCCGGGCCGCGATGCGCACCGAGATCCGCAAACTCGCTCTCATCATGGGCGTTGCCGAAGGCCAGCCCAACGCCGAGCTGCTCCGCACCCTCCTGACCGAGGAGGAGCGCGCCATCCTCGACCGGGGTGGGCGGGGCGGCCGGGAGCCACTCGATGAGCGCGTCAGCCCCGCGGGGTACGTCGCGAAGAGTGTCGCCGGCTCCGGCACCGCCGCGATCGCGGTCGGTGTCGCCGCGGCAGCGTTCACCGGCAACCCGCTGGTCGGTCTCGGCATCGCGGCCCCGACGATCGCCAACGCGGTGGCCGGCGCCCTGACCGAGCGGAAGCTGGACCGGCAGCGCGTCGACGCCCGCCGGCCGGCGTACAAGGAGGAGCAGAAACAGCGCGAGTTCGACTACCCGGGCCTGCGGGGGAATCTCGACGGCGCGGAGCCGGTCCGGCCGGACGTCGTCAAGTTGCCCAGGACGACGACCTGGAGCAACTACTTCCGCCGGCATCTCCAGCCCACCCTGGCCGCGGCCGCTGTCGCCGGCGCGATGACGCCGTTCGGCGTCCCGGCCTGGTCCACCGTCATGGTGATCGCCTCCGCGGCGCTGGCCAAGTCGCTCGCCGAGCGACTCGTCGACAGCAAGAAGATGAAGTTCCGGCTCAGCCGGGTCGATGCTACTGAACGGCACCGGTTGGCCGACCCGGAGCTGTACGTCAACCAGCTCGCCGCCGAGTTCACCGACCTGCAGGCCCGGCTCGACCGGGTGGTCGCCGCTGCGGCGAACGCGCACGTCGCGCCCGGCTCCGAGGACGATCGGCAGCCCGGTCGCGAGGCCCCGGCGATGCCGCCGTCACCGAACGACCTGCCCAGCGCCCCGCCGTTCACCGTCACCGTCGCGGCCCAGCTCATCGAGAACGTCTCGGGCTCGGCTCGCCGCATCTTCGTCGGTGGCACACCGACAGCGGTCGACGTGGACCCGACCGCGCTGGCCCGTCATGTCAGCGTCCAGGCGGAGAGCCTGATCAACGCGGCCGGTCCCGGCCTGCTCGGCGCGATCACCGGTGCGATGGGGGACAAACACTTCCTCAGCCGGGACGAGGACGCCCGCTACTCCTCCAGGCAGTGGTATCTCCGGCACAAGCAGGCAACCCAGGCCGAAGCGCTCGCCGAGACGCTGGGGCCACGACTCGAACTGTTCCGGAGCCTCACCGAGAGCCTGGAGGAGCAGGTCGGCCTGCCGGTCGGCGCCGCGAGCAAGGACCTCCCTGTGGTCACCGCGCGACCGATTGGTGAGCGGCCGATGGGTCAGGCGCCGAAGTCGGCCTATGTCGCTCAGGTGGCTGCCGGGACCCTCGGCGGTACGGCCGGCGCCCTCGGCCTCGATCTCGTGCTCGACCTTCCGGACCTCGCCGTCGTCATGACCGTCGCGGGCTCCGCAGGGTCGATGGTCGCCAGCCCGGTCGCGCGCCGCGTCTTCCGTAATCATGAGCTCGAGACACAGCTGGCGCTCGAGGACAACAAGGGCGTTCACGCCGTCGATCAGGCTGAGCTCATCGAGCAGCAGGCTTTCTCGCGGTACCTGGGCACCCGGTTGACGATGCAGGCCGAGGACTTCGTCCGCCGGACCCAGCCGGCCCGGGTGACGTTGTCGCCGCCGGAGAACTCGCCGTTCTACGCCGACCACGTCCGGGCCGCCGTCCGCCGCGCAGAGCTGGACAACGTCCCGCCTGGGCAGCCGGAGTCCCGCTACGACCAGGATGTCCGGGGCCAGCGGAGCCAGGCGCTGCAACGTGTCGAGCACTGGGCAGCCGAGGTCGATCGGACCCGAGGGGAGGGCTTCTGGGCGCTGGAGCAGGCTCAGCGCAACACCCAGCACGCGATCAAGCTGTACGAATCGATTGCCGACGACAACGGCCGGCGGCTGCCGTTCCCGGATCTGCGGACCGTGAATCCGGCCGAAGGCCGACGGGTGGTGGGTGGACCGACCGACCAGGTTCGCGCCGGGGCCGAGCAGGCCGTTCGCCGGCTGGTCGCCGAGCCGGCCGGCAAGCCGCTCCTGCCCGAACGCCTGATCGCCCTGGAGCAGCTGACCCGCGCCGCCGATGCCGTGGATCATCACGCGACCCAGGGCACCGACGACTCCCGAGCGCACGTCCAGAAGCAGTTCGACACTTCACTGGCCGAGGCTCATCGCCTGTGGCGCGAGGCCGGCGTCCCGAACGGACTGTCACTACCGGTACTCAGCGTGGCGGGCGAGCAGGGCGGCGAAGCCGAGCACGCCGATACGGCCGAGCTGGCCCACCTCCGGCGAATGATGGGCCAGCCGCACGGCGGTACCGGTCGCACGGAGCCGAGCTCCGCCCCGCGCCGAACAGCGGCGCCGAGCCAGCCGGAGCGCTCGCGCTGATCGACCTTTCGATCCAGGTCGAAAGGGGGCCGGTTTTTGGCATCTTGTTCATCTTGTTGCCCTCGGCGTCCACCTGGTCATGGCCTTGCCGAGGGATACTTTTTGCGTGCCGGAGGGCATCCCGCCCACCCCACTGGTGAGGACAGGCACGCATGACCACCACCGCCTTCATCAACCCTCTCAGCATCTTCCGGGCCCAGCGAGCCGCTTCGACGGCCGGCCCGGCCGACTTTCTCTCGCTCCCGCCCCAGATCCGGATGATGGTCCGCTCCGACGGCAGCACCACCGCGAACCTGGAAGGCTGGTACGCCGAGCCGATCAGCACCGAGCTGGTGTCCGGTCTCGACGTGGAGCTCGACGATCGCACCGCGCAATGGCTGGACACCCGCTCCGGGGCGCTCGCCCATCATCGGCAGGTCCGGCTGACCGGCCGGGAATCGGCTCGCTGGTTCGCTGACGCGGAGTCCATCCTTCTCCCGGACCGGATCCCGCCGATCCTGGCCGCCCGGGTCGGCAGACCCGGCTTCAGCCTGGGCGCAGCGATCATTGCGGCCGGCCTGGAGAGCCGCCGCGAGCTCCTCTGGTTCGACCGGGATCTCATCGGCGCCGCCCGCCGTACCTACCGGATCATCATGGCGGGCCGCCCAGCCGCCTTGGTCATCGAAGCATTCCGGCTCGACGCCTGAAATGACCTCTAGCTGCCGGGCCCGTCATGGGGTTCGGGGAGTAGCGACGAACTCGTGAGTGCCTGGGCCGACGGGAATCCGCTGTCGGCCCAGGACGACCGTTCCCCGGGTTTGGGGAGGTAGCTCGACCCGGAGCCGGATCTGGCTTCCGTCGCGGTTCCAGGAGCTGGCGACCGTGCCTCGGACGGTACGGATGGCGGCGCTCAGGGACGGTAGGGCGGTCGGGAAGTACGGGTGGAAGGTGACCTGGCTGTATCCAGGCGCGGTGGGGCGGATGCCGGCGAGGGAACTGTAGATCCAGTGGTCGTAGGTACCGAACATGTGGTGGCAGCGAGATCTCGGGTTGCGCCAGGACTCCCAGAGGGTGGTTGCGCCCTGGTCGATCCACCAGCCGAAGCTGGGATAGGAGCGCTGGGTCGCGATCGTGTAGGCGAGGTCGACGTGACCGGCCTCGGTCAGGACGCCGAAGATTTCCTTCGTTCCGAGGATGCCGGTGTCGAGATGGTTGCCTCGGGCATTCAGATCCGCCACCAGCGCGCCCAGCACCCGTTCCCGCTCCTCGTCGGGTACCAGGTTGAAGGCCAGCGGCAGGACGTTCGAGGTCTGGCGGAACTCCGCTCCGTAGAATCCCTTGTCCGGAAGGAAAAAACGTTGCTGGAAGGAGGCTGCGAGCTGGTCCCGCAGGACGGCGTACCCGGTCTCCTCTTTGCCGACCGCAGTGGCGATGCTGCTCATCAGCTCAACGGAACGAATGTAGTACGCCGCTGAGCAGAGCTCCGGGCCTTCCGGCGGGAAGAACTTCGCGACGTCCGGCTCTTGGCCCCATTCGCCGTAGCCAGGTGGCACCCAGTCGCCGTACAGCGCCGGCGGTACGAGCCCGTCGACGGCGGACGCCGTCAGGTAGTCCACGTACCGTCGCAGATTGTCGTAGTGCTCGGCGAGCACACGGACGTCGCCGTACCGCCAATAGGTGTGCCAGGCAACGGCCAGGTAGGCGGAGCCCCAGGCTGGGTCGCGGCAGTCGCCCGGGGACGGCGACGGCGCCAGATCCGTCACGTTGCCGTCGTCGCCCTGGCAGTCCGCGATGTCGCGCAGCCATTTGGCGAACACCGAACCGACGTCCAGGTTGTCCAGCGCCGTCTCCGCGATCAACCCGGTGTCGCCGAGCCAGCCGCGTTTCTCGAAGGTCGGGGTGTCGGTCAGGACGCCGTGCAGGTTGTTCTTCAGCGTCCGTACCGCGAGGTCGTGGAGCTGCTCGAGCAGTGGATCACCGGCTTCGAGCGTGCCGATCGTCTCGACATCGGTGTGCGCGACCTCGGCGGTCAGCTGCGGCTCGCACTCGAGGCCGTCGACCTGGACGTACTGGAAACCCTTGTAGGTAAAGGAAGGACGGAGATCCCGCTCGGTAGCGTCGTGCAGCCGGAAGACGTCGGTCTGGATCGGTCCCACGGTGAGGCCGGGATCTCCAGTGACGTCGACGGTGCCGTCAGGTTGGAGGGATTCGCCGTACCGGACGGTGACCTCGGCCGCTTCGGCCACGCGCAGAGCGACCCAGCCAACCACCAGCCGGGGAAAGCGGAAGACCCAGCTCCCCGGTCTGGGGGAGGCGATGCCGATCGGCAGCAGGCGCTCCACCACCCGGATCGGCGGCAGCGACGCCTCCTCGAGGACGCCGCCGGGCGCGGGCACGATCCGGGCTGGGCGCCAGGACGAGTCGTCGAAGCCGGGGAGGTTCCAGCCAGGCTGTTCGAGGCTGGAGTCGAAGATCTCGCCCGCGAACACGGACTCCTCGATCACCGGCCCCGGGCTCGTCTGCCAGTCCGGGCCGCTGACGATCTCGACCGTTGACCCGTCGTCCAGCTCGATACGGAGCTGGAGCAGGAGGCGTGCCTCGCCGAGCCAGGCGGCGTCCTGCCAGTACAGGGTGCGCTTGGGGTCGAGGCCGAGCCAGCCGCGCGCCAGCGAAACCCCGATCGCGTTGTCCCCTTCGGACAGCAGTTCAGTCACGTCGTGGACGCGGTACAGCAGGCGCCGGTGGTACGCCGTCACCGGCGGATCGAGCAACACGGCGTCCGGGACCGTGCCGTTGACCGTCGGTACGGAGACACCCGGTCCACAGATCGAGAGGTGTGCCTGGACCACGGGCGCCGCGAGGCTGAACTCCCGCCGAAGCAGGACGTTGGCGGCCGGTACGGCTCCCGAGATCCAGACAGAGGCTTTCATCAGGGCTACTTCGCCCACTCCTCCTTGGCCCAGCCGTTGCGTTTGATCTCCGTCTCGACGGTACGGCCCCAGGACGCCTGGAGGTCCTTCAGCTGCGCACTGAGGTCCTTGCGGCCGAGCAGGAACCCGTCGAGTACGTCGCGCTGCGGTGTACCCGCCGGTCCGAGCGGAAGCGAAGCGACCCGGAACTGCTCGGCCCAGGCGCCTTCGTTCAGTCCAGCGGTCTGCGGCGGCGCTTCGAGATCCTTGACGGCGGGGATGCCGCCGGTCGCGTCCAGCCACGGCTTCACCGCTGGGGTACTGACGAACTGCAGGAACTTCACCGCGGCGTCCTTCTTCGGTCCACTGACCGTCGACGGGATCATGTAGCTGGTGCCGCCGATCGACGTCCCGTACCGGGCCGGCGCGTTCGACGAGACCGCCGTGGTGTCCTTGCCGATGGTCGGGAACGGCATCGTCGCGAACGGGAACTTCGCGTCCTTCGCCAGTGCCTCCACGGCGAAGTCGGTCCCCCAGGCCATCGCCGACTTACCGCCGACGAAGTCACGGTAGTTGACGACCGCGCCGCCGTCCGCGGCACTTGACCAGTTCTTCGTACCGCAGTCGTAGAACTCCTTCAGCAGCTTGAGCGACTCCGCGACCTCGGGCGATGACGACGTGAGCGCACCGGACTTGATGGCCTTCAGCACCGACTTGCCGGTGACGGACTCGGCCTTGCCCGGCTTGCCGCCGGCGTCGAAGGAGTTCCAGGCGCCGTAGTACTTGTCGGTCAGCTGGGTGACGATCGACTCCCAGGTCCAGCCGAGGTTCAGGTTGCCCTTGTCGATACCGACCGGGTCGTATCCGGCCGCGCGCAACTTGCCGCAGGCGGCGCGGAACTCCGTCCAGGTCTTCAGCGGCGCCGTGACGCCGGCCTTGTCGAAGGCTTCCTTGTTGTAGAACAGGCCGATCGCGACCAGGTTGAACGGTACGTACTCGAGTTTGCCGCTCTCGGGGTTGAGCGCCTTCGGTACGCCGGGGCCGAAGTACTCGGGGCGGAAGAGGTCGATCCACGCCTTGTTGCCCTCGACGTACGGGTTCGGCTTCTTCAGCTCCTCGTCCAGGGCGTGGACCTCGTGCGCCTTGTGCGGCGGCTGGTTGAAGACCAGCTCCGGGGCAGTACCGGCCGCGAGCTGCGTCGAGATGGTCTGGGCGAAGCTGTCCAGCGGCAGGACCTGGGTCTGGACGTCGATCCCCGGTTCCTTGGCCTCGAAGGCCGCGACCAGTTCCTCCCAGGCAGGGCCGAAGCTGCTGCCGCTCGTGTTCCACTGGTTCGGGCCGGCGAGGGTGATGACCACCTTGTCGCCGGTGCCTTTGCTGCTGGTCCCGAGCAGTCCGCAACCGGACAGCGTGACCGCGGCCACCGCGAGCCCGGCCGTCAGCCGAAGGCGAGATCTAGCCGTCATGAGAAGTCCTTTCGATCTACTTGTCGGCGACCATCCCGCCGTGGACCCCCGTCAGGAACAGCTTGGAAAGCAACGCGAAGATGATCAGCAGCGGCAAGCTCGCGAGCAGGTACCCCGCGAACAACGGTCCCCACTGCTGGATGTTCTGGTCCGCGAAGAACGCAAGGCCCGCCGGGACGGTGCGGTAGGCGTCGGTCGAGACGGTCAGCAACGGCCAGAAGTAGTCGTTCCAGACGCCCAGCATGGTGATCAGCGCGACCGTACCGATCACTGGCCGGCTGAGCGGCAGCATGTGCGAGAAGAAGATCCGGATCCCGCCGGCGCCGTCGACCCGGGCCGCCTCGAACAGCTCTTCGGGGATCTGCTCCATGCTCTGCCGGATCAGGACCGTCCCCAGCACCGTGCCACCCACCACATGCGGGATGACGATCACCAGCCGGGTGTCCAGCAGATTCAGGTCGCGCATCAGGATGAACAGCGGGACCAGGCTGGTGATCGACGGGATCATCAGCAGCGCGGCGAGAAACGCGAACATCACGTTCCGGCCCCGGAAGCGATACCGCGCGAACACGTACCCCGTCACCGACGCCAGCCCGATCGTGCCGACGATGGCGAACGCCGCGACGACGAACGACGTGAACAGGTACGGGCTGACCTGCTGCCAGGCCACGGAATAGTTGTCCCACTGCAACGGCCAGGTCGGTACCCAGTAACTCTCGTAGAACTGCTCGTTGCTCTTGAACGAGGTCAGCAGCAGGAACAGGTACGGGAAGAGCCCGACGAACGCGAGCACCGCGAGAATGCTCGACGCGACCAGGTCGGTCTTCCTGGTCCGGCTCAACCTGTCAAGAACGGCCACGGGCGGGACTCCTGCGGCTCAGCAGCATCGTGGCGACGCTGGCGATCAACGTGATCAGGAACAACGTGGTACCGAGGGCAGCGGCGTATCCCCAGTCGCTCTGCTCGAAGGCCGCCGACAGCATCCGCAGAACCGGCACCTGGGTGGCGTTGTCCGGGCCGCCGCGGGTGATCAGATGCGCCTGCATTCCGTACTGCAGCACCGAGATGATCGCCAGTACGAACAACAGCCGGAACTGACCGGCCAGCAACGGCAGATCGATACTCCAGAACCGGCGGAACTTCCCGCACCCGTCGATCTCCGCCGCCTGCAGGACGTCGGCCGGGATGTTCTGCAACGCCGCCAGAAAGATCAGGAACGGCAAACTGGCGATCCAGGGGAACCCGATCACCATCAGCGCGTAGAGCGCGGTATCCGGATTACCGACCCAGTCCTGCGCCAACGCGCCCAGGCCGACGCTGCGCAGCAGGGTGTTGATCACGCCGTCGCGTGCGTCGTACAGAAACTCCCAGATCAAGACGTTGACCACGACCGGGAAGGCGAGCGGCAGGATCAACAGCGTCCGGAACACCAGCCGCAACCGCTCACTCGACAACGCCAGCACCAACTCCGCGGCCAGCAACGGGAAAACCCACATCAACGTGACGGCCCAGACGAGAATGACCCCGATGTTCCGGAACGACCGCCACCACAACTCGTCCCGCACCATCGCCCGATAGTTCTCCCACCCCGTGAACACCGACGCGAACCCCGGCCGCCACTCGAAGAACGAATGCCAGATCCCGTTCAGCGCCGGGTAGTAGGCGAACACCACGAGCACAATCGCGGCGGGCAGCAGAGCGAGATAGACCCCCAAATTGAGCCGTCGCACGCCAGCCACCTCCCCACGACTTGGAACGTTTCATTGAGTGAGCTGACTATCTTCTCCGCCGCTGAGAGCGTCAAGCATTTCGACGGAGCTCGACGAGTGGCCACAATCGGACTCTTGGTATTCATCACGAACCTAAATCGTTTCAGCGGAGTGAGCGGACCGGTATCGGGCGGCTTTGGCCTGGTTGCCGCAGGTCTTCATGCTGCACCACCGGCGCCGCCGTCCTCGGGAAGAGTCGATGAAGAACCAGCCACAGCGATCACAGGCGTGGATGCCCTGTCGAGGCGGGCGCATGACGACGCTGATGGCACGCAGCGCCAGAACAGCGAGAGCCCCCTCGACGTCAGCCGAGGTCATGGAGCCATCAGGGCTCGCGACGATTTCAGCACTGCCGTCTTGGGCAACGTCGAGCAACGCCGAGAGCGCATCCGCGGAGACCGGGAGACGGTTGCTCTGGGCATCGAAGACGCCCCAGAGCACCGCACGGAGGGCTCGAGCATTGGCCAATACGGCGTCGCTGGCCGAGCAGGCGACAGTGAGAAGGCCTGCGCGGGTGAGCCAGCTGACGAGTGATTCGGCGTCGGTGAAGAGGTCAGGCCCTGGTTCCGGCTGGCGGCGATAGACAGTATTCGCGAAGTCCAGCGCGACATCGCCGGCGATGAAGTGGCCCGCCACCCAGACCGTCGTCCGGCTCATCTCATTCCCCGGCGTGCGCGGTCACCCGGGCGCGACTGAAGACATCCCCGACAAAGGTCACCAGAAGGTCGGTGACCTCGGCCGAGTGCGTCTCCAGCAGGAAGTGCCCGGCATCGTAGATGTGCGCGTCGAAGGTGTTCAGCTCGTCGTGGTAGGCGAAGATCTCGGCCATATCGAAGAAGACGTCGTGCCTACCCCACAACATCAAGCAGGGCGGCTGATGCGCCGCGTGATACTCCGCGATCTCGCCGAAGCGAGCCACATGCTTGCGGTAGTCGTGAAAGAGCCGGTCATGGACGTCGACGTTGCCCGGCCTCGACATCCGCTCCCAGTCAAGGTGCCACGATTCCTGCGGATGCAACTCCTCCAGGTGCTCCGGCAACCCCGCGAGGTACGTGTTGCGCGTGCCCTCGAAATCAAGCCACTCCGGCATCGCCGCCTTGTTCTCCTCGGTCGGCTCCGCCCAGAACCGGCGCGGCGTATCCCACCCCTCATTCAGCCCCGCCTCATGAGCATTGCCGTTCTGCACCACCAGCCCCAACACCCTTTCCGGCTGCCGAGTGGCCATGTAGTACCCAACCGGCGTACTGAAATCAGTCACATACAGCACATACCTCTCCACCCCGAGACTCTCGAGCAGCGCATCGACCACCCGAGAAAGGTTGTCGAACGTGTACTCGTACTCATCCACCCCCGGCGCCTCCGAGAACCCGAACCCCACCAGATCAGGCGCCACCACATACGCACCCTCCCCCAACCCCGGCAGCACGTCCCGGAACGAGTACGACGAACTAGGCGACCCATGCAACAACACCACCGCCACCCCCGACGGCACCCCAGCCTCCCGGTAATAGACCCGCCGCCCCCGCACCACCCGATAACGATGCCTCGGCTTAGCAGCAAACTTCATCGTGAACTCCTCTCCCGGCGGCGCCGCAGTAACCGTCTTGCGACCCTTTACGGGTTACCACAAATCCGCCGCCCAAACCCTTGGACCCCCAGGGATCACCCAAAAGAAAAACCGGACCCCTGATCAGGGGTCCGGTCTGTCCAAGACCTCTTGGGAGATCACAGTGAGCCGACGAGGGGACTCGAACCCCTAACCGCCGCTGTCTCGTGCCAGACTTGTCGGTGTTGGGCCAAAAGCCACATTGCTGTACATCACCTGGCACATATGCGCCTCAAGGCATGTGGGAGTTTGTCGACCATCGCTGCTGTTTGTCGTCGAATGAGGTGCATTATCAGGTGAGCTCGCTAGACGCCAGTGATAGCACCAACTGCACGGATGCGGTCGGCGCCTCGATCAGCTAGCACTGATGGACCCAGCCCGAGCCCACACGCACCTTAACCAGACGCTTGAACTCGCCAATCTGGCCGGCTGTGCTCTCGGAGCTGTAGCGCCCGCCAAGCTGTCAACAGCCGACGTGAGATTCAAGCGATCACTCTTCTGTTCCACGACTCAGGCTGCGGGCGCCTCCGACTGAACGACACGCTGTTTCTTCGCGTTCGATAGCCTGCGGTCGCTGGACTAGCAAGACTGGCGTCGTCGTCTGCTGGAGCCTGAGTACGGGAACCTCGCGCCGTCGGCAAGACACGAACGCGGTCCGCCGCAGGAGCCTTGTCTATTCCCTTGGGAGCAGACCTTCTTCGAAGGCCCAAGCGAAGAGGCTCGAGCCGGACTCGATGGGAAGGTACATGTCGGTGTCGATCAGGTCATCCACGACCCGGGCGGCGCGATCGCGGTCAAAGTTGAAGAGCGTGGCATAAGCCTCCACAACCAGCCACAAGGTGTCGTGACTCGGCACGTCTCGGAGATCTGCTTGGGCGATTGCACGACGCTCGTCCAATAGGGCCGTGAGATCACGGTGCATCGCGCAAGCGATGACAGCGCACTCGCCCAGGTGCTCGGTTGGATCTCCGCCCATCGCCGCCTTGAGGATGAGTTGGGTGCCTACCTCCTCCTCGGTCAGCACCGCCAACTGGATCCAAGGCATTGCCCCCACACTGGCGATTCCGGAGTAATTCTCTTGGCCCGTCTGAATCTCAGCATCTACATCGTCGGGCACAAGGACAATTCCACCGGGTGCCAGGTCTCGAAGGATCTGGAGGTGGCCGGCTCGTGAGAGGTGGGTGTAGACGCTCGTGTCTGTGACCCACGGTTGTGAGTCAAGCATCCGGCAGTGACCTGCTGTGGTCTGCGAAGGATCGTCGAAGATCGTCCAGTCTCGGCGGCTCCACTTCCGGCAGATCGCCAGCATCTAGCTGGCCGCGGAGAAGCTCGAGGACTCGGGACGCGGTGAATGTCGACGAGGTGTAGCCCCTTAGACAGGCAGCGATGAAGCCTGGCGAGAGATACGGGTGTTCGAGCTCTTCATTCCAGGAGAGCCCAAGCCGTAAGTAGTCACCCGACCGCGGTTCGATCTTGCTCAACTGATCGCGTTCTTCATGCGTCAGGAGCTTGAGGTTCCGCAACTGCGAGATTGTGGCCGACCAACTCAGCCGAAAGGCGACTCCCACTGCTAGCGCGCGATCGCGTTGCGACCACGTACTGTTCTCTGACCACACCTTCGTGACCGCAGCACGGGGAGCAAGGAAGTGGATCGCGAAAGAGTTGATCATTGGCTCGTTATCAAGAGATGCCTCTGTGTCGTAGGCATCGCCGAACACCCAGTGTCCGAGCTCATGGGCCAGAGTCATGCGGCGCCGGCCCGAGCCGGCGTCTGCGTTGATTACCGCGACGCCCAGCGCTCCAGTTCTGGCGGTAACCTCAACACAGCCGCCATCCGGACCGGCATCGCCAAGCGGTGCTGCGAGCGTGTACAGCCCTAACCCCTCGCAGGCTCGCCCCAGGTCGTCGATAGGCGCTGCGTCGAGAGCTAGCTCTTTTCGGAACCGTACCGCGGCATTCTCAGCTTCAGCGTGTGTTCGTGGAACGCGCGCATCTTGCACGCGCGTGACCGATGCGAGGAGACCCAACTCCATGAGTCCGCGCACGTCCGCCGCGAACTGGTCGATCTCCGCATCCAATGCCCGCGTAGAGTCGTGAGCCGCTTGTGGGGCTGATCGTCGACTCACCGCCGCTGGCACGGGCTCTTCCACGAAATAGGAGAGTGGCCGGCCCAACGCTTGTGCGATCCTGACAAGTTCGGGCACCTTGAGGTTCCGCTCGCCCTTCTCGAGCAGGACGATTGCGGTCCTGTCAAGGCCCACCTCACGCCCGACACTCTCCTGTGTCATACCGGCGAGTTCGCGGGCTTCTGCAAGCCGCTGGCCGAGCCGCACCTTGTCCATATGTGAGATTTTCGCACATGAGGCAAGTCTGTGTCACAGAGACGCCGACTGAGGCCCGGCAGGCGGCAGAACGAGTGTGTGGAGATGACAGTACGAGCACTGCAAGAGTTGGGATCGATCTTCCTGTTCGGCGGACTTCCACCGAAACCGGTCTATGCCGCGCGGTGGTGGCGCATCATCTGGCCGCCTGGGGTCAGAGTCGGCCAGCTGTCAGGGAGGCGAAACCTAGCTCGCTAAGAGCTGTGGTCAAACGGCTCAGTCCGCTCGCTCCATCGCGGCGGGCGTCACAGCGCTACTACTCAGCGTCAAGAACCTTCTAACACTACCTACGGGCGGTCTCAATACGCAACGCATCACGCTAGGTGACACCACGCTCGTCGGCGGAGAGGACTGGTAACGCGTCACGCCGTGTGGGAGCGGGCCGCGTCTCAGGGCGCCCAGCCGCCGCTGCATGTACGGCCAGTCGAACCAACGCGAGCGACTTCGCTAGTTCACAACTGGTGTGCCGCCAAAGGTGCAGCGCGGATCAGACAACATCATGGAAGATCAGATATGCGTCGTTTCCTGGAGCTAGCACCGTACGTAGTCCCCGTCGTAACGGTCGTTCTTGGGATTCTCCTCGGCCCGAGCATTCGCAGCGTCGCCCGGCACCGCCGTGACCTCGGAGCCGACGCGACGCTGGTCGAAGCGCTTCCCGAGAAGGCTAAAGACGCGCTGCGGGAGGACATGGGCCGGCGAGCGATGGAACTCATCGCCTACAGCCGGTACCCCACCATCACGGTCTCGGATCTGGTCACGCTGTCGGCTTTCGTCGCATCGGCGATCTACTTCGGTTGGATCACGGTCGACTTTGGCCGTCACGGTTGGGCTGTCGATCCGCAGTCGACAGTTCTGGGATGGTGCCTGCTCGGCTCGATCATGCTGAGTTCGTGGGCCTCGTTTCACACGCGCTGGACAGCACGCGCGGCAGCCCGACTCCGTCTGCTTCAAAGCGACGTCGGGCAGCAAGTGGCAGAGGAGAGTGGTCGACTGCTGCGAGTCGGCCACCGGGTATCCCTAGTGGGAGGTGCCGCCCTCGTTGGCGCTGGCATCCCGATCTCACTATTCTTCGCATTCTCTAACCACTACGACTGGGAACCTAAATCCACTGCTCTCGGATTCGGCATCCTTGGTTCATCCCTCCTGGGCGCCGTCGGGGCTTTTGGACTCATTGCGCTGGTCGATGATGACCTTGGCGGTCTCCTCCTCAAGATATTCAATCAAGACGAGATCGACGCGTACGCTGCCGGAGAGGCCAGGCGGCGGGCGAAGCGCGAGCAGCGGAAGGCCGCGAGACGCGGTCACAACCACGCACAGTTGGCGCCCGAGACCCAAGTGCGGGAACCCCGGCTGGTCGACCTGCTGGCCGTTTTGGCGTTGATTCGGTGGCGGCGGAGGTCGCGGCGTAGGACATAGCCGATAGCCCAGGCCAGCACGCTGATACGTGGGGATTCGCAACGAGCATAGCCCATCGGGGCGTGCGGCTACCTGCCGATATTCAGGCTGCGCCCGGTGCCATTGTCCACCCTACGAGCCGGCCCGCCTCTAAAGGGCGCAATTATTCGCAACAGGTTCTGGACGCCGCATGCAACTCGTGTCCTTGGCCGGTAGCAAGAGACATCACGTAGGCACCGGCACCCGGTAACGCACGAGCAGGTGCGGGTCTGTAGAAACATCGAAGCGCGTTGAGGGACTCGCAAGGGATTGGGGCCGCGGCACGATACTGGGCTGCCGACATCTCATTGACGTCGGCATGCAAAATCGGCACAAGCTCCGGAAGACGACCGCGACCATCCTGGACGACGGCGGCCAGTCCGCTCGCAAGATCGCCGACCAGCTCGGCCAGGCCGACACGACCACCACGATGAACGCCTACGTCGGTCGGAAGGTGCTCAATCCGGAGGCCGCCCGCATCCTCAATGAGGCTCTCAGGCCGATCGATGACCAGGATCGACAACCACCGGCGGGCCCCGAGCTGTGATGGCAAACTCGACGTTCGGGGAGGGAAAGCGGTGAGTAAGTGATGAGTTGAGGCTCACAACTTCATCACCGCTCGGGCATAAGCCCAGTTCAAAGAGCCGACGAGGGGACTCGAACCCCTAACCACCGCTTTACAAGAGCGGTGCGCTGCCAGTTGCGCCACGTCGGCGGGTGCGGGGTCAGTTTAGCGGGTGGTGGGGGTTAGGTGGTGGCGGAGGGTGTGGGCGCCGGGGAGGGCTAGGAGGGGGAGGAGGGTTAGGAGGAGGAAGGCGGGGAGGGGGTGGTTGACGAGGAGGCCGGTGGCGGTGGCGGCTAGGAGGCCGCCGGCGTTGCCGGCTAGCCAGATGAGGCTGGTGGCGGTGGCTTGGGTGGTGGGGGAGCGGCGTTCTACTAGTTCTAGGACTACGGGGAGGGCGGGGAGGAGGAGTAGGCCGATGAGGGTGATGGTGATGAGGGCTGTGGGGGTGGAGGGGGCCACGGCGAGGAGGAGGAGGGAGAGGGCGGTTAGGGAGAGGGCTGCTAGGAGGTAGGGGGACTCGGTGTGGTGGCGGGCGGTCCAGATGGGGATGAGGGCGCTGCCGAGGACGCCGGCTATGACGTTGAGGAGGAGGATCAGGCTGGCGGTGGTGTTGGGGATGCCGGCTGGTTCGAGGAGGGGCTGGGCGAAGGTGCTGAGGGCAACGAAGACGCCGAAGGGGAAGGTGGCCAGGAGGGCGAGGCGGCGGATGAGGGGGTCGGACCAGGCGGTGCGGAGGGCGGCGAAGGTGGGTTGGGTGGCCGCTTCGGTTGGGCTGGGGTGGCGGAGGGCTACGGCCAGGACGGCGGTGGCTGTCACGCAGAAGGCGGCGGTCGCGAGGAGCATGGTGTGCAGGTCGGCGGCGGTGGGGAGGACGGCGCTGAGGAGGAAGGCGAGGAGCATGCCGGCGAAGATGCTGGCGGTGCCGATGGCGACGCCCGTGGGGCGGGACTTGACCGGCAGATAGCGGGCGGTGATGCCGGTGACGGCGTTCAGTACCAGGGGCTGGGCGATCGAGGCGAGGAGCTGGCCGGTCAGGAGCCAGGCGAAGCTGTCGCCGCCCAGCCGAACCAAGGCGCCCAGGGTGGTGAGGACGGCGCCCGCGAGTAGGGCCGGGCGGAACCAGCGGTCCAGCAACAGGCCGCAAGGGACCGACAGGACGACGTACAGCAGCGGGAAGACCTGGGCGAGCCAGCCGATCGCGGTTTCGGAGACGCCGTAGTGGTCGGCGGCGACGGTGGTGACGCCGGCGAAGTTGAGCCAGACGAGCTGGGTGGCGGCCCCGACGAGTGAGTAGCCGACGATGGCGGACCAGCGACTCATACGGTTCCTCCCCAGACGGTTGGCGGCACTGTACGCCGGAACGTACAAAGGAGGAATGGAGCCGGATTGGGAGGGACCGCTCGGCGAGGCGTACGCGCGGGCGATGACGTATCTGCAGGGTCTGCCGGAGCGCCCGGTCGGCGCGTCGGTGTCGGCGGACGAGCTGCGCAAGCGCCTGGGCGGCGAGCTCCCCGAGCACCCCGCCGACCCGATCGAAGTAGTCCAGAACTTGGCAGAAGCTGTCGAAGGCGGCCTGGTGGCGACCGGCAGCGGCCGGTTCTTCGGCTTCGTGATCGGCGGCGCCACCCCGGCATCGCTCGCGGCCGACTGGCTGGCAACGGTCTGGGACCAGAACGCAGGCCTGTACGCCGCCGCCCCCGCCGCATCGATGGTCGAGGAGATCGCCGCGGGTTGGCTGGTCGAGCTGTTCGGACTGCCCGAGCAGACGTCGGTCGGCTTCGTGACCGGCGGCCAGATGGCGAACTTCACCGCGCTCGCGGCCGCGCGGAACGCCGTACTCCGAAACGCGGGCTGGGACGTCGAGGTCGACGGCCTGGTGGGCGCTCCGCCGATCCGGGTGCTGGTCGGCGCCGAGCGGCACGACACGATCGACCGGGCGCTGCGGTTCCTCGGGCTGGGGACGCGCTGCATCGTCCCGATCGAGGTGGACGACCAGGGCCGCATGCGCCCGGATGCGCTCGCGAAGGAACTGCGCGACGATCCGACGATCGTCTGCGCGCAGGCGGGGAACGTCAACACCGGCGCGATCGACCCACTCGACGAGATCTGCGCCCTGGCCGGCGAGGCCTGGGTGCACGTGGACGGCGCCTTCGGCCTCTGGAGCACGCTCAGTACGCCGATCCCGGGCCTGGCCCAGGCGGATTCGTGGGCAACCGACGCCCACAAATGGCTGAACGTCCCCTACGACTCCGGCCTGGTCTTCTGCGCGCACCCCGAGGCTCATCAAGCGGCGATGGCCGTGCGGGCGTCGTACCTGATCCATGACGCCGAGAAGCGCGATCCGTTGGACTACAACCCGGAGTTCTCCCGCCGAGCGCGGGGCTTCGCCGTGTACGCCGCCCTCCGCGCCCTCGGCCGGAGCGGGATCGTGGAGCTCGTCGTCCGGTGCCAGGCGATGGCCCAACGGTTCGCGGCGCAGCTCCAGCCCTACGTGCTGAACGAGGTGACGCTCAACCAGGTCCTGGTCAGCTTCGGCGCTGACACGCCGCAGATCGTCAAGAGCATCCAGGACGACGGGACGGCGTGGCTCTCCGGAACCACCTGGCGAGGCCGGCCCGCGATGCGGATCTCGGTCTCGAACTGGACGACGTCCGCGGCGGATGTCGACCGAACCGTCGAAATCATTCGGAGGGGTGTCGAAAACGCGCGCGGCCGCTCGACGCAGGGGTGAAGACACTCCTACCGAAAGCAGGAATCCATGTCGTTCCAGGCGTACTTGGACAAGATCGAGGAGAAGACCGGCCTGACCCCGCGGGCGCTGGTCGAGCAGGCGAAGGCCAAGGGGTACGCCGATGCCAAGGCGACCGTGATCTGCGACTGGCTCAAGACGGAGCACGACCTCGGCCGCGGGCACGCGATGGCGCTCGTCCACGTGATCAAGAACGGCCCGACCATCTCCGACAAACATGTCGGCCGCCCGGGGCCGCACGGCGACAAGTCGAACACCCTGTGGCTGGATGGCAAGGCGACCAACCCGCTCCAGTAGGTTAGGCGGGTGGACGGGAAGAAGTCGCCGCGGGACAAGTGGATCACGATCTTCGGGCGGAAGCCGGTGCTCGAGGCCTTGGACGACCCGAAGTTGTCGGTGGCGAAGGTGGTCGTGGCCGACAACGCGACGGGCGGCTCGCTGCAGGAGATCCTGCGCGCGGCCGACCGGACCGGGACGCCGGTGGAGCGGGCGACCGCGAGTCGGGTGAAGTGGCTGGCCGGGAACGGCAAACACGACCAGGGCGTCGTCGCGGATGTGAACGCGCCGCGGATGACTCCGCTGGAGGAGTTCGTCCGCGCCCGCGGCAAGCGGCCGACGAACGTCTTCCTGCTCGACGGTGTCACCAACCCCGGCAACGTCGGCATGATCCTGCGGACGGCGACCGGCGCCGGCTTCGACGGCGTCATCCTGCCCAGGGCCGGTACGCCGCACGTCGGGCCGCTCGTCATCAAGGCGTCGGCCGGCGTCGCGTTCCAGGCGCCGATCGTGAACACCTCGACGGCGAAGACCGCGATCGACCTGCTCCGCGCGGCGGGCTACCACGTCTACGGCCTGTCCGCCCGCTCGAAGGACTCGCTGTTCCGGACCGAGCTCGCGCCCCGCGCGGTCTACGTTCTCGGCGGCGAGACCAACGGCATCAGCGTGCCCACCGACTCCGATCTGCAGATCCCGCTGCAGGCCGGCGTCGAGTCGCTGAACGTCGCCGTCGCGGCCGCGATCGTCGCCTTCGAAGTCACCAACCGCTGAACAAACGGCTGATTCGAGTAGTTGTGCGTCGTCGGCGCGGGCAGCATAATCTGCTGCATCGCCGTTTCGGCGGTGGGGGAAGTATTCAGTCGAATAGTGGGGGGAATATCGTGCGTGCCACGAATCTGCTTCGTGCTGCGCTGGTGACGATCGTCGCCGGCGCCAGCCTGATCGCTCCGGCGACGGCGATGGCTGAGGACCCGCCGACCAGCACGGTCACGGCCAGCCAGACCCAGCTCCAGCCGGGGACCGTGTTCACGGTCCACCAGACGCTGTTCAACAAGGAGACCTTCACGCTCATCGGCGCGAAGGGAGCCCTGTACTCGAAGGACTCGATCCTGCTCGACCGGGTCACGCTCGTCTCCTGCAGCGGCAACTGCTACGAGTACGACGGCCACGTCCGCTCCTCGTTCGGTGACCTGGAGCCGGGCGGTTCCCGTGAGGTCACCTACACGCTCAAGGTGATCGACAACCCGGTCTTCGGTGACTGGATCCTGCGGACGCAGCTCGTCGGCGACAACTACTCGTTCGACATCACCTCCGGCCCGGACATGGTGATCGGCGGCACCCCGCCGGCCACCGCGGCCGATATCGCGGTGTCGCTGACCGGCTCGGTGCAGGGCGGCTCGAAGTCCAAGATCACCTACACCGCGACGATCAAGAACAACGGCCCGGGGGCGGCGACCGGTATCAACGTCGCCGCGTCGCTGTCGTCCAACCTGACGTACGTCGGGACGAACGGCTGCACCCGCGTCGGCACCACGCGCAACCTGAACTGCGCCGTCGCCTCGCTGGCCAGCGGCGCCAGCGTGACCCGGACGTTCACGGGTGAGGCGCCGATGCTGGCGACGGGCTCCTTCGTCGGTACGGCGCAGCGCACGGCCGGCTCGCCGTCCGACCCGGTCGCGGCCAACAACAAGGCCACCCGCAGCTGCTCCGGCCTGCTCGGGATGGTCCGCTGCTGAGCTGAGCACCGCCGGCCGGCGGTCGCCAGGGGTTCACACCTCCGGCGGCCGCCGGTTCTGTTTTGTCCCTTGCCAGCAGTGGGTGCCGTGATTTACCGTCCGGATTAACGTTTAAGTGAGCGTTAGTGAGCACTCTACTGTGGCTTGGAGCAGCTATGATCAGTCGGCGGCGATTTCTGCAGGTTTCCGGGGCGGCGGTGGTCGCCGGGAGCGCGTTGGCCGGTTGCGGTGACGGGGGTACCGCGAGCGGTGGCGCGAAGGCGTCCGGTGAGCTGAAGCTGCCGACGTACCGGCCGTTCGCCGGGCTGCGGCCCGATCTGGCCGGCGCCGAGACCGGGCTCGAGCCCGGCTTCCTGCAGTTCCCGGCGGACGCCGTCGCCAGCGTCAAGGCGCCGCCGTTGAAGAACGCCGTCACCGCGCTGACCGAGACGTTCGCGACGCCGCCGCCGCCGATGGGCAGCAACCCGATGTGGCAGGCGCTGAACCAGGCGCTCGGCGCCGACCTCAAGCTGACCATCGGCACCGACCCGGGGTACCCGGAGAAGTTCGCGACGCTCCTGGCCAGCGACTCGCTGCCCGACCTGATGTGGCTGCCGCCGAACCAGGGTATCCCGAACATCGGCCCGATGCTGGAGGCGAAGTTCCAGGACCTGACCAAGTACCTGTCCGGGGACGCCGTCCTGGAGTATCCGAACCTGGCCGCGCTGAAGCCGGCGTCCTGGCGGACGGCCGTTGTCAACGGCAAGATCTGGGGCGCGCCGATCCCGTCGACGCCGTTCGGCCAGGTGATGATGGGCAACCCGCGGACCTGGGCGAAGGTCGGCGGTCTGCAGAGCACCAGCGCGGACGAGTTCTTCGCCAAGTGCAAGGAGCTGAGCAACGGTACGAACTACGCGCTCGAGCCCGCGATCATCAACATGTTGCACATGTTCGGCGAGTGGTTCGGCGCCCCGAACGGCTGGCGGGTGAACGCCGACCGCTCGCTCACCCACCTCTACGAGACCGACAACTACCGGGCCGCCGTCGAGTACGCCGCGAAGCTCTGGGCGGCCAAGGTCTTCTACCCGGATCTCAACCTGGCCGACGCGACGCCGAAGACCGTGAACGGCCAGATCGCCGCGCAGGTCACCGTCGGCCCGCGCGCCACCGCGGACTTCCGGGCGCTCGACCCGACGCTGTTCGTGGACACGCTGATCCCGTTCGGTCATGACGGAAAGGCCAAGCCCGTCTACGACATGGGCTACGGGACGGTCGGGTTCACACCGTTCAAGCAGACCGACGAGGGCCGGATCCGCGAGCTGCTCGCGCTGATGGACTACCTGTCGGCGCCGTTCGGGACCAAGGAGTACCTGCAGAAGAACTTCGGCGTCGAGGGGCAGCAGTACCAGCTCGACGCGAAGCGGAACCCGGTGCTGACCAAGGCCGGCACCCAGCAGGCGCCCGGTCTGGTCAGCGCGCTGACGATCATGAACTCGCCGGAGAGCGTGATCTTCAACCCGGCCTTCCCCGACGACACGCGGAAGATCCACGCCACCGAGCAGGAGCTGCTGAAGTTCGCGATGCGGAACCCGACCGCGGGCACCTACTCCGACACCAGCAGCAAGGTTGGCCCGAAGCTGACCGCGGCGTTCCGGGACACGATCGTCGACATCGTCACCGGCCGGCAGCAGATCGGCGCGTACGACGCGGCGCTCAAGCGCTGGAAGTCCGGCGGCGGTGACAAGATGCGGGACGAGTTCGCCGCCGTCCTGCCGGCGAGCGTGCCGGTCTCGTGAGGTTCGCCGAGCGGTGGCGCCGGGACTGGCAGATGGTTCTGCTGATGGTCCCCGGCGTCGTCTTCCTGCTGTTGTTCTTCTACCTGCCGGTGCTCGGGAACGTGGTCGCGTTCCAGGACTTCCAGCCGTACCTCGGCATCATGCACAGCGAGTGGAACGGCCTGCAGAACTTCGTCAACCTGTACGCCAACCCCGACTTCTGGGACGCGTTGCGGAACACGCTGATTCTCGCCGGCGTCCAGTTGCTGCTGTTCTTCCCGGTGCCGATCGCGCTCGCGCTGATCGTGGATTCCCTGGTCAGCAACCGGATCCGGCGCTGGTTCCAGACCATCGCCTACCTGCCGCACTTCCTGTCCTGGGTACTGGTCGTGACGCTGTTCCAGCAGTCGCTGGGCGGGGCCGGGTTCGTCAACAACCTGCTCCGGCAGGCCGGGCTGGACCCGATCCCGTTCATGACGAACCCCGACACCTTCCCGCTGCTCGTCGTCGCGCAGCTGGTCTGGAAGGACGCCGGCTGGGCGATGATCATCTTCCTGGCCGCGCTCACCACGGTCGACGTCTCGCTGTACGAGGCGGCGGCCGCGGACGGCGCCGGCCGGTGGCGCCGCTTGTGGCACATCACGCTGCCCGCCCTGCGGACGGTGATCGTGCTGCTGCTGATCCTCCGGATCGGCGACATCCTCAGCGTCGGCTTCGAACAGTTCATCCTGCAACGCGATTCGGTCGGGCCCGGGGCGGCCGAAGTGCTGGACACGTTCACGTACTACGCGGGCGTCGTCGGCGGCGACTGGAGCAGCGGAGCCGCGGCCGGGCTGGCCAAGGGCGTCGTCGGAGCCCTGCTGCTGTGGGGTGCGAACTCGCTCGCCCATCGGCTCGGTGAGCCGGGGATCTTCCAGCGGAGGGGTGGCTCATGAGGCCGGTGTGGAAGGAGAATCCGGCCCCGGCGTACCAGGCGATCAAGGCGGTCGTCCTCGGCGGCTTCGCGCTCGCGATCGTCGTCCCGATCCTGGTCGTGGTGTCGACGTCGCTGGCCAGCGACCAGGACATCATCGACGCCGGCGGTTACGTGCTGTGGCCGTCGCATCCGACCCTGAAGGCGTACGAGACGCTGTTCAGCGGCGGCCTGATGGGCCGGGCGATCCTGGTCAGCGTCTTCGTCACGCTGGTCGGTACGGCGATCGCGCTCGCCGTGACGATCGCGCTGGCGTACGCGACGTCCCGGCCGGTGCTGTTCGGGCGCCCGGTCCTGCTGATGGTGTTGTTCACCTTGCTGTTCGCGCCGGGGATCATTCCGATGTTCCTGGTGGTCAAGCAGCTCGGCCTGCTGGACAGCCTGTGGTCGCTGATCCTGCCGGGTGCGCTCGGCGCGTTCAACTTCGTTGTCCTGCGCACCTTCTTCATGAACGTGCCGGGCGAGCTGCTGGAGAGCGCCCGGATCGACGGCGCCAGTGACTTCATGATCCTGCGCCGGATCGTGATGCCGCTGTCCAAGGCGGTGATCGCGGTGGTCGGGCTGTTCTACGCGGTCGGCTTCTGGAACGCCTTCTTCAACGCGCTGCTGTACCTGAACGACACCTCGAAGTGGCCGGTTCAGGTCATCCTGCGGACGTACGTCCTGCAGGGCAAGTCGCTGTCGGCAGACCAACTGGGCGTCGAACCGCTGCCGCAACCGCAGTCGCTGCAGATGGCGGTCGTGGTCGTTGCCCTGGTCCCGATCGCACTGGTCTACCCGTTCCTGCAAAGGCATTTCACCAAGGGCGTCATCACGGGCGCGGTCAAGGGCTGACTTCTGCAAGAATCGTCCCTATGTCGACACCGGCCGATCGGCCAACACTGCGGATGGTCGCGAAAGAGGCAGGCGTCTCGGTCGCGACCGTCTCCTACGTGCTGTCCGGGCGCCATCGCAGTCACACGATCAAGGACTCGACGGCCGACCGGGTCCGCGAGGTCGCGACCCGGCTGGGCTACCGGCGCAACGACGCCGCCCGCGCGATCCGGACCGGTAAGTCGGATCTGGTGCTGCTCTCGCTGACCGTGCTGGCCGATCCGTGGTCACAGGCCGTCGCGTCGACCGTGAGTACGGCGGTCGCCCCGCTCGGCAAGACCGCGCTGATCGTTGCCGACGGCGACTGGCGGACCGTCCTGGCCAACCGGACGCCGGATGTCATCTTCATCGACAGCGTCGGCCCGGAGCCGGAGGAGATCGCCGAGCTGGCGACCTTCGCGGCGCAGGGCGTCCAGATCGTCGCCTTCGGCGAGACGCTGGAGCCGCGCGGGTTCGACGTGATCCGCTCCGGGGCCGAGCCGCGCTGCCATCTCGCCGTCGAGCATTTGCTCGCCCAGCACGACCGCGTCGGCGCGCTCACCTCGCGGACCTCCGGTTTCGCCCGGTTCGACGCCTACCTGAACACGCTGAAGGCGGCCGGCAAGCCGATCGTCGACGACGACATCGAGGTCTTCGAGCAGCACCCGGAGGGCGCTTACCGGGCCGCGATGACGCTGCTGAGCAAGCCCGATCGGCCCTCGGCCATCTACTGCACGACGGATTTCGCCGCGATCGCCGTCGTCCGGGCGGCGCATCGGCTGCGCATCGACGTCCCGCGGGATCTGGCCGTGGTCGGCGTCGGCAACACCCCGGAGGGCGAGCACTTGGACCCGTCGCTGTCGACGGTCGGCCCGGTCGGCTTCAACGAGGCGCTGGCCCGGATCATCGTCGGCCGGCTGACCGATCGCGAAGGCGCGGACGGCCAGGTCTTCGACTTCCCCTGGCAGCTGATCGTGCGGGAGTCGTCGCGATGAAGCCGACCGGCGCCGGCTGGGAGCCGATCGACATCGGGGAGTCGGGCGCGGCGGTGTACCGGCGCGGTGACGTGTTCGCCAAGTGCAGCGCGGACGTCGCCGAGCTGGCAGCGGAGCGGGATCGGGTCGCCTGGCTCGCCGGGACGCCGATCCCCGGTGCGACGGTGCTCGATTGGCAGGAGTCGGCGTCCGGTGCGTGCCTGATGACGAGCGCGGTGCCGGGGGTGGCGGGGATCGACCTGCCGGCGTCGTCCTGGCTCGGGGCGATGGAGAGTCTCGGGCGGGCGCTCCGCGAGCTGCACTCGGTCCCGGGCTGCCCGTTCGAGCGACCGCTGGCGTCGGTGCTTGCCGTCGCGACGGACGTCGTCCGCCGGGGCGCGGTGAATCCGGAGTTCCTGACCGACGAGTGGCGGGCGGTGCCGGTGCAGTCGCTCCTCGACCGAGTCGTTGCCGAGAGCCCCTATGTGGAGTCGGTCGCGGAGCGCGTGGTCTGTCACGGGGACGCCTGCCTGCCGAACGTGCTCTTCGACCCGATCACGCTGCGGGTGACCGGTTTCCTCGACCTCGGGCGGCTCGGCGTCGCCGACCGGTACGCCGACCTCGCGCTGACCACCATCCAGCTGTACGACGAGTGGTCGGTCGACCCCGGACCGTTCCTGGCGGCGTACGGGCTGCCGGAGCCGGATCAACGGCGACTCGAGTTCTTCCGGATGCTGGATCCGCTGACCTGGGGCTGAACCGCCGTACCGTGGGGGCGTGCGGACACCGGTCGAGATCGTCGCTCTGGTCGTCTCACCCGTGCACGCCTTCGAAGGCCGCCCGGCCGACGGCC
Source organism: Kribbella sp. NPDC104218 (assembly GCF_055584105.1). Lineage (NCBI taxonomy): Bacteria > Bacillati > Actinomycetota > Actinomycetes > Propionibacteriales > Kribbellaceae > Kribbella > Kribbella sp. NPDC104218. Next base: position 2,944,592 of record NZ_JBVJMQ010000001.1, read on the forward strand.
CGCGGCCCGACCCCGAGCCGATCAGCCGAACCAGCATCGACGTCCGGGCCGGCCTCGGCATCGTCGGCGACCGGTACTACGCCCAGCGCATCCACCACAACGCCGCCATCACCTTCCTGGACGTCGCCGCGGTCGAGGCGCTCGGCCTCCTGACGCCTGCGGACCCGACCCTCCTGCGCCGGAACATCGTCCTCCGCGGCTTCCCTATCGACACTCTTGCCGCACCTCCCGGCGCAACCGCCTATCGGCGCTTCACGCTGGACTCGGGCGACGGGCCGGTGACCTTCGAGGCCCACCGACCCGCCAACCCCTGCGCCTGGATGAACGTCGTCCTCGCCCCCGGCGCGATGAAGGGCCTGCGCGGCCGCGGCGGCGTCCGCACAACCCCACTCACCTCGGGCGTCCTCCGCCTCGGCCCGGCCGAGCTCGACGTCCTCGATTAGCCGCCCGGCGGCGGCAGCGGCGGCATACCCGGCACCGACTTCTCCGCCGGCAGCTTGCCCGTCAGCAGGAAGGTGTCGACCAGCTCGTCCACCCGGATGTTCTTGTACGGCGGGTTGCTCGCGTAGATCCCGTGCTGGCCCTCGTCGGTCACGGTGAGCAGCCGCGAGTTCGCGAACCCCGCATGCGCTTCGAGCGCACCCTCGATCGGCGTCGCCGGATCACGCTCGGACTGGACGAGCAGCACCGGCGGGACGCCCTTGCCGTCGATCACCGGGAACTGCGTGGGCGGCCGATTCCAGTACATGCACGGCTGCATGATCCACTGCCCGCCGGCGAGCGTGAGTCCCTCGTCGAGGAACTGCTGGGACTGCTTGATGGCGCCGTCCTCCGTCGTCGGCCACGGCCCGTCGTTGCAGAGGACCGACCAGAACGTCGACGGGTGCGCGTCCGCGGCCATCGGCGCGGCCTGCAGGTCGGTGTCGACAGCCTGCTGGTGCTGCTGGATCCGCTGTGCGGCCGCCGACTTCGCCGCCGCGGGCGCCGCGGTGGTCAGCGTGCGGATGTCGACCAGCGTCGACGCCGTCGCCGGGTACTGCGCCGTGTGGTAGATGCCGTCGCGGGCGATCTGGTCGAAGGTGTCCGGGGACAAGCGGACGCCGTTGTACACGATCGGCTCGGCCGCGATGACCTTGCGCATCTCCTCGAACTGCTGCCGCACGCCCTCGGCGGTGGTGCCGAAGCCGTACACCTTGTCGTACTTCGCCATCCAGGGCAGGAAGTCGACCCGCCACTTGCGTTCGTAGCCCATCGGCTGGCGGCGGAAGTTCTCCTCCCACGAGCCGGTGAAGCGGACCACGGAGTCCAGCGCGAAGTTGCCGACGCGCTTGGGGTAAGCCTGCGCGTAGTAGGCGCCGAGCCATGTCCCGCCGGACCAGCCGACGTAGTTGATCTTCGGCCGCCGCAGCAGCACGCGGAGCAGGTCCATGTCCTTGATCGTCTGCTGGGTGTTGATCACCGGGCCGAGGTCACCGGCATTGCGCTGACACTCCTGGACGATCTCCTTGGTGTTGTTCAGCAGCAGCCGCAGGTTGGCGTCGGTGCGGTCGCGCGAGTCGCCGCTCGCCATCCGGCCGAAAGCGCCGCCGCAGCTGACATTCGTGCTGTGACCGGTGCCGCGGACGTCGAAGCCGATCACCTCCTGCTCGGCCAGCAGCTCCTTCTGCCTGCGGAGCTTCGCGGCGAAGATCCGGCCGGGCTGACCGGGGCCACCCGGGTTGATCACCACCGAGGTCTTGGCCACGCCGGTCGATGGCAGCCGGCTGACGGCGATCGTGAGCTCCCGCCGGTCGGCCGGGTTGTTCCAGTCCCGCGGCGTCCGGTAGGTCGCGCACTCCAGGTGCTCCGAGCCCGCCGGCGGCGCGAACGGCAGTTCGTCGGCGCGGCACAGGTGCCAGTCGAGCAGTTGCGCCGCGAAGCGGTCGGGGATGGCGGTCGAGTTCAGCGGCAGGGTGTCGGCACTCGGGGTCGCGGTCGCGGCCGGCGCCACTGGCAGCACGAGGCCGACGGCGATCGCCGTCACCAGCACTGCACGAATTCTCGGCATACGTCGTCCTTGGGAGGTAGGAAACGGAGCCCTACGACTATCGGGGGCGGGAGGCGGTCAACAATCGTTACGGTCTGGATCGAATCGTCGCCCTTGGGCTTTCGGAAGGTTTTCGGTGTGGCCGAATACCGTCGCGGGGTGAGGCTGGTCGGAGGCGTCGTTCTGCTGTTGGCGCTGGCGGGTTGTACGGACGCGCCGGTCGCTTCGCCACGTTCGGAGGCCCCGCCGCCGGCGACTTCGGTTCCGAGTACGCCGCCGCCCACTACACCGCCGCCCGCTACACCGTCGCCCAGCAAGCCGCGGACGCCGACGCCGCGGGCGAGTGGGCCGGTGACGATGAGTATTCCGGCGATCGGCGTCCAGGGGCTGCGGGTCGTGTCCTACACCGGGACGGCGGACGATCGGCCGGGGACGGTGATTCAGAACCGTGGGGTGGCCGCGAGTCCGCGCGGGCGGGCCGGGGGCGTGGGCGCGGGGGAGATCGGCAACTTCATCATCACGGGGCATCGGGTGTCGCACGGGCGGCCGCTGGAACGCGTGCCGGAGCTGAAGAACGGCGCGCATGTGCTGATCACGGTGGGCGGGACGGTCTACGACTACGTGGTGAACGACACGATGACGATCTCGTTCCGCAAACCGGCCGAGAAGGCGCAACAGAACGCGGCCGTTCCCGGGCGGCCCGGCGTCCGGCCGACGCAGGCGATGCTGACCATCTCGACCTGCGCCACCCCGGAAGACAATGCCGCAGGCAACTATTGGCGGGACGCGCTCGGCAACCCCGAGCACCGGATCAACAAGATCGCCACGCTGACCGCGACCCGGCCGGCCTGATCAGCTCAGCTCGCGGATCAGGGTGGTGGATTTACCGGCCAGAGCGGCGGGGATCCGGCGGCGCAGGACGGGGAGTTTCAGCGTCCGCAGCATGAGTCGACGGACGAGCAGTTGGGTGCGGGAGTCGGGCAGGAACCAACGGGCCGCGGATCGGCCGACCTGTTGTTTCTCTTCGACGACGGGCCGCCAGATCCGTTCGTACGCAGCGAATGCGGCCTCGGGCGACTCCGCGCGGGCGAGCTCGCCGCCGAGAACGTAGGCGCCCGCGATCGCCAGCGACGCGCCTTGACCGGCGAGCAGTGAGACCGCCTGGCAAGCATCGCCGACCAGGCCGACCGATCCGTTGTGCCAAGTGGGCATGACGATCTGGGCCACGTGGTCGTAGTACAGGTCGGGCGGGCAAGCGGCCAGCGCCTCGGGGACGACCCAGCCCAGTTCGTCGTACGCCGCTTGGACTGCTGCCCGCGCGTCCGCCGGTAGGGCCGGGTCCGTCGACCTGTGGACGCCGAAGGCCGCGACTCGGCCGTCGCGCAGCGGGTAGCAGCCGAACTGGGCGCCGATCGTGTCGGTCAGGCAGAACCGACCGCCGACTTGGTCGTAGATGTGCGGATCGTCGAACATGAAGGCCGAGGTGTGGAAGCCGAGGTGCCGTAGGTGCTGCGTCTCCGGCCCGAAGACGAGCCGACGCACGGTGGAATGGATGCCGTCGGCACCCACCACGACGTCGCCGGCGAGGACCTCGCCGTCCGCGAGTGTTACCCGCGGGCCGGACAGGGCGATCTCGACGACCGGAGCGCCGTACCGGATCTTGATTGCTGCGGGCAACTGATCGCGCAGGACGGCTTCCAGGTCGGGACGCATCAGGCTGAGGACTTCGCCGTTGGCGACCTGTGCGGTGTCGATCGCGGCTCGGCGGCGGCCGCGCTCGTCCACCAGGACTGCCTCGGTGATCGGATAGGCGATCTCGCGGAGCGCGGGCAACAGGCCCAGCTCGCGCGTCGCGTCCAGCCCGGGGCCGAAGAAGTCGATCATGTAGCCCTGGTCGCGTGGACCGGGAGCTCGCTCGAGCAGGACCACCTCCTGGCCGAGCGCATGTAGTCGGTGCGCAAGGGCCAAGCCGGCCATTCCGGCGCCGCGGATGATCACTCGCACGGGATCACCACCCGGCGGAGCACAGCGCCGACCTGGTTGTCGAGTGGGCCGAGACTGCGGTGGAGCAGTAGGCCGTCGACCGCAGCGGCCAGGACGGCGGCCGATGCGGCCGGATCAGGGACCTGATGGGCCGCGAGCCAGTCGCTGACCTGGTTGCGGAAGGCCGCCACGATCCCGGCGATCCGGTCGCGGAGTTCGGCGTCCCGCCCGGCGGCCAGGTACGCCTCGACGAACAATCGGGACATCGGGTCGGCCCCCGAGTACTGGTCGACGGAGGCGAGGAGTGCGTCGACGCCTTCGGTCGGGCTCGTCGCCACGGAGAAGACCTGCTGAGAGGCGTCAAGCACCTGGCGCATGGCGGCGACCGCGGCCTCGGACAGCACCGCCTGGATCGATGGGAAGTGGTAGTGCACGACGCTCGCGCTGACGCCGGCGTGCTCCGCCAGGATGCGCGTGCTGACGGCCGACCAGCCGCGGTCCGCGATCAGCTCCGCCGCAGCGGTCAGCAAGCGCTGCCTGACCTGCTCGCCTTTGGTGGCTGCCATCCACTCCTCCAGGGCAATCGACCTGTACGATCGCCCTGATTCTAGCTCATGCCGAAGAGGAGCCGGGAAGGGCCGGACCTACTTGCGGCCGAACTTCCACCACTTGGGCTTGTTCGCGCGGATCTCGTCCGGCGTCAGCGGCGGCGGAACCGGCGGGCGGGACTCCTCGGTGAGGAAGTCGCCGGACTCCGTGTCGTACGGCGTCACCCCGAGCCGCCGGCTGATCTCCATCACGATCGGGATCGATCGCGGGCCGTCGTTCAGGTAGAACGTGATGTCGCGGACCTCGATCCCCTTGCCGATCGTCATCTCGACATCGAACTCGTCGCCGCGCAGCACCAGCCAGGACGGCTTACTGACGTCCACCCCCGGTACCACTTCCCGCACCACCTCGACCACATCCGTCGAGCGCCCGACCGACGGCGGCTCGTACCCGTCCGGCATGTCCTCGAGGCGCCGTACGCCCCCTGGCCCTCGCACCGCATACACAGCCCAGCTCATACCCCCACTCTACTGAGCGCCTCCTTTACGGGCCGCGAGGACGGCGAACGTCAGATACTCGCCCTGGTCGGCCTCGAGCATGTCGAGCGCGCCGTCCCGCTCACCGCGGTACTCCGAGAGCGCCCGTGACCAGGCCACCCAATCGGCCCACCCCGACTCCTGAAAGCGCGCTGTCGTCACCTCGACCAGCTCGGTGATCTCCCACTGGAACCGCCACCATTCCGCGGTGTGCCAGGCCAGCGCCTCCCAGCCGACGAGCTTCTTGACATGCGCCGGAATGTGTCCGAGCTCCCGGATCTCCTGGCGGAGCGCTGGGGTGACGACTCCGAGCTGCCCGCCCGGTGCCAGGAATGCGGTCAGGTATGCGAGGTAGTTGTCCGCCGTCCCGAAGTACTCGTAGGCGTCGACGCAGATGATCGCGTCGAAGAACGCCTGGGCGAACGGCAACGTGTGCGCCTCGGCTTTCAGCGTGACCACGCCGTCCACACCTTGCTGGGCGATGTACGCCGCGGCGTCCGTCGGATCCACCCAGAGATCGGCCGCCCAGACCTGGACGCCGTACTCCTTGGCCAGGAACGCGGACGTCGCGCCCTTGCCCGAGCCCAGATCGAGGACCCGCATCCCCGGCCGGAGGTCGAGCTCGCCGGCGAGCTCCTCCAGGAGCCACAGCGGATGTGGGCCCATGTCGCCGGCCAGTAGCCACTCGGCGTCGTAGGCGTTGGATCTCGGGTATCGCTCGTTCTGCAGCACGGGACCAGCCAATCGCGCTTCGGGGCGGGCGGCAACGGAGATTCAGGGATGTCAAAAGGTGCAATTTGGTGGGCGGGGCGGTCTGGGCCGGTTTAGGATCAGCCGCCGGTTGGGGGACCGGGTGTGGATCTTGAGAGGTTTGGGGAGCGATGGCTGAGCAGGGCGGGCCGCGGCCCGGGCATTTTCTGCCGGGTGGGGCTGGGAGTGGCGGCGACGAGCAGGAGGGTGCGCTGCGGGGCTCCGCGCCGCTGGCCGCGCCTACTCCGCGCGTCGGGAAGCGTGCGGACAGCGACGGCCAGGCCGCGCCGCAGCTGCGTGGATCGCGGCTGGACGGGGCGGGGCTGTCCGGCTCGCGGCTCGGTCCGCCGCCGGCGGACGACGCGGCGGCTGCGGCGTACCGGGCGGTGTTCCAGCCGGAGCCGCTCGCCTTCGACCCGAACAAGAAGCGTTCGAAGGCGCTGATCGCGGCGATCGTGATCGCGGTGCTGCTGGTGGTCGCCGGGTGCGTGTACGCGGGGACGAAGCTGCTCTCGGGGAGCGACGGGCTGTTCGCGAACCCGCTGACCTCGCCGTCGGTGAAGTCCGGTGACGAGCCGGTCAAGCAGAAGCGCAAGCCGACGCCGGACGCCGACGTCCTGCGCGGTAACCCGCTGTACGCGGTCGGGAAGCTGCCGACAGTGAAGTGCCCCGAGCCGGCGTTCCGGCCGACGTCCAAGGAGGATGTTCAGGCCTACTACGAGGCGATGATCGCCTGTCTGGACGACGCGTGGCGGCCGCTGGTCGAGAAGGCCGGGTTCGAGTTCCGCTCGCCGCGGCTGATCATCTTCGACGACGACCAGGAGACGGCCTGCGGCGTCCAGAAGAACGTCGCGCTGTACTGCGCGGACGAGCAGGGCGGCAGCGCCACCATGCCCTGGCAGGACGAGGTCGACCTCTACCCGCGGAACCGGGCCGGTATCCGGGTCGCGATGGCGCAGTCGATCGGCTACGTGTACGGCGTCCACCTGCAGAACCTGACCGGCATCTTCGAGTCGTCGGCCAATGTCGGCGACGGCGCCGCGAACAAGGCCGCCGAGCTCGAACAGGACCGGCGGCAGGCGTTACAGGCCTACTGTTTCTCGGCGACCTTCTTCGGCGCGGCGAAGGCGAGTTTCCCGCTGCGCAACGAGCTGCTGCGGCAGTGGAACCAGCAGATCAAGAACGGCGGCGACGAGCAGCGGAAGGGCAAGGTCCGCGACCACGGCTCGGCCAAGAGCCTCGCGCTGTGGATGAACCTGGGCTTCGCGAAGACCGAGCCCGGAGCCTGCAACACCTTCACGGCGGCGGCCGGCCAGGTCGGTTGAGTTATGTTACGGGCACTGCTACGAGCGATAGGGACGAGCAATGCCTGAGGAAACGCCCGCCGGCGGTGTGCCGACGCCGCCCGCCGGAGGTACGCCGACTCCCGCTGGGGAGCCCCCCGCCGTCGCGGAGGGCGGGGCCGCGCGCCCCGACGCCAGCCGGCGTCCGCAACCGCTCGAGCTCGGCAAAGCGCGCGCCCTCTCCGACCCGGCGGAGTCCGCGCTGCGTCGCAAGGCCCGCCCGCTCCCGGCCGACCCCGAGGCGACCTCCGACTACAGCGGCCCCCCAGCGGCGCCCCTGACCGGCGGCCCGCTACCCCCGCTGACCGGCGGACGCCGTCCCGGTGGCTCGCGTCCAGTCGGCTGGCACTCCCCGTCGTCCCGTACCGGCGCCCAGTTCGCCTCCGACGGCCCGCCCGCCCCACCCCCGCGCCGATCCTCCAAAGCCGTCGTAGCCGGCCTCTCCGCCCTCACCCTCGTAGTAACCGCCGCCGTCGGCACCGCCGTCTACAAAGCCATCAGCACCTACGACAGCGACGTCGACAGCCCCCTCTCCCGCCCCTCCGTCCACAAATCCCCAGCCCCCATCCCCACCATCGCCGACCCCACAGTCACCGTCACCGTCCCCGGCGTCCCAGACCTCGTCCGCCTCCAGAAGAACGAGCTCTACAAAGCCGGCAAACTAGCAGCCGCCAACTGCACCGAACCAACAGTCAAACCCAACTCCCAGTCCAACGTCCTCAAGTACTACAAAGGCCTGTTGCCCTGCCTCGACGCTGCCTGGCAGCCACTGATCGAAAAGGCCGGGTACAAGTTCACTTCGCCCAAGCTGCAGTTGCAGAGCAAGAAGCCGACGGGCACCGGTGCGGCCGAGTGTGCCGGCGAGGAGAACGTCGCCTTCTACTGCAGCGTCGACGACAGCATCAACATCAGCTGGAAGCAGGATCTCGAGCGCTACCAGGATGCTCCGCTCGAGGCACGGACCTGGATGATGGCCACGATGGCGCACGAGTACGGTCACCACGTCCAGGAGATGACCGAGATGCTGACCGCGGTTTGGTCACGCGAGGGCTGGGCCAAGACCCGGGCGGAGGAGCTCGAGTGGTCCCGCCGACGGGAGTTGCAGGCGAGCTGCTTCGGCGCCGTGTTCCTCGGCTCGAACAAGTCCACCCTCGGCCTGACCGGCAACCGGCTGCGCCTCTGGGAGTACCAGACCAAGAACAGCGGTGACGAGTTCAACCCGAAGAAGGTCCGCGACCACGGCTCCAAGAAGAACCAGTGGTACTGGGAAGGGCCCGCGTTCAAATCCGCCAACCCTGCCTCCTGCAACACCTTCGTGGCACCGGCTGCTCGGGTGAGTTGAGGGTCAGTCGAGGGGGAGTTTGAAGCCTTCGTGGGATTGGGCGAAGCCTAGGTTGAGGTAGAAGCGGTGGGCTTCGGTGCGGGTTTTGTCGGAGGTCAGTTGGAGGAGGGCGGCGCCGCGGGTGCGGGCTTCGGCGATGGCCCAGTGGATGAGGGTGGTGCCGAGGCCTTCGCCGCGGGCGGGGGCGGCGATCCGGACGGCTTCGATGACGGCGCGGGTGGCGCCGCGGCGGGACAGGCCGGGGATGAAGGTGAGCTGGAGGGTGCCGACCAGGGTGTCGTTGCGTTCGGCAACGGCGAGGAGCTGGTTCGGGTCGGCGTCGATCGCGGCGAAGGCGCGGGTGTACGGCGTCAGGTCGTCGAGGGACTCGCGGGCGGCGCCGAGCGGGTCGTCGGCGAGCATCGCGAGGATGCCGGGGACGTCGGTGGCGGTGGCGCGGCGGATCACGAGCTCGGCGGTCATGGGGGCAGTTTATGCAGAGACTCTTTCGTTGTGATCCAACGATTACACGGGTGTGATCACCGTTTGCCCTGAGCAACGAGGGGAACGGGGATAGTAGACACCACTGCATCCGCCCGTGGCCGGAGTCGTGTGCGGTGCTGCGCGACGGCGGGTGCGGGCCAGTCGGAAGGAAAGTCCGATGAGTCTGCCGTTAGCGATCGACTTCACCCAGCCGTTCGAGGACGCGTTCGGCAAGTTGCTCGGGTTCATCCCGAACCTGCTCGGCGGCCTGGTCATCCTGGTGATCGGGTACTTCGTCGCCAAGGTGCTCGGGAAGCTGGTGGGGAAGCTGCTCGGGCGGGTCGGCTTCGACCAGTGGATGGAACGCGCCGGAGTGTCCGGGGTGCTGCAGCGGTCCGGCACGGGGCTGACCGCTTCGGCGATGCTCGGCAAGGTCGTGTTCTGGTTCGTGTTCCTGATCAGCTTCACGATGTTCGCCTCGGCGCTCGGGGTGCCGGAGATCTCGGCGTTCATGAGCGACATGCTCGGCTACATCCCGCGGATCTTCGCGGCGATCGTGATCATCTGCCTGGCCGCGCTGTTCGCGAACTTCCTGGCCGCGATCATCCGGGGCGCGACCGGGAACGAGACGCTCGCCAAGGTCGGTAAGTACGCGATCCTGGTGTACGCTGCGTTCGCCGCGCTGACCCAGCTGGGCATCGCCGTCCAGCTGACCGGGAACACCCTGCTGATCGTGCTCGCCGGCGCCGCGCTCGCGCTCGGCCTGGCGTTCGGTCTGGGCGGCCGCGAGATGGCCGGCCGCGCGCTGAACAACCTGTTCAGCAAGGACAACCTGAAGCCGGAGGCGTCCAACGGCGCCGCCGCCAACGGGACGGGTTCGAACGGTACGGCGTACCAGGACCCGCAGTACCCGACGACGGCCGACCCGCAGTACCCGGCCGCGCACGGCGCCCAGCAGGGCGGCTGGTCGAACGGCACTCCGCAGAACGGGAACTGGCAGGGCGGACAGCACTGACAGGTTCTCCTCAAGGGCGGGCGGCAACCCACAGGTTGCCGCCCGCTGCCGTGCCTACTCCGCGTCCGGACCCGACCGGCGCACGTCCTCGACCTTGGTCAGCGCCTCGCGCAGGTCGGCCAGCCAGGTGTCCGAGTGCTGCGCGACGAGCTTGACGCACCAGGCCAGCGCGTCGCTGCGCGACCGGGCGACGCCGGCGTCGACGAGCGTGTCGAGCACCTGACGCTCCGGCTGCCGCAGCCGCGTCATCACCGGCGCCGACAGCGAGGTGAAGACCTTCCGCGTCTCGCCGACCTCGAGCCCCCAGGCGACCTTCCGCCGGGTGGCGTGCTCCAGCTCGCGGGCGATCTCGATCCGGCGCTCCCGGGTGTCCTCCCGGAACTGCTTGATCCGCCCCTCTTCGGCGGCGGACTTCTCCGCGGCGCTCACGTCGCCGCTCTGCTCAGGCGCGGCCACCCGACCCACGATCAGGATCTCGTCCCGGTCGATGGTCAGCTCCGGCTCGCCCTCGAACCACTCACCCGGCAGGCGGCCGGTCAACCAGCCACGCACCTTCGCCACATCTGATTCCGTACTCATGTAATCATGATTACACGCTTACGCAAGCCGGAAAAGAACAGGCGGTCCGGTCCGGTAACGGGGATCGGACCGAACCGCCTGGATGTCGCCTACGCGGCAGGGGATGACGCGTAGGCGGACCTGAGGGTGAGGTGGGCAGCGGCCTCGGCGTGGGTGTGGTCCAGGCCGAGCAGCGCCGCCCCTACTACCGGCGGGACGTCGATCACCCGCGCGACCGCCTTCGGGGCAGCGGCCTGGAGCAGGCGGATGATCGTCTCCATCAGCAGCGGGTGACCAGCGGTCAGAACACCGCCGCCGAGGATGACGTCCGTCGGCTCGTCCAGGATGTCCAGCCGACGCATGGCCACGACAGCCATGGTGACGACCTCTTCGGCCTGCCGGTGGACGACGCTGCGCGCGATGGCGTCGCCCGCAGCCGCTACCTGGAACAGGACCGGGCCGGCCTCGAGACGCCGGTTGTACGGGATGTCGCCGAGGTGCAGCGCCTCGATCAGTGCGGTCACCGAGTCGACGCCGTAGTGCGCCGGCAGCGCGGTAGCGAGCGCAGTGGCCGGACCGCGGCCGTCGTCCGCTCGTGCTGCTGCCGAGAACGCCTCGTCAGCGATCTGCTGGCCGCCGCCCCAGTCGCCGGAGATCTTTCCGACGGCCGGGAAGCGCGCAGTGCGCCCGTCCGGCAGCAGACCGGCGCAGTTGATCCCCGCGCCGCACACCACTGCGACGCCGCGCGGCTCGTCCACGCCAGAGCGCAGTAGCGCGAAGGTGTCGTTGGTGACGTACACCGACTCCGCCCAGCCGAACGACTCGAAAGCGATGCTCAGCCGCTCCTCCTCGATCGGGAGGTCGGCGTTCGCCAGACAGGCCGAGATCTGCTGCACCAACGGCCGCCCGCCCAGCGTCAGGCCCGCAGCAGCTGCTGCAGCCCGCACCAGCGGCTCCAGCCCGGCCACTGCGGCGTCCGCACCGATCACGTGCGGCTCGAAGCCGCCACCGCGGGCAGTGCCCAGCACTCGACCGTCAGCCGACACCAGCGCGACGTCCGTCTTGCTGTTGCCGGCATCGAAGGCCAGGACGCCGCCGGGCACCTGTGCGGTGCTCATTGCGCCCACGGCAGATGCGCCTTGTTGTGGGCGATCAGCTTGTCGGTGAGCTGGTCGGCGATCGAGATCTGCCCAACGAGCGGGTGTGCGAGAAGCGCCTCGAAGACCCGCTCCCGGCCGCCCTTGATGGCCGCCTGGAGGGCCAGGTCCTCGTACGCCGTCACGTGCGCGACCAGACCGGCGTACAGCGGCTCCAGCGGGGAGACCGCGACCGGCATCGCGCCGTCCGCGCCGACGGTCGCCGGGACCTCGATGACGGCGTCGTCGGCCAGGAACGGGAACGTGCCGTCGTTCAGCGTGTTCACGACCTGTACGTCGCCGACGTCGTTCAGCAGTGACGACGCCAGGTCCACAGCGGCCTCGGAGTAGTACGCACCGCCACGCTTCTCGAGCAGGGCAGGCTTCTCGTCGAGCTGTGGGTCGGCGTACATCTCCAGCAGCTGGGTTTCCAACGCGGCCACCTCCGCAGCGCGCGACGGCTTGGTCAGGAGCTCCTGCACCACCTCGTCGTGCTGGTAGAAGTAGCGCAGGTAGTACGACGGTACGACACCCAGCTGCAGCAGCAGCTCCGCCGGAAGCTTCAGATCCGCCGCCAGCTCGGCCACGTGCCCTTCGAACAGCTTCGGCAGCATGTCCTCGCCATTGACGCGGACGGCGCGCTCCCAGGTGAGGTGGTTCAGGCCGACGTGGTCCAGCTGCACCTCACTCGGCTGGACGCCCAGCAGCTTCGCGAACCGCCGCTGGAAGCCGATGGCCACGTTGCACAGCCCGACTGCCTTGTGACCGTGTGACAGCAGCGCCCGGGTCACGATGCCGACCGGGTTGGTGAAGTCGATGATCCAGGCGTTCGGGTTGGTCTTGCGGACCCGCTCGGCGATGTCCAGCACCACCGGCACCGTGCGCAGCGCCTTGGCCAGACCGCCCGCCCCGGTCGTCTCCTGACCGACACAGCCGCACTCCAGCGGCCAGGTCTCGTCTTCGTTGCGTGCCGCCTGCCCGCCGACCCGCAGCTGCAGCAGGACGGCGTCCGCGCCGTCGATTCCGGCGTCGACGTCGGTGGTGGTGACGACGCGACCGGGGTGACCTTGTTTCGCGAAGATCCGCTCCGCGAGCCCACCGACGAGTTTCAGGCGGTCCTCGGCCGGGTCGACCAGGACCAGCTCGGTCACCGGCAGCGTGTCACGCAGCCGGGCGAAACCGTCGACGAGTTCGGGAGTGTAGGTGGATCCGCCGCCTACGACTGTGAGTTTCAACCTTTGACCCCTGTGAGTGTGACGCCTTCGATGAAGGCCTTCTGAGCGAAGAAGAACAAGATGATCACCGGGGCCATCACCAGCAAGGTGGCGGCCATGGTGAGGTTCCAGTTGGTGTGGTGCGCGCCCTTGAAGGATTCCAGGCCGTAGCTGAGGGTCCAGGCGGCCGGGTTCTCGCTGGCGTAGATCTGCGGTCCGAAGTAGTCGTTCCAGCAGTAGAAGAACTGGAACAGCGCGACCGCCGCGATGGCCGGGCGGGCCATCGGCAGCACGATCCGGACCAGGGCCTTGAACTCACCGCAGCCGTCGACCTTCGCGGCGTCCACGTAGTCCTTCGGAATCGTCAGCAGGAACTGGCGGAGCAGGAAGATCGAGAACGCGTCGGTGAAGGCCATCGGGATGATCAGCGGCCACAGCGTCCCGGACAGCTGCAGCTCCTTGGCCCAGAACAGGTACATCGGGACGATGACGACCTGGGGCGGGAGCATCATCGTCGCGATCACCAGCATCAGCGCCGCGTTGCGGCCGCGGAACTTGAAGCGGGCCAGCGCGTACGCGACCGGGATACTCGACACCAGCGTGAAGGTGGTGCCGAGGACGGCGTACATCAAGGTGTTCTTCCACCAGGTCAGGAAGCCCGGTGTGTTCCAGACCGTCGTCAGGTTCTCCCAGTGCCAGCTGTTCGGCCACAGGTCCCGGGTGAGGGCCTGCTGGTCGGACATCAGCGCGGTGAGGGCCACGAAGACGAACGGGAGGACGAAGAACAGCGCGGCCGCGATCGCGAGCGAGTGCACGGCCACCCAGTGCAGGAAGCGCGTCCGGCGGGCCTCCCGGCCGGCCGTGGAGAGCGTGACCGGAGAGGTCAAGGTGGTGCTTGTCATGGCGAGACCCCTTTCAGTCGTTACCGAGGAAGCCGCTGCGGCGGCGCATCAGGATGGCGGTGAAGATCATGGCCAGCGCGAACAGCACGAGCGCGACCACCGAGGCGCCACCGGTGTCGAACCGCTGGAAGCCGAGGTTGTAGACGAGCTGCGGCAGGGTCAGCGTGGACTTCTCCGGATAGCCGGGCTCGAACTGCTGACCCGAGCCGCCGATCACGCCGCTCGCGACTTTCCCGGCCACCAGTGGCTGGGTGTAGTACTGCATGGTCGCGATGACGCCGGTGACGACCGCGAACAGCACGATCGGCGAGATGTTCGGGAGCGTGACGAACCAGAACCGGTGCCACGCGCCGGCGCCGTCCAGGGACGCCGCCTCGTACTGTTCCAGCGGGACGTCGAGCAGCGACGCCATGAAGATCACCATCAGGTCGCCGATCCCCCACAGCGCCAGCAGCGTGAGCGCCGGCTTCGACCAGGCCGGGTCGTTGAACCAGCCGGGCTGCGGGAGCCCGATCGCGCCGAGGATGTTGTTCACCGGCCCGGTCCCCGGGTTCAGCAGGAACACGAACGACATCGTCGCGGCCACCGGCGGGGCCAGGTAGGGCAGGTAGAAGGCGGTGCGGAAGAAACCCGCACCGGTCTTCACCTTCGTGATCAGCATCCCGATCCCGAGCCCGAACACGACCCGCAGCGAGACCATCACGATCACCAGCCAGAGCGTGTTGCGCAGGGCCGGCCAGAAGAACGGGTAGTCGTTGAAGACGTAGCTCCAGTTCTTCAGGCCGGTCCACACCGGAGGCGTGAACCCGTCGTACTTCATGAAGCTGAAGTAGACGGTCGAGATCAGCGGGTAGAGAAAGAAGACGCTGACCCCGATCAGCCAGGGCGACAGGAAGGCCAGCGTGCGCAGCCGGTCCTGACGATGTTTACGCCGTAGTCCTGGAGACGTCATTTGCTCTGGGCCAGATCCTTGTCGATCTGCTCGTCGGTCTGCTTCAGACCGGCGGCCAGGTCCGGCACCTTGCCGGCCTCGTGCTGGTAGGCGAAGCCCTGGAAGGTGAGCTGGTACGCGCCGCCGTTCGGGCTGGCCGGGGTGGTGTTGCTCTTCGGGTGCTGCGCGATGTCCAGGAAGACCTTGAAGTTCTCGTCGACCTTCAGGTTCGGCGACTTCAGCGCGTCCAGCGTCGACGGGATGTTCCGGATGCCGTTGGAGAAGTTCACCACGGCCTCGGTGTCGGTGGTCATGTACTTGACCAGCTCCCAGGCGGCGTTCTGCTTGGTGCTCGGGCTGGCGATACCGATGATCGTGCCGGCCAGGTAGCCCTTGCCGTAGGTGTCGGCCTGGTCGTCCGGGACCGGGAACGGCGCGACGCCGATGTCGAACTTCACGCCCGCGTCCTTGGCCATCCCGAGCCGCCACTCACCGTCGATCGACATCACGGTCTGGCCGGTGTGGAACGGGTTCTTGGAGCCCCACTCGTCACCGAAGGTGTTGCGGTACTTCTCCAGCTTGGCGTAGCCGCCGAGCGACTCGACCAGGTTCTTCTGCCACTTCAGCATGCTGGCGAACGCCGGGTCGCCGGCCAGGTTCGACTTGCCCTCCGGCGTCAGGTACGTCGGGTTCCACATCGCGGCGAAGTGACCGGTGGTCGACTCGTAGCCGTGGAAGTTCGGCATGAAGCCGAGCTGGGAGTAGCTGTCGCCCTTCTCCTTGGTCAGCTGCTTGGCGATCTTGTCGAACTCCGACAGCGTCTTCGGCGGCGCGGTGATCCCGGCGGCCTTGAACGCGTCCTTGTTGTAGTACAGGCCGTAGGCGTCGTTCAGCAGCGGCAGCGCGCAGCGCTTGCCCTCGTACTGGGTGTAGTCCTGCAGCGCCTTCGGGAAGGTCTTGTCCACGTCGATCCCGGACTTGTCCAGGAACGGCTTCAGGTCGGCGAACACGTTCGAGGTGCAGAACGAGCCGACGTTGTCGGTGGTGAACGACGAGACGACGTCGGGGGAGTTCGGGCCGCCGGCGCGCAGCGCCTGCTTGATCTTGTCGTCGTTGATGTTGCCGACGACCTTCACCTTGATATTCGGATGCTTCGCCTCGAACGCCTTCACGTTGGCGTCGATCGCGGCGGCTTCGCTGGGTGCGCTCCAGCCGTGCCAGAAGGTGATGGTCACGGGCTTGGTGGCGTCGTCGTTGGCCTGCGGGGCCGGTGACGAACCGGTGCAGGCGGTGACCAGGAGGGCCACCGCGGCGGTGCCGATGGCGGCGAGAGACAGGCGTTGCATCCGTTGACTCCTAGGGGATGGGTGGACTTGCGGTGTCGAAGACTTCGTCGCGAGTGGTGCTCAGGGCGGACTGCAGCGCACCCGACAGAACTGGGTCGGTGTGGATCGCGGTCATCAGCAACCGCGGCCGTGGGACGGCGAGATCGGCCAGCTCGTCCTGGACCAGGCCGCGCAGCCGCTCGCCACCGGCGGTGATGACACCGCCGGCGAGCACGATCAGCTCCGGGTCGACGACCGCGACGATCGCGGCCAGACCCACAGCGAGTCGATGAGCGAACTCGTTCAGGACGGCGTCACCGGCGTCCTGACCGTGTAGTGCGGCGGCGATCGCCGCCTCCGGCGTCCGGGCCTTGAGGCCGTGGGACCGGGCCAGGGCCAGGACCGGTTCGCCACCGGCCAGCTCCTGGAAACCTCCCGCGTTGTTGCGGCCGACGTTGCGTACCAGCGGCGTGCCGGGCAGCGGCATGAACGCGACCTCGCCGGCGCCGCCGGTGGCGCCGCGGTGCAGCCGGCCGTTCACGACGATCGCCGCGCCGATACCCTCCTCGCCCCACAGCAGCACGAAGTTCTCGCTGTCCTGGGCGTGGCCGATCTGGCGCTCGGCGACTGCGGCCATGTTCACGTCGTTGTCGACCTCGAGCGGCGCCTCGATCGCGGAGGCCAGCTCGTCGAGCAGGTGCGGCGCGTGCCAGCCGGGCAGGTGGGTCGCGTACCGCAGCCGGCCGGTCGTCGGGTCGAAACCACCCGGGGTACCGATCGCGACCCGATGCAGCCGCGCGCGGTTCAGGCCCGCTTCGCCGGCGGCGCCGTCCAGAGCCTTGATGACCCGCTCGACGGTGCCCTTGGCGCTGCGGCCCGGGGTCGGCAGCTCGTAGCGGCCGACCACCTTGCCGGTGATATCGGCGATCGCGGAGCGGATCCGGGCCGGGGTGACGTCGAGACCGGCGACGTACGCGATACCGCCGTTGATCTCGTAGAGCTGTGCGTTCGGGCCGGGCCGACCGGCCGTGGTGCCGCTGGCCCGGACCAGGTTGGCGGCCTCCAGGCGCGCCAGGAGCTGGGAGGCCGTCGGCTTCGAGAGGCCGGTCAGGTGTCCCAGCGTGGTGCGGGACAGTGGGCCCTGCGAGAGCAGCAGGTCCAGGGCGGCCCGGTCGTTCATCGCGCGGAGCAGCCGGGGTGTTCCAGGTGTTGTCGCCATGGGATAACCCTGCCTCCCCTCGCGGTTCTCGTGGCGTCGGCTCGCTGCGTAAGACGCAATCGAGTCAACTGTTAGGAAACTTTCCTATTACCGCGAGACCGTACGGTGCCCGACCCGAGCTGTCAATCATTGGCAATCAGTTAGGGTTGCCTAATATGTCGACAGGGGAGTTGCTGAGGCGGGCGGTACGGCGGCATCGGGGGCGCGTCGGGGTCGGCGTCCTGTTGCTGGCGCTGCACCAGGCGAGTGAGGCCGCGGTGCCGGTGGCGATCGGCATCTTTGTGGACCGGGCGGTCGCCAGTGGCGACTATCAGCCGTTGCTGTGGTGCGTTCTGATGATGGTCGTGCTGTTCGCCGTGCTGTCCAACGCGTGGCGGCTCGGTGCCCGGCAGATCGTGCGGGCCGTCGAGTACGAGACCCACGAGCTGCGGCTCGAGATCGCTCGCCGGGTGCTGGATCCGCGTGGCCACCGCACCGGTCTGCGGTCCGGGGAGCTCTTGTCGATCGCGACCTCGGATGCGGAGAAGGTCTCGCACCTCATCTGGGCGGTGGCGCTGTCGACGGCCGCGAGTACGGCGTTGATCGTGTCGTCGGTGTCGCTGCTGCTGATCGACGTCCCCCTCGGGCTGGGCGTCCTGATCGGCGTACCGCTCGTGCTGTCGGGGATTCAGGCGCTGGCGCCGCTGTTGACTCGGCGTACGTCGGCCCAGCAGGAGGCGGTCGCTCAGACGACCGCACTGGCTACCGACCTGGTCGGTGGGCTGCGGACGCTGCGCGGAATCGGTGCCCAGCACAATGCGGCTGCCCGGTACCGCCAGTCGAGCCGGCAGACGTTGCAGGCAACGCTGCGCGCCGTGTCGACCGGTGGACTGCAGGACGGCGTTGCTACTGCGCTAAGCGGTTTCCTGTTGGCTGCGGTCGCCGGTGTGGCTGGCTGGTTCGCCCTGACTGGGCGGATCACGATCGGTGAGCTGATCACCGTCGTTGGCTTGGCGCAGTTCGTGGCTGAGCCGGTGGGCACGCTGGGCTATGCGAGTCAGGCGCTGGCCACTGCGCGTGCGTCGGCCGGTCGGTTGGTCTCGGTGCTCGCCGCGCCTCCGTGGGTGGTGAGTGGGTCGTCGCGGGCGATCGATGCGGACAAACCCCTGCTGGAGTTGGGCGGCGTCTCCTACAAGACGCTGTCGGGGGTCGACCTCGCCATACGACCGGGTGAGTCCGTCGGGGTGCTCTGTTACGACCCACGGGACGCCGACGCCCTGCTGGACCTGGTCATCGGACGGGCGCCCGACCACGTTGGCACGGTTCGTGTCGGTGGTACGGCGATCGACGAGCTGGACATCGACGTACTGCGCAACACAGTGCTGCTGGAGCAGCACGACACCGATCTGTTCGAGGGAACGCCGCGCAGCAACCTGCTGGTGGACTCTGCGGACTTGGAGCGGGTGATGACTGCGGCGGGTGCGGCCGACCTGATCGACGAGCTGGACCGTCCGCTGGCTGACCGTGGTCAGTCCTTGTCCGGTGGCCAGCGGCAGCGCCTCGGCTTGGCGCGAGCTTTGCTGGCCGATCCGCCGCTTCTGGTGTTGCACGACCCCAGTACGGCGGTGGACGCCGTGACCGAGGAGCTGTTGGCGGAGGGGCTGGTCGACGTCCGGTCCGCGCAGACGACGCTGGTGCTGACCAGTAGTCCGGCTCTGCTCGGCAAGATGGACCGGGTGGTCGTGCTGGCCGACGGCGTCATCGTTGCCGAGGGGCTGCACGCCGAGCTGGCCGAGTCCGACGCGGCGTACCAGGGGGCGGTGCTCCGATGAACCTGCTGCCGATTGCCGGCCGACGGGCGACCTGGGCCTTGCTGTGGAGCGAGGTCCGCAAGCTGCGGGTTCGCGCGATCCTTGCGGCGTTGGTGATCACCGCTGCGAGCGCGGCCGGTCTGGTTGCGCCCTGGGCGCTGGGCGTGCTCGTGGACGACGTCTCCACCGGCGGCGACCGGTCGGCGATCATCAAGGTCGTAGTGCTGATCGCAGGCGGCGCACTGCTGTCCGGGCTCCTCACCGCCCTCGGGGTCATGTTGGTCGCCCGGGTGGGCGAGACAGTGCTCGCGCGGATCCGCGAGCGGGTGCTCGACCGAGCCCTGCAGCTGCCGTCGCCGGTGCTCGACAAGGTCCGGACAGGCGACCTGTTGTCCCGGGTCGGTGATGACGTGTCGACCGTGGCCACCGCGCTGACCGAAGTCGGTCCGGCCGTGCTGGCTGCGTCGCTGACGATCGTGCTGACGGCCGGCGGCCTCTTCGCCCTCGACTGGCGGCTCGGTCTGGTCGGTCTGCTCGCCGTACCGATGTATCTGCTCGCGTTGCGCTGGTACCTGCCGCGGTCCGCGCCGTTCTATGCCAAGGAACGCGTCGCGATGGGCGACCGGTCCGAGGCGATCATCGCGTCGCTGCGTGGCGCCGGGACGGTCCGTGCGTACCGGCTGGAGGAGACGCAGCTGGGGAAGATCCGGGACACCTCGGCGACTGCGCGCGACCTGTCGATCGAGGTGTTCAGGCTGTTCAGCTTCTTCTCGACGCGGATCAACCACTCCGAGTTCGTCGGGCTGACCTCGATCCTGGTGGCCGGCTTCTTCCTGGTCCGCGCCGACGCGATCACGATCGGCGCCGTGACGGCCGCCGCGTTGTACTTCCACCGGCTGTTCAATCCGGTCAACATCGTGCTGATGCAGTTCGACCAGATCCAGACCGCGGGCGCGGGAATGGCCCGGCTGGCCGGCGTCCTGGAGATGGAGCAGATCCCGGAGCCGCCGGATGGTCCTGGGCCGGCGGACGCGTCGATCGAGTTGTCGAACATCGGGCACGCGTACGACGGGCCGCTCGTGGTGGACGGGGTGTCACTGCGGCTGGAGCCAGGGGAGCGGGTCGCGCTCGTTGGGGCTAGCGGCGCTGGAAAGACCACACTGGCGGCGCTGGCGGCCGGCGTCCTGACTCCAACCGCTGGTGTGGTGAAGCTGGGCGGTGTGGATGTGCAGGCGCTTGGCGAGGATCGGACGCGTGCACAGGTTGCTCTGCTCAGCCAGGAAGTGCATGTGTTCTCGGGAACGCTGGCCGAGGACGTACGCCTGGCTCGGCCCGAGGCGACTGATGGTGAGATCGAAGCGGCGTTGGAACGCGTTGGAGCGCTGGCCTGGGTGCGGGCGCTTCCCGACGGTGTGGAGACCGTTGTCGGTGAGGAAGGGCATCAGCTGACCGGCGCGCAGTCGCAGCAGCTCGCTTTCGCCCGTCTGGTCCTGGCTGACCCACCAGTCGCCGTACTGGATGAAGCGACCGCAGAGGCCGGCAGTGCGGGCGCGCGTGAGCTCGAACGGGCCAGCGTGGCCGCAACGGCCGGGCGGACGACGCTGATCGTCGCGCACCGACTCACCCAAGCAGAGCAGGCGGATCGGATCGTCGTCCTCGATCACGGTCGAGTCGTCGAGACCGGCACCCATACCGCGCTCTTGGCCAGCGGCGGTCGCTACGCCCAGCTCTGGCGAAGCTGGACGGGCTTCAAGCCTGGTGGGCCAGGAGGGCGAACGACACCAGCCAATGCGTCGACATGAAGTCGCCTTCGGTGACTGTCGGCAGGACTGGCTCGATCTGACGGTCCGCACCGGCGCGCAGGACGTCGGCGACGTCCGGCAGGCTCGGTGCGATTGTGCGGAGCTGCCAGGCGCGTGACAACGCCAGACCGGACAGGTGTGCGAGCTGTCCGTCACCGGAGTCATCGGTGACGGGTAGTTCCAGTAGATGCTGGTGATTCGTGGTGCCCAGCCCGGGAAGGAAGGCCGGCAACCAGTCGGCGAACTCCTGCGGGGTAAGGACCCGTCGCATCAGCTCGGCCTCCGACAGTGCCGGTGAGAGGAAGTCGGTGCCGGACGGTTCGAAGCGAGTGTCGTACGCCGTGTCCTGGCCAAACCAGTCGAGTGCACGGGCTCGGACTGCGTCGACCACATCGCTGCGGCCGAGTTCGGCGTACGCCTCGATCAGTAGGGACAGAGCGAACGCGGTGTTGAGGTGAGCGCCGTGCCGGACGGGGTAGGCCTGGCGGGGCAGCCAGTCCAGCACCAGATCGGCGATCACGTCGCCTAGCGGCTTCAGCGGCCACCGATCGTGCCCGGCCGCGACCAGCATTGCCGCCCAGGCCCAGCCGTACGGACGCTCGTACGACGGGCGCTCCCGCAAGTACGCCGCCTCGGTCGCGATCGCCTCCGGCGTCAGCCGCTGGTTGAGCAACTCGACTGGCCGGGGACCGACCTGGTCCGGTGCCAAGGTCAGCAACCGGACCAGCGACCACTGCATGTGTGCGCTGGAGTGCCAGTCGTAGGACCCGTGGAACGCCGGGTGTAGGCGCTCCGGGGTCACATCGACGTCCTCTGGTCCTCTCGAGGCATGCGCGGCGCCGTACGGGTACGGCGTCTCGAGGACCTCACAGGCGATCGCGGACCAGCTGGCGGCGTACTCCATCAGGGCTCCTTAGAAGGCGAAGACGTACATCAGGGCGATGTTGGCGCCCAGCAAGGGGATCGCGGTCGGGATCTGGGCCTTGATCGGGCCGTACTGGTCTTTCATCTCCAGTAGGGCTGCCGGCACCAGATTGAAGTTGGCGGCCATCGGCGTACAGAGAGTGCCGCAGAAGCCGGCCAGCATGCCGATGGCGAACACGACGGCCGGAGTGCCGTTGAACTGCTCTACCAGCAGCGGCCAGCCGACCGCTGCGGTCATCACTGGGAACGCAGCGAACGCGTTGCCCATGATGATCGTGAAGACCGCCATGCCGATGCAGTACAGCGCTACCGCGGCGATCAGCGATCCCTTGGGCACCAGATGATCCGTGACGCGGCCGACTGCCTTGCCGACACCGGATGCGTTGAACAGCAGGCCCAGCGTGGCCAGCATCTGCGGCAGAATCGCCGCCCAGCCGATGTGCTCGAGCAGTCGCCGTCCTTCGTGCAGAGGGACCGCTGGGGTGCGTGGGCGGAGCAGAGCCATGCCGACGGCCAGTGCGAGCAGGGAGGCGACGCCGAGGCCGATGATCGTGGCCGAACCGGTCTGGAGCAGCGGCTTGCCGTCACCGAGCTTCACCTTGGCCAGCCAGGCGCCGAAGAGGGCCGCGACCACCGGAATCACCAGTGCGGGCAGGAAAAGCTTGTTGCCGAACCGGTCGGCGAACTGGATCCGCTGCGCGGGCGTCGTCGTCCGCTCCTGCCCTTTACCCGGAAAGCCCGAGCCGGCCAGCACTGCGAGGCCGATGACCGCGATACCGAGCAGCCAGGCCGGAGCCTGCTTGTTGACCACGAAAGTGCCGTAGCCGAACGAGACGCCGAGGACGCCCCAGAAGACCGCGGAGCCGATCCGCTTCGGGTTGCTGCGGTCGTTGAGTACCTGCAGCGCGATCAGCACGAAGAAGATCCCGCAGAGCCAGTAGAACCACTCGACCTTGATCACTTCGCCGCCTCCGCTTTCGCCTCGGCCTTACCGGCTGCCACGAGGTTGTCGAGCTGTCGATCGAGATAGAGCAGGCGGGCGCCGTGGATGAGCAGCGCGCAGATACCGGTCGGGATCGCCCAGAGCGCGATGTCGATCGCCTCCAGCTGCAGCCCGTACGTCGCGTCGACGAAACCGGTGATCAGCAGGATCGAGCCGATCGCGACGAAGATGTCCTCGCCGAAGAACAGCCCGACCGTGTCGGCGCTGGCCGCGAAGCCCTTGATCTTCTCCTGGACCTTCTCCGGGAGTTTGCCGTAGCGGCGTTCGGCGGCGCCGGACGCCATCGGGTACACCAGCGGCCGGACCGCCTGCGCGGGCCCGCCGATACTGGTCAGACCGAGCGCGGCCGTGCCCTGCCGGATCAGCAGGTAGACGGCCAGCAGCCGGCCGGTCGTGACGACCGCGAGTTTGCCGATCAGCTTGCGGGCCTGCTGCTGCAGCCCGTAGCGCTCGATCAGCCCGATCACGGGCAGCGTGACGATGAAGACGGTGACGGAACGGCTGCCGGCGAACCCGTCGCCGAAGGCGTTCAGGATCTTGACCGGCGACAGACCGCCGATCAGGCCGGCGACGATCCCGGCCGCGGTGACGACCAGCATCGAATTCAGCCGGAGCGCGAATCCGACGACGACCACCGCGATGGCGAGCAGAACCCACATGGTTCCTCCCAGGGACGGACGGTGCGATTTACGTCACCATAGGAGATTGTTGAACGATCCTGCAATAGATCATTCGAACAAGTTGTCCGGTCGGTAACCGGCTGGTGGGCATACGTCAGCACCGGAACGCGCCGCGGCGGCTCCGGTGCGGGACTGCTGGGCGTTAGGGCAGGCGCCAGTCGATCGGGTCGGCGCCCTGCTCGACCAGGAGCGCGTTGACGCGGCTGAAGGGGCGGGAACCGAAGAAGCCGCGGTCGGCCGACATCGGGCTCGGGTGCGCGCTCTCGACGTACGGGATGCTGCCGAGCATCGGCTTCAGCGTCTGTGCGTCGCGGCCCCAGAGGATGGCGACCAGCGGGCCGCCGCGGTTCACCAGGGCGTGGATGGCCTGCTCGGTGACGGTCTCCCAGCCCTTGCCGCGGTGCGCGCCGGACTTGCCCGGCTGCACGGTCAGCACTCTGTTGAGCATCAGCACGCCCTGCTCGGCCCACGGCGTCAGGTCGCCGTTGGACGGAGCCGGGACGCCGACGTCCGCCATCAGCTCCTTGTAGATGTTCTGCAGGCTGCGCGGGATCGGGCGGACATCCGGCGCCACGGAGAAGCTCAGGCCGACCGGATGCCCGGGCGTCGGGTACGGGTCCTGCCCGACCACGAGCACCCGCACGCGCTCCAGCGGGCTCTTGAACGCACGCAGCACGTTCTCCCCGGCCGGCAGATACGGCCGTCCGGCCGCGATCTCACCGCGCAGGAATTCACCCATCCGGCTGACGGTGTCCTCCACCGGCGCCAGCGCCTCCGCCCAGTCGGGCGCCACCAAATCCGTCAACGACTTCGGGCTCACCCGCCACAGCATGGCAGTCCGCCGACCGTCCCCGCCAATCACCGTGGTCGCTGTGATGTCGCTCTCTGTTCGCGTGTCGGTCAAGCGGCGGTCCGGTCGGGCTCGGTACAAAGGATGCGGCCTCGCAGGGTATGAGCTTGCGAGGCCTTTGCCTTGCCCGGCGGCCCTGGTTGGCGGCCGTACTCGGCGGCGGTGGGTTCGGGGCGAGCGTAGGCTTCGTGGACGAGCTCACACCCCCGCTTGAGATGAGGACTGGTCGACGATGACCGAACCGACCGCTGCCGGCGCCACCGCGCCGAAGACCGCGTCGCACGACTCCGAGCCGAGCGCGAAACTCCGCGCCTTCATGAACTCGGGGTGGGCCGACTCAGAGCGCGACGACGTCACGCTGAGCGATGTCGGGGTCTGGGCGGCGAAGCGCCGGGACGCGTTGTCGCAGGCCTTCCCCGGCGAGCGCCTGGTGGTCCCGGCCGGGACGTACAAGGTCCGGTCGAACGACACCGACTACGTCTTCCGCCCGCATACCGACTACGCGTGGCTGGCCGGTGACCAGACGTCGGACGCCGTCCTCGTCCTCGAGCCGAACGGCACCAGCGGCCACGACTCCGTCCTGTACTTCCGCCCGCGCTCGGACCGCAGCGAGGGCGAGGAGTTCTGGCGCGACCGGATGTACGGCGAGCTGTGGGCGGGTCGGCGTCCGTCCCTGTCCGAGACCGCGAAGGAGTTCGGGATCGAGACGCGGCACGTCGACCAGCTCGGCGACGCGCTGAAGAACGACGTACCGACGCGCGTCCGCCGTGGTGAGGACGCCTCGATCGCCGCCCTGCTCAGCGGCGTCAGCACGGACGCCGGCCGCGACGGCGAGCTCGCCGCGACGCTGTCGGAGCTGCGGCTGGTCAAGGACGCGTTCGAGATCGAGCAGCTGCGGGAGGCGGTCGCGATCACCCACCGCGGCTTCTCCGACGTGCTGGCCGACATGGCCAACGTCCGCAAGTACGGCGAGCGCTGGATCGAAGGCACCTTCTGGCGCCGCGCCCGCGCCGAGGGCAACGACGTCGGCTACACCTCGATCGCCGCCGCCGGGCCGCACGCCACCACCCTGCACTGGATCGAGAACGACGGCAGCGTCGACGACGGCACGCTGATGCTCCTCGACATGGGCGTCGAGAACCGGCAGCTCTACACCGCCGACATCACCCGCACCCTGCCCGTCAACGGCGAGTTCACCCCCCGCCAGCGCGAGCTCTACCAGCTCGTCCTCGACTCGCAGAACGCCGGCATCGCCGCCCTCAAACCCGGCGTCCCGTTCCGCGCCGGCCACGAGGCCTCGATGGAGGTCATCGTCCGCGGCCTCGACGCGATGGACCTCCTCCCCGTCTCGGTCGAAGAAGCCCTCGACCCCGACAGCCGCCTCTACCAGCGCTACACCCTCCACAACGTCAGCCACATGCTCGGCATCGACGTCCACGACTGCGCCGCCGCCCGCAACGAGAAGTACCGCCAGGGCAACCTCGAAGCCGGCTACGTCCTCACCGTCGAACCCGGCCTCTACTTCCAGTCCGACGACCTCACCGTCCCCGAAGACCTCCGCGGCATCGGCATCCGCATCGAAGACGACATCCTCATCACCCCCACCGGCCCCGAAAACCTCTCCGAAGCCATGCCCCGCACCCCCGAAGCCATCCAATCCTGGATGTCCGGCGCCTGATCTCCAGCCACTCCCGGAAGGCGTCGACGAGCTGTCGGCGCCTTCTGCTGGTTCACGCCAACTGCGGGCCGAGGCCGTTGGTGGCCAGGGCCTCGAACCGCTCGTAGGCCTCGTCCGGCGACCAGGGGAGGTTGTTGTCCAGCCACCAGGTCAGAACGCCGATCAGGGTGTTGACGACAAAGACGACAGCCAGATCACGATCCACCGGGTCCTGGCGCGTGGAGCTCAGCCGCCCGGCCAGCAGCTGTGACACGCGGGTCTGGCCGATGCGCAAGGCGAGCCCGGCGGCCCGGGTACCGATCAGGGCCCGGTAGAGGCGCCGGTGGTCCGCTGCGTGGTGGAAGATCTGGCGCACCGGAGCGAGCGCGGATCCGTCATCGGCGGTTCCCTCGAATGCGGCCTCGATCTCGTCCAGACCGGACAGCAGCAAACTGTCCTTGCCGGTGAAGTTGGCGTAGAAGGTCGAGCGGCCGACATCCGCGCGATCGGCGATGTCCTGCACGGTGATCCGGTCGTACCCGCGCTCGATGATCAGATCGATCAAAGCCTCCCGAAGTTGCCGGCGGCTCCGGCGCACGCGGCGATCCATTGAGGCCTCCTGTTCCTGGACAGTTCGCGGTCGACCGTCCGGTACCGGTCGGTGGGCTCGATCTGCCCGTTGAACGATGCGGTCGTCCCGTCCAGCGTGGCATACATGACGACCAATAGCGGACAAACTGTCCCGAAACTTCGTGGGCTCGCTCTGGTGTTGCTGTGTACGGCGCAGGCGTTGGAGGGAATCGACGCAACCGTGGTGAACGTCGCCCTGCCGACCATCGGCGCCGAGTTGGGATTCGGGCCCGGCGAGTTGGTTTGGGTGGTGAACGCCTACATGATCACGTTCGGCGGATTCCTGTTACTGGCCGGGCGGATCGGTGATCTGGTCGGCCATCGACGGCTGCTGATGGCGGGCCTGACCGCGTTCACCGTCGCGTCGGCCGCCGCCGCTTGGGCGCCCAGCGCGGTGGTCCTTGTCGCGGCACGTGGCGCCCAGGGACTGGCGGCGGCGATGGTGGCGCCGATGACGCTGGCGTTGATCGCGCGGATCTATCCGGTTGGCCGGGAACGCGATCGGGCCCTTGCGGTGTGGGGTGCGGTGCTGGCGGTGAGCGGTGCGGCGGGGCTGCTGCTGGGTGGGGCGCTGGTCGAGCAGGCGGGCTGGCGCTGGATCTTCTTCGTCAACCTGCCGCTCGGTGTCCTCCTGGTCGCGGGCGTCGGCCGACTGCTACCGCCTGACGAGAGCCGGGGCTCGACGCGGATCAGTTTGGCTGGCGCGATCACGGTGTCAGTGGGGACTGGCCTCCTCGTGTACGCAACCCAATCGGCTGCGACCGCCGGCTGGCGCGCCCCACAGACGCTGCTCATCTTCGCCGCGGCCGGGCTGCTGATCGCGCTCTTCGTGGTTCAGGAGACCCGGTCGACCACGGAGCCGTTGATCGCCCCGGCACTGATCCGCGATCGGATGGTGCTTGGCGCGCTGACAGTCAACGCGTTTCGCTCCAGCGCGCTGTACGGGACGTTCTTCCTGGTCACCCTGTACCAGCAAGGGGTGCTGGGCCGGAGCCCGTTCGACACGGGGCTCGCGTACTTGCCGATGATGGTCGTCCTGATGCTGTCGGCAGCACTCAGCACCGTCTTGGTACGCCGGTTCCGGCCGCGATGGCTGGTCGGCGCCGGGTTGCTCGTGGCCGCCCTCGGCGCGCTGATGCTGAGCCGGCTCGACCCCGTCGACGACCTGATAGCGGCCGTCATCGTGCCGTCGTCGGTACTCGGCGCCGGGATCGGTCTGATCATCGTCCCAACGACAACGGCCGCTCTGTCCAGTGTTGCCGCTACTGCCGAAGGCGCCGCCTCCGGCCTCCTCAATGTCAGCCTGCAACTAGGTGGCGCGTTGGGCCTCGCCGTTCTCGGGTCGGCTGCCGCCGCGCGGACGACAGCTCAACTCGCGATCGGCACCGCACCGCTCGATGCCCTGACCGCCGGCTTCAGCACGGCGTTCGCGCTGGCGGCCGGGCTGCTGGTGCTGGCGGCCGTCGCCGGAGTGATCCTGCTCGACTCCGGCGACGGCCGATAACAGCCGGTGATCCCAGCGACCGGGCCGACGTCACACTCCGGTCCGTAAAGTTGCTGTGGGCATCTAATGTGTCGGGACCGCGGCTACCAGATGCGGACTCGGGATTGTGGGGGGAGGTACATGGCGTCGCCTTCGGTGGTTTTGTAGGTGTCGTGGAAGGCGTCGATGTTCTTGACGACGGCGTTGCAGCGGAACTCGGGTGGGGAGTGGGGGTCGATGGTGAGGCGGCGGGCGGCTTCTTCGGGGCGGGTTTTGGTGGCCCAGGCGTAGGCCCAGGCGGCGAAGAAGCGTTCGCCGCCGGTGCTGCCGTCGATGACGGGGGGCTCGGCGTCGCCGAGGGAGAGTTGGTAGGCGACGTAGGCGATGGCGAGGCCGCCGAGGTCGCCGATGTTCTCGCCGAGGGTGAGTTTGCCGTTCACGTACTGGCCGGGGGTCTCCACGGGGGAGAGGGCGTCGTACTGGGCGACCAGCTGGTCGGTGCGGGCCTCGAAGGCGGCGCGGTCCTCGTCGGTCCACCAGTCGTTGAGGTTGCCGTCGCCGTCGTAGCGGGAGCCCTGGTCGTCGAAGCCGTGGCCGATCTCGTGGCCGATGACGGCGCCGATCGCGCCGTAGTTGACCGCGTCGTCGGCGTCCAGGTCGAAGAACGGCGGGTGCAGGATGCCGGCCGGGAAGACGATCTCGTTCTGCCGGGGGTTGTAGTAGGCGTTCACCGTCTGCGGCGGCATGTGCCACTCGTCGCGATCCACCGGGGTGCCGAGTTTCGCGAGCTCGCGCGCGGTCTCGACGGCGACCGAGCGGCGCAGGTTGCCGATCAGGTCGGCCGGGTCGACCTCGAGGGCGCTGTAGTCCTTCCACTTGTCCGGGTAGCCGATCTTCGGCACGAACGTGGCGAGCTTGTCCAGCGCGCGCTGCCGGGTCTCCGGGCCCATCCAGTCCAGGTTCTCGATGCGCTGGCGGTAGGCCTCGACCAGGTTCGCGACGAGCTCGACCATCCGCGACTTCGCGGCCGGCGGGAAGTGCTCGGCGACGTACAGCTGGCCGAGCGCCTCGCCGAGTGAGCTCTCGACGACGTCCAGCCCGCGCTTCCAGCGGTCGCGCAGCTCGGGCGCGCCGGTCAGCGTCCGGCCGTAGAAGGCGAAGTTCTCCTCGACGAAGGCCGAGCTCAGCATCGGCGCCGCCGAGTGCACGATCCGCCAGCCGAGCCACTCCTTCCAGTCGGCGAGCGGGATCTCCTGCAGGGCGGCGGCGGCCGCGGTGAAGAACGACGGCTCGCGGACGACGACCTGCTCGAACGCGCTCTCCGGCACGGTCGACGCGGCCAGCCAGCCCGACCAGTCGATACCCGGGGTGAGCGCCTCGAGCGCGGCCCGGTCGAGTTTGTTGTAGGTCTGGGTGACATCGCGCTCGCGCACCCGGTCCCAGTGGTTGGCGGCGAGCCGCGTCTCCAGCGCGAGGATGCGCTCGGCCGCGCCGGCCGGATCGGGCCGGCCGGCCAGCTCGAGCAGCTTGGCGACATGCGCGACGTACGCCGCGCGGACGTCGGCCCGATCCTCCTCGCGGTAGTACGACTCGTCGGGCAGGCTCAGCCCGCCCTGCATCAGGTAGACGATGTACTCGTCGGACTTCTTCGCGTCGCCGTCGACCCAGACCCGGAAGACGCCGGTGACACCCTCGAGCTCGAGCTGCCCGAGCGCCGCGACCAGGCCCGGGACGTCGGTGACCGCGTCGGCCAGCGCGAGCTGGTCGGCGATCGGCGTCGCGCCCAGCCGCTCGACGGTCTCGGCGTCCAGGAAGCTGGTGTAGAGATCGGCGATCTTGCGGGCGTCGCTACCCGCGGGATGACCGGCCGCGACGGCCTTCTCGACGATCGCGCGGACATCCTGCTCGGCGGTGTCGCGCAGCACGTGGAACGCGCCGTAGATGGCCTTGTCCGCGGGGATGTCGTGCTCGGCGAGCCAGGCCCCGTTCACGAACTGGTACAGATCGTCCTGCGGCCGGACCGAGCCGTTGCTGTCTGCTGTCATCCCTGCCCCAAAGTTCTCGAGTCGACGTTGCTGACAGTGAACATACCCGGTCCCCGACAGCCGTCCTGAACTTTCCACAGGGCAATCCCGTTCTCCTGGAGGAGACCCCTGATCAGGAGGACCCGCCCATGTCACACCTCGTCCGCCGGCGCTCAGTTCTCGTCGGCGTACCCGCGCTCGCCCTCGGCCTGGCCACGGCCCCGGCCGCCACCGCGACTCCGCGCCACGACCGCTTCCCGGACCGGATCGAGCTCCCGGCCGGCTTCCAGCCCGAGGGCATCGCGATCGCCCGCGGGACGGCGTACTTCGGCTCCCGGCTGACCGGCGACATTTACGCCGCCGAGCTGCGCACCGGCGCCGGCAAGGTGCTCAGCCCCGGCCCGGGCACCGGCTCGCTCGGGATGAAGGTCGACGAGCGTGGCCGGCTGTTCGTGGCCGGCGCCGCCGGCGGCAACGGCCGGGTGATCGACACCAGGTCGGGCAAGGTGCTGGCCGGCTACACCTTCACCACGACCACGCCGACGTTCGTGAACGACGTCGTCCTCGGTAAGAACGCGGCGTGGTTCACCGACTCGCGGCAGCCGGTCCTCTACAAGCTTCCGCTCGGTAAACACGGCCAGTTGCCGACGAAGGCCGAGACCATCCCGCTGAGCGGCGACTATCAGCACACCGAGGGCAACAACGGCAACGGCATCGCTCTGACGCCTGACGGCCGTGCGCTCATCATCGTCCAGTCCTCGACCGGACTGCTGCTCCGCATCGACACCCGGACCGGTGCGGCCCGGCAGCTCGATCTCGGCGGCGCGGTGATGACGAACGGCGACGGCCTGCTGCTCAGCGGCCGGACGCTGTACGTCGTCCAGAACCGCCTGAACAAGATCGCGGTGATCGGTCTGGACAAGGCCGGTACGACGGGCAGCGTGCTGCGTGAGATCACCAGCACGGACTTCGACGTACCCACGACGGCCGCTGCCTTCGGCGACCGCCTCTACCTGCCCAACGCGCGCTTCACCACCACGCCGACCCCGACCACGCCGTACTGGGTGACCGCGGTCAAGCGGTAGCTCAGGAGACCGTCCGGAGGTCGCCGCGTGCGGCGGCCTTCAGGCGGCTGCCGCAGGAGAGGCGGACGGAGTAACCGGCCGGGATCGACAGCGGCTCACCGGTCTGCGGGTTGCGGCCGGTGCGCGGCGCGCGCATCACGCGCTCGATGCTCAGCAGGCCGGTCAGTGAGACCTTGTCGCCCTTGTGGACGGCCTCGGTGACGACGTCGCCGAGCGCGTCGAGCACCCTTTCGGCCTGGTTCCGCGGAATGCCCGCCTTCTGCGCCACTCCGGCGACCAACTCGTTGCGGTTCACGGCTCTCCTCACTCACGACTCGACTGACGGTTCGACCGGAACCTTAACCGAAATGATTGTCGTTAGCGAGAAGCTGTTCGGTATGCGGTCAGTCACAGCCTGTCGCGATCGTGCCAATGGCACCGGTCGGCACCGCGCGCGTTCCGGCGGGTTGGTTCGATCGCGGGGGCGATTTCCTCCTTCTGGAGGAGGCGGTAGCGACTTTCCGACCGTTAGGTTCGTCCACGGGAGTGACGTCTCCGGAGCCGCGCACCGATACGGTCGTGGGTATGAGTCAACCGCAGCCCATCGACCCCCGCTTCGTGAGCCGCCCGCAGGGCCGCCGCCCGAAGAAGCGGAAGAACTGGTTCCTGAGGACCATCGGACTGCTTCTGCTGCTGTTCATCCTGATGCTGGTCACGGTGCCGCTGTACGCGTGGAGCCGGATCGACAAGATCGATGCGATGCCCACGACCGGCGAGCGCCCGGCGGCGTCGTCCGGGACGACGTACCTGATGGTCGGCTCGGACGGCCGCGAGAACCTGAGCCGGGCCGAGCGGGCCCGGCTGCACACCGGCAAGGCCGCCGGGTCGCGGACCGACTCGATCATGCTGATGCACGTCCCGGACTCCGGTCCGACCGTTCTGGTCAGCATCCCGCGCGACAGCGTGATGGCGATCCCGGGGCACGGCAAGAACAAGGTGAACGCTGCCTTCGCGTTCGGCAAGGGCAATCCGGCGTTGCTGATCCGCACGCTGGAGAACAAGACCGGTCTGCGCATCGACCACTTCGTCGAGGTCGGCTTCGGCGGTTTCGCGTCCATCATCGACAGTGTCGGCGGTATCGAGATGTGCCTGCCGAAGGCGATGAAGGACAAGGATGCGCATATCGACCTCAAGGCCGGCTGCCAGGAGCTGGACGGCGTGAACGCGCTCGGCTACGTGCGCTCGCGGCACGCCGACGGCAAGAACGACTTCGGCCGGGTCGAGCGGCAGCGGCAGATGGTCGGCGCGGTCGCGAAGAAGGCCAGCTCGCCGTCGACGTTCCTGAACCCGGTGCGCTTCTACAACGTCGCCACCAAGGGTGTGGACGCGCTGACGGTCGACAAGGAGATGAGCCTGCTCGACTTCGTCAAATTCGCTCAGGGGATGCGTGCGGTCTCCGGTAGCGGCGGTGTGACGCTGACTGTGCCGATCGGCGACGACAGCGTCCGAGTGTCGGGTGGCGGGGTCGGCGTCGGTTGGGACGAGCCGAAGGCCCGTGCGCTCTTCAAGGCGCTCAAAGCCGGGAACACCACGGGTCTGAAGAGCTCCTGACAGATGCGTCTCGACGACCTGCGCCAGGCGCGTTTCAACTACGACATCGTCGGTTCGACCCGGTACGACGAGACTCCGGCCGGCTACCACCGGCTGGAGCACCGGGCTCGGCTGGGCGCCGGTGATGAGGTGTTCCAGCGCGCAGGCGAGGCGCTGATGACATGGCGGATGCAGCCGCGGGCCGGGCTGCCCTTCGCTGCGGACGGCCGTGCGGACGTCGGCGTCAACGCGCTGGGTCGGCTGGCCGGGCTGGCGATCCCTTGCCGGGTGGTGTGGACGGTCGACGAGCCGGACCGGATCGGGTTCGCGTACGGCGCGCTGGAGGGTCACCCAGAGGCCGGTGAGGAGTCCTTCGTCGTCACTCGGGAGCTGGCCGGCATCTACTTCACTGTGAAGGCCTACAGCCGTGCGGCGGCCTGGTACGCCCGTTTGGGCGGACCGGCCACACGCACGCTGCAGAAGCTGGCAGCGCGCCGCTATGCGAGCGCGCTGCGCCAGCTAGCCCTCCAGTAGCGAGACCTTCGTCAGCGGCGCACGGAGCGCAGCCGGAGTCGGCACCGGCAGGGCGTGGCCAGGGACCGTGACGTCGCCGGCCGGCAGCTCACCGGTCAGCAGGTACTTCGCGCCGATCTCGTTCGCCGCGTTGTTCACCAGCAGCCGGGAGTTCGAGAAGACGCAGTGCTTACCGGAGTCCTTCTCGGTGACGAGCACCGATCCCTTCAGGACCTTGTGCAGCTTGAGCGCACCGGCGTACGGCGTCGACGGGTCGCCGACCGTGTTGAACAGCAGGATGCCGGGCAGGCCGCGGCCACTGATATGCAGCGGGTTCTGCGGACCGGTCGGCCAGTCACGGCAGGCGCTGCCGTTGGCCCAGATGCCGTCCCATGCGAACTGCGACGACTTCGCGAGCCGGGCGGCGTCCCGCTCGTAGCCCGCCTTCGTGGCCGGCCAGCGGGAGTCGGCGCAGATCACCGCGTTGAAGATCGCGTTGGACTGCTCGCCCTCGACGCTGGTGTCAGGCGACGCGAAGTCGACCAGGTCGGCGTCGCTGCCGTCCACCACGTAGCTGCTGAGCGCCCGGGTGAAGTTGATCCAGTTGCTCTCCGAGAACATCACACCGGCGGCGAGGCTGAGCAGCTCGTGGCCGCCGACGACGCCGTGCGGTGTGGTGCGGAACTCGGTCAGAGTCTTGTTCCAGTTGGCGCGGACCGCGCCGACCGTGCTGCCCAGGTGGAAGACCGAGTCGTACTTCGCGACCCAGCCCAGGTAGCTGTCGAACCGCTTCTGGATGCCGGGCGCCTGAGCCAGCCCGGCCTGGTACCAGACGTCCTTCGGAGTCGGGTCGATGTTGCCGTCCAGAATCATCCGGCCGACGCGGTGCCGGAACAGCTCGCCGTACACCGTGCCCAGGTAGGTGCCGTAGGAGAAGCCGAGGTAGTTGAGCTTCTGGTCGCCCAGTGCGGCGCGGATGCGGTCCATGTCGCGCGCGACGTTCGCGGTACCGAGGTGGGGGATCAGAGCGCCGGACTTGGTGCCGCAGCCGTCGGCGAAGCCGCTCCAGAGCTTCCACAGCGGGCCGCGGCTCGACGGCGCGTCCGGATCGGGCTGCGGGGCAGGGAAGTACGTCGGCTCGACGCAGCTGATCGGCGTACTGTGCCCGACGCCGCGGGGGTCGAAGCCGATCACGTCGTACGCGTCCAGTACGGCGGGCTGCAGGCGTGTGAAGCCGGTGGCGTCCGGTCGGGTGAGCGTGCCGGCCAAAGTCGAGCCGTAGCCGCCAGGACCGCCCGGATTGACCAGAAGCGACCCCAGCCGCTTGGCCGGGTCCTTGGCGGCGTGCTTGGTGACCAGAAGCTCCAGAGTCGGCCCGTGCGGCCGCCTGTAGTCCACAGGTACCTGCATCGTCGCGCAGGTCAACGCGGGGAACGGTGTGGCGATATCAGCCGGACATGCGCCGAATACCAGCGAGCTCGGCGCCGGTGCGGCAGCGGCCGCAGTGGGCGCGACCGGTGCGATCAGGGCGAGCGTCGCGGCAGCGACAACGGGCAAGCGATAACGCATGAAAGCAACCCCCTACGGTGAGCACGTTGTCTCGCAACGTAGCCGCGCCCCCGCAAACATGCCAGCAACTTGCCGCTTCCTGCAGTCCTCAGAGGTTGGCGGCTTGGACGGTCAGGGCGCGGAGCGACTCATAGCGGGGACGGAGGGCGGCTACGCGGTCCACATCGGCTGGGAGCGGGGTGAGGTGTTCGCCGCCGGGCTCTGGGGAGAGGCCGAGGGCGATGGCGGCGGCGCCGCGGGCGCCTACCTCGGCCTCGGCGCAGACGTCGGTGGGGCGGGCGAAGGTGGCGGTGAGGCAGCGGCGCCACCAGGCGGAGGCGTCGATACCGCCACCGCCCAGGACGACGGAGAGCTGGTGACCGAAGAGGTCGTCGAGCATGCGCAGCCCGCGGTCCACTTCGAGCGAGACGCCTTGCAGGGACGCAGCGAGCATGGACTCCGCGGTGTCGTCGAAGGAGAGCCCGAAGTACGCGCCGGAGCCGCCGGGAACGGTGGCCGGCGGTCGTGTGCCGGCCTGGAACGGAACGGCGATCAGACCGGGCGCACCGACCTCGACCGTGGTCGGCTCCTCGTGCTGGAGCCGCAGTACGTCGGTCAGCCACGCATGCATGTTTCCGGCCGCGGAGAAGGCCATGCCGGTCACTGCGTGCTTGTCGTCAACGCGGTACCGCCAGAGCTCCCAGGGCAGCTCAGGAGCGTTGTCGATCGGGTGTACGACCCGAACCGCGGCGGACGTTCCGATGGTGACCGCAGCGGTCGTCACGTCGTACGCACCGGTGCCCACGTTGGATGCGGCGCCGTCGCCAGTCGGCGGGTGCACCGGTACGCCGACCAACCCGGGCCAGCGTCGTTCGTACTCCGCTGTGATCCGCCCTGTCCACCCGGACGGGACGATCGCGGGCAGCTGGTCCGCTTTGACACCTGCGATGGCCAACGCCTCGTCGTCGTACGTACCGGCGGCAAGGTCGAGCGAACCGGTACCGGAGGCAACAGAAACCGAGGTGACGCGCTGACCGGTCAGTCGTTCGAGCACTAGGTCCGGCAGGCCGGCGAAACTGGTAGCGGAGATTTCTGACAGCAGCCACGGGATGCGCCGCGGCCAGTACAGCCGGTGCAGCCAGGCGCCGGTACGGGCGTGGAACGCCTGCTCGTCGAACGACGACCCCGGCGTGGCCGGGATCGAGCGAGTGTCCGCCCAGGTGATCACTGGGGTGAGGGCCTCGCCACGGGGGCCCAGGGCAACGATCGAATGCCACTGCGTGGACAGCACGATCGCCTCGATCCCCTCGAGGTGACCGCCCTGCTGCAGCTCGTCGAAACAGCCCAGCAGGCCCTCCACGTACTCGTGCAGGTCCAGCACGGCGGAACCGTCGGCGCCGTACGTCGGGCTGATCTTGTGCCGGGCCAGCGCTCCTGGCACCGGTGCGGCATCGGCCGCGGTCAGCACCAGCGCACGGGTCGACGAGGTGCCGAGGTCGAGCGCGAGGATGCGCCCGTCAGTCTTCGTCATGCAGCGCCTTCAGGAAGGTCGCGGCCCACAGGTTCACGTCGTGCGCGGCGAGGTGCTTGCGCATCGCCTTCATCCGGCGGCCGAGCTGGCGGTCGTCGGTGTTCATCGCGTCGACGATGGTGTCCTTCATGCCGTTGATGTCGTGCGGGTTCACGAGGAAAGCCTGCCGGAACTCGTCGGCCGCGCCGGCGAACTCGCTGAGCACCAGCGCGCCGGTGTCGTCGTACCGGGTGGCTACGTACTCCTTGGCGACCAGATTCATCCCGTCCCGGAGCGGAGTGACGACGGCGACGTCCGCGGCCCGGAACAGCGCAGCCATCTCGGTCCGCGAGTAGGACGTGTGCAGGTAGTTGATCGCCGGCGTACCGATCCGGCCGTGCTCGCCGTTGATCCGGCCGACCAGCAGCTCGATCTCGTCGCGCAGCACGCGGTACTGCTCGACCCGCTCGCGGGACGGCGTCGCCACCTGGACGAAGACGGCGTCGTCGACAGAGACCCGCTTCTCGTCCAGCAGCTCGCCGAACGCGCGCAGCCGCTGCCGGATGCCCTTGGTGTAGTCGAGCCGGTCGACGCCGAGCAGCACGTGGGCCGGGTTGCCGACCTCCTCGCGGATCTCGCGGGCGCGCT
Source organism: Kribbella sp. NPDC104218 (assembly GCF_055584105.1). Classification (NCBI taxonomy): domain Bacteria; kingdom Bacillati; phylum Actinomycetota; class Actinomycetes; order Propionibacteriales; family Kribbellaceae; genus Kribbella; species Kribbella sp. NPDC104218. The sequence continues at coordinate 2,981,599 of NZ_JBVJMQ010000001.1, forward strand.
GTTCGGTCTCCGGCTGCCGGGCCAGCTGCTCCAGCTCGCCGACGTCGATCGAGATCGGGAACGCCTTCGCACGGACGATCCGGTCGTCGGGCAGGTGGATCCGGTCGCCCCGGGTCCGCAGGCCCATCCGGTTGCGGGCCAGGCGGGCGAAGTTGGACGCGGCGCCGGGCCGCTGGAAGCCGACCAGGTCCGCACCCATCAGACCGTCCAGAATCTGGCGGCGCCACGGCATCTGCGCGAACAGCTCGGTCGGCGGGAACGGAATGTGCAGGAAGAACCCGATCCGTACGTCGGGGCGCAGCCGGCGCAGCATCGCCGGAACGAGCTGGAGCTGGTAGTCGTGCACCCAGACGTCAGCGCCCTCGTCCGCGGCTTCCGCGGCCGCCTCGGCGAAGCGGCGGTTCACTGCGACGTACGACTCCCACCACTCGCGGTGGAACTCCGGTGCGACGATCACGTCGTGGTACAGCGGCCACAACGTCGCGTTGGAGAAGCCCTCGTAGTAGAGCTCGACATCCTCGGCGGTCAGCATCACCGGGACCAGATGCATCCCGTCGTTGTCGAACGGGTCCACCTTCTCGTCGGCGCTGCCGGTCCAACCGATCCAGGCGCCGTCGTGCGCCTGCATCACCGGGTGCAGCGCGGTGACCAGACCGCCCGGGCTGCGCCGCCACGCCGTACTGCCGTCAGGCATCTCGATTCGGTCGACAGGCAGCCGGTTGGCCACCACTACGAAGGAACTTCGTCCGTCGGGCATGTTTTTGTTCATCCAGTCAGGTCGTCGTCGTCACCGGGGTAACGGACCCCGATCTGGCTCCGTGTCTCGTCGAGCAGTTCGAGGATCTCGAGGGTCGCGGTGTGTGGCAGCGACGGCACCTCGATGTGTCCGTCACGCAGCGCGCGCATCACAGCGGCGGCCTCGTAGTGGTACCCAAGCCCATGCGTCGGGACGTCGACCCGCTCCGCACCGGCCGCAGTGTGACGGACGTAGTACTCCGGGTGGTGGAACCGGTGCGGCAGCTGCAGACTGCCCTGCGGCCCGCTGACCGATGCGACCCAGGGGTTCTGTGATTTCAGACCGCAGGTGAGCGCAGCGACGGCGCCGGAGTCGTAGCGCCAGGCCATGGCGACATTCAGATCGATGCCGTCGTCGTTGAGCGCGCCGACTGCCTTCAGCTCAGCCGGACGGCCCAGAGCCATGTAGGCGAACGTCATCGGGTAGATGCCGCCGTCCATCAGGGAGCCGCCGCCGAGCGCTGGGTCCAGCAGCCGGGCAGGAAGGGCCGGCTTGTGGAAGGCGAAGTCGGCGACGACCTGCTGCGGCTCTCCGATCACACCGGTCGCCAGGTCGGCGAACAGCGCCTGAATGACCGGATTGGTGCGCATCCACATGGCCTCGGCGAACAGCGTCTTGTGCTCGCCGGCAACCGCTACCAGGTCCTGCGCCTGTTTGGCAGTCAGAGTCACCGGCTTCTCGCACAGCACCGCAATGCCGGCCTGCAACGCCGCCCGGGCGATCTCGTAGTGCTGTGGGTGCGGAGTGCCGATGTAGATCACGTCGACCGTGCCGGACTCGATGAGCCGGCGGTAGTCGGCGTACGCGTGCTCGATGCCGAACTCGGCGGCGAACCGGTCGGCGCTGTCCTGCGACCGGGACGCGACCGCGGTGGCGACCGCGTCGTCGAGGAGTCGCAGGTCCTTGGTGAACGAGGTGGAGATGTTGCCCGTAGCAACGATGCCCCATCTGACGCGATCTACACCCACTGTGTGAACTCCGGGGTCGGGAACGGTCCGTTGTCCTTGATTCTCGCGGTTTCGAAGGCGTGAGCCAAGCGAATGAGCGTGGCATCACTCCCGCCGGTCCCGCTGAACGCGAGGCCGACGGGCAGCCCGCCGACCAGTCCGGAGGGCACGGACAGCAAGGGATAGCCGGCCAAGGCGGCGTGTGACGAGCAACTGCCCAGGACCTGGTCGCCGTTGACCAGGTCGATACTCCAGGCCGGTGAGTACGCCGGGTGGACCAGTGCATCCAGGTCGTTGGACCGGAGCAGGTCGTCGATACCGCCCCGCCCGGCCTGTACGGCTGTGAGCCGCGCGGCAACGTATTCAGCGGCGTCCAGACCAGTGGTGGCAGCGGAGCGTTCAAGGAGCTCCTGACCGAACCACTGCAGTTCCTGGTCCGCATGTGCGCGGTTGAACGCAATCAGGTCGTCCAGCGTGCGTGGACCGCCAGGCGCGCGAGTAGCGAGGTACGCCGCCATGTCGACCTTCATCTCATGTGCCAGCACCTGCAGCTGGTCTTCGTCGCCACCTGGCGCCGGCAATGAGAGGTGGTCGACCAGAGTCGCGCCGCAGCGGCTGAGGATCTCCAGCGCCCGCTCGGTCACCTGATCGAGGCCCGCTGAGTAGCCCCAGAGCGGCCCGCGCGGGACGCCGATGCGCACCCCACTGAGGTCATCGCCGCGGCAGTGCTCGGTGTAGTCGGTACCACCGTCGGCAAGCACGCTCAGCAGCGCTGCGGACTGCAGAACGGTTCTCGTCATCGGACCAGCGGTGTCCTGACAGTGTGAGATCGGCACGATGCCCTGCTGCGGGACCAGACCCACCGTCGGCTTCAGACCGACGACACCGTTCAGTGCGGCCGGGCAGACGATCGAACCGTTGGTTTCGGTCCCGATGGCGAAGTCGGCGAGCCCTGCGGCCACTGCGGCGCCGGAACCGCTCGATGAGCCGCCGGCGGAGCGGTTGAGCGCATACGGGTTCCGGGTGAGGCCGCCGTACCCGCTCCAGCCGGAGCTGGACGCCGAACCGCGGAAGTTCGCCCACTCGCTCAGGTTGGTCTTGCCGAGGATGACGCAGCCCGCCGCACGCAGTCGGCGGACGATCGGGGCGTCCTGGGGTGGCGGTGGCTGCTCGGCCAGCGCCAGCGAGCCCGCGGTGGTGAGCAGGTCGGCAGTGTCGATGTTGTCCTTCACCAGGACCGGTACGCCGTGTAGTGGGCCGCGCTCCCGACCTTCGTCACGCTCCGTGTCGAGACGGGCGGCGTCGGTGAGAGCGGCGGGGTTCGGTGTGCAGATGGCGTTGACCAGCGGCTCCACCGCGCGGCTCCTGGCCTGCAGCTCGTCCACCAGCGCCTGGGTGGAAACAGTTGAGCTCACGCCTTGATCCTGCCAGAGTTGCCCCGGTCCGGCCGCCCGCCCACGACACGCTCCGTGTCGCTGGACCGGTGAATGACATGGCTGTTGTTCTGCACGTACAGTGGAGCGCGGACGGACGATCACCGACCGCACAGGAGTCAGCAGCAGATGGACAGCGCCAACGCCAGCTCTCCCGGCCCCGCCGAGGCTGCGCAGCCGCTCATCGCCGGGCTGTCGGAGCGTGACGGGCAGATCCTTGCTTTCGAGCGCCACTGGTGGAAGTACGCCGGTGCCAAGGAGCAGGCGATCCGGGACCAGTTCCAGATGTCCGCGACCCGGTACTACCAGGTGCTGAACGCGCTGATCGACCGGCCGGAGGCCCTGGTGCACGACCCGCTGCTGGTCAAGCGGCTGCGCCGACTGCGCGCTGCCCGCCAGCGCGCCCGCTCGGCACGTCGTCTGGGCATCGAGGTCTGAGTATGCGCCGCCCGAAGGGCGACTCCGGCCAGGTCCTGTCGTCACTGGTCGCGGTGGTCGCCGTTGTCGCGATCGTCGGCGGCCTGCTGGTGCTGTTCGGCACCCGCGGGAGCGACAGCAGCGCCGACGAGCCCAAGAAGAGCACCAGTACGCCGAAGCCCTCGGAGGGTAAGTCGACGGTCGGGGCCAGCGTGCCCCAGAAGCCGACCGAGAAGCCCACGGAGCCGGTGAAGACGACTGCGCCGCCGAAGACCACTCCGGTGCCGACTGCGCCTCCGGCGACGACGGAACCGCCAGAAACGACGGAGCCCCCGCAGCCACCGGCCAGCGGTCCGACGACGATTCCGCCGACGCAGCGCCCGGGGATCGAGGTCTACAACAACACTCCGCGCAAGGGGCTGGCCGACTCGGTCGCAGGCCGCGCGCGGCAGGCCGGCTGGACCGTCTCCGGTGTGGACAACTGGCGCGGCAAGGTCGTCAGTAGCACGGTCTACTACCCGCCTGGAATGGCCGCAGCGGCCGCGCAGCTCGCCAAGGACCTCGGCATCAGCCGGACCAAGGATGCCCTCGACAACATGAAGAAGGATCGCCTGACCGTGATCCTGACCGGGGACTACCCCGGATGAGCACACCGGTCATCCAGACCGACCTCGGTCACGCGGGCTGGCAGGCGATCGTCGCCGATCCGGCCGCAGCGGTGATCGCCACCGATTTCGACGGCACCCTGTCACCCCTCGTCGAGGATCCGGCCCGCGCCCGGCCTGTCGACGGAGGTCTGGACGCTCTGGCCCGGCTGGCCCGCTCGGTCCGCCAGGTCGCGATCGTGACCGGTAGGCCCGCGCTGGTCGCGACCGAGCTCACCGGCGTCACTGCGCACGCCGGTCTGGCGAGCCTCGTCGTACTGGGCCACTATGGGCTGGAGCAGTGGGACGCCGCGACCGGCAAGGTCACCTCTGAGGCGGTCCCGGCCGGCGTCGCTGTGGCGCGGGAGCGCATCCCGGAGCTGCTGCGGGACGCCGGGCTGCCGGATGCGTTCATCGAAGACAAAGAAAGCTCGCTGGCCGTCCACACCCGCCGCCTGCCCGACCCGGCCGGAGCCTTCGACCGACTGCGGACGCCGCTCACCGAGCTGGCTGAAGCGACCGAGCTGCGCCTTGAGCCGGGCAATCTGGTTCTGGAGCTTCGTCCGCCCGGTGTGGACAAAGGCATCGCGCTTCGCCGCCTCCTCGAGTCCACCGGCGCGCAGTCGATCCTCTACGCCGGTGACGACCTCGGTGACCTCGCTGCGTTCCGGGCGATCGAAGAACACCGCAAGACCGGGCTGAATGCCGTACTGCTCGCCACTCGCTCTTCTGGTGCGACCGAGCTGATCGAGGCGGCCGACATCGTCGTGGACGACCCCACTGGTGTCGTTACCGTGCTCACGGCCCTTTCGGACGCGATCGCAGCGCGCTGACGGCCTGTGTGACCGTCCGAGTGATCGGCTGAACCGGCCGTTCGACGTACCCGCCGTCCTTCAGGCTCGCCAGCCGCTCGAACGGGTTCCGCGACGCTGGGTCACCCGTCAGCAGCCAGGACGCCACCACGCAGACGACGTACAGCGGCAGCATCGGCAAGCCCAGCAGGCACAGGTACTGCCACGAATGCCGCTCCTCGTGTTTCAGCAGCAGCTCGTTGTCGAAGTAGCTCCGGTCGTGCTTGCTCAGGACGACGTTACCGATCGTGAACGCACCGGCCACCGGAAAGCCCAGCCGGTACCCGTTCGCGAAGAACAGCCCGCGCGGCCCGCGGGTGACCTTCGCCCGGCCGAGCCCGGCCACCAGGAAGCCGGCCAGGGTGGACAGGTTCACGAAGTTCCCCACCAGCTTCACCCACAGCCACCCGGTCATGAGGCTCAGTATGCGGTTCTGTCGGTGGAGTGGGTAAGACTTGGCGCGTGGGTTCGACGGTGCGGGTCTGGCGGGCGGGGCGGGTGGTGGATCCGCACTCGGTCATCGGTGGGCTGCGCAAAGGGCCAGGCGACCCGGCGTACGTCTTCGATGCTGGACGGCGGACGGTGTGGCGGGCCACCCGGACGCCGGAGGGGTCGGTGCTGCTGCGGCTGACGCCGCGGGGCGCCGAGGTGGAGGCCGAGGCCTGGGGGCCGGGTGCTGCGTGGGCCCTGGAGGGTGTTCCGGAGCTGCTGGGTGATGCCGACAGCTGGGAGGGTTTCGAGCCGCTACCGGCGCACAGAGCGCTGGTGGACGCCGCTCGGCGCTTCCCGCATGTGCGTGTACCGCGGACCCGAGCTGTCTTCGAGGCGATGGCCGCGGCCGGCATCGAGCAGGTGGTCACCGGTAAGGAGGCCTTCCGCGGTTGGCGGGCGCTGCTGCATGAGTACGGCGAACCGGCGCCGGGCCCAGGCGGTCCCGAAGGGCGGCCGATGAAGGTTCCGCCGGCGCCTGAGGAGTGGCGGCTGATCCCGTCCTGGCAGTGGCTGCGGGCAGGCGTCGAAGGACGGCGGTCGCGGGTGGTCGTCACCGCTGCGACGCGGGCGCGAGCGCTGGAGCGGACGCTCGAGCTGACCGACTCGGCCGAGATCGAGCGGCGGCTGCGGTCGCTACCCGGGGTCGGCGTCTGGACGGCGGCCGAGGTGCGCCAGCGCGCCCACGGGGACGCCGATGCGTTCTCGTTCGCCGACTACCACGTCTCGCGCAACGTCTCCTACGCGCTGATCGGTGAAGAGCTGGACGACGACGGCTGTGCCGAGCTGATCGAGCCGTACCGCGGTCACCGCTTCCGCGTGCAGCGCCTGCTGGAGCTGGCGGGGATCGGGCATCCCCGCTACGGCCCACGGAAGTCCTTGCCGACGCACACCCCCGGGGCAACGCATCGCCTGCGCTGACGGTGGGCACTAGACGGCTGTGATCGACGGCGACGGGCTCTACCTCGTGGCAGGGCTCGCGCTCCTGCTCGGTGCCGTCCTGCCGCGGCTGTTGTCCCGGTACGCCGTCTCGGCACCAATCGCCTTCCTGGGCGGCGGCATCCTGCTCGGGCTGGTCGTCGACCGCACGCACCTCAGTCCGCTGGCCGAGCCGGAGCTGACGAAGCATCTGGCCGAGCTGACGGTCATCGTCGCGTTGATGGGTGTCGGGCTGGCAATCGACCGTCCGGTCAGTCTCCTGCAGTGGCGGGTGACCTGGCGGCTCCTCTTCGTTGCGATGCCAACTGGTGTCGCAGCGCTGACTGGTGTCGGTTGGCTGCTCGGAGTCGCCCCAGCGACCGCACTGCTGATCGCAGCGGTGCTGGCGCCGACGGATCCGGTGCTGGCGTCCGACGTCCAGGTGGGCGGGCCGACTACCGGTGAGGACGCCGAGCTGGACGAGGAGGACGAAGTGCGGTTCGCACTGACCTCCGAGGCCGGGCTGAACGACGGACTGGCCGCACCGCTCGTCTATCTGGCCGTTTTCCTGGTCACCAAGAGCTTCTCGCCGGTTGAGTGGGTCGCCTGGGACCTGCTGGGCAAGACCGTGATCGGTGTCGCAGTCGGCTTCGGTGCGGGCCGGCTGCTTGGGCGCATGACGTTCTCGGCGCGTGCGAAGAGTCTCCGGTTGGCTGACTCGCGTGAGCCGGTCCTCGCGCTGGCCATGACGCTTGGTGTCTACGGGCTGACCGAAGTGCTGCACGGCTACGGCTTCATCGCTGTGTTCGTTGCCGCACTCGCACTGCGGTCAGCCGAGCGCAGCCACGACTTCCATAACCAGCTGCACGATTTCATCGGTGAGCTCGAGCACATCCTGACCTGGGGCATTCTGCTGCTGCTCGGCGTCGCCGTCACCGCAGGTCTGCTCGCACCGCTGGACTGGGCTGGTGTGCTCATCGGCGTCCTGCTCGTCGTGGTCGTCCGGCCGCTGATCGGCCGGTTGAGCCTGATCGGGACGGAGCTGAGCCGGACCGAGGCGTGGGCGACGGCGGCGTTCGGCGTCCGCGGGGTGTCCTCGATCTACTACCTCGCGGCGGTCGGTGCGAGCTTCGCCGCGGACCTGCCCTGGCTGTGGGCGACCCTCGGGTTCACGGTCGTTCTGAGCGTGGTCCTGCACGGTGTCGCCGCCACGCCGGTGATGCGGTTCCTGGAACGCCGGAGCTGAGATCGCGCGTCTCGGATGGTGGGATCACAAGACACAATATGGACCCGATTGGGTAATCTCGGGGGCAGCTCATCCAGAGGGACTGAGGGAAACGGCCCGTTGAAGTCCCGGCAACCCTCCCCGTCGAGACCCCGCCCGGGGGCCACTCGCGGTGGAACGGTGCCAAATCCGTCCCGCCATCGAGATCCGGTGCCGCGGGGAAGATGAGAGGGGAACCTCACTCATGAGCCAGGCCGCCACCCACACCATCCGTGCAGGTGCCTTCGGCAACGGTACGCACCTGAGCTGTCGGGCGTGTGGAGCCAAGTCGCCGCTCGGCCCGTTCTACGCCTGTATGGAGTGCTTCGGTCCGCTGGAGGTCGGGTACGAGTTCCCGGCCATCACCCGCGAACAGATCGAGGCCGGCCCCAAGAACATCTGGCGCTATCAGCCGCTGCTCCCCGTCCCGGTCGACGTGGCGAGCTTCCCGAACACCGAGCCCGGCTACACCCGGCTCATCGACGCGCAGAACCTCGCCAAGGCCCTCGGCCTGAAGAAGCTCTGGGTGAAGGACGACTCCGGCAACCCGACCCACTCCTTCAAGGACCGGGTCGTGGCCAGTGCCCTGAGCGCCACCCGTGAGCTGGGCATGAAGGTCTTCGCCTGCCCCTCCACCGGCAACCTCGCGAACGCCGTCGCCGCGGCCGCCGCCCGGGCCGGGATCCGCTCGGTCGTCTTCGTCCCGAAGGACCTCGAGCGCCCGAAGATCATCACCACCGCCGTCTACGGCGGGACGCTGGTCGCCGTCGACGGCAACTACGACGACGTGAACAAGCTGGCCTCCGAGATCGCCGGCGAGGAGGAGGGCTGGGCGTTCGTCAACGTCAACGTCCGCCCGTACTACTCCGAGGGCTCCAAGACGCTCGCCTTCGAGATCGCCGAGCAGCTCGGCTGGCGGCTGCCGCAGCAGATCGTCGTCCCGGTCGCCTCCGGCTCGCAGCTGACCAAGATCGACAAGGGTTTCACCGAGCTCGGCAAGCTCGGGCTGGTCGACGCCACCGACTACAAGGTGTACGGCGCGCAGGCCACCGGCTGCTCGCCGGTCGCGCAGGCGTTCCGGGACGGCCACGACGTGGTCAAGCCGGTGAAGCCGGACACCATCGCCAAGTCGCTCGCGATCGGCAACCCGGCCGACGGGCCGTACGTCCTGGACGTCGCCCGCCGCACCAACGGCGTGATCGAGGACGTCTCCGACGACGAGGTCGTCGAGGGGATCCAGCTGCTCGCCCGCACCGAGGGCATCTTCACCGAGACCGCGGGCGGGGTGACCGTCGCGACGCTGAAGAAGCTGGTCGAGACCGGGCAGCTCGACCCGGAGGCCGAGACGGTGATCATCAACTCCGGCGACGGGCTCAAGACGCTCGACGCCGTGGCCGACCGGGTCGGCCCGAAGGTGACCATCCCCGCGTCCTACGACGCCTTCGTGAAGGCAGGCCTGCAGTGAGTGTGAGTGTCCGCGTCCCGACCATCCTGCGCCCCTACACGCAGGGCGTCTCCGAGGTCTCCGCCGAGGGGGCGACGCTGACCGAGGTGCTCGACTCGCTCGACGCGTCGTACCCGGGGATCAAGAGCCGCGTACTCGACGAGTCCGGCGAGCTGCGCCGCTTCGTGAACGTGTACGTCGATGATGACGACGTCCGCTTCGCCGAGGGCCTGCAGACCGCGATCAAGGACGGCGGCCAGGTCTCGATCATCCCCGCGGTCGCCGGCGGCTGCTGACTCTTGCCGGTGGTTCCGGTCGTTGATCGTCCGGAACCACCGCTACCGTCGCCGGTATGGCGACGAAATGGACCATCGGCGCGGATGCCGCCGACCCGCAGCTGCTGTCCCGATTCTGGGCGGCAGCGCTCGGCTACGTGATCGAGCCGGGGTTCGACGAGCCGGACGGCTCCGGAATCATCGACCCGGACGGCGTCGGTCCAGCGATCGGCTGGTTGCGGGTTTCGGAGGGTAAGACGGCCAAGAACCGACTGCACCTGGACATCCGGGTCGCAGGGCCGGGTGAACGCGATGCGGCGTCCGCCGAGCGGATGCGGGCCAAGGCGGCCGAGCTGGTCGCACTCGGCGCCACCAGCGTCCGGGAGGAGTTCTACGGGCCGGAGCTCGGCCACATCGTCATGCTGGACCCGGAGGGTAACGAGTTCTGCGTAGGCTGACCGCCATGCGCGCAGTGGTGGTTTCTGAGTACGGCGTCCTGCCGGTGGTCCAGGAGGTTGCGGAGCCGACGGCTGCGGCCGGGGCGGTCGTGCTGAAGGTCGAGGCGACCGGACTGTGTCGTAGCGACTGGCACGGGTGGATGGGCCACGACTCCGACATTGTGCTGCCGCATGTGCCGGGGCATGAGCTGGCGGGGACGATTGCGGCGGTCGGCGCCGGAGTGGACGGCTGGCAGGTCGGCGACCGGGTGACGACGCCCTTCATCTGCGCTTGTGGGAGCTGCGCGCAGTGCCTGGCCGGGAACCACCAGGTGTGCCCGAACCAGCTGCAGCCCGGGTTCAACTACTGGGGGTCGTTCGCGGAGTACGTCGCGATCCCGTACGCGCAGGTGAACCTGGTCCGGCTCCCTGACGTGATGGACTTCGGTACGGCGGCCGGTCTGGGCTGTCGGTTCGCCACCTCGTTCCGTGCGGTCCGGCAGGTCGGTCAGGTGCAGCCTGGTGAGACTGCGGTGGTCTACGGCTGTGGTGGGGTCGGTCTGTCCGCAGTGATGATTGCTGCCGCGGCCGGCGCTGAGGTGATCGCTGTGGACACCAATCCGGAGGCGCTGACGCTGGCCCATCAGTACGGCGCTACCGAGACTCTGACTGACGCTAGTGAGCTCCGTGGTGTCGACGTCACCTTTGATGCGTTGGGGGCAAACGACCTCGTGCAGCAGGCGCTGCGGGCGCTACGACCGCGTGGGCGGCACGTCCAGATCGGTCTGTTGCCGGACGGCGTCCAGCTCGACGTGGGCCGCCTGATCGGCCAGGAGCTGCAGTGGCTGGGCAGCCACGGGATGCCTGCCCACGCCTACCCGGAAATGCTCGATCTGGTTGCTTCCGGCAACCTGAACCCGGCAGCGCTCATCACTCGGACCATCACCCTGGATGAGACCCCCGCCGCCTTGGCTGCGCTCTCCCACGGCACTCCGGCGGGTGTCACGGTCATCACGCCCTAGAGGTTTCCGAAGGCCTCGATCGCCTTCAATGCCTCGGACTGCGGCATGCCGGGCGGCTGGATCCGCAGGATGATCCCGTCGGCGCCCATGGCGTCGTAGTGGGCGATCCGGTCGGCGCATTCGGCCGGTGAGCCGATGACGCTCCGGTCGGTAATGTCGTCCCAGCCTTGGGTGTAGCGGGCGGCGTCCGTCGACGTCCGCTTCCAGCCGGTGTAGGCGTCGTACAGGTCGCGCAGCGGCTCTTCGAGCGACTTGCGGGCGTCCTGGGTAGTGGGGGCGCAGAAGCCCTCCCGACAGAGGATGACCTCGTTGCCGAGCGTTCCAGCGCCGCGGGGGTACGACTGGTACTCGGCGATCTTTTCGGGCAGGTCGGCGTCCAGCTCATTGAAGGACGTCGTCCAGCCGTCGCAGGTCCTGGCTGTGCGTTCGAGGACGGCGGACACGCGGCCGCCATTCCAGAGCTTCGGTCGGGGGTTCTGCAGCGGACGTGGCGACAGGTAGGCGTCCTGCAGGCTGGTGAAGCGGCCCTCGTACGTGACGGTCTCCTCCGTCCACAGCCGGGTCACGATGTCGAGGCACTCCTCGAACCGGGCGACCCGCTCGCGCTGCCGGACGCCGTACAGCGCGAACTCCTCCGGGCGGTAGCCGAGGACGAAGCCGGCCGTGAGCCGCCCGCCGGACAGGATGTCGAGGTGTGCGAGCGTCTCGGCCAGGACGACCGGCTGGTACAAAGGGGCGACGATGCCCGAGGTTGCGATCCCGATCCGGGAGGTGTGCGCGGCCAGCCAGGTCAGCGAGGTGAGGATCTCGTGGTAGCCGGGGCGGTACAGATGCCGCTCACCGAGGACGATCCACTCGAAACCGGCCTGCTCGGCGAGCTGGGCCTGCTCGACCGCGTCGGCCAGCTGCGGCCGCTCGCCGGGGGCGCCGTACAGATTGAGATAGAGACCCAGCCGCATCAGGGTGCCACCTTCCGTTGACAGAGAGCACTCGGGGTATTTACGGTCTTGACCGTAAGTCCTTTTGTGTCGGAACGCGACCCCTAACCGTCACTTGGTGTCCTTAAGGAGCCGACCATGAGTGTTCTATCGCATCCGGTCGGCCTGCCGGCCGGTACCGGATCCGCGCCGATCAGCGCCGTCCGGACCCGGGTGGTCAGTGCGCCGTACCGGCGTCCGTTCCGGATCAGTAGCGGTGTCAGCAAGGATCTGATCAGCCTGGTCGTGGAGGTGCACACGGCGGACGGCGTGGTCGGCATCGGGGAGACGTCGCCGATGACGGCGTACACGGGGGAGACGCTGGCAGGTGTCACCGCCGCCATCGACGAACACCTCGGACCGGCCCTGATCGGCCGCGATCCGCTCGACCGGGCCGGCGCCCACCTGGTGATGGACGCCGTCCTGCGCGGGCAGTCCGTGGCCAAGAGTGGGCTCGACATCGCGCTGCACGACCTGGCCGGTCGTCTGAGCGGCTGGCCGGTGCATGCGCTGCTCGGCGGCAGCATCCGGGATCGTGTGCAGACCACGTGGGTAGTAGGCCTCGGCACGCTCGACGAGATGGCTGCGGAGGCGGCGGAGTACGCAGCGCGCGGTTTCCGGCACATCAAGGTCAAAGGCGGGCACAACCCGGCTCAGGATCTGGAGCTGATCCGTGCGGTCCGTTCTGCGCTGCCTGCGGACGCTGAGCTTTGTCTGGACGCCAACGAGGGGTACGACGCCACTACAGCGTTGCCCTACCTGGCGAAGATGAGTGCGGCCGGTATGACGCTGCTGGAGCAGCCGCTACCGCGCTGGGATCTGGCGGGCATGGTCCGGCTGCGTGAGCGGCTCGACGTCCGGCTGATGGCTGACGAGAGCATGCACTCGCTGCACGATGCGCTGGAGATCGTACGGCGCGGTGCGGCCGACGTACTGAACATCAAGATTCTCAAGGTCGGTGGGCTGCATCGAGCGTTGCAGATCGCCCATGTGGCCGAGGCGGCCGGTTTGGCGGTCAAGGTGGGGTCGATGCCTGAGCTGGGCGTAGCCACGCTCGCCGCGGTGCATCTGGCGGCCGCAGTACCCGGTGCGACGGTTGCGGCCGACCTGGTCGGGCCGTTGATGGTTGTGGCGGATCCGTTGGCTCCCACGGTGTTTGCCGACTGCAACGGCTGGATCGACGTACCCACCCGACCCGGCCTCGGCCACGACGTCTGAGAGGTCACATGCATCCCCTCGTCTCCCAACTCCGCGGCACGGTGCTCCCGGCCGTTTTCACCCCGATGGACGCCGCCGGCGTGGTCGCGTACGACACGCTCACGACGTACGCCGGGGCGATCGCCTCCCAGGACATCGGTGGGATCGCTGTCTGGGCGCACACCGGCCGAGGCCTCTATCTGTCGGCTGCTGACCGGTCCAAGGTGCTGGAGACGTGGCGTGAGGCGACGGATCGGCCAATTGTTGCGGGCGTCGGCGTACCGAGGTCGGCGTCCGTTGGCAGCTTGGACGAAGCGATCGATCTGACGGTGGCGATGGCGATGCAGGCTGCTGACGGCGGTGCGAATGCGGTGATGGTCTATCCGCTCGCTGCGCTGGGAGAGCTACCTGATGGGCATGCAAAGGCAGTAGAGCTCCACGAACGGGTCGCTGCGGAGAGCGGACTGCCGTTGGTCGGGTTCTACCTGCACGGCGAGGCTGGTGGCTATCCGTACTCCGCTGCGCTGATTCGGGACCTGCTGAGCCTGGATGCGATGCTCGGAGTCAAGACTGCGACGCTGGACCGGGCCATCGGGTGTCAGGACGCCATCTGGGCTGGGCGGGGCAGTGGGAAGCTGCTGATCACCGGCGAGGACCGGATGTACGGTCCGTCGTTCATGTGGGGTGCGGACACGGCTCTGGTCGGGATCGCGTCCGCACAGGTCGAGCTGTCGGTCGCCGTCCTGCGGGCCTGGTCTGCTGGGGATCTGGAGGCGTTCGTCGCCGCATCGGACCGGCTGGATCGCTTCGCCGCGGTGACGTTCTACGCGCCGATCGAGGGCTACGTGCAGCGGATGATCTGGGCCGCGGTCTGGGAGGGGCTGATCCCGGAGGCGGCGGCGTGCGACCCGTACGGGCCGTCGTTGCCGGCGGCGGAGCGCGACGCGGTCATCCGCTGCCTCGAGGAGCTCCACCAGTAGCTCCTCGAGGGCGAAAATGGAGGAAGCGCAGCCCGTGCGGTGGCTCGCTCCCTCCGTCGCTCCACCACACTTCGTCCTCGGCCGACCGCTATTATGGTCTTGACCGAAACTAAGAGAGTCGGCGGCGGTCGTCAAGGGGTTACCCCACTCTGCGTTATGGTGCGCTTTGTGGGCCTGGCCGGAAGTCACCTAGGAGTGGCCGTGCGGATACACGCTGTTCTGGACGCGGTGCGCTGATGGCCGTCGTGGTCGGTGTCGTCGGTCCCGAGGACGTCGTCCAGCGGGTGCTCGCGACCGGCCCGGCGAGCGGGGCGACCCTGCAGCCGCTGGCCTATCGGCACGAGAGCGAGACCGTCGCCGTCGTCTCGCAGTCCCGCGTCGACGCGTTGCTGTTCACCGGCGTCGTCCCGTACACGATCGCGACCGAGGCCGGTGTCGTCGACCGGCCCGCGATGTACGTCTCGTACGACGGCGCGACGTTGCTGCGGGCGCTGGTCGAGCTGCTGCGGCTCGGGCACAACGTCACGCAGTTCTCGATCGACACCCTGCGGCGCAGCGAGGTGCTGGAGACGCTGATCGAGGCGAAGCTGCCGACCGATCAGATCCAGGTGCTGCCGTACCGCCCGGGCCTGAACTCCGACGACATCGTCGCCTTCCACCGCAGCGCCCGCGACAAGCACGACACCAAGATCGCGATCAGCTGCCTGGGCTCGGCGTTCCACCTGCTCGAGACCGAGATGCCGTCCGTCCGGCTCGTCCCGTCCCGCTACTCGATCCGCTCGACCCTGCAGGCGCTGGTGCTCACCACCAGCGGTCAACACGTCGGCGACGCCCAGGTCGCCCTCGGCGTCATCGACCTCCCCGAGCCGGACGACGCCCTCGCCGCCGACCTCACCACCCTCGGCGGCAGCCTCGCCCTCCTCCCCGACGGCCGCCACCTCGTCGTCACCACCCGCGGCCTGCTCGAACAAGCCACCGAACAGTTCACCCGGATGCCCCTG
Source organism: Kribbella sp. NPDC104218 (assembly GCF_055584105.1). Classification (NCBI taxonomy): domain Bacteria; kingdom Bacillati; phylum Actinomycetota; class Actinomycetes; order Propionibacteriales; family Kribbellaceae; genus Kribbella; species Kribbella sp. NPDC104218. The sequence goes on from NZ_JBVJMQ010000001.1 coordinate 2,996,691, forward strand.
CTCGACCACCTCGCCGCCCGGCACGCCACGGCGTACGTCGGTTTCGGCGTCGGCCGCACCGCCGCCGAAGCCGAAGCCCTCGCCCGCCGCGCCGTCGGCCGCGCCGGCTCCATCGGCGCCGTCGCCGGCGTCGTCTCCATGTCCGACGACATCGAGATCGTCATCGAACCCACCGGCGACCACGCCGCCGTCCCCCGAGGTGCCGAAAGCCTCCCCCTACTCGCCCGCCGCGTCGGCCTCAACCCCCAAACCCTCTCCCGCATGCGCGAACTCACCGCCACCCGCCCCGACGGCCTCACCACCCAAGACGTCGCCGACCACCTAGCCGTCCAGCTCCGCACCGCCCGCCGAGTCCTCAAACGCCTAGAACGCGCCGGCCTAGCCGTCCCCACCGCCACCCAACAACACGGCCGCACCGGCCGCCCACCCACCATCTACGCCCTCAACCTCTGACCCCCGTACGCCGCCGCGCTGCCGCGCGGGTCTGTTGCGGGCTGCCGCCCGCGTGCTCCCCGCGTGCGTGCCGTGCGCTGCGCTCCCGTCCCGCCCGCTCCCCCTCCCGCCCTGAGTTCCAGCTCCGGGCTGTCGCCCGGGGGAGTTCCGGCTGCCGCCGGGGTGGTGCGCTGGGCGCGCACGAGGGGCTGTGGTGTTGTGGGTTGAGGAGGGCTGTCGCGCGGAGCGCTTCGGAGCGAGATCCTCGCGTTGCGGGAGGTTGAGTATCGGAATCTGGCTTGGAAGTACGGCGATGAAGGAGAGGTCCGCGGAGATGGCGATTGAGTTCGAGGCGAAGGTTTTGGACGTCGAGCCTGGGGAGATCGCCGGGCGGATTGTTCGGCTCGGGGGTGTCCAGGTGGGGGACTGGGCGATGCGGCGGTACGTGTACGACATCGAGGAAGGGGATGGGACGCGGTGGATTCGGCTGCGCGATTCGGGACGTGGGATCACGCTGACGGTCAAGGAGATCGCGCATGACGGGATCGATGGGACGAGTGAGACCGAGGTCGAGGTGGGGGACTTCGAGACGACGCATGTCTTGCTGGAGAAGCTGGGGTTTGCGGCGAAGTCTTATCAGGAGAACCGTCGGGTCAGCTTTCAGCTTTCGGGTGCTGAGCTGGAGATCGACTCCTGGCCGTTGATTCCGCCGTACCTCGAGATCGAGGGTCGGTCTCGGGAGCATGTCGTGGAGGTGGGGGCCGCGCTGGGCTTCGGCGTCGAGCAGCTGACCGGAGAGAACACTACGAAGGTGTACGCCCGGTACGGGATCGACCTGAGCGGGATCCGCGAGCTGCGCTTTCCGGGCTGACTGAGGAAACCGAGCTGCACGAACGACAGGAGGTGGGCTTGGGTGGTGGCGCTGCGCGCGGGGTGAGTTGGGTGCGTGCAGGGGGTCAGGGGGACGTATTACCTGTTCTTCGGGTTGTTGGGGCGAGGGTGTGATTGGCCCATGGTTGTGGTGGTGGATTGGACCAGGTGGGCGGGCTATCGCGGGCATATGGTTGAAGTGTGAATGACTTGCTGGTTCCTGATAGTGCGGCGGCCCGGGGGGCGCTCGAGGTGGCGACGGCTTATGAGTCTGCTGCGCTGCTCAGCCACTCGTGGCGGGTGTATTGGTGGGCGGCCGGGCTCGCTGAGCGCGACGGCATCGGGTATGACGCGGAGCTGCTGTTTGTGGCGGCGATGTTTCATGACATCAGCTTGTCGCCTGAGTTCGACAGCCACACGGTCTCCTTCGAGGAGGCCGGTGGTCACATCGCCAAGGTCTTCGCGACCGGCGCCGGGTGGACGCCGGGGCGTCGGCAGCGGCTGTACGACGTCATCGTCCGGCATATGTGGTTTGACGTTGATGCTGCCGAGGATGCCGAGGGGCATCTGATCTCGCGTGCTGCCGCGCTGGATATTGTCGGCCGGGACTACGACGTGTTGACTGCGGAGTTTCGTGCTGAGGTGCTTGGGCGATACCCGCGGCTTGAGCTCACCAAGGAGTTCCTCGGCTGTTTTCAGGCGCAGGCCGACCGCAAGCCGACCAGTTCGGCCGGTCGTGCGATCGGCTCCGACCTGGCCGGCCGGATTGTGCAGAATCCCTTGGATGCTTAGCTTTTCAGGCCTGACATCGCGATGCTGTCGGTGAGGTAGCGCTGTAGCAGGCCGAAGACGAGCAGGCTTGGGACGACGGTGATGGTGGCGCCGGCCATGATCTGGTTGATCGGGACGGACTGCGTTTGCAGTGTGGCGAGGCCGACGGTCAGGGTCTGCATGTTGTTGGACTGGCCGATGACGAGTGGCCAGAGGAAGTCGTTCCAGTGCCAGAGGAAGACGAAGATGCCGAGTGTCGCCAGTGCTGGGCGGATCAGCGGTACGACGATGAGCGTGAAGATCTTCCATTCGGGGGCGCCGTCGATCTCGGCGGCCTCGAAGAGTTCGTCCGGTAGCTGGCTGATGAACTGGCGGAGCAGGAAGACGGCCTGGGAGTTGGCGAGGGTTGGCACGATCAGGCCCCAGTAGCTGTCCACCCAGTCCAGCCGCGAGACCAGGATGTACGACGGGATCAGCGTCGCCTGGAACGGGACCATCAGTGTGGCCAGGAAGGCCCAGAAGATCAGCTCGCGACCGGGGAAGCGCTTCTTGGCGAAGGCGTAGCCGGCCATCGCCGCGAACAGCAGGACGGCGACCACCGAGATCAGCGAGTAGAGCAGTGAGTTGAGCGTCCAGCGCGGGATATTCGAGCTGGACAGCACGTGGGCGAAGTTCTCGAACGTCCAGGTCTTCGGGTTGAAGGCGCCGGGGAAGGTCTGGCCGCTGTCCGGCGCGAAGGCGACCAGCACCATCGCCGCGAACGGCAGGATCGTCACGATCGCGGTCAGCAGCAGCAACGTCGGCAGCGTCAGCCGGGCCACCGGCCGGGCCGCCATCAGTCGTCCCGCCCGACGAGCCGGCGCTGGACCAGTGAGATGACCAGGACGATCAGGAAGAGCGCGATCCCGATCGCGCTGGCGTAACCGAAGTCGAAGTACTTGAAGCCGCTGTCGTAGAGGAAGTAGACGAGCGAGTAGCTGGAGCGGACCGGCCCGCCGCCGGTCATCACGTACATCGCGTCGAAGACCTGGAACGAGCCGATGGTCTCGATCACCAGCACGAAGAAGAGCACCGGACGCAGCTGCGGCAGCGTGATGTAGCGGAACCGCTGCCAGGCCGAGGCGCCGTCGATCTGCGCGGCCTCCAGATAGGACGCCGGGACGGCCTGTAGCCCGGCGAGCAGGATCAACATCGAGTAGCCGAACCCCTTCCAGGCCGACGTCACCGCGATCGACGCGAGCACCGAGCTGTCCGAGCCGAGGAAGTCGACCGGGCCGATGCTGACCAGGCCGAGGACGGCGTTCAGGAGGCCGTCCTCGACGTCGTAGATCCAGCGCCAGATCACCGCGGCCAGCACGATGCTGGTCACGTAGGGCAGGAAGAAGACGCCGCGGAAGAACCCGCGCCGCCAGACCACCTGGTGCAGCAACATGGCGGTGCCCAGGGAGATCAGCACCGTCAGCGGAACGAAGATGAGCGTGTAGGTCAGCGTCACCAGCAGGCTCTGGTGGAACACGGAGTCCGTGAGCAGTCTGCTGTAGTTGTCGAAGGCAATGAACTTCCAGCGCCCGCTGAGCCGGTAGTCGGTCAGCGAGAGCCAGAGCGCCCCGACCACCGGCAGGAACCGGAAGGCCAGGAACAGCAACAGCATCGGTGCCACGAACACCAGCCCCACCCACGCCCGCGAGCGGCGGGCGTGGGGGCGCCGGTCGACGCCGACCGCGGTCATGTCACCGGCCCAGGAGGGCGTCGGCCTGCTTGGCTGCGTCGTCGAGGCCCTGCTGGGGAGCCTTCTTACCGGTCAGGACGGCCTGGATCTCCACCGCGAGCAGAGACATCACCTGGCGGGACGCCGTGTTCGGCTCGCCCGGGAACGCGTACTGCAGGGAGTCTGCGAATTTCTGCGCGGTCGGGTCGGTGACCTCGGCCGCCGCGTCGGTGCGTGGGGTGAAGTACCCGGTCGCCTTGCTCAGCGCCTGCATCTGCGCGGGCTGGATCATGAACGACAGGAACTTCTTCGCGGCGTCGACGTTCTCGGACGCGGCGTTCACCGCGAGACCGCCGGGGATGCCGTAACCGACCTGCTTGGCGCCGGTCAGCGGCGTCCCGACCTCGAGGTTGGCCTCGCCCCAGGTCTTGGCGGCGGTGGCCGCGTTGGCCGGGGTCGCGGTGAAGGCCATCGCGACCGTGCCCTTGCCGAGCGGCTGGTTGTCGATCGCGTTGGCGTTGGTCAGCGCGCTCTTCGGGATCGCGCCCTCGTCGAACAGGGTCTTCAGGAAGGTCAGCGCCTCGACGCCGGGCGCCTGGTTGAAGGCGACCGTCTTACCGTCCTCGGCGAACACCTTGCCGCCGGCCTGCCAGAGCAGCGGGTAGAAGTTCAGGTTCAGCGTGGTCTCCGGCGAGGCGGAGTAGTCCAGCGTCGAGAAGCCGGCCGCCTTGAGCTTCGGCGCGGCGGCCTTGATCTCGTCCCAGGTCGCGGGCGGTTTGGCGATCCCGGCCTTGGTCAGCACGGTCTTGTTGTAGATGGTCGTGGTGACGGTCTGGTAGATCGGGGCGGCGTACGTCTTGCCCTCGACCGTCAAGCCCGGGATCGAGTTCGGCAGGAACTTCGCCTTGTCGGCCTCGAGGACGTCGTCGACCGGCTCCAGCGAGCCGTTCTTCACGTACTGCGGCAGCTGGTCGGGGATCTGCAGGACGACGTCCGGGCCCTTGCGGCCGGCGAACGCGGTCGCGAGCTTCTCGTCGCGTTTGTCCCAGGGCTGCATCTCCAGCTTGAGGTCGACATCGGTGTTCGCGGTCTCGAAGTCCTTCTCGACCTTTTCCCAGTACGCCGTACTCGCGGCCTGGTCGGCGATCACCGGATACATCCAGAGCGTGACGGCCTTCTTCTCGGACGCGGAGCCGCCGCCGTCGCCGCAGGACGCGAGCGCGGCGGTGAGGACAAGTGCTGTGAGTGGCGCCGCGACGCGGCGAACGGTTGATTTCATCACAACCCCCAAATGCCCGGGAGGGGCGAAAAGTTGAGTGACCCAATAACGGTCAGGACCGAAAGTAGTTGGAAGGAATTTCTGCTGTCAACGTCCGATATCGACTCGGAACAGTTCGGGCCCGTTGCTGAAGACCAGCCGCTGACCGCCCTGGACGGCGAGCCGTCGATGCGGGTGTTCCAGGTACAGCTTCGGCGTCTGCCAGCGGCCGGGCGCGATCCGGTAGATCTTGTTCAGGTCGATGCTGACGTACACCCCGTCCCGGGTCGCGACGATGTCACCGGTGGCGGTCGTCGTCCCCAGGGCGAAGGACCTCAGCACTGTCCCATGGCGCGGGTCCAACTCGAACACCGTCTTGTTCGCCACGCCCCACAGCCGGCCGTCCGGCCCGAACGTCACCGACGACACGGTCGGTGCCTTGGGCACCGGTACCGACTCCCACAGTTTCACGCCGCGGGCGACGTCCCAGGCGAAGACCGTGCCGGACTCTCGGGTCGGCTTCGTCGTCCCGAGACCGCCGGTGATCGAGGTGCCGCCGTAGACGATGCCTTGCCGAGCGGTCAGCCCGAACACGCTCTCGTCCTGGACGACGTTGCGGTACGACGCCGTCTCGCCCGTCCGCGGGTCGTGGATGGCCAGCGCCCCGCCCAGCCGGTCGCCGTCCGGCACGGTGCCGACCGCGATCTTGCCGTTCACCTCGACCAGCGCCCGGGCCCGCATCTGCAGCACGGGTTTGAGGTTCACCGCGAGTTTCGGATTGTCCGGCGACCCGGGCGGTCCGGGTGAGTACTCCGGACTGCTCCAGGCCTGAGCGGGGTCGTACGAATAGAGCCGGGCCTCGGGATAGGTCCCGATCCAGACCCGGCCGTCGGCGGCCTCCAGGATGGCTTCGGTCTGCGAGAAGCGGTTGAACTGCCCCTGACCGGTCTTCGGATCGGTCGCCGTGACCCCGCCGTTCAGGTAGCCGCCGGTGTAGATCAACTTGTCGCCACCCGATAGCGCCAAGATCTCGATCGGCTCCCGGCGGACGTCGGTCAGGAAGATCTCCGACTTACCGGTCTGGGGGTTGTACCGGAACTCCTCGCCGCGCCACAGCGTGCCGACCACGCTGGTGCCGGGGTAGTCGGGCAGGCCGAGTTCGGCGTACCCGATCGAGCGCGCGTTCTGGATCCGGCCGGTGAACTTCAGGCCGGTCCCGGTCATGGTCTTGGTGACCGGGTCGTACTTGCGCAGCTCACTCGCCTGGATGAAGTAGAGCTCACCGTTCGCGCCGACCGGTGAGATGTCCAGTCCGTGGGCGAGCGGGATCTCGTCGACCCACGTGCGCGAGGCGATGTCCCAGACGTACATCGGCATCGGGAAGGCGCCGCCGACGCGGATGTAGACGCGGCCGGCCCGGACGCTGAGGTCGTAGACCGATTTGAGCAGCGGGTCGCCGAGATTGGGCGGCGACGGCAGCTCGGTCTTCGCGCCGGTCGCGGCGTCGATCTCCATGATGTGCGCGTCGGGGAGCGAGCCGGTGTAGATCTTGCCGTTCGCGTAGCCGATGGACTTCACGTACGGCTGGCTGGCGAGCACCTTGCCGTAGTCCCGGATCGCGCCGGTGGTGTGGTCGAACCGGAACATCCGGCCGCCGGGGTAGGTGCCGCCGTAGACGTTGCCCTGCTCGTCGGTGGTCAGCGCCCAGATGAACGACTCGCTGGCCAGCGGGCGGCCGAGGTCCTCGACGGCGGTCGCGCCGGGGCGGAGCCGGTAGAGGTGACCGTTGTTGTAGGTGCCGACGTACATCGTGCCGTCGGGGGTGGCGACCACGGTGTAACTGCCTTCGGCGCCCGGCAACGGGACGGAGAGCAGGCTCGCGCCGTCCACCGGGTTGATCGCGTTCAGGTACGCCGGGGCGCCGGCCGAGATGTTCCAGATCGCGGTCTGCCCGTTCGGGCCGCGCGCGACGGTGCCGCCGATCAGTAGGACGTCGGACAGCGGGACGCCGAGCGACACGGCCTCGGCACGGGGTGGCGAGCCGCCGGCGGCGGTCGGCGCGGTCGGCGCGATGACCAGAGCGGTCGCGACTACCAGGGCCAGGAGCGGGCGGAATGATCGCATGCGATTGCCTCCGGGGGTGCCGTATTTACGGTCCTGTCCGAAAGTAAGCGCCGAAGGCGTGACGAAGTCAACGGCTCGGCGCGGATTGCCGGTTGTGGCAGGGAACGGCTCGATTACGGCCGCGCCCGTTAGACCTGCGGCACCTTGGGGATGAGATTCGTCAGCTGTTCCCGGGTGACGGCGAAGAAGCTGTCGGGCCGGTGCAGGGCGCGGTGGAAGGCGGCCAGCTCGACGGTGGACGCCGAGGCGGAGAAGGTGCTGATCTCGGTCAGATCGAGCCGGCGGTTGAACAGGTGGACGGTGTCCCGCCAGCGATGCAGCATGCCGACCAGCTCGGCGTCGCGGTGCAGGCCGATCGCGCCGGAGCCGAGCGCGGAGTCGACGGCCGAGACGACCAAGCGCGGGTACACCTGGCGGTTGGTCGGGGCCTGCGGCGAGAAGCGTTCGTCGTCCAGCAGTCGGGTGTTCTCCTGTAGCTCGCGCGCGACCGCCCGTAGGACTTCGGTACGCCGTTCCGCCTCAGCGGTGAGCCGCTCGACGAAGATGCCGGCCAGGCCGGCGACCAGGGTCAACGAGTTCACCGCCGGCTCCCAGCGGGAGTTCTCCGGCCAGAAGAACCAGATCACGCCGAGGACGAAGGCCAGCGCGAGGAGCCCGTAGCTGACGACGGTGACGATCGTCCGCCGGGACGCCGTCCAGCGCGCTCTCATCGCGCCCAGATGTCGTCGGCCAGCGTGTGGTCGGCCTCCTCGGAACCCTCCGGCGCGAGTAGCAGCAGCTCCAGACCGAACGGGTTCGGCCGGCGCTGGTAGCGGAACTGGGACTGGATCGCCTCGACCGGCGTCAGGTTGCAGGCCGTGGTCAGCCGCTTCAGCCGGGCGGCGGAGTACTTGCGGGTGGTGTAGAGGCGGATCGTGTCGCCGACCGGCAGCGGGACTTCGGTGTGGTCGGGCAGACCCATCCGGATCTCGGTGTCGGTGTCGTTCTGCCAGAGGATCTTCACCAGCAGCGCGTCGTCGTCCTCGATCTCGCCGACGAACTTGACCCGCTCGTTCTCGATCTTGAGATCGGTGTTGTAGCGCAGGGCGCTGGTCACGAACTCCGCGAACGCGCGCGTCTGGTGGTACTCGTCGGCGGCGGCGTCCGCGCTGGCCTGGTCGAGGCGCGTCGTGCTGGCGACCTCCAGGAGCAGGCGGTCCTGCGGGCGGAGCGCTTTGGTGATGAGCCGCAGCAGGTCCTCGTCGTCCTCGAAGTTGGCCAGGGTGTTCCCGGTCAGGGTGTAGAGCAGCGGCTCGTCGCCGACCAGCCGGCCGAGCATCTCGCCGAGCTCTTTCATGTTGTGGGCCAGCGAGAAGTCGAGCTGGACCGGGAGCACCTGCTCGATCGGGAACCGCGCGCTGCGGACCGGCTCCACGGTGCCGAGCCGGAGCATCTCCGAGCTCATGTCGACCGGGACGTAGAACATGTTCGGGTTGCTGCGGCGCAGGTCCTCGAGGATCGTGCGGTCCTTGACGCCGGTGCCGATACCGAGGCTGACGAAGTGGTAGCCGCCCTTGTCGAGGTGCGGCCGGACCTTGCGCCAGTGCCGCAGGAAGGACTCCGCGCCGGCCTTCATCACCAGGTAGAACGGGTCGCTGGTCGCGTTCGCCCAGGCGATCGTCGGGCCGATCCCCCAGTAGGAGAACCCGGAGGTGATCTGCTTGCCGTCGCCGGTGGTCGAGAACGGGCCGCGCAGGTCGCCGGTCAGCGTGGCGAGCTTGTCGGTCTGATCCTCACCGGTCAGTACGAGCGTCCAGTTGAAATCGTCGTCGGCCAGTGCCTTCTCGAGCCTGCGAATCACAGGTACCGGCTCAGTCACGTCTCGAAACCCCTCCCACGGTGAGGTGGTCAGGTTACCGGTTACCGCCCGCCGCCGCAGGCCGGAAACCGCGCCACTCAGACGGCGGTGACGGCCTCGGCTTCGCGGCCCTTCGGGCCGTCGATGATGTCGAACTCGACGGGCTGGCCGTCCTCGAGGGTCTTGTAGCCGTCGGTGACGATCTTGCTCCAGTGGACGAAGACGTCGTCCTGGCCGTCGACGGCGAGGAAGCCGTAGCCCTTGTCGGCGTTGAACCACTTCACGGTGCCGCGCACCATCGGAAACTCCTGTGACCACGGGACCCGCTGCACCCGGACCCCTCGGGTAACTTGCCCACCGGAGACCCGATGAGCGCGCAACAGCCTAACTTACCCGTTGGTTCAGCCGCGGTGGGCGGCGGCCAGGCCGACCGCGCCGGCGGCGAGCAGCAGCAGGGCGCCGGTCAGGCCGAGGTCCTTGGTCTGCAGGACGCCCTGCTCGTTCAGGAACCAGATCGTCGCGCCGCCGGACAGCACGGTCCCGGCGATGATGCCCGAGATGTCGGGTTTCGGCTTCTTCATCCGCGTTCCACCTTGATCGAGCCGAGTTTGAGGTCCAGGTCCAGGGTGACCTGCTGCGGGCCGGCGGCGCGGTCGGCGCCCAGGTCGTCCAGCCGGAGGGCGGCGTTGTGCCCGCTGCGGCTCTGGCCGAGCCCGTTGACGTCGCCGAGGTCGGCGTCCAGCTGGCCGACGACGTCCAGGTTCTTCGGGAGGACGATCAAGATGTCGCCCGCCCGGCCGTGGACGTCGATCTTCGCGCCCGGGCCGAAGGTCGCCTTGGTCAGGTCGAGGTGGACGGTGCCGGCCTCGAAGTTGTACGACGTCCCGGTCGCGCCGACCACCTGCCCGGCCGGAGCGACCAGGTTCACGTCGGCGAGATTCTTCGGGACGTTCGGGAACAGCGTGCTGGCGGCCACCCCCGCGGCGAGCAGCAGACCGAGCGGCAGCAGGCCCGCCGTCCGGCCGACGAAACCGCCGAACAACATGCCCAGGCCGAGGACGGCGATACCGAGTAACAACATGGTCGGAGTCGCGAGCCCGGCGATCGCTCCGATGCCGATCGTGGCGCCGGTCAGTAGCACGATGATCGACTTGAGGCCGCGGACGCCCTTCACCGGTGGCGCGGGCGGTTGGGTCGGAGCCGGGGTGCGCGGTTCGTCGACGTACAGGCCGAGGGGGTCGTCCTCGGTCCACACAGGCTGGACCGGTGCGACGGTGCGGTCCTGTGGACGCTGCGGGGCCGAGGACGACGGGCCCGCCGGGGCTGCCGACGGGCCGGTCGGAGGCGGTGTGTCCTGTACGCCGGTCGCCGGCGCGGGCTGACTCGCCTGCGGGCTCGGCCGGCGGACGGCGCCGCCGGCGCGGCTCTTGCGCTGCCGGGCGACCAGCCAGATCACGGCGAGCACGATCACCGGGCCGGGCAGGAAGCGGCCGAAGTTGAACGACGACATGACGGCGATAGCGGTGAAGACCGCGGCGCCGACCACGATCGGGCCGACCCATGGGTGGTCCGGCCGGATGCGGTCGCCGAGCAGGCCCTGGGCGGCCGAACGGTCGGTCATCTCGTCCGGCATCAGCGCCCAGGCGGCGATGTAGAAGATGACGCCGGGGCCGCTGAGGATCAGTACGGCCATCACGACGCGGATCAGCACCGGGTCGATGCCGAGGGAGCGGCCGATGCCGCCGCAGACGCCGGCGAGCATCCGGTCCGACCGGCTGCGCAGCCACTGCACGTTCTGCAGCCGGGTGCGGTCGAACCCAGCCGGGCCCGTCGAGTTCTGCTCCATGCCATTGATACTGCCGCTTCCCGGGGCCCGGCGACATCGGGGAACCCCCGGATCCGTAGTCGGGGTGGGCGGTGTTCGGGGTTCTCCCCGACCCGACCCTGAGCGTGGTCGGCGGCGGCTTGAGGAGCGGGCCGGGGACAAGCCTGCTGGTGTCGGCCCGTCCCGCATGTGACGATCGTGGTGATGAGTCAGCCAGCCTCCGCCGCGCCCGCGGGCGGGTCCTCCGACACCGGAGTCCCGCCCGAGGCGACGCCTGCGCCCGACGAGTCGCAGCAGGGCGACTCCCCCTGGCGTTACAAGGGGTGGGGGCCTGCGGGGCCAAGCCAATACCAAGGCCCCTACGCCGCGTACGCCGCCCGCAACGGCGGGTTGCCCGGTGGTCCCGGCGGGCTAGGTGGTCGCGGTGGGCCGCACGCCGGCTCCGGTGAACCTGGTGCCGGACGAGGGCCGGCCGGGTTGGGCGGTGGCTCAGGCGCGCCTGGAGGCGCCGGTTACGCCGGTGCACCGGGAACAGCCGGCGCCGGGCCGGGGGCTGCCTACGGCGGTGCAGGCGCCGGGTACGCCCCGGGTGCTGCCGGCGCTACCGGGCCGGGGGCCGCGTACGGCGTGGGTGCTGCGGCGCCGGGCGCTGGGGGAGCGCAGGGTGGGTTGCCGCCGGTTCGGCGGGCTTATCGGCGGACTGAGGGGCGGGTTGTTGCTGGGGTCGCGGGTGGGGTGGCGGATCACCTGGGGGTGTCCGACACCGTCGTGCGGCTGGTGCTGATCGCGACCACCATTTTCGGTGGGTTCGGCGTCCTCATCTATGCGGCGTTGTGGTTCTTGATGCCGTTGGGGACGCCGGGGGTTCCGGGAGCGCCTGGGTTGGCGGCGCACACGCGGAACGGGATGCGGTCGGACGAGCCGCCGCCTCCGGTGGCCGAGGCGCGGGCGCAGAAGCGGGAGAAGAGCCACGGGCAGGTGACTGCGCTGGTGGTTGTCGGCTTCGGCGTACTGCTGTTGCTGAAGGTCGCCAACGTGGGGATCGCCGGGTCGATGTTCTGGCCGCTGGTGTTCGCCGGCACCGGTCTGGCGCTGATCTGGCGGCAGGCGGACGAGGGGCAGCGCAACGAGTGGACGAAGGGCGTCAAGGTCCCGGTCCTCGGCGTACTGCTCGGCAAGGGCGGTTGGAAGTCGCTGGTCCGGATCGTCGTCGGCCTGGTGCTGATCGGCACCGCCGTGACCGTCTTCTTGGTGCAGAACGGCCGCCTGTCGCAGGTGGGCGACGTACTGATCGCACTACTACTCGCGGTCGTCGGCCTCGGTGTGATCGCCGGTCCGTGGGTGCACCGGCTGACGCGTGATCTGAACGCTGAGCGCGCGGAGCGGATCCGTTCGCAGGAGCGGGCCGACATGGCCGCGCACCTGCATGACTCCGTCCTGCAAACGCTCGCGCTGATCCAGAAGCAGGCCAACGACCCCCGAGCGGTCGCTACGCTCGCCCGCTCTCAGGAGCGCGAGCTGCGGTCCTGGCTGTACGACGAGGACGACCTGACCGACCAGACGATCGCCGGCGCCGCCAAACGCGCCGCGGCCGAGGTCGAGGACTCGCACGGCGTGCCGATCGAGGTGGTGACCGTCGGCGACTGCGAGCTGAGCGAGCCGCTGTCGGCGATGGTCCGTGCGGCGCGGGAGTCGATGGTGAACGCGGCCAAGCACTCCGGCGCGGCCAAGATCGACGTGTTCGTCGAGGTGGACGGCGACCGGGTGGAGATGTTCGTGCGGGACCGGGGTCAGGGGTTCGACGTGGACGGCGTCCCCGATGACCGCCTCGGGTTGCGGCACAGTGTGATGGGCAGAATGGAACGGCACGGCGGCCGCGCGACCGTGCGGTCCGATGCGGAGACTGGCACCGAAGTGCGACTGGAGATGGACAGATGAGCAGCAGGCGCGTTGTCGTCATCGACGATCACGACATGTTCCGGGCCGGGGTGCGCAGCGAGATTGGCGCGTCGGTCGACATCGTCGGCGAGGGAGCGGACGTCGACAGCGCGGTGAAGGCGATCGTCGCCGCCGAGCCGGACGTCGTCCTCCTCGACGTCCACCTGCCGGGCGGCGGTGGCACCGAGGTGATGAAGCAGGTGCACCAGCGGCACCCGGAGATCAAGTTCCTGGCGCTGTCGGTGTCGGACGCCGCCGAGGACGTGATCGGCGTGATCCGCGGCGGCGCGCGCGGCTACGTGACCAAGAACATCAGCGGCGCCGAGCTGGTCGACGCGATCAACCGGGTGGCCGAGGGGGACGCCGTGTTCTCGCCGCGGCTGGCCGGCTTCGTGCTGGACGCCTTCTCCGGTGCGATCGACATCTCATCCGTCGACGAGGACCTGGACCGCCTGTCCCAGCGCGAGCGTGAGGTGCTGCGGCTGATCGCCCGCGGGTACGCCTACAAAGAGGTGGCCCGCGAGCTGTTCATCTCGGTGAAGACCGTCGAGACCCACGTCTCCTCCGTCCTCCGCAAACTCCAGCTCTCCAACCGCCACGAACTCACCCGCTGGGCCACCGACCGCCGCCTCGTCTGAAGCTCCCGCGGCAGCACTAGGCTGACCGCATGGACTTCGTGCACCAGCTGCTGACGTTTCTGCACTTGATCGGGTTCGCGTCGCTGTTCGGCGGGTTCTTCACCCAGCTGAAGGCGAAGGCGCCCGTGGTGAACGCGGCGATGCTGCACGGCGCGCTGACGCAGCTGGTGACCGGTGTGCTGCTGGTCGGGCTGGCGTCCGGGATCAAGGACGACGACTTCACCGTGAACAACGCCAAGATCGGCGTGAAGCTGCTCGTCGTCCTGGTGATCACCGGGCTGGTGTTCGCTTACCGCAAGAAGCCGGCGCTGACCCGCGGCACGTTCTTCGCGATCGGCGGCCTGACCGCGGCCAACGCCGCCATCGCGGTCTTCTGGTGAGTCAGCGGTTGGTCGAGGTGTAGGGCAAAAGGGCCATCTCGCGGGCGTTCTTGATTGCCCGGGCGACCTGCTTCTGTTGCTGGACGGTTAGTCCGGTGACTCGCCGGGAGCGGATCTTGCCGCGGTCGGAGATGAACTTGCGGAGCAGCGCGGTGTCCTTGTAGTCGACGACCGTGATGCCGTCGCGCTCGAACGGGTTCTGCTTGGGCTTGCGCTTGGCGCCCGGCTCGGGACGTCGTGGCATCGGTCCGACTCCTTTGGTGTTGAAAGTCATTTTCATTTAGCATAGCTCCATGGCCGTTCCGAAGCGCAAGATGTCCAGGTCCAACACCCGTAAGCGGCGGGCCCAGTGGAAGGCGGCGCCGGTCGACCTGGTGCCGATCGTGGTGGACGGCAAGCAGCTGCGGGTGCCGCGGGCGCTGGTCCGCGCGTACCAGCGCGGTCTCATCGACTGAGACGACGGATCGGAACCGGGTGGCGGGTTGTGGACAGGGCACCGATTCGCCACCCCGGGTCCGGCGGTGCGGGGTTGGCGGCTGAGATACCGTCGATGGTTATGGAGCGGAATCTCACCCCTGAACAGCTCGCGCTCTTCGAGAAGGAGTTCGCGTCGAACCCGCAGTACCGGGTGATGCAGAACGCCGTCACGCAGACGCCGGTCGCCAACCTCGCCCTCGACCGCCAGGTCGTCACCTCCATCGACCATTCGGTCTCGGATCTGCTGGACGACTGGAAGGTCACCAGCCAGAAGAAGAGCGGGCGTTGCTGGTTGTTCGCCGGGCTGAACCTGCTGCGCGCCGGCGCCGCGGAGAAGCTGGGCGTGAAGGACTTCGAGTTCTCCCAGAACTACTTGTTCTTCTGGGACAAGTTCGAGCGCTCGAACTTCTTCCTGGAGGCGATCATCGAGACCGCCGGCCGCGATGTCGACGACCGGACGGTGGCGCACCTGCTGTCCGACCCGATCGGCGACGGCGGCCAGTGGAACATGTTCGTCGCGCTGGTCCGCAAACACGGCCTGGTGCCGAAGACCGCGATGCCGGAGACCGAGAGCTCGTCGTCCAGCGCGCAGATGAACGACACGCTGCGCAAGCTGCTCCGCCAGGGCGCCCGCGACCTGCGCGCGCTCGAGGGCGACGAAGCGCGCCGCGAGCGCAAGCGTGAGCTGCTCACCACCATCCACCGGGTGCTCAGCATCCACCTCGGCACGCCGCCGCAGAAGTTCCTGTGGCAGTGGAAGGACAGCGACAAGGGCTTCCACCGCGACGGCTGGACGACGCCGGCCGAGTTCGCGGCGGCGTACGTCCAGGTGCCGCTCGACGACTACGTCTGCCTCGTGCACGACCCGCGGGAGTCCAGCCCGGTCGGCAAGACCTTCACCGTCGACTACCTCGGTAACGTGATCGACGCCCCGCCGGTCACGTACCTGAACGTCGAGATCGACCTGATGAAGAAGCTCACCCAGGAGGCGATCGTCGGCGGCGAGCCGGTCTGGTTCGGCTGTGACGTCGGCAAGCAGATGAACGCCGACCTCGGCTACTGGGACGCCAAGCTCTACGACTACGGCTCCGTCTACGACACCGCGTTCACGCTGGACAAGGCCGAGCGGCTGCTGCACCACGAGACGCTGATGACGCACGCGATGCTCTTCACCGGCGTCGACGTCGTGGACGGCGAGCCGCGTCGCTGGCGCGTCGAGAACAGCTGGGGCGACGAGAAGGCGGACTCCGGCTTCTGGACCATGAACGACTCCTGGTACGGCGAGCACGTGTTCGAGATCGCCGTCCGCCGCTCGGCCCTCCCGGCGGAGCTGCAGGCGCGCCTCGACGAGGCCCCGATCGTGCTCCCGGCCTGGGACCCGATGGGCGCGCTCGCCGGCTAGAGGATCAGCTGCAAGGCTTCGGACGGCCTCTCCAGGGTGGGCAAATGGCCCGCCCAGGGGAGGTCGATTCGTTGTGCGGCCGGTAGCCGGTCCAGCAGGTACGTCGCGCTGTCGGCGAAGAAGCGGAAGTCGCGGGCGCCGGTGATGACGCGGGTCGGCGCGGTGATGCGCTCCGGCGTGATGGGGTGTTCGTGGTTGTCGACGTCGCCGGCGGCGAGCTGGAGGTCGAAGGCGCGTTGCTGCATGCTGCGCAGCAGCTCCCGGGCGTGGTCGTCGGCTTCGGGGCCCAGCCAGCGGTCGACGGTGAGCTGGGTGGCGGCCTCGGTGTCGCCGGCTTCGAGCAGGCGGTTCTCCTCGGCCCAGAGGGCGTTGAGGGCGTCGTCCGGCTCGACGTTGTCGGTCGGGGCGCAGATCAGGACCAGACGGCTGAAGCGGTCCGGCTGAGTGCTGGCTGCCTGCTGGACGACGTACCCGCCGAAGGAGGCGCCGACGGCGGTGACCTCGTCGACGCCGAGCTCGTCCAGGACGTCGAGCAGATCGTCCGCGTCGGAGTACTTCGGGGCGGTCGGGCTGTCGCCGTAGCCGCGGAGGTCAACCGCGATGACGCGGTGGCTGGTCTGGAGCTCGGCGACCTGCTGCTGCCACATTCGGCGGTCGGCCACGCCGGCGTGGACCAGGAGTAGCGGCGGGCCTTCGCCCCGGACGTCGTAAGTGATGGTCATAGGCCCCATCGGATCACGGTGAACGGTTCCGCGTAACTGGTTTTCGGGAGGCCGGCGAGCGCAGCGCGCTCCTGGGAGAGCTGACGCATCCGAGCGGCCAGCTGGGTGGGATTGCGGTGCTGGCTGGTGTGCGAGAGTAGCGCGTCGATCTTCTGGTCGATGGTGTCGGTGATGTCGACGTAGTGGTTCACCTCGGGGTGTTCGACGAGCCACAGCTCGTTGAGGTCCCAGGGCGCTTCGGTGAGGTCGGTGAAGGCATACGGGTTGCCGGCGGCCGGGTAGCAGGCGCGCAACGTCGCCTCACCGGCAGCCAGGTGGTCCGGGTGTGAGACCTGCAGACGCTCCCAGTTCCGCTCGGGGGAGGAGGTGATCACCCGCTGCGGGCGGACCGTGCGGATCACCCGGACGATGTCGCGGACCAGCTCCCGAGTGGGCTCGACGGCGCCATCGGCGTACCCGAGGAAGTGCAGGTCGGTGACGCCTACGTGCTCCGCGGCCGCAGTCTGCTCGGCACGGCGTACCGCGGGGATGTCGGCCCGGTCGCGGTCCGGCTCGAAGCCGCCCTCCTGACCGTCCGTGACGATGCAGTAGTGCACCTCGATCCCCGCTTTGGTCCACGACGCGACCGTCCCGGCCGCTGCGAAGTCGATGTCGTCCGGGTGGGCGACCACGGCAAGCACACGTTCGATTTCGCGGTCAGGTCGCGGATTCGCTGCAGGCACGCTCATTTCATCGACCTTAGCTTGACCTGGCGTGCACTCTGGAGGTGTGGAGCTTGGCGGCGAGTGCGAACCGCGGGAGGTCGGTCTGGACGCCGCTCGATTGGGTACGGCGATCGAGCAGGTGCAGGCCCGGCACGGCGTGGCGCAGCTGTGCGTGATCAAGGACGGGCGGGTCGTGGTCGACCGGTCCTTCGGTTGCGCGCCGGAGTCGCTGTTCTGGTTGTTCTCGGCAAGTAAGCCGTACGTGGCGATCCTGGTTCACCAGTTGGTGGAGTCCGGCGTCCTGCATCTGGACGACGAGGTGGCGGCGTACTGGCCGGAGTTCGCGGGGGAGGGGAAGGACGGGATCACGGTCCGGGACGTACTGCGGCATCGGTCCGGGCTTACGACGGTCGGGTCGTACCTGTCCGACGTCCGGGCGATGAGCGACTGGGACCGGTCGCTGCGCCGGATCGAGCAGGCGCGGCGGACGTACGCGATCGGAACGGTTGCCTACAGCCCGCTGGCGTCGGGCTTCGTTCTGGGCGAGCTGGTGCAGCGGATCACCCGGCACCCGCTGCCCGACGTACTGCGGGAGGCGGTGCTCGGTCCGCTCGGCGTCCACAACACCTACCTCGGGCAGCCGTCTGAGCTGTGGGGGCGACAGGTGCCGCTGAAGGTCGGCGGAGTGACCGGTCCGGTCGTCCAGTCGATCTTGAACCGGCGGAGTACCCGCGAAGCCGTCATCCCGGCCGGTGGTGTCTCGACGACCGCACGCGACCTCGCCGAGCTCTACCTGATGCTGCTGCGCGGCGGCATCGGTACGGCGGGCCGCGTACTGCGCCCGGGGTCGATCGCGGCCGCCGTCACACCGACCAGCGAGGGTGAGGTCGATCGGTGGGCGCAGGTGCCGATCCGATGGGGTCAGGGCTTCCAGCTGGCCCGGCCGGACTCGGCGTTCGGTCAGTTGAGCAGCCCGCGGACCTTTGGGCACAACGGCAGCAACTGTTGTATCGGCTGGGCAGACCCGGACCGGCAGCTCGCTTATGCCTATCTGACCGACCGCCTCGGCCGTGGGCCCGCAGAACGGGCCCACCATGCCGCTGTCGCTGACCGGGTGCTCGCTGCGGCCGGCTAGCTGAACACAGGCACTGGAACGCGCTTCTGGACGACGTGGTCGACGATGCCGTACTCGCGCGCCGCCTCAGCCGTCAGCACGTGGTCCCGGTCGGTGTCGTGCCGCAGCTTCTCGATGGTCTGCCCAGTGTGCTCAGACAGGATGGACTCGACCTGACTGCGCACGCGGACCACCTCGTCCGCCTGCAGGATCAGGTCCGGAATTGTGCCCTGACCGCGTGCGGCTGGTTGGTGCAGGACAACCCGCGCGTGCGGTAGTACTGCGCGCTGCCCGGGCGCACCGGCCGCCAGCAGCACCGCACCGGCCGCGATGGCCTGTCCGACGCCGAAGGTCTCCACCGGCGCCGAGATGAACCGCATCGTGTCGTAGATCGCCAGTGCGGACGTCATGTCGCCGCCCTCGCAGTTGATGTAGAGCTTGATCGGCGACTCGCCGCTCTCCGCCTCCAGATGCAGGAGCTGCGCGATCAGCGCGTTGGCGACGCCGGCGTCGATCGCCGTCCCGAGGTACATGATCCGCTCGGAGAGCAGGAACGAGTAGACGTCCATCACCCGCTCGCCGCGCGGATGCTGGGTGATGACGTTGGGGATCGTGTAGGAGCTCATGCCGCCGCCCTCTCCAGAGGCATCACCTGGTCGAACGACGAGACGATGTGGTCGATGAAGCCGTAGTCGCGGGCCTCCGCCGCGGTGTACCAGTGGTCGTGGCGCGAGTCCTCGTGGACGACGTCGAACGGCTGGCCGGTGTCGTCGGCGATCAGCGTGAGCACGGTGTCGCGGATGTGTCGCAGGTCGTTGGCCTGGATCTCGATCTCCACCGCGGAACCGCCGATCCCGGCTGAGCCCTGGTGCATCAGGATGCGGGCGTGCCGGAGGGCGTACCGCTTCCCCGGCGTACCGGCCGAGAGCAGGAACTGGCCGGCGCTGCAGGCCAGCCCGATCGCCAGCGTCGACACGTCGCAGGGGATCAGCCGCATCACGTCGCGGATCGCGAGCATCGACGGCACCGACCCGCCGAGCGAGTGGATCCAGAGCGCGATGTCGCGGTCCGGGTCCTCGGCGGCCAGCGTCAGGAGCTGCGTGGCGAGCAGGGTGCCGTTGTCGTCGTCGAGCGTCCCGTCCAGGACGACGACGCGGCGGTCGAGCAGCCGCTGCCGCGCGGTCGAGTTGAACAGCGGTGCTTTGGGGTCATCTGCCATACGTTCCACTCTGGCCGGGTGATCACCGCGGTCCCCAGTTTTTCTGCTGACGGCAAGTCTGCTCTCAGCCGACAAGATGCTGTGGCAGGCTCTCGCGCTGTGAACCTGAGCGATACCGCGATCCTGGTGGCCGACGACCTCTCCGACTCCGAGCGCACCGTGCTGGCCCGCACGGCCACGCCCGCCGCGACCTTGCTCGGCGCGGTCTCGATGATCCTGCGGACGACGCTCTTCAGCGCGGACCCGGCCGCCTGGGTCGACATGTGGCAGGCGCGCGCGGATCTGGCCCGGATCGAGTGGATGGACGGGCCCGAGCTCTCCGAGGTCGTTGCGCATCTCGCGGCCAAGGACTACGAAGGTCAGATCGAAGGCGTCCCCGGTCTCCGGGTGACCTCGTGCAACGACCACACCGCCGACATGCTCTGGCTCGGCGCGGCGACCCCGGTCGAGCTGCAGCTCACCCGGCAGCTTTCGTAGCCCGGCCGAGGATGTGCGGCGCCGCCGGATTGAAGCCGGTGGCGGGGAAGTTGAAGTGGTCGACCTCGGTCACGGTGAAGCCGGCCGCGGTGATCGCGCCGAGGGTGTCGCGGTGCAGGTGGCAGCCGCCCGAAAGCGCCGGGTAGATGGTCGCGTCGAGGACGCGCTGGAGCCGGCCGGGCGCGCCGGCCACATGCTCGTAGAACCGGAGCTCGCCGTCCGGCCGGAGGACCCGTCGCGCCTCGGCGAGCGTGGTCGCCTGGTCGGGGACCGAGCAGAGGACGAGCGACGTGACGACGGCGTCCATCGAGTTCTCCGCGAGTGGGAGGCGGTTCGCGGTGCCGTCGACGACCTGGACCGGGACGGACGCCGGCGCGGACTCGGCGCGGGCTCGCAGGTACGGCTCCGGCTCGACGGCGAGCACGCTCGTCACGGACGGCGGGTAGTGGCGGAAGTTGCCGCCGTCGCCGCAGCCGATCTCGACCACCGCGCCCGCCAGCCCCGCCAGCAGCCGAGCCCGATGCGCGGCCACCCCCTGGGCATCCATTTGCGGGCGCACGCGCGCGTAGATCCTGGCGAAGACGGGATGGCCCATGCGCTACAGCTTTGCAGCCAACCGGTCCGCCAGGTCCGCCGGAAAGGCGTGTCCCAGCCCGGGCACCCGCTCGATCTCGCACCCGAACCCGGTCAGCGCGTCCGCCGCGGCGTCCACCACCTCGAGCAGGTCGTCGTCGGTCCCGATCCAAACAGTTGCCGGTGACAACTTGTTGGCCGCGCTCGCCGGCAGCTCACGCAACGCCGGCGCCAACGCCAGGACGCCGCTCGCCGGGCTCGGGTTCGCCGTGAACGCCCAGTTCAGCGCGACCCGCCCACCCGCGGAGAACCCCGCCGCGACAACCGGCAGCCCAGTCAGCTCGGCGGGCAGACCGGCGAGCGCGCGAGCGATATCCGCCGCCGCCTGCGCGGGATCAGGCCACGTCCGGTACATCGGCGACATCCGCCGCGACGACTCCACACAAACCAGCGCATACCCAAGTTCCAGCACCCCCGCCCAATCCCGCCGAGCATGCTCCGCACCCTGCCCAGCCCCATGCAACGCCACCACCACCCCAACTGATGGGACCTCCGGGAGGGTGATGCGGGCGGGGGTGGGGTCGTCGGTGGCTCGGGACGCGGAGGTGGCGACGAGTTGCTGGAAGTCGGGGTTGGCTTGCAGGGCTTCGAGGTCGTCGTCTTCGAGGATTTCGGGGCGCCACCAGGCGCCGGTGGCGGCGGCGGACTGGAGGGTGGCGAGGGCGGCGGCCGGGTCGCCCGAAGCGCCTAGAAGACAGGCGCGGAGGTGGGCGAGCTCGGCGGCGTGCGCGGGGAGGTCGGCGGCGTCGAGGGCGGTCAGCGCCTCGGCGTAGCGGCCCTCGCCGTACTGGGCCTCGATGTGGTCGACGAGGTCGTCGTAGCGGGTGTCCATGGGAGGGATCCTGGCAGTTCGGCGGGGCCGACTCGAACCGGTTTTCGAAAGTGTCCGGGGGAGCGCCTAAGGTGTTGGGTGATGACTACGCTGTTCTCGCCTGACGAGCTCCCCGTGCCGCTGGAGGAGCCGAAGAAGCACCGGACCGATCCGGATGCGCTGCTGGCCGGGCTCAACCCGCAGCAGCGCGCCGCCGTCGTGCACGCGGGGAAACCGCTGCTCGTGGTGGCCGGCGCCGGCTCGGGCAAGACCCGGGTGCTGACGCGGCGGATCGCCTACCTGCTCGGCGCGCGGGACGCGCATCCCGGGTCGATCCTGGCGATCACGTTCACCAACAAGGCGGCCGCCGAGATGCGCGAGCGGGTCGTCGACCTGGTCGGCCCGCGGGCGAAGCTGATGTGGGTCTCGACGTTCCACAGCTCCTGTGTGCGGATCCTGCGCCGCGACATCAAGAAGTTCGGGATCAACCCGACGTTCTCGATCTACGACGCGACCGACTCGCGCCGGCTGATGACGTTGGTCTGCCGCGAGCTCGATCTCGACGTCAAGCGCTACAACCCGCGCGCCGTGCTGAACTGGATCAGCACCCAGAAGAACGAGCTGATCGATCACGAGACCGCGGCGTCCAAGACCGAGAACCATCTCGAGCAGACGTACGCCGAGTGTTACCGGATCTACCAGGAGCGGCTCGCCCAGGCGAACGCGCTGGATTTCGACGACCTGCTGATGACGACGGTCAACCTGCTGCAGGCCTTCCCCGACGTCCGGGAGTACTACCGGCGCCGCTTCCGGCATGTGATGGTCGACGAGTACCAGGACACCAACCACGCCCAGTACACGCTGATCCGCGAGCTCTGCGGGGAGGACGAGCCCGGCAGCGGCCCGACCGCGCCGCCCGCCGAGCTGATGGTGGTCGGCGACTCGGACCAGTCGATCTACGCGTTCCGCGGTGCGACGATCCGCAACATCCTCGCCTTCGAGGAGGATTTCACCGGCGCCGAGACGATCCTGCTCGAGCAGAACTACCGCTCCACCCAGACCATCCTGACCGCCGCGAACGCCGTCATCTCGCGCAACGAGGGCCGGATGGCGAAGAACCTGTGGTCCGATCAGGGCCAGGGTGAGCAGATCGCGGTCTACGTCGCCGACAACGAGCACGACGAGGCCCAGTTCGTCGCCGACGAGATCGACCGGCTGACCGACGCCGACGGCGTGAAACCGTCCGATGTCGCCGTCTTCTACCGGACGAACGCGCAGTCCCGGGTGTTCGAGGAGGTCTTCATCCGGACGGGCCATCCGTACAAGGTGGTCGGCGGCGTCCGGTTCTACGAGCGCAAGGAGGTCCGCGACGCGCTCGCCTACCTGCGGATCCTGGTGAACCCCGAGGACACCGTCTCGCTGCGCCGGATCATGAACGAGCCGAAACGCGGGATCGGCGACCGGGCCGAGGCCGCGATCGAGGCGCTCGCCCAGCGCGAGCGGATCTCGTTCGCCCAGGCGATGCGCCGCGCGCAGGACGCGCCCGCGATGGCGTCCCGTTCGGTGAACGCGGTGCAGTCCTTCGTCGACATCCTCGACGAGCTGACCGCGATGGTCGACTCCGGCGCCCCGCCGGACGACATCCTCGACACCGCGCTGCACCGCTCGACGTACTACGAGACCCTGCAGAAGTCGCCCGACCCGCAGGACGAGACCCGCCTGGAGAACCTGGACGAGTTCATCTCGGTGGCCCGCGAGTTCGTCGAGGAGCGGACGGCGGCCGGTGAGCCGGCCGATCTGCAGGCGTTCCTGGAGCGGGTCGCGCTGGTCGCCGACGCCGACCAGATCCCGGATGCCGACGACGACGGCGGCGTGGTCACGCTGATGACGCTGCACACCGCGAAGGGCCTGGAGTTCCCGGTCGTCTTCCTGACCGGTATGGAGGACGGCGTCTTCCCGCACTCGCGGTCGCTGACCGACCTCAAGGAGCTGGAGGAGGAGCGCCGGCTCGCCTACGTCGGCATCACCCGGGCCCGGCAGCGGCTGGCGATCTCCCGCGCCGCCGTCCGCTCGGCGTACGGCGCTCCACAGCACAACCCGCCGTCCCGCTTCCTGGAGGAGATCCCGGCCGAGCTGCTCGACTGGCGGCGCGACGACTCCGCGATCACCCGCTGGTCCGGCAGCGGGACGTCGACCGGCAGCGGGATCCCGAGCCGTTACGAACCGTCGCGGCGGACGGCGTCCGACAAACCCGTGATCAGCCTGAACCCGGGCGATCGGGTCGTCCACGACAGCTTCGGCATGGGCACCGTCGTGGTCGTCCGCGGCGAGGGCCAGCAGGCCCAGGCCGATATCGACTTCGGCTCCGAAGGCGTGAAACGCCTGCTCCTGCGCTACGCCCCGGTCGAGAAGATTTAGAAGGCCTACGGCCGCCCCGCGCCTACTGCGCGGCGCTCGGCACAGCACCTCGCCGCACGGGTTCGAAGGGCACGATGCTCCGCATCGAACCCTCCGCCCCCGCACACCGAGTCACCGCACCGAGCGCCTGCTCGCTACGGCGCGGAGCGCCCGCAGGCCTTCTGAGCCAAGAAAGTTTCGTATTGCGTTGCATCTGGGGCGAAGATTGAGACAATCGAGGATCTTCGCCCCTCTTCGGAAGCGCCCACTTCATGCCCAAGCCGGTAGCAGACAGTCACCGCCGGATCATTCTGGCCGGGGCGAATCCTGGGCTGCGGCTGTTCGACGAGGCCGGGCGGGTGACGGCGTACGCCTCGATCTGGATGGTGGACTGGTCGATCCGGGGCGCCGGGACGGCGGTGGTGCTGTGGTTCGACGGGATCGTCCGGGTGGTCTCGGAGGATGTTGACCTGGCGTCCTGGCTGGAGCGGTACTTCGTCCGGTCGTTCCTCGAGGTGCAAGGCCTGCCGTGGCACGAGCCCGCTGTCGAGCGTGATCTGGTCCAGGTCTCGATGAACCTGGCCGACGGGTTGAGCGCCAAGGCGGCCGATATCCAGATCGAGATGGGCGGTGTGCTGGACCGCCGGCTGTTTGCCACCGACAACTTTCCGCTTGCCGGGGGCAACCATGCGCTGAGCCTGGTGATCGCGCCGGTCCGCTCGGCGACGGTCTCGATCGGCGGTGCGTCCGTCCCCGGTTTCGTCCAGGTGGACGGCACCCCGGAGAAGCCCGGATCGTCCGCATTCCTCACCACAGCAGAGGTTTGGCGGCGCTAGGGCGTGTCTCCTAATCCCACGCCTACTGCGCTGCACTCGGCACGGCACCTCGCCGCACTGGCGCAAAGGGCACGATGCGCCGCATCGAACCCTTCACTCCAGCACGCCGAGCTACCGCACCGAGCACATGCTCGCTACGGCGCGGAATCAGGAGACACGCCCTAGATCCCCCGCAGCACGGCCCGGTAGTCGTCGAGTACGCCGGGTGCGAAGATCGCGCGCGGCCAGAGGACGGCCGTCGGGACGCCGAGCAGCTCCGAGTCCTGGACGGCGGGGCGCGCCATCGAGTGTGCGGCCGCGAACCGCCGGACGGTCAGCCGATCACCGAGCAGTCGCTGGTACGTCGCCGCCGTCTCCGCGATGTCGACGTTCCGGTCGTGCTCGCCGAGCATCAGATGCACTGGGACGTCGAGCGCCTGCAAATCGGCCGTGGCATCCGCGGTGTAGTTGCGTCGGACGAAGGCCCACCGGTCGGCGTCCATCGGCTCCGGATCGTCGGTCTTGGCCCGGTAGGTGTCGTAGTCCGCGTTCTGCTGGAGGAGCGCGCGGGTCTGATCGCTGGTGGCAATCGCCCGGGCGCGCTCGTCGGTCGAAGCCTTGTCGTGGTCGAGCTCCGCGAGCAGGTTGAAGCGGCCTTGGCGCAGCCAGTTGATCGCGGGGCTGACGGCGACGACGGCGTCCGCCTTGACCTTGGGCAGCACCCAGCCCGCCTGGCTGGCGCCCCACAACACGACCAGCCCGCTCGGCAGGTCCGACTGGCCGCGCGCCCAGTCGAGCACCTGGGTCACCTCGGTCGCTCGGTCGGCCATGCTCTGGTCGAGCCAGTTGCCGGTCGAGCCGCCGAGCCCGGGCTTGCTCCACGACAGCGTCGCGAACCCGGCGTCCGCGGCGGCTTCGAACCACGGCAGATAGAGCCCGTCGTGCGTCGCCTCGACCGGGCCGTCGCCGTGCACCATCACCACCAGCCCGCGCGCCGTGCCCTTCTCGGGCTCAGCGAGGACGGCGGCCAGCGACCCGCCCGGCACGGGGATCGCCAGCTCACGCGTCCGGAGCCGGTAGTCGTTCCCGACCAGCGTCACGATCGCGCCGGCGCCGAGCACGGCGACGACTACGGCAAGAATGATCAACTTACGCACGTTCGTAGCATAGATGATAGATTCAAGTCATGGTGTCCCCGCGTACGGTCATCGAGGCCTTTCTGCCGAGCCGCGGCGTCGTCGCCCTGGAGCGGGTCTACGACACCGCGAACGCGGCCGGGATCGCCGACCAGCCGATCCGGCTGGCCCTGCGCCGGATGGTCGCGGCCGGCGAGGTCGTCCAGGTCGGCCGGGGGCGGCAGGCGACGGCCGCGCTGACCGCGGCCGGTCGTGAGCGCCTCGACCAGGATCGGCTCGCCGTCCGGCTGGCGTTCACGCAGGACCAAGGGCTCGACCCCTGGGACGGGCGCTGGCGGCTGCTTGCGGTCAGCGCGCCCGAGTCCGCGCGGGCGATCCGCGACGGGCTTCGGCGGACGCTCGTCGAGGCCGGGGCCGCGGTGGTCTCAACCGGGCTCTACGTCAGCCCGCACGACCTGGCGATCGTGCTCGACAGCAGCGAGTACCTGGTGCACGCCGAGGCGACCGACCTCGACGTCCGGGGCGTCACCGATCCGCAAGAGATCGCTGAGCTGCTCTGGCCAGCGGCGCCGATCGTCGCGGCGTACGACGTCATCGACGATGCCATCCGGCAGACCGGCGCGCCGCTCGTCCGGCAGCTGCACCTGGCCGAGGCGCTCGAGCATGCGCTGCGCCTCGATCCGCTCCTTCCGCCGGAGCTGCGCGCCGCAGCTTGGCCGCCTGCGGTGGTTCGCCGCCGGTGGTACGACGCCTGGATGGCGCTGGCCGAGCAGCTCCCGGAGGAGTCGCTCTACCGTGGCTGGCTCAGCTGGCCCACCAGTTGTCCAGATGTGTGGCAATGGCCGCAGTCCGGCCCTGCTCGACAACGCGGCTGATCCGGAGCAGCAGGGCCGCGATCCCGGCCGTCCCCTGCATCCAGCCGACGCCGGGCGGCAGCAGCGGGTCCTCGTTCTTGTGCTCGATGAACCGCCAGTACGCCGTACCGCCGTCGTGATGGGCGTGGCCGACGAGAGTGTCGGCCAGCTGCCGAGCGAAGGCGAGATCCTCGGCCGCGCCGTCGCGTTGGTAGGCGGTCAGGAACGCGTCGGCGACCCCGGCCGTGCCGCAGCAGCGACCGTCGTTGTCCCAGAAGCCCGGATGAATCCGCTCCGGGATGCCAGAGTTGCGGACGCCGTCCAGGCAGCGCGCCCGCCAGGTCGCGGGCGACTCACCGGCCACCTGACCGACACCGGCGTACTGGAGCGCGGAGAACAGCAGACCGGTCCCGGCGCCGCCGTGGCACCAGTTGAAGGTGAACTCGTCGCCGTGTCGCTCCTCCCAGGGGATCACGCGGGCGACGCGGAAGCCCTTGCCGTCGTTGATGCCGAGGCTGATCAGGTGCTCGGCGCCCTGCCGACCGGTCTCGACCAGCTCGGGGCGGTCGAGCTCGACGCCGGCGAGGGCGAGGACAGCCGCGATCCCGGCCAGGCCGTGGGAGAAGTTGGGCATCTGGAGCGGCGGGGGCCGCCGCAGGTAGTGGCGCGGGACGAAGAGCCAGTTCGGCCCGGGCTCCTGCTCGGCCAGCAGCAGCTCGATGGCCCGGTCGGCCAGCGGCCGGGCCGGGACGCCGTGCCGGAGCGCCCACAGCGCGCCCAGGAGCGCGGCGCCCGTGCCCAGGGTCAGGTCGTTGGTGACCGCACCGGGCGCGTAGACCTCCTCGTCGCCGAGGAACTCCTCGTGCCAGCCGGCCGGGGTGATCAGCTCCCAGGCGCGCTCGATCGCGGCCGCCGCGCCGGGTTCGTCGAGGGCGGTGAGGATCCCGATCGAGCTGACCAGCCCGTCGAAGAACGTGATCGAGGACTCGCTCGGGATGGAGGCCCGGATCCGGTCCGCGATCCCGGTCGCGAGCTCCTGCTCGGACGGCGTCCAGGGTCGGCTGAGCTTGATCTCGGCCAGGGCGTAGGCCAGCCCGCCGACGCCGCTGTGCATCCCGTTCACGAACTGCTCGGGCTTCGGGCCGTCGCCGGACTCCGGGATCCAGGGGCCGGTGTCGTCCCACCGGACCTGGCCGAGCACCCACGACCAGGCAGCCTCGCCGAGCGCGCCGTACGTCATGGCTTGGCGTTGCGGAGCCGGATACCGCTCCACTCAAGGGTGCTGGCGACGACCTCGGCCCAGAAGTCGTGCAGCCGGTTCAGGACGCGGAGCTGGATACCGGCCGCGTCGTGCAGGGCGAACAGATCGCCGACGCGCTCGGCCGGGCCGAGCGGGTGGATCTCGGTGGTCGCGACGAAGGCGGCGTCCCGGAGCTCGAACTCCGCGGCGGGCAGCCGGTAGGCGTACAGCCCGACCGAGCGCATCGCCTCGAGCCATCCGTACTCGACGGCGTGCACCCGGGAGCCGCTGCCGGCGCCGATGATGCGGGCCTGGTCGGCGGCGGTGGTCGTCGGGCCTACCCACGCCATCGCGCGCGGGCACTGCCGCGGGAACCAGTAGTCCGGGGCGCGGTCGTGACCGACGGCCCAGACGTACGGCGTGATCCGGCCGGCCGCCTTGGCGACATACGGCCGGAAGGACTCGATCGTCGGATCTTCGGAGAAGTGCAGCACTTCTCCGGGGGCGGGGCGCATGCCGACGATCCTAGTACCGCGATCGCCGGCGGATCAGCGGTTCGTCAGGGGTTGAGGCCGCAGTGGTTGCGCAGCCACGGCATCGGGTTGATCGGGTCACCGTTATCGGGGCGGACCTCGAAGTGCAGGTGGTTACCGGTCGAGTTACCGGTGGAGCCGACCTCGCCGACCTTGTCACCCGCCATCAGCACATCGCCGACCGAGACGTCGAACTGGCTCATGTGGTTGTACCAGGTGACGGTGCCGTCGGCGTGCCGGACCTGGACCTGGCGGCCGTAGGAGCCGGCCCAGTCGGCGAAGATCACCACGCCGCGCATCACGGTGCCGATCCGGGTGCCGCCCGGGGCGGCGAAGTCGAGACCGGTGTGGTTGCGGGCCCAGCGATCGCCGCCCTGACCGAAGGTCGCGGTGATGTGGTAGCCGGACAGCATCATCTCGCAGCGGTTCAGCGACTCGCGGAGCTTCTTCGCCTCGGCCTTCTTGGCCGCTGCCAGCGCGACCGCACGGTTCGCGGTCTGCTTGCTGTTCGCGCTCAGCTTCGCGGCGCGGGCCTTGGCCAGCGCGGCAGCGGCTGCCTGCTTCTTGGTGGTCTCGCCCGCGGCCGTCGTCAGATCGCTGCGCGAGTGATCGCGGGTGGCGAGCTGGCGGGCCTGGATACGGGCAGTGGTGATACCGGACAGTGACCCGTTGTCCAGGCTATTCGCGGCCAGGTTCACCGCGGTGTTCGCCTGGGTCGGCGCGGACAGGGCGCTGTGGCTGAAGCCGACAGCTCCTGCTGCCGCAGCCAGGGCTGCGGTCAAACCGACGATCTGGGTACTGCTGGGGGTATTACGCCGGGCAACACGATGCTTTGCACTGTGACGTCCTGCGCCGGTCTTGCGCGCAGCGTTGCCGGGCGTGACGCGGTTACCCGCGGCACGGTGCTGGGACACAACGTGGCCTTTCGGTCACAGGGGAGGGGCTTTGACCACTCTCGCCGGGGGTTTATTCCCGGTGAGAACTCATGCACCATAACGGAACAGTCACGGGGCCACAAACCCATCCGGCACATTTCACCCGCCAGCTTCACGAAACTTTTGCATGCGCCGCTGCACGTGCATCAGCCTGCTGAGCCCGAAACGCCTTCCCCGTCAGGCAGATTGCGCCTGATCGTCCAGGTGTGCGAGCGCTCCGGTGATCTGATGGACGACGTCGCCGTCGAACGGCAGCGACAGGTGCCCGACGCCGTTCACCCGGATGTTGGTCGCGGCCAGGTCGGGATGCCGGATCCGGGCCCGCCGCTGCGGCACGATCAGCTGGTCGACATCGGAGTAGAACGCGATGAACCTGGTCCGGACGCCGGGAGCCGGCTCGTCCAGCTCGGTCATCAGGTCGCTGTTCGGGCGCAGCTGCTTGACCAGCGGCCACGGCAGCAGCCGGGCCGCGACGGTGCCCTGGTGCGGGGTGCCGAGCGAGACGCAGGTGTGGACGCGCTCGTGACCGCCCAGCCGCTGGATGTAGTACCGCGCGATCAGCCCGCCCAGGCTGTGGCCGACCACGTGGATCCGGTCCGACCCCGAGGCCTCGCAGATCGCCTCGATCTCGGCGCCCATCCGCTCCGCCGTCCGCCGGACGTCGAGGGTCAGCGGCGAGTACGAGAACGTGTGGATACTGCTGAACCCGCGCCGGGCGAGCTGGCGGCGCATCAGCGCGAAGATCGTGTGGTTGTCGATGATCCCGTGCGCGAGCAGGATCGGCGTCCCGGCCGCGACGACGTCGTTCACCAGCAGGCTGCGCTGCGCGGGGGTGAGCCCGGTCAGCGAGAGCCGCTCGGTGCGGGACCCGGAGCCGCCGAGCAGGCCGAGCGGGTACATCGCGAGATGGGTGGTCATCCAGCCGAGCTCGACCGCCGCGCCCTGCAGCACCCGGGGTGACATCGCCGAGCGGGCGCCGTACGCGAGGCCGTCCAGCGCGCCGCGGACCTCTTCCTGCCAGGAACCCATGGGCGGCGCCTCCTCAGAACCAGTCCCCCCGGTGGTCCGATCTCTTCTCACGGTAACCGGTTCCCAGTTCGCGTGGCGGGGAACACACCTTCCCGTGTCTTATCCGTGAGATTGCGACCGGTTAACCTGCGAACATGCCTTCTGCCAACCCCCTGCGGGTCGTCGTCGCCAAGCCCGGCCTGGACGGCCACGACCGCGGCGCGAAGGTGGTCGCGCGCGCCCTGCGCGACGCCGGGATGGAGGTCATCTACACCGGCCTGCACCAGACGCCCGAGCAGATCGTCGAGACGGCGATCGCCGAGGACGCCGACGCGATCGGCCTGTCCGTCCTGTCCGGCGCGCACATGACGCTGTTCAAGCGCGTCCGCGAGCTGCTGGCCGAGCGCGAGGCCGAGGACATCGTGGTCTTCGGCGGCGGCATCATCCCGGACGCCGACCTGCAGCCGCTGGCCGAGCTCGGCGTCCACAAGATCTTCACCCCCGGCGCGACCACCACCGAGATCGTCGAGTGGGTCCGCGGCAACGTAGGGGACGCGTCCGCTTCCCCTGCGTGAGGTTACTGATCGGTAATACCGAATCGTTAAGAAACACCTGGTTGTGCGGGCTTCCGAATCGCGGTCGCATACAGCCATGCGGTACGTCCGGAACGGCGATCGCCGGCGGCGGGTGAGTTGCTCAGACCAGGTCACCCCCATCGTCGGTTACTGTCCGGGCAGGTGGCGTGACAGTGCGGTGGGGGCCTGCACGCCGCCCGCGCAGGGACGATGCGATTCCCATCGGGAGAGGGCAGGTAACGATGAGGTTTGAACGATCACATACCCGCAAGGCGGTCGCACTGACCGTGGCGAGCAGCCTGGTGTTGTTCGCGGCGGCGTGTGGCGGTGGAGACGACGGGAGCGGCGGGAGCAACGGTGCGTCCGGGGGTGCGCTCGAGGGCCGGGGCCCGATCAAGTTCGCCACCGGTAAGGACACCTCCGGCAACCTGAAGAACCAGGTGGACGCGTGGAACGCCCAGCACGCGGACGAGAAGGTGGAGATCACCGAGCTGCCCGAGTCGGCCGACCAGCAGCGCAACCAGATGATCTCGAACGCCCAGATCAAGTCGACCGAGTTCAGCGTGCTGAACCTGGACGTCGTCTGGACCGCCGAGTTCGCCGCGAACCGCTGGATCACCGAGCTGCCCGAGGACCAGTTCCCGGACCTCGGCAAGCTGCTGCCGTCGACGGTCGAGACCGGTAAGTACCGCGACAAGCTGTACGCCGTCCCGGTGACGTCGGACGGCGGGCTGCTCTACTACCGCAAGGACCTGCTGGACAAGGCCGGGGTCAAGGCGCCGACCACGTGGGCCGAGATGAAGGACGCCTGCGCCAAGGTCAAGGCGTTGCCGGAGGCAAAGACCGCGAGCTGCTATGCGGGTCAGTTCGAGAAGTACGAAGGCCTCACGGTGAACTTCTCCGAGGCGATCAACGGCGCCGGCGGCGTCGTCGTCGGTGACGACGGCAAGCCGAACGTCGACACCCCGGAGGCGCTCGAGGGGCTGAACTTCCTCGTCGACGGCTTCAAGTCCGGTGAGATCCCGAAGGCTGCCATCACCTACCAGGAGGAGCCGGGCCGCCGCGCCTTCCAGGAGGGCAACCTGATCTTCCACCGCAACTGGCCGTACGTGTACGCGCTGGCCAGCAAGACCGACGGCTCGTCGAAGATCGCCGGCAAGTTCGGCGTCGCGCCGCTGCCCGGTCTGAAGGGCCCGGGCGTCTCGACGCTGGGCGGGCACAACTACGCGATCTCCGCGTTCACCCCGAACAAGGCGACCGCGGCCGACTTCATCAAGTTCATGTCCAGCGAGGAGCGCCAGAAGGCGAACGTCGAGAAGACCTCGCAGGCGCCGACCTGGGCGTCGCTGTACGACGACCCGGAGCTGAACAAGCAGTTCCCGTACCTGGCCCCGCTGAAGGCCTCGATCGGGTCCGCGAAGTCGCGGCCGCAGGTGGTCAAGTACGGCGACGTCACGACCGCCATCCAGGAAGCGGCGTACGGCGCCCTGAACGGCACCACGCCGCCGAAGGAAGCGCTGACCGGGCTGCAGACCAAGCTGAGCACGCTCATCACGCAGTGACCCGAACGCCGGGGCCGGTGCGCAGTGCAACGCTGTGCGCCGGCCCCGGCGTCGTCACCGCCCACGGGTCGTGGGCGGAGAGAGAAGGAGGCAAGAGGTGAGTCAATCCGCCTCGGCTGTTGAGCCGCCGCCCTCGAAGGTCCGGCGTACGTCGTTCAACGAGGGCACCGGCCGGCTGGCCGCGTTACTGCTGTCACCGACCTTGATCGTGCTGGTCCTGGTCGTCGTCTACCCGATCATCTCGGCGCTGCGCGAGTCGCTGTACACCAGCGGCCAGCGGATCGACGACGACGGGTTCGTCATCGAGGGCTCGCAGTTCGTCGGGCTGGACAACTTCGCCGCGATCTTCTCCGGTGAGACCGGCGAGCGATTCTGGAACGCGTTCTACAACACCACGTTCTTCACCGTCACCTGCGTCGTCCTCGAGACGCTGCTGGGTGTGCTGATGGCCCTGGTGATGCACAAGGCGTTCAAGGGCCGGTCCATCGTCCGGGCCAGCATCCTGGTCCCGTGGGCGATCCCGACCGTCGTGTCCGCGCTGCTGTGGAAGTGGATCTTCCAGGCCGACGGCATCGCGAACGCCGTCCTCGGTACCCAGGTACTGTGGTCCACCGAAGGCTGGCAATCGGTCCTGTCGGTGATCATCGCCGACACCTGGAAGACGGCGCCGTTCATCGGGCTGCTGGTGCTGGCCGGTCTGCAGACCATCCCCGACGAGGTCTACGAGGCCGCGAAGGTGGACGGCGCCAGCCCGTGGAAGACCTTCACCCGGATCACGCTGCCGCTGGTGAAGCCGGCGCTGCTGGTCGCGGTGCTGTTCCGCATCCTCGACACGCTGCGCATCTTCGACCTGCCGTACGTGCTGGTCGGGCCGAACAAGGAGTCCGTCGAGACGCTGTCGATCCTGGCGTTCCTCGAGGCCAACCAGACCAGGTACGGGCCGGCGGCGGCGTACGCGACGTTGCTGTTCGTGTACGTCGCGGTCGTCGCCTACGCGTTCGTGAAACTGCTCGGCGCCGACGTCATCGGTGAGGCTCGCCAGACGGGTAAGAAGGCCGGACGCCGCAAGAAGGGTGGTGCGTGATGGCTGGTCGGATCGATGTGAAGGCCGCTGAGGCGCCGTGGTACCGGCGGTGGTTGCCGCTGGTTGGCGTCGGGCTGATCGTCCTGTACTGCCTGGTGCCGTTCTACTGGATGATCGTGTCGGCGCTGCGCCGGCCGAGTGACCAGTTCGACAACTCGATCGTTCCGAAGGTCTGGTCGATCGACAACTTCAGCGATGTGTTCCAGAGCGGTACCGGCTTCGGCCGGGGTCTGCTGAACAGCCTGATCGTGGCCGGCGTGGTGACGATCCTGACGCTGATCGTCGGCATGGTCGCGGCGTACACGCTGGCCCGGCTGGAGTTCCGGTTCAAGAACGCCGTCCTGGCGATCATCATCACCACCTCGATGTTCCCCGGCATCTCGCTGGTGATCCCGCTGAAGAAGCTGTTCAGCGACATCGAGTGGATCAACACCTACCAGGCGATGATCGTGCCCAGCCTGTCGTTCGCGCTGCCGCTGGCGGTCTGGAACCTGACCGCCTTCTTCCGGCAGATGCCGCGGGAGCTGGAGCAGGCGGCGATGGTCGACGGGTGTACGCCGGCGCAGGCGTTCCGCAAGGTGATCCTGCCGCTGGCCGCGCCCGGTGTGTTCACCACCGCGATCATCACCTTCATCGCGGCCTGGAACGAGTTCCTGATCGCGGTCTCGATGGTGAACCGCAAGGAGATCCAGACGGCGAACGTCGTGATCGCGTCGTTCACCGGGACGTCGGGGCGCGACCAACCGTTCGGCAGTCAGATGGCGGCCGGCGTTGTCGTCACGATCCCGCTGGTGATCGCGGTGCTGATCTTCCAGCGCCGGATCGTCGCGGGGCTGACCGCGGGCGGCGTCAAGTAACAGTGGTTCGGAGTGCCCTGGCCGCGGCGGCGAACGCCGTGGCCAGGGCACAGCCGATTGCGATCACCAGGAAGCCGATGGACGGCGTCCCGGCGTCCACGATCGGGCCCATCAGCAGCAGGCCGAGCGGGCCGGCGGCGAGGGCGACCGAGGTGTAGCTGCCGATCACGCGGCCGCGCAGGTGCTCGGGGGTGCGGGCCTGCATGATGACGGCGACGACCGGGTTGATCGGGCCGCTGGCGATGCCGGTGGCGAACGAGAGCGCGATCAGGACCGGGAGCGGCGGGAGCAGCGCGAACACGCCGAGGCTGAGGGTGGTCACCGTCAGGGTGGCGATCAGGACGGGCCGCTCGCGGAGGCGGTGGCCGACCGCGCCGTACAGGATCGCGCCGATCAGGCCGCCGGCGGCGAACGCGGCGACGACGAAACCGTAGTACGTCGCTTGGTCGGTGTCCTGGAGGTGCGCGTTCAGGACGACGGACTCGAACGGCGCGATGAAGCCGACCAGGACGGCGGCCGTGATCGCGACCGTGCGCAGGCCGGGCTCGTGCAGCAGGAAGCGCAGTCCGACGACGATCGAGCGCAGGTAGGGCTCCTTGGCCGGCTTGGCGGACAGGTGCGCCGGGATCGTCAGCGCGGTGATGGTTGCCGAGAGCAAGAACATGCCGACGGTCACCCAGAGGACGTTGAAACCGCCCAGCGTGACGAGCAGGACACCCGCGATACCGGGCCCGGCCAGCGCGCCGACCGCCTCCGCCGCCTCACCCCACGCGTTCACGCGCGGCAACGGCGTACCGCTCGCCTTCGCGACGTCGGGGCGCAGCGTCTCCCGGGCCGCGGTACCCGGGCCGTCGAAGACCGCACCGAGCGCGACCAGCGCCAGGATCCCCCAGAACGGCAGCCCGAACGCCTCGTCCAGGAACGCGAGCAGCGCCACTGCAATCGCACTCAGAATGTCGGCCCCCACCGCGCAGAACCGCCGTCCCAGCCGATCGATCAGCGCACCCCCGAACAGCGCCGACAACACCACCGGCGCGATAGCCGCCGCGCCCGCAACCCCAGCCGCCGTAGCGCTCCCCGTCCGCTGCAAAATCAACCAAGGCACGGCCACCGCCACAATCGCGTTCCCCGTAACCGAAAGCGAAGTAGCTGCCAACAGACCAACCAGCGGACGCCGCAACTCTCGTCGACCAGAACTGCTCTCAGGAGACGGAGGGGTGTTGCCAGGAGCCCCCGACCCCTGGGCATCCGTCGGCTTCTCCCCCTGGGGGCGAGAAGCGCCGCCCTTCGATTGCAGGGTCATAATCCACAGCCTTTGAGGAAGGTTCGGAGGGTTAGGGGGGTGGCGTCTCGGGGGGCGAGGTTGCCGGAGGCCAGGTGGTCCCAGGCGGAGTAGGTGAGGGAGTAGAGGGTGCCGACGACCCACCAGGGTGGGAGGTCGGGGGCGATGAGGTCGGCTTGCTGGGCGTGTTCGACGTAGCGCTCCAAGGGGGCGTCGAGCTCGGGGATGCGGGCCTGGAGGGTTTCGTCGACGCTGGCGCGGGGCTGTTGGAGGAGGAAGTCGAGGCGGGGGCCGAGGGGGATGAAGGCCCGGACGAGGCGGGTGAGGATCGCGGCGAGCTCCGCACGTGGGGTGGTCTCGTCGACGCCGTGGACGCCGGCGTTCATCATGGCGTCGGCGCAGCGGTCGAGGGAGTCGTGGGCGAGGGCGAGCAGCAGCGCTTCACGGGTGGGGAAGCGGTTGTGCAGCGTCGTGCGGCCGACGCCGGCCGCGGCGGCGACATCGGCCAGCGAGGCGCCCGGCTGGGCGGTCAGCACCTCGGCAGCGACCTCCAGGATCGTCACCGGGTCACTCGACGTCACTCTCCGCGCTTGAACACTCATGTTCACGAATATACATTGATGTTCTGATCTGACGCCAGTTGATCCGGGAGGGAACCCGATGGACCTCGGCCTGACCGCACAATTCGCCGCTCAACGCGCGATCCAGCGCCTGCTCCGCCTGCTCGGCGACCCCGTCAGCGACTTCCAGCACCCGAGCCGTCGTGACGATCCGTATCCGGTGCTCCAGCGGATGCGCGCCCGCGGCCCGCTGTGGAAGTCCCTGTCCGGCGTCTGGGTCGCCACCACGTACGACGCCTGCGAGGCCCTGCTCCGGGATCGGCGGATCGGCGTCCGGCATGCCGACGGCCGCCCGCCGTACCAGCAGAACCTCGGCGTCCAGCCGCCCTGGACGAACACCTTCCTGGAGATGGACGCGCCCGATCACACCCGGCTCCGGCGCCTCGTCACGCCGGCGTTCAGTCGCGGCCGGATGCCGGCGTACGAGCAGCGGATCAGCTCGGTGATCGACGAGCTGATCGACGAGCTCGAGGTCGCGCGGGAGTTCGACCTGATCGAGCGGTTCGCCGGTCCGCTGCCGATCACGGTGATCCGCGAGCTGCTCGGCGTACCGGACGGCGACGACGCGGCGTTCGCGCACTACGGGAAGGTGGTCGGGTCCGCGGTCGACCTGGACCGGGCGGCCGACGTACCGGAGATCCGCGCGGTCAGCCACGCGCTGCGCACGCTGTTCGCCGAGCTGATCGAGGAGCGTTCGAAGAACCCGGGGGACGACGTCATCTCGACGCTCGTGACCGCTCTCGACGCGGACCGGATCACCGCGGAGGAGCTGGTGACGACGGCCGGTCTGCTCCTGCTGGCCGGGTTCGAGACCACGGTCAACCTGCTCGGCAACGGCGTCCAGCTGCTCCTCGATCATCCGGAGCAGTGGGCGATGCTGTGCGCCGATCCCGAGCTGGCTCCCCGGGTCGTCGAGGAGACGCTGCGCTTCGAGAGTCCGTTCCAGTTCGGCGTCCGCTTCACCCACGACCCGATCACCGTCGCCGGAGTCGACCTCCCCGCCGACGCGCCCGTCCTGATCATGTTCGGCCTGGCCAACCGCGACCCGGAGGTGTTCCCGAACCCGGACACCTTCGACATCCACCGAGACACCCCGAAAGAGCACCTCGCCTTCGCCACCGGCCCGCACTACTGCCTCGGCGCACCCTTGGCCCGGATGGAAGGCGACCTGGCCTTCCGAGCCCTGGCCACCCGCCTACCCACCCTCCACCAAACCGCCCCAGCCCAGCCGCGCCCCTCCTCCCTGGTCCGCGGCTTCCTGAGCCTCCCGCTCGCGGTCTAGCTCTCCAGCCACGCCGTGACGTCGGTCGGCAGCCGGCCGTCGATCAGCTCGCCACTGCTCAGCAGGACGGCGCTGTGCGGTGGCAGCTCGGCTGGGTTGGAACCGAAGTTGGTGATGCAGCGGAAGGAGCCGCGAGTGAAGGAGAGGACGTCGGAGGGGGTGTTGTCGTCCCAGGTGAGGCGGCCGTCGCCCAGGTCGGCGTGGTCGCGGCGGATCTTCAGTGCGGCTTTGTAGAGGTTCAGATGGCTGCCGGGGGTGTTCTGCTGGGACTCTGCGGTCAGAGCGGCCCAGTCGGCCGGCTGGGGGAGCCAGGGCTGGCCGTCACTGGGGCCGAAGCCGTACGGCGGTTCGGTACCCGACCATGGGATGGGGACGCGGCAGCCGTCGCGGCCGCGGTTGGTGTGGCCGGACCGCTCCCAGACCGGGTCATCGAGGACCTCCTCGGGCAGGTCCTCCACCTCCGGCAGTCCGAGCTCGTCACCCTGGTAGATGTACGCACCGCCCGGCAGTGCGAGCTCCAGCAGCGCTGCGGCCCGGGCGCGCCGCAGTCCGAGCGCCAGGTCGGTCGGTACGACGCCGGCGCCCTCCAGCGCGTCTGCGGGCGCGCGGCCGTACCGGGTGCGGTGCCGGATGGTGTCGTGGTTGCTGAGCACCCACGTCGCCGGTGCGCCGACGGCCCACAGGCTGTGCGTCGAGCGGTCGACCACCTCGCGCAGGTCCTTCGCCTCCCACGCAGCGCGCAGCGCGTCGAAGTTGAACGCCGACTGCAGCTCATTCGGCCGTACGTACTGTGCAAGCCGCTCCGGCGGTGACAGCCACGCCTCCGCCACGAACACCCGCGCCCCTTGCGGCGTATCGGCGTACTCGTCGGCGATCGCTCGCCAGCGCTGGTGGATGGTGTGGACGCCGGGCTGGTCGTAGAACGGGTTGCCGACGTACTTCTCGCTGGTCGGCTGCCCATCCTTCAGCGGTACGTCGGGCAGCGTCGCGTCCTTGGCCATCGAATCGGCGACGTCGATCCGGAACCCGTCGACCCCGCGGTCGAACCAGAACCGCAGGATCGAGTCGAACTCCTCGATCACCTTCGGGTGGTCCCAGTTCCAGTCCGGCTGGCTGATGTCGAACATGTGCAGGTACCACTGGCCGTCATCGATCTGCTGCCAGGCGCCGCCGCCGAAGGTGGCCGGCCAGTTCGTCGGTGGACGGCCCGCGACGCCGTCCCGGAACCAGAACAGCTCGCGCTCGGGGGAGCCCTTGCCGGCCGCGAGCGCCGCCTTGAACCAGGGGTGCTCCCAGGAGCAGTGGTTCGGGACCAGGTCGATCAGGATCCGCAGCCCGAGCGCGTGCGCCTCGGCGATCAGGGCGTCGGCGTCCGCCAGCGTGCCGAAGTCGGGGTTGATGTCGCGGTAGTCGGACACGTCGTACCCGCCGTCCAGCAGCGGGGACGGGTACCAGGGGCTGATCCAGACGGCGTCCACGCCGAGGCCGGCCAGGTAGGGCAGCCGGGCCCGGATGCCGTTCAGGTCGCCGGTGCCGTCCCCGTCGGAGTCGGCGAACGAGCGCGGGTACACCTGGTAGACGACGGCGCTACGCCACCAGTCGGCAGCTGGTCTGGTCGCTTGTTCTGTCATGCCGTCCAGCGTCGCACGCGGACGCGCGTCCGCTGTGACGGTCGTCTCAGCGTGTACCCCGCCTGTCGCGTCGACGCCGCAGGTGGCTAGTCTCAGGCCGACGGAACGCGCCGGCGACCGTGCCCTCTGCACCGCAGCCTGCCGCGGCCCAACTCGAACAGGCGAGAGAGGGACCACAGTCGTGGACTTGATGGAGTACCAGGCGAAGACTGTCTTCGCCAAGCACGGTGTAGGGACGACGGTGGGTGAAGTCGTCACCACGCCGGAGGACGCCCGCGCGGCGGCCGAGAAGCTCGGCGGCGGCACGGTGGTCGTGAAGGCCCAGGTGCTGACCGGCGGCCGCGGCAAGGCCGGCGGCGTCAAGCTGGCCGCGAACCCGGACGAGGCCGAGGAGCGCGCCCGCGAGATCCTCGGGCTCGACATCAAGGGTCACATCGTCAAGACGCTGAACATCGTCCCGGCCGCGGCGATCGCCGAGGAGTACTACTTCTCGTTCCTGATCGACCGCGCCAACCGCAACTACCTCTGCATCGCCTCCGCCGCCGGCGGGATGGAGATCGAGGAGGTCGCGCACACCAACCCGGACGCGGTCGCCAAGATCTCGATCGACCCGGCCACCGGTGTCGACGAGGCGAAGGCCCGCGAGATCGCGACCGCGGCCGGCTACCCGGCCGACATCATCGACGCCGTCGCGCCGGAGATCGTCAAGCTGTACGGCGTCTTCCTCAGCGAGGACGCGACGCTGGTCGAGGTCAACCCGCTGGTCAAGCTGAAGGACGGCCGCGTCGAGGCGCTCGACGGCAAGGTCTCGCTGGACGAGAACGCCGACTTCCGGCACCCCGAGCACGCGGACTTCGCCGACACCTCGGCGGCCGACCCGCTGGAGGCCGCGGCCAAGGCCAAGGGCCTGAACTACGTGAAGCTCGACGGCTCCGTCGGCATCATCGGCAACGGCGCGGGTCTCGTCATGAGCACGCTGGACGTCGTCGCGTACGCGGGTGAGGAGTTCGGCGGGCAGAAGCCGGCCAACTTCCTCGACATCGGCGGCGGCGCGTCGGCCGAGGTGATGGCCAACGGTCTGGAGATCATCATCTCCGACCCGCAGGTGAAGAGCGTGTTCGTGAACGTCTTCGGCGGCATCACCGCCTGTGACGCGGTCGCGAACGGCATCGTGCAGGCCTTCGAGCTGCTGGCCGCGCGCGGCGAGGCCGTGAGCAAGCCGCTGGTCGTCCGGCTGGACGGGAACAACGCCGAGGAGGGCCGCCGGATCCTCGACGAGGCGGGTCTCGCCGGTCTGGAGCGGGTCGACACCATGGACGGCGCCGCCAAGCGGGCCGCCGAGCTGGCTGCGAAGTAAGGGATCGCTGAACAATGTC
This sequence comes from Kribbella sp. NPDC104218, assembly GCF_055584105.1. Classification (NCBI taxonomy): domain Bacteria; kingdom Bacillati; phylum Actinomycetota; class Actinomycetes; order Propionibacteriales; family Kribbellaceae; genus Kribbella; species Kribbella sp. NPDC104218. The sequence continues at coordinate 3,037,218 of NZ_JBVJMQ010000001.1, forward strand.
TATCTTCCTGACCAAGGACAGCAAGGTCATCGTCCAGGGCATGACCGGCTCGGAAGGCACCAAGCACACCACCCGGATGCTTGCCTCCGGCACCAACATCGTCGGTGGCGTGAACCCGCGGAAGGCGGGCACCAGCCAGGACTTCGACGGGACGGCGGTGCCGGTGTTCGGCACGGTCGCCGACGCCGTGGCCCAGACCGGTGCGAACGTCTCCGTCATCTTCGTGCCGCCGAAGTTCACCAAGGACGCCGTCCTGGAGGCCGTCGCGGCCGAGGTGCCGCTGGTCGTGGTGATCACCGAGGGCGTGCCGGTCCACGACACCGCCGCGTTCTTCGCCGCCGCGCAGGCGTCCGGCAAGACCCGGATCATCGGCCCGAACTGCCCGGGCATCATCACGCCGGGTGCGTCGAACGCCGGCATCATCCCGGCCGATATCGCCGGCCAGGGCCGGATCGGTCTGGTGTCGAAGTCCGGCACGCTGACCTACCAGATGATGTACGAGCTGCGGGACTTCGGCTTCTCCACCGCGATCGGCATCGGCGGCGACCCGATCATCGGGACGACGCACATCGACGCGCTGCAGGCGTTCCAGGACGACCCGGACACCGACGCGATCGTCATGATCGGCGAGATCGGCGGCGACGCCGAAGAGCGGGCCGCCGCCTTCATCAAGGACAACGTCACCAAGCCGGTCGTCGGCTACGTGGCCGGCTTCACCGCTCCCGAGGGCAAGACCATGGGCCACGCCGGCGCCATCGTCTCCGGCTCCTCCGGCACCGCGGCCGCCAAGCAGGAGGCCCTCGAGGCCGTCGGCGTCAAGGTCGGCAAGACCCCGACCGAGACCGCCAACCTGATGCGCGAAATCATGCAGAGCCTGACCAAGTAACACCCTCGAACGAGGCCCGCGACCGACCGGTTGCGGGCCTTGTTCTATTTGCCTTGCTATTTGAAGGTGGCGGAGCGTTCGGCGGCGCGGGTGAGGGTGTCGAGGAAGGCGGCGTCGGAGATGTCGAGGTCGGGGAGGACGGGGTAGAGGAGGTAGACGGCGTGGGTGCCGTTGAGGGCTACGCCGATCCGGACCTTGAACTTCTTCGACTTACCGGTCTCGAAGGAGGCTTCCCAGGCTTCGCCCTTGATGTCACCGGCGGAGATGGCGCCGGTGGAGCTGACCTTGGCGGTCGAGTTCGCCTTCTGGCAGCCGTCCAGGCTCCGGCGGAACTTGGTGACGTACGCCGAGGCGCCGGCGGCCGAGAAGCGCGCGACCGTGTCGTCGAGGCCGAACTCGGTGGGGACCTCGGCGCCGGGGGCGAGGTAGGTCTGGGTGCTGACCTTGGTCGCCTTCTCCTTCTTCGGGTCGATGACGCACTGCAGGATGTTGGCGGATTTGGCCGGCGTCCCGACCCAGGGCTTGTCGACGGCGCCCAGGATGGGCAGGTCGACCGGCGCCATGAAACCGGGCGGCTCGGACGTCGGCAGCAGGCTCGGCTTGGCCGCCGGCGTCCCGCTGCCGCAGCCGCCCGATTCGGCGCAGACCTTCTGAACGGCGGCGGACGTCGTACTCAGCAGCGCGGCCGGCTTGGGCGCCGCGGACCCGATGCTGTCGTGCTGGACGACGACCGTGGCCTGCCCGGCCAGCGTGACCGAGATCGCCTTGTACTTCGTCTTCGCGCCGGCCGGCTGGGCGAAGACGCCGATCCAGCCGCGGTCGCCGAGCCCGGTGGTCTGGTAGGCGGCGGTCAGCCTGGTCCGCTTCTCGGACACGCAACCGCTGAACCAGCCGACGATCGTCGTGTAGGCCTTGCTCGCCGCGGTCGCGTCGTTCGAGACCTCGACGTACTGGACGGCGGTCTCCTTGGTGGAGCGGTTCTGGAACGTGCGCACCCAGTTTCGTGCGGCGGAGGCGTCGGCGACGCTCTGCGACTGGCAGACGAACACATGACTCGTGTCGTCACCGCCGCCCAGCGTCTTCATGTCCCAGCTGCCGGTGGCGCTCAGGGTCTTGACCCCGGCCGTGTCGAGTAACGCGGCGTCGCTGCCGAGGACCTTGGACTTGCTCGGCTTGTCGTCGCCGCCCTTGGGGCCTGCGGAATCGTCCCCGCCGAAGGCGCTCAGCGCGGCGACACTGCCGCCGCCGACCAGCACCACCACAGCGGCGCCGGCGGCGATCGTCTGGTTCCGCTTGCGCGCCTTCTGCCGGCGGACCTCACGGGCAGCGGCGCGACCGCCTCCACGGGCTGCGCGGTGGGAACCGGCCAAAGCTCGACCTCCTGACACTGACTCCGACCGACAGTACTCGGTGGATCCGGATCGCCCACAATCTGCTACCCCTGGACCTCCGGGCGGGGACCGAGCGTGAGCAAGCGGCCCGAAGTCTTTCATATCCGGCGTGTCCGGCACAGCGGTGTCCAGCAGTGGAGCGACCATGGGAGTCAGATGACCGACACGCTCAGCCGCCCGGGCGCTCCTGGCGGCGACTCTGCCCCCGCGCCCGGCCCCGCTCAGGCTCCGGACGCCGCCCCGACCAGGCCTGTCATCCTGTCGGCGGTGCTCTCGGCAGGCGCCTGTCTGCTCACGGGCCTCCTGACCTGTACGGCGGTCGCCGTCATCGGCTGGCTGGCTGCAACCTTCGGCAGTGCGTCCGGCGCCGTCCGGGCCGGTGCGTCCGTTTGGCTGATCGCACACAAGTCCGGCGTGACGCTGGGCGGTGCCGGCATTTCCGTCGCCCCCCTCGGCCTGACGCTGTTCTTCGCCTGGTGTCTGTACCGCGGCGGTAAGTCCGCCGCCCGCACAAGCGCGGCCGACCGCACTCAAGAGCTGCTCACCCTCATCGGTACGTACGCCGTTTCCTACGGTCTCGGCGCCCTGATCGTGGCGCTGCTCACCTCCGAGGGCACGCTGCACGCCTCACCGGTATCCGCCTTCTTCGGCGCCGCCTCGCTCGCGCTGGTCGCCGGGGCGCTCGGCGTCCTGGTCGAGTCCGGTGCGGGGCACGACTTGGCCGATGCGACCCCAAGCGGTCTACGGGACGCCGTACCGGCTGCTGCGGCCGCCGTACTCACTGTGCTCGCCGTGGCGTCGGTCCTGTACGGCGTACTGCTCGCCATCCACTTCTCTCGCGCCACCGGCATGCTGGAGCTGCTGGGCGCCGGAGTGATCGGCTCGGTCGTACTCTTCGCGATCTGCCTGATGCTCGTCCCGAACGTGATTCTGTACGTCGTGGCGTTCCTGGCCGGTCCGGGCTTCCAGCTCGGAGTCGGTACGACGATCGCCCCCACCGGCGTCGACGTCGGCAACCTGCCCGCGCTGCCGTTGCTGGCCGCAGTCCCCGCGGACGGCGCGACGCCGACCTATCTACTCGTGTTGACCGCGCTCGTCCCGCTGGGAGCCGGCGCTGTGGCCGGGCTGATCGTCGTACGCCGAGGCCGGGCCGAGCAGCACACAGACGCGCTGGGCTGGGATGCGTTCGCGCTGCGCGGCGGAATCGCGGCTCTGGTGGCCGGGGTGGCCTTCTTCGTGCTGTTCGCCCTGTCCGGTGGCGCAGCGGGCCCGGGGCGGATGGCTGAGGTCGGCGTACCGGGTGCTTTGCCCGCTGCCGGCGTACTGACCGCTGGGATGGCTATCGGGGCCGCCATCACCGCTGCCGTGATGGCTGCCCGCAGACCGGCTGAACCGGAGCCTGAAGCCGAGCGATAGGCTTCCCGGCGTGACAGACCCCGTTGCGCCCACCCCTCAGCCTGCACGGCTCGTCGTGCTCGTCTCGGGCTCCGGGTCGAATTTGCAGGCTCTGCTCGACGCTGCGGCGGACCCGGCGTACGGCGCTCAGGTGGTTGCCGTCGGCGCGGACCGGGACGGAACCGTCGGTCTGGAGCGTGCGGCCGCGGCCGGTGTGCCGACGTTCGTCCACAAGGTGAAGGACTACGCCGAGCGGGCCGAGTGGGACCAGGCGCTGACCGCGTCGGTCGCGCAGTACCAGCCTGATCTGGTCGTGTCGGCCGGCTTCCTGAAGCTGGTCGGGGACGACTTCCTGGCTGCCTTCGGCGACCGGTACATCAACACCCACAACGCGCTGCTGCCCGCCTTCCCCGGGATCCACGGGCCGCGGGACGCGCTCGCGTACGGCGTCAAGGTCGCCGGCGCCACCCTGTTCTTCGTCGATGGCGGGGTCGACACCGGCCCGATCATCGCGCAGGTCGTCGTACCCGTCGAGGACGACGACACCGAGGACACCCTCACCGAGCGGATCAAGGAGGTCGAACGCCGCCAGCTGGTGGAGTGGGTCGGCCGGCTCGTCCGCGACGGCTGGACCATCACCGGACGAAAGGTTCGACTGAAGTGAGCACCGACCGCAGGCCGATCCGCCGGGCGCTGATCAGCGTCTACGACAAGACCGGTCTGGAGGAGCTCGCGAAGGCGCTGTCCGACGCCGGCGTCCAGCTGGTGTCGACCGGCTCCACCGCGGCCCGGATCGCCGCGTCCGGCGTCCCGGTGACCAAGGTCGAGGAGCTGACCGGGTTCCCGGAGTGCCTGGACGGGCGGGTCAAGACGCTGCACCCGATGGTCCACGCCGGCATCCTGGCCGACCTGCGCAAGCCGGAGCACGTCGAGCAGCTGAAGGAGATGCGGGTCGAGCCGTTCGACCTGGTCGTCAGCAACCTGTACCCGTTCACCGAGACGGTCGCCTCCGGCGCGTCACCCGACGAGTGCGTCGAGCAGATCGACATCGGCGGGCCGTCGATGGTCCGGGCCGCCGCGAAGAACCACCCGAGCGTCGCGATCGTCACCTCGCCCGCGCAGTACGACCTGATCTACAGCGTGCTGGACGAGGGCGGCTTCTCGCTCGAGGACCGCAAGAAGCTGGCCGCGGCCGCCTTCGTGCACACGGCCGAGTACGACGTCGCCGTCGCGTCCTGGATGGGCAACGTGCTCACCGACAGCTCCGAGGGCTCCGGCTTCCCGGCCTGGGTCGGCGCCGCCTGGGACAAGAAGGCCGTCCTGCGCTACGGCGAGAACCCGCACCAGCCCGCCGCCCTCTACACCAACGGCCGCGAGGGCCTGGCCGCCGCGGAGCAGTTGCACGGCAAGGAGATGTCGTACAACAACTACGTCGACGCGGACGCCGCGCGGCGGACGGCGTACGACTTCACCGAGCCCGCGGTCGCGATCATCAAACACGCCAACCCGTGCGGGATCGCCGTCGGCGCCGACATCGCCGAGGCGCACCGCCGCGCCCACGAGTGCGACCCGGTCTCGGCGTACGGCGGTGTCATCGCCACCAACCGCCCGGTCACCGTCGAGCTGGCCAAGCAGGTCGCCGAGATCTTCACCGAGGTGCTGGTCGCCCCGGCCTTCGAGGACGGCGCCGCCGAGATCCTCCAGGCCAAGAAGAACATCCGGCTCCTGGTCGCACCCGCGGTCTCGGCCGCCGAGCAGGTCGAGATGCGCGCCATCAGCGGCGGCCTCCTGCTCCAGCACTCCGACCGCTTCCAGGCCGCCGGCGACGACCCCGCCAACTGGACCCTCGCCGCCGGCGAAGCCGCCACCCCCGAGGTCCTCGCCGACCTCGCCTTCGCCTGGAAGGCCTGCCGCGCCGTCAAGTCGAACGCCATCCTCCTCGCCGCCGACGGCGCCTCCGTAGGCGTCGGCATGGGCCAGGTCAACCGCGTCGACTCCTGCCGCCTGGCCGTCGCCCGCGCCGCCGACCGGGCCCCCGGCTCCGTCGCCGCCTCCGACGCCTTCTTCCCCTTCCCCGACGGCCTCGAAGTCCTCCTCGAAGCCGGCGTCAAAGCAGTAGTCCAGCCCGGCGGCTCCATCCGCGACGAAGCCGCCGTCGAAGCCGCCACCAAAGCCGGCATCACCATGTACTTCACCAACACCCGCCACTTCTTCCACTGACCCACCCCGGCAAACACCCCCAGGTCCTCAGGACCTGGGGGTGTTCTCGTTCGTGCGCCTCAGTTGGGGACGATGAGGGCGAGGGTGGTGATGGCGGCGGCGGTGGCGAGGAGGAAGAGGATGTCGAAGGTGCGGCCGCGGACGTGGAGGAGGCCGGCGGTGCGTTCGGGGAGGGTGGCTCGGAGGAGGGCGGCGAGGGCGGGGGCGGCGGCGAAGGTGAGGACGCCGTTGCGCCAGTTGTAGAAGGTGAGGATGACGAGGCCGGTGGCGGCGACCAGGAGGGTGAGGGCCAGGGGCCACTCGGTGCTGCGGCGCTGGGCCTCGCCTGCCATCAGCACGTCACGCCCGCGCGGTGGCGGCCTCGACGGCCTCGACGACGTTGGTGAGGAGCATGGCCCGGGTCATCGGGCCGATACCGCCGGGCATCGGGGCGATCCAGGCGGCGGCGTCCCGGGCCTCGGGGGCGACGTCGCCGACGATCTTGCCCTCGGGGGAGCGGCTGGTGCCGACGTCGAGCAGGACGGCGCCGGGTTTGACCATGTCGGCGGTGATCAGGCCGGCCGAGCCGGCGGCGGCGATCACGATGTCGGCGGTGCGGACGACGGCGGCCAGGTCGGTGGTGCCGGTGTGGCACTGGGTGACGGTCGCGTTCTCCGAGCGGCGGGTGAACAGCAGGCCCATCGGGCGGCCCGCGGTGACGCCGCGGCCGACGACGACCACGTGCGCGCCGGCGATCGGGACGTCGTAGCGGCGGAGCAGCTCGACGCAGCCCTTCGGGGTACAGGGCAGCGGGCCGTCCTGGCCGAGGACGAGCTTGCCGAGGCTGACCGGGTGCAGGCCGTCGGCGTCCTTGGCCGGGTCGATCAGGCCGAGGATGGTGTTGGTGTCGACGTGCTTGGGCAGCGGCAGCTGGACGATGAACCCGGTGCAGGCCGGGTCCGCGTTGAGCTTCTGGACCTCGGCCGCGATCTCTTCCTGGGTGGCGGTGTCCGGCAGCTCGATCTGGATCGAGGCGATCCCGACCGCCGCGCAGTCGCGGTGCTTCCCGGCGACGTACGCCCGGCTGCCCGGGTCGTCGCCGACCAGAATCGTGCCCAGGCCGGGCACTGCACCCTGCTCCGCCAGCTTCGCGACCCGGACCTTCAGCTCGTCCTTGATCGCCGCCGCCGTCGCCTTGCCATCCAGAATCTGCGCGGTCACAAGGCAGGAGTCTGCCATGCGGACCGCTACAGCTTCACAACTGCTCCCGGACGCCGCCGTCCCGCGTGGAAGCGGGCGGCGGCGCCGATTGTGATGGCCTGGCGGTTCGCACTAGAGCTCCAGCCGGGGCCAGTCGCTCAGGTCGCGCAGCAGTTGCCGGTCGTGGGTGGCGACTACGACTGCGGCTGCGGTCGTCTGTAGTGCTGCGGTGAGCTCGTCGACCAGGGCGATCGAGAGGTGGTTGGTCGGCTCGTCGAGGAGGACGACGTGCGGGCGGGACGCCAGCAGGATCGCGAGGTCCAGCCGCCGCTGCTGACCGATCGACAGCTCGCCGACCGGCCGGGAGGCCTCCCGGGAGCCGAGCAACCCGAGCTCGCTCAGCGAGACCGTGTCGGTCAGCTGTCCGGTACTGACCAGCCGGGCGACCGCGGCGTCGTACACCTCGTACGCACGCCGCCCGGACGGCTCGGGCGACTCCTGCCCGAGCAGCCCGATCCGCACGTTCGGTCCATGCTGAACCGTCCCGCTGGACGGCGTGATCCGGCCACCCAGGACGCCGAGCAGCGTTGACTTCCCGGCGCCGTTCGGCCCGGTGACGAGCAGCCGGTCACCCGACTGCAGCAGCACCGGCGCGACCGGCTCGAGCCGCCCCGCGACCCCGACGTCCGTCGCCTGGATCAACGTCGCCCCCGGTCGTGACCCGAGCTCCGGCACCCGGAACCGCATCGGCGGCCGGGGGACGGCGATGACATGCGCCTCGAGATCCTCCTGCCGGCGATGCACCGCGCGGACCAGCGCCGGCGCCCGCGTCGCCCGGGTGTGCTTGCCGGTGCCCTTGTCCGGACGCCAGCCGGTCGACAGCCGGTTCTGCGCCGTCGACAGGTCGTCGGCCAGCCGCTGCCGCTCCGCAACCTGCGTGCGGTACTCGTCCTCCCAGCGGTCCCGTTCGGCCGCGCGCCCTTGCTGGTACCCGGCGTAGCCACCGCCGTACGTGCGCGGTAGCCCGTCGCTGGTCGGATCCAGATCCAGGATGGACGTCGCGACGTCCGACAGCAGCGCCCGGTCGTGGCTGACCAGTACGACGCCGCCCGGATGCGCCCGCAGCTGCGCGGTCAGGTACGTGAGCCCACCGGCGTCCAGGTGGTTGGTCGGCTCGTCGAGCAACAGCAGATCGTGTCCGGCGCCGAGCAGGCAGGCCAGCCGGATCCGGTACCGCTGCCCGACCGACAGCGTCGCGAGCACCCGGCTCCGATCGTCGATCGCACCCAACGCCGCGAGCGCGATGTCGACCCGCCGGTCGGCGTCCCAGGCGTCCAGCGCCTCGGCCACGGCGAGCGCTTCGGCGTACTGGTCGTCGGCCCCGGGCCGCTCTTCGGTGAGCGCCTCGGTCGCCGCGTCGAACGCCGCCAGCGCAGCCCGGACGGCGGCCAGCTCGACGTCGATCAGGTCGCCGACGGTCCGGCTGTCGTCGATCGGCATCTCCTGGTCGGCGATCCCGATCCCGCCGGTACGCCGTACTTCGCCTTCGTCGGCGACCAGCCGACCGGCCAGGATCTGCAGCAGCGTGGTCTTGCCACGCCCGTTCTCGCCGACCAGCCCGAGCCGATCGCCGGCCGACACGGTCAGGTCGACGCCGTTCAGAACCGGATGCCCGCCCCGGGCGATCCGGAGGCCAGTGGCACTCAAATGGGCGCGCGTGGGCAGGGCAATGGTGGTGGACATACTTCCTCCGAAACGAACCCGGACAGCGCTCTGCCGTGGTTCGGGGTCATGAATGGACAGCGGACGTCAGAACCGCGGCCGGCCGAGAGTGGGCGCCGCGGGAGTCCGTGCTGTCAGACGAAGAACATGTATTGACCCATGGCACGACCGTAACAGGGCGCCGCACCCGTGTCGCGGGAATTACCCGCCCCTTGCGAGGGTTCGACCAGATAGTTTATTCTTGAACTACTTAGCCAGGAGGAGACACCATGCCCGCCGTGACCGTCAGCGACATCACTGTGTTGCCCCGCATCCACCAGCCGGACCCGGCGGTCGCCCGGGAGCGGGCGGTCAAGTCGGTCACCTCGGCGCCGACCGGCTACGAGGGCGAGGGTTTCCCGGTCCGCCGCGCGTTCGCCGGCGTCGACCTGAAGGACCTGGACCCGTTCATCCACATGGACCAGATGGGCGAGGTCGAGTACGCGCCGGGTGAGCCGAAGGGGACGCCGTGGCACCCGCACCGCGGCTTCGAGACCGTCACCTACATGCTCGACGGCATCATGGAGCACCAGGACTCCAACGGCGGCGGCGGTGTCATCTCCAACGGCGACACCCAGTGGATGACGGCGGGCTCCGGCCTGCTGCACATCGAGACCCCGCCGGAGCACCTGGTCATGAGCGGCGGCCTGTTCCACGGCGTACAGCTCTGGGTCAACCTGCCCAAGGCGCAGAAGTGGGCGGCGCCGCGCTACCAGGACATCCGCGGCGGCGACTCCGCACTGCTGTCGACGCATGACGGCGGCGCGCTCATCCGCGTCATCGCCGGCTCGGTCGACGGCCACGACGGTCCGGGTTCGACGTACAGCCCGATCACGCTCGTCCACGCGACGGTCAGCCCGGGCGCCGAGCTCGTGCTGCCCTGGCAGCCCGACTACAACGCGCTCGTCTACGTCCTGGCCGGCCAGGGCACCGTCGGCGCCGACCGCCGTCCCTTCCGCAAGGGCCAGCTGGCCGTCTTCGGCCCCGGCGACACCATCCGGACGGCGGCCGCGCAGCAACAGCCCCAGGCCGAGCCGAACCTCGACGTCCTGGTCATCGGCGGTCGCCCGATCCGCGAGCCGATCGCGATGGCCGGCCCGTTCGTGATGAACACCCGCGCCGAGGTCGTCCAGGCCTTCGAGGACTTCCAGGCCGGCAAACTCGGCACCATCCCCGCTGTCCACGGCGCTCCCACCGAGCTCCGTAGCAGCAACTAAGCGTTCCTCGGGTCGAAGGCGCCGGAGTTGTCGAGATCCATGTAGCCCTGGATCCGCGGGTCGTCGTAGTCCGCGCCGTAGGCCTCGGCGAAGGCGCGTGCGGCGGGTGGCCCGCCGTACTGTGGGTTCAGGCCGCCGCGCAGGCTTTTGGCCATCAGCGCCAGGTCGAGGTAGCGGTCGCCGGCGCCGAGGCGGCCGACGTCCAGGACGCCGCTGAAGTGCAGGGTCTCGGGGTCGATGAAGACGTTGGGGGCGCAGTAGTCGCCGTGGGTGACTGCGGTGGCGTCGCCTGGGAAGGGCGAGGCGAACGGGCAGTCGGTCAAGGCGTCCAGCGCGCGCAGGCCTTCGGTCAGGGCGGCGAGGACGTGGGGACGGGCGGCGACCGGCCAATCCTGAGCGGCGTCGCGACCGTGGAGCGCCGAGGTGAGGAGCCATCCGTTGCCGCGGTCGAGCACTTGCGGGCAGGGGAAGTCGACGCTGTTCAGCCACTGCAGGCGATCCGCTTCGTCGTCGACAGCCGCGACCAGCGGACCTTCACCGGCCTTGTAATACAGGGTTTCGCGACCGCGATCGAGCCGGACGACGGTCGCGCCGGAGTAGCCGAGCAGGACCGGTTCGGCGTTGGAGGCGCCGAACCGGTCCTGGAGTGCGGAGAGATTCACTCAGCGAAGATTACGGTGCAACGCCGAAATCAGCTCCCCATTTGCGGTGTCACCGTCGAGCGACCAGATCATCGCGCCGCCGAGGTTGCGCTGCGAGATGTACTGCGCCTTGCGCTTCATCTCGGTCGGGTCGTCCCAGGTCCAGAACGTCGTCCCGTCGAACAGCCAGGCGAAGCCGGCCTTGTTGTCGCGGTGCACGGTGAACGACGACAGCTTGGCCTTGAGGATGCGGTAGTCCTCGTAGCCGGCCTCGAACGTGGCCGGCGCCGGGCCGGTCGCGTTCTGGAACAGGCCGTTGTTGGCGTTCGTCACGCCGGTCCACCCGCGGGAGTAGAACGGCACGCCCATCACCAGCTTGCTCCGCGGCGCGCCCCGGGTCAGGTAGGCGTCGATCGTCACCTGCGAGCTGAACTCGGCCGCCGTCGGGTCACCCTCCGGCCCGTCGATCGCGGACTGCTGGTTGGTCTGCGGGTCCCAGGCGCCGTGGTAGTCGTAGCCCTGGGTGGTGGCGAACGTCAGGTCCTTGAAGATCTTCTTGACCTCGAAACCCCGGTCGACCTGAGCCGGTGCCGCCGGGAGGAACGCGGTCAGGTCGTGGCGGCCCTTGAACGGCCACGACAACCGGTCGAGCTGCTTGCGGTACTCGTGCACGAGGCCGGTGAAGTTCTGCTTGTCCTCGGGCCGGATCACGTTCCCGGGGTTGCCCTCGCTGCCGGGCCACTCCCAGTCCAGGTCGATACCGTCGAACACGCCCTTCGCGGCGCCGGCCGGCAGCCCGGGCAGGTTGCCCTTGATCCACAGGTCGAGACAGGACTTCACATGCGCGGCCCGCTTCTCCGGCAGGGCGGCGTTCGAGAAGTACTTCGAACCCGTCCAGCCGCCGAGCGAGATGTTCACCCGCAGCTTCGGGTACTTCTTCTTCAGCTGCTTGAGCTGGTTCAGGTTGCCCTTGAGGGCCTGGTCGGGCGCGTCGGCCTTCCCGCTGACACTCTGCTCGGCGGTGAACGCGCGCTGGTAGTCGGCGTTCGGGTCGCTGCTGTAGCAGCTGCCCGCCTCGTCGACGAAGCCGAACGCGTAGTTGATGTGGGTCAGCCGGGCGGCCGATCCGTTCTTGACCAGGTCACTGACCAGGAAGTTCCGGTCGTAACCGCTCCACTGCGTGTAATACCCCACCACGCGCTGACTGCTGCTGCCGTGCGCCTGAGCCGGTACGGCGGTGCCTCCCGCCAGCACCGCGGTCGCGACGACCAACAGGCTGATCTTTCGACGCTTCATCTGACTCCCCAATTGGGCGTTCAGGGACAAGTTGGGCTCACCCTAGGCGCGCTCCGACGATTAACACAATGTCCCTTTCAAAACACTGGTGAGTAAGGTCGCGACATGACGAATGTCCGCGCGGACCTGGCTCCCACCGGAGTACTCCGAGCCTCGATCAATCTGGGCAACCCGGTACTCGCCCAGGGGACGCCGGCCGATCCGCGCGGCGTCACGGTCGACATCGCCCGCGAGCTCGGCCGGCGCCTCGGCGTACCGGTCGAGCTGCTCTGTTTCGACGCCGCCCGGAAGTCGTTCGAGGCCATCGTCACCGGTGCGGCCGACCTGTGTTTCCTCGCGATCGACCCGGCCCGCGCCGACCAGGTCGCGTTCACCGAGCCGTACGTCGTCATCGAGGGCGTGTACGTCGTCCCGGTCGGCTCGGCCCTGCGTGCGGTCGCGGACGTCGACGGTCCCGGCGTCCGGATCGGGGTCAAACAGGGTTCGGCGTACGACCTGCATCTGAGCCGGACCCTGCGGCAGGCGACGATCGTGCGCGGTGACGAGGGCGTCGACGTCTTCCGCGCCGACGGGCTCGAGGCCGGCGCCGGGATCCGGCAGCCGGTGACGGCGTTCGCCGCCGCGCATCCGGAGTACCGGTTGATCGACGAGCCGTTCATGGAGATCCGGCAGGCCGTCGGCGTGCTGAAGGATCGGCAGCCGGAGACGGTCGCCTACCTGCGCGCGGCCGTCGCCGAGCTGATCGAATCCGGGTTCGTTTCGAGGTCGCTCGAAGGGTGATGCAACCCGGCGGGGTGTCCGCGACATTCATCGGTCGAGGACAACCGAAAGGGGACCCATCGTGGGATCCGCTCCACGATCGAGCTGGCTCGGCGTCGTCGCCGCGCTCTCGATCGCGACCTTTGGCCTACCGGCCGCGGCGCAGGCCGCCCCGGCGCCGACACCGACCGCGGCGAAGACCCGCCAGCTCAGCGGGCAGGTCACGCTGATCACCGGCGACCGCGTCACGCTGACCGAGGGCCGGGTCTCGATCGACCCCGGACCCGGCCGGGAGAAGATCCGCTTCACGACGCGGATCGTCAAGGACCGGGTGGAGGTGCTGCCGGCGGACGTCGGCCGGCAGATCGCCGCCGATCGCCTGGATCGTCAGCTGTTCGACGTCGCCGCGCTGATCAAGGCCGGCTACGACGACCGGTCGACCAAGTCGCTGCCGGTCCTCGTCACCTATGACGGGAAAGCGAAGTCACGCGCCGCCGTCGCCGGCGCGACGGTCACCCGGCAGCTGCCCGTCGTGAACGGCGCCGCGCTCAAGATCGACAAGGCCAAGGCGGCCGCCTTCCTGGCCGGGACGACGGCTGCCCGGTCGGCGTCCGGCGTCCAGAAGATCTGGCTCGACGCCAAGCGCAAGGTCACGCTGGACCAGTCGGTCCGGCAGATCGGCGCTCCGGCCGCCTGGCAGGCCGGCTTCACCGGCAAGGGCGTCTCCGTCGCCGTCCTCGACAGCGGCATCGACACCAACCATCCTGACCTGGCGACGCAGGTCGCCGAGGCCCAGGACTTCACCGGCACCGGTCCCGGTGACCGCAACGGCCACGGCACGCACGTCGCCTCGACCATCGCCGGCACGGCGGCCGCATCGTCCGGCAAGTACAAGGGCGTCGCCCCGGAGGCCAAGCTGTACGACGGCAAGGTGTGCGACGAGTACGGCGACTGCGCCCTCTCGTCGATCATCGCCGGGATGGAGTGGGCTGCGACCGAGGTGAAGGCGAAGGTCGTCAACCTCAGCCTCGGCGGTCGTGACACCCCGGGTATCGACCCGGTCGAGGAGGCCGTCAACCGGCTCACCGAACAGACCGGCGCGCTGTTCGTGATCGCCGCCGGCAACTGGGGCCCGGACGCCGGCTCGGTCGATACACCGGGGAGCGCGGACGCCGCCCTCACCGTCGGCTCGGTCAACCGGCAGGATCAGCTCTCGGCCTTCTCCGGCCGCGGCCCGCGGCTCGGCGACGGCGGCCTCAAACCTGATGTGACCGCGCCCGGCGCAGGCATCGTGGCCGCGAAGGCGAGCGAGTCGAAAATCGGCTTCCCGGTCGGCGATCGGTACCTGCAGCTCAGTGGCACCTCGATGGCGACCCCGCACGTCGCCGGCGCCGCCGCCATCCTCGCCCAGCAGCACCCCGACTGGGACGCCGAGGCGCTCAAGGGTGCCCTGATGGGCGCGGCCAAGACCATCGCCGGGCAGACCCGATTCGACCAGGGCGCCGGCCGCATCGACGTCGCGAAAGCCGTTCAGCAGCAGGTGACCGCCTCGCCCGGCAGCCTGTTCTTCGGCCTCGTCGAGTACCCGCATGACGACGACAAGCCGATCACCAAGCCGCTGACCTACCGCAACAGCGGCAAGCAGCCGGTCACGCTGCAGCTCGATGCCGCACTGACCGCGCCGGACGGCAAACCTGCACCGGCCGGATCACTGGAGCTCAGCGCCCGAAGCGTCACCGTGCCCGCCGGCGGAACCGCGGCCGTGCAGGTCACCATCGACACCAGCAAGGACGGCCCGACCGGTGCCTACGCCGGCCAACTGACCGCCGCCGCCAACGGCGTCGCGATCACCACGGCGCTGGCCGTCAACAAGCAGATCGAGCACTACACCGTGACGGGCATCGCCATCAATCCGGACGGGAAGCCTGCCGGCTTCGAGTCGTTGATGGCCTACAACGTCAAGACCGGTGAAGACGCACTCGCGATGTGGCCCGAGCCGGGCCCGGTCAGCTTCCGGCTGCCGAAGGGCGAGTACCTCCTGGATTCGTACCAGTTCGTCCCGAATCCAGAGGACCCGGAGGCGCTCGGCCGCGGATACACGATGGTTCAGCCGAAGCTGGACCTGACCGGGGACAGCACGGTGACCTTCGACAGCCGGAAGGCGAAGAAGGTCACGGTCACGGTGCCGCGCGCCGAGGCCAAGATCCAGCGGGTGACCGTCGGCTACGAGCGCAAGGAGGCGCCCGGCGCGGAGGGCGGTCTGACGTTCATGTCGGAGGGCAACAGCTACGACGGCACCTACACCGGCCAGGTCGGCCCAGCGGTGCAGCCCGGAGCGATGACCGGGTTCCTCACCGCGGACTGGGTGCCGCCCGGCGCGGACGGCGACTTCCGCAACCCGGCGTACGTGTACAGCCATTTCGACGCCTTCGCCGGCGGGTTCCCGACCGGTTTCGACCGGGCACTGCGGGAACAGGACTTCGCCGCGATCGAGGTCCCGATCCACCAGGCCAGCGATCGTACGGCGCGGCTCGGCGCGTTCGGGATGGCGCCCGGGATGAGATGGACCTTCGGGGCGACTCCGGAGTTCGATCAGGGCCGGACCGCGCGGCTGCTGGTCGCCGGCCAGGGCGCCGTGTGGATGCGGCACTTCGAGGAGCTCGACCCCGCCGATCCGAGTTTCGCGGCGACGATCATGTGGTCCCCGCATCGCGCGTACCAGGCGGGAAAGACGTACCGGGAGCGGATGAACGCCGCCGCCTTCACGACCTCGCCGGTGTGGGCCTTCCGCGATCGCGACGTGCTGAACATCCTGGACTTCAGTCTGATGGATGCCGATGGCAACAAAGGTGAGACCTTCCGGGACACCAGCACCGGCCGGCTGTTCCGCAACGGCGAGCTGATCGCGGAGTCGATCTACGGTGACGCCTACATCGACGGGCTGCCGCCGGAGCGGGCGACGTACACGCTGGAGAGCACGATGACCCGGCAGACGTGGTCGAAGCTCAGCACCCGGACGGATCGGACGTGGACGTTCACGTCGGCGGCGACGGACCGCAAGGCCCTGTTGCCGGCGATCGGGATCCGTTACCAGCCGAAGGTCGGGATCGACAACGTCGTCGACCGGACGCCGGTGACGGTGCTGCCGATCGCGCTGGAAGCCCAGCGGGACGGGGTGCTGCCGAAGATCCGGAGTGTCCGGACCCAGATTTCGGGCAATGCCGGAAAGACGTGGTCGAAGGCAACGGTGACGGCGGACGGAAAGGGCGGCTACCGGGCGACTTTCGTGACCCCGAAGGGCGCTGACGCCGTGTCGCTGAAGACGGAAATCGTCGATGCGGACGGGAACCGCACCGAAGAGACGACGTTCGGGGCGTATCCGCTGCGGTAATTCGTGGTGGTGACCGCCTGTTCGACCTGAATGCAGAGGGTGAACAGGCGGTCACTCTTTTTGCAGGTTCCTGCCATGTCCTCCGGTTCGTGCAACCGAATCGACTAGACCGGACATCTACCGGTAGTGGCCCATCGGCTCCGCTGCGTGAGGAGAGCGGGTGGGTCCGTCGTGAGGACAACCGAAACGGGAGGGACTCATCGTGGTATCAACACCACGATCGAGGCGGATCGGCGTTGCCGCCGTCGCCTCGATCGCCGCCCTGGGGATCGGCCTTTCAGGCCTGGCTCAGGCTTCAGCCGCTCAACCTGGGCCTGTGCGGGCCGGCCAGGCGCAGGTCGGTAAGACCGCGCAGCCGGCCACCGTCACGCTCGTCACCGGCGACCGCGTCACCGTACGCGCCGACGGCCGCGCGACCGTGCAACCCGGAAAGGGGCGGGACCGCGTCACTTTCAAGACCTACAAGGTCAAGGACCACCTGTACGTCGTACCGTCCGACGTCTTCAAGCAGCTCGCGACCGGTCGGCTCGACCGGCGGCTCTTCGACGTCACCGGCCTGATCAAGGCCAAGTACGACGACAAGTCGGCCAAGACGATCCCGGTGATCGTCACGTATGCAGGTCAGGCGAAACAGCGTTCCGCCGCGCCCGGGGCAACGGTGACCCGCCAGCTGCCGGTCGTCAACGGCGCGGCGCTCAAGGTCGACAAGGCCAAGGCGGCCGAGTTCCTGACCGGCTCCACCGCGCGCTCCGCGGCCGGTATCGACAAGATCTGGCTGGACGGCAAACGCGAGCTGTTCCTGGACAAGTCCGTCCCGCAGATCGGCGCGCCGACCGCCTGGGCAGCCGGTTTCACCGGCAAGGACGTCAAGGTCGCCGTCCTCGACACCGGTGTGGACGACGCGCATCCCGACCTGGCGACCCAGGTCGCGGAGGTCAAGACCTTCATCGACGAGCCGGTCGGCGACACCGACGGCCACGGCACGCACGTGTCGTCGACGATCCTGGGCACCGGCGCGGCGTCCGGCGGCAAGTACAAGGGCGTCGCACCGGACGCCAAGTTGTACAGCGGCAAGGTCTGCGGCGCATTCGACTGCCCGGAGTCGAGCATCCTGGCCGGCATGGAGTGGGCCGCCAACGAGGTCAAGGCCAAGGTCGTCAACCTCAGCCTGGGCGGCACCGACACCCCCGAGATCGACCCGCTCGAAGCGGCCGTCAACCAGCTGACCGAGCAGACCGGCACGCTCTTCGTGATCGCTGCGGGCAACTCCGGCCTGCGGGGCCCTGGCTCGATCGGTTCGCCGGGTAGCGCGGAGGCCGCGCTGACCGTCGGCGCGGTCGACAAGCAGGACAAGCTGGCCTACTTCTCCAGCATCGGCCCGCGCGTCGGCGACGGCGGCGTCAAGCCGGACGTGACCGCGCCCGGCGTGGACATCGTGGCCGCCCGCTCGAAGGACAGCGCCGTCCCTGGTGACAAGTACTTCAGCGCGTCCGGTACGTCGATGGCGACCCCGCACACCGTGGGTGCCGCCGCGATCCTGGCCCAGCAGCACCCGGAGTGGAAGGCCGCCGAGCTCAAGTCGGCCCTGATGGCCTCCGCCAAGCCGGCTGCCGACCTGAGCGTGTTCCAGCAGGGCACCGGTCGCATCGATGTTGCCAAGGGCATCAAGCAGACCGTCGTCACCGACCCGGGTACCGTCTCGTTCGGGACGGCCGTCTGGCCGCATGACGACGACACCCCGGTCACCAAGACGGTGACCTACCGCAACCTCGGCGCCCAGTCCGTCACGCTGAACCTGGCCGCGACCTTCACCGACCCGGCCGGCAACCCGGCTCCGGCCGGCGCGTTCGCACTCAGCGCGAACTCGGTCACCGTTCCGGCCGGCGGCACCGCTTCGGTGCAGGTCACCTCGAACACCAAGCACAACGGCCCGGACGGCGCCTACTCCGGCCGGCTGACCGCGACCGGTGGTGACACCACGGTCGTCTCCGGCCTCGGCGTCAACAAGGAGGTCGAGAGCTACAACTTCACGCTCAAGGCCCTCGACCGTCAGGGCAAGCCGGCCGCAGCGTCCGGCAGCCTGTACGGCCCGACCGGTTTCGTCTTCGTGGACGTCGACGCGGACGGCACGACCGTCCGGCTGCCGAAGGGCTCCTACGTCGCCGACACCGCGCAGTACGAGGAGGATCCGAACAACCCCGAGATCTTCAAGTCCTACGCGCTCGTCGAGCCAGGCGTGAAGCTGACCAAGGACCTCACCTCGGTCCATGACGCCCGGACGGCCAAGCCGATCAAGGTGACCGTGCCCGACGCCGGCGTCGAGCCGGCGCTCGCGACGTACGGTTTCGTCTGGACGCCGTCCGGCGTCGAGGGCGGCGGCCTGGATGCCAGCTACCTCGGTCAGGACTACGAGGGCGCCTTCACGGCCCAGGTGGGCGTCGCGTTGCCGCCGGAGCAGATGACCGGGTACGTGTCGTCGCAGTGGGCCAAGCGCGCCGCGGACGGCCGGTTCAGCAACTCGCCGGTCTTCTACGGTCAGATGGACCCGACGCCGGGTGTCTTCCCGACCGGGCTGGTCCGCGACGTCAAGGCGAAGGATCTCGCCCAGCTGAACCAGCATGTCAACGTGACCGGCGACCGCCTGCTGGAGCGGGTGGCGTTCCCGGCCGCGCCGAACCTGGGCGGCGGCTGGGCCGTCGTCCTGGACTACGACCAGCCGACCGCGCTCAAGGCATTCGTCGACGACAAGCCGGTGACCTGGAGCACGGGCTTCCAGGAGGTCATCCCGAGCTCCGACCCGGAGTGGCCGTTCCCGGAGATCGTCACCGACCTGCAGTCGCCGTTCAAGGGTTACCAGGCCCGGAAGAAGTACGACGAGCGCTTCCACGCCGCCGCGTTCTCGACCTCGCCGTACCTCGCGGTCCGGGACAAGGACTACCTGCTCGTATGGGCCAACAACCTGCTCGACGGCGACGGGAACGCGGGCTACACCCAGGTCGACTCGGCGTCCTCGAAGCTGCTCCGCAACGGCGAGGTGATCGGTGAGTTCGAGGGCTTCGGCAACGCCGAGGTGTCCGGGCTGCCGGCCGGGAAGGCGACGTACCAGCTGCAGACCACACAGTCCCGGGAGTCGATCTCCTCGCTCAGCAGCCGGACCGACCTGACCTACACCTTCACGTCGGCGGCCACCGAGAAGGAGACCCTTCTCCCGATCACCGGCCTGCAGTACACGCCGAAGGTCGACGACCACAACGTCGCCGACCGGACGCCGGTCACCGTCCTGCCGATCACGCTGGTCGCTCAGACCGGCGCCAAGGTCCCGGCCGTCAAGAAGCTGGAGATCCGTGTCTCCGGTGACAACGGCAAGACCTGGCACAAGGCGGGCGTCGTCCCGTCCGGCAAGGGCTACAAGGCGATCTTCGCCACCCCCAAGGGCGCGAAGACCGTCTCCCTGAAAGCGCACCTGGTCGATGCCCAAGGCAACATCACCGACCAGACCACCATCAACGCCTACCCGCTGCGCTAATACCCGCTGAACGGGCCTGCCCTGGCAACTTCCTGCCAGGGCAGGCCCCTGCACTCAACCTTCGGCATCGCGAGGGCCTTAAGACCATGCAGACAACCGCATGGGAGGACCCACGTGCCATCCACCGCCCGCTTGAGACAGACCGGCGCCATCGCCGTCGCCGCCATCGCGATCCTGAACGTCGGCATCGCCGCACCAGCCCAAGCCGCACCGCCCAAGCCACCACGAGCCGAACCCCCGAGCAAACATCAGATCACCCTGATCACCGGCGACCGCGTTCTGATCGAGAACGGCAGCCGCGGCCGCAGCCAGGCTGTTGTCGAGCCGGGGCCCGGCCGCAAGCAGATCGCCTTCAACACCTACCGCGTGCGGGAGCGGCTGTACGTCGTCCCGTCTGATGTACAGCCGGAGGTCGCGAGCGGCCGGCTCGACCGGCGGCTGTTCGACGTCAACGGATTGATCGCGGCGAGGTACGACGACAAGTCGAGCGCCTCGATCCCGGTCATCGTCACCTACTCCGGTCCGGCGAAACAACGCTCGGCGCTCCCGGGGGCGACGGTCGCTCGGCAGCTGCCGAGTGTGAACGGCGCGGCGCTACAGGTGCGTAAGTCCGATGGCGGCAGCTTCCTGGCCGGTCTCGGCAAGGCCCGCGGGGCCGGCGGGGTCGCGAAGGTCTGGCTGGACGGGAAGCGCAAGCCGTCACTTGATCTCTCGGTGCCGAAGATCGGCGCTCCCGAAGCCTGGAAGGCCGGCTTCACCGGCAAGGGCGTCAAGGTCGCCGTCCTCGACACCGGCATCGACAAGACCCATCCGGATCTGGCGACGCAGGTCGCCGGCACGCAGAACTTCACCGACGAGCCCGGCGACGACAAGGTCGGCCACGGGACCCACGTCGCGTCGACGATCGCCGGTACCGGCGCTGCGTCCGGTGGTAAGTACAAGGGCGTCGCACCGGACGCCAAGCTGTACGACGGCAAGGTGTGCGTCGTCGAGGGTTGCCCGGACTCGGCGATCCTGGCCGGGATGGAGTGGGCGGCCAAGGAGATCGAGGCGGACGTCGTCAATCTCAGCCTGGGCGGTCCGGACACCCCGGAGCTCGATCCGCTCGAAGCAGCCGTGAACCGGCTGTCGGCCGAGACCGGCACGCTGTTCGTGATCGCCGCCGGAAACTCCGGCCCGACGAACGGGACGGTCGAGTCACCCGGCAGTGCGGACGCCGCGCTGACCGTCGGTGCGCTGGACGAGTTCGACCAGGTGGCCGGGTTCTCCAGCCGCGGTCCGCGCATCGGCGACGCCGCCGTGAAACCGGACCTGATCGCACCCGGCGACGGAATCATCGCCGCCAAGGCCAAGGACTCGATCATCGGTTGGCCGGTCGGCGACCAGTACCTTTCGCTCAGCGGTACGTCGATGGCCACCCCGCACGCGGCCGGCGCCGCGGCGCTCCTGCGGCAACAGCATCCGGCCTGGCAGTCCGCCGAGCTGAAGAGCGCGTTGATCGGATCGGCGAAGGCCGCCGAGGCGCACACGGTGTTCCAGGAGGGCGCGGGCCTGGCCGATGTCGCCAAGGCGATCAAGCAGGACGTCGTCACCGAGCCCGGCGTGCTGTCGTTCGGGACGGCCTCCTGGCCGCACGACGACGATCAGCCGGTGACGCGACCGCTCACCTATCGCAACCTGGGCGACCAGTCCGTCACGCTGAACCTGGCCGCCGATCTCAAGGGTCCGGACGGCAACCCCGCGCCGAGCAGTGCAGTCTCCCTGAGCGTCAAGCAGGTCACCGTGCCGGCGGGCGGTACCGCGACCGTCCAGGTCACCTCCGACACCCAACACGACGGCCCGAACGGTCTCTACTCGGGCCGGGTCACCGCGACCGCCGCGGGCGTCGCCCTCGTCAGCCCGATCGGTATCGATCGCGAGGGGGAGAAGTACGTGCTGACGTTGCGCGGCGTCGGTCCGGACGGCAAGCCGGTCGCACCGCGCGGCATGCTCTACGAGATCGCCGACGACCAGCTGCACTTCTACGGCAACGGAACGCCGGAGGTGAAACTGCGGCTGCCCAAGGGCGAGCACATCCTGGACAACCGCCTGATCGTGCCAGACCCGGGCAACCCGGCGAAGAGCTCGAACTACTGGACAGCGCAGCCGAGTCTGCAGCTGACCAAGGACACGACGATCGTCATCGACGCCCGGGCCGCCAAGCCGCTCGAGGTCACCGTGCCGAACCGGGACGCGACCCTGGCGGCCGCGGTCCTGGGCTACGAGCGCTCCCTCTCGGAGTTCCTGTTCTGGGGGCCGGGGGCGATCCTTCCTGGTCTCGACAACTTCTACACGCTGCACCTCGGCCCCGAACTGCCGGCCGACAAGTTGTTCAGCGTCCTCACCACACACTGGGCCAAGCAGAACGCCGACGGCGGATTCGACAACTCGCCGTTCGTTTACACCCAGCTGTACCGCGAGACCGGCCGGTTCCCGACCGGGGTGATCCGGAACGTACGGGCGAGCGAGTTCGCCACCCTCGACCAGCAGGTCAACGGCGTCAGCGACCGGACGATCTGGCGATCGGTGAACGCGGTGATTCCGGGAGTGCTGGCCTGGTGGACCCGCGCCTTCGCCAACACCCAGCCGAGCACGACCAAGGTTTTCGTCGAGGCGAAGTCGGCGCAATGGTCGACCAGCATCATCGAGCCGATGGATCTGAGCGAGGACCCGCTCGGCCTCCCGAGCAGCTGGCACAGCTGGATCGACAGCCGGTCCCGCGTTTACCAACCAGGTAAGACCTATCGCGAACGCTTCAACGCGGCCGTCTTCGGGACCGCTCCGTCCGAGCCGATGTGGACAGGCGAGAACCTGCTGCTGTTCCTCGACCCGTTGGTGGACGGCGACGACAACCGCGGCAACATGCTGGTCGACAGCGAGTCGGGCCAGCTCTTCCGCAACGGCGAGCTCGTCTACGACGTCGACCGGTTCGGGTTCGTCGTCAAGGAGGGCCTGCCCAAGGAGCCGGCGCGCTACGTTTACCAGACCACGCAGTCCCGCTCGTCGCACTCCGCGCTCAGCACCCGCACGGATCTGCGGTTCGAGTTCACCTCGGCGCCCGGTGGCGCTGAGAAGCCGATTCCGATGGTGGGCGTCGGCTATCGCCCGAAGGTGGACAACCGTAACCACGCCGAGCGGACGCCGATCACCGCGTTACCGGTCTTCCTCACGGCGTCCCGCGACGTCTACGGGAACCAGCGGCCACTACCGGCGATCGAACAGCTCGAGATTCAGGTGTCCGGCGACCAGGGCAAGAGCTGGCGGCCGGCGAAGGTGAGTGGGGGTAAGGGTAAGTACCAGGCGGTGTTCGGGACGCCGAAGGGGGCGCAGGATATCTCGCTGAAGGTTCATCTGGTCGATGCCGAAGGCAACACGACGGATCAAACCACAATTGGTGCATATCCCTTGAAATGAAGGGAAGTTGAGATCAACCTCTGTGTACTTCGCGACGTCTGCCTGATCGACTTGTGCGTCGACTGGAAAGGTAGATGAGGTTGAACAGAAAACGAGTTGCGCTGGCGAGCGCCGCGGTCGTTGCGACCGCGGCGCTTGTCTCGTCCGCGGTCGTGGCCGGCGGTGGTGCGGAGGCGGCTCAGCCGGCTGCCGCGGCGAACCGGCCGGCTGCGAAGCCGGAGCCGGACAAGGTCGTCACGCTGATCACCGGTGACCGGGTCGTGGTCCGGCGTGGCCAGGCCACGGTGACCGCGGGTGAGGGTCGCACCGGGATGGTCTTCAGGACCAGCCGCGAGCGCGGCCGGTTGTCGGTGCTGCCGATCGACGTGCTTCAGGCCGTCAAGTCGGGGCAGCTCGACCGCCGGTTCTTCGACGTGACCGGGCTGATCGAGATGGGGTACGACGACGCCCGGACGAAGGCCACGCCGGTGCTGTTGCCGACGGCCGGCGTCCAGCTGCGCAGCACGTTGCCTGGGGCAACTGTGCCGCGGCCGATCGGGACGTCCGGGCTGGCCGCGGCGTCGGTCGACAAGGCCACCGGCGGCGCGTTCCTCGCGAGCGTTGAGCGGGGGCTGCGGAGCCGGTCGGCCGGCACGATCTGGCTGGACGCGAAACGGCGTACGCAACTCGACCAGAGCGTCCCGCAGATCGGTGCGCCGACCGCCTGGAAGGCCGGGTTCACCGGCAAGGGCGTCTCGGTGGCGGTCCTTGACAGCGGCATCGACGCCAAGCACCCGGACTTCAAGGGCCTGGTCGTCGGCGGCAAGAACTTCACCAAGGACCCGGCCGGCGACCAGCTCGGTCACGGCACCCATGTCGCCTCGACGATCGCCGGTACCGGCGCCGCGTCGAAGGGTAAGTACAAGGGCGTCGCGCCCGGCGCCCGGCTGCTCGACGGCAAGATCTGCGACGGCGAGGGCAGCTGCCCCGACTCGGCCATCCTGGCCGGGATGGAGTGGGCCGCGGTCGAGCAGAAGGCCCGGGTGATCAACATGAGCCTCGGGATCTACGACGAGCCCGGGCTGGACCCGATCGAGTCCGCGCTGAACCGGCTGTCGGCCAAGACCGGCGCGCTGTTCGTCGTCGCGGCCGGTAACGAAGGCCCTGACGGTCAGACCGTCCGCTCACCCGGTACGGCGGAGTCCGCACTGACGGTCGGCGCGGTCGACAAGCAGGACGTGCTGGCCGATCTCAGCAGCCGCGGGCCGCTGCTCGAAGGCGCCGGGATCAAACCCGACGTGATGGGCCCCGGCGTCGACATCGTCGCGGCCCGGGCCAAGGGCACGAACGAGGGCGAGCCGGTCGGCAACGACTACATGAAGGCCAGCGGGACGTCGATGGCGACGCCGCACGTGGCCGGAGCGGCCGCGATCCTGGCCCAGCAGCACCCGAAGTGGAAGGGGCCGGAGCTGAAGGCCGCGCTGATGAGCACCGGCAAGGTGATCAAGGGCGCCACGGTGTTCGAGCAGGGCGCCGGCCGGATCGACGTCGCCCGGGCGATCACCGGCTCCGTCGTCTCCGTCCCCGGCAGCCTCGACTTCGGGACGGCGCTCTGGCCGCACACCGACGACAAGCCGGTGGCCAAGCAGCTCACCTATCGCAACCTCGGCGCCAAGGCGGTCACGCTCTCGCTGCAGACCAGCTCGATCACCGGCAGCGAGGCCGGGCCGGAGAACGCGTTCAAGCTCAGCGCGGCGAAGGTGACGGTACCGGCCAACGGCACCGCTGCCGTGACGGTGACCTCCGACACCAACCATCGCGGTCCTGACGGCCTGTACTCCGGCCGCGTCGTCGCGACCGCTCCGGGGATCAGCATCGGGACGCCGCTCGCGGTCGAGAAGGAGGTCGAGAGCTACGACGTGTCCGTGCGGCATCTGATGCTGGACGGCAAGGGCACCGACAAGAACTTCACCCGGCTGTACTCGCTGACCAAGCCGCTCGCGATCGACATCACCACCGATGCCAACGGCGCCGCGAAGGTCCGGATCCCGAAGGACAAGTACTTCGTCGACGCGATCCTCGGCGACACCAGCACCCGCGTCCACCAGCTGGTCTGGCCGAACCTGAGTATCGCGCGGGCGATGAAACTGGACGTCGACGCCCGCAAGACGAAGCCGATCAAGGTGACGTTGCCGCGGAAGAACACCGCGCTGATCAAGGCGGAGTTCGAGTACCTGCGCAAGGGCGCGGACGACCTCGAGGTCGAGGGCGGGATGGAGGTTGAGGACAACCCCGACAACCTCTGGGTCGGGTCCATGGGCGCGGCCGCCCCGGTCGACAAGTTCCACGTGACGAGCAACTCGCGCTGGGTGGTGCAGCGCAAACCCGGTGACAACCGGAACGCGCCGTACGACTACAACCTGGTCCAGAACCGCCGCGGCAGCTACTACACCGGCTACCAGCGCGTGGTTCGCGAGTCCGACCTCGCGCGGGTCGACTCGAAGTACGCCGCGGACGCGGCCGGCCGGCTGCTGTCGGACGAGCGGTTCGGCTGGGTGCCCGGCCTGGATCAGAGCACGGCCGGGATCAGCACGTACTACAACGCCCCGGCCACGGCGACGCACTTCGTCGAGATCAACGCCGGCACCGGCCCGATGCACTGGTACGCCGCGGCGACGTACAGCGTGATCGAGGGCGAGGAGGTCTACCTGCCGTTGATGCTGAACTCGTCCGGGCCGAAGCTCCAGCCGGGCAGCCGGTACGCCGAGCAGTGGGGCCGGTCCGTCGTCAACGCCGCGCTCGACAACGGCGACGGCATCACCCGCCAGGGCAACGAGCTCGATGTGCTCGTGTTCCCGGTCTCGGACGCCGACGGCCACCTCGGGACGTCGCTGGCCGGATCGGACTCCGAGACGACCAAGGTGTTCCACAACGGCAAACTGCTGAACTGGTCCTCGGTCGCGGGCCAGATCAACATCCCGGTACCGGCCGCGAAGGCGGCGTACCGGATCGAGGTGTCGATCAAGCGCAGCAAGATGCAGCTGGCCACCCAGGTGGATCACGTCTGGAGTTTCGACTCGCAGAACACCGGTGACGCCAAGGAGGTCCTGCCGCTTCGCGAGCTTCACTTCACCCCCGCGGTGGACCAGCAGAACGCGGTCTCCCGGACGGCGACCACCACGTTGCCCTTCCGCGTCGTCAACCAGCAGGGTGCGAAGCCGGCCGGTATCACGGCGGTCGCGGTCGATGTCTCCGGTGACGGCGGCAAGACCTGGCAGCGCACCACCGTCACCAAGCAGGCCGACGGCAGCTACCAGGCCGTCGGGAAAACCCCGGCCGGCAAGACGATCTCGCTCCGCTCCTCGGTCAAGGACAGCGCCGGCGTCGTCTCGTCGCAGAAGGTATTGCACGCCTATCGAATCCGCTGAGCCCTGCAACCCCGGGGGCCGGTCGCTGCGTATCGAGTGAGCAGAACCGACCGAGACCTGGGGAGGGCCCCACAGTGGCTCCGAGTATGCGGAAAGGGCCCGCGATCGCCGTACTGGCGGTCGCGGGCCTTGTTGTTCCCGGCCTGCACGCGCAGGCCGAGCCGCGGACACCTGCGCTGAATTCTGCGCTGCAGGATGTCCGCGTCACGCTGATCACCGGCGACACCGTGCGGCTGCACGGCGGTGATCCGGCCAAGCAGTCCTTCGAACCCGGACCGGGCCGGCAGCGCATCGGTTTCCAGACGTACCGGACGAAGGACCACTCCTATGTGATCCCCGCCGACGTCACCAAGGCGGTCGCCGACGGCCGGCTGGATCGGCGCCTGTTCGACGTCAAAGGCCTGATCGCCGCCGGGTACGACGACGCGTCGACCACCGAGATCCCGGTCATCGCGACGTACCAGGGCAAGGCGAAACGCGCCGTCCCGGCCAATGCCAAGGTCACGCGGCAGCTCCCCGCCGTCAACGGCGCGGCGTTGCGGATCGACAAAAGTCAGGCCACCGCCGACCCCGGCTCAGCCGCCAAGATCTGGCTCGACGGCAAGCGGCAGCTCAACCTGGAGCAGTCGGTCCCGCAGATCGGCGCGCCGGCCGCCTGGCAGGCGGGCTTCACCGGCAAGGGCATCAAGGTCGCGGTTCTCGACACCGGGATCGACGCCACGCACCCGGACCTGGCCGGCCAGGTCGCGGAAGCGCGCGACTTCACCGGCACCTCCGCAGACGACCTCGTCGGCCACGGCACCCACGTCGCGTCGACGATCGCCGGCACCGGCGCGGCGTCCGGCGGCAAGTACAAGGGCGTCGCGCCGGAGGCCAAACTCTATGACGGCAAGGTCTGCGCCACCCGCGATTGCCCGGAGTCGGCGATCCTGGCCGGGATGGAATGGGCCGCGAACGACGTCCAGGCCACGGTTGTCAACATCAGCCTGGGCGGTCCGGACGGACCGGGGATCGACCCGCTGGAAGAGGCCGTCAACCGGTTGAGCGCGCAGACCGGCACGTTGTTCGTGATCTCGGCCGGCAACGAAGGGCCGAGGGCCGGGACGGTCGGCTCACCGGGGAGCGCGGACGCCGCGCTGACGGTCGGCGCCGTCGACAAACAGGACGGGCTGGCCGACTTCTCCAGCCAGGGACCGCGAGTCGGCGACCACGCGGTCAAACCCGACATCTCCGCACCCGGCGTCTCCATCGTCGCGGCCAAGGCCAAGAACGCGACGATCGGCCGGCCGGTCGGCGACCACTATCTGAACCTCTCCGGTACGTCGATGGCCGCACCGCATACCGCGGGTGCGGCCGCCCTGCTCGCCCAACAGCATCCGGCCTGGAAGGCCACCGAGCTGAAGGGCGCGCTGATGAGCTCGGCCAAGCCGGCCGCCGACCAGACCGCCTTCCAGCAGGGCGCCGGGCGTGTCGACCTGGCCGGTGCCATCAAACAGACCGTGATCGCCGAGCCGGGCAGCATCTCCTTCGGCCAGGCGACCTACCCGCACACCGACGACGAACCGGTCACCAAGCCGGTCACCTATCGCAACCTCGGCGACCAGCCGGTCACCCTCGACCTCGAGGCATCGTTCACCGGCCCCGACGGCAAGTCCGCCCCCGCCGGCGCCTTCCAGCTCAGCGCGACGTCCGTCACGATCCCCGCGGGCGGTACGGCGGCCGTCCAGGCGACCTCCGACACCAAGCACACCGGCCCGGACGGCCTCTACTCCGGCCGCATCACCGCAACCGGCGGCGGCCAGACAGTCACCGTCGCAACCGGCGTCGACAAGGCCGCCGAGTCCTACCAGCTGACGGTCCAGACGATCGCTCGCGATGGTAAGCCGTCCGACTATCCGGTGCTGCTGATGGACGTCGCCACCGGCGAGACCTCGTACGCCGAAACGAACGGCACGGTCAAGCTCACGCTGCCCAAGGGTGAGTATCTGGTCGACCAGCTCCAGGAGTTCGAGCGCGGTCCGGAGGACTGGATCTTCTTCGGACTCGTCGCGCCCCAGGTGAAACTCGACGCCGACCGGACCGTCGTCCTCGATGCGCGTAAGGCGAAACCGGTCACCACCTCCGCACCGCGAGCCGGCGCGACGCAGGCCCAGTCCGTGGTCGGGTACGACCGGAGCTCGAGCGACCCCGACGGGTGGGGGCTGGCCCGCAGCCTGAACGACTTCTGGCCCGGGACGGTGTACACGCTCAGCCTCGGCCCGAAGTTGCCGCCGGAGCAGCTGAGTGGTCATGTGACATCGCAGTGGGGTGTTGCGGGTGCTGACGGTATGTACCGGAACACACCGTACGTGTACGCGCTGGCGGAGTACCAGCCAGGGGAGTTCGTTACCGGGTACAGCCGGGTCCCCAAGCCGCAGGATTTCGCGATCATCGACTCCCCGATCCATGTGACCTCGAACCGGGAGTTGGGGCGCTCGAACGCACCGGTGTTGCCCGAGGTGTCCGGCGTCTGGGTGCAGGTGTTCCCCGTCGGCGCGCCGCACACGATCCGGCAGTACGTCGACCGCGGTGCGCCGCAATGGTTCAGTCAATTGATCGATCTCGACGAGGATCACGACATCGTCGGTTACACCACGAGCGAGCCGAAGAAGTATCAGCCCGGCCGGACGTACCACGAGCGCTGGAACGCCGCAGCCTTCGGGCCGAGCGTCTACGTGGCCGCCCGGACCGCGGACGAACTGGAGCTGGCGATCGGGAATCGCGGTGACGCAGACGGCCGGCGCGGGACGCTCCGGTCCGACCAGGCGGTCAGCACGCTCTTCCGCGATGGCGAGGAAGTAGCCCGCTCGACGAGCTTCGGCAGTGTGCAGGCAGCCGGACTGCCGGCCGCGAAGGCGACGTACAAGTTCGTGACCACGGGCACCCAGTCGCTGGCGGACTTCGCGACGAAGATCGAGTTGACGGCGACGTTCACCTCCAGTGCGCAGGACACCAAGCTGCCGATCAGCACGGTCCGTTTCCAGCCGGCGGTCGGGCTCGACAACAAGGTGGATCGGACGAAGGTGACCGAGCTGCCGGTGCTGGTCGACGGAGCGAAAGCCGTGAAGTCGTTGAAGGTCCAGGTGTCGGGTGATGGCACGACGTGGACCGAGGCGACGGTGAAGCGGACGGCGGCCGGGTATCGGGCCGTGTTCGCGACGCCGGCCGGATCGAGTGTCGCGCTCAAGGCGCAGGTGGTCGACCGGGACGGAAACTCCACCGAACAAGCGGTTTTCGACGCCTATCGAATTCGCTGACCCCTGCAACCCCTCGTCTCGGTCGAACCGTCTTCGGCGGTAACCGAGACCTGGGGAGGGCCTGACATGGCTCCGAGTAGGAGAAGCAGACCCGCGATCGCCGCCGTGGCGGTCGCGGGTCTGGCGTTGAGCACAGTGAGTGGGCCGGCCGCGGCCGAGCCGGTCGCCGGCAAGCCTGGCGGCAAGGGGGTGAGCGTCACTCTGATCACGGGTGACCGCGTCGTCCTGCATGGCAAGCAGCCGTCGATCGAGCGCGGGCCCGGCCGGGAGCGGGTCGGCTTCCAGACCTACAGCGTGCAAGGGCACACGTACGTCGTCCCGGCGGACGCCCTGAAGGCGATCGGCGCCGGGCGGGTGGACGAGCGGCTGTTCGACGTCACCGGGCTGATCGAAGCCGGGTACGACGACGCGTCGACGAACGAGATCCCGATCCTGGCGACGTACCAGGGCAAGGGCAAGCGGTCGGTGCCGGCCGGTGCGAAGGTGACCCGGCAGCTGCCGGCGATCAACGGCGCCGCGTTGAAGGTGGACAAGAAGCAGGCGAAACCGGCGTTGCTGACCGCTGCCGGGAAGATCTGGCTGGACGGCAAACGCAAGGTCAGCCTGGACGAGTCCGTGCCGCAGATCGGTGCCCCCGCCGCCTGGCAAGCGGGTTTCACCGGCAAGGGCGTCAAGGTCGCGGTGCTGGACAGCGGGATCGACAAGAGCCACCCTGATCTGGCCACCCAAGTTGCCGGTGGCAAGAACTTCACCGCGGAAGCGGACGGCGACCTGCACGGCCACGGCACCCATGTCGCATCGACGATCGCCGGCACCGGCGCGGCATCGGACGGTAAGTACAAGGGCGTCGCGCCGGAGGCGCAGCTGTACGACGGCAAGGTCTGCGAAAAGGCCGGTGGCTGTCCGGACTCCGCGATCCTCGCCGCGATGGACTGGGCGGCCAACGAGATCAAGGCGAACGTCGTCAACATCAGCCTTGGTGGTCCCGACTTCCCCGAGCTCGATCCGCTCGAGGAGGCGATCAACCGGCTGACCGCGCAGACCGGGACGCTGTTCGTGGTTGCGGCCGGTAACAGTGGGCCGCGGGCCGGGACGGTCGACTCCCCGGGCAGCGCGGACGCGGCGCTGACCGTCGGTGCGGTCGACAAGCAGGACCGCCTGGCGGACTTCTCCAGTGTCGGTCCGCGGACCGGCGACTCAGCCCTCAAGCCGGACGTGACCGCGCCGGGCGTCAACATCGTCGCCGCGAAGGCGAAGGACGGCGTCATGGGCGATCCGGTCGGTGACCACTACACCACCGCGTCTGGTACGTCGATGGCGACGCCGCACACCGTAGGCGCGGTGGCTCTGCTCGCTCAGCAGCACCCGACGTGGAAGGCGGGCGAGCTGAAGAGCGCGCTGCTGGGGTCGGCGAAGGAGATCGCCGGGCAGACCGGGTTCCAGCAGGGCGCCGGGCGGATCGATGTTGCCCAGGGCATCAAGCAGACGGTGCGGGCCGTCGAGGGCGGCCTGTCGTTCGGTCTGGTGGCTTACCCGCACACCGATGACGAGCCGGTCACCAAGACCCTCACCTATCGCAACAGCAGCGACCAGCCCGTCACTCTGAAACTGGACAGCAAGCTCACGGGGCCCGACGGCAAGGCCGCCCCGACCGGCGCGCTGCAGCTCAGCGCCGAAACGCTGACCGTGCCCGCGAACGGAACGGCGTCCGTGCAGGTCACCTCGAACACCAAGCACACTGGCCCGGACGGCGCGTATGCCGGCCGGATCACGGCGACCGGCGGCGGCCAGACCGTCGGCACGGCGCTCGGCGTCGACAAAGAGGCCGAGTCGTACACACTCGACCTGCAGACGATTGCCCCGGACGGCAAGCCGACGTCCGACTACCCCGTTCATTTGTTCGACGTCGACAAGGGCGAGGCACGCTGGATCGACATCCCGACCGGCGCGCGCAAGGTCCGGCTGCCCAAGGGCGAGTACCTGGTGGAGCAGTTCCAGGAATTCGAACGGACTGCTGAGCACTGGGACTCCGTCATGCTGCTGGCTCCGCAGGTCCAGCTGACTGCGGACCGGACCGTGGTGCTCGACGCGCGCAAGGCCAAGCCGGTCACGACGACCGTGCCCGACAGTGCCGCGCGGCAGATCGACCTTCAGGCCGGGTTCTACCGCGCGCCGAAGAAACCCGGCGGGCGCGGCTACTTCACGACGATCGGCGCCTACGAGGGACTGCTCACCTACAGCACCGGCCCGAAGCTGCCCGCCGACCAGTTCGTCGGCAACGTGACCTCGCAGTGGGCGGTACCGGACGCCGAGGGCCGGTTCGTCAACTCGCCGTACGTCTACATGCTGGCGCAGGTGCAGCCCGGCGAGTTCGTCACCGGCTACCAGCGCGTCGTCCGGCGCTCGGAACTCGCCGTCGTCGACTCGACGCTGCACTCGACGACCGGCAACCGCGCGCATCGCCTCACCTGGCCCGGGGTGCCCGGCGGCGAGGGGGCGATTCTGAGCTGGGCGCTCCCGTTCGACACTCCGCGAACGGTCCGGTACTACTACGACGCCTTGCCAGGCGGCTGGCTCGGCGCGGCCGAGGAAGACACCGAGGAGGGCAACCCCGTGTGGAACTTCCAGGCGATGGAGACGGTGCGTTACCGGGCCGGACGTACCTATACGGACCGGTGGAACGTGGCTGCGTTCGGCCCGCGGGTGTTCTGGGCCAAGCGGACCGGTGACAGCGCCCTGATCGCGCTTGGTGAGTTCGGCGATGCGGACGGCCGGTCCGGCGGTATCGCCGACGGGCAAGGACGCACGACGGTCTACCGCGACGGTGTACAGATCGGGACGGTCGACAGCTTCGGCCAGATTCATCTGCCCGGGTTGCCGGCTGAGGAAGCGACGTACAAGATCGTCGCGACCGGAACCCAGTCGACGTTGCCGTTCGCGACCAAGGTTGATCTGACGGCGACCTTCAAGTCGGCGGCGACCACGACCCGGACCGACCTGCCGATCAGTACGGTGCGGTTCCAGCCGGTTGTGGATCTGCACAACAAGGTGGCGCGGACGGCGGTGACCGAGCTGCCGGTGGTGGTCGACGGCACAACGGCGGTCAAGTCGCTGAAGGTCCAGGTGTCGGGTGACGGGACGCAGTGGACGGAGGCGAAGGTCAAGCGGACGGCGAAGGGCTACCGGGCGATCTTCGCGACACCGGCCGGGCCCAGCGTCTCGCTCAAGGCCCAGGTCGTCGACAAGGCGGGGAACACGACCGATCAGACCGTGATCGCGGCGTACCTGCTCAAGTAATGCCGAAGGCCCCCGCGGAGACGATCCGCGGGGGCCTTCGCGTGCACAGAATCAGCCGAGCAGCTTGAGGGCCGTGACGGCTTCGCGCTCTTCGCCGAGCTCGGCGGTGGAGGCGTCGATCCGGGCGCGGGAGAAGTCGTTGACCTCGAGGCCCTGGACGATCTCCCAGTTGCCGTCCTTGGTGGTGACGGGGAACGAGGAGATCAGGCCCTCGGGGACGCCGTACGAGCCGTCGGAGACGACGGCCATCGACAGCCAGTCGCCGTCGGCCGAGCCGCGCAGCCAGTCCCGGGTGTGGTCGATGGTGGCGGCCGCGGCGGAGGCGGCCGAGGAAGCGCCCCGGGCCTCGATGATCGCGGCGCCGCGCTTCTGCACGGTCGGGATGAAGTCGTTCTCCAGCCAGTCCTGGTCGTTGACGACCTCGGCGGCGTTCTTCCCGGCGACCTCGGCGTGGAAGATGTCCGGGTACTGGGTCGCGGAGTGGTTGCCCCAGATCGTCAGCTTCTTCAGGTCGGTGACGTGGACGCCGGTCTTGTTCGCCAGCTGGGCGAGCGCGCGGTTGTGGTCCAGCCGGGTCAGCGCGGAGAAACGCTCGGCCGGGATGTCCGGCGCGTTGCTCTTGGCGATCAGCGCGTTGGTGTTGGCCGGGTTACCGGTGACGGTGATCCGGATGTCGTCGGCGGCGTGGTCGTTCAGCGCCTTGCCCTGGACGGTGAAGATCGCGCCGTTGGCCTCGAGCAGGTCGCCGCGCTCCATCCCCTTGGTCCGCGGCCGGGCGCCGACCAGCAGCGCGACGTTGGCGCCGTTGAAGATGACGTTCGGGTCGTCGCCGATCTCGATCCCGGCCAGCGTCGGGAAGGCCGAGTCCTGGAGCTCCATGACCACGCCCTCGAGCGACTTCAGCGCCGGGGTGATCTCCAGCAGCCGCAGCTCCACCGGGGTGTCCGGGCCGAGCAGCGCGCCGCTCGCGATCCGGAACAACAGGCTGTAGCCGATCTGACCAGCGGCGCCGGTTACGGCCACCTTCACCGGTGTATTGCTCACGACAGCTCCTATCTGTGCATTCTTGGTGCTTCGGACGCTAGCAACATCCACCGCGCGGCCCAACCCTGGGTCGCCCCCGACTTGCTCACACCCGGTCTCATCGTTCACCGTTCGGTCATCCGCCGTACGTCGCGGGTCTGCAGAGGTCGCCGAAGGTTCTCCCAGTCCCTGACTTGTAAGGAGTAACTCCATGAAGCGTTTGGTCCCGGTGGTGGTGTCCGCGCTCGCGGTCACCGCGACGGCCCTGGTTCCCCAGGTGCTCACCCAGAACCAGCCCCAGAGCCAGGCCCAGGTGAGCGGGGCGTCGCACCAGCGCGACGACTTCGTCATCGTCGGGCACCGGGGCGCGTCCGGGTACCGGCCCGAGCACACGCTGGCGTCGTACGAGCTGGCCGCCCGGATGGGCGCCGACTACATCGAGCCCGACCTGGTGACGACCAAGGACGGCGTCCTGGTCGCCCGGCACGAGCCGGAGATCGGCGGCACGACGGATGTCGCGAGCCACCCGGAGTTCGCCAAGCGGAAGAAGACCAAGCAGCTCGACGGCGTCCCGACGACCGGCTGGTTCACCGAGGACTTCACGCTCAAGGAGCTGAAGACCCTGCGCGCGGTCGAGCGCATTCCGGCGATCCGGCAGCACAACACCGTGTTCAACGGCCGCTACCAGATCCCGACCCTGCAGGAGGTCATCGACCTCAGCAAGCGGCTCTCGAAGGAGCTCGGCCGCCCGGTCGGCATCTATCCCGAGACCAAGCACCCGACGTACTTCCAGCAGCAGGGGCTCGCGCTCGAGCCCGCGCTGGTCAAGACCCTGAACCGCAACGGCCTGAACCGGCCGGACGCCAAGGTGTTCGTGCAGTCGTTCGAGGTGGCGAACCTGAAGGCCCTGCACAAGCAGCTCCGGGTGCCGCTGGTCCAGCTGACCGACGCCGAGGGCCAGCCGTACGACTTCACCGTCGCGGGTGACAAGCGCACGTACGCCGACATCACCAGCGCCAAGGGGCTGCGTGAGGTGGCGCGCTACGCGTCCGGCCTCGGCCCGTACAAGGAGCAGGTCATCCCGTTCACCGCCGACGGCAAGCTCGGTAAGCCGACCACGCTGGTCGCCGACGCGCACCGGGCCGGCCTGGTCGTGCACCCGTACACGTTCCGGGTCGAGAACAACTTCCTCCCGGCGAACTTCGACAGCTCGGCCGTGCCGTTCGAGTCGGGCAACCTGTTCGGCGAGATCGCGGCCTACCGGGCGACCGGGATCGACGGCCTGTTCAGCGACAACCCCGATGTCGCGGTGGCGCAGGAGAAGGAAAGCAAGTAGTTCCTGCGAAGATAGGCGGGTGGAACGCAGGGTCGGCTCGGGGACGGCGACAGTCGAGGCGGAGGCCGACGGCACGTACGTGCTGCGCGTCGACGGCTCACTGCAGTCGCAGGTCGACCTCGCGGACCCCACCCACCTCTCGTTCGAGTACATGCGGCGGATCGCCGACGTGCTGGACGTGATCGTGCCGCGCAAGCAGCCGATCGCGGTCGCGCACGTCGGCGGCGCCGCGCTCAGCCTGCCGCGATACGTCGCCGGGACCCGGCCGCGTTCGCGGCAGGTCGTCCTTGAGCCCGACGAGGACCTGACCGAGTTCGTCCGGGAGGCGCTGCCGCTGCCGAAGCGCTCCGGGATCAAGGTCCGCGGGGTGACCGGCCGGGCCGGCGTCACCGAGCTCTACGAGGACTCGATGGACGTCGTGATCCTGGACGCCTTCGAGCGGGAGGCCGTCCCGGCGAGCCTGGTGACGAGCGAGTTCTTCGCCGAGTGCGCCCGGGTCCTGCGGCCGACCGGCGTCCTGGTCGCCAATCTGATCGACGGCACGGCCGGTCTGCTGTTCATCCGGCGGACGGCGGCCACCGTGCGGGCCGCGCTCGGGGAGGGCGTCGTCCTGGCCGAGCGGAAGGTGCTCCGCGGCAAGGGCTTCGGCAACGTCATCCTGGTCGCCTCCCGGCAGCCCGTCCCGGGGCTGGTCGACACCGGCCGCCGGGCCCAGCCGCCGTACGACGTCGTCGCGCTCAGCGAGCTCGCCGGCAAGGCCGCCGTACTCACCGACGGCGACGGATTCACCCCGCCGGCCGCCCCGCCAGGGACGTTTCGCGGCTGATCCTCGGCGCTTCATATAACTGAGCAGCCAACAAATGTGGTACATAGATGGCGGCTTCCGCCGCCATCTATGACTGAACGGGGACTGTTCGATGGCTGCTCGGTTGCGCCTTTTTCTTGCCCTGCTGTTGATCGCCGGCGCCGGATTGACGCCGATGGCAACGGCTCGGGCCGAGACGATCCGGACTTTTGGCAAAGTTTTCGGCAGCCAGACGAACGGCGCGATCCGGATCACCGGTAACACGCTGGAGACCTGCGACACCGGGCTCGCCGCCTGCCGCTCGGCGCTGGCCGGGGGCGCCGCGAAAGCCTCCAACAACGACTGGCCCATGCGGCTGCTCGACACGGACGCCGATACCGGCACGAAGTCCTCGTCCTCGGCGACGGTGAGCTTGCCGGCCGGCGCGACGCTGCTCTACGCCG
Source organism: Kribbella sp. NPDC104218 (assembly GCF_055584105.1). NCBI lineage: Bacteria > Bacillati > Actinomycetota > Actinomycetes > Propionibacteriales > Kribbellaceae > Kribbella > Kribbella sp. NPDC104218. The sequence goes on from NZ_JBVJMQ010000001.1 coordinate 3,073,940, forward strand.
GTCTCTTCTGGGGTGCGACCCGAGCTGCGGGCACCGGTGGCACGGCGAGCAACGGGGACGGCAAGACGATCAAGCTCAAGGCGCCGAACCAGTCGGGTTACTGGACGCTGACCGCCGGCCGGACCGACTACCTGACCGCCCCGACGTCGGACTACTCCTCCTATCTCGACGTGACGTCGATCGTGCGGGAAGCGGGGAACGGCGCGTACTGGGCCGCCGACGCCGCCGCCGGAACCGGCGCCGACCGGTACGCCGGGTGGAGTCTGGTGATCGCCTACGAGGACGCGGACGAGCCGCTGCGCGACCTGTCCGTCTTCAACGGGTACTCCTGGGTGCGGTCCGGCGACGTGGTCAAGACGAAGATCTCGGGTTTTCTGGCCCCGCCGCGCGGCCCGGTCAACGCGCGTTTCGGCAGCGTGACCTACGAGGGCGACGCGGGGATCCCCGGCGACTACTTCGCCGTCAACGGCACCCGGCTCGCGGACGCCGAGAGCCCGACGGTCAACTTCTTCGGCAGCCGCGTCACCGATGGCGGCGCGAACCTGGCCGACCGGACGCCGGCCAGTCTGAACAATCTCGGGCTGGATGCCAAGGTGGTCGACGCGTCCGGCATCCTCCCGAACAACGCGACAACGGCCGAGCTCACCTTCGCCAGCCTCGGGGATCTCTACTACCCGGCGGCGCTGACCACGCAGATCGACCTCTACGCGCCGACGATCAAGGGCACCAAGACCGTCCGGAACCTGGCCGGGAACGATCCGGCCAAGGTCGGCGACACCCTCGAGTACACGCTGAGCTACGGCAACACCGGCGAGGACGACGCGCTCGACTCGGTCGTCCGCGACGAGCTGCCGCCGAACACGACGTACGTACCGGGATCGCTGGCGATCGGGACGGCCGGCAAGACCGATCAGGTCGGTGACGACCAGGCCGAGTACGACGCGGCCGCGCGCAGTGTGCGCTTCCGGGTCGGGACCGGCGCGAACGCGAACAAGGGCGGCCGGCTGCGGACGAACGACACGACGACCGTCCGCTTCCGCGTCACGCTCGACGCGGCATCGGCCGGGACGACCGTGGTGAACACCGGCTTCCTGGACTACACGGCCGCGACGCTGAAGAAGCCGTACACGTATCGCGCCGAAGAGGTCCGGACGCCGGTCGCGGAGTCCGCCGATCTGGTGCTGACCAAGACCGGTACGCCGGATCCGGTGCCGGCCGGCGCCGACCTGACCTACACACTGGTTGCCCACAACAACGGTCCGAGCGCGGCCCAGAACGTCGCGGTGACCGACACGTTGCCCGACGGCGTCACGCTGGTCTCGGCGACGTCCACGCAAGGGACCTGTACGCCGAGTCCCGGCAAGGTCGACTGTGCGATCGGTGAGCTCGCGTCGGGGGCGGAGGCGACGATCACGGTCGTGGTCCGGGTGCCGGCCACGACCGGGCTGACGAATGTGGCGACCGTGACCAGTACGACGTCCGACCCGGACCCGGGGAACAACAGCGCGACCGTCACGACGCCGGTGACGCGATCGGCTGATCTGGCGCTGGAGAAGGTGGTCGCGCCGACCGGACCGGCGCCGGGGGAGAAGGTCAAGTACACGCTGACGATCCGGAACAACGGGCCATCGGATGCGGAGCAGGTGCGGATCGCTGATTCGCTGCCGGCCGGGTTGACGATCGTCGACGTCCAGGTGGCGGCCCCGGCCGTCTGCTCGGCGGCTGGGCAGGACGTCAGCTGCGTGGTGGATCGGCTGGCCGGTAAGGCGACGCTCGTCGTCCAGGTGACGGCTGCGCTGGATTCGGCGTACACGGGTGGGCCGCTGACGAACACGGCAGCGGTGTCGAGTGCGACGCCCGATCCGGATCCGTCCAACAACACCGGTACGGCGACGGTGACGCCGGCTGCGCCTAAGGCCGACCTGGTGGTCGGGAAGCAGACGACGACGTCGCCCGTGGTGCCTGGGCAGCCGGTGACCTACCAGATCTCGGTGCGGAACGACGGGCCGTCGGACGCGCGTGCGGTCGAGGTGGCCGATGACCTGCCCGCCGCGTTGCTCGACGCGACGGCGAACACGACGGCCGGGTCGTGCACGGTTTCGTCCGGGCAGGTCCGGTGTGAGCTGGGTGATCTCGGGGCCGGTTCGTCGGCGACGATCACGGTGCTGGCGACGGTCTCCGCGACGGCGACCGGCTCGCTGGTCAACTCGGCCACGGCGACCAGCCCGACGCCGGATCCGGAGACCGGGAACAACACCGGCCGGACGACCGACGAGCTGAGCCCGAGCGCGGATCTGGTCATCGCCAAGACCGCGCAGCCCGTTCCGGTGCAGGCCGGGCGGCCGGTCACCTACACGCTGACGATCACCAACAACGGACCGTCAGCCGCGCGCTCGGTGACGGTGACCGATCCTGTCCCGGCGCCGCTGGTCTACGTCTCGGCCGCGACGTCGAACGGGAGTTGCACGCAGGCTGACGGCACCGTGAGCTGTGCGGTGGGGACTGTGGCGCCGGGGGACGTCGTCACAGTCACGGTGGTTGCGAACGTCCCGTCCGGGACGCCGCCGAACAAGCTCGACAACACGGCCAAGGTGTCGTCGCCGACGCCCGATCCGGTGGCTGAGAACAACACGGCGACGTACACGCTGCTGACCGGTGCTCAGGCGAACATCACGCTGACCAAGGAGGCGAGGCCCGACCCGGTGGTTGCGGGCGAGCAGCTCACCTACCTGCTGACGGTGCGGAACGTTGGGCCGTCCGATGCGCAAGGCGTCTCGGTCGCGGACGACGTACCGGCGGCGCTGAACGAGGTGAACGCGGCGGCGACCGGCGGCGCGACCTGCACAGTCGATGGCAATCGCGTCCGGTGTGCGGTGGATACGCTCGCGGCCGGGGGCGAGTTCATGGTCACGATCACCGCGAGGGTCGCCCCGGCGACGGCTCCGGGCGACCTGCTCAACACCGCGACCGCGGGCTCGCGGACGCCGGAGGACCCGACCGAATCCGACAACACGTCGACCACGACGACCGAGGTTGTCGCGGGCGCGGATCTCTCGATCGCCAAGAGCGCGCCGAAGACCGTTGTCGCTGGCAACGAATTGACCTACACGCTGACGGTTCGCAACGCCGGGCCGTCCGACGCGGTCGGTGCGGTGGTGACCGACACGCTGCCGGCCGGGACGGCGTACGTCCGGGGATCGAGCACCGCCGGTGACTGCCTGCAGGACCCGTCGACGGCCGAGCCGGTCGTGATCTGCCCGGCCGGGCGGCTGAAGCCCGGCGCCGAGCTGGCGATCACGGTCGTCGTCCGCGTCGATCCCGCGGTCACCGGGAAGCTGACGAATGCGGCGACCGTGACCTCGCAGACGCCTGACCCGGACGACAGCAACAACCGCAGCACGACCGACACCACTGTCGAGGCCTCGGCCGACCTGTCGATCACGAAGGCCGTCAAGCCGTCGCCGCTGGTTGCCGGTGGCGAAGGCCTGTACACGTTGACCGTGCACAACAACGGCCCGTCGACAGCGACCGCCGTGACGGTGACGGATCAGTTGCCGAGTGGGCTTTCGGTGCTGTCGGCAACCAGTGCCGAGGGCACTTGTACGACGGCGGTCAGCTGCGACCTCGGATCGATGGGGCCGGGGAGTGACGCGGTCATCCAGATCCGGGTGCGGATCGACGCCGGGCAGACGGCGGCGCTCACCAACGCGGCGACCGTCACCAGCCCGACGCCGGATCCGAACGAGCCGGACAACACCAGCACGATCACGACCGAGGTCGAGCAGGCTGCCGACCTCGAGGTGATCAAGACCAGTGACGAGAAGGCGGCGACCGCGGGTGGCGGCGTCACCTACCGGATCACCGTCGTCAACCACGGCCCGTCCGACGCGACCGCGGTCACCTTCACCGACACGCTGCCGGCCGGGCTGACGTTGGTCGACGTCCAGCCGGACTGCCCGAACCTCAGCTGCGGTCTGGGCACGATCAAGGCCGGTGCTTCGACGCAGTTGGTGATCACGGCGGCGCTCGACCCGGCGTACGCGGGCACGTCGCTGACGAACACCGCCGGCGTGAAGTCGCCGGTGCCGGATCCGGACGGGCGGAACAACAACTCGACCGTCACGATCCCGGTCGGGACCAGCGCGGACCTGCAGGTCGTCAAACAGTCCGAGCCGGCCACGGTGACGCCTGGCAGCACCTTCGACTACACCCTCCGGCTGATCAATGCCGGTCCTTCGCTGGCGCGCTCGGTCGTCGTGACCGACACCCTGCCGGCCGGGCTGACTCTCGTCTCGGCGCAAGCGCCGTGCCAGGCTGACGGTTCGGTCGTCCGGTGTGCTGTGGGTGACGTGCCGATCGGGCAACGGATCTTGTCACTGCGGGTTCGGCTGGCAGCCGGTTACGACGGCCCGACGCTGACGAACACCGCGACGGCGACCTCGCCGACACCTGATCCGGACAAGGACAACAACACCGGCAAGATCGTCTCGCCGGTGGCCGCGCTGGCCGACCTGGCCATCACCAAAGCCATGACGCCGGCGAACCCGATCGCGGGCGGCAAGGTCACCTACACGCTGACGATCAAGAACAACGGTCCGTCCGACGCTCGCCAGGTGGTCGTCGTCGATGAGCTGCCCCGCGGCCTGACGAACGTCGTCGCGCGGGGGTGTGTCGTCCAGCCGCCGCCGACTCCAGGATCTCCGGACGCTCCGGAGGCGGGCACGGTGCTGTGCTCGGTCAAGTCGCTCGCGGACGGCGACTCGCTGGTGGTCACGATCGTCGCGACCGTCGTCCCGGGCTTCAACGGACTGCTGGCGAACGTGGCGCGAGTCGGATCGGCGACGCCGGATCCGGTGATCGGGAACAACGAGGCCAAGGTGACCGGGAAGATCGGCCGGGGCGCGAACCTGGCGATCCGGAAGACCGCGGCGACCGGCTCGGTCGTGGCCGGGTCGGGGCTGACCTACCGGATCGAGGTCTACAACGCGGGTCCGTCGGCCGCGCTCGATGTGACGGTGACCGACGTCCTCGCGGCCGGGTTGCGGCTGCGGAAGGCGGACGGCTGCACGGTCGATGGGCAGCGGGTGACCTGCTCGGTCGGGCGGCTCGACCCTGGTGAGACCGCGGTCGGGACGATCGAGGTGACGGTGGACCCGGCGTACGGCGCGAAATCGGTGACCAACCGGGCGACCGCGACGTCGAGCACACCTGATCCCGATCCGAGCGACAACAGCAGCTCGGTCACTGTCGACGTCAAACCGAAGCCGGGGAAGCCGGACGGTGAGCTGCCCGAGACGGGCGCGCCGGTCGGGCTCGCCGGGGTGATCGCGGCGTTCGCGCTGTTGGCGGCCGGTGTGCTGCTGATCGTGGTCAGCCGGCGAGGCGGTCGACGCAGTCACTGAATGCCAGGCGCTCGGTGCGAGTCGCACCGAGCGCCTGGATGAACTGATCCAGCCGATCCGGGCGCGGTACGCGGCCACCCCGCAGCCAGCTCTGCAGGGTGGCCCGCGGGACGCCGGTGAGCCGCTCCAGCGAGCGCAGGGACCTGGGCCGGGTGAGCGCGGTCAGCGCCGCACCGAGGTCCTGTGGGGTGCTGGCGGTTCGGAGTAGCGCACCGACGTCCTGCGGGTCGCGTGCGGCCGCCTCCCAGTGCCGCCGCCAGACCGGCAGCACCTCGGCCGGTACGCCGCAGCCGGTCAGGAAGCCGACGGTGACCGGCCAGCTCGGCAGCTGCTTGCCGCCGGCCGCGCGGACCAGATGCGCATGCGAGTAGTGGGCTTGATCGGCCAGCTCGCGATAGGTCAGGCCTGCTTCCTGCCGGACCCGCCGCAGGGCGACGGCGAATGCTTCCAGCTCCATGGATGACCTCCTCGCGATCAAACATAAGTCAACATGATCGAACAGCTCAAGTGAGGTGTGCGCTTAGGATGGCGTCATGTCCGTCGCACGCGTCGCCGCTGTCGTCCGTTACCCGGTGAAAGGGCTGACCGGCGTGCCCGTCGACCAGGCCCAGCTCGGCCCGGCCGGTGTCGTGGGCGACCGCGAGTTCATGCTGGTCGACCCTGAGGGCGCCTTCGTCAGCCAGCGGGGCGTGCCTGCGATGGCGGCGCTCCGGGCCGACATTGCGGACGACGTCATCCAGCTGTCCGCGCCGGGTGCCGATGAGCTTGCGATCGACATCCAGTACGACGGCAAGCGGCGCGACGTCAGCCTGTTCGGGTCGTGGTTCGGCCAGGGCGTTGCCCAGGACGCGGCGGCTGATGAGTGGCTCTCGGAGCAGCTCGGACGGCCGGTGGCGCTGGTCCGGATCACCCCGGAGCACGATCGGCCCGGCTGGGGTGTGCACCGCGGCCGCGTCGGTTTCGGCGACGCTCATGCGCTGCTGATCACCTCGCTCTCCTCGCTGGACGGGCTGAATGCCCGGATCGTCGAGCGCGGCGGCGAGGCGATCCCGATGAACCGCTTCCGGCCCAACCTGGTCATCTCCGGCTGGCCCGAGCCGCACACCGAGGACAGCGTGCTGCGGATGCGGGCCGGCGAGGTCGAGATCGGGTACGCCGCCCGCTCGATCCGCTGTGCGGTCCCCACCGTCGACCAGGCGACCGGGCGCAAGACCGGTCCGGAGCCGACGCGCACGCTGGCGTCGTACCGACGGGAGCCGGCGTACGGCGGCGGGGTCAGTTTCGGGGTCAAGGCCGCGGTGCTGACCGGCGGGCTGATCACCGTCGGTGATGAGATCTTGGTACACGAATGGATCCCGGCCGGGACTGACCCGGCGCCCGCGACGCGGTAGTTTCCGGTGCTGTGCACCGGCTCTTGTTGTTGCTCGCAGCCCCCATCTCGTTGCTGGTGGCAACACCGGCGACCCCCGGGACGCCGTCGTACGAGGTCGAGCTGACCGGATCGGCCGACGGCCGGACGTGGTCCGGCCGGGAGACCGTGAGTTTCACGAACACGGCGTCCGAGCCGCTGCCGGAGATCTATCTGCGGTTGTGGGGGAACGCGCGCGGGTGCGGTGCGGTGGTCGTGACCGGCGGGACCGAGACCCGTGACTGCACGGTGCGGAAGTTCCCGCTCAAGGAGCCGTTGCAGCCGGGGAAGCGGACGTCGATCAGCTTCGACGTGACGATGACCGCGCCGGATCGGGAGGACCGGTTCGGGCGGTCGGGGGAGTTCAGCTTCTTCGGTAACGCGCTGCCGGTGCTCGCCGTCCGCGATGCGGCCGGCTGGCATCTGGAGTCGGACGTCGGGATCGGCGAGAGCTTCTACACGGTCGCGGCCGACTTCGCCGTCCGGCTGACGCACACCGGGAACCTGGCCGTGCCGGCGACCGGCGTACTGGCCGACGGGGTCGTGAACGCCAGACAGGTCAGGGATTTCGCCTGGGCAGCCGGGCCGTTCGTCAGCACCGAGGCGACCTCGCCGGGTGGTGTGAAGGTGCGGACCTGGGCGACGCCGACGGTCACCGGTAGCGCGGTGGTAGAGGCTCGGAACGAGGCTGTCGCGGCCATTGACGACTTCGGCCGACGGTACGGCGCGTATCCGGACCATGAGCTCGATCTGGTGCTGAACGACCAATGGTCGACGTTCAGCGGGATGGAGTACCCGGGGTTCGTGCTGCTGATCTCACCGGGTGCGCCGGTGGTGCATGAGGTCGCACACCAGTGGTGGTACGGGATCGTCGGCAACAACGAGTACGCCGACCCGTGGCTGGACGAGGCGTTCGCGACGTACGCCACCGACGTCCACGAAGGTAATCGTCGGGCCGGCTGCTGGCCGGGGACGCTGCCGGTGGCCATCACCAAGGACATGGGCTACTGGGGCGCCCATGCGTCGTCGTACGGAACCTATGTCTACACCTACGGTTCCTGCATGTTGCACGAGCTGGAGCGGCTGATCGGCACGCCGGCGATGGATCGGCTGCTGGCGGCCTACGCGAAGGCCCATTGGCATGGGGTGGTCACCCCGGCTGCCTTCCGGGACGCCGCGCAGGCCGTCAGCTCAGTCGATCTGACGTCGTTCTGGCGAACGCACGGCGTCGCCTAGCACTTGACGGCGACGCGACCCGTGACCTGGTTGTAGGTGCAGAAGTCGATCACGGTGTTCTTCGAGTTCTGCAGCCGCGCGGTGTCGCCGGTGTTGTTCCAGATGTAGTTACCCGAACCCCAGTACAGGTGGTTCGCGCTGTTGCGGCCCTTGCCGGTGTGCACGAGCACCGTCGAGCGGGCCTTGAGGACGAAGGTCGGCGGGAAGAAGTAGACATGGCTGGCGGCGTCCCGGATCCGGTAGCCCTTGAGGCTGAGCGGTCGTGTGGTGTTGTTGCGGATGCTGATGTACTCCTGGTTGATGTGCGCGTTGGTCCGGGTGTCCGTACCGGCCGGGTCGTACTGGATCCCGGCCACCAGGAACTGCGGTGCCGCCGCGGCCGCCGGTAGCACCAGCGTGCTCGAGGCGAGCAGCACGGCGGCGAGTCCGGCAACGGGCAGGCTGAAGCGTCGCGTGAACAAGGAATTCCCCTTCGGCAGTGGGCCGATTTCCCCCCGGCCCGATGTGTGTACTGCTGCCGGTTCCCCCCGGCGCTGCGACCCTAGGGGTGACGCTCCGTGTTCGTCAAGGGCTCAATGAAACGCGGTGTCAGAGCAGGATCATCAGCGTGTAGAGGGCCGGCGCGGCGAACGCGACCAGCAGGATCCACGCCATCAACCGATGCCCCGGCTTCGCCCGATCCAGCGACGAAGCGAACGACAGCACCGCACCCTCCTCGGTGTGCCGGCTCAGCCCCATCCGCTTGGCCTCCTCCGGCCGCCGATCAGGCCGCTCGTCACCCAGCGCCTCCGGCGGAATCCCGAAATGCGCCGGCCCCGCCGGATCCAGGTCGTCATCCCGTCCACCGAACATGCACCCTCCCGCCGCCGCAGTCCTCCCATAGTCGCACCTACGCGGTAAGAACGCGCGGACTACGAGAAGTCGGCCACCCAGCTGACGCGGGTGGGCTTCGCGGTCAGGCACAGACCGAGCACAGGGTTCGGGCAGTACTGCCGCGCGTGCTGCCCAACGCCCAGCGTGCGCAGGTTGCAGTTCAGGACGGTGCCCCGGTTGCGCGACATCATCTGGTCGTAAGCCTGCCGCGCCGACCATCCGTCGCCGCCTGCGGCAGCCATGGACGAGTTGCCGTCGTTCAGGTCGTCGGCCGACTTGCTGCGCTGCGTCGCGTCACTCCGCGCGCCACCGGTCACCCCCGGGTCCTGTTCCAGCGGGCGGCAACCCCGGCTCTGCCGGGCGCTGTTGATCAGTTTGAAGAGCTCGAGCTCGTCCGGCAGCATCTCACCGTCCTCCTCCGGAGGAGGAGGTGGTTTGGGGGTGGTTGTGGTGGGGGGTGGGGTTGTCGGGTTCGTGGTTGGGTCGGTGGGGTTGGGGGGCGGCGGGACGGTGGGGTTGGTGCTGGGGCCGCCTGTGGTGGGGGCCGTGGTGGGGCCGCCGGTGGGTGGGGTGGTGGGGGTGACGCCGTCCGTGGGGGTCGCCGTGGGCGTGGCCGACGGCGTGGGCGGGGGAGTCTTGGGTGGGGTGGCCGGTGGGGTGGTGGGGTCGTTGACGGGCCGGGTGGTCGGGGTGCTGTAGCGGTCGTCGGTGCTGGTGACGATCGGGATCGACGAGTCGACCTGGTCCTTGTTCGGCTGGTGGACCAAGAGCCACGTGATCGGCGCGCCGACCAGCAGGACCACGAGCGCGGCTACGCCGACCCGCTTCTTCCCACCCGGCCCCTTCGCAGCCCGAGCCCCGGCCCGCCCGCCGCCGTTCCCAGACCCGCCCCCACTACGCGCGCCAACTCCCGACGTCCGAGGCCCGCCCAACGCAGTACTCCCGGCCCGAACCTCAACCGGCGCACTAGCCCGCGCAGCCGCAGCCGCCGACCGAGCAAACTCCCCAGCATCCGCCGGCACCCCCTCGTCCTCAATCACCCGCCCAACCTCAGGCGCCAACGCACTACTCCCCGCCGTCCCCAAGTACTCCCCGCCACCCCGCACCCCCGCCGTACCCGCGGTCGTGCTGCTGTTCGGCTGTTGGGGTGGGGTGGGGGTGGCCCAGGTGCCTAGGCCGGCTAGGTCTTCGGCGGCGGCTGTGGTGGTGCGGGAGCGGCGGCGGGAGGGTTTGGCGGTGGGTGGGGTGGACCAGTCGGTGGGGTGGGTGGTGGGGGTGGGCATGCCGGGGACCGGGGTCGGGGCGGCGGGCGTGAGGTTGCCCGTCGTCGGTTGGGTGACCCAGCCGCCGGTGGTGGCGGGGCGGGGGGCGTACTGGGGGGTGGTGTCGGAGCGTGGGGCGTCGAGGTGGGTGTCGGCCCAGGCCTGCGGGTCGGTGCGTGGTTGGGCGTTGGCCCAGAACGGGGAGCCGTCGCGCGGTGCGTAGCGGGGCGGCTCGGGCGGTGGCGCCGGGACCTCCGCCTCGGACGGACGGTCGTTGAACCGGGTGCCGCGGGCGGCGCGGGTCGCCTTCCGGCGTGGTTTCTGCCGGCTGCTGCCGGACTCGGACGACATTATGTCGTTGTTCCCTTCACTGTCTCGCCCCCAAGACGTGCCTCATCAAACGCCATGACAAGGACGGATCTACCCGCGGTGACCGGCCGGAAATCGACCGGACGTTGTGGCATCGGAACAACGTCTGCGCCACACTCGGTGTGCTGGGCACAATGACGCCGCAACCGTCAGTTGCGGCCGAAGTCCTGGACCCAGCTGCCGGGGCCCCAGTCCGGTTTCACGCGACCGTCGTCGTACCCGATACCGATGACCGTGAAGCGGCAGTTGAGGATGTTCTTGCGGTGGCCCTCGCTCTTCATCCAGGCGGCCACCACCTTCTGCGGGGTCGGGTAGCCGGCGGCGATGTTCTCGCCCCAGCTGGAGCCGCTGTACCCGGCGGCGCGCATCCGGTCGCCCGGGTCCTGTCCGTCGGGGTTGGTGTGGTCGAGGTAGTGCCGGCGGACCATGTCCGACGCATGCCGGCCGGCCGCCTCGACGAGCGCGCTGTTCAGCCGCAGCGGGCTGCAGCCGGCCTGCTCGCGGTACTCGTTGGTCAGCTCGAGGACCTCGCGCTCCTGCGCGTTCGTCCCGCCGCCACCGGACGGCGGCGGCTCCGGCTCGTTGGTCGGCTCCTGCGTCGGCTGGGTGGGCTGCGTCGTCGTCCGGGTCTTGGTCGGCGTCGGCCGGCTGGGCTTCGGATCGCTCGGGCGCCCGTCCGGCGTCTTGGGGTTGCTCGGGTCGACCGTCACCGTCGTCACGCCGGTGGTCGGCGCGGTCGGGGTGGTCAGGCCGTTCGTCGGGGAGCCGCTCGGCGGCGTGCCGCCCGGGGTGGACGGCGTGGACGTCGTCTCCACGCCGTTGGCGCCGGTGCCGATCACGGCCGTCGTCACCTTGCCGTTGGCCAGGGTCTGGGTGACGGTCTTCAGCGGGCCGGTGCTCGAGTTGCCGACCAGGGAGCCGCCGGAGTTGTCGCGGGTGTCCTCGGAGACGTTCAGGACCTTGGTCGCGTCGTTGACCGTCGAGTTGTCCCGCGACATCAGATAGATGACCGGGCCGATGGCGACCAGGACCGAGAGCGCACTGGCGATCGGGCCGACCAGACCGCGCTTACGCTTCGTCGCGCGTCGGGTACCGCGGTGCCGCCGGGGGGTAGGCGCATCCGTCATGAGTGGGCGAATCCTCTTCGTGTGCGTCGTTCCGAGTACGTCGTTCCCCGCGGTGCTTGCCAGGTCCCCCCTGGTTACCGAACAGCGACCTTAGCCGACACGGGCGGTCACCGTTACAGTTTCGCGACGCGACTTAACACTTCCTGAAGGTTCGCCTCAGCCGCCGAAGTTCTGCACCCAGGATCCCTTACCCCATTCGGGTTTGACCTGTCCGGAGCTGTAACCGACACCGAGCATTGTGTAGTCGCAGTTGAGGATGTTCGCGCGGTGTCCGGGGCTGTTCATCCAGCCTTTCACGACCGCCGCCGGGCTGGTGTAACCGACCGCGATGTTCTCGGCCATCGCGCCGCCCTTGAAACCCGCGGCCTTCATCCGGTCGAACGGCGAGCGCCCGTCCTGGCTGTCGTGCGCGAAGTAGTGCTTGACCACCATGTCGACCGCGTGGCCCTCGGCCGACCTCGTCAGTGCGCTGTTCGCCCGCAGCGGCCCGCACCCCTTCTTCGCGCGCTCGGCGTTCGTGAGTGACAGCACCTGCGCCTCCGGCGCGCCCGAGCCGCTGCTCGGCTTCGGGTCCGGTTTCGGCGTCGCGGTGTGACTCGGCTTCGGCGTGCTCCGGGTCGGCTTCGGCGAACGGGTGCCTTCACGGCTCGCCGTCGTCTTCGAGCGGGTCGGCGTCGCGGACGGCGTCTTGCTCGCGGTCCGGGTCGGCGTCGGAGTGGCCGTCGTCCGCCGCGGAGTCGCCGTCGGTGTCGCTTTCCGTTCCGGAGTGGCCGTCGGCGTGATCGAGACGTCGTCCGTCACGGTCGGCGCGGTCAACGGCTCGGACTGCCCGGTCACCTTCTGACCGCCGTCGAGGTCGCGCAGGACGAACCAGCCGATCCCGGTGAGCAGGACCAGCGCGGACAGGGCGGCAAGCAGGGGACCGGCGACGGCGCGGCGTCGGGACCCCTCATGGTTCGTCATGGTGAGCAGCCTTGCCCACCCCGTGCCGACCTGACTCCACTAACCGGAGTGGCTTAACGCACGTCTGATAGTTCAGGTCGTGTACTTAGGGCCGGGCGGATACGACGTCCGCGATCACTTTCCAGCCCAGGCTGCGATACAGGCGAAGGCCGTCGATCGAGGCGATCAGGATGCCGCGTTTGGCGCCCTGGGCCGCGGCGGTCTCGACCAGCGACGCCATCACGGCACTGCCGAGGCCGCGCCGGCGGTGCGCCGGATCGGTCTCGATCCGGTCGGCGACCGCGTCCGCGCCGACGACCGCCATCCGGCCACTCGACACGACGCCGCCGTGCAGGGTGGCGCGGGTGATGATCAGGTCGGACTCGAGCTCGGTGTGCAGTGCGTACCGCTCGTGCAGTTTGAGGGCCGGCTGCTCGGACAGCTGGATCGTCATCAGCCAGTCCTGCTCCGGCTGCACCTCGAGGCCGAGATCCTCGAGCTGGTCGATCCGGGCCTCCTTGTCGTCGGTGGCCAGGGTGATCCAGCCCGCGCCGCGCTCGTTCCCGGCGGCCCGGGCCAGCTCGGCGGCCCGTTCGACGCGTTCGGGTTTGTCGTCGGCGTCCAGGACGACGTACTCCATGGCGCGGTTGTCCTCACCCGCGCGGACGGTCAGAATGCCGTCGTTGTCGTCCTCCACGGTGGTCCAGCCCCTCGAAACCGACCACCCGGCCTGCCAACGGCGGACGAGCTCCTCACGATCTCTCACCTGTCGATTCAACCAGCCGAATGCCGAGACGGCGAGGGGAACGGTGTCGCCTGACACCAACTCGCCGTCTCGATGTGGTCACGGACGCGGATCATCGGCCAGCAGATCGAACATCACCGAGTCGTCGCGCGGCCGGTCCCGGGTCGGCGCCTCGCCGCGGGCGATGCCGATCCGCCGCATCCCGTTGGCCTCGGCGATGTGCACCGACGCGCCGTTCTCGACGGCGGCGAGGAGGATCAGCCGGTTCCGCCCGAGGCCGCCCTGGTCGATCGGCGTGAAGGCGTGTTCGATCAGCAGCCGGACGGCGCTCGTCATCACCTTCCGGCCGCGGGCCGCTGGGTGCATCCAGTACCCGATCTCGCCGTGGCCCTCGTTCAGCCGGTGGTTCATGTCGTACAGGCTGACGCAACCGAGCAGCTCGTCGGTGACCGAGTCGGCGATCGCGAAGGTGACGCCGGCGCCCGCCGCTGCGGCCGCCTGACGGCTGTCGATGAAGGCCTCCGCGTCGTGCAGCTCGTACGGCGAAGCCAGGTCGGCCAGCCAGTACTGCGTCCGTTCGTCGCTGCACGCCTCCTGCACCCGCTGCGCGTCACTCGGTCGGAGCGACCGCAGCCGGAACGTGCCGCCGTCCAGCTCGGGCACGGCCCACCAGTTGTTCTGCGGCTCGAGCTCCTCGTCGCGGGCGACGGTCGCGACCCAGTCGTCGTACCGGACGCCGCGGGCCAGCCCTTCGCCGGGGACGGTGACGAGGCCGCGGAAGCCGAGCTTCCACGCGACCCGCCGCGAGGCCCAGTTACCGACGTAGGCGCGCCAGATGACCCGCTGCCAGCCGAGGTCGTCGAACGCGTGCCGGATCGCCAGCCGCGCGGCTCGGGTCATCACGCCGCGGCCGCGCACCCAGGGCGCGACCGAGAACCCGATCTCACCGACGCCACCCTCGCCGCCGTGCATGCTGACCGAGCCGCTGAACCGCCCGTCCACCTCGATCGCCCAGGCTCGCTCGTTCCCCGAGCGCCACCCGTTCGGCACCAGCTCGGTCAGGAAGAATTCGGCGTCGGAGCGCTCGTACGGGACCGGGATCACGGTCCAGCGCTGCATGTCCGGATCCTGGCAGAGCGCGTACAGGTCGTCGAAGTCATCGGCACGGTGCGCGCGGAGCCGGACCAGGTCATCGGCCAGCTGCGGCACGTCCTCGGGGAATCGCATGCTCCAGGGTGACAAGGCCTCCCCGCCCGGGCAACGGCATTTCCCTGACAGCATCACGATCTTTGTCTAGTCTTGACCCGTGAATCAGACCGGAGGCGAGCCGCCACGCGGCCGGGGTGGCCAGCTGGCCGCCCAACGGCAGGCCACGATCGTTGCCGAGGTCAACAGTCGGGGCGCCATCACGGTCGCCGAGCTGGTCGAGCGGTTCGGCGTGTCGGACATGACGATCCGCCGCGACCTGGACGCGCTGGACTCCAGCGGCCTGCTGCACAAGGTGCACGGCGGCGCGACGTCGGTGGGGTTGCGCAGCGCGCACGAGCCCGGCTTCGACGCCAAGCTGACCCAGGAGTCCGGCGCCAAACAGGCGATCGCCGCCGAGGCCGCCCACCGCGTCCAGCCCGATTCCGCGATCGGCATCGGCGCCGGGACGACGACGTACGCGCTGGCCCGCCAGCTGCTCCGCGTCGAGAACCTGACCGTCGTGACGAACTCGGCCCGGATCGCCGACGTCTTCCACGGCAACGCCCGCTCGGACCGGACGGTCGTGCTGATCGGCGGCATCCGGACGCCGTCCGACGCGCTGGTCGGCCCGATCGCGACCGCCGCGCTCGGCTCGCTGCACCTCGACCTGCTCTTCCTCGGCGCCCACGGCGTCGACGCCGAACACGGCCTGAGTACGCCGAACCTGATGGAGGCCGAGACCAACCGGTCGTTCATCGCGGCCAGCCGTGAGGTCGTCGTGGTCGCCGACCACACCAAGTGGGGGACGGTCGGGCTGAGCACCTTCGCGACCTGGGCCGATCTCGACGTGATCATCACCGACGACGGCCTGTCCACCCCGGCCCGCAAGGCGATGCGTGACACTGGGTGCGAGCTAGTCATCGCTTCGTGAAGTCCGAGCCGCTGGGGCGGCCCTACTGGGTGTTGTGGGTCGCGGGGGCGGTCTCGTTCCTCGGGAGCGGGATCATGTTCGGCGCGCTGCCGCTGCTGGCCGCGTCGATGAGCCGCGACCCGCGGATCGTCTCGCTGTCCGAGGCGGTCGCGGGCCTGGGCTGGCTGTTGCTCGGGCTGGTCTCCGGCGTGCTGGTCGACCGCTGGCGGCGGACGTCGACGATGTGGATCGTCGACGCGATCCGCGCGGTGATCGCCGGCGGGTTCGCGACCGCCGTCCTGCTCGGTCACGAGAGCATCCCGCTGCTGCTCGTCACCGGTTTCCTGCTCGGCATGCTGGCGCCGTTCTTCGACAACGCGTCGTCCGCGATCATCCCGGACCTGGTCCGGCCGGCCGCGCTCGAACGGGCCAACGGCTACAACCAGGCCGCGCTGCTCCTGCTGTCGAACCTGATCGGCCCGCCGTTCGGCGCGGCCCTGTTCGTGCTGCACAAGGGCCTGCCGATCCTCGTCGACGCGATCTCGTTCGGGCTGGCGGCCGTCCTGGTCTTCGCCGTCCGCCGCGCCGCGCCGGCCCGCGAGCTGTCACCGGACCGCCACCTCGGCCGCGAGCTCAAAGCCGGCCTCGCCTATCTGTGGCGGCACAAACTGCTGCGCTCGATGTGCCTGCTGCTGATGGTCTCGAACGCGGTCGGCTCCGGCATCATCGCGATCCTCGTCCTCTACGTCCTCGATGCGCTGCACCTGCCGGAGGCCTGGTTCGGCTGGCTGGTCGCGATCTACGCCGTCGGCGGCATCGCCGGCGCGGCCCTCGCGCCCGCGCTCGCGCGCCGCTTCTCGACGTCGGTGAACCTGATCGTCTCGATGCTCGTGCTGGCGGTGGCGACCATCGTCTTCGGTCTGTTCGGCACCCTGGCCGCGATCATCCCGGGCGCGATCCTGATGGGGTTCGGCGGCACCTGGTGGAACGTCGTCTCGATCACGCTGCGGCAGCGGATCGTCCCGGCCGAGTTGCTCGGCCGGGTCACCGCCGTCTACCGGATGGTCGCGTTCTGCGCGGCGCCGCTGGGCGCGATCGGCGCGGGTTTCCTTGCCCACCGCACCGACCTGCGGACGCCGTACCTGGTGATGGGCGTGCTGCTGTTCCTCGCGACCCTCGCCTACGCGCCGCTGATCCGGCGCGAGCTCAGGACTTCGCCTTGACCGTGTAGGTCTTGCCGAACAGCTTGTGCGCCTGTTTGAGCCCGATGTTGCCATCGGCCCCGACACTGCCCGGAACGCAGCCGTCCTTCTGGATCTGCCACTTGGTGGCCTCGTTCTTGGTGTCGATGTCGTAGTTGCCGCTCAGCTTGAGGTTCCGGCCGTCCTTCAGCTTGATCCCGTTCAGCACGAACTGCAGCCGCTTCACGCTGTCGGAGTTCGCCGTCCCGAACCGGAGCTTGTCGACGAAGACGAGCCCGGAGGCGAGGACGGTCGCCGCCGCCATCAGCCGCTGCGGCGCGCCCGCGCTGAACACCAGCGACGGCGGGAAGATACAGATCTCGTTGGACGCCGTACCGTCGCCCGGCACACCCTCCTTCGAGCCGATCCCCTTCAGGTAGTCGTACCGGCCGGCCCGGTCGCGGTGGCCCCACATCGCGGCCAGGTGCAGGTGCGGGCCGGTCGCGTTCCCCGAGCTGCCCGAGTCGCCGAGTTTCTGCCCGGCCTTGACCTTCTGCCCTTTCGTCACGTCGATCCCCGGCGACAGATGCTGGTACAGCACCGAGGCCTTCCGGCCGGCGTGCGTGATCCCCAGCAACACCCAGTTGGACGGCGCGCCGGTGACTTGTTTGGGCTTGTTGGTCACGCCGTCGTTGCAGTCCAGGACGACGCCGTCCGCGACCGCGAAGACCGGCGTACCGGTCACCACGGGATAGTCGAACGCCGCGTGCAGACCGCCTTTGGAATAACGCCATCTGGTGCCGACCGTCAGTTTTCCGGCAGGCAAAGGCTGGGCCATCGCCCCCACCCCAATCCCCCTGTAGTCCTTCCCCTTAAGGGGAAAGTACGCCGGGAGAGGGCCCTTGCCCAGACCTCGGAACCGCCTTCGCCCGAACGGGCAGGCGATCAATCAGTTGATTCTCGACGCTCCGTCCGAGGGGGTTGCAGCGAGTGCCGTCGGGGCCGTGAACCCCTGCTCCGCAAAGGCTTTCTCGATCGCGGCGAGGACGGCGCTCGCGTCGTCGGACGGGACCAGCGCGATGATGCAGCCGCCGAATCCGCCGCCGGTCATCCGGGCGCCGATCGCCCCGGCGGCGAGCGCGGTGTCGACGGCGACGTCCAGCTCGGGCACGGTGACCTCGAAGTCGTCGCGCAGCGAGACGTGTGAGGCGGTGAACAGCGGGCCGACGTCCCGCAGTCGGCCGGCCTTGAGCAGCGCGATCGCGTCCTCGGTCCGCTTGATCTCGGTCACCACGTGCCGGACGCGCCGCCGGTCCACCTCGTCGTCGAGTCGCGCGAGCGCGGCGTCCAGGTCGGCGTCCGCGATCGAACGCAACGCCGGGACGCCGAGCTGCGCCGCGGCGTGCTCGCAGCTCTTCCGGCGGGCGGCGTACTCACCGTCGGCATGCCGGTGCGGGGCCTTCACATCGACCACCAGCAGCGTCAGGCCGTCGGCCTCGGGGTCGAACGGGATCTGGTCGAGCGCGCCGGAGCGGATGTCGAAGGCGAGCGCGTGACCGGCCGTGCAGCACATGGACGCCGTCTGGTCCATCAGGCCGACCGGGGCTCCGACGTACTGGTTCTCGGCGCGCTGGGCGAGTTTGGCGACCTCGGCCGGGTCGACCTCGACGTCGACCAGCCCGAGCAGCGCGATCTGGGTCGCGCAGAGCAGCGCCGCGGACGACGACAGCCCCGCGCCGGAGGGCAGGTCGGACTCGAACAGCAGATTCGCCCCGCCGATCGGGTAGCCGGCCTCGCGCAGCACCCAGGCCGCGCCGGCCGGGTACGCCGCCCAGTCGCCGACCGACTTCGGCGCCAGCTCGTCGATCGCGAACTCGATCACGCGCTGGTGCCCGGCCGAGGAGACGGCGATCCGGCCGTCGGCGCGTTTCGACGCCGTCACGACGATCTGGTTCGGCAGCGCGATCGGCAGGACGACGCCGTCGTTGTAGTCGGTGTGCTCGCCGATCAGGTTGACCCGGCCGGGCGCGCGCCAGCGGCCGGCGGGCGGCGTCCCGAAAACGTCCTCGAAGCTCACGAGCCCACCTTTCGCAGGGTCTCGGCCACGTCCTCCGGCCGGGTGTCGCTGATGAAGGCGCCCATCCCGGACTCCGAGCCGGCCAGGTACTTGATCTTGTCGGCAGCGCGGCGGATGGAGAGCACCTCCAGGTGAAGGTAGCCCAGCTCGCGATCGATCCGGACCGGGGCCTGGTGCCAGGCGGCGATATAGGGGAGCGGATCGCCGTACAGGCTGTCGAAGCGGTTCAGGACGTCGAGGTAGAGCTGCGCGAAGTCGTCCCGCTCGCCGATCGAGAGGTCGTCGATCCCGGCCACCTGGCGGTGCGGGTACAGGTGCACCTCGACCGGCCAGCGGGCCGCCTCGGGGACGAACGCCGTCCAGTTGCCGTTCTGCGCGACGACGCGGGCGCCGTCCTTGCGCTCGGCGGCCAGGACGTCGGCGAACAGGTTGCTCCCGGCAACCTGCTGGTGGGCGCGGGCGCGGTCCATCAGCGTCCGCATCCGCGGCGGGATGAACGGGTAGGCGTAGATCTGGCCGTGCGGATGGCTGAGCGTGACGCCGATCTCGCGGCCGCGGTTCTCGAACGGGAACACGTACTGGACGTCGTCCCGGGCGCTCAGGTCGGCGTTCCGGTCCGCCCAGGTGTCGACGACCAGGCGGGCCTGGCCCTGCGAGAGCTGGGTGAACGAGCCGTTGTGGTCGCTGGTGAAGCAGACCACCTCGGTGCGGCCCGGGCCGGCGAACGACGGGAACCGGTTCTCGAAGACGGCCACGTTGTAGTCGTGGTCGGGGATCTCGGTCGCGTTCTCCGGCTTACTGGCGCACAGCGGGCACTGGTCGGCCGGCGGCAGGTACGTCCGGGTGTTGCGGTGCGTGGCGTAGGTGATCACGTCACCGGTCAGCGGGTCCGTCCGCAGGTCGACCTGCGGCTGCGGCGCGGGCAGGCCGCGCGTGTCCGCGAGCGGGACGCGCGCCGGAGCGTCGGCCGGGTCGTAGTAGAAGAGCTCCCGGCCGTCGGACAGCCGGGTATCCGTTCGGCGCGCACCACGCGGTGTGTTCACGCTAATCATCGTAAACCAACAAACTCGAACATGCATCGTGAGACCTGCCACCGGTACTCTTGACGGATGGACGACTACGCCCTACGCCCGCCCTCTCGCCCAAGACCGAGAGGGCTCTAGGAACTCCCAGCTATGAACGACACCCTGCTCAATATCGTCTTGATCCTGGTCTTCGTGCTGATCGGCGGCGTCTTCGCCGCGGCCGAGATGGCCCTGGTCTCGCTGCGTGAGTCGCAGCTGAAGGCCCTGTCGCAGCGCGGCCGCCGCGGCGCGATCGTCGCCAAGGTGGCCGCGAACCCGAACCGCTTCCTGTCCGCCGTGCAGATCGGCGTGACGCTGATGGGCTTCCTGTCCGCGGCGTTCGGCGGCGCGACCCTGGCCGACGCCCTGTCGCCGCACCTGCAGGATCTCGGCCTGCCCGAGGGCGTGGCCGACACCGTCGCCCTGGTGCTGATCACCGTGATGATCTCCTACGTCTCGATCGTGCTCGGCGAGCTCGCGGCCAAGCGGCTGGCGCTGCAGCGGGCCGAGACGTTCGCGCTCGGCCTGGCCCCGCTGGTGGACCGGATCGCCTCGGTCGCCCGCCCGGTGATCTGGCTGCTCTCGAAATCCACCGACCTGGTCGTCCGCGCGCTCGGCGGCGACCCGAACGCGAACCGCGAGGTGATGTCGGACGAGGAGCTGCGCGATGTCATCTCCGCGCACGAGTCGCTCGGGGAGGAGGAGCGCCGGATCGTGGACGACGTCTTCGAGGCCGGCAGCCGCCAGCTCCGCGAGCTGATGCTGCCGCGTACCGAGGTCGACTTCGTCGATGCCGAGATGCCGGCGTACAAGGCGGTCAAGTTCGCCTCCGACCGGCCGCACTCGCGGTACCCGGTGATGAACGGCTCGGCCGACGACATCGTCGGGTTCGTCCACGTCCGGGATCTGTTCGACCCCGCGGTCGCGTCCCGCTCGGTCCGGGTCGGCGACCTGGCCCGCGAGGTGCTGATGCTGCCCGACACCGCGAAACTGCTGCCGACGCTGACCGAGATGCGCCGCCGCAGCACGCACCTCGCGATCGTCCTCGACGAGTACGGCGGCACGGCCGGCATCGTCACGCTGGAGGACCTCGTCGAGGAGCTGATCGGCGACATCCGCGACGAGTACGACGAGGAGTCCGCCGAGACGACCCGCTTCCGCGGCGGTGACATGGAGGTCGACGGCCTGCTCAACCTCGACGACTTCGCCGACGAGACCGGTCTCGAGCTGCCCGACGGCCCCTACGAGACCGTCGGCGGTTTCCTCGCCGCCCAGCTGGGCAAGGTCCCGGCCATCGGCGACGAGGCCCGCGTCGACCATCACACGATCACCGTCAAGGAGATGGACGGACGCCGGGTGGCGCGCGTCCGCGTCCACCGGGTCAGGCCGGAGACGGAAGACCAGCAGCCGGATCTTCCGCTCGAGTCTCCAGCAACCGTCGCCGACTGAGGATCACGACCCCGCCGCCGACGTACCCGAGACCCTGGAAGATCAGCAGCGGGATGATCCCGACCACCTCGCCGAGCAACCCGGCGGCGGCGATCCCGATCAGTACGGTCAGGCCTTTGGCGGCCAGCACGGCGCCGAAGACCCGGCCGCGGGTGCCGTCGGCGGTGAGCCGTTGCAACACGGTCATCATCCCGGCGACCGCGAACGCCCCCGGCAACCCGACCGCGACCATACAAACGAACGCGGGCACCAGGCTGTCCCACAGCAGCGGGTAGCAGAACAGCACCAGATCGATCAGCCCGAACCACAAGGCGCCGACGCCCCACATAGTTGCCGCGCGCAACCGTGTGCCCAGACTCGCGGCCACCAGCCCACCCGCGATCCCGCCCACGGCCTGCGCCGAAACGATCAGCCCGTAAGCCTTCCCGTCCCCGCCGAGCTCACTCGACACGAACGGCGCGAACAAGGTGCTCATCACCCCTTCGCCCAATCCGGTCACCAAGCAGAACACGAAGAGCAGCCGCATCGCCGACCCGCCAACACACAACCGAAGTCCCTCGGCCCACTCCTGCCGCAACCGCACCACCGCTGCCCCCACGCGTCCGCCCTTCCCTCCCCGCATCCGGTCACCCGCCGAGACGCGAGTGGAGCGATGTCGGACAGCACTCAGCAGTGCTGCGGCGACCAGCAAGGCAGCTGTATCCGCGACGGCCAGCAGCGGCAGCCCGCCGGCGGCGGCGAGGAGACCGCCGAGGGCGGCGCCGATGAGGCGGGCGACGTCGCGGATCTGGCTGTTGAGGGCGTTCGCGGTGATCAGCTGATCGCTGGAGACGAGCAGTGGGATGACGGACTGCTCGGCGGGCTGGAAGAACTGTTGCAGGCAGGCCTGGGCGAGGACGGCGGCGTACACGATCCACAGCGCGCTCGCGTCGCGCACGAACAACAGAGGCAGCAGGACGGCCGCGTTCAGCAGGTTCGCGATGATCATCGTGCGGCGCTGGTCCCAGCGGTCGACGAAGACGCCGGCGAGCGACCCGAGCAGGACGGTCGGCGCGAACGACGCGAGCAGCAGACCGCCCGATGCGAGGGTCGAGCCGGTCAATACGTAGACCTGGAAGGCGAGGCCGGTGCGCAGCAGCCAGTCGCCGGTGAGAGAGATCAGCCCGGCGCCCAGCACCAGCCGGTAGTCGCGCTGCCGCGCGAGCACGCCCCACAAGTCCTTCATCGCTACTCCTCCGGCGAGACGGTGACGATCTGGGTGATGGAGACGTGTCGGCTGCCGGGCGGTCGCGTCGTCTTGTCGTCGATCGGCCGCTCGGCGACGTATCGCTTGATCAGCGCGTCGATCTGGTCGGTCAGCTCGGCGAACTCGGCGCCGGTCAGATAGATGCCGCTCTGGCCGATGCCGGCGTTGTCGCGCCAGATCGGCTCCTCGTCGAGGCGCTGCTGCTGCCACTGCCCGAGGGAGTCCAGAGCGCGCTCGGCCAACAGCTGTTCGAGGACGTCGGCCGCTGCGGCGCCCTCCGGCGTCCGGGCGGCGTCCCGCCAGGACTGCGACGTCGACACCAGTCGCCACGGCCGCTCGCGGTTGTCCTTCCCCGGTGCCGGCTCGACGAACTGGTACTTCGCCAACTGCCGCAGGTGATGCGAAGCCAGCGCCTGGCTGATCCCGAGCCGGCGCGCCGCATCCGCCGCCGTCAGCGGACCTTCCCGCCCGAGCAGCGCCTGCAGGTCGAGCCGCACCGGATGCGCCATCGCCCGGATCGCCAACGGGTCGTCGAGCAGCCGCGTTCGCTTCTCCAAAGACATGCTTGGAATATCCGCCGACCAGCAGCAGATGTCAAGCCCTTGCTTGGAATCCCGGCGATGCGCCGACGAACGGGTAGTAGTCGGCGGACGGCTTTCGGTTTGCGCTGGGCGGGGGCGGCGCGGGGGAGCGGGGCGCCACCTTTACCCGTTCGTCGGTCCGGATCAGTCGGTGTGGTCGCGGATCCATTCGAGGGCGGGTTCGGCCTGGGTGAGGATCGAGATGTGGGTTTCGCGGGGGTGTAGGGCGAGGGTGGCGCGGGGGAGGTGTGCGGCGAGCCAGCGGGCGTGGGTGCTGGGGACGATGCGGTCGGCTTCGCCGTGACAGAGCAGGGTGGGGGCTTGGACGGCGGTTGGGTCGCAGCCCCAGGGGCGGACGTACGAGCAGTCGTCGTCGATCAGGCCGTCCGGGCCGGCGGGCATCGATTGGTCGCCGGCGACCGAGCCGAGCCAGCCCCAGGGGCCGTCGAACATGGCCAGGTCGGTCGAGGTGAACTCGAGGTCGTACTCGGGGCCGGAGGTCTCGTGGTGGAGTTTCGCCTCCCGGCCTGCGGCTGCGGCGCGGAGCGAAATCCGGCCGGAGTCGAGCATGCCGTCGTACCAGTCGAGTCCGGCGGCGGCGTACGGCGCGATCGCGGCGAAGGTGGCGACTGCCTCGACCCGCTCGGGGAGCAGTGCGGCCGCGCCGAGCGCGAACGTGCCGCCGCCGGAGTAGCCCATCAGCGCGAAGGTGTCGATCCCGGCGGCATCGACGACCGCGGCCAGGTCGGCCGCGACCGTGGCGACGCCGCGCCCCGGAGCGGCGGTCGAGCCGCCGTAACCCGGGCGGTCGAACGAGATCCAGCGGACGCCGAGCCAGTCGCCGGCCTCGAACAGCGGGACCGGCGGCGTGCCGAGGTTCGGCGTCCCGTGGCACCAGACGACCGCCAGCCGGGCGTCGTCACACGGCGCGCTGTCATAAGTGCGCAGGACGCGCCCGTCCGGCAGCCGGAGGTCGGTCTCGTACATGGTGCTCACCTTAAGAAGAGGAACCTGCCCTGGTGAGCGATACGTCGGAGCCGTCCCGTTCGGCTCGACAACCCGCCCCCTAACTGAGCAGACGGGTGTGGTTACCGCGGGTAGCCAGTGTCGGGTCGAGGACGCCGAGTGCGAGCCAGGTGGCGCCGCTGACGCCGTCCCGGGCGGTCAGGATCTCCCCGTCGAACTGCTGGTGAAAGGCCTCCCTCAGCAACAGACCGACCGGAGATTGTTCACCGGCGACACTGCCGGCCAGCACCAGCGGGGTGTTGTCCTTCGTTGTCCGGATCCTTCCGACCGTTGCTGTGAGCAATTCGGCTGCGCGTTTCACCAGGGCCTGCGCGGTCTGGTCGCCCTGCTCGTACGCCGACACGACCGTGCGGGCCAGCTCGGCCAGCAGGACCGGTGGCCGCCGGTTCACCTCGCGAATCAGCTCGTCACGCACGATGTCGTACCCCTCACGGCGTGCAATCAGGGCCTCGTCGCGGTCCGGCAGCAGTTGCTGCAGAACGGCGTCCTGCAGGAGCCCGAGCGGCTCGCCCAGATCGAACGCGAGCAGCAGACTGCGCACCGCCTCGCGGCCGAGCCAGAACCCCGAGCCGTCATCGCCCAGTAACCATCCGTGACCATCCGCGGTCCGGACCAGTTTGCGGTCTCGGATCAGGCCGGCCGCGCATCCCGTGCCCGCAATCAGCACTGTTCCGTCCGCTTCCGGCGTACCGGATGCGAAAGCGACCTCGATATCGCCGATGAACTCCGGTTCCACGGTCAGGCCGGCGCCGTACCAGGCCGCGTCGAACTCGGCCCGGACGTCCGGCCGGGCCAGCGCCGAGCCGCCGGCCGCGCCGATCACGGCGGCCTTCACAGCGGCCGGATCGACCCCCGCCACGGCGGCCTGCAGGGCCTGACCGAAGTTGGCCGCGGCACTCACCGGATGGCTGATCGGATTTCCCCCGGCGGCGGCCCCTCGGCCGACTACGTTGCCCTCATGGTCCGCGATCACGATCCGGGTGGAGGTGCCGCCGAGATCGCCGCCCAGGACCAGCGAGCCGGCGGGCTTCCAGACCAATGTGTCCACAGGTTCCGGCAGCGGGCGTTCTACCGACATACGCAATGCTCCAAACTGCTCAAAAGAGGCCTTTATGGACATCAGTGGACAAGGT
The DNA here is from genome assembly GCF_055584105.1 of Kribbella sp. NPDC104218. NCBI lineage: Bacteria > Bacillati > Actinomycetota > Actinomycetes > Propionibacteriales > Kribbellaceae > Kribbella > Kribbella sp. NPDC104218. The sequence goes on from NZ_JBVJMQ010000001.1 coordinate 3,099,159, forward strand.
CACACAACGGTCCCGATCTGGGGGCCGGAGTGAGATGAGCCTTGACTTTAGCTGCCACTTGAGAAAAGTTCTGTCCAGCAAACCGCAAACTTGCGCAGTTGTCGGCATGAAGAGTGTCGCAGCGAACACATTATTTAAGGGGTGGGGCCGATCATGGCCAGCAGTGACCAGAGCGGACCGGGGGAGAACATGGCGGTGAGCGCGCAGAGTTTTGTTCACGCGCTGACCCCGATCCTGGCTGCCGTCACCGAGCAGATCGACGGTCCGATCCAGCAGGCGGCCGACCTCTTCGTCACCTCCCTGCGCGCGAACGGCGTCATCCAGGCCTTCGGCTCCGGGCACTCCGAAGCCCTCGCGATGGAGATCGCGGGGCGGGCCGGCGGCCTGATCGCCAGTAACCGGATCGCGTTGCGCGACCTGGTGCTGCTCGGCGGTGAGCCGGCCGAGCTGCTGCGCAGCGCCGAGCTCGAGCGCGACCCGTCGTACTCCCGCAAGCTCTACGAGCTGTCCGCCGCGCGGCCGGGCGATCTGTTCGTGATCGCCTCGAACTCCGGTGTGAACGGCTCGATCGTCGAGCTCGCGAAGGTTGTCAAGGACAACGGTCACCCGCTGGTCGCGATCACCTCGCTGCAGCACACCGCGGGCGTCGACTCCCGGCACCCGTCCGGGAAGAAGCTGATCGACTTCGCCGACGTCGTCCTCGACAACCACGCGCCCTACGGCGACTCCGTACTGGACCTGCCCGGTGGCGGCAAGGTCTGCGCCGTGTCCTCCATCACGGCAGCGCTGATTGCGCAGATGCTGGTCGCGGAAGTGCTCCGCCGGTTGACCGACGCGGGCGAGACCCCGCCGGTCTACCTGTCCGCGAACATCCCGGGCGGCGACGAGCACAACCACGCCCTTGAAGCCCAGTACGCCGGCCGGATCCGGCGTACTGCCTGAAACACACTCGGAAGGCGGGACCATGACCACTCCCAACCCCCTGTCGCGGCGGCTGTTCCTGCAGCGCGCGGCGGTCGGCACCCTGCTCGCCACCGGCGGCAGCACGCTGCTGGCGGCCTGCGCCGGCAGTGGTAGCAGCAACGACAGCGGCAACAGCGGCGGTGGCGCCGACAAGACCGCGGACAACCCGTTCGGGCTGGCGGAGAAGGCGACCGTCGAGGCGATCATCTTCAACGGCGGTTACGGCTACGACTACGTGACGTTCGCGGCCGACATCGCGCAGAAGAAGTGGGCCGGCTCGACGTTCAAGGTCGACCCGTCGACCCAGATCGCCCAGCAACTGCAGCCGCGCTTCGTCGGCGGCAACCCGCCGGACCTGATCGACAACTCCGGCGCGAACCAGATCGGCTTCAACACGATCCTGGACCAGCTGACGCCGCTGGACGACGTCTTCGAGGCCAACAACTACGAGGGCACGAAGATCGCCGACACCCTGTACCCGGGGGCGAAGGTGCCGGGGACCTTCGACGGCAAGTTCGTCGCGATGAACTACGTCCTGACCCTGTACGGCGTCTGGTACTCCGACAGCCTGTTCAAGGAGAACGGCTGGGAGCCGCCGAAGACCTACGAGGGCCTGCTCGAGCTCGGCGCCAAGGCCAAGGCCAAGAACAAGTACCTGTTCGTCTGGGGCAAGGAAGCCGCCACCTACTACCACACGATGGCCGTCGACGGCGCCATCAAGGAGGGCGGCGACGAGGTCCGGCTGGCGCTGGAGAACCTCAAGGAGAACTGCTGGTCGATGCCGCAGTTCCAGGGCATCTTCAAGGCCCTGGAGACGATGGTCAAGAACGGGTACTTCGTGCCCGGTGGCGCCGGTACCCAGTTCACCGCCGCCCAGGCCAAGTGGAGCAACGACCAGCAGGCGCTGCTCTACCCGTCGGGCTCGTGGATCGAGAACGAGATGAAGAAGGCCACCAAGGCCGGCTTCGACATGAAGGGCGTCCCGGAGCCGACGCTGACCGACGCGCCGAAGCTGCCGTACGAGTCGCTGCGCAGCGCGGCCGGCGAGCCGTTCATCATCCCGTCCAAGGGCAAGAACGTTGCCGGTGGCAAGGAGCTGCTCCGGGCCATGCTGTCGAAGGAGGCCGCGACCAACTTCGCCAAGACCCGGCTCGCCCCGACCATCGTCAAGGGCCTGGTCCCGGCCGACGGCTTCGGCTCGACCGCACTGCAGTCGCAGACCGCGATGCTGGACGCGGCCGGCACGAACATCTTCGACTACCAGGTCTTCGGCCTCTACGGCATGAACACCGACCAGCTCGTCGTCTGGAACTCGTTCCTGTCCGGCCAGCTGGACGCCGCCGGCCTGGCCAAGGGTCTGCAGCAGATCACCGACAAGGTGCGCAACGACAGCTCCGTCAAGAAGATCCCGGTCACCAAGTGACCACAACGCACGAGGCCGTGCCGGGTGAGGGTCCGCAGCAGCGGACCGTCACCCGGCGTCGCCGGCCGTTGACCTTCGATCGCGTCAGCTTCATGGTCGTGTTCCTCGGCCTGCCGCTGACGGTCTTCGTGATCTTCGTCGCCTCGCCGTTCGTGCAGGCGTTGTACTACTCGCTGACCGACTGGTCCGGGTTCAGCTCGGGGATGAACTTCGTCGGCCTCGACAACTACGTGAAGCTCTTCAACGACGACATCTTCCTCAAGGCCGTGCGGAACAACGTGCTGCTGGCGATCGTCGTCCCGGTCGTGACGATCGTGCTGGCGCTGACGCTGGCCACCCTGGTCACGATCGGCGGCTCGGGCACCGGGACCGTCCGCGGTCTGAAGAACGCAGGGTTCTACCGGATCATCTCGTTCTTCCCGTACGTGATCCCGGCGATCGTGATCGGTCTGATCTGGGCGCAGGTGTTCACGCCGACCTCCGGCATCCTGGACGCCGTCCTGAATCAGATCGGCCTGACCGGGTTCAAGGACTTCGCCTGGCTCGGTGACGCGCGGACCGCGATGCCGGCCTCGATGTTCGTGATGATCTGGGGCGCCGTCGGCTTCTACATGGTGCTGTTCATCGCCGCCATCCGGGGGATCGACCCCGAGGTGTTCGAGGCGGCCCGGATCGACGGCGCCGGCCGGTTCCGGACCGCGACCCGGATCACCGTGCCGCTGATCCGTGACAACGTGCAGACGGCGTACATCTACCTCGGGATCGCCGCCCTCGACGCGTTCGTCTACATGCAGGCGCTGAACCCCGGCGGTGGCCCGCAGAACTCGACCCTGGTCATGCCCCAGCAGCTGTTCACCACAGCCTTCAGCAAGGGGCAGTTCGGTTACTCGACGGCGATGGGTGTGGTGCTCGCCGCGGTGACGATGCTGTTCGCGCTCATTGTCTTCACGGTGAACGCACTGACCGGTGGCCGTGACCCGCGGAAAGTGAAGGTACGCCGATGACGACACTCGCTGCCGGGCCCCGTTCACGGGGCGCCAAAGAAGGCCGTGGGGTGGCGACGATCGCGCATATCGCGCTGATCATCTGGTCGCTGCTGGTCATCCTGCCGCTGCTGTGGACGCTGCTCTCCTCGTTCAAGTCCACGCAGGAGGTGCTGGGCAACCCGCTGTCGCTGCCGGGCAAGCTGCACTTCGAGAACTACGCCAACGCCTGGACGACGGCCGGGATCGGCCGGTACTTCCTGAACACGGTGATCGTCGTCGGTACCGCACTGGTGCTGGTGATGGTGCTCGGCGCCATGTGCGCCTACGTGCTGGCAAGGTTCACCTTCCCGGGGAACCGGCTGATCTACTACTCGATGCTGGCCGGTCTGACCTTCCCGGTCTTCCTGGCGATCGTGCCGCTGTTCTTCGTCCTGAAGAACCTGGCGCTGCTGAACACGCTGCCCGGGTTGATCATGACCTACGTCGCGTTCGCGCTGCCGTTCACGGTCTTCTTCCTGCACAGCTTCTTCAAGGCGCTGCCGGGGGAGATCTACGAGGCGGCGCAGATCGACGGCGCCGGTGAGTGGCGCTCGTTCTTCGCGGTGATGTTGCCGATGGCCCGGCCCGGGATGGCGTCGGTCGCGATCTTCAACTTCCTCGGGTTGTGGAACCAGTTCCTGCTCCCGGTCGCGCTGAACACCGACTCGGACAACTACGTGCTCTCCCAGGGCATGGCGTCGTTCGCCTCGCAGGCCGGTTACGCGGTGGACTTCGGCGCGTTGTTCGCGGCCGTGATCATCACCGTGGCCCCGGTGCTGGTGGTCTACATCATCTTCCAGCGTCAGCTGCAGGTGTCGGTCACCCAGGGCGGCGTCAAGTAACAGCTCCGCCGTCGGCCTGGATCCGCCGGATCCAGGCCGACAGGTGTGACCAATTCTCACTGAGAGTGAATGGGTTAGCTTAGGGTTTCCTAACCTTTTCACTTCCTGTGAGGTCTCGATGCGCAAGTTCTTGCGCCCTGTGGTGCTGCTCGTCGTCCCGTTGCTCGGTCTGGCCGCTGCCTGTGGCAGTGGTGAACCGACGGACAGCCCGGCCGCGGCGTCGTCCCAGGGCGGCGTCGAGGACGGCGCGTTCCCCGTCACGATCAAGAACAAGTGGGGCGACGCCGTCATCAAGGAGGCGCCGAAGCGCGTCGTCGTGGTCGGTCTGATCGAGCAGGACGCGCTGCTCGCGCTCGGCGTCGCGCCGGTCGGGACGACGGAGTGGTTCGGCGACAAGCCGGGCGCGTTGTTCCCGTGGGCGAAGGAGAAGCTCGGTGACGCGCCGCTGCCGACGGTGCTGTCGGACAAGGACGGCATCCAGTTCGAGAAGGTCGCGGGTCTCGCGCCGGATCTGATCATCGGGCTGTACTCGGGCATCACGGCCGCTGACTACAAGAAGCTCGAGGCGATCGCGCCGACCGTCGCGCAGCCGGCCGACGGCGGCGCCGACTACAGCGTCACCTGGCAGACCGCGACCAAGACCGTCGGCCAGGCGGTCGGCAAGCCGAAGGCGGCCGCCGAGCTGGTCGCCGGGATCGAGAAGAAGTTCGCCGAGACCCGGGCCGCGCACCCCGAGTTCCAGGGCAAGACCGGGCTGATGGCGTCGCCGTGGGAGGGCTACTTCCTCTACGGCCGGCAGGACCCGCGCTCCAAGGTGCTCGCCGACCTCGGCTTCACGCTGCCGCCGGAGATGGACAAGATCGTCGGCGACAAGTTCGGCGCGAACCTGAGCGCCGAGCGGATCGCCCTGGTCGACCAGCAGGTCCTGGTCTGGTTCCCGGCCAAGGACGGCACCGCCAAACTCAAGGCCGACCCGCTGCTGAAGAACCTCAAGGCGCGCGCCGAAGGTCGCGAGATCTTCATCGAGGAGAACTACGACGACGAGTTCTACGGAGCCACCAGCTTCGTCTCCGTCCTCAGCCTCCCCACCGTCCTCGAGCATCTCGTCCCCAAACTCACCGCCGCCCTCGACGGCGACCCCGCCACCACCGCCTAAGGCCACACCACCTCGTCCAGAAAATCCTCCACCGCCGTCGCCACCCGCCCCAGCACGGCGGCCGACGCCGCGAGCCGGCCCGGGACGTACATCCCGTGGCCGGCCCCCGGCACCTCCAACACATAAGGCGTCAACTCCCGCGCCAGCCCGCCGTCCCAAGCCGCATCCGCCGTCCCGCCCACCAACAAGAACGGCGCCCGCGCCCCCCGCAACCCCTCCACCACCCAACCGCTACTCAAAATCGGACTCAACCAAACCCCCGGCACCCCCCAATCCCCCACCACCGCACTCGCATAACCCCCCAAAGACCGCCCAACCACCAAAACCTCCCCACCCGCCGCCCCACCCTCCCCAACCACCGGAGACGGGCCTGGACGAACTACGGCAGACGTGGGACCGCCGGGCCCCACCTCCCCAGGCGCCGCGCGACCCTCCCCAACCACCGGTGAGGGGCTTGGGTGAACTACTTCTTGCGGCCGCCGGCTACCTGACCACTGGGAAAGGTGTTCGGCCGCGACAGCGGACGTGGGACCGCCGGGGCTTGCAAGCCCCGCCAGCGCGAGCTCGACTCGGCTGCAGACCCAGGGGCCGCGCTCGGGTTCGGTGAGGGTGAGGGGCTCGTCGGGGTCGTCCCACCAGATGCGGTGGATGTGGGCCCCACGCCGTTCGGCGGCGTCCGCGGCGTACATCGGTAGCGGCGCGGTCGGGCCGTTCTGGCCGCCGGGGACGATGATGGCGGTGCGGGAGGTCATAGTGCGGACTGTATGGCGCGGGGGCGACCCGGTGTGAGCGAGGACCGGGACGCTGGCAGAATCGGGGGTATGTCCCTCGCTGCGTCTGACCCCTCCGCAGCCGGAACCGAGCGGCGCCCGCGGGTGCTGTCCGGGATCCAGCCGACGGCGGACTCGTTTCACTTCGGCAACTACCTCGGCGCGGTGCGGCAGTGGGTGGCCCTGCAGGACGACCATGAGGCGTTCTACTGCGTGGTCGACCTGCACGCGATCACCGTCGAGTACGAGCCGAAGGCGCTCCGCGAGCGGACGCGGCGGTCGGTCGCCCAGCTGCTGGCGGCCGGGATCGACCCCGAGCGGTCGACGCTCTTCGTCCAGTCGCACGTCCCGGAGCACGCGCAGCTGGGCTGGGTGCTCGGCTGCCTGACCGGCTTCGGCGAGGCCAGCCGGATGACGCAGTTCAAGGACAAGTCCGCCAAGGGCGGCGCGGACCGGGCGACCGTCGGCCTGTTCACGTACCCGATCCTGCAGGCCGCCGACATCCTGATCTACCAGGCCGACCGCGTCCCCGTCGGCGAGGACCAGCGCCAGCACCTGGAGCTGACCCGCGACCTGGCCGGCCGCTTCAACCACCGCTTCGGCAAGACCTTCCGGCTGCCCGAGCCGTACATCGTCAAGGAGACCGCGAAGATCTCCGACCTGCAGGACCCGACCGCCAAGATGAGCAAGTCCAGCTCCTCGCCGGCCGGCATCATCGACCTGCTCGACGACCCGAAGGTGAGCGCGAAGAAGATCCGCTCCGCGGTCACCGACTCCGGCCGGGACGTGATCTTCGACCCGGAGCAGAAGGCCGGCGTCGCCAACCTGCTGACCATCTACTCGGCCCTGACCGGTAAGAAGATCAGCGAGCTCGAGGACGAGTACGCCGGTCGCGGCTACGGCGACTTCAAGAAGGACCTGGCCGACGTCGTCGTCGAGTTCGTCACGCCGTTCCGGGAGAAGACCCTCGGCTACCTCGACGACAAGGCCCAGCTGGACGCGATCATGGCGGCCGGCGCCGAGCGCGCCCGCGCGGTCACCGAGCGGACGCTGACCCGCGTCTACGACCGGCTCGGGTTCGTCCCCGGCAGCCCCCGATGACGACGATCGGCGTCGCGATCCCGATCGCCGAACCCTACGGCTCGGAGCTGCAGAAGCACCGGGCCGAGTTCGGCGACCCGATGGCCGCCTCGATCCCGACCCACGTCACGCTGCTGCCGCCGACCGACATCCCGGACGGCGACCTGGCCGCGATCGACGAGCACCTGCTCGCGGTGGCCGCGCGGTTCCCGCGGTTCCGGATCCGGCTGCGCGGGACGGCGACGTTCCGGCCGATCTCGCCAGTGGTCTTCGTCCCGCTGGCCGAGGGCATCTCCTCGTGCGAGGTCCTGCAGTCGCAGGTCCGCTCCGGGCCGCTGCAGGTCGACCTGCGGTTCCCGTACCACCCGCACGTGACGGTCGCCCACGACCTCGACAAGGCCGCCCTCGACCGCGCGTACGACACGCTGTCGGAGTACGACTGCGCGTTCGACGTCGACGCCTTCAGCCGGTACGAGCACGGCGCGGACGGCGTGTGGCGCCCGCAACGCTCGTTCCCCCTGGCAGGCTGAGCTTCCTGCTTCGGGGTACAGGAGTGTTATGAACATCAAGGCTGTCTGGGCGCGGTTCGCACGGACCCAGATCTGGCGGGCGTGGCAGCGGTACGGCGATCGCCGGGGCAACCGGTTGGCCGGGGCAACGAGTTTCTTCGGCTTCCTGTCGCTGTTCCCGCTGATCGTGCTGGCCGCCGCCGTCACCGGGCCGCTGCTCGGCAGCGGCGCCGTCCAGAGCCTGAAGACGGCGCTGAAGACGAACCTGCCCGGGATCGGCGACAAGATCGACATCGACGCGCTGATCGCCAACGCGGGCACGATCGGCCTCGTCTCCGGCATCTCGCTGCTGTTCACCGGCCTCGGCTGGATCGACTCCCTGCGCGCGTCGATCCGCTCCATGCACGAGCTCGACGATCAGCCCGGGAACGCCGTCCAGCTCAAACTGATCGACCTGGGCGCGCTGATCGGCCTCGGCCTGATCGGCGCCGTCGGCACCGGCGCCTCGTCCATCCTGACCGGCGTCTCCGAGCGCATCGTCGCCGCGGCCGATCTGGACGGCAGCTGGCTGGCCAACTGGGGTCTGGATCTGATCAGCCTGGTCCTGGGTATCGCCGCCGGCGCGCTCCTCTTCGCCTACCTCCAGACAGCCCTCCCGCGGATCGTCCTACCCCGCAAGGTGCTGCTGATCGCTGCCCTGGCCGGCGGAATCCTCTTCTACCTGGCCCAGAAGCTCGGCAACGTCTACGTCAAGCACGTCCTCGGCTCCAACGCCGCCTACGGCGCCCTGGCCCTCCCGCTGGCCCTCCTGGTCTGGATCTACCTGATGACCCGAGTCATCATGCTGATCGCCGCCTGGACCAAAGAAGCCGCCCTGGACGCCGAAGCCCGCGCGGCCTCCGACGAATCCCGCCTCCGGATCGCCGAGGCTCCCATCCCGCCGCACGAGCCGCTCCTCCCCGGCCCGCCCGGCAAGCGCTACAAGGTCGTCCCCATCCCTCAGAAGAAGGCCGACACCGTAGCCGTCACCGCGGGCGCCGTCCTCGGCATCGCCGCCACCACCATCGCCCTCCATCTCACCAAAGCCGCCCGCTCCCTCCGCCGCTGAACACGCGCACGAAGGACAGGACGTAGGCGTCTACGTATAGGCCCGGCTCACGCCTGGAGGTCTGCCCGCCGCGGCTCGGCCCGGCAGGTTCCTCCTGTCGTTCGTGCCGGGCTAGTGGCGGCGTCGGCGGGGACGCTTGAGGAACAGCCCCAGCAGCAGCACCGCGGGCGCGGCCCAGAGCCAGGCGGGGATGCTGAGGAACGAGTTGACCGTACGGACGGGGGTGTCGACGGTGCGGGTGGTGGGGAGCGGGCCAGCGGCTTGGGGTTTGTCGTCGTCGGCGGTCGCGGGCGGCGGGGGCGGCGTGGGCTTGGCGAGTGTGCCGACCGGGGTGAGGTCGTCGTAGTGCTGGAAGGCCCAGGTGAGGAGGGTGGCGGCGTCGGTGGTGATGCCGTGCGGGGAGTCGAGCATGGTGACGACGAGGGTGTGGTTGTTCCGGCGGGCGGCGCCGATGAAGGTGTTGCGGGCGAGAGTGGTGTAGCCGGTCTTGATGCCGAGGGCGCCGTCGTAGCTGAAGAGCAGCTTGTTCTGGTTGGCGACCTGGTAGGTGCCTTTCGTGGCCAGCGGGAAGTTCGTGTACTTCGTGGCCGCGTACTTCGCGAAGTCGGGCCGCTTGAGCCCGGCCTGGGCGAAGAGGGCCAGGTCGTAGGCGCTGGACAACTGCCCGTCGGCGTCCAGCCCGGTCGGGTCCGTGACCCGGGTGTCGAAGGCTCCGAGCTCCTTCGCCTTGGCGTTCATCCGCTGGATCGTCCCCGCGACGCCGCCCTCGTCATGCTCGCAGAGCGCGTTCACGGCATCGTTCCCCGAGGCCAGGAACATGCCCTCGAAGAGCAGATCGACCGTGTACTTCAGCCCCGGCGACACCCCGACCTTGCTGCCGACGATCCCGGCGTCCTCGTCGGTCCCGATCACCCGGTCGGTCTTCTTCAGCCGCGGGAGCAGCACCAGCGCGGTCAGCGTCTTGAGCGTGGACGCCGGCCGCAGCTTCGCGTGCGGCGCCTTCGCGACCAGCACCTCGCCGGTGTCGACATCGGCCACGACGTACGCCGACGACCGGACGACCGGCGGCGTCGCCCCCGCGGCGACCACCGTCGGCTTCGCGGTCAGCAGCGCGCCGCCGACCGGCCCGTGCGGGCTCCGGTCGACGGCAGTCGCTGTCAGCGGCTGCGCGACCACCAGTGCGGTGGTCGCGCAGGCCGTCAGAAGCAAACGCATCGGCGGCACTCTAGACGTCGGAAGGGGCAGGAGTCATCTGACCTGCCGATTCCGGTCAAGCCCAGAATCAGGCTCGGTATGCCGTCCACATGTTGCTGATCCGGGTGCTCTGCCCCGGGGTGAACTGGTTGTAGCAGGAGTCGTAGGAGTAGTCCATGTAGTTGTGGATCGGGTCCACGCCCGGCAGCGAGCAGGAGTTCCGGCCGGTCGGGCACCCGCTTGACGCGCTGCCCTGGGCGGGCGTGTCGGCGACCGAGTCGTTCGTGCTCGTGCAGCCGCCCTGGAAGGTGTGGTAGAGCCCGAACCAGTGCCCGGCCTCGTGGGTCGCGGTCTTGCCGAGGTTGAAGTTCGTCGCCGAGCCGCCCGGCAGCGAGGTGTACTGCACCCGGATGCCGTCGATCCCCGGGTTGCTCGAGTAGTCCCACGGGAAGGTCGCGATCCCGAGGTAGGAGAAGTTGACCAGCCAGATGTTGAGCGCGTTCTTCCCGCCCTTGCGGGTCTGCGACCGGTACGTCGTGCTCTGGCCGTCGGTGTGCCAGGTGCTGTTGTTGTACCGGTACGTCCCGGCCAGCGTGAACGTGAAGCCGGTGTTCGCCGCCTGCGACGACTCGCCGCCGGCGAAGTTCTGGTTCAGCTCGGCGATCTGCTGGGTGATCTGGGCGTTGGTGACGTCACCGCCGCCGGAGTTGTTCCGCATCACGTGCACGTAGACCGGTACGTTCGCCGCGGCCAGCTTGCCCGGCGCGGGCGCCAGACCGCGGGCCCGCTTGGCCTTCAGCAGCTCGGCCGTCTTGGCTTCGATCGAGATCTGCTCGGCCTTCGACAGCTCCCGGTGGTCGGCCCCGTGACCGCCACGGGCCTCCGGGCCGGCGGCCGGCTGAATACACGGGTTCCCGGTCTGGCTGGCCGGCAACTGCGCGGTCGCCGTCCCGCCGAGCGGGCTGAACGCGAGCGCTCCACCGGCGACGAGTACGGCGAGTGCACGGGGACGAGTGATGAAAGATCGCATATAGCGTCCTCCAGAAGATGGGCCGCTATGGGCGGTGCGGCCGAATCCCCCCGATTTTCCGCGTCACTCCGCGATACGCAACCTGTTACCTGACCACGCAGTGCCACGGCACCACCACGCCGTGCCGCCGACCGCCCACCCGGCGAGACCGGGTGGGCGGCGGTCAAATGCTTGGTTCAGCAGGCCGGCTCGCCGGGCTGGGCGCCCAGGCTGACGGCGTTCCAGGCGGCCTTGACCTTGTTGTACTTGGCGCAGGTCGGGTCCAGGTTCTTGGCGGCCTGGAGGGTGTTGACCCGGTACTTGCCGTACGTCATGCCGCTGGTCTTCATCAGCATGGCGTTGTAGAAGATCCGGCCGGCCTCCTGGATGCCGATACCGGTCATCGTGGTGCCGTTACAGGTCGGGCTGACCGGCTGGCCGTTGGTCGGGTTCGAGCCCTCGGCGAGCAGGTAGAACCAGTGGTTCATCGGGCCGGCCGCGGCGTGCACCGAGGTGGGCAGGCTGGTGGACCAGCAGTTCGGGTGGCCGGACACGTTGTTCGGCTTGTACATGTGGCGAATCGGTCCCTGGCCGACCAGGTTGACCTGCTCGCCGACGGTGTAGTCGGGTGCGTCGTTCGGGTTGTTCAGGTAGGCCTCGGTGATCGCGCCCCAGATGTCGGCGACGGCCTCCTGGGTGCGGCCGCCGGAGATGCCGCTCGGGGTCAGGGCGTCGAGGCCGTGGCCGTACTCGTGCGCGACGACGTCGGTCGCGGTGATCCACTGGTTCTGGTTGTTGTAGCCGAAGGTCACGCCGCCCGGGTTGGCCGAGTGGTTCCAGAACGCGTTGACATCCGGCAGCCCGACCTCGGCGTCCGCCCAGCTGCCGCTGCCGTTGAGGCCGTTGCGGCCGTACCAGTTCTTCAGCAGGTCCCACTCGCCCTTGGCGACGTACATGACGTCGACGCAGCCGGAGACCTTGTCGGTCCGGCTGGCGCTGCCCCAGACGTCGTCCGCGTCGGCCATCACGGCGTTGGTGCTGTAGTCGATACACGACAGGCCCGGCCGGGCCGGGTCGGTCATCCGGTAGGTGCCGCCGGAGAGGGTGGTGCCGAAGGAGAGTCCGGTGCGGTTCCAGATGCCGGTTCCGGTACCGGACGCCGTCATCTCGGAGTTGTACGCGACGCGGCCGGTGGTGGCGTCGACGTACACGAGCTCTTGGGTGTCGCCGGTGCCGTGGTCGTGACCGGCGTGCTTGGCCTTACCGGACACCGGGACCCGCCAGGCCAGGATCGGCCGCGGCTGGTCGACCACCAGGACGACGAGCTCCGGCTTGCCGGTCGCCGCGACGCTGGTGAACGAGCCGCGGGCCGCGGTGGTCGCGGCGGCCGCGGCCAGCTTCGGAGTGGTCGAGACGGTGATCGGCGCCTTGGAGGCGACCATCGTGGACAGGACGTTTCCGGCGGCGTCCGTCGAGACGACCGCGTCGCCACCGACCACCGGGAGTCCCTGGTAGGTCTTGTCGTAGTTCACGTAGAACAGGTCCTGGCTGGTGGCGTCGCCGCCCTCGACGACGCCGAGCCGGACGAACTGCTCAGCCGAGCTCTTCTTCAGGCCGAGGGCGTTGACCGCCTTGTCGGCCGCGGCGACGGCGGTCGCGGTGGCGTCCGGCGGGGTGCTCTGCTCGGCGGGGGTCGCGGCAAAGCTGGTATTGGCCAGGCTCGCGCCGACCAGGGCGACGGTCAGACCGCTGGCGGCAGCCAGCCGGACGGCACGCCGATGGGCAGGAAAATTCCTCACGGTGGTGCTCCTCACGGGGCGGTGGGGCGGGAAGCGGGCCGGCCCCCTCACTGGGGCGACCTTGGGGAAAACCATCGGGAATTCCGGTCTACCAAGCAAGGGAAAGTCGCTCTCGGTCTCACTCCGATGACGCACCGCAAGGGTTTGCCTTCGCCCGGACGCCGGGATTCCGCGCCGCCGGCGTTGACACGGCGGCCTAGGATTGACTCAATGGATCGTCGGTAGACCATTGAGTGAGGAGCCGCCGTGACCGGTCTGTTGGGTGTTCAGGAGCTGCGGGACCTGGTGGCGAGCGGCGAGATCGACACCGTGCTGGTGGCGATCACCGACATGCAGGGGCGGCTACAGGGCAAGCGCTGCGGCGGCCGGTACTTCGTCGAGGAGGTGCTCGGCCACGGCACCGAGGGCTGCAACTACCTGCTGGCCGTCGACGTGGACATGAACACCGTCGACGGGTACGCGATGTCGTCCTGGGAGCGCGGGTACGGCGACCTCGTGATGGCCCCCGATCTGGACACCCTCCGCCTGGTCCCCTGGCTGGAGGGGACGGCGATGGTGCTGTGCGACGTGCAGTGGCTCGATCGGACGCCGGTCGTCGCGTCGCCCCGGCAGGTCCTGCGCAAGCAGCTCGACCGGCTCGCCGAGCGCGGCCTGAAGGCGTACGTCGGCACCGAGCTGGAGTTCATCGTCTTCGACGACACCTTCGAGGCCGCGTGGGACAAGCGCTACCAGGGCCTGACTCCGGGCAACCAGTACAACGTCGACTACTCCCTGCTCGGCACCACCCGGGTCGAGCCGCTGCTGCGCGCGATCCGCAACGGCATGACCGGCGCCGGCCTGTACGTCGAGTCGGCCAAGGGCGAGTGCAACCTCGGCCAGCACGAGATCGCGTTCAAGTACGACGAAGCTCTCAAGACCTGCGACAACCACGCGATCTACAAGACCGGAGCGAAGGAGATCGCCTCCCAGCACGGCAAGAGCCTCACGTTCATGGCGAAGTACGACGAACGCGAGGGCAACTCGTGCCACATCCATCTCAGCTTCCGCTCGGACGACGGCGCCGCCGTCCTGGCCGGGGACCGGGAGCACGGCTTCTCGGAGCTGATGGAGCAGTTCATCGCCGGCCAGCTCGCCTGCCTTTCCGAGTTCACCTACCTGCTGGCGCCGAACATCAACTCCTACAAGCGGTTCCAGAAGGGCAGCTTCGCGCCGACCGCGGTCGCGTGGGGTCTCGACAACCGCACCTGCTCGCTGCGGGTGGTCGGCCACGGCCTCTCGCTGCGCGTCGAGAACCGCCTCCCCGGCGGGGACGTGAACCCGTACCTCGCCGTCGCCGCGATCATCGCCGCAGGGCTGCACGGGATCGAGAACGAGCTCGAGCTCGAACCCCTCCTCGAGGGCAACGCCTACGAGTCCGACAAGGAGCACGTCCCGGCCACCCTCCGCGAGGCCGCCGCCCTGTTCACCGGCTCCAAGCTGGCCCGCGAGGCCTTCGGCGACGAGATGGTCGACCACTATGCGAACGCCGCCCGCGTGGAGCTCGACGCGTACGACGCCGCCGTCACCGACTGGGAGCGGATCCGTGGTTTCGAACGCCTCTAAGCCCCGGATCGGTATCACCACCTACCTCGAACCGACCGTTTGGGGAGTGTGGGAGCGCGAGGCCGCGCTGCTGCCCCGCGTCTACCTCGACGCGGTCGCGCGCGCCGGCGGCGTACCGCTGCTGTTGCCGCCGGTCGGCACCGACCCGACCGTCCTCGACGTCCTCGACGGCCTGATCATCGCCGGTGGCTGCGACGTCGACCCCGGGTCGTACGACGCCGTCCCGCACGCGGAGACCGTCGACACCAGGCCGGGCCGGGACGAGCACGAGGCGATCCTGATCCGGGCCGCGCTCGACCGCGACCTGCCGCTGCTCGCGATCTGCCGCGGCCTGCAGATGCTCAACGTGACGCTCGGTGGCACGCTGCACCAACATCTGCCCGATTTGATCACCAGCGACGAGCATCGTCCGTCCCCGGCGGTCTTCGGGCGCACCGAGGTCAAGCTCGAACCGGACAGCCTCACCGCGCGCCTGCTCGGCGACCGCAGCAGCGTGCACTGTTACCACCACCAGGCCCTGGACGCCGTCGCCCCCGCGCTCCGCGTGACCGCCCGCGCCGCGGACGGAACGGTCGAGGCCGCCGAGGTCGACGGGTACGACTTCGCGCTCGGCGTCCAATGGCATCCCGAGGAGAACGCCGAGGACCTGCGGCTGTTCACCGCACTGATCGATGCATCCAGGAGACGGACCGCATGACGTACGACGTGATCAACCCGGCCACCGAGAAGGTCGTCCGTACGATCGAGCTGGCGACCGAGGCGCAGACCGACGAGGCGATCGCCCGGGCCGCGAAAGCCTTTGAAACTTGGCGAAACGTCACGCCCGCCGACCGTGGCCGACTGCTCAGGAGGTTCGCGGACGCCGTTGATGCGGACCTCGAACACCTTGCCGCGCTGGAGGTCGAGAACGCCGGGCACACGATCGGCAACGCGCGCTGGGAGGCCGGCAACGTCCGCGATGTGCTGACCTATTACGCCGCCGCGCCGGAACGCCTGTTCGGCAAGCAGATTCCGGTTGCCGGGGGCATCGATGTCACGTTCCAGGAGCCACTTGGCGTGGTCGGGATCATCGTCCCGTGGAACTTCCCGATGCCGATCGCCGGTTGGGGTTTCGCGCCGGCGCTTGCCGCCGGCAACACTGTGGTCCTGAAGCCCGCTGAGCTGACGCCGCTGACCGCGATCCGGCTCGGTGAGCTGGCCCTGCAAGCGGGCCTGCCCGCGGATGTCTTCCAGGTGCTCCCCGGCGCCGGCCAGGTCGTCGGCCAGCGGTTCGTGACGAACCCGGCCGTCCGGAAGGTCGTTTTCACCGGCTCGACCGCGGTTGGCAAGCAGATCATGGCCGGTTGCGCCGAGCAGGTGAAGCGCGTGACGCTGGAGCTCGGCGGGAAGTCGGCCAATATCGTCTTCGCTGACGCGGATCTGGAGAAGGCGGCGGCCCAGGCGCCGTCCGGCGTCTTCGACAACGCCGGGCAGGACTGCTGCGCGCGATCGCGGATCCTGGTCGAGCGGACGGCGTACGACCGGTTCCTCGAACTGCTCGAACCGGCGGTGAAAGCGTTCCAGGTCGGCGATCCGAGCGACCCGGCGACGGAGATGGGCCCGTTGATCTCGCGGCAGCAGCTCGACCGGGTGGCGTCGTACGTCGAGCGGCCGGCCTTCCAGGGCAGCGCGCCGTCCGGGCCGGGGTTCTGGTTCCCGCCGACCGTGCTCGAACACGTCGTCCCGGCGGAGATCTTCGGGCCGGTGGTCAGCGTGGTCCCGTTCACCGACGAGGCGGACGCCGTCCGGCAGGCCAACGACTCCGAGTACGGCCTGTCCGGCTCGATCTGGACGCGGGACGTCGGTCGCGCGCTCCGCGTCAGCCGGGGCGTCGAGGCCGGCAACCTGTCGGTCAACTCGAACTCGTCGGTGCGGTACTCGACGCCGTTCGGCGGTTACAAGCAGTCCGGGCTCGGCCGTGAGCTCGGACCGGACGCGCTCGACGCGTTCACCGAGACCAAGAACATCTTCATCAGCACGGAGGACTGAATGACGGACGTGAAGGCACACCGGCTCGAGGGTCGCGTCGCGGTGGTGACCGGCGGCGCGAGCGGGATCGGTCTGGCGACGGTACGCCGGTTCGCCGCCGAGGGCGCCAAGGTCGTCGTGGCCGATATCGACCCGGCCACCGGGAAGGCGGCCGCGGACGAGGTCGGCGGGCTGTTCGTCACGGCCGACGTGACCGACAAGACCGCGGTCGACAACCTGTTCCAGCAGGCCTTCGACACCTACGGCAGTGTCGACATCGCGTTCAACAACGCGGGGATCTCGCCGCCCGAGGACGCCTCCATCCTGGACACCGACCTGGAGACCTGGCGCAAACTGCAGGAGGTCAACCTGACCTCGGTGTACCTGTGCTGCAAGGCCGCGATCCCGTTCATGCAGCGGCAGGGCAAGGGGTCGATCATCAACACGGCGTCCTTCGTCGCGGTGATGGGCGCGGCCACCTCGCAGATCGCCTACTCGGCCTCGAAGGGCGGCGTCCTCGCGATGAGCCGCGAGCTGGGCGTCGAGTTCGCCCGGCAGGGGATCCGGATCAACGCGCTCTGCCCGGGGCCGGTGAACACGCCGCTGCTGGAGGAGCTGTTCGCCAAGGACTCCGAGCGTGCGCAGCGCCGGCTCGTGCACGTGCCGATGGGTCGCTTCGGCGAGCCGGAGGAGATCGCCGCCGCGGTCGCCTTCCTGGCCAGCGACGACGCGTCCTTCATCACCGCCAACACGTTCCTCGTCGACGGCGGGATCTCCGGCGCCTACGTGACACCCCTCTAGGCTTGGCTCATGGTTGCCCAGGCAGATGACGCCGTGTTCCGGCCGGTCCGGACCGGTAACCCGTTCGAGGAGACGGTCGAGCGGTTGCTGCAGGCAATCAAGCTGGGCGTGGTCGCACCGGGGGAGCGGCTGCCGGCCGAGCGGGATCTCGCGACCCGCCTGAACGTCAGCCGCGTCACCCTGCGGGAAGCGATCCACGCCCTCACCGAGGCCGGGTACGTCGAGTCCCGGCGCGGCCGCTACGGCGGCACATTCGTCAACGAGCAGCTCCCGAAACCCCGCCGTACGCCGGCCCGCCGGATCGCCCGCGAGCTCGGCGACGGCCTCGAAGACGCCCTCACCCTACGCGCCGCCCTCGAGATCGGCGCCGCCGAAGCCGCCGCGGCCCGCGACCTCTCAGCTGCTGAGATCGACCACCTGCAACGCTGTCTGGCCGACACCGCCACCGCCAACCTCACCGACTACCGCCGCTTCGACTCCCGCCTCCACCTGGCCATCGCCGAAGTCACCGGCTCCCCCTCCCTCACCTCCGCCGTCGCCGACGCCCGCATGCGCCTCAACGAACTCCTAGACGCCATCCCCCTCCTCGCCCGCAACATCACCCACTCCAACGACCAGCACCAAACCATCGTCCAAGCCATCCTCACCAACAACCCACCCGCCGCCCGAGCCGCCATGACCCAACACCTAGCCGGCACCGCCACCCTCCTCCGAGGCTTCCTCACCTGATCCATTGACACTAATGGTCTTCGGGCAGACCATTGGGGGATCTTTCGGCGCGAGGAGGATCCGTGAGCGAGCAGAACACTCCGATGTCCGATGACGAGAAGCGGCTGCATCAGCTGGGGTACGCGCAGGAGTTGTCGCGAACGATGTCGGGGTTCTCGAACTTCGCGGTGTCGTTCACGATCATCTCGATCCTGTCCGGCTGTTTGACGCTGTACGGGTTCGGGCTGAACACCGGCGGCCCGGTGATGATCGTGTGGGGCTGGCCGTTGGTCGGCTTGATGACGTTGTTCGTCGGCCTCGCGATGGCCGAGGTGTGTTCGAGTTATCCGACCGCCGGCGGTTTGTACTACTGGGCGGCGAAACTCGCCCCGTCGAACGGCGCCGCCTGGTCCTGGTTCACCGGGTGGTTCAACTTCCTCGGCCAGGTCGCGGTGACGGCCGGGATCGACTTCGGCGCCGCGTTCTTCCTGAACGCGTTCCTCGACCTGCAGTTCGGCTTCAGCGCCACCCCCGGCCACACGATCCTGCTGTTCGGCATCATCCTGCTCGTCCACGCCCTGCTGAACTCGCTCGGCGTCAAACTCGTCGCGAAACTCAACGACATCAGCGTGTGGTGGCACATCGTCGGCGTCCTGTTCATCGTCGGCGCGCTGGTGATCATCCCCGACAAACACCAGTCGGCCGGTTTCGTCTTCGGCCACTTCGTCAACAACACCGGCTGGGGCTCCACCTTCTACGTCGGCCTGCTCGGTCTGCTGCTCGCGCAGTACACGTTCACCGGGTACGACGCCTCCGCGCACATGACCGAGGAAACGCACGACGCGGCCCGCTCCGGCCCGCGCGGCATCGTGATGTCGATCCTGGTCTCGCTCGGCGCCGGCTGGGTCCTGCTGATCGGCCTGACATTCGCGATCCAGAGCTACGACGGCGCGCTCGGCAGCGAGACCGGCGTCCCGCCCGCGCAGATCTTCATCGACGCGGTCGGCCTGGTCCTCGGCAAGATCCTGCTGCTCGTCGTGATCGGCGCCCAGCTCTTCTGCGGGATGGCGTCGGTGACCGCGAACTCGCGGATGATCTACGCGTTCTCCCGGGACGGCGCGCTGCCCGGCTCGTCGATCTGGCACAAGATCAACAGCAAGACGCGGACGCCGACCAACGCGATCTGGCTCGCCGCCGGCGGCGCGTTCGTCCTCGGTCTGCCGTACCTGTGGAACGCGACGGCGTACGCCGCGGTGACGTCGATCGCGGTCATCGGGCTCTACATCGCCTACGTCCTGCCGACGCTGCTCCGGCTGCTGCAGGGTGACAAGTTCCAGCCCGGCCCGTGGTCACTCGGCCGCTGGAGCCGGCCGGTCGGGATCATCGCGATCACCTGGGTCTGCTTCATCACGATCCTGTTCATGCTGCCGCAGGTCAGCCCGGTCACCGGTAGCACTTTCAACTACACGCCGGTCGCCGTCCTGGTCGTCCTCGGCTTCGCGACCACCTACTGGTTCGTCTCCGCGCGCAAGTGGTTCACCGGCCCCAAGGTCCAGGGCAGCGAGGCCGAGCTGGCCGCCATCGAACGCGACCTCGACGTCATCTAAGTCACTCTCTGTCATCGATTGTGTCGGGTCGCCATCTGGTGCCCCGGCACTGTCGTGCCGCTCCGAGCGCTCTGATCACCCCAGGTTCGGGTGACAGGATGGTGTCGAGACGGTTTCCTCATGTGACACTCGCCGTGTCGGACGGTCTTCGGCTGTTTTAATCAGCAAGGGATAACCTCCGAGGAGCTAAGTGATCGATGACTGACGACGAGCTGGTAGGCCGGGGCGCGCTGGTCGAGCGTGCGCGCAAGCAGCTCGAGACCAGCGGGAGCGTGCTGCTCTACGGTCCGACCGGTATCGGCAAGTCGGCCCTCGGCCGCGCCCTGGTCGCGGACCGGGCCAAAGCCGGCTACCGGGTCCTGAGCGCGGCGCCGTCGCAGAGCGAGGCCGGGCTCCCGTACGTCACTCTCCTCGATCTCCTCTCCAACCAGCTCGAGCTGGCGTGGCAGGTCCTGCCGGACCACCTCCGCCAGCCGCTAGAGGTCGCTCTGCTCAAGGCGAGCGCTCCGGACACCGTCCGCGATGAGCTGGCCGTCCGCCTCGCCGTCCTGCACGTGCTGCGCCGTCTGGCGGCGCAGGGGCCGGTGCTGCTGGTCGTCGACGACATCCAGTGGGTGGACCCGTCCAGCCTGGAGGTGCTCACGTTCTGTGCTCGGCGGCTGTCTGAGGGCGTACACATGCTCTCCACCGAGCAGGTCGCCGACGGAGACCTGCCAGTGATGGCCGAGGCCTGTCCGGAGCCGGTGCTCCAACTCGAAGTGCCGCCGCTGACCGAAACCGACGTACTCAGCCTCCTCCGCCAGCGGCTCTCCAGCCCGCTGCCTGTCCGTACTGCGCGCCGCATCTTCACCGCGAGCGCCGGGAACCCGTTCATGGCGCTGGAGCTCGGCCGCGCCGTCCTGCGGCACCCGCAGGGGGTCTCGCCCAACGACCCGCTCCCGGTGTCGAGCCGGCTCAAGACACTGCTCGGCGACCGCCTGTCCGACCTGAGCGACGGCGCACACGAGCTGTTGCTCCATGCGGCGTCCTCACCCCGTCCCACCACCACTCAGCTCGCGCAGTCCCTCGGCCGCACGATCGAGACCGAGCTGGCCGAGGCCGAGGCGCTGGGCCTGGTCGACATCGCCGCCGAGCGGCTGCGGTTCGCTCACCCGCTACTCCGCGAGTTCGTGTACGCCGAAGCGACCTCAGCGGCCCGTCGGCAGGCGCACGCCCAGCTGGCCGCCGTCGTCGAGGAACCGGTCGAGAACGCGACCCACCGAGCCCTGGCGACCCAGGAGGCGGACGCCGAGCTCGCAGTGGCCATCGAAGCGGCTGCCGCGGTGGCCGCCGGCCGTGGCGCGCCGGGCGCGGCCGCGACGCTGTGGCGGCTGGCTGCCGAGCGGACGCCGAGCAGCCTGCCGGACGACCGCGCGCGCCGCCTGACCAGCGCCGCGGACGACGCCGCAGCCGCCGGGCACCTGGCCGAATCGGCTGACATGGCGCGCCTCGCCGTCCAGGCCGCGACCCAGCCGGGCACCAAGGTGCCTGCCCTGCTGCTCCAGGTGGACGCCGCCTGGCCGGACCGGGATCGCCGGGTCGAGCTGCTGAACGAGGCGTTCGAGGCGGCTCAGGGTGACGACCGGCTCGAGGCGCGGGTGCGGATCATGCTCAGCCACAGCGCGTACTTCGACCGTCGGCTCGAAGATGCCCAGGAGCACGCTCGCGTGGCCGAGGAGCTGGCCCGAGCATCCGGTGACACCGAAGCGCTGGTGGATGCGCTGAGCGCGACGAGCTCGGTCCTGATGGCCTGGGACGCCGGCCAGAGTGCCGACTCGCTCCTGCAGCAGGCTGCCGAGCTGGCTCGCGATCTGCCGCTCACCAAGGCCGTAGTCAACGCGCGGCAGATGGCCGCGATGCAGGAGCTGTTCCGCGGCCGGACAGCAGAGGCGATCACCGCGATCAGCACGCTGGTCGAAGAGGTCCGTGACGGCGGCGCTATGCGCTGGCTCGCCTCGGTGCTCATTTCGGCGACGGCAATCTACGAGCGCAGCGGCCGCGGTGCGGACGCCGTAGCCGCCGGTCACGAGTGCTACCAACTGATGCAGGACATCGGCGAAGAGGCCGAGGTCGGTCTGATCGTCGCGAGCCGTTCGGAGTGGGCCGGCGGTACGGCGGCCATGGCGCGTCAGCTCGCCGACGCCGCGCTGGAGGGGGTCCGGCTGGTCGGCAACGACGAGTGGACCGGTCCGGCGCTGGCTTCGCAGGGCCTGATCGGCGTCCTGACCGGAGACCCGCAGCGCGCGGTCGAGGCGTTCGACGCGATCGCAGAGTCCGGCGAAGCAGCCATGCCGTTCGATCCGGCGATCATCCCCTGGCACGCGGACTACGCCGAAGCGCTGGTCGCCGCCGGCCGCCTGGACGACGCAGCCCTGCTGATCGCCGACATCCGCTCCCGCGCCGAGACACTGGACCGCGCGGTGATGAAAGTCGGCCTAGCGCGCTCCGAAGCCCTCCTGATCGCCAAACAGGGCGACCCGGCCGCAGCCCTCGACCTACTCGACAAAACCATCAGCACAGCCGGCAACCGCGTCTACCCCCTGGACCTGGCCCGCTGCGAACTCACCCGCGGCCGCGTAGCCCGCCAAGCCCGCCGCCGCTCAGTAGCCCGCACAGCCTTCCTGGACGCCATCGAACAGTTCGAGACCTACGGCGCCCCCGCCTGGCGCGAAGTAGCCGAAACCGAACTGGCCCGCCTCGACGTCCCCAGCCGCAGCCGCCAACCCTCCGAACTCACCGACAACGAGCAACAAATCGTCGCCATGGTCCGCGACGGCTCCACCAACCGCGAAATCGCCGCCGCCCTCTACCTCTCCGTCAAAGCCGTAGAGTCCCAACTAACCCGCCTCTACCGCCGCTTCGGCGTAGCCAACCGCACCCAACTCCTCCGCACCGTAGACCGCCCGCACTCCTGATTCGGGGGCGCTCCACAATGGTGGGGTGAAACTTGAGCGGAAGCATGCGGTGGTTTTGTTGGGGATCGCGGTGTGGAACGTGGTGACTTATCTGCGGTTCATCAAGGCGTTGGTGGAGACGCCGGAGGATCGGCCGACGGGGTACTACGTGGCGCACAGCATCTTGATTGTGGTGAACCTCGCGATTGCCGGGGTGTTGGGGACGTGGGGTGTGAAGGCTTACAAGGCGAGCAGGGTCAGCGGCGGGCGAAAGCCGACGGTGTGACGCCGAGGAGGTTGCGGAAGTGGCGGGTCAGGTGGGACTGGTCGTAGAAGCCGGAGAGGGTGGCTGCTTCGGCGGGTGGGCGGCCGGCTAGTAGGTGGCGGCGGGCCAGGTCTACTCGGCGGCCGGTCAGGTAGCGGTGGGGTGGTATGCCGTAGTGGCGGCTGAAGGAGCGGACGAGGTGGACTGGGTGCGCCTGGATGATGCGGGATGCCTCGTCGAGGGTTAGCCCTGCTGGCACTTGGGCGTCTAGTAGGTCGCGGAGTTGTTTGGCGATGCCGGGGTCGCGCTGGTGTGGCGGATCGGTGATGTGGCGGTGCAGGTGTTGCCGGAGGCGCTCTTCGATCAGAGTCAGGCGGCTCTGGGCTTCCAGGTCTTCTGTTCCGTCGACCAGGACGCCGTGCAGTTGGTGGATGCGGTGGCGGAGCGTGGCGTCGGCGTACTCGGGCTGGTCGACGGCTGCGCCGATCAGGTCGGCATCCAGGCGATCGCTCTCCAGGTAGAGGACGCGTTTGCGGAAGCCGCCGGGGCGGACGGAGCGGCCGTCGTGAGCTACGTGCGGTGGCAGTAGGGAGACCTGCGCTTGGGCCAGGCCGTGCTCGCGGTGGTCCAGGTCGTACCGGACGGCGCCTTCGTCGACGATCAGGACCGTCCAGGCGTCGTGGGTGTGGCTTGGGTAGGCGTGTGACGGGAAATGGGCGTGCAGGACCTCGACGACGCCGCTGAGCGCGGGCCGCCATGCCTTCACACTCGGTTGCACACCTCCAGAACATACGCTTCTCGGCGTGAAGGTCTACATCAGCGCAGATATGGAAGGCATCACCGGGCTGGTCGACGCGGAGGACGTGCAGCCGCCGGGCCGCGACTACGAGCGCGGCCGGGTGATGATGACCGAGGACGTGAATGCGGCGATCCGCGGTGCGTACGCGGGTGGTGCGACCGGCGTCCTGGTCAACGACGCGCACGGCCCGATGCGCAACCTGCTGCCGGAGCTGCTCGACCCGCGCGCCGCGCTGATCAAGGGCCGCCCGAAGCCGATGGGCATGATCGAGGGGCTGACGAGCGAGTACCACGCCGTCCTGTGCGTCGGCTTCCACGCCCGGGCCGGCGTCCTCGGCGTCCTCAGCCACAGCTTCATGGGCCACGAGATCGAAGACATCTGGCTCGACGACCGCGTCACCGGCGAGATCGGCTTGTTCCACGCGACCGCGGCGGCGTACGGCGTCCCGGTCGCTCTGCTCACCGGCGACGACACCGCCTGCGCCGAGATGACCGCCTGGGACGACGCCGTCCGCACGGTCGCGGTCAAACACGCCAAAGACCGTTTCGCCGCCCAACTCGTCCCGGTCGCCGAGGCCCGCGCAGCCATTGAGACGGCTGCCTCCGCCGCGCTCGGCGCGCTCCCCATGGTCGCCCCGCAAGGCGAGCACACCCTCGCCGTCCGCTGGCAATCCGCCTCCGTCGCGTCGCACCTGACCGCGATCCCCGGCGTCGCCCGCCGCGACGACCGCACGGTCACGCTGACGGCCGACATGCTCCAGCTCTACCGAGTCTTCAACCTCTTCCTGCGCGTCGCCACCGCGGTCACCTCGAACCCGCCGTACTGCTGAGGGAGGTTCAGAACGTACAAGACCGGCTGGAGGCGGCCGACTGAGGATGAGCGGGTGGACAACGAACCGATTCGCTTCGAGACCAAGATCGCCGTCCTCTTGCGGGAGGACCTCCCGACCTGGCAGCGGCTCAACGTGACCGCGTTCCTGGTGAGCGGGATCGCGGGTACCCACCCCGAGGTCGTCGGGGAGCCGTACGAGGATGCGGACGGCGTCCGCTACCTGCCGATGTTCCGGCAACCGGTGCTCGTCTTCGAGGGCAGCAAGGAATTCATGGCGACCGCTCACCAGCGCGCGCTCCAGCGCGGCGTCGAGCACTCCGTCTTCACTCAGGAACTGTTTGCCACCGGCAATGACCGGGACAACCGCGCCGCCGTCCGGGCGGTCGCCACCGAGGCCCTCGATCTGGTCGGGATCGCCTGCTACGGCCCGAAGAACGCCGTCGACAAGACCCTCAAGGGCGCCCGCATGCACCCCTAGCGCGGCGTGAAGTAGCTCCAGCTCTGGCCGCGGTCGGTGCTGAAGGCGACTCTGGTGAGGGTGGCTGACGGTTTCTCGACGGTGGTGCCGTAGATGAGCATGGTGTTGCCGTCCAAGCCGGCCAGCACGTGTGGCGCGGCTTTGAGCAGGCGGACTTCGCCGTCCGTGATGCTGTAGAGCGACGACACGGTGGCACCGGGGTTGCGGCCGGCCATGAGGACGGTGCCGTCCTCCAGCGCGACCGGCTTCCCATCGATCGCGTACGGCGTTTTCTGGACGACGCGCCAGGTGGTTCCGCCGTCGGTGGAGACCTTGGTCGTCGCCAGCCGGTCCAGTGCGTCGGAGGCCGGCTTCGAGGAGGTCGCGACGACGGTCGCGCCGCTCGGGCTGACCGCCAGCCAGCGGCCCGCGTCGCGGTCGTCGAGCGGTTCGTGCTTCCAGGTCTTTCCGCGGTCGAGAGTCCAGAAGATCGTGTCGAACGACTGGCCGCCGAGGACGTACACGTTGCCGGCCAGATCCCGGACCGGCCGCCCGGGCGTGCCCACGGCGTCCGGGAGCTCCAGGCGGCGCAGGGTCGAGTTTCGCAGGTTCAGGACGGCGAGCAGACCCGGCCGGCCCAGATCCGTCACCACCTCGTCCGAGTCGAAGGTCGGCGACGGCGGCGCGTAGTTCAGCCCGGATTGCAGCGAGCCCTCACTGGCCGTGAGCTTCACGAACATGGCGTCCGTCCAGCCGGGGCTGTCCTGCTCCAAGGTGAGGTCCGACGTGTAGAGGGCGACCGGGTCGCCGGCGACCATCAGCGTTCGCCACGGGTTCGGCCGGGTCGGTGTGAAGGCCATCGCGCCTTCGCTGCCGAGCGCGGCGGCGAAGCGGCACTCGCCTTGCGGGCAGGCGTTCCAGCTGGACACCCAGCGGGTCGGGCCGGTCGCGGCGACCGCCAGCAAGCTCGCGCCGGCGCCCTGGACCAGATCCTCGCCGCTGGCGGGATCCGTTACGGAGTCGGGGCCGGGGGTGTTGAGGCTCGGCTGGGGGGCGATCGGGACTTTGGGGCCGTCTCCGCCGGGGAGGTTGAGGAGCAGGAAGACCATGGCCACGACGGCGGTGACCGCGACCAGCAGCGACGTCCGGCGGCGGGTGCGGCGTCCGGCGGCGCGTCGGGCGAGGGATTCGAAGGGCGGGGCGTCGGTGACTTCCTGGACGGAGAAGGCCAGCTCCTTGAGATCAGACATGATCGACCTCCTCGGCGAGCTCTTGCAGGTACGGCGCGAGCCGGGCCCGGCCGCGAGCCAGGCGGGCCTTGACGGTGCCTTCGGGGATGTTGAGCTGGACGGCGATCTCGCGGGTGGGGAGATCGACGATGTGGTGCAGGGTGATGACTTCGCGCTGGTCCCAGGGCAGGCGGCGGAGTGCCGCGACCAGGGCGACGTGGTCCGGGGAGAGGCCGGGGACGGATTCGGCGGGCGGGCCGTTGCGGCTCATCAGCCGGTGGAAGGTCGAGGCCCGGCGGAACCGGCTGCGGGCGACGTTCAGCGCGACCATCCGCAGCCAGGCCTCGGGGTTGTCCACCTGGGCGAACCGGCGCGGCTTCTCGATCGCGCGGACGAAGGCCTCCTGGACGGCGTCCTCGGCCTCCGCGTGGCTGCCGCACAGGGCGTAGAGCTGGCCGACGAGGCGCCGGTAGCACCCGTCGTACACCTCGCGCAGGTTTTCCATCCGACCCCCAGTCAGCAATCAGCCTCTGCCCCGCACGACTCCTGAGGGGCAGAGGCTGGTTGCCTGATGTGAGCTAGCTCACACGCGACGGAAGATCAGCGCTCGTTTCACTTCCTGGATCGCCTTGGTGACCTCGATCCCGCGCGGGCAGGCGTCGGTGCAGTTGAAAGTCGTCCGGCAGCGCCAGACGCCCTCCTTGTCGTTGAGGATCTCCAGCCGCTGCTCGGTGCCCTCGTCGCGGCTGTCGAAGATGAACCGGTGCGCGCCGACGATCGCCTGTGGGCCGAAGTACTGGCCGTCGGACCAGAACACCGGGCAGGACGTCGTACAGGCCGCGCAGAGGATGCACTTCGTGGTGTCGTCGAAGCGGTCCCGGTCGGCCTGGGACTGGATCCGCTCGCGGGTCGGCTCGTGGCCGCTGGTGACCAGGAACGGCATCACCGAGCGGTACGCGTCGAAGAACGGCTCCATGTCGACGACCAGGTCCTTGAGTACCGGCAGGCCCTTGATGGGCTCGACGGTGATCTCCTTCTCCGGGTTCAGGTCCTTGATCAGGGTCTTGCAGGCCAGCCGGTTCCGGCCGTTGATCCGCATCGCGTCCGAACCGCAGACGCCGTGCGCGCAGGAGCGCCGGA
Organism: Kribbella sp. NPDC104218; assembly: GCF_055584105.1. NCBI lineage: Bacteria > Bacillati > Actinomycetota > Actinomycetes > Propionibacteriales > Kribbellaceae > Kribbella > Kribbella sp. NPDC104218. The sequence continues at coordinate 3,126,416 of NZ_JBVJMQ010000001.1, forward strand.
AGGTCAGCGTGCCGTCCTGCTCCCACTTGATCTTGTGCAGCGCGTCCAGGACCCGGTCGGTCGGCTGCAGGGTGACGGCGTACGTCTTCCACTCGGCCTCGTCGACGACCTCGGGGTTGTACCGGAGGATCTTGACCTTGACGTCCATCAGTACTTCCGCTCCATCGGCTTGTAGCGGGTCTGGATCACCGGCTTGTAGTCCAGGCGGATGTTGATGTTGCCCTCGGCATCGAGCTCGCGGTAGGCCATCGTGTGCCGCATGAAGTTCACGTCGTCGCGCTTGTCGTAGTCCTCGCGGAAGTGCCCGCCGCGGGACTCCTTACGGGCCAGCGCGGAGACCACCAGCACCTCGGCCAGGTCGATCAGGAAGCCGAGCTCGACCGCCTCGAGCAGGTCGGTGTTGAACCGTTTGCCCTTGTCCTGCACGGAAACCTGCGCGAACCGCTCCTTGAGCCGCTCGATGTCGACCAGCGCCTGCTTCAGCGAACCCTCGGTCCGGTACACCTGGGCGTTCAGGTCCATGGTGGCCTGCAGGTCGTTGCGGATGGCGGCCACCCGCTCCTCGCCGGTGGCGTTCCGCATCCCCTCGATCAGGTCGACGACGAACGTCTCCGGCGCCTCCGGCAACTCCTCGAAGACGGCGGTCTCGGCGTACTCCGCGGCGGCGATGCCGGCCCGGCGGCCGAAGACGTTGATGTCGAGCAGCGAGTTCGTGCCGAGCCGGTTGGCGCCGTGCACGGATACGCAGGCGACCTCGCCCGCGGCGTACAGGCCGGGGATGACGTCGTCGTTGTTGGCCAGCGCCTCGCCCTTGATGTTGGTCGGGATGCCGCCCATCGCGTAGTGCGCGGTCGGGAAGACCGGGATCTGCTCGGTGTACGGCTCGACGCCCAGGTACGTCCGCGCGAACTCGGTGATGTCCGGCAGTTTGGCGTCGATGTGCGCGGGCTCGAGGTGGGTCAGGTCGAGCATCACGTACGCGCCGTCCGGACCGCAGCCGCGGCCCTCGCGGACCTCGTTGGCCATCGCGCGGGCGACCATGTCGCGCGGCGCGAGGTCCTTCACGGTCGGCGCGTAGCGCTCCATGAAGCGCTCGTTGTCCTTGTTCCGCAGGATTCCGCCCTCACCGCGGGCCGCCTCCGAGAGCAGGACGCCGAGGCCGGCCAGGCCGGTCGGGTGGAACTGGAAGAACTCCATGTCCTCCAGCGGCAGGCCCTTGCGCCAGACGATACCCATCCCGTCGCCGGTCAGCGTGTGCGCGTTGGACGTCGTCCGGAACACCTTGCCGAAACCGCCGGAGGCGAACACGATCGACTTCGCGCTGAAGATGTGCAACTCGCCGGTGGCCAGCTCGTAGGCGACCACGCCGGTCGCCTTACCGGCCACCATCAGCAGGTCCAGGACGTAGAACTCGTTGAAGAACTCGACGTTCTGCTTGATGCATTGCTGGTAGAGCGTCTGCAGGATCATGTGGCCGGTGCGGTCCGCGGCGAAACAGGACCGGCGGACGACGGCCTCGCCGTGGTTGCGGGTGTGCCCGCCGAAGAAGCGCTGGTCGATCTTGCCCTCGGCCGTCCGGTTGAACGGCAGACCCATCTTCTCCAGGTCGAGGACGGCGTCCACGGCCTCGCGGCACATCACCTCGGCGGCGTCCTGGTCGACCAGGAAGTCACCGCCCTTGACGGTGTCGAAGGTGTGCCACTCCCAGTTGTCCTCCTCGACGTTGGCCAGCGCGGCGCACATGCCGCCCTGGGCCGCGCCGGTGTGCGACCGGGTCGGGTAGAGCTTGGTGAGCACCGCCGTCCGGGTCCGCTTGCTGGACTCGAGGGCGGCGCGCATCCCCGCGCCGCCGGCGCCGACGATGACCACGTCGTACTGATGCCGCTGCATCTGTGAACCTCTCCTAAAACTAACGCAGTCCTACTGGCAGACCGACAGCGTGCTGTGCGGGTCCAGGCAGGGATCGAAGGTGAAGATCACCAGGGTGCCGAGGACGACGATCACGATCGAGGCCGTGACCAGCAGACTCTTCAGCCAGAACCGGGTCTGGTCCTTCTCGGCGTAGTCGTTGATGATCGTCCGCATCCCGTTGGTGCCGTGCAGCATCGCCAGCCACAGCATCAGCAGGTCCCAGACCTGCCACAGCGGGCTGGCCCACTTACCGGCGACGAACGCGAAGTCCAGGCCGTTGATCCCGTCGCCGAGCATCAGGTTCGTGAACAGGTGGCCGAGGACCAGGACGACCAGCGCGAGGCCGGACAGCCGCATGAACAGCCAGCTGTAGAGCTCGAAGTTGGTCTGGCCGGAGCGGTTCCGGCCGCCGCCCTTGAGGTTGCGGGCGCGGGAGCTGGAGCGCGGCGCCGCGATGTCGCTCATCTCAGCCTCCGAAGACGTGGGTCAGGTGGCGGGCGACGAACGGGACGAACAGCGCGATCCAGACCACGCCGACGCCGATCATCAGCTTGCGCTGGTTCCGCGGGCCCTTGGCCCAGAAGTCGACCAGGATCAGCCGGATGCCGTTGAACGCGTGGAACAGGATGGCCCCGACCAGGCCGACCTCCATCAGGCCGACGATCGGGTTCTTGTAGGTGCCGATGACCTCGTTGTAGGCCTCCGGCGACACCCGGACCAGCGCGGTGTCGAGAACGTGGACGAGCAGGAAGAAGAAGATTCCCACGCCGGTGATCCGGTGCGCGACCCATGACCACATGCCCTCCCGGCCACGGTAGAGCGTGCCGGCTGGTTTGCTGGGCAAACCGATCCTCCGATCGGATCTCGGATTCGAGAGCCGGTGCGGCTGCCGCGATCTCGGCTCGGCCCGGTCGGAAACCGCGCCGGTTCGATGGTAGTCCCGCCGTTCGGCGGCTTTTGTCCTGACAGGTGTGACATCGCTCTCGCGACCGGTTGACCTCAACCGGTCTTTAACCTCCAGGCTGAAGATCCGAATGAGGGGAGATCACGGTGAGTTTCTGGATCTGTGCAACCTGTGCCGTCGAGCATGCCGAGCAGGTCGAGGTGTGCTTGATCTGCGCGGACGAGCGGCAGTGGGTGCCGTCCGACGGCCAGCACTGGACGACGCTCGACGAGCTGGCCGCTGCGGGGACGACGGTCGCGATCGAGGAGGTCGAGCCGGGCCTGTACGGCGTCACCTCCAAGCCGCCGGTGGGGATCGGCCAGCAGTCGATGCTCGTGACAACGGCCGAGGGCAACCTGCTCTGGGATCCGATCGGCTTCGTGGACGACGCCGCGGTCGCCCGGGTCCGCGAGCTCGGCGACGTGGTGGCGATCGTTGCCAGCCACCCGCACATGTACGGCGTCCAGGTCGAGTGGAGTCACCGGCTGGGCGACGTCCCGGTCTACGTCTCCGAGGCGGACGCCGAGTGGGTCGCCCGGCCGGATGCGGTGATCCGGCCGTGGTCCGGTGAGCTCAACCCGCTGCCCGGCGTCACGCTGATCCAGCCGGGCGGGCATTTCCCGGGGAGCGCGGTCGTGCACTGGGCGGCCGGTGCCGAGGGCAAGGGCGTGATCCTGTCCGGCGACACCATCTTCGCCAACCCGGACCGGACGTCGGTGAGCTTCATGCGCAGCTACCCGAACCGCATCCCGCTGTCCGGCGGCGTCGTCGACCGCGTCGCCCGGGCCGTCGACCGGTTCGAGTTCGACCGGCTCTACAACAACTTCGGCTCGGTCATCCCGGTCGACGCCAAGGCCATCGTCCGCCGCTCCGCCGACCGGCACATGGCCTGGACCAGCGGAGCCAACGACCACCTGACCTGAGCGTCGCTAACGACATGAGGTAGTACGCCGCCGGCGCCGTTCGCACGCTCAGCGCCGCCTGAGCAGCGCCGGATCCGGCGACTACCTCATGTCCTAAGCGGCGAGTCTCGCGCTGGCGAGGCGGTGGTGCAGGGCGAGCATGTGGCGGATGCAGGTCGGCCAGTCGTAGCGTTCGGCGCGTCGACGGGCTGCCGCGCGGCGTCCGGGGAGCTGAGCGAGTTCGAGTACGGCGTCCGCCAGGGCAGCCGGGGTGGCGGGGGCCCAGCGGCCGCAGGAGGCGTCGACCAGCTCACGAGCGCCGCCGGTGTCGGCGGTGACGACCGGCGTCCCGGCGGCGAGCGCCTCCAGGACGGCCAGGCCGAAGGTCTCGCCGGGGCAGACGGACAGTGCGACGTCCGCCTCGGTGAGGTGCCTGGCCAGGTTGCGGCGGCCGTCGACGTACCCGTGGAAGGTGATCGGCGCGTCGCCGGCGATCGCTTCTAGCTCGTCGAGGTGCGGGCCGGAGCCGTAGACGTCCATCCGGAGCGGGACGCCGCGGCGGTGCAGCTCGACCGCGGTCGCGACGGCCAGGTGCGGGCTCTTCTCGCGGGAGAGCCGTCCGGCGTGCACGAGCTTGAGGACGCCGTCGTCCGCCGGCTCGCCGAGCTCGGGGTGGAAGGTGTCCAGGTCGACGCCGAGCGGGATCCGGACCAGGGGAGTGGTGACCTCGTCGAACTCGGCGGCGGCGTACCGGGAGGTGACCACGACGGCGTCGTACGTCCGGCTGAGCAGGCGGTAGAGCGCGCTGACGCCGGTCGCGACGCTCGGCCGGTACTGCGCGCCTTCACCGCCGAGGCTCTTCGGGCGGGCAGTCCGCAGCGAGAGCATCGCGTCCAGCCGCTCATGGCTGAACAGGACCGACCCGATGTCGTTACGCCGCGCCCAGCGGGCCACCGGCAGCAGGGTCGACTTGTCGGAGATCTCGACCGTGGTCGGGCCGAACTTCTCCAGCGTGTCGATCACCTTCCACGGGTCGGTGATGAGTCGGTAGCCGCCGCCGACCTTGGGCGCCTTGATCCGGACGACGGTGCCGAACTCGGTCTCCAGGACGACGTCCCGCTCGCCCGGCGTGATGACGATCCGCTCGGCGCCGGCCGCGACGTACCCCTGGCCGACGTGCTCGATCGCCGTCCGCATCCCGCCGGAGGTCGGGCCGACGAAGTTGGCCAGCTGGGCGATCCGGAGGCCGTTCACGCGACCCGCCGGACGGCCGCGGCTTCGGCCAGGACCTCGGCGTAATGCCGGTCGACCAGGTCGTCGACGACGGCGGGCCAGGTCCGGGTCTGGACCCGCTCCAAGCCCTTCGCCGCCATCCGGGCCCGGGCCTCCGGATGGTCGATCAACGTGCTGACGGCTGCCCGGAGCGAGCCGGGTTTACCCGGTTCGAACAGCAGGCCGTTCTCGCCGGGGTGGATCAGGTCGAGCGGGCCGCCGGCGGCCGGGCCGACCGTGGCGACGCCGGAGGCCTGCGCCTCCTGGATCGTCTGGCAGAACGTCTCGTGCTCACCTGTGTGCACGAACACGTCGAGACCGGCGAAGATCGACGCCAGGTCGGCGCCCCGGCGCATCCCGAGGAAGGTTGCCGTCGGCAACGCGTGCTCCAGGGCCGCGCGATCGGGGCCGTCGCCGACGATGACGAGCCGGCAGCCCAGGTCGGTCAGCTCAGCGAGCCGGCGGACCTTCTTCTCCGCGGCCAGCCGGCCGACGTACCCGACGATCGGCTGACCATCCGGGGAGATCTCCCGGCGCCAGGCCTCGTCACGGTGCTTGGGGTCGAACAGGTCCAGGTTCACGCCGCGGCCCCACAGATGCACCCGCGGGACGCCGCCCTGCACGAGCGCGTTCACCGAGGCGGACGACGGCGCCAGCGTGCGGTCGGCGCGGCCGTGGGTCCGGCGTACCCAGCGCCAGATCCCGCGGTCCGCGGCGGCGAACCAGGGGTACTGCCGGGCGAAACCGGCGATATCGGTCTGGAAGATCGCCACCGTCGGCAGGCCGAGTTTGCGGGCCGCCCGCAGTCCGTAGGCGCCGATGATGAACGGCGACGCGAGATGCACCAGATCCGGCCGGAAATCGGCCATCGCCCGCTCGATCGACGGGTCCGGCAGGCCGACCGGGAACTCCTTGTACCCCGGCGTCCGGAAGCTCCGGGCCCGGATCACCGGGACGTCGCCGTACCGGTCGGGCCCCGGCCCGGGCGCGATGATGAGCAGCTCGTGCCCGCGGGCACGGAGCCGGTCGGCGACGTGGCGAGCCGTGTTCGCCACGCCATTGATCTGCGGCAGGAAGGTCTCGGCAACCATCACGATTCGCACCCTTCGGAGGTTCCGGGTCGCGTGTGAACCCTCGGCGACGACTCCGTGACACGTGGTCGATGCCCTGTCGACGCCTTCAAGGCCGCTTGATGTCTGCCCGGTGACCGGGCGGCGTCGGCGGGCGGCAGCCAGGCGAACAGCGCGTGGTTACGGACCGGTAGTGCTCGATCTCACCCGGGTACTGCATACCTGTGCCGGGGTGGTTCGGCCTACGGTGGTCAGATGAGTCATCGCAGTGAGTCCGGGTTCGAGTTCGCGCCGGTGTACGACGCGGACGCGCTGGCCGGGTTCGACCCGGCGGCGAAGCTGGGTGAGCCGGGGAAGTTCCCGTTCACGCGGGGCGTGTACCCGACGATGTACACCCAGCGGCCGTGGACGATGCGTCAGTACGCCGGGTTCGGGACGGCCGCGGAGTCGAACCAGCGGTACCACCAGCTGATCGAGGCCGGGACGATGGGCCTGTCGGTGGCGTTCGACCTGCCGACCCAGATGGGCTACGACTCCGATGCCCCGATCGCCTCCGGCGAGGTCGGCAAGGTCGGGGTGGCGATCGACTCGATCGACGACATGCGGGTGCTGTTCGACCGGATTCCGCTGGACCAGGTGTCCACCTCGATGACGATCAACGCGCCGGGGTCGGTGCTGTTGCTGCTGTACCAACTGGTCGCCGAGGAGCAGGGCGTCACCGGTGACAAGCTGACCGGGACGATCCAGAACGACGTCCTCAAGGAATACATCGCGCGCGGGACGTACATCTACCCGCCGAAGGAGTCGCTGCGGCTGATCAGCGACATCTTCGCGTACTGCAAGGCGGAGCTGCCGCGCTGGAACACGATCTCGATCTCCGGCTACCACATGGCCGAGGCGGGAGCGACACCCGCGCAGGAGATCGGCTTCACGCTCGCCGACGGGATCGAGTACGTGCGCGCCGCCGTCGCCTCCGGGCTGGACGTCGACGAGTTCGCGCCGCGGCTCTCGTTCTTCTTCGTGGCGCGGACGACGCTGCTCGAGGAGGTGGCCAAGTTCCGCGCCGCCCGGCGGATCTGGGCCCGGGTGATGCGGGACGAGTTCGGCGCCAAGAACCCGAAGTCGATGATGCTGCGCTTCCACACCCAGACGGCCGGCGTCCAGCTGACCGCGCAGCAGCCCGAGGTGAATCTCGTCCGCGTCGCCGTCCAGGGCCTGGCCGCCGTCCTCGGCGGGACGCAGTCGCTGCACACCAACTCGTACGACGAAGCGATCGCCCTGCCCACCGAGAAGGCCGCCCGCCTCGCCCTGCGCACCCAGCAGGTCCTCGCCTACGAGACCGACATCACCGCGACCGTCGACCCCTTCGCCGGCTCCTACGTCGTCGAGGCCCTCACCGACAAGGTCGAAGCCGAGGCCGTCGAGCTGATGAACCAGGTCGAGGAGTACGGCGGCGCCGTCGCCGCCATCGAGAAGGGCTTCCAGAAGCAGGAGATCGAGCAGTCCGCCTACCGCATCTCCCTCGAGATCGACGCCGCCGAACGCGTCGTCGTCGGCATGAACAAGTTCAAGATCGCCGCCGAAGAACCCTACGAACCCCTCCGCGTCGACCCCGCCATCGAAGCCCAGCAAGTAGCCCGCCTCGCCACCCTCCGCGCCACCCGCGACCAGGCCGAAGTCGACGAAGCCCTCGCCGACCTCACCAAAGCCGCCCAAAGCTCCGACAACTGCCTCTACCCCATGAAACGCGCCCTCAAAGCCCGAGCCACCGTAGGCGAAGTCTGCAACACCCTCCGCGCCGTCTGGGGCGTCTACGTCCCAGCCGACACCTTCTAGCCCGAACCCCCACCACTCACCAACTCACCCGACACCATCCACCGGCCGGCTCCCCACGCTCAACCGACCGCCGCCACCAGCTACTCCGCACAGTTGGTGAGTGCGGCAGATCCGCAGGTTCAGCGTTCGATGCCCTCGGCCGGGCCTGATGGGCGACGGGGTGGGATTGCTTCGTGCTGTGTTGGAGGAAGGCTTGGCGTCGGACTGTGGTTCGACAGGAGTCGTTCGGCTCGGGCTGCCAGCAAGCGGAGTTCGCGGCCCGGGTCCGTGCCGTCGAGGATGAACTCCAACGAGTCCTCGTCGGTGTAGTAGCGCGCGACGAGCTGTTCGAGGTCGTCTGCCGAGGCGTTCAGCAGGTTGAGACGCTTGGCGAGCGTGACGATGTCGCCGGAGTCCTTCCTGCGCTGGGCGACAAGTTTGGTGGCCAGCAGGTATTCGTCACTGGCATAAGTGATCCGCAGCCCAGGCGTCTCGCCGTGGTTCAGCGCGCCTTCGGGGAGCGGCGGCATCCAGGCGCTGGCTCGGGTGTTGAGCCAGTCCTCGGGCAGCTTCCGCTGAGCTGCCATCCTGCAGGCCTCGTCGAGTACGACCTCGTCGCGGTGAACTCGTTGGGTGCAGAGCTCATGCTGTGACCAGGTCGCGGGCGGGGACGTAGATGTTGAAGTGGGCCAGGTAGTCCGGGGTCTTGGCGATGATCTCGTCCTGCGTCAGGAACGGGTGTTCGGGGATCCATGGGTCGGGTAGAGGATCGACAGTGCTCCACGTCGGCGGGTCTTGGCCGGCGTCTTCGAACTCATGAGCGGCGAGGACGGCGAGGAGGGTGTCGAATCCGGGATGTCCGGTTGATGCCGGTGCTGCTTCCCAGGCGGCTTCGGAGCCGTCGTGGCGGTTCAGAAGTAGGCGTAGGTGATCGCGGCCTTGAAGCAGCATTCGCCAGGCCCACTCACCGTCACTCGCGTCGCGGATGGCTGTCGCCGTGCCGGGTGCGGTCATGATCCGGTGCGTTCGCGCCGCGTGCAGGGCGTGGGCGATTCGGCCCGCCCGCAGGAAGAACTGCGCCGTGGGCTTGGTCTTCCCCGACCGGTACGTGGAGAAGCGGGATGCGGAGGTGCCGAGGGCCATCGCGAACGCGGCCTGGGACAACCCGCTCTCGGCGAGTGCGTGGTTGAGCCCTGCGACCACCGCTTGACTGTCCCTGTCCATCGCAGCCTCCTGAATTATCTGATCAGATAATACCTGATCAGTCGAGGAGGGCGGTGGAGGTCAGGAGGGTGGTGGCCAGGGAGATGGACTCTTCGGAGGGGTCGAAGGTGGGGGTGTGGAGGTCGCCGGTGGTGTCGAGGGTGGGTGGGCGGACGCCGAGGCGGGCCATGGCGCCGGGGACGTGTTCGAGGTACCAGGCGAAGTCTTCGCCGCCTAGGGACTGGTCGGTGGGGGCGATGGCGCTGGCGCCGAGGGTTTGGGTGGCGGCGTTGCGGAGGGTTTCGATGGCGGCGGGGTCGTTCATGACGGGTGGGACGCCGTGGGTGACCTCGGTGTCGACCTGGATGCCGTAGGGGGCGACCAGCTGGTTGGCCAGTTTGGGGATCAGGTCGGCGGCTTGGCGCCAGGCGTTGACGTCGAGGCAGCGGAGGGTGCCTTCGGCCTCGCCTCTCGAGGGGATGGCGTTGGCGGCGGAGCCGGAGGTGATGCGGCCCCAGACGAGGGACATGCCGGCCCGGGGGTCGACGCGGCGGGAGAGGGCGGCCGGGAGCTCGGTGACGAGGGTGGCCAGGGCGTAGACGAGGTCGCCGGTGAGGTGCGGGCGGGAGGTGTGGCCGCCGGGGCCGCTGAGGCGGACGAGGATGCGGTCGGCCGCGGCGGTGAGCGCGCCGACGCGGAGGCCGATCTGGCCGACCTGGAGGCGCGGGTCGCAGTGGACGCCGTAGATCCGGCGGACGCCGTCCAGTCCGCCGGCGGCGATGACGCCGAGCGCGCCGCCGGGCATCACCTCTTCGGCCGGCTGGAAGATGAGCCGGACTCGCCGATCCAGGACGCCGTCCCGCGCCATCCCGGCCAGGACCAGCCCGGCGCCGACGAGGCCCGCGGTGTGGATGTCGTGGCCGCAGGCGTGCGCGACGCCGTCGATCGTGGAGCGCCACGGCGCCTCGACGCCGTCCGGCACCGGGAGGGCGTCGATATCCGCGCGGAGCGCGACGCAGGAGTCGCCGGAGCCGATGTCGCAGATCAGCCCGGTCCCGGTCGGGAGGATGCGCGGCGAGAGGCCGGCGTCCTTCAACTGGCGCTCCAGGAGCTCCGTCGTCCGGACCTCGTGCCAGCCGAGCTCGGGGTGCGCGTGCAGGTCCCGGCGCAGCTCGACCGTGGTCTCGCGAACCTCCTCGACCCGGGCGAGGACGTCGGCGACCAGCAGCTGATGACTCATGCCCGCGATTGTGACACGAGGCCTGAATCGTTCACTCACCGTCATACCAGTGCCACCAGAGGGCTTGCGCACGGTGACCACTACCAGGCTGACCGTGAGCGTGCCGCAGGAGTTGCGGAAATGTGACGAAAGTGCCGGTCACTTTCCGGTATCGAGGCCAACTTGGCGTTCAAAGAAGCACTGGCCGCACCTATAGTCTGCGGATGGCACGCAGGGGCAGGCGTGTCGGCAAACAGACTGGTACGACGAAGGAGACGTCCGGTGAAGAAGTTCGTGCGGGGAACCGCGATCGTGGGCGTGCTGACGCTCGCCGTGGCGGCTTGTGGCAGCAAGCCGACCGAAAGCGGGTCGGGCGGCGGCTCGGACAACAAGGCCTTCAAGGCGTGCATGGTCTCCGACTCGGGCGGTTTCGACGACAAGTCGTTCAACCAGACGTCGTACAAGGGGCTGCAGGACGCGGTGAAGGCCAAGGGCCTGACCGAGGTCAAGGCGGAGTCGAAGTCGGACAACGACTACCCGACCAACATGACCGCGATGGTCAACGCCAAGTGCAACGTGATCATCTCGGTCGGCTTCAAGCTCGAGGACGCCACCGACGACGCGGCCACCAAGAACCCGGACGTCAAGTTCGCGATCGTGGACTCCGCCCCGGCGAAGCCAATCGCCAACGTCAAGCCGCTCGGCTTCAACACCGCGCAGTCGAGCTTCCAGGCCGGCTACCTGGCCGCGGCGATGTCGAAGTCCGGCAAGGTCGGCACCTTCGGCGGCGTCAAGATCCCGCCGGTGACCATCTTCATGGACGGTTTCGCCGAGGGCGTGAAGTACTACAACAAGCAGAAGTCGAAGAACGTCGCGCTGCTGGGCTGGGACGAGACCAAGCAGGAGGGTCTGTTCACCGGTGACTTCGAGGACAAGGCCAAGGGCCAGAACAACGCCCAGAACCTGATCACCCAGGGCGCCGACATCATCTTCCCGGTCGCCGGTCCGGCGGGTCTGGGCGGTCTGCAGGCGGCCAAGGCCAGCAACGGCAAGGTCAACGCGATCTGGGTCGACACCGACGGCTGCGAGTCCGCCGCCGAGTACTGCTCGGTGCTGCTGACGAGTGTCAAGAAGGGCATGGACGTCGCCGTCCAGGACGCGATCGTCTCCGTCGTCGACAACAAGTTCGACAACTCGCAGTTCATCGGCACGCTGGAGAACGGCGGCACCTCGCTGGCGCCGTTCCACGAGTTCGACTCGAAGATCCCGGCCGAGCTGAAGACCGAGCTGGAGCAGCTCAAGACCGACATCGTCGGCGGCAAGATCACCATCGAGTCCAAGGCGCAGCCGAAGGCGTCCTGAACCACCGCGTAGTACGGTGCGAGCCAGGAAGGCAGACCGACAGGTCACGCCTTCCTGGCTCTCGCTACGAGAGGTCCGAGAGGGAAGCGCATGCATCTCGAGCTGTCCGGCCTGACGAAGAGCTTCGGCTCCCTGGTCGCCAACGATCACATCGACCTGGTCATCGAGCCGGGTGAGATCCACTGCCTGCTCGGTGAGAACGGCGCCGGCAAGAGCACGCTGATGAACATGCTGTACGGGCTGCTGCAGCCCGACTCCGGCGAGATCGTCATCGACGGCCAGAAGGTGACCATCACCTCGCCGAGTGACGCGATCCGGCACGGTATCGGCATGGTCCACCAGCACTTCATGCTGGTCCCGGTGTTCACCGTCGCGGAGAACATCATGCTCGGCCGGGAGAACACCCACCCCGGCGGCGTGCTGGACCGCAAGAAGGCGAACGCGCTCGTCACCGAGCTGTCCGAGCGGTACGGGTTCGAGGTCGACCCGGAGGCGCTGGTCGAGGACATCCCGGTCGGCGTCCAGCAGCGGGTCGAGATCATCAAGGCGCTGACGAACGACGCCAGCGTGCTGATCCTGGACGAGCCGACCGCGGTGCTCACCCCGGCCGAGATCGACGAGCTGATCGCGGTGATGCGCCAGCTCAAGGAGAACGGCACCTCGATCGTCTTCATCACCCACAAACTCAAAGAGGTCAAGGCGATCGCGGACAAGATCACCGTGATCCGCCGCGGCAAGGTGGTCGGCCAGGCCGAGCCGTCGGCCACCGAGGAGCAGCTGGCCGAGCTGATGGTCGGCCGCGCGGTCGACCTGGTCGTCGACAAGGAGCCGGCCCAGCCGCAGGACGCCGTCCTGCAGGTGCGCGGCCTGACCGTGATCGACGAGCGCGGCTTCACCGCCGTGGACGACGTCGACCTGGAGGTCCGGGCCGGTGAGATCCTCGCCGTGGCCGGTGTCCAGGGCAACGGCCAGACCGAGCTCGCCGAGGCGCTGCTCGGGCTGACGCCGATCGCCGCCGGCAGTATCACGCTGAGCGGCGAGGAGCTGACCGGCAAGTCCACCCGGCACCGCCTGGACGCCGGGATCGGCTACGTCCCCGAGGACCGCGGGCACGACGGTTTCGTCGGCTCGTTCACGGTCGCGGAGAACCTCGTCCTGGACCTGTTCCGCAAGGCGCCGTTCGGTAACGGCCTGGCGCTGAACACCGACGAGATCGACAAGAACGCACACGCCCGGGTCGAGGAGTTCGACATCCGCACCCAGGGCATCGACCTGACCGTGTCGTCGCTGTCCGGCGGTAACCAGCAGAAGGTCGTGCTGGCCCGCGAGCTGTCCCGGCCGCTGAAGCTGCTGGTCGCCTCGCAGCCGACCCGCGGCGTGGACGTCGGCTCGATCGAGTTCCTGCACGGCCGGATCGTCCGCGAACGCGACCAGGGCACCGCCGTCCTGATCGTGTCCACCGAGCTGGACGAGATCGCCGCGCTGGCCGACCGGGTCGCGGTGATGTACCGCGGCAAGGTGGTCGGCGTCGTCCCGGCCGACACCCCGCGCGACGAGCTCGGCCTGATGATGGCCGGCGCCTCCAGGACCGAGGCGCACGACGTCGCGATCGAGAACCCGACCACGTTGGGAACCATCTAGATGAGCACAGCAACTGCCACCCCGCCGGTCGCGAAACCGGAGCGGTCCGGGCTGCCGTCGTGGGCGATCCAGGGCCTCGTCTCGGTCAGCGCGATCGTGCTCGCGCTGCTGGTCGGCGCGATCCTGATCATCGTCGGCGACGACGACGTGAAGACCGCGATCGGGTACTTCGGCGCCGCGCCGATGGACACCATCTCGGCCGCCTTCTCCGCGGTCGGCGAGGCCTACAAGGCGCTCGCGGTCGGCGCGCTCGGCGGGATCACCCCGATCAGCGAGTCGCTGACCCAGGCGACGCCGCTGATCTGCGGCGGCCTGGCCGTCTCGCTGGCGTTCCGTACCGGTCTGTTCAACATCGGCGCCCAGGGGCAGCTGATCATGGGCGCGATCCTGGCCGGGTACGTCGGGTTCGCCTGGCACCTGCCGCCGGTCCTGCACCTGGTCGTCGCGATCGTGGCCGGCCTGATCGGCGGCGCGATCTGGGGCGGTGTGGTCGGCCTGCTCAAGGCGCGTACCGGCGCCCATGAGGTGATCGTCACGATCATGCTCAACTACGTCGCCATCTACCTGCTGCAGTGGCTGCTGACGACGTCCACGTTCCAGCGCCCCGGTCGCGCCGACCCGATCTCGCCGATCGTCGACGCGAACGCGCAGTACCCGCAGTTCGGGGACACCCGGCTGCACGTCGGCTTCCTGCTCGCGCTGGTCGCGGCGGTCTTCGTCTGGTGGCTGCTGAACAAGTCGACCATCGGCTTCGAGCTGCGCGCCGTCGGTGCGAACGCCGACGCCTCCAAGACGGCCGGGATGTCGGTCGGCCGCGCGTACGTCGTCGCCATGGTCGTGGCGGGAGCCCTGGCCGGTCTGGCCGGCAGCCAGCAGGTGCTCGGCACCGACCTGCCGCTGACGGACGGCGTTGCGGCGTCCGTCGGGTTCGACGCGATCACGGTCGCGCTGCTCGGCCGCGGGACGCCGCTCGGCACCGTGCTGGCCGGCCTGCTCTTCGGCGCGCTGAACGCGGGCGGTCTGCAGATGCAGCTGATCACGCAGACGCCGCTGACCCTGACGACGGTGCTCCAGGCAACGATCGTGTTGTTCGTCGCCGCGCCCGCGCTGGTCCGCTCGATCTTCCGGTTCCTGCCGAAGGATCGCGGATCCGGCGCCATCCTCGCGAAAGGCTGGAACGGATGAGCGACGTGACGGTTCAGGACACGGTCCCGGCCGCCGCTCCGGCGGCGATCGAGGCCCCGGCCGACCGGGTCCGCCGGTTGCGCGTCGGCGGGCTGATGCTGGTCTTCGCGCTGATCGGTCTCGGCCTGGCGATCTTCACCAAGGGCGGCAAGGCGACCTTCCAGCTCGTCTCCGGCGACCTGGAGAACAACCTGCTCGGTCTGCCCGCGCAGCCGGTCGCGCTGCTGCTCGGCGCGCTCGGCGTGCTGGCCGCGGTCGCCTACGTCCTGCGCCGGGTTCCGCAGAAGTACTCCGGCTGGCTGGCCGTCGTCCTCGGGGTCTGCTTCATCGGCGCGTTCCTGTGCTGGGCCGCGGCGGGCAAGACCTTCCCGCTCGCCAACCAGTTCCAGGGCACGCTGAACTTCGCCACCCCGCTGATCCTCGGCGCGCTCGCCGGTGTGCTGTGTGAGCGGGCCGGCGTCATCAACATCGCGATCGAGGGCCAGTTCCTGGTCGGCGCGTTCACCGCGGCGGTCGTCGCGAGTACGACGGGGAGCGCGGTCGCGGCGCTGATCGCGGCCGCGGTGTCCGGCGTCCTGATGGCGTTGCTGCTCGCGGTGTTCTCGATCAAGTACCTGGTCAACCAGGTCGTGCTCGGCGTCGTGCTGGTCGTGTTCGCGACCGGTGTCACCGGGTTCCTGTTCGATCAGTTCCTGCAGGAGGACGCGGCCAAGCTGAACACGCCGGACGTGCTCTCCGCGGTGAAGATCCCCGGGCTGGGCGACATCCCGTTCATCGGGCCGATCCTGTTCAACCAGACCGCGCTGGTCTACCTGACCTACATCGCGGTCGCCGTCGTCACCTTCGTGCTCTTCCAGACCCGTTGGGGCTTGCGAGTGCGGGCGGTCGGCGAGCACCCGAAGGCGGCCGACACGGTCGGCATCCGGGTCAAGCGGGTCCGGTACTCCGCCGTCCTCTGGGCCGGCGTCCTGGCCGGTCTCGGCGGCGCCTTCTTCACCGTCGGCTACGCCGGTTCCTTCACCAAGGAGATGACCGCCGGTAACGGCTTCATCGCGCTGGCCGCCCTGATCATGGGCCGCTGGCACCCGATCGGCGCCATGGTCGCGGCCCTCTTCTTCGGCTTCGCCACCCAGCTCCAGTCCCAGCTCCAGATCATCCAGACGCCCATCCCCGGCGAGCTGTTGCTGATGGCCCCTTACCTGGCCACCATCATCGCCGTCGCCGGTCTGGTCGGCCGGGTTCGCGCTCCCAAGGCAGATGGCGAACCGTATGTGACCGAATGATGGACACTGGCCGGGTGGATGTCGATTGGAAGCAGCTGCGAGCTGTCGCGGTGGATGCGATGCGCCGTGCCTACGCCCCGTACTCCGGGTACGCCGTAGGCGCGGCCGGGGTCACGGACGACGGCCGAGTCGTTGCCGGGTGCAACGTGGAGAACGCGTCGTACGGGTTGACGTTGTGCGCGGAGTGCGGCCTGGTGTCGGAGTTGCACCGGACCGGCGGCGGCCGCTTGGTCGCGTTCACCTGTGTGGACCACAACGAGGAGTTGCTGACGCCGTGCGGACGGTGCCGGCAGTTGTTGCACGAGCACGGCGGGCCGGAGTTGCGGATCGAGACCGCGACCGGGAGCCGGCCGTTGCGGGAGTTGTTGCCGGATGCGTTCGGCCCTGAGTTCCTGGAGGAGAAGTGAGCTTCGACGCGGTCGACGTGATCCGGACCAAGCGGGATCGCGGTGAGCTGAGCGACGGGCAGATCGACTGGGTGATCGACGCCTACACCCGCGGCGACGTCGCGGACGAGCAGATGTCGTCACTCGCGATGGCGATCCTGCTGAACGGGATGAACCGCCGCGAGATCGCCCGCTGGACGGCGGCGATGATCGCCTCCGGCGAGCGGATGGACTTCGCGAGACTGTCCCGCCCGACCGCCGACAAGCACTCCACCGGCGGCGTCGGCGACAAGATCACGCTGCCGCTGGCGCCCCTGGTCGCGGCCTGCGGCGTCGCCGTCCCGCAGTTGTCCGGGCGCGGCCTCGGCCACACCGGCGGCACGCTCGACAAGCTGGAGTCGATCTCCGGCTGGCGCGCCGCGCTCTCGAACGACGAGATGATGCGCCAGCTCGAGGACGTCGGCGCCGTGATCTGCGCCGCCGGCGACGGCCTCGCCCCGGCCGACAAGAAGCTGTACGCGCTGCGCGACGTGACCGGCACCGTCGAGGCGATCCCGCTGATCGCCAGCTCGATCATGAGCAAGAAGATTGCCGAGGGCACCGGCGCGCTCGTCCTGGACGTGAAGGTCGGCTCCGGCGCCTTCATGAAAGACCTCGCCGACGCCCGCGAACTGGCCGAGACGATGGTTGCGCTCGGCACCGATGCCGGCGTGAAAACCGTTGCCCTGCTCACCGAGATGTCCGTCCCCCTCGGCCTGACCGCCGGCAACGCCCTGGAGGTCCGCGAATCCGTCGAGGTACTGGCGGGCGGCGGCCCGGCCGACGTCGTCGAGCTGACAGTCGCGCTCGCCGTCGAGATGCTGAACGCTGCCGGCGTCACCGACGTCGACCCGGCCGAGAAGCTCCGCGACGGTACGGCGATGGACGCGTGGCGCTCGATGATCGCGGCCCAGGGCGGCGACCCGGACGCCGAGCTCCCAGTCGCCCCCGAACAACATGTCGTGACGGCGTCGGAGTCCGGCGTCCTCTCCAAGCTGGACGCGCTCGCCGTCGGCGTCGCCGCCTGGCGCCTCGGCGCCGGCCGCGCCCGCAAGGAGGACCCGGTGTCCCCGGTCGCCGGGATCGAGCTGCACGCCAAGCCAGGCGACACCATCACCGCCGGCCAGCCCCTACTGACCCTGCACACCGACGACCCAACCCGCTTCGACCGCGCCCTGGAGTCGCTGACCGACGCAGTCGCGGTCTCAGCGTCGTACCAGGCCGGCCCGCTCGTCATCGACCGGATCGGTTAAGAACAAGCGGAAACCGGCCATGGCGAGCCAGATTGGGATGCCGTAGGCGGTTACTCGTTCCATGCCGCCGGTGCCGAGGCCGAGGCCGGTGCCGGTGAAGTGCAGGAACATGGCGGTGAGGCCGAGGAGGCCGAAGGCGAAGCTCCACCAGCGGAGCTTCGCCAGTGGTCCGGTTCGGAGGAGTGGGGCCAGGAGCAGGGCCAGGTTGCCGCAGGTGAAGATGACGAAGGCGCCGCCGACTACGTGGAGGTTCTCGTCCACGTCGGCCGGGAACAGGCCGGCGATCATCCAGCCGATGCCGGTTGCTGTTAGCAACAAGCGGATCAGCCAGCTGCTCACGGTTCGCGGCCAGGCGGCGTACGTCAGGATCGTGCCGAGGATGATCAGTACGCCGCCGGTCGTGAACGACACGTTCATCAAGGTGTGCAGGGGTGAGCAGACGTAGCGGCCGCCGAAGTCGCCGCAGTGCACGTTGCCCAGGTCGCTGATGTTGTTGTCTGCCCAGCTGTACGGCGTCGTCCAGGCGAGCTCGACCAGTGTCATCACCAGGAAGAACTGCACTGCGCCGACGAACCAGCCGACCGCCCCGCTCAAGGTTCCTAATCGCTTCACCTACAGCACGTTATGAACCGAACGGGCGGAGCGAACTACCCCGCAGGCTCCATCACGGGTAGCCCGGACGCGACCCTCAGCTGGATTTGCTGGTGAGTCGAGCCCGCTGCTGGGCGACGAGGGTGGTGATCAGCGCGGTGTCCGGCCGGACGTCAGTGCCGAGGGGAGCTGAGCCGTGGACGGACAGCTCCGCGACGAGCGAGCCGACGACGAAGCTCGCCTCGGCGACGGCCTCGTTCCGCCCGCGGCTGCCGTCGTACCCGGATTGGGTGTCGCTGAGCGCTCCTGGGACACGGAACGGGTGCTTGCGGGCGCTCTGGTACCAGCGACCCTCTTGCAGGGTTTTGGCCTTCGCGGGGCTGGCGGCCTTGAACAGTTGGACGACGTACCGCTGCTTCTTGTCCGGGCTGAGCCGGCTGGCGCGGTAGCCCTCGACGAAACCGGCGTTCAGTAGCAGGGCTCGGTCGAGCGCGGGGTCGGCGGAGTGTTCCGCCAGGAAGCTGGTGGACGTGAACGGGCCGGGGGTGCTCTTGGCGTCGGCGACGTAGCCGCGCGGGAGGACGACGAGCCCGGCCAGCGGGCTCTTGACCGGCGTCACGCTCGGCTTCGGCGGCTCGGCTGGACGCACCGCAGCCCCCGCGTCACTGCCGCAGCCGGTCAGGCCGAGGAGCAGGGCGGTCACAACAGCGGCGATACCTGGCGCCGTGCGGTTCACGTGATCACGCAATCAGGGCCAGGTGAACAGCGGCCGACGTCAGGTTTGTGCTTCGGCCAACAAGGCGTCGATCCGGCGGCGAGCGGCCTTGGGGCGCAGCGGCTCGCACCCGGCCTCGACACAACGCCGAACCACCTGCGGATCGTCACGTAACAACAGCAGACCGCGACGCAGCAGCGTGAACGGCGGTTTGCGGTGCTCGCGCAGGTCACGCTGGAAGCGGCGGAGGAACGTCACCACCCGGTGGTGGTAGACGCAGAACGCGGCCGCCAGCAGGCCGCGATCCCTGAGCGCGCTGGTGATCTGGTCGGCGAAGATGCCCTCGGCAATGATCAGCTGGGCCGCGCCGATACTGAACTCCCGGTGCCCAACCGTCCCGTCGGCGGCGATCTCGTAAATGGGCAGATCCGCGGACCCCGTCGTACAGAGCTCCTCCAGCGCGGCCACTGCGCGCTCACCGTCCCAGGAAGCGGGGTCGTCCCAGTCCACGATGCCGAGCGGCGACCGCGGCATCGCCTCGTCGTCCCCGTCCCGGTAGAAGTCGTCCAACCGGACGACAGGCAGCCCCGTCAGCTCGGCCAACCGAGACTTCCCAGCCCCCGAAGGCCCCGCCAGCAACACCACACGCGCACTCACCCGCCCCATTCTCCGACACGAACAACAGGAGGTACCCCCTGGGGACCGCCCCTCCACCCCGAGCGCCCCGCTCCCGGGCCGCTCTACGCAGCCGACTACGTCCTGTCCTTCGGGCCGTGACTACTGCAACAGGGCGGCCTGGAGGGTTGGGGTTTGGTGGGTGAACCAGGTGTTGGTGCGGGTGGTGAGGTCGGATTCGCCGGTGGTCCAGCGTTGGTGGAACCAGGGGTGGCCGGTTTCGGCGCCGCGGCGGACGTAGTCCATGCACCAGAGGTGGTTGGCGGCTGTGGCTTCGACGAGGCGGAGGCGGTCGGCGTCGTCCAGGCCGTAGGTGTCGGCGAAGCGGCGGAGGCGGCTTAGGGTGTGGCCGCGGCGGGGGTCGTGGATGTCGGCGTCCGGGCGGAGCGGGGCCCAGAGGCGGACGGCGGCGGCGACGTCCCAGAGGGCTGAGCCGGGGCCGGCCAGGTCGAAGTCGATCAGCGCGACCGCGCGGCCGTCGCGGAAGACGATGTTGTCCAGGTTCGGGTCGTTGTGGCTGATCAGGCCGTCGACGTACGCCGGGGGCACGGGCTCGAGCCAGCTGAGCCCGTCGGCCGGGAAGCCGGCCACGGCCGCGTGGTACTCGCGGAGCAGGATCGCCACGCTGTCGAGTGCGGCGTCCGTCATCGCCCAGTCGGGGTACGGCGGTGTCACGGTCTCGCCGGGGACGTAGGAAAGCACTTCCCGGCCCTGCGCGTCCACGTCCAGGAACCGCGGCGCGCCCTCGAACCCGACGTCGTGCAGGTGCCGGAGCACGGCATGGACGGCCGGGCTGCTCGGCCGGATCGGTCGCCGGACCGTGTCGCGCACCCGGACGACCAGGCCGCGGTTGGCGGTACCACCGAGCAGCGGAGTCTCCACCTCATCCATTGTGTGCGTCGAGCAGCGCCCGGGCGAGCGGACTGTGCGTCACCAGGCCGTTCACCAGCCCGCTGCGGACGGCGGCGTGGACGGCGTCCACCTTCGCCAGGCCGTACGGGATCGCGATCACCTCGTCGATCGCGTTCATCTGCTCAGCGTTGATCGCGATCACCCGATCGGTGACCTTGCTCTGCACCGGTACGCCGTTCGCGTCGACGAAGACACCGGAGATGTCGGCAACGACCCCGCGCTTGCGGAGCTGCTCACACGCGGTCTCGTCCATCGCGTCGTACAGCGTGGATTGGCCGGCCGCCCACGAGCCCAGGCCGACGACAGCCTTCGTCACCACGTCGAAGTGACTGATCGCGTCGGCGACCTCGGGCTGTTGCCGCAGGGCGCGCGCGGTGGTCGCGTCCGGCACGACGAGCGGGGCGTAGAAGAGGTACGCCGGACCGCCGGACAGCCGGGCCGTGTGCCGGACGAGCTCGACCGAGTTGGCCTCGACGTCCGGCCGGGTGAGGGCGCCGGTGAGCTGGACGACGGGGACGGTCGCGAGCGAGGTGAGCTGGTCGGTCATCGCCGTCACCGCACGCGCCCAGGCCAGGCCGAGGACGTCGTCCGCGGTGACGATCTCGGTCAGCAGCTCGGCCGCGGCCTTACCCAGCTGGAGTCTGAGCGCGGCCGGGTCGTCCTCGGGGGTGTCGACGACGATCGCGCGGCGCAGGCCGAAGGTCTCCTGCAGCCGCGCGGACAGGTCCAGGTCGACGTTGCCGGGATGGCTGATCTCGATCCGGACCAGACCGCTGCTGCGGGCCTGGTCGAGCAGCCGCGCGACCTTGAACCGGCTGAGCCGGAACTCGTCCGCGATCTCGACCTTGGACCGGCCGTCCACGTAGTACCGGCGCGCGATCGACGCCGTCAGCACCAGCTGTGCCGGTCCGCCCGCGATGGGCTCCATCCCGCCTCCCCATGAATGCGCCGCTCATATGAGCGGGTACCTGCACAGTGTGGCACAACCTCTTGACAGGTCAACCCCCACTCCGCTTCACTCGTGCCCAGTGAGCGGAGGCATGCTCAAATGAGCAAAGGCAAAGGCAACGGCCAACGGCACCGCCTCGCTTCGCTCGGCGGGATGGGAATTCGCGACAGCGCCGGATGTTCGGCGGGATGGGATTCGCGGCCGCGGTGGGTGGTCGGCGGGTGGGTTTCAGCGGAGGAGTGGTTCGTGGTGAGATCGAGTAAGCGGGTCGGAGCGATCGCTGTCGCACTTGTGGTGGGTGCGGCGAGCGGGTGCGCCGGCTGGGGCGGCGGGGCCGGCGGGGGTGGGGCCGACAGCATCAACGTGCTGATGGTGAACAACCCGCAGATGGTCGACCTGCAGCAGCTGACCGCCGACAACTTCACCAAGCAGACCGGGATCAAGGTGAACTTCACCGTGCTGCCCGAGAACGACGTCCGGGACAAGATCAGCCAGGAGTTCTCCAGCCAGGCCGGTCAGTACGACGTCGCGACGCTGAGCAACTTCGAGATCCCGATCTACGCCAAGAGCAAGTGGATCGCGCCGCTGTCCGACCACATCGCGAAGGACGCCGCGTTCGACCAGGACGACATCCTGAAGCCGATGACCGAGTCGCTGTCCGGTGAGGACGGGAAGGTGTACGGCGAACCGTTCTACGGCGAGTCGTCGTTCCTGATGTACCGCAAGGACGTGCTGGAGTCGAAGGGCGTCACGATGCCCGCGAAGCCGACCTGGGCCGAGGTCGCGGACATCGCGGCCAAGGTCGACAAGGCACAGCCCGATATGCGCGGGATCTGCCTGCGCGGCCAGCCCGGCTGGGGGCAGCTGTTCGCGCCGCTCACCACGGTCGTGAACACCTTCGGCGGTACCTGGTTCACCGAAGACTGGCAGGCCCAGGTGAACTCGCCGAAGTTCACCGAGGCGACCAAGTTCTACGTCGACCTGGTCCGCAACCACGGCGAGGCGGGCGCGCCGCAGGCCGGCTTCACCGAGTGCCTGAACAACCTGATCCAGGGCAACGTCGCGATGTGGTACGACGCGACGTCGGCCGCCGGTTCGCTGGAGGCGCCGAACTCGCCGGTCAAGGGGAAGATCGGGTACGCCCCGGCGCCGGTCAAGGAGACCGACTCGTCCGGCTGGCTGTACGCGTGGGCCTGGAGCATCCAGCAGGCCAGCAAGAAACAGGACAACGCCTGGAAGTTCATCTCGTGGGCCTCCAGTAAGGAGTACGAGCAGCTGGTCGGCGAGAAGCTGGGCTGGTCCCGCGTCCCGGCCGGTAAGCGGGCGTCGACGTACGAGAACCCGGCGTACCTGCAGGAGGCCGGCTCCTTCGCCGCGCCGACCAAGGCGGCCATCGAGACCGCGGACCCGCGCAACCCGGGCACGCAGCCGCGGCCCGCGATCGGGATCCAGTTCGTCGACATCCCGGAGTTCCCGGATCTCGGCACCCAGGTCAGTCAGGACGTGAGCTCGGCGATCGCCGGCCGGATGAGCGTCGACGAAGCGCTGAAACGCGGGCAGGTGCTCGCCGACGACGTCGCGGAGCGGTATCGCTCGCGCGCGGCGAAGTGAGGGGAGTGAGCCATGTCCGTTGACACCAAGCCGCCGGCCGCGAAGCCGAAGCACTCGGGCGGTCAGAGCGGTTCGATGATGCGTAAGACCGGCGACTGGGCGCGGCGGGCGCCGCTGCTGCCGGCGCTGATCTTCATGATCGTCGTGACCCAGCTGCCGTTCGTCGTCACGCTGATCACCTCGTTCATGGACTGGAACGCGTACTACCCGGACGAGCGCGGGTTCGCCGGGATCGACAACTTCCGCCGCGTGCTGACCGATGCGAACACCCGGAGCGCGATCTGGGTGACGATCCTGCTGACGGTCGGCGTCGTGCTGATCAGCCTCGTGCTGGGGTTGATGATCGCCCTGCTGCTGGACCGGAAGTTCCGCGGCCGGGGCATCGTCCGGACGATGATGATCACGCCGTTCCTCGTCGTCCCGGTGGCGGCGGCGCTGCTCTGGAAACACGCGCTGTACAACCCGTCGTACGGGCTCTTCAACGGTTTGCTCAAGGGCGTCTTCGGCGAGAACGCACCCCAGCCGGACTGGATCAGCAATCAGCCGTTGTGGTCGATCATCTTCGCGCTGGTCTGGCAGTGGACGCCGTTCATGATGCTGATCCTGCTGGCCGGGCTGCAGAGCCGCCCGCTCGACGTCATCGAAGCGGCCGGGATCGACGGCGCGAGTCAGTGGGACATCTTCCGCTACATGACGCTCCCGCACCTGCGGCAGTACCTGGAGCTGTCGGCGCTGCTCGGCTCGATCTACGTCGTTCAGAACTTCGACGCGGTCTTCACGATCACGTCCGGCGGTCTCGGCACCGCGAACCTGCCCTACACGATCTACCAGACCTTCTACACCGCCCACGACTACGGCCGCGCCTCGGCCGCCGGCGTGATCGTGGTGATCGGCACGATCCTGATCGCGACCTTCGCGCTGCGGTCGGTGTCGTCGCTGTTCCGAGAGGAGACCGGACGATGAGTGGGCAGGTCACGATTGTGACTGGCAAGAAGAATCGGGGCGGCGGGTTCGCGCTGACCGGGCTGGCCTGGGTCGTCGGCCTGCTGTTCGTGATGCCGGTGTTGTGGATGCTGCTGACGTCGTTCCACACCGAGGAGGACGCGGCGAAGAACCCGCCGGACTTCGGGGCGCCGCTGTCGCTGGGCGGGTACAAGGAGTTCTTCGCGACCGGGCCGTGGCCGTCGCTGGCGAACTCGCTGACCGCGAGTGTGCTGTCGACCGCGCTGGTGATCCTGCTGGCGTTCCCGGCGGCGTACGCGCTGTCGATCCGGCCGGTGCGGAAGTGGACGGACGTGCTGTTCTTCTTCCTGTCCACGAAGATGCTGCCGGTGGTGGCCGGTCTGCTGCCGATCTACCTGTTCGCGCAGTCGGTCGGGTTCCTGGACAACATCTGGCTGCTGATCATCTTGTACACCTCGATGAACCTGCCGATCGCGGTCTGGATGCTGCGCAGCTTCCTGTCCGAGGTGCCGACCGAGATCCTCGAAGCGGCCTCGGTGGACGGCGCCTCGCTGACCCGGACGCTGCGTTCCGTGGTCGCGCCGGTGGTGACGCCGGGCATCGCGTCGGCGGCGCTGATCTGCTTCATCTTCAGCTGGAACGAGCTGCTCTTCGCCCGTGTACTCACCGGCACGGTGGCGCAGACGGCGCCGGTGTTCTTGACTGGGTTCGTGACCAGCCAAGGATTGTTCCTCGCCAAGGTGTGCGCCGCCTCGATCGTCGTCTCGCTGCCGGTGCTGATCGCCGGTTTCGCGGCCCAGGACAAGCTCGTCCAGGGGTTGTCGCTGGGGGCGGTCAAGTGACGGCGCTGGCGACCGGCGTACTGGGTGCTCTGGGCAACGAGGTCGCGGCCCCGGCGTACGACCGGACGGCGGTGACGCCGGGGATCGTGCACTTCGGGGTCGGCGGCTTCCACCGCGCCCATCAGGCGATGTACCTGGACGCGCTGATGAACGCCGGCAAGGCCCTCGACTGGGGGATCGTCGGCGTCGGCGTCCTCCCGCAGGACCAGCGGATGGACGACGTCCTGGCCGCGCAGGACCACCTGTACACGCTGGTGGTCAAGCACCCGGACGGGACGCTCGAACCGCGGGTGATCGGCTCGATCGTGGACTACCTGTTCGCGCCGGACGACCCGGACGCCGTCCTCGACCGGATGGTCGACCCGGCCACCCGGATCGTCTCGCTGACGATCACCGAGGGCGGTTACCACGTGAACCAGGTGACCGGGGAGCTGGACACGACCGGTCTCGAGGCCGACCTGGAACCGGACGCGACACCGGGGAGCGCGTTCGGTTTCGTGGTCGAGGCGCTGGCCCGGCGGCGGGCGGCCGGGATCCCGCCGTTCACGGTGATGTCGTGTGACAACATCCCGGGCAACGGGCATGTCGCGCGGAAGATGCTGGCCGCCTTCGCGCGGTTGAAGGATCCGGCGCTGGCCGATCATCTGGAGAACGAGGTCCGGTTCCCGAACTGCATGGTGGACCGGATCACGCCGGTGACGACCGACGGTGATCGGGCCGCGCTGTCGGAGCGGTTCGGGATCGAGGACGGCTGGCCGGTGGTGTGTGAGCCGTTCACGCAGTGGGTGCTCGAGGACGATTTCGGCGGCGAGCGGCCGGCGTACGAGGAGGTCGGCGTCCAGATCGTCGAGGACGTGGAGCCTTATGAGCTGATGAAGCTGCGGCTGCTGAACGCCTCGCACCAGGCGCTCTGCTACCTCGGGTATCTGTCGGGTTACCGGTACGCGCACGAGGTCTGCCAGGACAAGCTGTTCGTGGACTTCCTGCTCGGCTACATGACCGAGGAGGGGTCGCCGACGTTGCCGCCGGTGCCCGGGGTCGATCTGGACGAGTACCGGCACCAGCTGATCGAGCGGTTTGCGAACCCGGAGGTTCGGGACACGCTGGCGCGGCTGTGCGCGGAGAGTTCGGACCGGATCCCGAAGTGGTTGGTGCCGGTCATTCGCGAGCAGCTCGCGGCCGGTCGGGAGATCAAGCGGTCGGCGCTCGTGGTCGCCTCGTGGGCCCGGTACGCCGAAGGCGTCGACGAGCAGGGGGAGCCGATCGAGGTGGTCGACCGGCTCCGCGACAAGCTGATGGCGCGGGCGCAGCAGAACGTCGACGACCCGTTGGCGTTCATCGCCGACCCGGACCTGTTCGCGGATCTCGAGCGGAACGGGCGCTTCGTCGCCGAGTACGCCGCGGCTCTCGACTCGCTACACGAGATCGGCGCGCGAGCAACGCTGGAACGGCTTTAGGCTGGGCGCGGACCGCCACCACCTCACAACTCACTTTCCGGGGCCGGGCTCACGCTCAGCTGAGCCTGAACGCGGAGGTTGTGCAGTGGCTGGGGTCCGCCGTCCAGCGAGAGGGAGCTTGAATGTCCGAGCCGAGGCTGGTGGCCGGGGTGGACTGTTCCACCCAGGCGACCAAGGTTGTGGTGTGCGACGTCGAGACCGGGGCCGTGCTCCGGGAAGGGCGGGCTCCGCATCCGGATGGCACGCAGGTCGACCCCGGCGAGTGGTGGAAGGCGTGGGAGAGCGCGTCGGCCGGGCTGCTCGACGGCGTCGAGGCGATCTCGATCGGCGGTCAGCAGCACGGGATGGTGCTGCTCGACGAGGCCGGCGACGTCGTCCACCCCGCGGTCTTGTGGAACGACACCAGCTCGGCGGAGGCGACCGCTGAGCTGATCGCTGAGCTCGGCGGCCCGGAGGCCTGGGCCGAAGCTGTCGGTTCGGTCCCCGTCGCCTCCTTCACCGTCACCAAGCTCAGGTGGATCCGCGAGGCGGAGGCTGCGAAGCGGGCGGCCGCGGTGGTGCTGCCGCATGACTGGATGACACACCGGCTCGCTGCGGACCGGAGTGGGATCGACGGCATCACGACCGACCGAGGAGACGCTTCTGGCACCGGTTGGTGGTCGCCGGCCACCAACCGTTACCGCGAGGACCTCGTCGTCCGCGCCTTCGGTCGTTCCCTCGCCTTGCCGCGGGTTGCCGGTCCGGGCGAGATCGTCGGGCGGACGGCGTCCGGCGCCGCGCTTGCTGCGGGCACCGGCGACAACGCCGCGGCCGCGCTCGGCCTCGACCTGCAGGTGGGCGACGTCGCGGTTTCGCTCGGTACGAGCGGGACGGCGTTCGCCCGCTCCAGCCACGCGACCGCCGACACCTCCGGCTTCGTGGCCGGCTTCGCCGACGCCACCGGCGAGTACCTCCCGCTGGTCTGCACGCTGAACGCCGCCCGCGTGATGTCCGCGACCGCACAGCTCCTCGGCATGTCACTGGCCGAATTCGACGAAGCCGCGCTGGCGTCGTCCGGCAGTCAGGGTCTCGTCCTGCTCCCGTTCCTGGACGGCGAACGCACGCCCGACCTCCCGCACTCCACCGGCCTCGTCTACGGCCTCACCCGGGCGACCGCCAACCCCGAGACGATGGCCCGCGCCGCCGTCGAAGGCCTCCTCTGCGGCCTGGCCGACGCCGTCGACGCGCTCCGCGCCCAGTCCATCCCCGTCAACCGCATCCACCTCCTCGGCGGCGGCGCCAAGTCCCGCGCCGTCCAAGCCCTGGCCCCCGCCCTCCTCGGCGCCGACGTCATCCTCCCCGACCCCGCCGAGTACGTCGCCCTCGGCGCCGCCCGCCAAGCCGCCTGGGCTCTCACCGGCACCCTCCCCACCTGGCCCGTCCCCACCGCCAAACCCGAGCCCGCCATCCCCCTCGACCCCACCCCCATCCGCACCAACTACGCCCAAGTCCTCACCAACACCCGCCCCCTCCTGGCCACCCCCTACAACGGGAACTGACCGCTACCGGACGACGTCGAAGTCGGCATGACTCACTCGGCCCAGCCCGCCCCGAAGCCTCGCTTCGGCCGCGCGGCGGTGTTGATGCTCGTCCTGCCGCTGCTCATCGCCGTGCCCGCGGCGATCCACGGCGCGGGCAAGCTCGCGCTGATCCTGCGGGCCGAGACCGCCACCGGGGTCGTCGTCTCCGGAGCTCCGGGCCAGAAGACGAAGTCCGTCGACGTCACCTTCACCACCCGCGCCGGCGAAACCGTCGCCGCCGGTCTCACCGCGGCCAACGCGTACGCCAAGGGCGACTCGATCGACCTCGTCTACGACCGCGAGAACCCCACCCGGCTCAAGGACGCCGACATCCCCCTCTGGAGTGACGCCGTCTTTGCCCTCGGCGTCCTCTTCCCCGCCCTCTTCATCATCGACGCCGTCCGCCGGATCCGCCGCCGTGAGCCGTAGACAGGGCCGGGCGAGGAAGAAGCGACGTCGTCAGCGCCGGGCGGAGAACGCGGGAATCCGCCGGCGCCAGGCGCGGGAGCGCCGGCCGCAGCGGGGCTGGGGGTGGAACAAAGAGGGCGCCGTCTTGTTGCTGTGCGCGCTGGTAGTCGTCGGCATCGCCTACTTTGAGGTCAATGACCTGTACTGGCTGCGACACCGCGGCGAAGTCGTCACCGGCACGGTCGTCGATCGCGAGGACGGTCGATCACCCTGGATCGAAGTCCGCTACACCACCCGCGCGGGCGAGACCGTCACCGAGTCGACCTCGAACGCCTACGACGTGAGCAAAATTCGCGTCGGCGCCCAGCTCGACGTCATCTACGATCCCGAGCAACCCGACCGCATGCAAACCGCCGACTTCACCCGCAGCTACGGCTGGCCCGTCATCGGCCTGGGCATCGTCAGCCTCGCCTTCGCCGCCGGTGGCCTCGCCTACCTCCGCGCCGCGCGCTACTGACCAGGGAACTGAGCATGGACGGCGTTCGTCGGACTCGCATGGCGGTGGGGCGGGGAATCAAGCTGGGCGGCGCGATGGCGGTTGCCGTGGTGCTGATCGTCGGCATCGTGTTTGCGCCGGTCTATGACCAGTACTGGTTGCGGCAGCGCGGCGAGGTCGTCACCGGTACGGTCGTCGACCGCCGTGAGACGCGCAACGAGCACTACATCCAGGTCCGCTACACGACGCGTGGCGGCGAGACCCGGATCGAGGAGACCGAACATGACGAAGACCTTCCGGTCGGCGCCCAGGTCGAGATCATCTACGACCCCGAGCAGCCCGACCGTATGCAACCGGCCGCCCGAAGCCTCGATTACTGGTCGCTCGCCGGCATGGGCCTGATCAGCCTCGCCGCCGCTTACGGCGCTTTCGCCTTCCTCCGCGCGATCCGCTTCGGCGCCGGAGATCAACGGGAGCCGTAGCCGGAGGGCCTGTGGGCCGGGTGCGCGCTCGGCGGCGGGGCCTAACGCGGGCGTCCGCGGAACTGAGTGGGGGGTTCGGCCGTCACAGGGGGCGTGGAGCGTAGATGGCGGTTCGGGCTGGCTAGTGGGGTGTTGTTGGCTGGGGCGCTGGCGAGTGTGCTGGCGGCGTGGTTGTGGGTGCACACCCAGCAGGGGCTGCAGGAGCGGGGCGAGACGGTCACGGGCACCGTGGTGAAGGTTGACGACACCGGTAAACACCAGAGCATCGAGGTCCGCTACACGACACGGGACGGCCGGACGATCACCTCGAAGACCCGAAACTTCCGCCAGGCGACCAAGGGCCAACCCATCGAAATCGTCTACGACCCCGAACACCCCAACCGCATCCAGACCGCCGACTGGGGCTACGACACCAAGACCCCGACCTACACCTCCGCCGGCGTCGCCCTCCTGTTCCTACTTGGCTCCATCGCCTCCATGCGCCGCCAGCCGACCTGAGGCTCAGAGGCGGGGGCCTAGGGGGTCGTGGGTGGGTGGGGTGGGGGTACGGCGGATGTCGTCGGTCAGGGAGCGGTCGGGGAGCCAGAGGATGAAGGTGGAGCCGATGCCCAGTTCGGAGTGGAGGGCTACGGTGCCGCCGTGGGATTCGGCGATCTGGCGGACGATGGCGAGGCCTAGGCCGGCTCGGCGTTGGCCGGTGGAGGGGACGGTGGCTGGGGGTTGGGGGCGGCCGGCTCGGTAGAAGCGGTCGAAGACGCGGTCGGCGTCGTCGGCGGCGATGCCGGGGCCTTCGTCGCGGACGGCGATCCAGGCCCAGCCGTTCTGGCTGCCGACGGCCAGGACCAGCTGGCTGCCGCCGCGGGCCAGGCGGACGGCGTTCGAGAGCAGGTTGTCGACCGCGCGGCGGAGGGCGGAGGCGTCGCCGGCTGCGACGGGGCCGGGGGACAACCGTCGGACGACGTTCAGTTCGCGGTCGGCGGCGATGAGTTCGTACTCCTCGGCGGCTTCGCCGGTGATGGCGGCCAGGTCGACGTCGGCGTCGACGAAGGCGGGGGAGGAGCGGCGGGCCGAGGCGAGCAGGTCTTCGACGAGTCGCGTCATGCGCTGGATGGCGCGGCTGACGATGGCGGTCGCCTGCGCGCGGTCCTCGGACGGCGTGTCGTCGTGCGCGAGGACGGCGTCCACGTTCGCCTGGATGACGGCGAGCGGGTTGCGCAGTTCGTGGGAGGCGTCGTCGACGAGCTGGCGCTGCGCGACGAAGGCCGATTCGAGCCGTTCGAGCATGTCGTCGACGGTGTCGCCCAGGTTGCGCAGCTCGTCCCGCGGGCCTTCGAGCGCGATCCGCCGGGACAGGTCGGTGGCCGAGATCTCCTGCGCGGTCGCCGTGATCTGCCGGACCGGCCGGAGCGCCCGCCCGGACAGCCACCACCCCGTCCCGAGGCTGACCACGAACAGCGCGCCCATCCCGGCCACGGAGTACGTGCGCAAGATCTCCAGCGTCTGGAAGTTGACCGCCGATTGGATCGTCGAGATCTCGGCCGCCTCGATCGTCTTCCCCGGTTTGATGTGTACCGTCCCGCTGGAGTCCTTGTAGTACTTGTTGACCACGATCGGGCTCAGCGGCTTCGGATCCAGGTAGGCCTTCAGCGCGAAGTAGACCCCGCCGAGCATCAACGCCGACAACGCGATCAGGACGGCGGAGTACGTCAGCGTCAGCCGGAAGCGGATCGTCTGGGCCCAGCTCGGCAGTCTGCTCACGTTTCCTCACCTCGAAGCCGGTAACCCCGTCCGATCACGGTCTCCAGCACCGGCTCCTCGCCGTCCTGGGTGAGCTTGCGGCGCAACGTCCCGACGGTCACCCGCACACTCTGGGTGAACGGATCCGCGTTCTCGTCCCACACGT
The DNA here is from genome assembly GCF_055584105.1 of Kribbella sp. NPDC104218. NCBI lineage: Bacteria > Bacillati > Actinomycetota > Actinomycetes > Propionibacteriales > Kribbellaceae > Kribbella > Kribbella sp. NPDC104218. Next base: position 3,157,463 of record NZ_JBVJMQ010000001.1, read on the forward strand.
GTTCGAGTAGCTCCTCGGCCGACACCACATGCCCCGGCCGCGACATGAGATACCGCAGGACGCCGAACTCCTTCAAGGTCAGCGGGAGCTCGCGGCCGTTCCGCGTCGCCAGGTGCCGGGACGAGTCGAGCACCAGATCGCCCACGTGCAGCTGTGTGCTGCCGTTGGTCACGTCGCGCCGGAGCAGCGCGCGGATCCGCGCGAGCAGCTCGACGAGCGCGAACGGTTTGGTCAGGTAGTCGTCGGCGCCCTCGTCCAGCCCGCGGACCCGGTCGGCCAGCGATGCGCGCGCGGTCAGCATCAGCACCCGCAGCTCCCGCCCCGAGGCGACCTCGATCTCCCCGCGGCGGACGGCGCGGCACAGGTCGAGCCCGCTGGTGTCCGGCAGCGTGATGTCCAGGATCGCCAGGTCGTACGCCGTCGTCGCGAGCTTCTCCACCGCCTCGGCGCCGTTCAGCGCCGTGTCGACGGCATAGCCGGCCCGGCCGAGTCCCGAGCGCAGCGCGCTGACCAGGCCTTCCTCGTCCTCCACCACCAGTAGTCGCACGACACCAAGGTAGCGGGCGGAGCGCGCGCCGCCGTCCTGCTCTTTCGGTGGACTTTCGATCGGCTTTCCGGTCGTTTTCGCACCCAGTTGATGAGGTGGGGACCACTCGACACGAAGGAGCTTTCATGAACATCCCAGGCAAGCGGATCCTCCTCGGTACGGCGGTCGCCGTGGCGGCCCTCGGCGTCGGCGGTTTCGCGTACGCCGCGAACGGCGACCCGGCGCCCGAGCAGGGCTACGTCACCGTCGAGGAAGGCACTCCGCAGCCGAGCAGCGGCGCGCCGCAGCAGAGCGACGGCACGGCGGCGCGGGACGGGCGCGACTGCCCGGACAAGCAGGGCGGCCAGGCACAGCCGACACAGCCGGATCAGAACAGCCCGGCCGGTAACGCATGACCGAGACCCACGTCGCGCGTCCCGGCGTGACGGCCGCTTCCCTCGAACACGCGTTGTTCGAGGTGAAGCGGGTCGTCGTCGGGCAGGACCAGCTGGTCGAGCGGATGCTGGTCGGGTTACTTGCCCAGGGCCACTGTCTGCTGGAAGGCGTGCCCGGGGTCGCCAAGACCCTCGCGGTCCGGACGCTCGCCGAGGTGATCGGCGGCCGGTTCGCCCGGCTGCAGTTCACCCCCGACCTGGTCCCCGGTGACATCATGGGCACCCGGATCTGGCGTCCGTCCACCGAGGGTTTCGACACCGAGCTCGGCCCGATCTTCGCCAACCTGGTGCTCGCCGACGAGATCAACCGCGCGCCCGCCAAGGTGCAGTCGGCGTTGCTGGAGGCAATGGCCGAGAGTCAGGTCAGCATCGGCGGTACCAGCTACCGCCTCCCCGAGCCGTTCCTGGTGCTCGCGACGCAGAACCCGATCGAGTCGGACGGCGTCTACGCGCTGCCCGAGGCGCAGCGGGACCGGTTCCTGCTGAAGATCACCGTCGACTACCCGAGCCCGCTCGAAGAGCTGACGATCCTGCAGCGGATGAGCGCCCGCCGGCCGCACGCGAACGCCGTACTCACGCCCGAGCAGGTCCGGCAGTTGCAGTTGGCAACGGAAGAGGTGTTCGTCCACAACGCCGTGGCCGAGTACGTCGTCCGGCTTGTGCATGCGACCCGGGAGCCGCAGCAGTACGGGCTGGCCGACTTGGCCGGCGTACTGGAGTTCGGCGTCAGCCCGCGGGCGACGCTCGGTCTGGTTGCTGCCGGTCGGGCGCTGGCGCTGCTGCGCGGGCGGGACTACGTACTCCCGGCCGATGTGTACGACGTCGCGATCGACGTGATGGCGCATCGCTTGGTGCTCACCTTCGATGCGCTGGCGGACGGGATCGACCCGCGGTCGGTGATCGCGCGCATCCTGCACACGATCGAGCAGCCGCACGTCGTCCCGTCCGACACCGCGGCGGCCTGATCATGAGCAGCCCTGACCTACTGGCCGGCCGCGAGCGTGCGCTGCGCGCGCTCGAGCTGACCGTGAAGCGGAAGCTGGAAGGCTTCCTGCACGGTGAGATCACCGGGCTGCGCAGCGGGCCCGGCAGCGAGCCGAACGAGGCGCGTCCGTACCAGGCCGGCCAGGACGACGTCCGCCGGATGGACTGGAACGTCACGGCCCGCTCGCTCGACGCACACGTCCGTGCGCCGCTGGCCGAGCGGGAGCTCGAGACCTGGGCCCTGCTCGACGCGTCGGCCAGTATGGACTTCGGGACGGCGCTCAGCGAGAAGCGCGATCTGGCGATCGCGGTGGTCGGAGCCGTCGGTCTGCTCGCCGCCGGACCTGGCAACCGGCTCGGCGTCCGGGTCGCGATCGGCGACGAGCTGCGCAGGCTGCCGGCGGCCGGTGGCGGGGTCCAGCTCCGGCGGTCCCTGCGCACGCTGCTCTCGTTGCCTAGGGCAACACCAGGTGAGTACCCGCGGACCGACCTCGGTCGCGCGCTCACCCGGCTGAACCGCGAGCACCCGCGCCCCGGCCTGCGGGTGGTCGTCTCCGACTTCCACGACGACGGCTGGGCGGATCCGCTCCGCCGGCTGTCCGCCCGGCACGAAGTTCTCGCGGTCGAAGTACTCGACCCACGCGAGCTGGAGCTGCCCGAGGTCGGGCTGCTCACGCTGGTCGATCCGGAGACCGGCCGCCGTCGCGAAGTGCAGACCGGTAGCAAGAAGCTGCGCCGCCGGTACGCCGAAGCGATGGCCGCGCACCGGTCGCGGACCACCCAAGCCATTCGCGGCGCCGGCGCCGCGCACCTGGTGCTGCGCACGGACACGGACTGGGTCCGGGACGTCGCCGCCTTCGCAACAGCCCGCCGTCGGGCCAGTACTCGGCGGCACCCGATTTCGAGGACCGGTATCCGATGAGATTCGAGCAACCCCTGTGGCTCTGGCTGCTGGTGCTGGTTGCGGCGCTGGTCGCCGCGTACCTGGTCGTCCAGCGCCGGCGCACGAAGTACGCCGTCCGGTTCGCCACGCTGCCGATGCTGGAGAAGGTGGCGCCGACTCGGCCTGGTTGGCGCCGGCACGCGCCGGCGGTCGCTTTCCTGGCGGCCCTGACTGTGCTGGCGATCGCGATCGCGCGGCCGGTGGCCGACGTCCGGGTGCCGCGCGAGCGGGCGACGGTGCTGGTGGCGATGGACGTGTCGAACTCGATGGCCGCGACGGATGTCGCGCCGAACCGGTTCGAAGTGGCGAAACAGGCCGCGACCGAGTTCGTGCAGGAGCTGCCCGAGCAGTTCAACGTGGGGCTGGTGTCGTTCGCGCGGACGGCGACCGTGGTCGCGCCGCCGACGACGGATCACGAGGCGACGGTCAACGCGATCAGCAGCCTGCAGCTCAGTAACAGCACCGCGATCGGGGACGCCGTCCTCACCAGCCTGCAAGCCGTCCGCGGGATCGACCCCGAGGACCCGCCGCCCAGCCGGATCGTCCTGATCTCGGACGGCGGCAACACCGCCGGCAGCCCGATCGACGAGGCCGCGGCCGCCGCGGTCGAGGCCGGCGTCCCCGTCTCCACCATCGCCTACGGCACCCCCGAAGGCACCGTGAACCTGGACGGTCGCGACGTCCCCGTCCCGGCCGATACCGAGGCCCTGCAAACCCTCGCCGACGCCACCGACGGCTCCTTCTACTCCGCCGAGAGCGACGAGCAGCTGCGCAACGTCTACTCCGACCTCCAGTCCTCCATCGGCTGGACCACCGAGCCTCGCGAGATCACCAACTGGGTAGCCGGCCTCGCCTTGGCGGTAGCGCTCCTCTCCGCCCTCGCCTCTCTTCTCTGGTTCTCCCGCCTCCCGTAGTAGGAGCCCTCCACATGACCCCACACCTAGGCACCCCCTTCCGTGGCCCCGACTACGTCCCCGGGCCCCCGCCGTCCGGCCCGGTCGAGACCACTCCGCCGCAGTCCGCTCCCGCGGCGTCGTCCACCTTTCCGTTCTCCGTCACCCCGGCCTCCGCTGCGCCACTGGCTCCCCCCTCTCTGGTGGCGCCGGCACCTCAGGCCGGGGTGACGGGTTCCAAACGACGTGTCGGGTTGGTCCTCGGCACGTTGGCCCTCTCGCTGGTGACGGGCGGTCTGGCCGGCGCCGTCACCGGCGGGTGGGATCGCAGTCCGGCCGGGCCGGTGGAGCTGCCGCAGGCGGCGGCTCCGCCCGCCGCGGCGCAGGGGTCCATCTCGGCCGCGGCGGCGAGCGTGCTGCCGGGCGTGGTGTCGGTGCGGGCCGGGCGGGCGACCGGGTCCGGGTTCGCGATCGACCAGGACGGGCACGTGGTCACCAACGCGCACGTGGTGGAAGGAGCGAGCAATGTATCCCTGGTCCTGTCGAACGGCCGCCGGGTCGACGCGGAGGTGCTCGGCGTCGACGCGAACAACGACCTCGCCGTCCTCCGGGTCGCGCCGAGCCAGGCCGAGGGACTGCGTGCGCTCACGCTCGGCCGGTCCGCACAGCTCCGCGTCGGCGACCCGGTCCTGGCCGTCGGTTCACCACTCGGCCTCGAAGGAACCGTGACCGCCGGCATCGTCAGCGCCGTCGACCGCCAGGCCCGCTTCGGCGACAACAACACCCGCCAGACCGCCATCCAGACCGACGCCGCCATCAACCCCGGCAACTCCGGCGGCCCCCTGGTCAACGCGGCCGGCCAGGTCGTCGGCGTCAACACCGCCATCGCCACCCTGGGCGCCTCCCGCTCCGGCAACATCGGCATCGGCTTCGCCATCCCCGTGGACCGCATGACCACCATCGTTCGCGGCCTGATCGACTAAAACACTGTCTCGGTCTCTAAAACACCGTTTTACCCCAGTCCATCCCGGCGGCCGGGCACTTCGCCGGTGGTCAAGTCCCCGGCGGCCGCAGGAGGTGGTTCGTGGTGCCTTCAGCTGCTTGGCGGGAGGCGCGCGTGTGCTTGCTTGCGCGAGGGCGGGGTGGCGGGGTGCGGCGGCTTAGAGTTGGGGGATGGTGTATTTCGGCGGGTTGTTGGCGGTGCTGGGGCTTGGGACGGTGTTGTTCCGGGACGGCGATGTGGTCGGGTTGCCTGCTGTGGGGGTTGGGGTCGGGTTGTTGGTGATCGGCGGTGCGGCTTCGGCGTTCGGGGTGGTTCGGCGGCGGAAGGTCCGGGCGCGGAAGATCGCCAAGGGGGAGCCGGTGCCGGTGGGGGATGTGATCGAGCGGGCGAAGGCGTTGCCGCGGTTGGTGCGGGCGGCTCGGCAGGGGACGTACGGGGAGCTGCCGAAGAGCCGGATGGCGTTGTGGGTGTTCGCGCTGATCTACCTGGTGTCGCCGATCGACATCCTGCCGGACCTGTTGCCGATCATCGGGGTGACCGATGACGCCGGGGTCGTGGTCTGGCTGTTGACGAGTGTTTCTACGGCCGCGGGGTTGTACCTGAATCACGAGCGGAAGCAGCAGCTGGACGACGGGCCAGCCAGTCGGTGACGTCGTCAGCCGCTTCGTCGGGGTGTTCGTAGGCGAAGAGCTGGAGCGGGTCCGCGGGTGCCGCGGGGTCGTCGAGGCGGACGGCGGCGGCGACCAGGAGCTCGGCCGCGGCCAGGACGCGGTGGGCGCGTTCGAGAGCTTCGGCGGGGCAGGCGGTGACGGCCTCCTGGGCCAGGTCGGCCACTTCGCAGGCCTGGTAGGCCATCGCCAGCTGCGCCCTGTTCATCCGAAGGCCCGGACGAAGAAGAGCACGGTCATCGCGACCGCCGTGGTGAGGACCAGCACCCGCAGGACGACGGCCGGCAGCCGGCGCACCAGGTGGGCGCCGACGTACCCGCCGACCATCGCGCCGACGAGCATCGCGAGCAGGTGCCGCGGCTGATCGAGGACTCCGGCCGCGAAGACGAAGATCACCGCCGCGGTCAGGAACACCGCACCGACCTGGATCACCCGCAACGGCGTCCCACGAGCGGTGTCGAGTGACGTCGTCGCCGTCCAGAACGCCAGCATCATGACGCCGACCGCCCCGCCGAAGTACCCGCCGTAGATCGACAGCAGGAACTGCCCGGCCAGGATCACCGCCGGCCCCGGCGCACCCAGGCGGATCGCCCGGTTCAGCTGCTTGCCAAAGGCAAGCACCAGCGTCGCGAACGCGAGCAGCCACGGCACCGCCGCGTCGAACGATGCCGACGGCAACCACAACAGCAACCCCGCCCCGAGCGCCCCGCCGAGCACGCTCGCCAGCGTCAGCCGCAGCGTCGACACCTGCTCGAACACGTGCACCTGCCGCCGGTACACCCACGCGCTGGTCGCGTTCCCCGGTAACAACGCCACCGTCGACGTCGCGTTCGCCAGCACCGGCGGCATCCCGCCCGCGACGAGCGCGGACAGCGCGACGAAGCTCCCGCCCCCACCCACGGCGTTCAGCGCGCCCGCGGCCACACCCGCCAGAAGAATCATCAGCACTCTTCGAGGATCAGCGCTCGCAACAGACTCCACAATGCGCGATCTCCGTAGTCAGCCTAAGGCTCAGGCATAGGCTAGAGCCATGCGGTACGACCTGGACGACCTTCGCCTCTTCACCCACGTCGCGAGCGAAGGCTCGATCACCGGCGGCGCCCGCGTCATGCACCTCAGCCTGCCTTCGGCCAGCGCGCGGGTCAGAGCCCTCGAAGCCCAGGCCGGCGTCCCCCTCCTGATCCGCGAGCGCCGCGGCGTCCGCCTCACCCCGGCCGGCGCCACCTTGGCCCGCCACGCGCGCGAGGTGCTCGCCGAGACCGTCCGCCTGGACAGTGCCGTCGCCTCGTACGCCGTCTCCCGCGCGGAGCCCATCCGCCTGGTCGCCGGCGGCTCGGCGATGCACCTGCTCGTCCCGGCCGCGCTCGCCACCTTCCTGCGCGACCACCCGGAGTACGACGTCAACGTCAAAGAACGCCGTACCAACCGCAGCGTCCGCATCCTCGCCGCCGGTGAGGCCGACCTCGGCGTCATCCTGGACGACGAGCCGACCGCACTCCGCACCGAGCCGCTCGCCGACGACTCGCTCGTCGTGATCGGCCAGGCCGGCGGCGTCCTCGCCGGTCGGGATTCGATCGCGTACGCCGAAGTCGCCGAACACCCGCTCGTCGCCCTCGATCGCGGCACTCCGCTCGCCCTCTGGATGGAGGAGCGCCTCGGCCCGCAGGCGCCCGTCCCGCGCTACCGAACCCTCGTCCCGACCCTGCACACCCTGATCACCCTCGCCAGCGCGGGCGCCGGCCTCGCGATCGTCCCGCGCCGGGCCGTCGACACGATCCCCTCGATCGACATCTGCCCACTCCAGGACGCCTGGTCCACCAGAGCGCACCTGCTCTGCTACGCCGCCCGAGCGCCCGAGGCCGCCCACCTCCTCGCGCAGCACCTGCGCGCGGCGGCTAGCGTGCAGGCATGACCGATATCCCCTTGGCCGCGTACAGCGCGCTGCTGCACAGCGACAACGTCGCCACGGTCTGCCGAGCGCTGAACATGTACCAGGTCGCGGCCGCCTACACCCAGCTGAGCGGCGGCAACCCCCTGGAGGAGCTGGCCGACGACACCCGCCAGGTCGCACTCCAGATCCTCGCTCGCGCACCAGCCCCAGGCGACGCCGACGTACCAGCCGGCTTCGACCACGTGAGCGCCCTCAACGTCCTGACCACTCTCGCCCGACCCGAGGACGCCGAACCTGTCGCCGCGGCCGGGGCCGCCGCCGGCGATCCCCAGATCCATGCGCTCGTCCGGCTGATCCAGGAGAAGCTCGGCGCCTGAGGTTGACAGCTCAGTTAGTCTGATCACGCAGAGTGTCGGCCTGAGCCCGAGGAGTCACCCTATGCGATCGCTGCGGTTCCTGCTCGTGCTCGGGTTCCTGCTCAGCCCGACCGTCCCGGCCACCGCGGCGGACTCCGTCGCCGTCGTCCGCGCCAAGCTGGAGACGATCGCCGGGCTGCGGGTCGAGAGCGGCCGGCTGATGAACGGCCGGCCGTTCTTCGTCCTCCAGTACTCCCAGCCCGCGGACCACGACGAACCCGACGGCGAACGCTTCGAGCAGCGCATCACCTTGTGGCACAAGGGTTTCGACCGCCCGACAGTCCTGCACACCACCGGCTACGAAGGCGTCGCCGGCGCGTTCGCCGCCGAGCCGACCCGCCTCGTCGACGGCAACCAACTCAACGTCGAGCAACGTTTCTTCGCCCGCTCGACCCCGGCGAGCAAGGACTGGTCGACCCTCGACATCCGCCAGGCCGCCACCGACCACCACCGGATCGTCGAAGCCTTCAAGGCTCTGTACGCCGCCAAGTGGCTCTCGACCGGCGCCAGCAAAGGCGGCATGACCTCGGTCTACCACCGCCGCTTCTACCCCGCGGACGTCGATGCCACCATCGCCTATGTCGCACCCCAGGACGTCGTCAACGAGCAAGACACCTACGTCGACTTCATCCAGCAGGCCGGCACCGACGACGCCTGTAACGAGTCCCTCCGCGGCCTGCAGCGCAACGCCCTCTACCGCCGGGCGACGCTCCTCCCGATGCTGGTGAAACGCGGCGAGAAGTACACCTCCGCCTACGGTTCCGCCGACCGCGCCTTCGAGGCGGCCGTCCTGGAGACGCCGTTCAAGTTCTGGCAGTACAAAACCCAAGCGAGCTGCTCGAGGATCCCCGGCCGGACGACGACCGACCAGCAGCTCTTCACGTTCATCGACCAGATCGTCGACTTCTCGTCGTACTCCGATGCCGGGATCGCGCCCTATCAGGCGTACTTCTACCAAGCCTCCGGTCAGCTCAACTGGCCCGATGTCTCGGCCGGGACGACCTGGCTGAAGGGCCTGCTGCACTACCCCGAAGCAGCCGCTGCCCCCGCCACCATCCCGAACCCGCCGCCCCACGACGGCGATGCGATGGCGGACGTCGACGGCTGGGTCAGGTCGGCCGCGACCCGGATCCTGTTCGTCTACGGCGAGAACGACCCCTGGAGCGCGGAGAAGTTCGAGCCCGGCCCAGGCAGCGCGGACTGCCACTGGTTCACCGTCCCGGCCGGCAACCACAGCGCCGCGATCGCCGACCTGCCGGCCGCGCAACGCGCGACCGCGACCGAGCTGCTGAAGCGTTGGGTCAGCGCACCGTGAGCCGCTCGGCGACGGCCTTCCGCGCCTGGTGAATGCGGGCCTTGATCGTCCCGAGCGGTACGTCGAGCTCGTCCGCGATCTCGGCGTACGACAGCGCCCCGAGATCGCGCAGCACCAGCGGCTGCACCAGCTGCGGATGCTTGGCCTCGAGCTGTTCGAGCGCCTCCAGCAGGTCGAGCCGGGAGCCCGCGATGACGGACGTCGTCCGCGGGTCGACCGACTCGGGCAGGTACTCCGTGGTCTGCTCGGCCGAGCGGCGCTTGAGCGAGCGGTAGGTCTGCCGGGCCTGGTTGGTCGCGATGATCGTCACCCAGCCCGCGAAACTGCCGGTGCCCTTGAAGGTGTCCAGCTTGCTCGACACCTGGAACAAGGTGTCCTGGACGGCCTCCTCGGCGTCCTCGCGGTACGGGAGGAACTTCGCGACCCGGCGCTGCACCATCGGCCGGATGGCCTGCAGCAGCTCCGGCATCTCCGAGCGGTCCGCGATCACCCGCGCCGCCAGCGACTCCAGTTCCTCGTTCATCGTGCCCCAGTCCGCAGTGAGCTCATCTTTGGTCGACAATAGCCGGGATGGATGTCATCGGACGGTACAGACTGCGGGACAAGATCGGCGCGGGCGCGTTCGCGACGGTCTGGCGCGGGTACGACGACGACCTCGACGTGGACGTCGCGGTCAAGGTCCTCGCCGACAACTGGGCGTCGCGGGCCGACGTCCGGGAGCGGTTCCTGTCCGAGGCGCGGCTGATGCGCCGGATCTCCAGTGACCGGGTGGTCCGGGTCTTCGACCTCGGCCGGCTGCCCGACGGGCGCCCGTACTTCGTGATGGACTACGTCGGCGGCGGGACACTCGGCGACGTCCTTCGCGGCGGCACGATCGAGCCGGTCGACGCGCTCTGGTGGGGTGCGGATCTGGCCCGGGCGGTCGCCGCCCTGCACAACGAGGGCGTCGTACATCGCGACGTCACCCCGGCGAACCTGCTGCTCCGCGAGAACCAGGGCGTCGAGTCCGGCGGCGGGACGCACCGGATCGTGCTCGCCGACCTCGGCCTGGCCAAGCGCGCGGCCGAGGCCTCCGGGCTCACCCAGGCGGTCGGCACGCCGGCGTACATGGCGCCCGAGCAGGGCCGCGGGGACGGCGGCTTCGACGAACGGGCCGACATCTACGCGATCGGCGCCGTCACCTACGCGCTGCTCACCGGGCATCCGCCGTACTCCGCGGGCTCGATCGGCGACGTGCTGAACCGCGACCCCGAGCTGCCGCCGCCGAGCCTGCGCCCGGTCCTGCACGACGCGGTCGGCGCGCTGGACGACGTCCTGGCCCGGGCGCTCGCCTACAACCCGGTCGACCGCTTCGAGCGGGCCGAGCTACTGGCCGAGCGGCTGGAGGCCGAGGCCTACCGGCTGGAGCAGGAGGCGCCGCTGCGGGCCCAGGAGCGGACGAGCATCACCTCCGACGAGGTGTCCACGACCGTCGCCGCGAACTCGCCCGGACGCCGACGCCGCCGCCTGTGGGTCTGGTTCGCGGTGTCGCTCCCGCTGTTCTTCGTCGCCGCCGGAGCCGGTGGCTGGTACCTGTTCGGTCAGTGAGACGAGGGTCCTCAAGACCCGATCTGACTGCATAGGGTAGCGGCATGGCTACTCACCGCAATGTGTTGATCCTCGGTGCCGCCGTACTCCCACTCGTGACCGGGACTGGTATCGCCGCGGCCGCGCCGGTCGCGAGCTACGCGTGCCGGGCGAACACCAAGTTCGGCAAGCATCTGCTGTCGCTGCGGCAGGGCGTCGACGCGAAAGCGCCCGCGACCGTCAAACCCAACCACCGCTTCTCGATCACCGTCGACCTCAAACCCGGCTCACTGCCCGGTGAGGTCAAAGGCTTCAAACTCAAAGAGGTCCGGGACCTCGCGCTTCGCGTCCCGATCCCGGCCAACTCGTCGTACGTCAGCGCCACGCTGCACGGCGGCTCCGGCCTCAACTCGACGCCGTCCGTCCGCCTCGAAGGCCGGGTCGTGGTCATCTCGGTACCCGGCCCGATCGCCGGCGGCGCCGGCTACCAGCTCCCGACCCTCACGGTCCGCCTCAAGGCCGGCCGCCGCGGCGCCGTCATCGAGACCCGCCTCAAAGGCACGTCGTACGACGACCCGGGGCTGACGCTGACCGCGAAGATCAAGTGGAAGTTCGTCACGATCAACTCCCCGGTCAGCTGCTACCCCGACCCCAACCCGGCCCTCACCCGAACCAGCATCAAGTAGCCGGCCGAGCTCCCGGCGCTGCGGTAGGTCAGACGCCGATCGGGTGCCAGACCGTCTTCAGCTCGAGGTACTGGGTGAGGCGGGACAGGCCTGGCGACTCGGCCCAGTCTTCGTCGGCCGGGCGGCGGACGCGCTTGAGGTTCCCGGCGGCGGCCGCTTCGAGGTCACGGGCCTCGTCGAGGTCGTCGATACCGGCCAGGTCGATCGCGTTCACATCGAGGTGCGAGGCCAGCCAAGGACCGATCTCGGACGCCGAGCCGGTCAGGATGTTGACCACTCCGCCAGGCAGGTCGGACGTCGCCATCACCTCGCCGAGCGTCACCGCGGGCAGCGGGCGCTCGAACGACGAGACCGCGACGACCGTGTTCCCGGAGACGATCGCCGGGGCGATCACCGAGGTCAGGCCGAGCAGGCTGGACTCCTGCGGCGCCAGCACCGCGACCACACCGGTTGCCTCCGGCAACGAGAAGTCGAAGTACGGGCCGGCCACCGGGTTGCTGGATCCGACGACCTGGGCGATCTTGTCCGCCCAGCCGGCGTACCAGACCCAGCGGTCGATCGACGCGTCCACGACCGCGCGGGCCTTGGCGATCGACAACCCCTCGGAGGCGGCGACCTCGGCGCTGAACTGCTCGTGCCGGCCCTCCATCACCTCGGCGATCCGGTACAGGATCTGGCCGCGGTTGTACGCCGTCTTCGCCGACCAGCCGCCGAACGCCTTCCGGGCCGCGACGACGGCGTCCCGGGCGTCCTTGCGGGAGGCCTGGGACGCGTTCGCGAGGAACTTGCCCTTGGCGTTGTTCACCACGTACGACCGGCCGGACTCGCTGCGCGGGAACGCGCCGCCGACGTACAGCTTGTAGGTCTTGCGCACCTCGAGGCGCGCGTTGTCCTTAGTGGGCAAGGTAGGCCTCCAGGCCGTGGCGGCCGCCCTCGCGGCCGTAACCCGACTCCTTGTAGCCGCCGAACGGCGAGGTCGGGTCGAAACGGTTGAACGTGTTGGCCCAGACCACGCCGGCGCGCAGCTGGTTGGCCATCCAGAGGATCCGGGAGCCCTTCTCGGTCCAGATCCCGGCGGACAGGCCGAACGGCGTGTTGTTCGCCTTCTCGACCGCCTCGGCGGGGGTGCGGAAGGTGAGCACCGACAGCACCGGGCCGAAGATCTCCTCGCGGGCGATCCGGTGCGCCTGGGAGACGCCGGTGAAGACGGTCGGCGGGAACCAGTACCCCTGCGCCGGCAGCTCGCAGGCGGGCGACCAGCGCTCGGAGCCCTCCTCCTCGCCGATCTGCGCCAGCTCGCGGATCCGGGCCAGCTGGGCGGCGGAGTTGATCGCGCCGATATCGGTGTTCTTGTCCAGCGGGTCGCCGACCCGCAGCGTCTCCATCCGGCGCTTGAGCCGGCCCAGCACCTCGTCGTACACGCTCTCCTGGACGAGCAGCCGCGATCCCGCGCAGCAGACGTGGCCCTGGTTGAAGAAGATGCCGTTGACGATGCCCTCGATGGTCTGGTCGATCGGGGCGTCCTCGAAGACGATGTTCGCCGCCTTGCCGCCGAGCTCCAGCGTGACCGCCTTGTCGGTACCCGCGACGGACTTCGCGATCGCGCGGCCGACCGCGGTCGAGCCGGTGAAGGCGACCTTGTTCACGTCCGGGTGCTCGACCAGGGCCTGGCCGGTGCGGCCGGCGCCGGTGACGATGTTCACCACGCCGGGCGGCAGATCCGCCTGCTGGCAGATCTCCGCGAACGCGAGCGCGGTCAGCGGCGTCGTCTCGGCCGGCTTCAGCACGACGGTGTTCCCGGCGGCGAGCGCGGGGGCGATCTTCCAGGCCAGCATCAGCAGCGGGAAGTTCCACGGGATGACCTGGCCGGCCACGCCCCACGGCCGTGGCTCCTCGCCGGCGCCGGCGTACTCGAGTTTGTCGGCCCAGCCCGCGTAGTAGAAGAAGTGCGCGGCGACCAGCGGGATGTCGACGTCACGCGACTCCCGGATCGGCTTGCCGTTGTCGAGCGACTCCAGCACCGCGAGCTCCCGCGCGCGCTCCTGGATCAGCCGCGCGATCCGGAACAGGTACTTGGCCCGGTCCCGCCCGGCCATCGGGCCCCAGACCTTCTCGAAGGCCTTCCGGGCCGCGCGAACGGCCTTGTCGACATCGGCCGGACCGGCCTCGCTGACCTCGGCCAGCACCTCCTCGGAGGCGGGGCTGACGGTCTTGAAGGGTTTGCCGTCGGTCGCCTCGACGAAGGCGCCGTTGACGAACAGCCCGTACGACGACTTGATGTCGACGATGGCCCGCGACTCGGGGGCCGGTGCGTACTCGAATCTGCTCATGCCTCAGTCCAGCGTGAAGTAGTCGGGGCCGGGGTAGTGCCCGGTGGCCAGCTTGGTGCGTTGCATCAGCAGGTCGTTCAGCAGACTGGAGGCGCCGAAGCGGAACAGCTCCGGATCCAGCCAGTCGGGGCCGGCGGTCTCGTTGACCGTGACCAGGTACTTGATCGCGTCCTTGGCCGTGCGGATCCCGCCGGCCGGTTTGACGCCGATGTGCAGGCCGGTGGCCTCGTGGTAGTCGCGGACCGCCTCGAGCATCACCAGCGTCACCGGCAGCGTCGCGGCCGGGGAGACCTTGCCGGTCGAGGTCTTGATGAAGTCCGCGCCCGCGAGCATCGCCAGCCAGGACGCGCGCCGGACGTTGTCGTAGGTGACCAGCTCGCCGGTCTCCAGGATCACCTTCAGGTGCGCGTCGCCGGCGGCCTCGCGGATCGCCAGGATCTCGTCGAAGACCAAGCCGTAGCGGCCGGACAGGAACGCGCCGCGGTCGATCACCATGTCGACCTCGTCGGCGCCGGACGCGACGGCGTCCTTGGTGTCCTGGATCTTGATCGCCAGGCTCGAACGCCCGCTGGGGAAGGCGGTTGCCACGCTCGCGACGTTGATACCGGTGCCCTTGAGCTCGTACTTCGCCGTCGCCACCAGGTCCGGGTAGACGCAGACCGCGGCCACCTGCGGGGCGGTCGGATCGGCCGGGTCGGGCCGTTTGGCCTTGGCGCACAGGGCGCGCACCTTGCCCGGGGTGTCCTGGCCCTCCAGCGTGGTCAGGTCGATCATCTGGATCGCCAGGTCGAGCGCGTACGCCTTTGCCGTGGTCTTGATCGACCGCGTGCTCAGCGTGGCGGCCCGGGCCTCGGCGCCGACCTGGTCGACGCCCGGCAGGCCGAGCAGGAACCGGCGCAGCCGGTCCTCGGACGAGGTCACGTCGGCCAGTGTGTCGACCCCGCTGTCGGTTGTTGTCACCCTGGCGAGTCTAGTGCTGTTCCAGGGCCCCCGTTACCTTGTGCACGTGAAGTCGAACGCAGCCGACAGCGAGCGGTACCTGTCCACGTCCAACCGGATCACCGGGGTGATCGTGATGTTCATCGGCGCCCTCGGGCTGCTGGACATCGTGCTCGAATGGCGGACGGTCACCGGTCTGCTGGTCGGCAGCCTGATCGCGATCGCGATGATGCTCACGTACGTCGGGCTGATCCGGCCGTCGGTCACCCTCGGCCGCGAGGACGTCCTGCTGCGTAACCATCTGCGCGACCACCGGATCCCGTGGGCCAAGGTGACCGGGGCCGATATCACCGACATCCTCCGTGTGCACACGGAGAACGACCGGTTCCGGGCGCCCGGTGTCCAGCTGGTGATGCGGGATCTGCGCAAACAGCGGATGGGGCGCGACAAGGCCGCCAGCGAGAACTCGATCTCCCGCGCCGACCTGGTCGTGGACCGGATCGAGACGCATATGAGCCAGTACGGCAAGCAGGCCGGCGGCGAGGTCCGGACGTCGTGGGCCGGGCCCGAGCTGATCGTGATCGGCGTCCTGGCCGTCGTCGCCGTCGTGGCCGCGATCCTGCGCTGACCACGTGGTCGAGCGGCGGACCATCCTGCGCGCCGGTGGCGCCGCGATG
Organism: Kribbella sp. NPDC104218; assembly: GCF_055584105.1. NCBI lineage: Bacteria > Bacillati > Actinomycetota > Actinomycetes > Propionibacteriales > Kribbellaceae > Kribbella > Kribbella sp. NPDC104218. The sequence goes on from NZ_JBVJMQ010000001.1 coordinate 3,172,755, forward strand.
GTCGTCGGTGCGACCGCGGGCGTGGTCGGGCTCGAGACCGGGCTGATCCCCGGCCGGGCGCGAGTGCACGACCTGCTCGGGCTCACCGGTCCGGACGGCGTCGTCCCCGAGGTGCCGGCCGGCCCGGCCGTGTCGGGGAGTTTCGAGTCCTTCGGACGCCGGACGACGGTGCGCTACTCGGTGCTCTACCCGGACGGGTACGAGCCGACCGACCCGCTGCCCGTCGTCCTGGTGCTGCACGGGCGTGGCGGTGATCACACGTCCGCGGTGCGCGACCTCGGGATCGACCGCTACCTGACGGCCGCCGTCCGATCCGGGACGCCGCCGTTCGCGCTCGCGACCGTCGACGGCGGCGCCGACACCTACTGGCACCGGCGGGTCACCGACGAGGACCCGGGTTTCATGATCGACCAGGAGTTCCTGCCCCTGCTGGCGAAACGCGGTCTCGACACCGCGCGGTACGGCGTCCTCGGCTGGTCCATGGGCGGGTACGGCGCACTGTTGCTGGCGGCCCTGCGGTCGTGGCAGCGCCGCGTCCGGCCGGGCACCCGGGCCGTGGCGGTCGGCGCGCTCAGCCCGGCGATCTGGCGCTCGTACGCCGACGCCGCACCAGGGGCCTTCGACAACCAAGAGGACTTCGACGGCGGTCAGCTCTTCGGCCGCCGGGTCGGACTCCAAGATGTTGCCGTCCGCATCGATTGCGGACGCGACGACCCGTTCGCCGAGGCCGCCGCCGACCTGCGGCGCGAGCTGCGCGCGGCCGGCGGTCAGCAAGCCGGTGCGCACACGCCCGGTTACTGGCGGCGGATGCTCCCGGCACAGCTGGAGTTCCTCGGCGAAAATCTTCGCGATTAGTGGGAACTGGGACGAAATCGTTGACGTCGGAGTCCGTGTCCAGGTCGGGCGGTGAACCCCCGGCCAGCCCAGGATGGTCCCGACAGTCCCCAAGCTTTCGAGAGTGGAGCTCATGGTCAACCTCTCCCGCACCACCCGGCTCGGCATGGCCGGCGTCGCCGTACTGGCCGGTCTCGCGGTCGTCGCGCCGACCGCCGCGCAGGCCGATGTCACCGGCAACCGGCCGCTGCCGGTCACCGAGAAGGCGGCCGAGTCGGAGCACGCGCACGTCGACGCGGCCCCGGTCGCGCTGGCCGGTTACACCGGCCCGTCCGCGCTGAAGATCGTGCGGTACAACAAGCTCTACAAGACCAAGCCGATCCCGGCCTCGCGCTGCAAGGAGGTCAACGTCTCGATGCGGACGACGGCCGGCGTCCAGCAGTACGTGAACCAGCTCTACAAGTGCATGTACGCCGCGTGGAAGCCGATCCTGGCCCAGGCCGGCGCGAAGTCGACCGCCGGGCCGAAGCTGCACGTCACCACCGCGGCCCGGGCGAACACCCCGTGCGGCGTCGTCCAGCTCAGCCGCGCGTTCTACTGCGAGAACAACATCTACTTCCCGGCGCAGGTCGTGGTGAACTTCTGGAAGACCGCGAGCCCGACGTACGCCCGGGTCTACGCGACCAACACGATGGCGCACGAGTACGGCCACCACATCCAGGAGCAGACCGGCATCATGGACGCGTCCTGGTGGCGGCAGCGCGCAATGAAGACCAACTCCCAGAAGCTCGAGGAGAGCCGCCGGCGCGAGCTGCAGGCCTCCTGCCTGGGGTCGGCCTACATCGGCGCCAACCGGCGCTTCTACCCGATGACGGGCGCGCTCTACAACGAGTGGCGCTGGCTGGTCACCCACTCCGGTGACGTCAAGGGCTACCCGCGCGACCACGGCTCGTTCGCCAACCACGGCTGGTGGTCGGAGCACGGCTTCTTCGCGACCAGCTCGACGACGACCGCGGCCCGCTGCAACAGCTACGAATCCGCGCCGGCGCGGGTCTCCTGATTGCTCCTGATCCGCACGTAACTCAGCCGCCTGGTACGCGTTGCCGTACCAGGCGGCTGTTGCGTTTTGGCGACAACCACACGATCTGCGATCGTGTGGTTACTTGTTTCGGATCCGCACGCCCTACAGTTCTGAGTCGAACGGTCGAACGGCAGGAGTCAAGGACAGTGAACTACGACGAGTTCAACACCGAGTACGCGAAGGTGCTGGACAAGATCAAGAGCGGTCGGGCCACCTGGTCGGAGCTGTCCGGGCATGTCACCCGGCTGCGCCAGGCCACCGGCGGGATCACCGCGCCGGTGGAGCGGACGCAGATCGACAGCGACCTGGCCGCGCTGAGCCAGATGGTCGACATGTCGCGGCGGACCAACGACAAGGAGGACGTCTGGACGGTCACCTCCGAGGCGATCCGCCGGGCGAGCAGCCAGGAGGGTTCGGTCGCCGACCGGATCAGCCGGATCGAGGGCGCGATCAACGACATCACCAGCCTGGCCTCCCGCAACCCCGACGAGCGGGACGCGCTGATGCAGTCGACCAGCACCCTGCGCATCCTGCACTCGTCGCTGCAGGCCTCGTTGCGCGCCGAGCAGGCCGAGGCCGCCGCCGCGCACTGACCTACAGCCCCAGGGCTGTGGAGAGCGCCTGTTTGATACCGGCGAGGTCGTCGGCCGCGGTGGTTCTCGCCGCGGCGACATCCCCGTTCTGCACGGGGACGACGACCTCCAGGTAGCACTTGAGTTTCGGCTCGGTGCCGGACGGACGGACGACGACGCGGGCGCCTTCGGACAGCGTGTACCGAAGGCCGTCCGTCGGCGGCAGCTCCGCCGAACCCTCGGCCAGATCGTCGACCCGGACGACGCCGTGCGTCCCCAGCTCGGTCGGCGGCGTCGCGCGCAGGTTCGCCATCGCGCTCCGGATCAGGCTCAGGTCCTCGACCCGCACCGACAGCTGATCGGTCGCGTGCAGCCCGTACTTCACCGCCAGCTCGTCGAGCAGGTCGACCAGCGTCTTCCCGTCGGCCTTCGCCCGAGCGGCCAGCTCCAGCACCCGAACCAGCGTCGACACGCCGTCCTTGTCCTTCACCGCGGCCGGATCGACGCAGTACCCGAGCGCCTCCTCGTACCCGAACACCAGCTCCGGCACCCGCCCGATCCACTTGAACCCGGTCAGCGTCTCCACGTACCGCACCCCGTACGCCGCCGCGATCTTCCCCAGCAACGACGAAGAAACAATCGAACAAGCCGCCACCCCCTCAGGCCTGCCCGACAGCAAAAACTCCCCCAGCAACGCCCCCAACTCATCCCCCCGCAACATCCGCCAGCCCTCCGGCGTCGGCACGGCGACTGCGCAGCGGTCGGCGTCCGGGTCGTTGGCGACGGCGATGTCGGCGCCGATTGCTCGTGCGAGTTCGAGCGCGGCGTCGATTGCGCCCGGCTCTTCGGGGTTGGGGAAGCTGACGGTGGGGAAGTCGGGGTCGGGGTCGGCCTGGGCGGCGACGACGGCGGGGACGGCGAAGCCGGCGCGGGTGACGGCGTCCTCGGCGAGTAGGCGTCCGACGCCGTGCAGGGGCGTGTAGGCGACGTTGAGGTCGCGCGGGGCATCGGAGGGCACCAGCTCGGCAATGCGGTCCAGATAGGCGTTCAGGAGCTCGTCGCCGATGGTCTGCCAGTCGTCGCCGCGCGGTACCGACGCCAGCGGGCCGACCGCGGCGATGGCCGCCGCGATCTCGGCGTCCGCCGGCGGGACGATCTGCGAGCCGTCGCCGAGGTAGACCTTGTAGCCGTTGTCCTGCGGCGGGTTGTGCGAGGCCGTCACGACGACGCCCGCCACCGCGTTCAGGTGCCGGATACCGAACGCGACCACCGGCGTCGGCGCATGCCGATCCAGCAACACCGCATCCAGCCCCGCACCCCGGATCACCGCGGCCGTGTCCTGCGCGAACACATCGGACTTGTGCCGGGCGTCGTACCCGATCAGCACCGGCCCGTCGGTCAGCCCCTTCGCCTTCAGGTACGCCGCCAGCCCGGCCGCGGCCCGGATCACCACGACCCGGTTCATCCGGTTCGGCCCGGCGCCCACGGCTCCGCGCAGCCCCGCCGTCCCGAACTCCAGCGTCCCGGCGAACCGATCAGCCAGCTCGGCGGTTTCACCCGCCGCCAGCAACGCCGTCAGCTCGGCGCGGGTGTCGGGGTCAGGATCTTCACTCAGCCAAGCCTCGGCGGCGGCACGCAGCTCATCGGTCACTACCGCAGGTTAACTAATGTCCGGACGACTGGCAGGGGCGCGAGCGGATCTCGGCGACGTAGTCGTCGGGGGCGCCGGCGGCTTCGGCCGCCTCGGCGAGGATGCCCAGGTAGCGGGCGGAGGGCAGACCGCCCTCGTAGGCGTTCAGGACGTACATCCAGGCCAGCTGCTCGCCGTCCAGCGTCTGCACCCGGACCTGGATCTTGCGGTAGACGCCCTGGTCGATCCACTCCCACTCGTCCAGGCGCTCGATGTCCTTGGGGTGGATGTCGTAGAGCGCCACGAAGACCTGGTTACCCGGGTCGGCGGCGTCCTCGACGACGGTGGCCATGGCGCCCTCCCAGCCGAGCTCCTCACCGCCGAAGGTGAGGCGCCAGCCGGCGATCCAGCCGGTGCCGCGAAGCGGTGAGTACGGGCACCGCTCGGACATCAGGTTCGGGTCGAGATTCGACGCAAAAGCGGCGTACAGGCTCACGAGAAATCAGGATACGGAACAATAGCCTCTCGTGGCGCGAGTTGTGATCATCGGTGGCGGTCCTGGCGGGTACGAAGCGGCGAGTGCGGCCGCCCAATTGGGAGCGGAGGTGACGGTCGTCGATTCCGACGGAATCGGCGGGTCTGCGGTACTCACCGACTGTGTTCCGAGCAAGACCCTGATCGCCACCGCGGAGCTCATGACCGAGGTGGAGGAGGCGGGTGAGCTCGGCGTCCGGGTGGACGACGGCGACGACGACCCGGCGAACTCCGTCCGCGTCGATCTGTCCGTCGTGAACCGGCGGGTCAAGGCGCTCGCGGCGGCCCAGGGCGAGGGGATCGAGCGCCGGCTCGAGTCCGACAAGATCCGGATCGTCAACGGCCGCGGCCGCCTCGACGGGCCCGAAACCGTCGTCGTCGGCGACGAGCGGCTGAGCGCGGACGTCGTCCTGATCGCCACTGGAGCAAGGCCGCGCGTACTCAAGGGCTCCGAGCCCGACGGCGAGCGGATCCTGACCTGGGAGCAGGTCTACGAGCTGACCGAGCTGCCCGAGCGGCTGATCGTCGTCGGCTCCGGCGTGACCGGCGCCGAGTTCGCCAGCGCGTACGACGCGCTCGGCAGCGACGTCGTCCTGGTGTCGTCCCGGGACCGGGTCCTGCCCGGTGAGGATGCCGACGCGGCCGCCGTCCTGGAGGACGTCTTCAAGCGCCGCGGCCTGACCGTCCTGAGCAAGTCCCGGGCCGAGTCGGTCCAGCGGCGGGGGGACGGCGTCGTGGTCACCCTGACCGACGGCCGCACGGTCGAGGGTTCGCACGCCCTGCTCGCCGTCGGATCGCTCCCCAACACCGACGAAATGGGCCTTGTCGAGTCGGGCGTGTCGCTCACCGACGGCGGCTTCATCCAGGTCGACCGGGTCTCCCGCACCTCCGCCCGCGGCGTCTACGCCGCCGGCGACTGCACCGGCGTCCTGATGCTCGCCTCGGTCGCCGCGATGCAGGGCCGGATCGCGATGGCCCACGCCCTCGGCGACGCCGTCGCCCCCCTCGACCAGTCCACCGTCTCGGCCAACGTCTTCACCGCCCCCGAGATCGCCACCGTCGGCCTCACCCAGGCCGCCCTCGACGCCGGCGGCTCCACCGCCCTGGTCGTCAAGGTCCCGCTCGCCGACAACGCCCGCGCCAAGATGCAGGGCATCCGCGACGGTTTCGTCAAACTCTTCTGCCTCCCCAACACCGGCATCATCGTCGGCGGCGTCGTCGTCGCCCCCCGAGCCTCCGAGCTCATCCACCCCATCGCCCTCGCCGTAGCCGCCCGCCTCACCGTCGACCAGGTAGCCGCCTCCTTCACCGTCTACCCCTCCATCTCCGGCTCCATCGCCGAAGCCGCCCGCCGCCTCCACCTCCGCAACTGAGCGGGCGGCAGCTTTTCAGGCGAAAATTGCACTTTCCTGCAGCTGATCTCCGTGGCTGGGCAGTTCGACAGTGGCCTAGTGTCAAAGGCAATACACCACCGTCGAACTGAAGGGGGAATTGTGAGGCGAATTCTCAACCGATTAGGTTTGATCACACTTGGGGCCGGGCTGCTGATCGGCACCACGGCGGCCGGCGCCGGCGCGTATCAGATCGTCCGGTACTCGGGGCTCTACGTGTACAACGGCTCGACGCTGGTCGGCGAGATCGACTACACGACCAAGACGAACAACAAGTCCGAGAAGGTCGACAACGACCCGCACGGTGACCGGCTCAAGATCACCGCTCCGTACCGGGACCGGGCCTCGGGCAACGGTCGGGCCGTGTACACCCAGGTGAACTGGGCGCGAAACGGTACGTACTGCTACGTCAGCGGGATCGGCGAGGGCGCCCAGGCGAGCTGCGGTTCGGGTTGGACGGGGTACGGCAAGGAGACCAAGTCGACCTATATCCAGGACTCCTCCTGGTGGTTCTCGTACCACCAGCGGGGTTACCACCTGCAGTCCGACAGTATTCGCGGTCAGTTGAAGATCTGCGAGGATGTTTCCCGCGCGACCGACCCGTGTTCGGGTAATCGCTTCCTCGGAATTAGCTACTGAGTCAATAATTGCGCTGTGCGTTCCCGGCTTTCCGGGTGCGCACAGTGCGCTTTTCGCGAACAGATCGGACAAAACCGCGTGCCGCACGACTGGACCACTGTGGGCGTCGAAGATCTCTCGGTCACCTTCGGCGACATCAAGGCGCTGACGCAGGTGAGCCTGCGGATCGGCGACGGCGTCACCGCGCTGCTCGGCGAGAACGGCGCCGGTAAGACGACCCTGCTGCGGGTGCTGACGACCCTGTTGCGTCCGACCGCGGGCAGCGTCCGGATCGACGGCGAGCCGGTCGGCTCGGCCCGGGAGGCGCAGGCCTACCGCCGCCGGATCGGCTACCTGCCGCAGTCGGTGCCGGTGCAGCGCCACCTGACCGTCCGTCAGTACCTGGAGTACTTCGCCTACCTCAAGGAGTGCGAGCCGGCCGCCGCGAAGCGGCAGATCCCGGAGCTGCTCGCCCAGGTCCGCCTGACCGACAAGGCGAAGGCACGGACGCACACCCTGTCCGGCGGGATGCGCCGGCGCCTGGGGCTGGCGGCCGCGCTCCTCGGCGAGCCCCGGGTGCTTCTCCTCGATGAGCCGACCGCCGGGCTCGATCCGGTCCAGCGGATCGACATGCGCGAGCTGATCCAGGCCTGTGGCGTGGATCGCCCGGTCCTGCTCAGCACGCATCTGTCCGAGGACGTCCTGGCGCTGGCCGACCACAGCGTCGTCCTGCACCAGGGCAGCGTGCTCTTCGACGGCACTCTCGACGAATTGGTCGGCAAGGCCCGCTCCGGCGCGGCCGCCGCCGAGGCCCCGACCGCGAACGATGTCGAACGGGCCTTCCTGGCGCTCGTGCGGCCGGGGGTGATCGCCTCGTGACGAGGATCGCCGTCCTGCCCCGGATGTTGTGGTGGACGCCGGTGAAGTACCTGGTCCCGCTGTTGCTCGGGATCGAGGTGGCCGGGGTGCTCGACCGCCGGCCGATGTGGAGCGGTGAGACCGCCTGGGCGATCGACTGGGTGGGCTCGACGGTCCTCCTGGTCGGGCCGGTCGTCGCGGGGATCGGGGTCTGGCGGGCCGTGTCCTCGCGGGCGAAGCTCGGCGAGCTGGTCGACGCCGTCGGACGTCCGTACCGGGCGCAGGCCGCGGAGCTCGTCGGGCTGGTCGGCTGGGCGTGGATCGTGCATCTGCTCGCGGTCGTCGCCGCGCTGGTGATCAGCGTGCGCGCGGGCGCGACCGGCGTCCCTGATCTGTTCCCGCTGTTTCCGCAGTTCCTCCTGCTGGCCGGGTACGCCGGGCTCGGCATGCTGCTCGGCGTCCTGGTGCCGAACAACCTGATGGCCGCGGTCGTCACCGTGTTGTTGCTGGTGGCAACCACGCAGTTCTCGTCCGGCGCACTGCCGGAGGTCTGGGTCCGGGTCGGCGGGGCGACGGCGAGTCTGGCCGGGTTGCGCTACGTGCCGGCCGTCGCGCTCGGGCAGAGCCTGTTGGGTCTGGGGCTGCTCCTGCTCGGCGCCGGCGTCCGGCGGACGATGCTCGGCCGGCTCGATCTCCGGCGGGTGATCGGCGTGCTCGCCGTCCTGCTGACCGTCGGGTCGGCAGGCTGGCTCGCGACCGGGAACCGGACCACGCTCGAAGTCGATCCGCGCCCGGTCGCGCTCACCTGCCTGGGCTCTGCTCCGGTGGTCTGCGTCCGGCCTGAGAACAAGCAGGCGGCCGCGCCGCTGGAGGCGGCCTTCCGTGCGCTGTCGGAGCAGGCGGCCGCCTTCGGCGCGAAGGCGCCGGAGCGCTTCGAGCAGGTCGTCGCCGCGCAGTCCGCCCCGAGCAGCGGTCGCGCGTTCGTGCTGAACCCGGGAACGGTCGTCGGCGACCAGGTCGACCCGACCGTCCTGTCCCGGTACTTCGTCATCAACCGGCGCTGCCTGCTCGGTGACGCGCCGCCGCCGACGGAGCCGATGCGCAGCCTCGAGCTCGTGGCCGACTTCCTGTCGGTCAAGGGCGGGCTGATCGCCGGCGCGAGTGTCGCCGACCCGCGCTTCGACCGGGCCCTGGGCGCGCCGAAGGCCGCGCAGGAGACCTGGGTCCAGGCGGCGCTGACGGCCGGTGACGCCTGCCGCTTCGAGGGTGTCGTGGGGCCGCCTTCGTGATCCTGTACGCGCGGTCCCGCTTGCTCGCGGCTTCGCTGCTGCTGCTCGCGCTCGGCTGGTTGGTGGTCGCCGCCGCCAGCCGTAGCGTGCTGCACGTTCCGTTCGCCCCGGACGTGATCGTCGTGAAGGCCGTTCTGCTCGCGCCGATCCTGCCGGTGCTGATGACCTCGATCACCCTGTCGGCCGGGATGCCGGCGCTCGAGGACGTCCACCCCGAGATGATGCGGCGGCTCCGGCTGGCGCACGGCGCCGTCCTCTGGGCGGCCACCGGTCTGGGCGCGGTCGTGGCGGCGCTCCTCGGCCCCGAGGGCCTGCTCCCCAGCCTGGTGCGCAACGCGGCGATCCTGCTCGGTCTGCTGCTGCTCAGCGTGGTCGTCGTCGAGCCGGAGCTGGCCTGGCTCACCCCGGTCCTGCTGACGGCGGCCTGCTTCTTCGGCGGCACCGATCGCTACGAGGGCACCGCCCACGCGTGGTCGATCCTGACCGTCGACATCGATGGCCGATCGGTACTCATTGCTGCGCTGATCGTCGGGTTCGGCTCGCTAGCGTTCGTGCTGCGAGGCCCGCGCCGGAACAACAACGCCGCCTGACCTGTCTGGAGCTCACTCATGACGACCGTGACATCGCCGACGCGTCCGAAGACCCTTCCGCTGGTGCTCGGCATCCTCGCCCTGCTGGCGGCCGCCGCCGTCGGCTATCTCATCGGCGGCCGCACCACCGACACCGTCGAGCCCGTTCAGTTCACGGGCAAAGTCGCGTCGCTCTACCCCGACGGGAAGGGCGGCTGCGTCCAGGCCACCGCCGGCCAAGGCGTCGAGACCGCTCCCGACGCCAACTGCGGCCCGCTCTACGTCCAAGGCGGCGCACCCGTCCGGATCGGCGACGAGGTCGACGTCCGCCGCGTCACCCTCCGCGGTCCCGACCAGGAAGACTGGTCGGGCCTCATCATCCTGAAACGCACCTAGGCCCCGCGGCCGGAACCATCCGCCGGAGCCAGCCTGTCTTCAAGGGTGTGGGCTCCGGAAGGGATCAGATGGTCGACGACTCCGACTTCACCGCGTACGTCGCGGCGCGGTGGGGTGCGTTGGTGTGCTGCTGGGGTGTAGTGATCCGGAGGCCGAGGATCTGGTGCAGACGGTGCTGGAGCGCTGGACCGGGGAGAAGCCGGTGGCGGTGTTCCCAGAGCGCTCGGTGCCGGACGAGACCGTGGGGGTCGACACCACGGATGCGGTGATGCGGGCGCTCGAGCGATTGGGTCCTGATCAGCGGGCGGCGGTGGTGTTGCGGTACTACGCGCATCTGACCGATGAGCAGGCGGCTGCGGCGCTCGGGGTCGCGGTCGGGACGGTGAAGAGTCGACTGTCGCGGGCCTCGAAGATCCTCGCGGCGGATCCGGGGCTGGCGGAGATGCGAGGGGCACGATGACGGAACCGAACTTGAGCGACGTCCTGGATCGCGCGGTGGCGGACAAGGTCGTCGGGCCGCCGCGGTTCGACGCGATTCGATCGGGGGCGGCGCGGATCCGGCGTCGGCGTCGGGCCGGCGTTGTCGGCGCGGTGGCGGCGGTTGTTGCGGTGGCTGGTGGGACGGCGTTCCTCACCCAACGGCCGGAGGTGACGCAGCCTCCGGTGGCGGCCGATCCGCCGGCCGGTGCGATGCGGCTGGTGGGGATCGGGCAGGTGGCGGTCGCCGTGCCGGCGAACTGGGGGCGGAACGTCTTGGAGTGCGGGACGCCGGTGCGGGACACGGTGGTGGTCGACCTCCGCGCGATGACTTACTGCATGCGGCCGCGGCCCAAGGGGGTCGAGAGCGTCGAGCTCGCCAGTGGGCAGCCGAAGCAGTTCGGGTTCCGGTCCGACGAGGTGGTCGAGATCGGTGGGGTTCGGGCCGAACGACAGCGGACGACGTGTGATTCGGGTGTCCTGAACGGAGACGAGGTCTGCTCCGGAGCGGTCTACTTCCCGACCCTCGACGTGACTGTGCGGGCGGCGTCCAGTACGGATGCCGCCGAGGTGGACCGGCTGCTCGCGCGGGTCAGCGTGGTCACCGACGTGGTCGGCGTCCCCGAACCGCGTTTCGAGGATGCGAAGAATCCGGCGTTCCGCTCCGTGCCGAAGTACGTCGATCAGCTCAAGGCGCTCGGTCTGCAACCCGTCGTCCAGACCAGGAAGGCGCCGGGCCACCTGGCCGGCGAGATGCTCGGCATCACGCCCGCGCCGGGCACACTGCACGTGCCCGGCGCGAAAGTGACGATCGTCGTCGCCGGTTCCTGATCAGACCCGCTTGGTCGCGGAGTAGGCGTACCAGACGGTCTGGCTGGAGGGGACGTAGACGCGGTAGTCGCGGGCGCGGTTGGTGGTGATGACGAAGCTGGCGGCGCCGGTCTTGGAGTTGGGGTAGGCCCAGCCGAGGTCGGTCCAGGTGGACGAGCCGACGTCGCGCTTCTGGAAGAGGACGCGACCGTGGTGGCGGGCGAAGGTGTTCGTCTTGGTCGCGTAGTAGGTCGCTCGCGCGGAGAGGGTGGTCTTGGTGCCCTTTCGGACGCCGGTGAGGCCGATGGCGGCGGCGCACTTGGTGGTGGAGGTGGCCGGTAGCAGGGTGGCGACATTGCGGCCGGCGCTGTCGCGACCGTAGCCGTCTGGAGTCCAGCGCGTGAGCACGCCGATCGGCGTCTTGTTCACCGGGATGCTGACGCTGTCGTACGGACCGCCGACGCCGAGGTTGTAGGTCCCGTCCGGACGCACAGCCCACCAGTTGGTGTCCTGGACGGTCTTGGGACAACCGCTGCCGAGCTTGAGGCTGTAGACCCAGGTGTCGGGCGAGTTGATGGTCAGCTTCGCGGGCACCGGCAGCGAGCACTTCGGCAGTGCCTGCGGTGCGGCCGTGGCGGGCGCCTGGCCGGTGAGTACTCCGGCGGCGAGGACGGCGAGCGCGACGGTGAGGGAGCGGTAATACATGGCGGGTCTCCTTGGGGAAGGCGACCGCACCCCGTGGTCGCGCAGGCGGAGATTACCGCTCGGGGGAAGACCTTGTCAGCGGAGCTGGATTGCAGGTTGATGCAAAAGGCCCCGGCGGACCGTGGTGGTCGCCGGGGCCTTTTGGGGGGATGACTAGAAGTCGCCGCCGCCGAAGTCGCCGAAGTCCCAGCCGCCGGCGTCGCCGCCGCCCATGTCACCCATGTCGCCGCCCATGTCGCCACCACCCATGTCGCCGCCCATGTCACCGCCGGCGAAGTCGCCGTAGGCGCCGCCGGCGAACATGCCGCCGAGCATGGTGCCGAGGAACATACCGGTCATGACGCCGCCGAGGGCGCCGAACATGCCCTGGGCGTAGGGGGAGTAGGCCGGGCCGGCCTCCCAGTACGGGACGCGCTGCGGGCCGACCATGACCTTGCGGACGTCGGGCTCGGCGCCGGCCCGGACGCGCTCGGCGTCCGCGGCGCAGGCCGGGACCTCACGCGGGGCGCCGCCGGCCGGCGACCACATCACGTCGACGACCGATGGGCCGTGCTGCGGGTTGAAGAAGCAGGACGGACGACGCTGCGGGAGCGGCTCGCCGTTGACCCGGGCGCGGACGCACGCGGCGGCGTACCGGCCGTCCTCGAGGATCTCGATCACGTGCTTGATCTGGTCGGCCTCGGTGACCTGGCCGACGGCCTGCTTGGCCGACTCGTAGGAGTCCAGCGCGCGCTGGTAGTCCTGCCGGGCGCCGTCGCCGAGGTCCTTGCCGACCATCTCGAGGTCGAGGTCCTGCAGCTCCTCGCCGAAGCGGGTGATGTCCTCGTCGGCGGTCCGCTTGACCGACTCGATCTCGGCCGCGGTGATCTCGTGCTGCTTCTTGGTCTGCAGCTGGGTCCGACGGTACGAGCGGTACGCCAGCACCGCGATCACCACCACAGCGATGATCAGGATGTATGTCATGTCGGGCCTCTTCAAATTATCGGGCTTTACGGCGAGCTTATCGAACCCCGCAAACCCGGCACGCCACGCAGGGTGGGTAATCCGCGGATTGCGGTCACTCAGCGCGCATAATCGATTACCGCCGCCCAGCGACCGCATCACCTCCGCCGGAAGGCTGTTCGATGAGCCAGACCCTCCGACTCGGCATGCTCGTCCTGACCGCACTCTCGCTGACCGCGCCGCAGGCCTTGCCGGGCGCCGAACCCCAGGCCGTCGCGGCTGCCGACGACAGCTACCAGGAGCTCGCGATCACCGGTCCGTCGGTGGCTGCGGAGACGAAGCCGTTCGCGATGCTCGGGGTGACCTGGCCGGACGGCGTCACCGGCGTCCAGGCCAAGGTCCGCGTCAAGAGCGCCGGCCAGTGGACGGAGTGGCAGCCCCTGCTCGTCGAGGACGATCACGGCCCCGACGTCCCGGAGGGCCGGCCGGGTACCGAACCGCTCTGGGTCGGCGCCGCGGACGGCGTCCAGGCCAGCGCGGTGGACGCGAGTGGTACGACGGTGGCGGGGGCGAAGGTCACGCTGATCCAGCCCGGCGTCCGGTCCGGAGACGGCGCTGAATCGCCGACCGCGCAGGGCGTCGACCCGGCGGCGACGCGGGCGCCGTACCCGATGCCGAACATCTGGAGCCGCAAGCGCTGGGGCGCCGACGAGCGGTTGCGCGGTCACAACAAGGACTGCGGGCGGCCGAAGTACACGAAGACCGTGCTGGCGGCTTTCGTCCATCACACGGCCGATCGCAACGACTACACGCGGGCGCAGGTGCCGGCGATGGTCCGGGCGATGTACGCGTATCACGTGAAGAGCCGGGGCTGGTGCGACCTCGGGTACAACTTCCTCGTCGACCGCTTCGGTCGCGCCTTCGAGGGCCGGTACGGCGGCGCCGCGCTGCCCGTGCTCGGGGCGCACACCGAGGCCTTCAACGCGAACTCGTTCGGCGTCTCGCTGATCGGCAACTTCGACAAGGTCGCGCCGCCGACTCCGATGCTGGAGGCAACGGCCCGGGTGATCGCGTGGAAACTCGACGCGAACTACCGCTCACCGTCGGCCAGTATCGTGCTGGCCGGGCACAAGATGCACACGATCTCCGGGCATCGCGACACCAAGGCGACCGCATGCCCTGGGCAACAGCTCTACGCCAAACTTCGGTGGCTGAAGCAACGGGTCAACACGTTGATGGGCGGCACGGTGACGACGCCGATCTACCGGTTCGCCAAGAAGATCGGCTTCCGGACGCTGGGCCAGCCCTACTGGGGTGAACACGCGACGCGGACCGGCTGGGCGACGTACTTCGGCACCCGGGACGTCTTCTACTCGGTCTCCACCGGCGCGCACTCGACCGCGGGCGTCTTCCGGAACCGCTATCGCCGGATGGGCCCCGACGTCCGGCTCGGCCTGCCGACGACCGAGGTACACAACGGCCGCGTCCCGGGGACGCGCGTGCAGTCCTTCCGCGACGGCGGCTTCTACTGGGCGCGCCCGTACGGCGTCCGCCCGGTGACGGGGCTCATCTACCGCAAGTACGTCGCGCTCGGCGCCGAGCGATCGCGGCTCGGGCTGCCGACCACCGACATCTACAAGGTGCGGGACGGCTTGCGGCAGAACTACCAGAACGGCTCGCTGACCTACAACGCGCGCCGGCGTACGGTGCTCGTCCAATACCGGAGTGGCTCATGAGAAAACGTGTCGTCGTTGCCGTGGTGATCGGCTCCACGTTGGTCAGCGCGACGGCGCAGGCCCGCGAGATCGAGCCGGAGGCGGCCAAGGAGACCACGATCTCCGGTCGCGGGTTCGGGCACGGGCGCGGGATGTCGCAGTACGGCGCCCAGGGCGCGGCGATCGCGGGGAAGTCGGCGCAGCAGATCCTCGACTTCTACTACCCGGGCACCACCCGGGGGAAGGCGACCGGAAGCGTCCGGATCCGGATCAGCGCGGACACCACCGACGGCATCCGCGTTGCCGCGGTCAACAATCTGAAAGTTCGGGACCTGGTCCGGAACAAGGTCTTCGTGTTGCCGAAGGCATCGACCCGGAACCAGTGGTCGATCGACCCGCACGGCGACCACGGGACGAAGGTCAGCTCGTACAACACCAAGACGAAGAAATGGACGTTGTGGAAGACGTTCAGCTCGATGACGCAGTTCGAGGGCGCCGCGGTGACCAGCCTGATCCTGCCGAGCGGCGCCGTCCGGCGGTATCGCGGCGGACTGCGGGCGATCGATGTCCCGGGCAAGCATCTCGACACCGTCAACGTGGTGTCGCTGGAGCACTACCTGCGCGGCGTCGTCCCGCGGGAGGCGCTGTCGACCTGGAAGCCGGCCGCCCTGCAGGCGCAGTCCGTTGCCGCGCGCACCTATTCGGTCTTCCACCGGAGCCGGAGCGCCAAGCGGGCTTACGATCTGTGCGACACGATCGCCTGTCAGGTGTACGGCGGGTTCGACTCGGAGAAGTCGGCGACGAACGCCGCGATCAAGGCGACGACCGGGCAGGTGCGGCTCTACAAGGGCAAGCCGATCATCGCCGAGTTCTCGTCGTCCAACGGCGGCGCGACGGCGGCCGGGAAGGTCCCGTACCAGGTGATGAAGGTCGACACCTGGGACGGCTACCCGGGGAACGGCAATCCCAACGTCACCTGGACGGTGACGCGATCGGCCGCCGACGTCCAGGCCGCCTTCGACGTCGGGTCGATCCGGACGCTGCGAGTCAAGACGCGGACCGGCATCGGGCCGAGCGGCGGGCGCGCCGTCCGCGTGGTCGCGGTCGGCTCCAAGGGGACGCGCGAGCTGAGCGCGGACAAGCTCCGCGGCCGGCTGCATCTGCGGTCGGCCTGGCTGGCCTTCCCGGCGGCCGCACTTGATATGACAACTCTGTCGGCGGACGTCGCCGGCCGCTGAGCCATTGACGGAATTCCCCTGTGCCGGTTAGAACATGACATCGATGTCAACCGCCACCGCTCAAGAGGAGCCGGTCGATGCTTGGAAAATTGGGTATATCAACTCGAATCGCGGCGGGGCTGCTCGCGGTCGCGGTCGTGGGCTCACTGCAGACCGGGCCGGCCGCGGCCGGGACGGCTGAGGCCGTGACCGGACCCGGGACGAACGCGGCCCGCGCGAAGGCGTCGTACGACGCGATCAACAAGTACTTCAGCGCCGGGCCCGGCCTGCTGCTGGAGGAGTACCCGAACACGCACTCCAACCCGTACTCGTACATCTGGCCCTACTCGCAGGCGGCCGTCGCGGCCGAGAACATCGCGGGCATCCCGGGCGCCGGTCACAAGGCGTCGGCCGAGGCCGAGCGCCGGATCGACGCCTACGCGCCGTACTGGAACGCGACGACGACGCCGAAGGGCTACGACTCCTACGTACGCGCGCCGCTCGGGCAGGGCGGGGACAAGTTCTACGACGACAACGAGTGGATCGGGCTGCACCTCGTCCAGCACTACAAGCGCACCGGCGACCGCGCCGCCCTGGCCCGCGCGCGGGAGATCTTCGCGCTCGTCATCCACGGCTGGGACACCGACCCGAGCCACCCCTGCGCCGGCGGCGTCTACTGGACCCAGGCGCCCTGGAGCCAGGACCGCAACACGATCTCCAACGGCCCCGGCGCCGAGCTGGGCGCCCACCTCTACCTCCTCACCCGCGACCGCACCTACCTGACCTGGGCGAAGCGGATGTACAAGTGGGCGCAGGACTGCATGCTCGCCCCCAACGGCCTCTACTGGGACCACATCGATCTCGCCGGCACCATCGAGAAGACGCAGTGGACCTACAACCAGGGCGTCATGCTCGGCGCCGGCGTCCTGCTCTACAAAGCCACCGGCGATCACCGCTACCTCCGCGACGCCAAATCCGTCGCGAACGCCTCCCTCGCCTTCTACAACACCCGCGAGCTCCTGGCCAAGAACGGCGCCGCCTTCAACTCCATCTGGTTCAAGAACCTCTTGATCCTGGACACCGTCGCCCCGGACCCCCGCTACCGCAAAGCCATGCAGTCCTACGCTGACGACACCTGGAACACCCTTCGCGACCCGGCCACCAACCTCTACAAATTCCGCGAAGGCCCCGTGGAACTCCTCCAGCAATCCGGCATCACCCAGATCCACGCCCTCCTCGCCTGGCCCCGCTCCAAATACGGCCTCCTGGCCTGACAACGAAACAGCCGCCGCCGGAGAGTCTCCGGCGGCGGCTGTTTGTTTGTACTAGGCGGCGCTGGTGGCCGTGTTTATCTTGACGGGGGTGGCGGGGGCGCCGTCGGTGGGGCCGTTCTGGGGGGTGACGCCGGCCTGGGCGACCTTGTCGAGGATCTTGAGCGAGGGCTCGTCGATGGTGCCGAAGGCGGTGTACTGCGGGCCGAGGGCGGAGGCGTCGCCGTAGACGATGAAGAACTGGCTGCCGTTGGTGCCGGGGCCGGCGTTGGCCATGGCGACGATGCCGCGGCCGTACTTGAGGGTCGGGTAGACCTCGTCGGCGAAGCTGTAGCCGGGGCCGCCGGAACCGGAGCCGCTCGGGTCGCCGCACTGGAGGACCTGGAGGCCGTCGCCGACGGTGAGCCGGTGGCAGCTGGTGTTGTCGAAGTACTTCTGGCCGGTGAGGCTCAGGAAGCTCTTGACGGTGCAGGGGGCGAGGGCGCTGTCGAGGCTGAGCTGGAGGTCGCCGACCGAGGTGTTCAGGCTGACCTTCGTCGTCCCGGAGGCCTTGGTCTTGCCGTTCTCCGGGGCGTTCACCTTCTTGGCGGGCGCCTCGCCCTTCTTGTACGAGCAGTCGACCTCGGCCGGGAGCGGCTTGTCCCGCTTGGGCGCGGCTGCGAGGGCGGTCGGGATGCTCTTCGGCTTGTTGTCCGCGCCGGTCGGCTGCTCGTTGGTCGGGGGCGGGGTCTCGCCGCCGGCGGCCGGGGTGTCGTCGCCGCGGGTGCCGAAGACCACGAAGACCCCGACCAGCACGGCCACCACCGCCACCACGGCGGTCACCGTGATCGCCAGGTTGCGGCGCTGCTTGGACCGCTCAGCCTGCCGCTCGGCCTGCCGTTTGGCCTTCCGCGCCGCGAGCTGCTGCTCATGGGTCTTCTTGGACATGCAAACCCTCCCTCACCGTGATGTCTGCAGGGAACTTACAGCGTCAACCTGAGAACTGTCTGTTAATCCGGCCGAACTGTGATCAGCCAGCACCACCACCCGATCACCCGCGCCGAGCGTCACCGGAGCGTCCGGCGCCGGGTTCAGGACGACGCCGTACGCCGGGGGCCGGTGGAAATCGGCATGCGTCCGGTAGCCGATCGCGGTCTCCCCGCGCCGCCGGGCCGCCTCGGCCAGCGTGGCGAAGTTCGCCGGCGCGCCCGGGACGACGTAGTCCGCGGCCGGGTTCAGGTAGATCTCGGCGCCGTCCGGGCTGAGCAGCTCGGCGAAGACGCCGGCCAGGTTCCGGTTCTCGGTCAGCTGGGTGAGCAGCAGACTGATCAGCTTCTCGCTGACGACGAAGTCGTCGGCCCGGGTGACCTGGGCGATCTCGCGGTTCGCTTCGTCGTTGATCTCGCTGACGATCGAGTACGGGTCGCCGAGCTGCTGCTCCAGATCGCGCAGGTGCAGCAGTGTCAGCAGCGTGCGCGCGTCGGCCTCCTGGCCGCTGCGGCCGTCGGCCGACAACACGATCACGTGCTGGTACGTCGCGACGTCGAGCGCCTCCAGCTCGGCGCGGTTCGTCGGATCGCAGTACGTCGTCCCGACGGTGAGATGCGCGTAGGAGCCGAGCTGTGTCGGGTCCGGCCCGGCGACCTGCAGGTGCGAGCCGGGCGCGGCGAACTCGTCGAGCAGCGCGACGATCTTCGGGGCGCGCTTGTTCCAGCCGATCATCAGCGTCCGCGCGGGCTCCGGCGTCCGCCGAACCACGGGCGCGATCGCCTCCGCCCGGAACGGGACGGCGGTGTGCGCGCGATGGATCAAGCTGTCGTCATCGGCGAGCACGATCAGCTCGTCGGTCGCGTCGACGATCCGATCGGACGGCGGGTTGAGCGCGATCCGGCCGTCGGCGGCGCGGAGTCCGACCGGGATGCCGCGGTCGAACGTCCGGCTCACCTCACCGAACGCCTGCCCGGTCGCGGAAGCCTCGGCGCGCAGGTAGAACTCCGTCCCGGCGAACGCGAGCAGATCGGTGCACACCGCGGACAGCCCGGACTGCCGATGCGCCTGGACGATCAGCCGGACGGCGAGATCGTCCGCGCCGACCAGTTGCGTCCGCGGCCCGCCGGCCAGCTGGGCCGCGGCGAGGTTGTCGGAGTCGTTGACCGCGGCCACGACCTGCGGGCCGCCGCCGGCGCCCGACCGGTCGCCGAGCGCCAGCAGGATCTTGATCACCTGGATGTCGGCGTCCTCGACCGGCGGCGGCAGCACCATCACCGACCGGGCCTCGGCCAGGTTGACCAGGTCGAGGTCGGCCGGGCGCAGCGGGTTCCCGGTCCGGCAGACGACGACCGTCCGGCCCAGGTCACCGACGCGGGCTCGGAGCGCGTCCTCCATCTCGACCTTGTCCTTGTCGGCCAGGATCGCGATACACGACCGCCGCTGGCTGTGGTTGGCCTGCACCAGCTCGGCCACCACCGTGAACACCTGCTCGGACCAGCCCAGGACGACGGTGTGTCCGCGCTCGACCACCTTCGACCGGCCCTTGCGCAGGTCCGCGATCTTGCCCTCGAGCCCGGTCGTCAGCACGCCGATGAACGCGCTCACCACGAAGATCCCGCCGACCGTGATGGCCAGCATCAAGAACATGAACACCGGACTCCCGGAGTCCCCGCTCACGGTCCCCGCGTCGATCGCCCGCATCAGCGTCAGCCAGAACACATCCGGCCACCCGCCGTGCTGCTGAACGTCCCCCGGCACCAGCCAGATCACCAGCACCGACACCACCAGCACCAGCAAAGTCGATGCCAACCCCAACCACCCGACCAGCGCCGGCGTCCCCCGCGACATCGTGCTGTCGAACCAGTACCGCGCCCGCGCCCGCCACATATTCCACTCCTCAGCCTCACTCGAACCCGGTGACTATAGGCGAGCCCGGGGCAACTGCCCGAAGTGAGAGTGGCGGGTGGACCTCGCGTCGTGCATACTGAGTATCTAGATACTGAGTATGCACACTACGAAGAGGGGTTACATGATGCGGATTCGGCTGATCGGGGCGGCACTGGGTGTGGCGATGCTGGCGGCGGCGCCGGTGGCGGCGCACGCGGCGCCGGGGAAGGCGCAGACGTCGCAGCCCTACACCCATCTCGTCACTGGGAAGAACTGGAGCACCGGTGGGACGTACATCGCGACCGGTGGTGACATCAAGCTGGACCTGACGACGCTGGAGAAGAACACGCAGGTGCTCGTCGAGGAGTGTGACGGGCCGGATCTGGGCGACGTCAAGAAGTTCACGAAGAAGGCGTCCAGCCACACGCTGGCCACGGGGATCGCGAAGGGGACGTGCTTCCTGGTCCTGCTCTCGCCGGTGTCCGGCAACGGCGGCTACCTGGTCAAGGGCACGCTGAGCTACTGAGTGGGCCGGGCGCCGCGGCTTTGCAGGTCCGCGGCGCCCGCGGCCTCAGTCCTTGATCTCGCAGAGGACGGCGCCGGCCGAGACGGTGGCGCCGACCTCGGCGTTCAGGCCGGTCACGGTGCCGGCCTTGTGCGCGTTCAGCGGCTGCTCCATCTTCATCGCCTCGAGGACGACGATCAGGTCGCCCTCGGCGACGGTCGCGCCTTCCTCGACGGCGAGTTTCACGATCGTGCCCTGCATCGGCGAGGTCAGCGAGTCACCGGACGCCGCCGCGGCCTTGCCGGACCCACCGGCCCGCCGCGCGGGCTTCTTCTTCGCGGCCGCGCCACCGGCGGCAGCGCCGGACCCGACCCCGAGACCGGCCGGCAGCACGACCTCGAGCCGCTTCCCGCCGACCTCGACGGTCACCGACTCCCGCTCGCCTGCCTCCGGCGCTTCGCCGACCGGGCCGTCGTACGGCGTCAGCTGGTTGTCGTACTCGGTCTCGATCCAGCGCGTGTGCACCGTGAATCCGGCGTCCCCGACGTACGCCGGGTCCGACACGACGGCCGCGTGGAACGGGATGACGGTCGGCATCCCCTCGACGACGAACTCCTTCAGCGCGCGCCGCGACCGCTCCAGCGCCTGCGTCCGGTCCCGGCCGGTGACGATCAGCTTCGCGACCAGCGAGTCGAACGCGCCGGGCACGGTCTCGCCCTCGTCGTACCCGCCGTCGATCCGGACGCCGGGGCCGCTCGGCGGCTTCCACTTCGTCAGCGTGCCGGGCGCGGGCAGGAAGCCGCGCCCGCCGTCCTCGGCGTTGATCCGGAACTCGATCGAGTGCCCCGACACCTCCGGGTCGTCGTACCCGAGCTCCTCGCCCTGCGCGATCCGGAACATCTCCCGGACCAGGTCCAGCCCGGTGACCTCCTCGGAGACCGGGTGCTCGACCTGTAGCCGGGTGTTCACCTCGAGGAACGAGATCAGCCCGTCCTGCCCGACCAGGAACTCGCACGTCCCGGCGCCGACGTACCCGGCCTCGCGCAGGATCGCCTTGGACGACGTGTACAGCGTCTCCAGCTGCTCCGGGGTCAGGAACGGCGCCGGCGCCTCCTCGACGAGCTTCTGATAGCGGCGCTGGAGTGAGCAGTCCCGGGTGGAGACGACCACGACGTTGCCGTGCGCGTCGGCCAGGCACTGGGTCTCGACATGCCGCGGCTTGTCCAGGTAGCGCTCCACGAAACACTCGCCGCGGCCGAAGGCGCTGACCGCCTCACGGGTCGCCGACTCGAACAGCTCCGGCACCTCGTCGAGCGTCCGCGCGACCTTCATCCCGCGCCCGCCGCCGCCGTACGCCGCCTTGATCGCGATCGGCAGGCCGAACTCCTCGGCGAACGCGACCACCTCGGCCGCGTCGGCCACCGGGTTCGGCGTGCCGGGGACCTGCGGGGCGCCGACCTTCTCGGCGATGTGCCGGGCCTTGACCTTGTCGCCGAGCGAGTCGATCGCGGACGGCGGCGGCCCGATCCAGATCAGCCCGGCGTCGAGCACGGCCTGGGCGAAGTCGGCGTTCTCGGCCAGGAAGCCGTAGCCGGGGTGGACGGCGTTCGCGCCGGAGCGCGCCGCGACGTCCAGGATCTTGGCGATGTTCAGGTAGGAGTCGGCCGGAGTGGCGCCGTCCAGCGCGTACGCCTCGTCGGCCAGCCGGACGAACAGCGCGTCCCGGTCCTGATCGGCGTACACGGCGACGCTGCCCAGGCCGGCGTCTGCGGCCGCCCGGACGACTCGTACCGCGATCTCGCCGCGGTTGGCGACCAGTACTTTGGTGATCTCGGACAAAGCACGACTCCCTTCAAGCCTGGGCCCACTCTAGAGTCCAAAGTCTGGACAGTGGGGAGGGCGTTGATCACATCCGGTGCCGGGCGCGCCGCCGAACAGCGACGGAATAGGGTCAAGGACCTGCAGTACGCCGCTGAGTCGAGGGAGTCGTGATGTCGGGGATTCTGGAGCCGCTGGCGGGAACCGTGCCGGCGGTGTGGGAGAAGCTGGACGACCGGTTCGACGGGATCCGGGGCGACCACCATCTCGAGCGGCTGTGGACCGGCGGCCGGTGGCTGGAAGGACCGGCGTACTCGCCGGCCGGGCGCTACCTGGTCTGGAGCGACATCCCGAACGACCGGATCCTGCGCTGGGACGAGACGTCGTACCAGGTCTCCGTCTTCCGGCAGCCCGCCGGCTACACGAACGGGCACGCCCTCGACCAGCAGGGCCGCCTGGTCAGCTGTGAGCACGGCAACCGCCGCGTGACGCGGACCGAGCACACCGGCGAGGTGACCGTGCTGGCCGACCGGCACGAGGGCAACCGGCTGAACAGCCCGAACGACGTCGTCGTCCAGCGCGACGGCTCGGTCTGGTTCACCGACCCGGCGTACGGGATCGACAACGACCTCGAGGGCTACCGGGCCGAGATCGAGACCGGCGGCTGCCACGTCTACCGGGTCTCGCCCGAGGGCGCGCTGACCCGGGTCGCCGACGACTTCGACCGGCCGAACGGCCTGGCCTTCTCACCGGACGAGTCGCTGCTCTACATCACCGACACCGAGAACGCCACGATGCGCGTCTTCACCGTCGAGGGCGACCGGATCACCGGCGGCGAGCTGTTCGCCGAGTGCGGGAACGGCGCCTTCGACGGTATCCGCGTCGACACCGCGGGCCGCGTCTGGGCCTCCGCCGCCGACGGCGTCCACGTCTACCACCCGGACGGCACCCTGCTCGGCAAGCTGCTCGTCCCGGAGATCGTCTCGAACCTCACCTTCGGCGGCCCGAAACGCAACCGCCTCTTCATCACCGCCACGACCTCGGTCTACTCCCTCTACACGACCGTGAACGGCGCGGCGCCGCCGTACGCCGCCCATGGCTGACTTCGGGCCGGTCCTGCGGAAGTTCCGTAAGGCTGCCGGGTTGTCGCAGGAGCGGCTGGCCGAGGCGGCCGGCGTCAGCGTGGAGGCGATCAAGACGCTGGAGGCGGGCCGGCGGCGGTATCCGCGATCAGCGACGCTCAACCGGCTGGCCGACGGGCTGGGCCTGACGCCCGAGCAGCGGGCCGAGCTGGCGGCCGCGGGCGACCGGACGCAGACGCGGGTCAGTGTGCCCCGGCAGTTGCCGGATGACCTCGACGAGTTCGCCGGTCGCGACCAGCAGGTCGCCGAGCTGGAGCGGGTGTTCGCGGGCCAACAGAACCGGCCGGGCGTTGTGGTCACGTCGGCGATCGCCGGGATGGGCGGGATCGGCAAGACCGCGCTCGGTGTCCACGTCGCGCACCGTGTGGCCGACCGCTTCCCCGACGGCCAGCTGTATCTGAACCTGCGCGGCTTCGGCCCGGGCGCGCCGATGACGGTCGAGGAGGCGCTCGGCCGGCTGATGGAGAGCCTCGGCCTGCAGGCCGCCGACGATCTCGCGGACGTCGGTGAGGCGGCGGCCCGCTATCGGTCGGCGCTGGCCGGACGCCGGGTGCTGTTGCTGCTGGACAACGCGGCCGACGCGGCCCAGGTGGCGCCGTTGTTGCCCGGGGCATCGACCTGCGGAGTGCTGATCACCAGCCGGCGCGGCCTGACCGAGTTGCCCGGCGTAGCTCATCTGACGTTGGACGTCCTGCCGGACCGGGACGCCGTCCGGATGCTGGCGGTCGTCGTCGGCGACGACCGGATCGCAGCCGACCCGGCGAGCGCGCTGAAGATCGCCCGGCTCTGCGGCGGGCTGCCGCTCGCGCTCCGGATCGCCGCGGCCCGGCTCGCCGACGAGCCGACCTGGACGGCGGCGGAGCTCAGCGACCGGCTGGACGCGGCCCACCGTCGTCTGGACGAGCTGTCGATCGCGGACCTGGATCTGCGGGCCAGCATCGAGCTCTCGGTCGCTGCCGCGGCCGATCGCGACCCGGAGACGATCGCCGCGTTCCGGCTACTCGGCCTGCACGACGGCGACGAGCTGGACGTCGAGGTCGCGGCCGCGCTGCTCGACCTGCCGGTCGCCGCGACCGAGGAGATCCTGGAGCGCCTGGTCGACCTGCACCTGATCGACTCGGTCGCGCCACGGCGCTACCAGCTGCACGACTTGATCCGCAGCTTCGTCCAGGAGACGACGGCCGAGCTCGTCGACGAGGCGGGCCGGGAGGCCGCCCGGATGCGGGTCCTGCGGCTGTACCGCGCGATCGCCTGGCGGGTCCGCTCGTTCGACTTCCTCGACTGCCTGATCGACGACTGGATGGACGCCGACTGGGTCGCCGGCGCGGAGGACCGCACGCTGGCCGAGGGCCTGGCCTGGCTGGACGCGGAGGCCGACGAGATCATCGGCGCGATCCGCCGGGCCGCGACCGCCGCGGCCACCAAGTCCGAGCGGGTCCTGGTCGGTGAGCTGGTGGCCGGCCTGCTGCCGTACTTCCACCTCCGGCGCCGGTACTCCGACGGCGTCCTGCTCGGCACGATCGCGGTCGTCACCGCGGATGCGATCGCCAACCCGCTCGCGGCCGCCGTCCTGCCGTTCGAGCTCGCCCAGCAGTGCGGCGCGGCCGGCCACTACTCGTGGGCGCTCGGCTACATGACCACCGCGCTCGCGGCGCTGCAGGCGCTCGACTACGAGATGAAGACGCTGGAGGCCGAGGTCCACCTCGGCGAGTACCTCGTCGAGCTCGGGCGGTACGACGAGGCGCGGGCCTCGGCCGCGCGCGCGGTCGCGGGCGCCGTCCGCGGGAAGTACGAGATCACCGAAGCCGACGGGCGCCTCATCCTCGGCATCATCGCCGGCCGGGAGGGCCGGACGGCGACGCAGGACGAGGAGTTCGGCCGCGCCGTCGAGCTCGTCCGCCGGGCCGGCACCCCGAACGGCCGGCAGTGGGTCCTGAACACGGTCGGGACGTCGTACCTGGAGACCGGCCGCTACGACGAGGCCCTGCTCTACTTCGAGGAATGCCGGACGACGGCGCTCGGCGCCGGCCACGAGTTCGGCGTCGCCGAGGCCCTCGAAGGACTCGGCCGGATCGAGCTGGCCCGCGGCGTCCTCGAGGTCGCCGAGGAGTACCTGCGCGCGGCCCTCGCGGTGATGGAGGGCACCTGGCAGCCGGAGGTCGGCGTCCGCGAGCACCTCGGCCGCGTCCTGGCCGCCGCCGGGCGCCACGAGGAGGCCGCCGTCCAGTGGCGGATCGCGCTCGACCTCCTGGTCCGGCACGGAGCACCGGACCAGGAGCCGATCAGAGCGTTGCTGCTTACAGCTTCTTGAGCTGGTCGATGACGGTGAAGACCGCGAGGAAACCGAAGGCCAGGAAGGCGAACCCCAGGACGGCGGTCCGTAGCCGGGTGATCCGGATGGCCTTCGGAAGCGCGCGGGAGTTCATCCACCAGAGCAGGCCGGAGTAGACGAACATCATCGTGCCCGCGGTGCAGGCGGAGATGACCAGCAGCACCAGCGGCTGGGTGAGCCCGGCCAGCAGCACGATGATGCCGAAGGCAACGAGCCCCCAGACCAGGCCGAAGTACAGCTTGGACTCGGTGACGGTGGACGTCCGCAGGTAGCGGGCCTTGATCATGTCGGCGGTCAGCCGGGACGTGTAGTCGACGATCCCGGCGGCCGCGGCGAACAGGGAGAACGCGCCGATCGCCCAGAACAGGTAGCCGAACCAGCCGCCGACCAGGGTCTGCAGCGTGATGCCCTCGATCTTGAGGAAGCTGATGTTGTTCTTGACGTCGGGATTACCGAACAGCGTCGCGTGCGCGAGCATCGAGGTGAAGGCGATCGTCAGCACGGTGATCGTGACGAAGGTCGCCGCCTGCTCGATGTTGGCGAACTTCCACCAGCGCCGCCAGCGGGCCAGGTTCGCGTCGTTCGGCGTGAACACGTACCCGTTCGCGGTCGGGTCGGCCTCGGACTCGCCGGTCACCGGTGAGGTCAGCCGGGGGACGTGGATGCCCTGGGCGAAACCCTTGTCCCGGATCCAGTTGCTCTGCACCAGGTTCTGGCCGCCGCCGGCCCCGGCGTACGCGATCGCGCCCATCATCAGCGCGAAGCCGAGCTGGTCGACCGGGAACTCCGGGTGCGTGACGGCGTCGCCGAGGGCGTTGTACGTCTTGGCCCGGATCGCGAAGATCAGCGCCAGCACGACCAGCAGCCCGACGGCCAGGATCTTGACGAAGATCAGCCGTTCGAGCATCACGTAGACGACCGGGGCGAAGGTCAGGATGAGGCCGATCGACGCCAGGATGCCGATCGCGATCCAGCGCGGGTCGCCGCCGCCGAACAGGTAGGTCAGCATCGAGGCCGAGCTGGTCGCCCAGCCGGGCCACATGTTCGCGAAGTACGTCATGATCGCGAAGAACAGGCCCCAGTGCTTGCCGTACCGGTTGAAGCCGGTCAACGCGGTCTCACCAGTGGCCAGCGTGTACCGCTCGATCTCCATGTTCAGGAACCACTGGATCACCACGCCGACCAGGGCGCCCCAGAGGAACACCAGGCCGACCTGGCTCGAGATGTACGGCCACAGGATGAATTCGCCCGACGCGAGCCCGACGCCGGCGCCGACCATCCCCGGACCGACGATCTTCCAGGTCTTGGCAGGCGGCTCCGGGAGATCCCGGACCTGAGGGGCGGGGAGGTTCTTCGTCGGCAGTGCGAACGTGCCGTGGTCCGTCGATGTGTCAGCCATGCGGGCTCCTCACGTCTCGACCGTTTACCGGAGGTTAGCGGTTCTGGAGCGCCTCGAACCACTTCTCGGCGCAATGCAACGGATTCGGCCGCCAACGGCGCTTCTTCAGTACAAGGAGCCGGCGGTCGAGAGGACGACAGCGTGGTGGGGAAAGCAAATGGGAGTGACAGACCCGTGCCGCCCAGTGGAATGCCGGACCGATTGGCGGCGCCGGTCCGGCTGCTGATCGGCCCGGCGAACTTCGCCGGGCAGGGCACCCGGTGGGCCCGGGCACTGGAAGAACACCGCGCCGGGGTGCAGGTGACCTCCTTCGCCTACACCAACGGGGTTATCGACTATCCGACCGACTACCAGGTGTCGGCGAGCACCTACCGGCGGCATCGGCGCTGGCAGCTGGAGTTCTACCAGCATGCGCTGGCCAACTACACGCACGTGCTGATCGAGGCCGGGCGCCCGCTGTTCGGCGTCCTGCACGGGCCGGACTCGGCCGGGGATCTCCAGCACCTGTTGAGGAACGGGATGCAGGTCGGGCTGCTTGCCCATGGCACCGATGTGCGGATCCCCAGCCGGCATGCGGAGACCGAGCGGTGGTCGCCGTTCCCGGACCTGGCGGACGAGACGGTCGAGACCCTGGAGCGAAAGGCGATCCGGACCGGCGAGTTGTTCGCGTCGTACCCGGGGCCGGTGTTCGTCTCCACACCTGACCTCCTCGACTACCTGCCCGACGCGGTCTGGTGTCCGGTGGTGGTCGAGGCCGACGCCTGGCGGAGCGACGCCCCGGTCCTCGAGCGTGCGCGGCCGGTGGTGGCCCACGCGCCGAGCAAGGCGGCGATCAAGGGTTCCGATCTGATCGACCCGATCCTCCAGCGGCTGGATCGCGACGGGTTCATCACCTATCGCCGGGTGGAAGGCGTCGATCCGGCGGACATGCCGGCCGTCTACCGCGACGCCGACATCGTCCTGGACCAGTTCCGGATCGGGAGTTACGGCGTGACGGCTTGTGAGGCGATGGCGGCGGGCCGGATCGTGGTGGGCAACGTGTCGGCGGACGTCCGCGACCGGGTGCACGCCGCGACCGGGCTCGCACTGCCGATCGTCCAGGCGACGCCGGACACGATCGAGCAGGTCCTGATCGGCCTCGTCACGGATCCGGCCCGGGCCCGGGAGATCGCCGCGCTCGGCGCGCCGTTCGTCGCCGACGTCCACGACGGACGACGCTCGAGCCAGGCGCTGGCCACCTTCGTCGAACGGCCGACCGGCGTCCCGGCGGACTGGCAGCCGCCGTGGATCAAGCGCAAGGTCGTGATGCTGGCCGGGAACGAGATCGTGATCGACTCCCGGGTCCTCAAGTACGCGCAGACGGTGGCTAGCTGGGACCTCGACGTCACCTGCATCGGGATCGCCGGACGCCGGCAGCGGGGCACTCGTCAGTACGGCAAGGTGCAGGTGATGTGCCCGCCCGTCCCGCTGCGTGCGCGGCTGACAGGCTGGCGGGCGCGACTGGTCGCCCTGAAGCCGTGGTTCAGCACCGAGGCCGAATACACGCTGGCCGAAGGTCGCTGGCAGTACGCGAGTCGCGAGCTGCGCGGAGATCGCGGGCGTGACCTTCGGGACCGCTCGCGGGACGGCGCCGCCCCGCGGTCACGCGTCGATCGACTCCGCCGGGCGCTGCGCTGGCGGGTGCTGCGACTGCAGCGGGCGGTTCTGGAGGCCCGTGCCGTGCCGGTCCGGCGTGCCGAGCGCAAGAACGATTCGGGTGTCGGCAAACGCCGGGCGCGACTGCTGGCACTGCATCGGCTTCTCCCGTCCGGGCGCTGGCGGCGGGTCCTGCCTGAGGTGCTCGATCAGGAGCTGTCGATCGGCCCGCTGCTCGACCGGATGCAGATGGAGGTCATTCACGTCCATGACGTGTTCATGCTCGGTATCGCGGCGCGGGCGGTGCATCGGGCGGCCCTGGACGGGCGGACCGTCAAGGTCATCTACGACGCCCATGAGTACATCCCGGGGCTACCGATGGTGGCTCCGCGCCGGGTCGCGGCGTACAGCGATCTCGAGCGCGAGTTCCTCGGTGACGCCGACCGCGTCATCACGGTGTCCGAGCCGCTGGCCCACTGGCTGCAGCGCGACCACAAGCTCGCCGAACTGCCGGACGTCGTCCTGAACGCCCCGATCGAACCTGCTTCGGACGCCGAGGTCATCGAACTGCGTGAGCAGCTGCAGCTGGCTGCTGACGTGCCGTTGCTGGTCTATCTCGGCGGCGTCCATCGGGCCCGTGGGGTCGGTACTGCGGTCGAGGCGCTGCCGCAGCTGCCCGGCGTCCAACTCGCGGTCGTTGCCCGGATCAACAGCGTCACCGCGGAGTTGCAGTCCCGGGCCGCCGAGCTGGGGGTGGCCGACCGGCTGCACGTCGTCCCGTTCGTCGCCGCCGACCTCGTCCCGCGGTACGTCCGCTCGGCCACCATCGGGCTCAGTCCGTTGCTGCGGGCGCCCAACCACGACATCGCGGTCACCAACAAGTTCTGCGAGTACATCGCCGCGGGGCTGCCGATCGTCACCAGCGACACCCCGGCGCAGGCTGACCTGGTCACCGAGCTCCGGCTGGGCGCGGTGCACGCTGCCGGTGACGTGGACGATTTCGCCCACGCGATCCGGACGGTCCTTGCCATCCGCGACCGGATCTCCGAGCGCATCCTCGGCGACGCCGAGTTGCGGCATCGCTTCTCCTGGGCGGCGCAGGCCGAGGTCGTCCGGTCGGTGTACGCCGAGGTGCTGGGCAAGCTGCCGGATGCCGCGTGGGCCCCGGGCGCGACCACCGTCCGGGAGTTGTTGCCTGGCGCACCGGAATTGCCGCCGACCGAGTGGCGGGCCTACCGGGAGCGGAAGAGGCGCGAGCTAGCCTGACCGTATGCACTGGGGCGAGCAGGTGGCGGTTCGTGGGGCCCGAGTCCACAACTTGAAGAATGTGGACGTCGACGTCCCGCTGCGGCAGCTTGTCGGGCTGACGGGCGTGTCCGGCTCGGGGAAGTCGTCGCTGGCCCTCGGCGTCCTGTACGCCGAGGGCTCGCGCCGATACCTCGAAGCGCTGTCGACGTACACGCGTCGGCGGCTGTCGCAGGCGGCGCGGGCCGATGTGGACGCCGTCGACGGCGTACCGGCCGCGATCGCCCTGCACCAGCGGCCGGCCGTGCCCGGCGTCCGGAGTACGTTCGGGACGGCGACCGAGCTGCTGAACTCGGTCCGGTTGATGTATTCGCGGTTGGGGACGCACAAGTGTCCCAACGGGCACCCGGTGCCGGCGAGTATCGAGATTGCCTCGACCGGGCATCTGACCTGTCCGGTCGACGGGGAACGGTTCGCGGTGCCGGGCGCGGAGGACTTCGCTTTCAACGGCGATGGGGCCTGTGAGACCTGCGGCGGGACGGGGGAGACCCGACAGGTCGACCAGGCGGCGCTGGTGCCGGACGAGTCGCTCTCGATCGACGAGGGCGCGGTGGCGGCGTGGGGTTCGATGGGTGCGAGTCTGCTGCCGCAGGTGGTCGCCGCGCTGGACGTACGCACCGACGTACCGTTCCGCGAGCTCACCGATGCCGAGCGGGAGATCATCTTCCATGGGCCGGAGACCAAGCGGCTGGTGATCGTGACGAGCCGGAAGGGCAACGTCTTCGAGCTCAATGCGACGTACCGGAACGCGAATCGGGTCGTCGAAGATGCCTTGGGCAACGCTCAGAGCGAGAAGACGATGACCCGGCTCGACCGGTTCGTCCATGTCGCGGAGTGTCCGGCCTGCCACGGGTCGCGGTTGAACGAGCGGGCGCGGTCGGTGCTGCTGGACGGCGTACCGCTCGACGAACTGTCGACCTGGACGCTGGATCGGGTGACCGCGTTCCTGCAGGCGTTGACCGTTCCGGAGTCCCTGAGCCGGATGGCGGCGCAGATCGTTGCCGCGTTCACCCCAACGGCGTCCCACCTGCTCGGGCTCGGGCTGGGGTATCTCTCGCTCGGGAGGGCCTCACGGACGCTGTCGACGGGGGAGCTGCAGCGGGTCCAGCTGGCCCGGACGCTGCGGAGCAGCGCGACCGGATTGCTCTACGTGCTGGACGAACCGTCGGTCGGGCTGCATCCGAGTAACGTCGACGCGCTGATCGACGTCGCCCGCCGGCTGGTCGAAACGGGGAACTCGGTGCTGCTGGTCGATCACGACGTCCGCGTGCTGCGGCAGGCGGATTGGCTGATCGAGATCGGCCCCGGCGCGGGTGCGCACGGCGGCACAGTTGTTGCCGCTGGCACCGTTTCCGAGTTGGCGGCGACGGAGGACTCGCTGATCGGCGGCTTCCTGAGCGGGGTCGAGCCGGTCGTGGTCCGGCCGCGGGTCGCGGATGTCTTCGAGCACGGGCGGATCCGGATCGAGACCGGTCCGCGGTTCACGCTGAAGCCGCTGACGGCGGAGTTCCCGGTCCGCCGGTTGACGGCGGTGACGGGGGTGTCCGGCTCGGGGAAGACCACGCTCGTCCTCGACAGTCTCGCGGCCGAGCTGATGAGCCCCGGCAGCGCTCCGCACGTCCGCAGCGTGGACGCCGGCGGGATCGAGCGGACGGTCGTCGTGGACGCCGTCCCGATCGGCCGCAACGTGCGCTCCACGGTGGCGACGTACAGCGGCGTCCTCGATGAGCTGCGCCGCGCCTACGCGGCCGCCGGCCCGCTTTCGGCCGCCGACTTCTCCTACAACACCGGCAGTCTGCGCTGCCCGCAATGCGACGGTACCGGCCAGATCTCCCTCGACGTCCAGTTCCTCCCCGACGTCGACATCCCTTGCCCGCTTTGTGGCGGTACCCGCTACGGCCCCGACGCGGACGCCGTCACCCTCGACGGCCTCACCATGCCGCAGGCGCTGTCACTCACCGTCCAGCAAGCCCGTACGCACTTCAAGAAGCTCCGTAAGATGCAGGCCCGCCTGCGCACCCTCGACGAGATCGGCCTCGGCTACCTCCTCCTCGGCGAAGCCACCCCAGCCCTGTCCGGCGGCGAAGCCCAACGCCTCAAACTCGTCACCGACCTCGAGAAACCCCAGACCGGCACCCTCTTCATCTTCGATGAACCCAGCGTCGGCCTGCATCCCGCCGACATCCGCGTCCTCCTGTCGGTCTTCGACCGCCTCATCACCGCCGGCGCCACCGTCATCGTGATCGAACACGACCTCGACCTGATCGCCAACGCCGACTACGTCCTCGACCTGGGCCCCGGCGGCGGCACCGAAGGCGGCCGCATCGTCGCCGCCACCACCCCCGAGCTGCTCCCCGGCGTCCCGGAGAGCATCACCGGCCGCTATCTAGCATCTCCAACGCCTTAGCGATCCGCCGCGCCCGCGTCTCGGCCTTCTTGGCGTTCTCGATCGCCTGCACGTGCTCGCGCCGGTGGCTGTAGCTGAGCTGGTCGAAAGCCGCCCGCAGCCCAGCCGCCGCCAAGGCCGCGGCCAGGTCCTCCGGCACTTCGACGACCCGCTCGGCGGTGTCGCGCTCGACCGTCACAGTGACGGTGTCACCGCCGCCCTTGCCCAGCTCCGCGCGGATGCCTTTCAGTACGCCGAGCGCCATGCAGCCGCCCATCGACACGACCGACCCGCGATAGGCGACGCCGTCGAAGGTCGCGGCGACCGGGATTCGGCGTCCGCCACCGAGCTCGGCGAGCACCGCCGCCGGCACCTCGACCCACGCGCCGCCGCCGTCGTCGGTCTGGATCGCGGCTTCGAAGGTCGTCATGAGGTGCGCGCCAGTTTGCTGGGCCACCAGACTTTCTTGCCGAGGTCGTGGGCGAGGGCGGGGACGAGGAGGGAGCGGACGATGGTGGTGTCGAGGAGGACGCCGAAGGCGACCAGGAAGGCGGTCTGGACGAGGAAGAGGATGGGGAGGACGGCGAGGGCGGAGAAGGTGGCGGCGAGGACGACGCCGGCCGAGGTGATGACGCCGCCGGTGACGGCCAGGCCGGTGAGGATGCCGGGGCGGGTGCCCTGGCTGATCGACTCCTCGCGGACGCGGGTCATCAGGAAGATCGAGTAGTCGATGCCCAGGGCAACCAGGAAGACGAAACCGTAGAGCGGGATTGCGGGATCGGCGCCGGGGAAGCCGAACAGGTGGTTGAAGACCAGGGCGCTGACGCCGATGGTGGCGCCGAAGGAGATCACGTTCGCGACGACCAGCAGGACGGCGGCGACGATCGAGCGCAGCAACAGCATCAGGACCAGGAAGATCACGGCCAGGATGGTCGGGATGATGACGCGCAGGTCGCGCTGGCTGGCGTCCAGGACGTCGAGGTTGATCGCGGTGGTGCCGCCGACCAGGATGTCCGGGCTGACCTTGTCGAGCTCGGCGCGCAGGTGCTCGACGACCTTGGTCGCGTCCGGCGAGTCGGCCGGCACCGTGAGCGTCGCCTGGACCAGAACCTTGCCGTCGACAACCTTCGGCGGCTGCCCGGGAACGGGCGAGGCGGACGCCGCACCGACGCCGTCCACCGCGGTCGCCGCCCGGACGACGTCCTCGCCGCGATCGGCCGGGGTGAGGATCTGCACCGGCGTCCCGGCGCCGGCGTCGAAGTGCTTGGCGAGCTGCTCCTGCCCGGTGACGGACTCGACCTTGTCCAGGAAGAGGTCCTCCTGGGAGATCCCGCTCGCCTGGAACGTCGGCAGGAACGCGCCGCACACCAGCAGACCGAGCGCGCTGAGCACCCAAACCCGGCGCGGATGCCGGCCGACCAGACCGGAGACCCGGCCCCAGAGCTTCCGGCCGCCGACCTGGTCCGCCGCGTGCACGTGGTCGACGCGGGGGATCGACGGCCAGAAGATCCGCCGTCCGAAGGCGAGCAGGATCGCCGGCAGGAATGTCATCGAGGCGATCAGCGCGCCCGCGATGCCGATCGCGCCGACCGGCCCGAGGCCCTTCGTACTGCCCAGCTCCGACAGCAGCAGGCAGAGCAGACCGAGGATGACGGTCGCGGCGCTGGCCGCGATCGGCTCGATCGACGCCCGCCAGGCGATCCGCATCGCGTCGTACTTGCTCGTGTAGTCGTGCAGTTCTTCCTTGTAGCGCGAGACCAGCAGCAGCGAGTAGTCGGTCGCGGCCCCGACGACCAGGATGAACAGGATGCCCTGACTCTGCCCGTTGAGCTCGATCACGCCGTTCTTCGCCAGCGGATAGACGACCAGCGCGGCGAGCGCGAGCCCGAAGACCGCGGTCAGCAGGACGGCGATCGGCAGCACCGGACTCCGGTACACGATCAGCAGGATCACGAAGACGACCGCGAGCGCGACCCCGAGCAGGATCCCGTCGATCCCGCCGAACGCGACCACGAAGTCCGCGAAGACGCCGCCCGGCCCGGTCACGTAGACCTGCAGACCGGTCGGCGTCAGATCCTGTTTGATCGTCTGGCGCATCGTGTCGGCGGCCGCGAACAACACGGTCTCACCCTCCGCGACGACCTCGTCCGCGCGTTCGCCGTCCAGCTCGACGGTGAGCAGCAGGGCCTTCTTGTCCTCCGACGGGACGACGGCCTTCGGCGCGGTGGTCAGGTAGTCGCCGAGCTTCTTCCCGCCGTGCAGCTCCAGCGACGGCACCTTCGCCAGGAAGGCCTGCGCGGCGGTCAGGTCACCTGGAGTGATTCCACTGTCACGCTCGATCAGGACGAAGTACGGCAACGCGGCCGAGTCGACGAACTTGGCCGACTCGTTGCTGACCAGCGTCGATTCGGCCTGTTTCGGCAAGAAGTTGGCGTTGTCGTTCTCCTGGACCTCGCTCAGCTTGCCCACGGTGGGCCCGCCGATCCCGCCCAGCACCAGCCAGCCGATCAGCACCAGCGCGATCGCGCTCCGCCACGCCCAGCGTCCCCGCGGCTTCCCGCTCTGCTCGTTCACCGTTCCGTCCCCTCCGTCGGTAGAGGCACAGTACCCACTGTCCTCTCACCGTCCCGCGAGCGGTGTGCGGTAGCCGTTTCGGCGGCGTAACAACGAGATGACCACGTGGAAACACCCCGGTCATAGCGTCCTGGCCTAATCAGTGAGGTCGGACGAACGGAGACGCACGATGACGCTCGAGGCAGGACCGGAGGTCACCGCCGGCCGGACCGGGACGGTGGGCACGGTCGAGGCGCCGCGGCGCGGGCGCTGGATCGACGTGTGGGATCCCGAGGACGCGACGTTCTGGGCCGGCAAGGGCCGTGCGGTGGCCCGGCGGAACCTGTGGCCGTCGATCTTCGCCGAGTTCCTCGGCTTCTCGGTCTGGCAGCTGTGGAGCATCGTGGTGGTCTCGATGCCGCGGGCCGGCTTCACCTACAGCACCGATCAGCTGTTCTGGCTGGTCGCGCTGCCGAGCCTGGTCGGCGCGACGCTGCGGCTGCCGTACACGTTCGCCGTCCCGCGGTTCGGCGGCCGGAACTGGACGATCGTCTCGGCGCTGCTGCTGTTGATCCCGACGTCGAGCCTGGCCTTCTTCATCAGTCGGCCGGAGACGCCGTTCTGGGTGATGGCGCTGGTCGCGGCGACCGCGGGCGTCGGCGGCGGCAACTTCGCCAGCAGCATGACCAACATCTCGTTCTTCTACCCGGAGAAGGAGAAGGGGTTCGCACTCGGTATCAACGCCGCCGGCGGCAACCTCGGCGTCGCCGTCGTCCAGCTGCTGGTGCCGGTGGTGATCGTCGCGGGCGCCGGGCTGACGCTGAACCGCGCTGGTCTGTTGTGGTTGCCGCTGATCTTGCTGGCCGCCGTCCTGGCCTGGCGGGTGATGGCCAACCTGTCGGTCGCGACCTCGTCGTTCCGGACGTCGGTCCGCGCGGCGAAGCGGCCGCACACCTGGATCATCTCGTTCCTCTACATCGGCACGTTCGGCTCGTTCATCGGGTTCTCGGCGGCGTTCCCGCTGCTGATCAAGACGACGTTCCCGTCGGTGACGATCGGGATCGCGTTCCTCGGCGCACTGGTCGGCTCGGTCGCCCGGCCGTTCGGCGGCAAGCTGGCCGACCTGGTCGGCGGCGCCCGGGTGACTGTCTACGCGTTCGTCGTGATGGGACTGGGGATCCTGGCTGCGGTCTTCGCGTTGCAGGCGGGCAGCTTTGCCGGGTTCCTGATCAGCTTCCTGTTTCTGTTCGTTGCCAGCGGTGCGGCGAACGGCTCGACGTACCGGATGATTCCGGCGGTGTTCCGGCTGACCACGCCAGGTGACCCCGGGCGGGCTCGTCGTGAGGCGGCCGCCTGTATCGGGATCGCCTCTGCGATTGGTGCGTACGGCGGCTTCCTCGTCCCGCGCGGCTTCGCAATGTCGACAAGTACCTTCGGCTCCTTGATCCCGGCGCTCTACGTGTTCTGCGGCTTCTACGTGGTCTGCCTGGCTGTTACGTACTTCTGCTACCTGCGCAAGGGCAGCCTGCTCAGCCAGGAGCGCGTGTGACGGCAGTCCCGACACACTGCCCGTACTGCGCGCTGCAGTGTGCGACCACGCTGCACCCGGTCGACCGGCCGGGGGCAGTAGAGGTGCGGCCGCGGGAGTTCCCGACCAACCGCGGTGGGCTGTGCCGGAAGGGCTGGACGGCACCGGAGGTGCTCACCGTGCCGGACCGGCTCACGCAGCCGCTGGTGCGTGACGCCGCGGGTGAGCTGGTCGCCACCACCTGGGACTACGCGCTGGACTTCGTTGCAGACCGCATCTCGGCGCTGCAGCGCGCACACGGGCCTGACACCATCGCCGTCTTCGGTGGTGGCGGTCTGACCAACGAAAAGGCCTACGCGCTGGGCAAGTTCGCCCGGGTGGCGCTGCGGACGTCGAACGTCGACTACAACGGCCGCTTCTGTATGTCGTCGGCCGCAGCGGCGACGAATCGCGCCTTCGGCATCGACCGCGGCCTGCCGTTCCCGCTGACGGATCTTGGCGGTGCGGACGCCGTCCTGCTCGTGGGTAGCAACATTGCCGAGACCATGCCGCCGGCGGTTGCGCATCTGGAGAAGGCTCAGGTGCTGGTGGTGGACCCGCGGCGGTCGGCCACGGCGGCGCTGGCGGGTGCGCTGCACCTTCAGGCGACGCCGGGTACCGATCTGGCGCTCGTACTGGCGCTGACGCACGTCGTCCTGCAGGAAGGGCTTGCTGACACCGCATACCTCGCAGAGCGGGTGGACGACGCCGACGCGCTCTACCGCTCGACTGCGGCTTGGTGGCCCGAGCGGGGTGAGCGGGTGACCGGCGTACCGGCTGCGACGATTCGGCGGGCTGCGCGGCTGCTGGCGGCAGCTGCGCCAGCACATGGGGGTGCTGGGGCGTTCGTGCTGACCGGTCGGGGTGCTGAGCAGCACAGCAAGGGCACCGACACCGTCACCGCGTGCATCAACTTGGCTCTGGCGTTGGGTTTGCCGGGTCGGGTTGGCAGTGGCTACGGCTGCATCACCGGGCAGGGCAACGGCCAGGGTGGTCGTGAGCACGGTCAGAAAGCCGACCAGCTGCCTGGCTATCGCAGCATCGCCGATCCGGCCGCCCGGGCACATGTGGCTGGGGTGTGGGGTGTCGACCCGGCCGAGCTGCCCGGGCCGGGGCGGAGCGCGGTCGAGCTGATCAACGCGCTCGGTACTGCTGACGGTCCGAGGGCGATGCTGGTGCACGGCAGCAATCTGTTGGTCTCAGCGCCGAACCTCGCCTCAGTGCGCGAACGTCTTGCTGCGCTGGACTTACTCGTCGTCGCCGACGTAGTGCCCTCTGAGACCGCACTGCTGGCCGACGTGGTTTTCCCGGTCACACAGTGGGCTGAGGAGGACGGCACGATGACCTCTCTGGAAGGCCGCGTACTGCGCCGCCGGGCCGCTGTGACACCCCCTGGTGAGGTGCGCAGCGACCTGGCGGTGTTTGCGGGGTTGGCTAATCGCCTTGGTGTTACCGGGTTCTCGACCGATCCGGCCGAGGTCTTCGAGGAGCTGCGGCTGGCCAGCGCAGGTGGGAAGGCGGACTACTCCGGGATCACCTGGGCGCGTCTCGACGCGGAGGCGCTCTTCTGGCCGGTTCCGCACGAGGACCACCCCGGTACGCCGCGGCTGTTTGCCGACCGGTTCGGTACGCCGGACGGGCGCGCACATGTGGTCCCGGTCGACCACCGCCCGGTGGCGGACGATCTGAACGCCGGTGCGCCGATGTACCTGGTCACTGGGCGGCTGCTGCAGCACTACCAGAGCGGGGCGCAGACGCGGCGGGTGCCAGAGTTGGCCGAGGCGGAGCCGGAGGTGTTCGTCGAGATCCACCCCAGGGTCGCGGCGCAGCTCGGGATCGCGGACGGGCGGCCGGTCCGGCTGCGGACCGCTCGGGGCTCGATGGTGTTGCCGGCTCGCGTGACGACCGACGTCCGTCCGGACACCGTCTTCGTACCGTTCCACTACGGCGGTGCGGATGCAGTCAACGAGCTGACGAACGACGTCCTCGATCCGGTATCGCGGATGCCGGAGTTCAAGGCCTGTGCGGTCGAGGTGACCGCTGCTGCGCTGCCGGTGGCAGGGGTGTCCGCATGACCGAGCGCGTGGTGATTGTCGGCGGCGGAATGGCCGGACGGCGGTTGGCGCAACTGCTGCCGTCGTACGACGTGACTGTGCTCGGCAACGAGGTCTCCTACCCCCGCCACCGGCTGACCGAGTACGTCGCCGGCCGCGCACCCGCACCGGTGCGGGGAACCGAGCCGTTGACGACTGTGGTCGCAGTCGACCGCGATCGACGAGTGGTGACGGACTCTGCCGGTCTGGAGTGGCCGTACGACCACGTGGTCTTCGCAACCGGCGCCGAGCCCGTAGTACCCGTTCGTGGGCAGGTCTTGCGGACTGCGACGGACGCTGAGGCGGTGTTGTCGATGCAGACCGTGCTGGGCGGCGGGGTCCTGGGAGTCGAGACTGCGACGGCGCTGCGCGAGCGTGGGCAGGCAGTGACCTTGGTCCACGACGGCGCGACCTTGCTGGACAAGCTGTTGCCGGCCGCGGCCGGACGACGGGTGGCGCGCGCATTGCGGCGCATGGGTATCCAGGTGGTACTCAACACCCGTTCTGCCGTGGACGCGGTTGTTGCCTGCGGCGTCCGGCCGCGGACTGAGCTGGCCGCCGGAGTGACTGTGCGCAGCGGGGTTGTGGTCGACCAGACCATGACCAGCCCGGATGACCCACGGGTGCACGCGATTGGGGACTGTGCGGAGGTTGACGGTCGGGTCAGCGGGACTGTGGCGTCGGCGTGGGCTCACGCGGAGGCATTGGCCGCGTGGCTGGAGGGTGGGACGCGGACCGAGCTCGCACCGGAGGTGATCCGGCTGACCGCGGGGGCGCTCGACGTACTGGTGCTGGGCGACCAGGACGCCGAGGGAGAAGAGGTCCGGCTCGAGGACGGCGAGCGGTGGGTTCGCGCTGTCCTGAAGGACGGAGTGGTGCGGGCCGCGGTGGCTGTCGGCGCACCGGAGGTTGCGGCCGAGCTGGTGCTGCTGGCGGACCGCGGGACGCCGGTGGTGGCCGAGGGGTTGTTGGCGGACCCCGTCGTACCGCAGCAGAAGGCGGTCACCGTGTGCCGCTGCAACGGAGTGACCAGGGCGGCTCTTGAGGCGGCCTGGCGTGGAGGTGCCGACAGCGTCGCCGGCATCGCCGCTACGACCCGGGCAACGACCGGGTGCGGCAGCTGTACCGGCGCTGTCGGTGAGCTGCTCGACCGGTTCCGCCGCGGCGAGACCGAACCAGTACCGGCCAGGAGGGCGACGATGACAGAGCTGAGCAAGGCTCGGCACGTTGTAGTGGTGGGCGGCGGGATGGTCGCGCACCGACTGGTGGAGGCGCTGCGAGCCCGCGACACCGGTGTGGAATGGCGCATCACCGTGCTGGCCGAAGAGCCGCGGCTTCCGTACGACCGGGTCGCACTGACCAGCTACTTCTCCGGACGCGACCCGCACGACCTGGCGCTCGGTGACCCTGAGCTCTGGAACGACCCAGCCGTCGTACTGCGCAAGGGCACGCAGGTGACTGCGATCGACGTCGACGGCCGTACTGTCACCACTGCGCGCGGAGAGCAGATCGCTTACGACGAACTGGTGTTGGCGACCGGCTCATCCGCCTTCGTCCCACCCGTGAAGAACAGCGACGCACAGGGTTGTTTCGTCTACCGGACCATCGACGACGTGGCCGCCCTGCGTACGTACGTCGAGCGGCTGCGTGGCGAACGCGAGCAGGTCACCGGTGTGGTCGTGGGCGGCGGTCTGCTCGGTCTGGAGGCCGCTGGCGCGCTGCGCGCACTGGGTGCTGCGACCACCGT
Organism: Kribbella sp. NPDC104218; assembly: GCF_055584105.1. Classification (NCBI taxonomy): domain Bacteria; kingdom Bacillati; phylum Actinomycetota; class Actinomycetes; order Propionibacteriales; family Kribbellaceae; genus Kribbella; species Kribbella sp. NPDC104218. The sequence continues at coordinate 3,213,002 of NZ_JBVJMQ010000001.1, forward strand.
GGTCGAGTTCGCACCGCGGCTGATGCCGTTGCAGGTCGACGAAGGCGGCGGTGCGGCGCTGGCTCGGCTGATTCGCGGTCTGGACGTCGACGTCCGGACTTCGACGCAGACAACGCGAGTCAAGCTCACCTCGCAGGGTGCGGCGCGGGCGATGGCGGTTGCCGACGGGCCGGATCTGCCGGCCGATGTGGTCGTCTTCGCTACCGGCGTCCGGCCGCGGGACGAGCTGGCTCGGGCTGCTGGGCTGGCGATCGGCGAGCGTGGTGGCGTCGTGGTCGACGAGGCCTGCCGGACGTCGGCGTCCGGTGTCTGGGCGATCGGTGAGGTGGCCTGTATCGAGGGGCGCGTCTGGGGGTTGGTTGCACCCGGCAACACGATGGCCGAGATCGTCGCCGATCGGCTGCTCGGCGGTGCGGCGACGTTCCCGGGGGCTGATACCTCGACCAAGCTGAAGTTGCTCGGAGTGGACGTCGCGAGCTTCGGTGACGCATTCGGTGCGACCGAGGGCGCGCTCGACATCGTGTACGCCGACCCGGTTGCCGGTGTCTACAAGAAGCTGGTGCTGTCCGACGACGCACGTACTCTGCTCGGCGGCATCCTGGTTGGCGACGCTTCGGCGTACTCAGGACTGCGGCCGATGGTGGGGCGCGAGCTCGGAGCGGACCCGGCCGGTTTCCTGCTGCCTGAGGGCGCAGCGCCGGTTCAGTTCGAGCTACCGGACGATGCGCCGGTCTGCTCGTGCAACAACGTCGCTGCGGGTGCCATCCGCTGTGCGGTGCGCGACGAGGGATGCGGTGATGTGAAGTCGGTCTGTGGGCGGACCAAGGCTGGGACGAGCTGCGGGTCCTGTCTGCCGATTGTGAAGACGCTGGTGAACGCTGAGCTGCTGAAGGCCGGTGTCGAGGTCAGCAAGGCGCTCTGCGAGCACTTCACCCAGTCGCGGGCTGAGCTGTTCGACGTGGTCAGAGTGACCGGGCTGCGCACCTTCAGCGAGATCATCGAGCGGCACGGCAGCGGACGCGGCTGCGACATCTGTAAGCCGGTGGTCGGATCCATCCTGGCCAGCATCGATCCGGCCGGGCACGTCCTCGACCGCGAGCGTGCGCCGCTGCAGGACACGAACGACCATGTGATGGCCAACATGCAGAAGGACGGCACGTACTCCGTCGTCCCGCGTATCCCCGGTGGTGAGATCACACCGGAGGGGCTGATCGCGATCGGCGAGGTGGCGCGCGACTTCGGGCTCTACACCAAGATCACCGGCGGTCAGCGGGTCGACCTGTTCGGGGCGCGGATCGAGCAGCTGCCGGCTATCTGGAAGCGGCTGGTGGATGCGGGGTTCGAATCGGGTCACGCGTACGGCAAGGCGTTGCGGACGGTTAAGTCCTGTGTCGGGTCCACCTGGTGCCGCTACGGCGTACAGGACTCGGTAGGGATGGCTATCGCGCTGGAGCTCCGCTATCGCGGACTGCGGTCGCCGCACAAGCTCAAGCTCGGGGTGTCCGGTTGCGCACGTGAGTGCGCCGAGGCGCGCGGTAAGGACGTCGGCATCATCGCCACCGAGAACGGCTGGAACCTGTACGTCGGTGGCAACGGAGGCATGACCCCGCGGCACGCAGAGCTACTCGCTTCTGACCTGTCGGATGCCGAGCTGACCCAGGCGATCGACCGATTCCTCATGTACTACGTGCGGACGGGCGACCGGTTGCAGCGGACGTCGGTGTGGATCCGGGAGATCGAAGGCGGCCTGGACCACGTGCGAGACGTCGTCCTGAACGACAGCCTCGGTATCGCCGCCGATCTGGACGCCGCGATGGCCGAACACGTCGGTGCGTACGTCGACGAGTGGCGGGCCACGCTGGACGACCCGGAGAAGCTTGCGCGCTTCGTGTCGTTCGTGAACGCGCCGGACCAGCCGGACGAGGACCTGCGCTACGTGGTCGAACGCAACCAGCCGCGCCCGGCCACTCCGGCCGAGCGCGGACAGCTGGAGCCGGTGCTGCTCGCCGGCCCCCGATTGGAGGTACGTCGATGAGTGTCGTGGCAGTGGGGACGACAGTGGTGTGCCGGTACGACGTACTGCTGCCGGAGCGTGGGGTCGCGGCTTTGGCCGGCGGGGTGCAGATCGCGCTGTTCCGTACTCACGACGGATCGGTGTACGCGACCGGCAACCAGGATCCGTTCAGTGGGGCGAACGTGATGTCGCGCGGAATCGTCGGGGACCGCGGCGACGTACCGACGGTGGCGTCGCCGATGTTCAAGCAGGTCTTCGATCTGCGCACCGGGGTGTGTTTGGACGACCCGACGGTGGCGCTGCCGGTCTATCCGGTCGAGGTCGTCGACGGGATGGTTCGGGTGGGGGAGAACGGTGACAGCGAACAGTAGGCCGGGTCCGCTCAGCGGGTGCACGATCGCGGTGACAGCGCACCGGCGGGCGGATGACCTGATCGCGTCCTTCGAGCGGCGCGGCGCGAAGGTGCTGCACGCGCCGACGCTGCAGATCGTGCCGGTCGCCGACGATCACGCCCTGATCGAGGCGACCCGCCGGGTGATCGCCAACCCGCCGGACGACGTCGTCGTCACCACTGCGGTCGGATTCCGCGGCTGGGTCGAGGCTGCGGACACTGCGGGCCTGGCGGCCGATCTGCTCGGGACGCTGGAGCAGACGCGGTTGCTGGCCCGCGGTCCGAAGGCGCGGGGTGCGATTCGCGCTGCTGGGTTGGTGGAGCACTGGTCGGCGCGGTCGGAGACGACGGCCGAGGTGGTCGAGTGGCTCCGCGCTCAGGGCGTGCAAGGCCGGAAGATCGTCGTCCAGCTGCACGGTCTGTCGGATCCGGGCCTGATGGATGCGCTGCGGGGTTCTGGCGCGTCGGTGCGGGGGCTGGAGGTCTATCGCTGGGGCGCGGCGCCGGACCCGGTTGCGGTCGAGCGCATGATTGGACAGGTCTGCACAGGTGCAGTCGACGCCGTCGTCCATACCTCGGCGCCTGGTGCGCAGGCGATGCTCGACGCCGCGGCCCTCACCGGCCAGTACGACGCTCTGGTCGCGGCCCTCCGTACCGGCCGCGTCCTAAACGCGTGCGTCGGCCCGGTCACTGCCGGCCCTTTCGTGAACCTGGGGCTCGAGCCTCTCGTCCCTGACCGCTACCGCCTCGGCGCGCTGATCCGCATCGTCACCGACCGCCTGACCGACGAGAACGCCCGCTCGATCGAAACCGAGTTCGGCCTCCTCGTCATCCGCGGTGGCGCCGCCGTCCTGAACGGCGAAGTCCTCCCTCTGGGCCCCGGCCCACGAGCCGTCCTGGCCGCCCTCGTAGCTGCTGGCGGCGACGTGGTCTCCCGCCCTGACTTGTTGGCCGTGCTCCCCGGCGCCGAAGACGTCCACGCCGTCGAGGTGACCGTCAACCGCCTCCGAACGGCCGTAGGCCGCCCTGAACTGGTCCGCACCGTCGTCCGCCGCGGCTACCGCCTCTCAGCCCACCCTGCCGGAGTCTCCACATGAGTGTTGATCTGATTGCCGTGGCCCACGGGACTGCGGACCCGCGCGGTCTGCGGGTCGTCCACGACCTCGTCCGCCAGATGGCTCGACTGCGACCGGAGCTGTCGGTTTCACTCGGTTTCGTGGATGTGGTCGCGCCCGCGCTTCCAGAGCTCGTCCAGCGCGTTATGACCGACACCTCGGACGCTGTGATCGTTCCGCTGCTGCTGTCCGCCGGCTATCACCTGCACGTCGACATCGCCGCGCAGACGGCGCAGTACCCCACCCATCTCGCCGCCGCCCCGGCACTCGGACCGCATCCGTTGCTGGCCGCCGTACTGGCTGATCGGCTCGGAGACCTGAGCCGCACTGACCACGTCGTCCTCGCGGCAGCTGGGTCCAGTGATCCGCGCGCTCAGGCTGACTGCGAGCGTACGGCGGCCCTTCTGCACGCCCGCATCCAGCGACCGGTCTCCGTGGCGTACCTGGCCGGGCGTGGGCGACGACTGCCGGCTGTCCTGGCTACTACCCCTGGTCGCCTGGCGGTGGCGAACTACCTCCTTGCCCCCGGCTACTTCTCCGACCGCCTCCGTCGGCAGGCCGGGCCGCACCGCGTCACAGCGCCGCTCGGAGCCGACCCACGCCTCGCCCGGCTGGCGCTCAGCCGCTACGACGCGGCGCTCCGCGGTGTACCCCTGGCGGTCTAGCCTGCAATTGGCGTGAACGTCCCGGGCGCCAGCGGGCAACCAGGGGTATGACATTGACCGAAACGACCGATTCCGTGGCCGCGGAGCTGCCACCGGAGCTGGTGGGTGACCGTCCGCAGCTGGACGGGCCGGCGGTGGCGGAGGAGTTCGCCCGGCTGTTCGACCTGCATGCCGCGCCGATGCACCGGTATCTGGCCAGGCGGGTTGGGACCGAACACGCTCATGACCTGGTGAGCGAGACGTTCCTGGCCGCGTACCGGCAGCGGGAGACCTACGACCCGGCCCTGGCCGCGGTGAAGGCCTGGCTGTACGGCATCGCCACCAACCTGGCCCGGCGACACGTCCGGCAGGAGGTGCGTGGCCTGCAGGCCAGCGCCCGCGCCGTCCGCCGGGAGCCGGACGAACTGGCCGCCCACGACGGCCGGATCGCCGACCGGGTGGACGCCGAGAACCTAGCCCGCCAGATCGCCCCCGCCATCGCGGACCTGTCCGAAGGTGACCGCGACGTCCTCCTGCTGACCTGCTGGGCCGGCCTGACCACGGTCGAAGTGGCCGACGCGCTCGGTATCCCTGTCGGGACCGTCCGCTCGCGCCTGCACCGGGTCCGCCGCCAACTCCGCACCCTGACCGAGGGAAACCACCATGCCTGACCTGCACTCCACCGACGACCTCGACCGGGCCCTTTCCGCCCTGAACGACGACGTCCAGACCGACCCCGTACGCCTCGAGCAGACCCGCGCCGCCTTCCTCGGCGCCATCACCCAGGAGCCCCTGATGACGACCGCCGCCAAGCCGCACCGCCGCCGTCGCTGGCTGATCGCCTCTGCCGCAGCTCTGGCTCTCGTCGCCGGCGGCTCCCTCTACAGCACCACCCTGGCCGGCGGCTCGGCCGTCGCCGACGAGCTGGACAGCACCGCCTCGCACATCACCTCGGCGTCCGACCCGGTCGTCCCGGCTGGCAAGTACAAGAAGCTGACCGGCCGGGCCTGGGGGAGTGTCTACTCGGAGCTGCGCGGTGGCGGCGGCGGCCTGCAGTGGATGGAGGAGACGATGACCGAGGTCTGGATCCCCGCCGACGTCCGCGGCACTTGGTACAAGCGCGAGACCAAGACCGGCCGCCACCAGTGGATCGACGGCAACGACGAGCTGGCCCGCAAGAACGGCGAGTCCTTCAAGCCCTCCTCGACCACCGCCACCGCCAAGTGCGGCGCCTTCTACGGCGGCGGCCTCTGCGGCTCCGAAGGCCGCTGGCAGGACCCGTCCCTGACCTGGCTCGATGGTCTCCCCAAGGACTCCAAGGCCCTCTACAAGCTCCTCGACAAGGACGCCCCCGGCAAACTCGAAGGCAACGACCGCGGCGAGACCGAACTCCTCGTCTACGCCAACGACGCCCTCCGCTCCGGCGTCGTCCCCGCCGAAACCCGCGCCACCCTCTACCGCGCCCTGGGCAACCTCAAGAACCTCAAGATCACCGACCGCGCCGCCAACCTCGACGGCCGCACCGGCACCGCCTACTCCAGCGACGACGGCTCCGAGCGCCTCGAAATCATCATCGCCCCCAAAACCGGCGAATACATCGGCTCCCGCCAAGTAGCCACCTCCGGCCCCCGCAAGGGCCAAACCACCGGCTACACCTCCCTGACCACCTCCCTGGCCCCCGCCCCCTGGAAGTAGTCCACCTGCCCGGAAAGAAAGAGCCTCCAGGAGACTCTTTCTTTCCGGGCAACTCCTATGGTGGGTAGCGACCGCACCTGGGCTGAGATCGCCGCTATCTCGGCCGATGCTCGCACCTTCGACCGCATCGTCCTGAACCGAATCGCCAACCTCTGGGACAACAACAACACCAGCGCCCTTTTCGGCGCCGCTTGCCTGCGCGGTCGCTCCCGGCGCGAGGAGTACGCACGCCGCTGCATCCAATGGATGGCCGACTTCGAGCCCAGCCGCTACGGCTGGGCCCTCGAACACGTCTACCACCCACCCGGCTGGCCCCCACCGACCGCCCACGACGACGGGCCGTTTCGGGACCACATCGGCCGGATCAGGCCCTCGGCGCAGGTTGCGTCCGCAGCGACCGTCGCCGACCTGGCGGTGGACTACGACCTGGCGTCCGCGACGGTCGACGTACTGCGGGTCGAGCGCTCCAGAGGGCGGCTGGAATGCCACGTCGGTCTTCGTGTCGAGCGCCGGTTCGCCGCCGAGCAGGACCAGGCTGACGTCGGCTTGGACTTCTGGGGTGTCGAGGACCTGCAGTTCGATCAAGGAGATCGGCGTGGCGTCCGGTTCGACTGGCAGGACGGACGTCCCACGATGTGGTTCGGCGCGCAAGGGATGGTTCAGGCCGAGAGCGCCGGTCTCGAGATCCTGGATGCCGTTTGGCACCTGTCGACAGCAGGCCGTGCGCTCGATGCCATCGTCCCCAAGGGCATCCCGAAGCGGCCCTCGGGTTGGGACGCCGAGCATCTGCCGCGCCGGCAGTGGGAAGGAAAGTATCCGGCGGCCCGCCAGGCGGCCGAGTTGATGCGGGACGCAATGATCCAGATTCGTAGCGTTTGGGCGTTGAGCATGACAGCGACCGTGCCGGTTCACGAGTACGCGCGTGCGTTCGCCGGTGCGGGGAGCGACGTCCTGGCAGCTGGTACGTCGTTCCGGCGTGAGGCCGCGTTTCGCCGGCTGATCGAGCGATGGCGAGATGCGGGTGGTGAGCTGCTGGCTCCCTACTTCAGCGAGGGCTCGTTGGACCTGCCCGAGCCTGAGGGACCGTTGGACCCGCGGTCGGAGTTGCTGGTAGCTGGTTACTCGGCCGGCGGTCTCATGTTCGAAGGCCCGCCTGGCACCAGCGTGGTGCTCGCATCGCCGGGTGAGCCGTGGGTGCGGCGGAGGGTGCACGCCGAGCGGCCGGTGCGGTTTGTGGTGCGGGCGGGGGCGTTCGGGACCGACTTGGGGACGGCTGAGCGGGAGGGGTTACTGACGCTGCCGGTTGCGGAGGGCGGTTAGGTCGGCTTGGCAGCGGGCTTCTACTTCGGCTAGGTCGGTGAGGGTTTGTTCGAGGTCGGAGCGGCGTTGTTCGAGGTCGGCTCGGCGGTGGGCGATTTGGGCGAGGAGGTAGGTGAGTTGGCCTTCTTCGCCGGGGGCGGTGTCGTACATGTCGACGATGGTGGCGATCACGTCGAGGGAGAAGCCGAGGCGTTTGCCGCGCAGGATGAGGGCCAGGCGGACGCGGTCGCGGGGGTGGTAGACGCGGACGGTGCCGCGGCGTTCGGGGGTGAGCAGGCCGCGGTCCTCGTAGAAGCGGATCGTGCGCAGGGTGACGTCGTACTCGGTGGCGAGTTCGGCGATCGTCCAGGTTTCGGCCACCTGGATATTGTGCATGGCACTTACTGTGCTTTACGTTTACGTAAGCGTCAAGCACAGAGGAGTGCGTTCAATGTTCGAGCTGTCCGCGGAGCACCGCGAGTTCCGGCGCAGTGTGCGCGATTTCGCCGAGGCGGAGATCGCGCCGCACGCGGCCGAGTGGGACCGCAAGCACTACTTCCCGGTGGAGGTCGTGCAGAAGATGGGCAAACTCGGCCTGTTCGGGCTGACCGCGCCCGAGGAGTACGGCGGTTCCGACGGTGACTTCACGAGTCTGTGCGTGGCGATCGAGGAGATCAGCCGGGTCGACCAGTCGATGGGGATCACGCTCGAGGCGGCGGTCGGGCTCGGGATCAACCCGATCCTGACGTACGGGACGGACGAGCAGAAGCAGCGCTGGCTGCCGGAGCTGGTGGCGGGCGAGAAGCTGGCCGGGTTCGGGCTGACCGAGCCGGACGCCGGGTCGGACGCCGGCGCGACCAAGACCCGGGCGACACTCGACGGCGGCGAGTGGGTGATCGACGGCTCGAAGCAGTTCATCACGAACTCCGGCTCGGCGATCACCTCGTGCGTGACCGTGACGGCCCGCACCGGCACCCGCGAGAACGGCAAGCCGGAGATCTCCACGATCATCGTCCCGAGCGGGACGCCTGGGTTCGTCGCCGAGGCGGCGTACGACAAGCTCGGCTGGCACGCGAGTGACACGCATCCGCTGGCGCTGACCGGCGTCCGCGTCCCCGAGGCGAACCTGCTCGGCGAGCGCGGCAAGGGATTCGCGCAGTTCCTCGCGACTCTGGACGACGGCCGGGTCGCGATCGCGGCCGTGGCGCTGGGCTGTATCCGCGCCTGCCTGGAGATGTCGGTCCAGTACGCCGGGGAGCGGCAGACCTTCGGCGGCCCGATCGGCCGTAAGCAGGGCGTCGCGTTCCAGATCGCCGACCTGAAGGTGATGGCGGACGCGGCCGAGATGCTCGTCTACAAGGCGGCCGCGATGAAGGACGCCGGCGCCTCGGTCCAGGACTTCAAGCAGGCCGCGTCGGTGGCCAAGCTGTACGCGACGGAGTCCGCGGTGACCGCGACCCGGATCGCCACCCAGGTCTTCGGCGGCTACGGCTTCATGGAGGAGTACCCGGTGACGCGGTTCTACCGCGACGCCAAGATCCTCGAGATCGGCGAGGGGACGTCGGAGGTTCAGCGGATGCTGATCGCCCGGGGCCTCGGCCTCCCAGTGGAATGATGCCTCTATGAGCCGGGATCACTGGACAGAGGTCAAGGTCGCTCGCGAGGCGACGCTCACCCCGCCGGACAAGGCGAAGGCCAAGCTCGACAGCCAGCACAAGTTGTACGTCCGCGACCGGATCGCCCTGCTCGTCGACGAGGGCAGCTTCGTCGAGGAGGCGCAGCTGGCCAATGCGCTGAAGTCCGGTCTCCCGGCGGACGGCGTCGTCACCGGCCGGGCGCTGGTCGACGGCCGGCCGGCGCTGATCGTGGCGAACGACCCGACCGTCAAGGCGGGCTCGTGGGGCGCCCGGACGGTCGAGAAGATCGTCCGGATCACCGAGATCGCACTCCGCGACGAGCTGCCGATCTTCTGGCTGATCGACTCCGCGGGCGCCCGGATCACCGACCAGGTAGACCTGTTCCCGGGCCGCCGCGGCGCCGGGCGGATCTTCCACAACCAGGTCGCACTGTCCGGCAAGGTGCCGCAGATCTGCTGCCTGTTCGGCCCGTCCGCGGCCGGCGGTGCGTACATCCCGGCGTTCTGCGACATCGTGATCATGGTCGACGGCAACGCCTCGATGTACCTGGGCTCACCGCGGATGGCCGAGATGGTCGTCGGCGAGAAGGTGACGCTGGAGGAGATGGGCGGCGCCCGGATGCACACCAGCGTGTCCGGCTGCGGCGACCTGCTCGCCGCTGACGACACCGAGGCGATCGAGCTTGCCCGGCAGTACTTCTCGTACCTCCCCGGTTCGTGGCGCAACCGGCCCCCGGCGTACGACGCCGCCCCGCCCGGCCGCGATTTCACCCGCGATCTGGTCCCGGCCGAGGAGAGCGTCGGGTTCGACATCCACGACGTGATCGACGCGGTCACCGATGCGGACAGCTTCTTCGAGATCAAACCGACGTACGCGCCGGAGCTGGTCGTCGGCTTCGGTCTGCTGGCCGGGCAGGTGGTCGGTATCGTGGCGAACCAGCCGGCCGTCAAGGGCGGCGTCCTGTTCGTCGACTCCGCGGACAAGGCGGCCCGATTCATCTGGCTGTGCGACGCGTTCAACGTGCCGCTGATCTACCTCTGCGACGTGCCCGGCTTCATGATCGGCAGCGAGGTCGAGCGGGCCGGCATCATCCGGCACGGCGCGAAGATGATCACCGCGGTCTCCGAGGCGACCGTCCCGACGGTGTCGGTGATCGTCCGCAAGGCCTACGGCGCCGGCCTGTACGCGATGTGCGGCCCCGGCTTCCAGCCGGACGCGTGTATCGCGCTGCCGACCGCGAAGATCGCGGTGATGGGCCCGGAGGCGGCCATCAACGCCGTCTACTACAACAAGATCCAGGAGATCGCCGACGAGACCGAGCGGGTCGAATACGTCTCCAAACTCCGCGAGGAGTACGAGACCGATATCGACATCCTCCGCCTGGCCGCAGACCTGGTCATCGACGCCATCGTCGAACCCGAGGACCTCCGCACCGACCTGATCGCCCGCCTCGGCGCCGCCCAGACCAAGGACCGGCACTTCTCCACCCGCCGCCACGGCGTCCCGCCGGTCTAGGTCAACCGGGCGGTCAAGTACGTCGCCAGCCCCGTCCGCCAGCCGATCGCCCGCGGCTGGAGGGCGGGGTCGAGCTCCTCCCACTCCTCGAAGTCCCCACTCGCGAACCAACCGATCGCCCCGGTCAGCCGATACAGATCGACCGTCGGGCCACGGACGCCGTACGTCGCGTAGAACGCCGCCGGCAACTGCCCCGACCGGTCGACCAGGTAGAGGTGCTCCTCCAGCGCCGCGATCTCCGCCGCCGGATCGCCGACCCGCGGTTCACCCCAGTCGATCAACTGCGCGGTATCCGCGCCGACGATGATGTTCGCCGGGTTCACGTCGAAGTGCACCACCACCGCCGGACGCCGAAGCTCCGCCGCCAGCTCGTCGATCAGCGCATGCACTCGCGGCAGCCCCGGCACGACCGCAGGCAGATGCTCGGCCAGATAGCGCTCGTCGACGGCCAGTTGCTCGTGCAATGCCTGCACCCGGTCCGCCGGCGCCGGCTCGACCATCCCTGCCGGGAGATCCGACGCCGGGATCGCATGCAGCCGCTGGAACGCCGTCCCGACCGCTCGCCAGGTGTCGTCGGTCGCGCGCCCCTCGCGGACGACGGTCAACAGCATCTCGCCCTCGGCGTACTCGTACAGCGTCGCCTCCGAGTTGCCGCCCAGCAAAGCCGGCGCCGGTACGCCGTGGGCCGCCAGCAGCGCAGCCTGGTCGACAGGTAGCGGCCGCGGGTGTGACGCGCGGTGGCGGAGGACGACGCGGCGGTTGTCGGCGAGGGTGGCGACGACGATCGTGTGGTCGAAGCCGTGGCCGGTGATCGGCGTCGCGTCGCGGACGGCGGGGAGGCCGGCAGCTGCGACCAGTTCGCGGAGGAGGGCGTCCATGCGACGCAAGATACGGTGATCCGGTGACCTTCGCGCAGCAATTACGGGACCGGGAACAGCTCGTCGGCTACTGGATCACGATGGATGCGCCGCCGGCGACCGAGCGGATCGCCCGGGTCGGGTACGACTACGTCGTGCTCGACGGGCAGCACGGGTTGATCGGGTACGAAGGCCTGCTGACGGGACTGCTCGCGATTGACGCGGGTGGGTCGACCGGGTTGGTTCGGGTCGAGGCCAATGACCCGACGCCGATCGGGCGGGCGCTGGATGCCGGTGCGGCGGGGGTGATCGTGCCGTTGATCGACACCGCGGACGACGTGGCGCTCGCGGTGCGGGCCGCGAAGTATCCGCCGGTCGGACGGCGTTCGTTCGGGCCGATGCGGTCCGCGTTGCGGTTCGGGCCGGAGCCGGCCAAGGCGAATGCGGAGACCGTTGTGTTGGCCATGATCGAGACCGCGCAGGCGTTGGCGAATGTCGAAGCCATCTGCGCGACTCCGGATCTTGACGGCCTGTACGTCGGTCCGGTCGACCTGAGCCTGGCGCTCGGGGCTCGCTACCCGGGTGACCCGGAGATCGCGGGCGCGTTCGAGGACGCCGTCGCGCGGATTGCGGAGGCGGCCGCCGCAGCGGGTATTGCGGCCGGCATCCACACCTTTGACGGTGAGAATGCCAGCCGCCGCCTCAAGCAGGGCTACAGCTTCGCCACGGTCTCCTCCGACCTCAGTCACCTAGAGGCGATCGCAGCCGAGCACCTCCGTGTTGCGCGCGGTTAGAGCACTCCCGCGAACGGATCTTCGAGGTGCTCCCAGTCCATGCCGGCCAGCTCGGACTCCGTGAGCAGACAGGCGTCCAGCACCGACTGCAGCTTCGCAGGGTCGAGGCCCATGCCAGTAGCCACGACAGTGCACTCAGCCAGGTGTTCGGTGTCTGCCCACTCGCCTAGCGTGCCCAGCGACGCGCTGTAGCCCGCCGACTCCCAGCGGACGCGTTGCGTCGGCCGGTTCGCCAGCCAGACCACACCGCGACTGCGGACGACGCCGTCCACGATGTCCTCAAGCGCGTCGTTCAGCCGGGCCGGATGGAGTGGTCTGGTCGACCGCCACAGCACCGTGGTCACGCCGTCCGCGCTTGGCTGCAGTCGATCGGACGCTGCGAGGTCGCCGGCCCACGCCTCGGCCGCGTCGAAGTCGAAGCGCCCGGTCCGCGCGACTGGACCACCCGGTACGCCGGCTGGGTCAGCTGCGACCACCGTCGTCCGCGGGTTGAGGTGCACGAGCAGGTTCTGCAGGCGCTCTGGCGCTTTGCCGCGGTGGGCGTTCGCCAGTACGCACACATCGGCATACTCGATCTGTCGCGCGGTCAACTCAGCCACATTGCGCCGGTCCGGCGGGCCGAGCGCCAGACCGCGCTCATCGAGCAGTTCGTCGCCGGAAAGCTGCTCCACGAGCAGTACGGCGTCCACTACACAGGTGACCGTGTCGACGACCACCTCTGGCAGTAGAGCGACCAGACTGCTCGCGAGCGGCCGCGCCTCCATCGCAGGTGGGGCCGACAGCACGATGTGGTCCCAGTGCCCGCGGGCGACCAGCGTCTCCAGCAGCGGCAGCAGGGACTCGATCAGCTGACACGCGCCGCAGTCGTCGGCCACGGTGAACTCACCGGAGTCGATCGGCCCGGCGGCGTCCAGGACGCGCCAGTTCAGCACGCCGCGCGCCTGCAGGTCGTCCTGATCGACCACCACGGCCACGGTCCGGGCGTCGATCATTGCCTCCAGCACTGGTTGCCGCAGTGTCGTCGACAACCCGCACAACAGGGAGAGAGGAGCGGTCATGGCATCGAGTATATGAAAATGGTTTTCATCAGCACAACTCCAGTCCGTTGTCCTGTTAACAGTTAAGCGCGTGAACCCTGGTCGCGCATGGCCAGTCGTGTCTAGGGTCCAGCCATGGGTGAGCGCGAGTTTGCCGACGTGCTGCGCGCGGCCATCCAGGCGCGAGGGCTAGGCCTGGAACGGATCCGCGAGCGCCTGCTGGTGCAGGGCGTCTCGGTCAGCATGGCGACGCTCAGCTACTGGCAGTCCGGCCGTTCCCGCCCTGAACGCCGGGATTCGCTGGCTGCGGTCGCCCTGCTCGAAGAGGTGCTGGAGCTCCCCGCCGGCACGCTCTCTGCGTCGCTGGGTCCGCCCCGACCCCGTGGCCGCTGGCTGAGCACGGTCCCGGACCGACCGGACGTCGCTGCCTACTGGCCGCGCCCTGATGCGGTCGAAGCGGCCGTCAGTGAGGTGGACATCCACTGGGACGAGCGGCTGACCCGCATCAGCCAGCATGACCGGGTGTCGATCGCCGCCGACCGTGGCGAGCGTTCGTACCACTCTCGCCAGGTGCTGCGAGCCGAAGCAGACGGCCCCGACCGTTGGGTGGTGATCATGCACCTCGACGAGCACGACCGGCCGCTACCGGCTATCCGGCCGCTCCGACACTGCTCGCTCGGCCGGACCGTACGCCGACCCGCGGACGGCCTCCTGGTCGCAGAGCTGCTCTTCGACCGCCCGCTGCGTAAGGGCGAGACGATCATCACCGAACACGAGCTGGTCAACGTCGCGCCCTATCCGCCCGCGACGAACTACGAACGCAAGTTCCGGCTCCCAGTGCGCGAGTTCGTCCTGGAGGTCTGTTTCGACCCCGACGTACTCCCTGCGACCTGTACGGCGTTCTCACTGCTGGACGACGGCGCCGAACAGGCCCGTGCGGTCGCGGTCGCCCCTGAGGTCCACGACGTGGTGCTCAACTTCGGCCCCGGCCGGCACGGCTTCCGCTGGACCTGGGTGTGAACTGTTAACGCCGGACTCTTAACTGTGAAAGGCGTTCTGCCGATTTTCACCCGCTGTTCGCGCTCCTACGGTCAGGGCACCCGTCCCAACCCTAGGAGTGCACCATGCGAAGGAAAGTCATAGCGGCGGTCCTGCTCAGCGGAGCCCTGCTTGTCGCCCCCGTCCGCGCCGGCGCTGAACCCCCTCCGGATTCTGCCGGTTTCGCCGGCCGCTGGATCGAGAACGGTCGCCTGAAGGTCGCAGTCACCACGGACGCCGCCGCTGCGCGGGTGCGAGCCTCCGGTGCGACCCCGCAGTACGTACAGCGCGACCAGCAGCAGCTCGACCAGCTGATGGCGAAGGTCGACAAGATCGCCCGACAGCAGAGCAACCTGCGGAGCTGGGGTATCGACCCGATCAGCAACCAGGTGGTGGTGAAGGCGCTCGGTGGTACGGACGCCTTCCGCGGAATCGACGGAGTCCGGGTGGAGTCGGTCAAGACGCGGTTCCGGCAGCAGGCGGGCGAGGTGAACCCAGGTGACCCGTGGTGGCCGGGTAGTGAGTCCAACTGCTCGGTCGGCTTCCCAGCGACCGATGCGCAGGGCAACAAGCACTTTCTGACCGCAGGGCACTGCACGAATGATGCGAACCAAGCGGCGTACGGCGCCAGCGGCCAGAGCAACCGGCTCGGCACGTCGAACGTCGGCGGCAGCCGCAGCGTCAACGCCCGCGAGGGCGACATGGGCGTGGTCGCGGTCACCGAGTCCGGCTGGACGACCTCCCCGAAGGTCAACACCTGGGGATCACCTGCCGTCACCGTCACCGGTGCGGCGGACGCGATCGTCGGCGACACCGTCTGCCACTCCGGCAACACTGCGCCGAACTGGGAGTGCGGAAAGGTCAGTGCGGTCAATCAGACCATCAACTACGGCAACGTCGTGATCGAGGGGCTGACGACGACCAGTGCCTGCTCACAGGGTGGTGACTCCGGTGGCGCCTGGCTGCGCGGTGACAAGGCCGTTGGTCTGCACTCCGGCGGTAACTCGTCCTGCGTGACCGGGGACCAGGACAACTCGATCTTCCAGCCGGTCAGCGAGGCCCTGGCCAAGTGGAACCTGACGCTGCTCACCGGAACCGGCGACCCGGATCCGGACCCGGATCCCGACCCCGAGCCCGGCCCGCGCACCTTCGCCAACCCGACCGACTACCCGATCCGCGACTTCCAGGTCGCGGTCAGCACGGTCAAGTCGACCGCCACCGGCCGGACCGCCAGCCCGCTCAAGGTGACGGTCGAGGGCAACCACACCTGCCTCGAGGACCTGAACATCAGCCTGGTCTCCCCGAGCGGCCGCTGGTACTACCTGCAGCGGTACGGCGGCAGCACGTGCCACCCGCTGCCGGCGTCCAAGACGTACAGCGTCCCGGCCGACGAGACCGCGACCGGCACCTGGACGCTGCGGATCGGTGACAACGGGCCTGGTGACACCGGCACGCTGACGGGCTGGTCGATCACCGTCTGACCGTTCGGAGGTGGGCCTCTCGCGGGGGAGAGGCCCACCTTTTGGCACAAAGGGGAAACCCTTACCAACACACGCCCCTTAATCGGTTAGCCTGCCCAGATGCCGATCCAACGCCGAGGCACGTGGATGCTGGTGGCCGTGTTGCTCCTCGGAGCCGCCGGCGCCGGCTTCGTCGTCCTCGCGTCGGCCGGTGGCTCGGTCCGGCCGCTCAGCGACAGCACTCTGACGCCGAAGCCCGGGCCGGAGCGGACGGTGGAGGTCAACACCCCACCACCGCGGCCGTCGATGACTCCGCCGCCGGAGCGGAGTATCGAGACCCGCAAAACGCCGGAGTGGATCCAGGGCCTGTTCGAGGCCGTCGTCTACCTGATCGCCGCCGTCATCGTGGTGCTGATCGGGCTGCTGCTCTACCGGATCCTCCGCAAGGTTCAACTGCCGGATGCGCCACCTGCTGATCCGGACTGGGAGCGCGTGGCGACCGAGAAGCTGGCCGAGGCGATCGACTCCGGTCTGGCCCTGATCGACACCGGCCATGCAACCGACGCGGTGATCGCCTGCTGGGTCGCGCTGGAGCAGGCCGCCGCTTCTGCCGGTGTGACCCGCGATCCGGCCGAAACGCCTGCCGAGTTCACAGTGCGGGTGCTGGGCGTCGGGGGCGTCTCCGAGCCCGACCTGACTCGGCTGGGTGAGCTCTACCGCGAAGCGCGGTACTCCACGCACGGCTCGACCGAACAGTCCCGGGACGAGGCCCGCGCGGCCCTCCTGCGGCTGCGCACGCAGCTGGCGGCGGTGGTACCCGAATGACGTCGTACAAGTGGACACCGCTGGAGGACGACGAGCGGACGCCGCAGCCGAAGGTCCGGTCGATGCGGCTGAACAAGGTCATCGTCCAGTACGTCGGTGGCGTCGTTGTGCTCAGCTTGCTGCTGGTCGCCATCTTCGGTGCGGCCGGGATGGCGCCGCGGCCGCTCTGGTTCGTGGCGACGGCGCTGGCGATCGGCTTCGGCGCGGTCGCGCTGCGGCTGATCGCTCCCCAGCTCCTGCTGACGAACTGGCCGGCTCGGCACGACGAGGAGCTGGCGGCCAGGCGTGGTCGCAACAGCGACAACCGGACGCAGTTCCTGGCCACCTGGCTGCAGGAGTCCAGCCGCGAGCGGCGGGCCGGTGAGGGCTCGCAGACCTTCGTACGCCGAATCCAGCCGCTGCTGCTGGAGCTGACGACCGACCGGCTCGTGCACCGGCATGGCGTCGACCCGGAGCTGGAGCCGGAGCGGGCCCGGGAGATCACTGGTGAGCAGCTGTGGCAGCTGGTCACCGCAGACGAGAAGCGCACCGCGAGCCTCCGCGAGATCGAGGCCGCGATCCAGACCATCGAGAACCTGTGAGGAACTGTGACCGACTCTGTGACCGCCACCCCGACGACGGACCTCTCGCCGGCCGACGTGTCGGAGCTGAGCCGGCAGGTGCTGGCCCGGGTCGGGCAGGCGGTCGTCGGTAAGGCTGAGGCGCTGGAGCTGGTCCTGGCCGGCATGCTGGCCGGCGGCCACGTCCTGCTGGAGGACTACCCCGGTCTGGCCAAGACGCTGGCGGCCCGCTCGTTCGCCCAGGCGCTCGGGCTGGAGTTCCGCCGCGTGCAGTTCACCCCGGACCTGCTGCCGTCCGACGTCACGGGCGCGTTCGTGTACGACCAGAAGGACTCCGAGTTCGTCTTCCGGCCGGGCCCGATCTTCACCGGTCTGCTGCTGGCCGACGAGATCAACCGGACCCCACCGAAGACGCAGGCTGCGCTGCTGGAGTCGATGCAGGAGCATCAGGTGACGGTCGAGGGTCAGACCTTCCCGCTGCCGACGCCGTTCCACGTGCTCGCCACTGCGAACCCGGTCGAGTACGAAGGCACCTATCCGCTGCCTGAGGCTCAGCTCGACCGCTTCATGCTGCGCATCGGTTTCGGCTACCCGACCGCGGCCGAGGAGTGGGAGGTGCTCCGGCGCCGGATGAGTCGGCGTACCGAAGACCAGAAGGTAGAGGCGGTCACGGACGCGGCCGGTCTGCTCGCAGCACAACGCGCAATCGATACGGTCACTGTCGACGACACCGTTGGCCAGTACTGCGTCGACCTGGCCGCTGCGACTCGGCGGGACTCGCAGGTCCTGGTTGGTGCATCACCGCGTGGTTCGCTCGCCCTACTGCTGGCCGCCCGTGCGTACGCCGTGATCAAGGGCCGGGACTACGTCGTCCCGGAGGACGTCAAGGCGGTCGCTGTGCCGGCGTTGGCGCACCGGATCACCGTGCGGCCAGAGCTGTGGCTGCATGACGTGACTGGCGCGACTGTGGTGAACACAGTCCTCGGTGCGGTGCCGACGCCGCCCACTGTGGCGCGTTGAGCCGGGGGAGCGCGACGTGAGTTGGCAGCCGACCCATGCGCAGGTGCGTGCGATCGGCATCGCCGCAGTGCTGCTCCTGGTGGCAGTCATTGCTCGGCGGCCGGACGCCGCGGTCATCGGGCTGCCCTTCGCGTTCATCGCGGTCTGGGGCCGGTTCTTCCGGCCACGCGAGCAGCCCGACGTAGAGACTGAGCTGGACGCCGATGTGCTGTTCGAAGGGCAGGCAACGACGTACCGGCTGCGAGTGGCTGGGGACGCCGACCCTGATATCGACCTCGTCGTTGCGGCGTTACCGCGGTCGCAGTGGTTCGACTACGCGCCGGCACAGGCGGCAATCGCCGAAGAGGTGCACAACGGGGATGCCGTGCGGCTGGAGGTCGGCGTCCGATCGAAGCGTTGGGGGCAACGAGCTCTGGAGCGGCCGACAGTTGTGGCCACGTCGGTGCTCGGTGCCTACCGGACGCGGGTGACCTCGGCCAAGGCGCTTGCTGTGACGACGCTGCCGCTTCGCGAGGGTTTCGAGGCTGTTGACTCGGTACCGCGGCCCGCTGGGCTGGTTGGTCTGCACCGGTCGCGGCGTCCTGGCGAGGGGACGGAGCTGGCCGGAGTACGACCGTTCCGAACCGGAGACCGGTTGCGACGGATCAACTGGGCAGTGTCGGCGCGCACGCGCGAACTGCACGTCACGTCGACCTGGTCGGACCGGGACACCGAGGTGGTCATCCTGCTCGACACCGGCGGCGAGATCGGTATCAGCGAAGGTATCGACGGCCGATCGAGCAGTCTGGACACCGCAGTGCGTGCTGCGGCCGCGGTGGCTGAGCACTACCTGCGGCATGGCGACCGGGTGCGCCTGATCGACACCGGCGGCCTGATCCGCGGCGTCCGCTCCGGTAGTGGGCGCGGACACCTGCGCAGGATCCTGGACGCCCTGGTGCATGCCGATCGCCGTGGTCGGCAGCAAGATCAGGAGCAGCTCGCGCAGCGGAACCGCATCCGCTCCGACAGCCTTGTCATCGTGCTCAGTCCGCTGCTGCGCCCAGTGGTCCTCGGGTACGTCGTCACGCTCGTCCACTCTGGCTGCACGGTGATCGCGGTGGACACGCTGCCGCCGGACATCGGTGACGTCGTCGAGGTCGAGGAGCACGACGCCCGCTCCTGGCCACTCGCATGGCGGCTCCGCCTCCTGGAGCGCCGCCGCGAGCTGGACCGGCTCGGCGACCTTGGCGTGCCGACTGTGCCCTGGCGGGGCCCGGGCACCCTCGACGAGGTACTCCGAGACGCCGCCCGACTCGCCTCCGCACCGAGGATCCGCTCATGAGCATCGCCGAGAGACTGACCCTGTGGCTGGCGCAGCTGCGGGTGACCGGCCGGGCGGTCGTGCTGGCCCGGCTGCTGATCGCGGTCGCCGGGACGGTGGCCATCGTGCTACCGGGCGCGCTGCCGTGGGATCAGCTCGACCTCATCCCGATTCTGGCCGTTCCGTTGCTGATAGCCACGATTGTCATCCCGGACTCGCTGACGGCGCTCCTGTTCGTGCTGGTGGTGCTCATCGGTTGGCTGATGCGTGCTCCGGCCGACCTGGGCTGGGGCGTGGTGGTGACCGGGATCGCCTTGCTGCTGGTACATCTGGCCACAGCCTTCACCGCGCAGCTGCCGTCGTACGTGCGGGTGGGGCGCAAGGCGCTCCGGCGCTGGCTGGTGCCGGGAGCGGTCGCAGCGCTGATCGGCCCGCTCGTCGCGGTCGCGGCGGCGCTCGTGCGTGGTGCCGACGTACCAGGCTCGTTGCTGGTCACGGTCGGCGCGCTGGTGCTGGCGACGGTCACGGTCTGGTTCGCCGCCGGCCAGCGGCTCGGGCAGGACTGAGCTCAGATCTCGGCGTTGAACGTGCCGGCGATCTCCTCGGCCCAGCCCGCGGGGAACGCGTCCGGACCGGTGACCTGCATGGCCGACATCACGGTCAGCAGCATGCCGGTCGCGAAGAACTCCCGGACCTCGGTCGGCGACGCGCCGGTGGCCTCGCGGACCAGCTCGTAGATGCTGCCGAACCCCTCCCGGACGGCGGCGCCGATGGTCGGGTCGGCGCTGGCCGCGAAGCCCTGGAGGAGCACGAGCAGGACCTCGCGCTCCTCCGACAGCTTCGTGTAGCCACGCGCCAGACTGGCCAGATCCGGCGAGTCGGCCGCGGCCTCGGCGAAGACCTGCTTGATCCGGTCGCAGACCGACCGCACCGCGGCCAGGAACAGCTGCTGCTTGGTGCCGAAGAGCCGGATGACGTACGGCTGCGAGACGCCCGCGATCCGGGCGATCTCGTCGGTCTTGGTGCCCTCGTAGCCCGAGGACCCGAAGGCGACCACGGCAGCCCGCAGCACCTCCTCGCCCCGCTCGGCCGCCGTCAGCCGCACCTTCGTCATCGTCACTCCTCCGCTGATCGCCTGAGCCTATGTTATCAGTCGATGCATACTTTCGATCAGCGGTGCCGGTCCAGGTACTGGGCCTGGTACAGCGACGGCGGGAACAGGCCGGGCCGGTTCGCGCCCTCGATGAACCCCGCCGGGTTCGGGAACGGGCCGTCGCCGGTGATCACGCCCTTGCCGCCGATCGCGTAGTTCTGCGCCGTCGGCGGCTTCTGGACGACGAGCCGCGCCGTCCCGACGTCGCAGTTCCAGCCGACCGAGTGCGAGGTCGCCCAGCCGTGGCCGGTGCCGTAGTCGCCGCGGTTGTAGATGCCGAGGACGAGGTCGACCTTGGGTGCGATGTCGCGGTGGTTGTCCCAGAGCAGGCCCTGGCTCCAGCGCCGGTGGCCTTCGCTGGAGGCGAGCGCGCCCTCCGACGTACCGCGCAGGAAGACGATGCCCGAGGCACTGCTGGCGCCGTTCGAGATGAACGCGTGCCGGGCCTTGGTGGCGTGGCAGTCCACGAACAGGATCTGCTGCGAGAACGCCTCCGAGTTGAAGTTGTAGCGCAGGCCGCCGGTGACGACGGACGCCGGATCGAGTGCCTTGCAGTTCCGGACGGTGACCCGGGTGGCCTCGGTGGTCTCGACGCCGGCCTTCGCGAAGTGCAGGAACGTGCTGTCCCGGACCCACGCGTCCTCGACCTGGCGAACCTTCACGCCGACCCAGGCATGCGCCTCGTCGACGTCCGGATCGCCGGCGAACTGGATGTCGATCCGCAGGTTCTCGACACCGACGTCGGTCACCAGGCCGGCGCGGTCCCAGACGTACAGGTAGGACTGCGAGCGCGCGCGACGCAGGTGCTCGAACAGCGGTACGTCGACGGTCACGGTGTTGCCGCGGATCGACTTGATGTAACGGTTGTAGGTGATCGGCTGGCTGTCGACGACCCAGCCGGCGTCCTTCGCCGTCCCGCCGTAGTCGACCGACGCCAGCCACGCCTCGGTGCAGGGGTGGATCAGGATGATGTTGTCACCGCGCTTCAGCCCGCTCGCGTCGGCGACCTCGAAGGACTTCGACCCGACCTGGACCCAGTCGCTGGTGATGTCGGTCCGGGTGCCCGGGACCTCGCCGCGCCAGCCGGTGCTGACCGAGCCGCCGAGGACGACGACGTCCCGGGAGACCGGCGTGTTCCCGGTGGCCTGGATGATCGTGTGCCGGGCCGGGTCGGCGCCGTCCCCGGAGCCGCGCAGGACGACGCCGGACCGGTTCACCCGGAGCGTGCCGGCGACCGGATAGTTGCCAGGAGCAAGCAGTACGGCGCCGCGGAAGCCGTTCCGGTCCGGGGTGCGGGCGCCGACCTCGTCGATCGCGGCCTGCAGGTGCGCGGTGTTGTCACCCTCGATCGGGCGGACGGTCTTGGCCGTCCGCACGTGCGGGATCGGGCTGTCGCCGTACTTGTAACCGGCGTAGCTGAAGTCGGGGATCCGGTTGCCCTCGGCATCGGCGGCGTAGACCAGCCGGTAGCGCGAGTCGTAGCGGACCTTCTCCGACTGCCAGAGCCGACCGGTCCCGGACGCGGCGGCCTGGTTCAGGCCCAGGGAGCCGAGGGTGGCGGCGCCGGCCACCGCCCCGCCGGCTCCGAGCACGCTGCGTCGGCTGAAGAGGTTCGTCATCGAGCACCTTCCTGATGGCGGGATCAGGAGGTCATCATGCGGTCCGCCAGGAGCCGCTGGCAAGCGTTTACCGAGCATTCTGAACCGATTCCCGTCAGGTGGAACTCGGCGCGGTTCCGGCCCATTTCGGGGCTGGCTTGACAAGTTATCAGTCAATGCATACTTTGATCGGGACGTTAGTTATCAGTGGATTACAACAAGGAGTTGCGAGATGACTTCGACCGCTCTCGAGGAGCCGGCCGTCGCGGCGCCCGGCCGTCGGTACGGGGTGGGCGCCGTGCTGGCCGCGGTGGGGATCCCGACCTTCATGGTCACGTTGGACAACCTGGTCGTGACGAACGCGCTGCCGGTGATCAAGACCGAGCTCGGCGCCTCGCTGTCCGACCTGCAGTGGTTCGTGAACGCGTACTCGTTGTCGTTCGCCGCCCTGCTGCTGACCGCGGCAGCGCTTGGCGACCGGCTCGGCCGCCGTCGGCTGTTCCTGGCCGGCATCGCACTGTTCACGCTGGCTTCCGCGGCCTGTGCGCTGGCGACCGAGCCCTGGATGCTGATCGGCGCCCGGGCGATCCAGGGTGTCGGCGCAGCCGCAGTCATGCCGCTGTCGCTGACTCTGCTGGCCGGCGCCGTACCGGACAAGCAGCGCAGTGCCGCCATCGGCGTCTGGGGTGGCATCTCCGGCCTCGGTGTAGCGGTCGGCCCAGTGGTCGGCGGTGCAGTGGTCGACGGCCTCAACTGGCAGTGGATCTTCTGGCTGAACGTGCCGATCGGCGTGGTCGCCGTCGTACTGGCTGCTCGGGTGCTGTCCGAGTCGTACGGCGTCAAGCAGCGGCTCGACCTGCTTGGCCTGCTGTTGTCGAGCACTGGTGTGCTGGGGATTGTCTGGGGTGTGGTGCACGGTGCTGACGACGGTTGGACGTCGGCCGGCGTACTCGGCGCTCTGATCGCCGGCGTCGTCCTGGTGGTCGCCTTTGTCGGCTGGGAGCGCCGTACGCCGACGCCGATGCTGCCGATGCGGCTGTACCGCGTCCGCTCGTTCAGCGTGGTGAACGCGGTCTGGTTCACCTTCTCGCTCGGTGTCTTCGGTGCGGTGTTCCTGCTGGCGCAGTTCTTCCAGGTGGTGCAGGGCTACAGCCCGCTGGAGTCCGGCGTCCGGACGATGCCATGGACGATGGCCCCGATGGTTGTCGCGCCGATCGCCGGTCTGCTCGTCGACCGGGTCGGTCCGCGGGTGCTGGTCGTCACCGGCCAGGTGCTGCTGCTGATCGGGCTGGCGTGGATCGCGTTGGTCACCACGGCCGACGTCGCCTACAGCGAGTACGTCGTCGCGTTCGTCCTGGCCGGCATCGGGATGGGCCTCACCTTCGCGCCGCTGGCGAGTGTCGTGATGGGCGAGATGCCGGATGCGGATCGTGGTGTCGCGTCGGGGACGAACAACACGATCCGCGAGATCGGCGTCGCCATGGGCGTCGCAGTCCTGGCCTCGGTCTTCGCTTCGGCCGGTTCGTACGAGAACCCGGTGCGGTTCGTCGACGGCCTGGTGCCCGCAGTCTGGGTCGGCGCCGCGGCCGTAGCCGTCGGCGCCGTCCTTGCTCTGCTTCTCCCAGGCCGTCGTCGGCTAGCGAACCGTTAGTTCGGCCAGCTGCATGCGGTAGTCGTTGGCTGGGCCGGGATCGAGTTTGGTCCCGGCCACCCGCACATAGCGGGCTGTTGTGGTTCCGAAGGTCAGCTGCACCGGCTGGAGCGGCTGCGGTTGGGCGGTGCGACTGGCAACCGTGGTCCAGGTGTTGCCGTCCGGCGATACCTGAATCGTGTAGTCGATGGGGAAGCCGGCCTGCATGTCGGACCGCGGGGCCAGAGTGACCTGGCTGATCCGGGTGGCGCCGCCCAGGTCGACAGTGGCCGAAGCGGTCCCGTTCGCCGGGCCGGCCTCGCTGCTCCAGCCCATCGAGTAGCTGAGGTTGGAGGTGGTGATGCCATCCGTCAGCGCGCTACGCCGCCAGCCGTTGTCCAGGTACTCAGCCGACGTCGAAGCCGTGACCGGCCGACCGGCCGCGTAGTTGCCGCCAGCGACCTCTACCTCGGCCAGCTGCATCCGGTAGGCCCCGAACGGGTCTTTGCGCAGGTTGGTGCCGTTGATGCGGACGTAGCGCAACTGCTGCGCCGCGAAGTCGACGGACTGCGCGGCTTGGGCTGCTCCGGTCCGGCTGGCGACCGTAGTCCACGCGGAGCCGTCTACGGAGACCTCCACGGTGTAGTCGACCGGGAAGCCGGCTGCGGAGTCGGTGCGCGGGTAGAGGTCCACCCGGCCGGCCGAAACCGCCTTACCGAGGTCCACTGTGACTGTCTCAGTGTGGTTGGCCGCAGTGTTCGCGTCACTGCTCCAGCCGTTGCTCTGTGCAGAGGAGCCGCGGTTGCCATCCGTCAGCGCCGCCTTGCCCCAGCCATCGGCCTCGTAGGAGCTGGACGCCGTCACGGTCCCACCGGCAGCCGGATTGATGCCCGGGTTGATCCGGACGTTGTCGAACCGGGATGCGGTGCCGCCTGTGACTAGTCCGGCCGATCCGGCCGAGTAGAAGTCGTCGGTGACGGTGATCAGCGGAGTCTGCGTCGTACCGGCGTACACCCGGAGCTTGGTGCCCTCCGCGATCAGCCGCAGATGCGTCCACTGCCCGGCCCGGTAGCCCGGAATGGTTGCCTTGCCCAGCGTGGCGCCGCCCCGGTAGAGGAAGACCTCACCGTTGTTGCGGATCGCTGCCAGGTAACCGGTCTGGTAGTCGGTGCCGTTGATGGTGCGCAGCGTGACACCGGCCCAGTTGTCCTCGCGGCCGCCCGTTGCGGTGATGCGTAGGTCGGCGTCGACGACGGCGTCCCGGTATTTGCGGCCCTCGACGGCTGCGGCCGAGGTGATCCAGTCGCCGACGTACGACTGGACCAGCTCGCCGTTCTGGACGCTCCACTGCCCAGCAGGCTTGTTGACTTCCCTGTTGACGCCGAAGCGGAAGTTGTCGGCCCCGGTTGCGAAGTCGTCGCTGAACGCGGCGCTGCCGCTGTCGTCCGGCACAGTGGACGCAATGGCCTTCAGGAGCTGCCGGTGCCGGTCCGTGACGGTCGCACCGGACCGGTCGTAGACCGAGAAGTCGGTGACAGCGGACTCCGCGATCACCTGGGCCGTCAGCGGCTTGGTCTTGGCCAGCAGCGCCAGCAGTTCGAAGTCCTCCTGGCCGTCGCGCTGGGCCTCGCCGCGGATGCTGTCGTACACGTCGTACGCCGCCTTGTTCGGCCGGACGATGTAGTTGTCGCCGCTCTGCTCCGCGTTGAACGTGTCGTAGACGCGTTCGTTGTCGCCGGTCGAGCGGTGCCAGTAGTTCCAGCCCCAGTGCAGGAAGCCCTTGCCGCCGATCTTCCAGACCAGCCAGGGCAGCAGTCGGGTCTTGGCCAGCGGCTCACCGATCAACCGGTTCATGTGCCGGTGTTGCGGGACGATGCACGTGTAGAGCCACAGCTCCTTGCCGTCTCGGCGAGCCTGCTGCCAGTAGCCGGCGTGGTCCTCGTAGTTCTCGGTGTACGGCGTCATCGTGGTGATGTTCTCGGCGGCGTCCGGGAGGAACGTGTAGCCGTGCGCCTCGTTGGTGAGCGGCTCGGGGAAGTAGTCGTCGTAGACGTCGTACAGCCAGCGGGCGGCGACGGCCTGGTTCGGATGCGTCGGCTCGTCCAGTGCGCTCATGTAGAACCGGTCGGTCCAGCCCTTGGCATCCAGGTGCGCTTTGAGCGCGGGGAAGACCTTGCGCAGGTACGCCGTGCTCTCCGGCGTGTTCGGCTGCACCAGCACCTTGGTGGTGACGCCGTTGACGTTCTTCAGCATCTCCAGCGCCGGATTGGCCGCGTCCGGGTTCGGTTCGAGCAGAGTGGGTGTGTAGAGGTACTGCATCGCACCGGCGTCCACGAACAGCTGGACGAAGCGGTCGAAGTTCGTCCAGTCGAAGGTGTAGTTGCCGGCCGCGTCGATCTTCGTGCCCTGGATCAGCAGGGCCTGGAAGTCGGCGTACACGACGTTGTTGCGCTGTTTGGCCTGCAGCTTGGCGAAGTTGCCGATCACCCGCCACCAGTTCGGTGAGTACGCCGCTGCGTTGTCGTACTGGAACGGGATGGCGCGTTCGGTGCCGGTGTAGTCCCAGCCGACAGAGGTGAACCAGTTGTTCATCTTGAACTCGGACTGGTTGGCCGGCGGCACAGTCACGTTGTGCACGGTCAGCCGGACCGGAACGGTGATGTCACCGGCACTGCTCCGGACGACGACCGAACCGGTGTAGAGGCCGGGCGCCTGCCCAGCCGGAACGGCAACGCTGTAGTGGAAAGCCTGCGTGTAGTTCGCGGCGACCTCTACCGCGGTGTTGTCGACGAGTGCGTCGTAGTAGTTGCGGCTGCCGTCCGGCGGCAGCTGTGGGTCCTGTAGGCCGATGCCGCCGCTGTTGATCAGGATGTTCGGGTGGTTGTACTGGCGGCGGACGGTGATCGCGCCGGCCGGGAGCTGTGCGCCGCCAGGACCGGTCAGCGCCTGCGGCGTACCCAACTGGACGCCGGTGATTCGGCTGTCCGGCCGAATCAGCACCTGGGCGCCCTCGGCCTCACCGCGGGCGGCGTCCAGGTCGACGGCGGCTGTCGCGCCGGCCGGCCGCGGGGACGACGAGAAGACGTGGTCGGCGTTGTTCACCACCCAGACGACCGGCGGGGCCGCGCCGGCCGGTAGGGCCTGGTGGGCGCCGAGTAGGGACAGGGCAACGACGCCGACGGCCGTCAGTAGGCCGGGAGATTTCATCGCACGCTCCTCACTGTTCGATAGTGCTTACAGTGGGCGCGGAGTGCGCAGCTAACAACGCTTTTCGCGGCTGTCGAAGGCGCTGACCGGATCCGGTCGAACAGCGCTCCCCGGGTTTGAGAGGGTGTTACCGTGCTGGACGCTGACGACGTACGACGGATCGCGCTGACCCTGCCGGAGACGGTGGAGAAGCAGCGTTGGGGGCACCCGACCTTCGACGTCGCCGGGCGGATGTTCCTGACCGTGCCGGACGACCAGACGTCGTTCGCGGTCCGCTGTCCGCGGCTGGAGCGCGACGAGCTGATCCTGGCCGAGCCGGACAAGTTCTGGGTGCCGCGGCACGAGGCCGGGTCGAACTGGGTCCGCGCCCGGCTGGCCGCGCTCGAGGACGACGCCGAGCTGCGCGACATCCTGCTCGACTCGTGGCGGCAGGTGGCGCCGTCCGAACTCGTCGATTGACCAGCTGAGCGCGGATCCGGCCGCGAGGTAGGGTCGGCCGGGTGACCGACAGCGCGCCGAACAGCCCGATCGACCAGCTCTCCGAGCGGTACCTCGAGGACCTCGTCACCTTGGATCCGATCGAGGCGACCTCGATCGGGATCGCGGGCCACGACCACGAGTTCCCCGACTTCAGCCCCGACGGGTTCGACGGCCTGGCCGAGCTGGCCCGGGTGGCCGTCGCCGAGGCGGGGGAGATCGAGCCGGGCAGCCCGCGCGAGGAGGTCGCCCGGGACGCGTTCGCCGAGCGGCTCGGCCTGATCGTGGCGAGCCACGCGGCCGGCGTCCCGCAGCATCAGCTGAACGCGATCTCGTCGGTGCCGGCCCATATCCGGCGGGTCTTCGACCTGATGCCGACCGGCACCCAGGAGAACTGGGAGACGATCGCGATCCGGCTCAACCAGGTCGGCACGGCGCTCGACCAGTACCGGGGCACGCTGCTCGACCAGGCCGGCCGCGGCCGGGTCTCGGCGTTGCGCCAGGTCGAGGACCTGGCCGGCCGGATCGCCGGCTGGACCGACCCGAAGGGCGACAACTTCTTCGGCGGCCTGGCCGCTCAGGCGCCGGACGGCCCGGTGAAACCCGCGGTCGAGGCCGCGGCGGCGTCCGCGGCCAAGGCGTTCCAGGAGTTCGGCGGCTGGCTGACCGCGGAGCTGGCGCCGCGTGCCCCGCAGCGGGACGCCTGCGGTCGCGAGGTCTACGAGCTGGCCTCGCGGGAGTTCCTCGGCGCGGCGGTCGACCTCGACGAGACCTATGCCTGGGGCTGGCAGGAGCTGGCCCGGATCGAGGGCGAGATGGCCGCGATCGCAGCCGAGCTGAACGGCGGAGACCGCGACATCCAGGCCACGGCCGCGTTGCTGGACGCCGATCCGGCGCGCAAGATCCGCGGCAAGGAGGCCTTCCGGGACTGGATGCAGGAGCTGTCCGACACCGCGGTCGCGGAGCTGGCCGGTACGCACTTCGACATCCCGGAGTCGATCCGCACGCTGGACTGCCGGATTGCGCCGACGTCCGACGGTTCGATCTACTACACGCCGCCCAGTGAGGACCTGACCACCCGGCGCGGCGCCATGTGGTGGGCCGTGCCGGCCGGGATCGAGGACTTCGCCACCTGGCGCGAGGTGACCACCGTCTACCACGAGGGCGTCCCGGGGCATCACCTCCAGTGCGCGCAGACGATGCTGCGCGGCGACTTGCTGAACCGCTGGCAGCGCGTCGGCTGCTGGGTCTCCGGGCACGGCGAGGGCTGGGCCCTGTACGCCGAACGTCTGATGGCCGAGCTCGGTTACCTGGACGACCCGGGCAGCCGCTTCGGCATGCTGGACGCGCAGGGCTTCCGGGCCGCGCGGGTCGTCGTCGACATCGGGATGCACCTGGAGCTGGAGATCCCGAAGGACAACCCGTTCGGCTGGCGGCCGGGGGAGCGCTGGAACGCTGACCTCGGCTTCGAGTTCCTGCGGGCGCACGCTGGGCTGGAGACGGCGTTCCTGAAGGCCGAGCTGAACCGGTACCTCGGCTGGCCGGGCCAGGCGCCGTCGTACAAGGTCGGCGAGCGGATCTGGCTGCAGGCGCGCGAGGACGCCAAGCAGCGCAAGGGATCCGCGTTCGACCTGCGGCAGTTCCACTCCGACGCGCTGAACCTCGGCTCGATCGGCCTGGACCCGCTGCGCCGGGCGCTGGCGAAGCTGTGAGGTTCGTGCTCGCGTCGCAGTCGCCGGCGCGCCTTCAGACCCTGCGGAGCGCCGGGATCGAGCCGGAGGTGATCGTCTCCGGCGTCGACGAGGACAACGTCACCGCCGAGAGCCCGGCCGAGCTGGCCCGGCTCCTGGCGGCGTTGAAGGCGCGCGCCGTCGTCGCCACCCTCGACGAGCACGCGACCGTCCTGGGCTGCGACTCCGTGCTCGAGATCGACGGCGTCGCCTACGGCAAACCCGGGACGCCGGAGATCGCCCGCGAACGCCTCCGCGCGATGCGCGGCCAGGTCGGCATCCTGCACACCGGCCACACCCTCTTCGACACCGAATCCAAACAAGAGCTCCGCGAACTGGCCTCCACCAAGGTCTTCTTCGCCGACCTCACCGACGCCGAGATCGACGCCTACGTAGCCACCGGCGAGCCCCTCGTCGTCGCCGGTTCCTTCACCGTCGACGGCCTCGGCGGCGCCTACGTCACCCGCATCGAAGGTGACCACCACAACGTCGTCGGCCTCTCGCTCCCCCTCCTCCGCACCATGCTCGCCACCGTAGGCATCGCCTGGCACGACCTGTGGACACCCCGCAAGACCCGCCTCACCTACGACAAAACCGAAGCCGCCCGCTACGACGAAACCCGAGGCGGCGACCAACGCGCCCAAGCCGCAGCCCAAGCCGTCCACAGCCTCCTGACGGAGGCTCCCACCTCCTCCCAGAGCCAGGAGGCGGCGTCGCCCTCCTCCGTTGTGGTTCCGGCGGCGCAGTCGTCGGGGTTCTCCCGGGTGGTGGAGTTGGCGGTGGGGACGGGGATCGTGGGGGCGGAGTTGGTTGCTCTGGGCCACCTTGTGCACGGGTTCGACTTGTCGGCGGACATGCTTCAGTACGCGAAGGTGCGGTTGCCGGGGCATGTGGCGGTGGGCAATGCGGTTCGGCTGCCGGTGGGGGATCGGCGGGTGGATGCGGTGGTGGCGGTCTGGCTGCTGCATCTGGTTGATGACAGCGAGGCCGTGCTGGGGGAGGTGAGCCGGGTGTTGCGGCCGGGTGGGGTGTTCGTGACGACAGTGGAGAAGATGGAAGCGAGCCGGTTCGCGGACGGGCGTGGGCCGAACGACGTGCGGTCGCAGGACGGGTTGGCGCGGTTGGTGGCGCGGGCGGCGGCGTACGGGCTGGTGCTGGACGGGGCGACGTCGTTCGTCGGTCCGGGGCGCGGTACGGGCGCGGAGCCGGTGTATCCGGTCGTAAGATTCCGGCGTGCCTGAGTACCTCGACGGCGTCCGGGTGCTGCGGCATCCGAGTACGCAGACCCACACCGAAGCCACCCTCACGTTCGCCGTCGGCGCGCGGGACGAGACGCTCCGGACGATCGGCGTCGCGCACGCCCTCGAACACCTCGTGATGAGCACCGTCCGCCGGATGCCGATCGAGATGAACGCCGAGGTCGACGTCCTGACGACGTCGTTCATGGCCTCCGGCTCACCCGAGCGGGTCGGCGAGTTCCTCGAACAGGTCTGCCGCGGCATCACCGCCCCGCCGGTCGACCGGCTCGCGCTGGAGGCAGGCGTCCTCGCCGCCGAGGACGGGCACGTGGCGCACCCGGTCGTCGCCCTGCTCCTCTACGTGAAGTACGGCGCGCAAGGCCCCGGCCTGGCCTGGCTGGAGGGCCCTGGGTACGACGGCCTCACCGCCGACCACATCACCGCACTGACCAACCGCTGGTACGTGAAGTCGAACGCCGTCCTGCAGGTCACCGGCCCGCTCCCCGACACGCTCCGCTTCGAGCTGCCCGCGGACGCCGTCCCACAGCGCTCCTACCCGGCCGGACGAACGTTCCCCAATCGGGTCGTCATCGAGTACGCCGCCCCGGCCGCCGGCGTCCTGCTCACGCTGCCGCCCGAGGACGCCGTCCGCCGCTCCTCGCTGGCCGCCGAGATTCTCCGGCAGCGGATCGAGGAGCAGTGCCGGCACGTCGGCGGCCACAGCTACGAAGTCGGCGGCGACTCGGTCTCCACCACCTCCGGCGCGGCTGACTTCATCGTGTACGCCGAGGCCCGCGAAGGCACCGAGGAGTCGGTCGCCCGCGCCGTCGTCGACAGCCTGCTCGACCTCGCCGCGAACGGTCCGACCGACGACGAGCTCAGCTACCAGGTCGACCGCTACCTCGAGCGCCTGAAGACCGAGCCCGAAGGCCTCCGGCACGAGTACAACAACTTCGTGGGCGGCCTGTTCGGTGAGCCCGCGATCGACCCGTTCGACGTCGACCAGCTCCGCGCCCTGACCCCACAGGACATCGCCGCCCTGCTCGCCGACGCGCTACCCACCGCCATCGCCTACACCCCCGACGGCACGGGCGCGATCTGGGAGCCCTTCGGCTTCACCCCCGGCTCGACCTGCCCGGTCATCGCCGAACTCCCCGCCGGCCGTCTCTTCAAGCCCCCGCTCTTCGCCCGCGCCCTCATCCGGGACGCCCGCAGCCTGCGCTGGGTCCGCACCGACGACGCCCTCGCCATGCGCGACGACGACGGCGTCCACCAGATCCGCTGGGACGAGGTCGCCGGCATCATGCGCGGCTCCGACGACAACCCGACCATCGTCTTCGGCGCCAACGGCTGCTCGATCCCCGTCTCCACCGAGATGTTCAGCGGCGCCGACGACATCCTCACCGAGCTACGCCAACGCGTCCCCGTCGCCCTCTGGTACGACGAGTCGAAGTTGCAGCCCGGGTCGGACTGAACGCGGGATGAACTGTTGGTAAGGGCGGCTTCAACGCGGCCCAGATGACCCGTGGCGACTGTGAGGCTGGCGGTACACAGCCTGCTGAGGAGTCGTAATGGTCTCAGGTCCTTTCGATACCGGTCCGACGAAACCGCGAGGGCCGTTCGCGCGCTTCTACACGTTGCCGCTGGCCCACGAACGCGTATGGGACCTGCTGCGGCACATGCAGGCGTCGATGCGGATCGTCAGCGCGGACCTCGGCGCCGGGCATCCGAATCGGACGATGATGCAGCAGCCGCGGGTCGACATGCACCGCAGCGGCGTCCTGACGGCCGCGCCGGGAAGCCTGGCGACCCCGCTGTACGGCGAGCAGGAGCACCGCACGCTCAAGGAGCTGGTCGCACCGAACGCGGCACAGCGGGTCGGCCGCCGGTTGCGTGGTCCGGAGTCGCCGTCCGTCGAGCAGCGGGAGGCTCGGCGCACCGCACTGGTTGGATCGCTGCGGGCGGTCGCGGACCTGGCCGAGTCGGCTGAGTACGACAACCCGTACCGTCCGAAACACGGCGTCCTGAGCGCTAAGCACGGCTGGACGCGGGACCGCCAACTCGCCTACTCCGGCATGCGGTCCACGCTGAAATCGATGGACGAGACTGTCGCGGAGTCGGTGGCCGGAGTGCAACCGCAGTACGGCGGGCTGCAGGAGGCGGTCGCGGGCGCGTGGACCGCCGCGCACTACGACCAGGTGCTCGCCGACCTCGAGAGCCGTGGGCATCTCCCGGCCGGCTCGACACAGGACTACGCGCTCGGCTGGGAGTCCGCAGACGCCCAGCAGCGACAGCAGATTCTGGCCCAGGTGCATCGCAACGCCCCGGCCGGCTACGCGTTCGCCGAGGCAGTTGCCGAGCGCACCGGTCTGTCGGCGGAGCAGGCGCTGCACCGGATGAACAACGCCCCGCTGCACTGGACGCCGGATGTCGCAGCCGGGCTGTTGATGAGCAGCTCCCCGCAGATGCGCGCGCTCGCTGAGCAAAACCCCTCGGAGTACGCCGTCGCCGAGGGCGAGGTCGCCGAGCTCGTCCGCGGTGAGTTCGAGAACCTGAGCCACGTCAAGAACACCGGCCTGACGAAGCTTGGCGCCGTCGACCCGGTCGCGCAGTCGGCCAATGGCGGCCGGCGGACGGCGGCCGCCGCGTTCGAGCTGATCGCCCAGCAGGAGCAGGGCATCGAACAGCCGGTCAAGGAGGCCGGGATCGCGTTCGACCCGCGGGTCGGCCTCACTCCGCCGACCGGCGGCGTCGCACCGACGGCCCCGCCGCCAGCGACCGCCAAACCGGTCGGCCAGAACCGCAACCCAGGGTTAGGGGTGGGCTGAGGCCCGCCACTGGCCGGGGCCGGCGTGGAAGGGCTGACGGGCGTTGCGCCAGTAGGAGGCCCAGTTGCTGGCGCGGTCGGGCTCCGGGGCGTCGGCCGGGGCCGCAGCGCGAGCGGCCAGGACGGCGACGAGCGCGGCGAGCTCTTCGGGGGTGGGGTCACCCTTGCGGATCTGCATGTCGGTGGCTCCCATCAGAGCGGAATGTTGCCGTGCTTCTTGGGCGGCAGGGTGTCGCGCTTGGTGCGCAGCAGACGCAGGCCGCGAACGATCTCGGCGCGCGTCCGGCTCGGCTTGATGACGGTGTCGACGTACCCGCGCTCGGCCGCGATGTACGGGTTGGCGAGGTGGTCCTCGTACTCGGTGATCAACTGCTGACGGCGGGCCTCGGGGTCCTCGGCGCCGGCCAGCTCGCGGCGGTAGAGGATGTTGACCGCGCCCTGGGCGCCCATCACCGCGATCTGCGCGGTCGGCCAGGCGATGTTGATATCCGCGCCGAGGTGCTTGGAGCCCATCACGTCGTACGCGCCGCCGTAGGCCTTGCGGGTGATCACGGTGATCATCGGGACGGTCGCCTCGGCGTACGCGTAGATCAGTTTGGCGCCGCGGCGGATGATGCCGTTCCACTCCTGGTCGGTGCCGGGCAGGAAGCCGGGGACGTCGACGAAGGTGAGGATCGGCAGGTTGAACGCGTCGCAGGTGCGGACGAACCGGGCCGCCTTCTCGGAGGCGTCGATGTCGAGCGTCCCGGCGAACTGCAGCGGCTGGTTCGCGACGACGCCGACCGGGCGGCCCTCGACCCGGCCGAAGCCGACGATCATGTTCGGCGCGAACAGCGACTGCACCTCGAGGAAGTCGCCGTCGTCGACGACCGCCTCGATCACGGTGTGCATGTCGTACGGCTGGTTCGGCGAATCCGGGATCAGGGTGTCCAGCGCGAGGTCGGTCTCGCTCGGCTCCAGGTCGGCCGGGGCGTCGTAGACCGGCGGGTCCTCGAGGTTGTTCTGCGGGAGGTGCGCGACCAGCGTCTTCACCCACTCGATCGCGTCCTCCTCGTCACTGCCGAGGTAGTGCGCGTTCCCGGACTTCGTGTTGTGCGTCCGGGCGCCGCCGAGCTCCTCCTGGGTGACGTCCTCGCCGGTGACGGTCTTGATCACGTCCGGGCCGGTGATGAACATGTACGACGACTCGTCCACCATCACGGTGAAGTCGGTGACCGCGGGGGAGTAGACCGCGCCGCCCGCGCACGGGCCCATGATGAGGGAGATCTGCGGGATCACCCCGGACGCGCGGACGTTGCGGCGGAAGATCTCGCCGTACAGCCCGAGGCTGACCACGCCCTCCTGGATCCGGGCGCCGCCGGAGTCGTTGATCCCGATCAGCGGGCAGCCGATCTTCATCGCCAGGTCCATCACCTTGACGATCTTCTCGCCGAAGACCTCGCCGAGGCTGCCGCCGAAGACGGTGAAGTCCTGGGCGAACACGCAGACCTGGCGGCCGTCGATCGTCCCGTAGCCGGTGACCACGCCGTCGCCGTACGGACGGTTGGCGTCCAGGCCGAAACTCGTCGACCGGTGCCGGGCGAACTCGTCCAGCTCGGCGAACGACCCCTCGTCGAGCAGCAGCGCGATCCGCTCGCGCGCCGTCTTCTTCCCCCGCGCGTGCTGCTTCTCCACGGCCCGCTCCGACCCGGCGTGCGCCGCGTCGTCCAGCCGCTGCTCCAGATCCGCGAGCTTGCCGGCGGTGGTGTGGATGTTCACCGTCTCTCCCATGCCAGCACCCTACGCGCCAGTAGACCCCGCTGCCTGTGACCTCGGCCGCAACGACCCCTCGCGTGCGCGATGATCCGCGCATGGAGTACGCCGACTTCGATGCGGAGAACCGCCGCATCACCAGCGCCTACGGCCGGGAGACCACCGACCCCGAGCTCCTCCAGGCCGCCGCCGACCGGCTCCGCGCCCAGGCGGCGACGATCGAGCCCGACCACGACCGCGCCAAGGCCTTACGGCACCTCAGCCTGCTGGACGAGTTCATCGACGGCATCCGCAATCCCGAGCCCCACAGCGCGACCGTCTGGGCCGCCAACGACGTCATGACCCAGGCGTCGAAGGCGAGTGGGACGCCGGCCGAACGCCGGGCCTGGGCCGTGGCCGGAATGGCCGAGATCACCCGGATCGCGGAGTCTGCGCCGACGGTGGCCGAGCGCGACGCCGCGCTGGAGCTGAACGGCGTCCTGGCCGAGGTCATCCGCGTGATCGACGGCGAAGCGCGCTGAGATGACCGTCGTACGGAGGCCGGACAGCGAGATCCCGGA
Organism: Kribbella sp. NPDC104218; assembly: GCF_055584105.1. Taxonomy (NCBI): domain Bacteria; kingdom Bacillati; phylum Actinomycetota; class Actinomycetes; order Propionibacteriales; family Kribbellaceae; genus Kribbella; species Kribbella sp. NPDC104218. The sequence goes on from NZ_JBVJMQ010000001.1 coordinate 3,248,375, forward strand.
CGTCGGCAACGGGCTCTGGGAGCGGATCCGGGACGCCGTCCAGGCGGAGTCCGGCGCCGACATCTCGCTCTGGAACGGGCAGCTCGACTACACCCACGACGCGAGCCGAGGCGCGGCTTGGGACGACGGCCGGCTGTGCCTCAACCGCAAAGAGGTCGTCGAGCCGCTGCTGGAGATGTACGCGACGGCCGGCCAACCTGCCACTCAGGAACAGTGGATCAAGCGCCGGAACGCGCTGAAGACGGTCATCCACGAGTTCAGCCATCTGACCGCGCACGACGGGCACACGCACGCCGACCGGAAGACGGAGCTGACCAGGGGGTCAGGGCGCCCGGTCGAAGAGGGCGTCACCGAGGCGTGGAGTCAGGATGTGGTCGATCGGATCGCCGATCGGGTGCTTCCGCCGGAGATGGCGGCCCAGATCAAGGCGGTCCGCGACGTGCGCGGGCCGCACAGCTATCCGGCCTGGGAGCCGGCGGCGCGTTCGTTCGCGGGCCGGGTCGGTGCCGAGGTCGGCCTCGAAGGCAGCGAGGTCCTGCGTCTGATGTCGGCGGGAACTCAGGAGAGCAAGGCGCGGATCGTCGCGGATCTGCTGTACGACGCGTCCGACCTGCCGCGGGTGGTGCCCGCCTCGGAGGAGGAGACGGCCCGAGAGGAGATCGCCGAGGAGATCCAGCAGAAGTTCGCCCGCCTGGAGGCCCTGTACTGGGATCCGCGGGCCGACCGCGACGTTGTCTCGAAGCAGCGCGGCCTGGAGATCGCCGATGCCGCGTTGGACGTCGTCCGATCGGCGGAGAAGTTCTACCGCAGCTGGGAACAACCTCAGCTGGCACCGGCGGAGCTCAAGGCGCTGCAGGGCGTCCTGGCCGGTCAGGAACCAGCTGCCGACGCGCCCCGCATCGCGCACGGCGACGCGGCCCAGGGGCGGCGTCCTGATCAGTACGCCGGTCGTACTCGCGCCTCCGACGTCCCTGCGCGCTGAGGTCGGCTAGGAGGCCGGGCCGACGGCGAAGAGTTTGGTGAGGCGGGCGGCTAGGGCGAGGTCGCCGCGGACGGAGAGGTGCTGTTTGAGGACGGCGAGGACCGGGTCCTCGTTGCCGGTGACGATGCGCAGCAGCGTGGCCGGGTCGGTGCGGATCGAGATGTCCGGGGCGTGCGGGTGCGCGGGCAGGACGGTGCACTGGCCGCCGGCGATGTGCAGCCAGTACTCGTCGACGGATCGCCCGTCCACGCCCGCCCCCGTGATCAGCCAGGCGACGACAGCGTCGAAACCGGCCGCGCGGGCGGGCCGGAGATACTCCGGCATCCGGCGAAAGATCTCGCGCAACGCGACCTCTCGCACTCCCCCGATGAGTCGATGCCGAAGCTCCCGCTCCGATGTCCGGTCGACCAGCCGGGCCAGCTCACTCGCGTCCAGGGACGTCAGCCGGTCCGATTCGAGCCAGACTGCGTTCCCACGTTCGGTCATCGAGCCCACCACCCCCGCGCGGCAGTTCCTACCAGACCGTAGGAATTTCCTATGATCTGATAGCTTTGTCAAGTGGTGGAGGGGGTCGACAAGCGTCGCCGAGCGGCGCACCTGGGCCCGGAGCGCCGGCGGCCGATGTTGCTGGACGCCGCCCTCGAGGTGTTCTCCACCAAGGGCTACGCCGGGACGACGATGCAGTCGGTCGCCGATGCGGCCGGGGTGACCAAGCCGGTCGTCTACGACTCGTTCGCCAACCGCGACGAGCTGCTGCTGGCCCTGCTCGCCCGCGAGGAGCAGCATCTGGTCGTCTCGATCGTCGCCGCGCTCCCGGCCGATCCGACCGTCGGCACGCCCGAGGAGCATGTCCTCGAAGGTCTGACGGCGTTCCTCAGCACGGCCGCGCAGAACCCGCAGTCCTGGCGGATCGTCTTCGGCGCCCAGTACGGCGCCGCCCCGGCGGTCGCCGAGCGGGTGCTGGCCGCCCGGGCGTTCCTGGTCGAGGGCCTGCGCCTCACGCTGGTCAAGTCGCTCCCCGGGGTCACCGCGCCCGACGCCAACCTCCCGGTGCTGGCCGAGCTGCTCGCGTCGATGACGGAGTCCTGCGCGCGGATGCTCGTCGTCGACGGCACCGACCGGACGCCGTCCGAGCTGGCCAAGGTGGTCTCCCAGGTCGTCGGCGGCGGTTTCGGCAACGTCTGAGTGACGTACCGTGAAGTAGCGTGAAGAACGGTCACGATCAGCATCCACTTGGCGGACTTCGAGGGGTGTCGGTGGGGTCGGCCCGCTAGGGTGGGCGAACGTGACCGAGACCGGTAGTGAGACCCGTACCCGCGCGCGGTTCGAGGTGCCCGAGGAGTTGCGCGCCGACGTCCGACTGCTCGGCGAGATCCTCGGGAAAGTGCTGGTCGAGTACGCCGGTCAGCCGCTGCTCGACGACGTCGAGAAACTGCGTGAGCTGACCATCGCCGGGGACGGCGAGGGCGCCGAGCAGCTGGTCGCGTCGTGGCCGGGGGAGCGGGCCGAGGACGTCGCCCGTGCGTTCGCCTGCTACTTCCACCTGACGAACCTCAGCGAGGAGCTGCACCGGGCCCGGGTGCTCCGCGAGCGCGACCGGGTCGGCAACGCCCCCGTCACCTCGGAGCTGGCGCAGGCCGTCGAGCAGATCGCCCGCGACAGCGGCGAGCAGCAGGCCCGCGCGCTGCTGAACGGGCTGGAGTTCCGCCCGGTCCTGACCGCGCACCCGACCGAGGCCCGCCGTCGCGCCGTCCTGGCGACGATCCGGCGCATCTCCGCCCTGCTGGAGGAGCGGCACGACCCGCGTGCCGGCGACAGCGAGCTCTCCGAGAACCAGCGCCGGCTGGTCGAGCAGGTCGACATCCTCTGGCGGACGGCGCAGCTCCGGGAGAACCGGCCGTCCCCGCTGGACGAGGTCCGCTCCGCGATGGCCGTCTTCCAGGAGACCCTGTTCGACGTCGTCGGCAACGTGTACCGCCGGCTGGACGACGCTCTGGCCGGTGACGGCGCCGGTCTGCGCCAGCCGGTGGTGGCGCCGTTCGTCCGGCTCGGTTCCTGGATCGGCGGCGACCGCGACGGCAACCCGAACGTCACCGCGGCCATCACCCGCGAGGCGATGCAGATCCAGGCCGACCACGTCCTCCGGGCGCTGGAGCGGGCGACCGACGTCCTGGGGCACACCCTGACGCTGGACGCCGCGACCACGCCGCCGTCCGCGCCGGTCCGCCGCATCCTCGAGGACGCCCGGGCGGTGAATCCGGAGCTGATTGCGGACATCGAGACCAGGTCGCCGTCCGAGCCGCATCGGCAGCTGCTGCTGCTCGCAGCGCGCCGCCTGGCCGCGACCCGCTCCCGGGACGCCGACTTCGGCTACCCGCGGGCCGCTGACTTCCTGCACGAGCTGAAAGTGCTGCAGGACTCGCTGGTCACCGCAGGCGCGCCCCGGCAGGCGTACGGCGACCTCCAGCAGCTCATCTGGCAGGTGAACTCGTTCGGCTTCCACCTGGCCGAGCTGGAGGTTCGGCAGCACTCCTCGGTGCACGCCAAGGCTCTGGAAGAGGTGCTCGGCGGCGGTGAGCTGTCGGAGCAGACTGAAGAGGTGCTCGCCACGCTGCGGGTGATCGGTCAGATCCAGCAGCGCTTCGGTCCCGAGGCCTGCCGCCGGTACGTCGTCTCGTTCACGCGGAACGCGGGCGACCTCGCAGCGGTCTACGAGCTGGCCGATGCGGCGCTGGACGGCCGTCCGATCGAGCTGGACGTCGTACCGCTGTTCGAAACCGGCGAGGACCTGCAGAACTCGGTCGACGTACTGGACAACGCGATCCAGCTGACCCGGGTCCGGCACCGCCTCACGGCGAACGACCGGCGCTTCGAGGTCATGCTCGGTTACTCGGACTCTGCCAAGGACGTCGGCCCGGTGTCGGCGACGCTGGCCCTGTACGACGCGCAGGCGCGGATCACCGCGTGGGCGCAGCGAAACGCGATTCGGCTGACTCTGTTCCACGGCCGCGGCGGCGCGCTCGGCCGCGGTGGCGGCCCGGCGAACCGCGCAGTGCTGGCGCAGGCCCCTGGCTCGGTGGCTGGTCGGTTCAAGCTCACCGAGCAGGGCGAGGCCATTCCGGCGCGCTACGGCAACGCACCGATCGCGCAGCGGCACATCGAGCAGGTGACCGCGGCGACGCTGCTCGCCTCCACTCCGGCGATTGAGGAGCGCGCGGCCATCGCGGCGGAGCGCTTCGCGGTGATGGAGAAGACGCTCGACGAGGCGGCGCGGACGGCGTACCACCGGCTCGTGAAGGCCGAGGGCTTCGCGGAGTGGTTCGGCCGGGTGACTCCGCTGGAGGAGCTCGGTCAGCTGCCGCTGGGGTCCCGTCCGGCCCGCCGCGGGGTCGCAGTGTCCTCGCTGGAGGACCTGCGGGCGATCCCGTGGGTCTTCGCCTGGTCGCAGGCGCGCGTCAACGCCCCTGGTTGGTACGGGCTTGGCTCCGCGCTCGCAGCGGTCGGTGACGTCGCCGTACTGCGTGATGCGAACCAGAACTGGCCGCTCTTCCAGGTGATGCTGGAGAACGCCGAGATGTCGCTGGCGAAGACGGACCGGCGCATCCTCGGCCGCTACCTGGAGCTGGGCGACCGCAGCGACCTGACCCAGCTGATGCTCGACGAGCACGCGCTGACCACGGAGTGGGTGCTCAAGGTCCTCGACCAGGAGCGTCTGCTCGCCGGGCGCCGCGTCCTGGGCCGTGCGGTCGAGCTGCGCAACCCGTACGTCGATGCCCTCAGTTACCTGCAGTTGCGGGCCCTGCGTACGCTGCGTACTGATGACACCCTCACTGAGGAGCAGATCGTGCGCACCCGGCGGTTGCTGTTGCTGACCGTTTCGGGCGTTGCTGCCGGCCTGCAGAACACCGGCTGATGTTCGGCGACCTGGAACGGCCGCCACTCGACGCACGCTTTCTGAGTGGGCGGCTGGTGCGTCCCGGCTCCCTGTGGACGCAGATCGACGTACTCACCGAGACGCCGTCGACGAACGCCGATGTGGCGCGCGCGGCGGCCGAAGGTGCGGCTGAGGGCCTGGTAGTACTCACCGAGTACCAGTCGGCAGGTCGTGGCCGGCTGGGCCGTACCTGGACGACGCCGCCGCGCTCCGCCCTGCTGATGTCGGCGCTGCTGCGCCCGACCGCCGTCGGCCCGGAGCAGTGGCCGTGGCTGGGGCTTCTGGTCCCGCTGGCGGTTGCGGCCGCCGTACGACGGGTGGCGGAGATCCCGGCCCAGGTGAAGTGGCCGAACGACGTACTGGTCGAGGACCGCAAGCTGGCCGGCATCCTGCTCGAGCGGATCGACGGACCGGCCGTTGTGGTGGGCATCGGTCTCAACGTGACCCTGCGCGAGTCGGAGAAGCCGCACCCCGCCGCGACCTCGCTGGTCCTGGAGAAGGCGGCCACGACCGACCGCGTCACCGTGGCGGCCGCAGTCCTGCGCGAGCTGGAGACCCGCTACCGGAGTTGGCTCGACAACCCCAGCTCGCTGCTCCCGGAGTACAGAGAGCTCTCGGCCACGCTAGGCCGCCAGGTCCGAGTAGAACTACCGGACGGCACCTTCCTCGAAGGAACCGCCCGCGATCTGGCCACTGACGGCCGCCTGATCGTGGACACGCCCGGCGGCGAGCACGCACTCGCCGCCGGCGACGTCACCCACCTCAGGGCTCAGCCGAACAGCGCCGCCGAGTAGCCCAGCACGAACATCACTGCCGAGGTGATGACGGCTCCTTTCATCGACAGCTTTCGCGCGATCAGCATCGCCAGGAAGATGGCGCCGATCGCGCAGAACCAGCTGAACGCGAACTGATTCATCGTCGCGCGCGCGGCCGGATCGAACTCCGCCGCCGGCCCCAGCGGCAGCAGCAGGACGCCGCTGAGGCACCAGAGGATCAGACCGACGCCGAGGACCCGCCGGGCCACCGGGTGGATCCGGTCGCCGAACACCAGCAGCAGGATTCCGAGTGGCGCGGGCAGGAGGCCCCAGAAGAATCCGAGGTGGCGGGCAAGCGTCTCGCTGTTGCCGAGCAGAGGCGCCACCGCGCCGGCAATGGACGGTCCGCCCTGGAGCGCGGCCACGAAGCAGAGGACCATTCCGATCAGGCCCAGACAGCCGACGCGGCCGACGCTCTTCCCGAGATTCTCGTAGGCAGTCACGCCGCCAAGTCTCTCGATGGACGGGTTCAGTCAGTTCGTGAACAGTTTGGCTGCGGTGATCAGGGTTTGGATGATGCCGTAGCCGAGGAGGACGGCGACGAGCAGCCAGGAGATCACCAGGCGTGGGGTCTGGTTCATTGCGCTGCCTCCACGGTCGATGCGGACTTCTCATGGAACTTCGCCGCGACCGGGCGGATCAGCAGGTTCGCGATGAAGCCGAGCGCGAGGACGCCGACCATCGTGAACAGCGCCGGCCGGTAGGCCTCGGCGGTCAGGGTGCCCGGCTTGCCCTCGCGGTCCAGGAAGCCGTTGATGATCAGCGGGCCGACGACACCGGCCACCGACCACGCGGTCAGCAGTCGGCCGTGGATCGCGCCGACCTGGTAGGTGCCGAACAGGTCCCGCAGGTACGCCGGGACGGTCGCGAAACCGCCGCCGTAGAAAGACAGGATGACCGCCGCCAGCAGGACGAAGATCGCGGTGCTGTTGTGGCCGACCGTGGCGAGCAGGAAGTACGCGACGATCCCGACGCCCAGGTAGACGGCGTAGATCGGCTTGCGCCCGATCACGTCGGACGTCGACGACCAGACGAACCGGCCGGCCATGTTGAAGATCGACAGGACGCCGACGAACCCGGCGGCCGCCGCCACCGCGACCGTCGACTTGCCGTCGCCGCCGCGGAAGAAGTCCTGGATCATCGGGCTGGCCTGCTCGAGGATGCCGATCCCGGCGGTGACGTTGCAGAGCAGGACCACCCACAGGCACCAGAACTGCGGCGTCCGGATCGCGTTCGCGGCCGAGACGTTCGAGGTGGTGACGAGCGCCTTCTGCTTGACCTTCGACGGGTCGAACCCGGCCGGCGTCCAGCCCTCGGCGGGGACGCGGATGTTGAAGACGCCGAACATCATGATCACGAAGTAGCCGAGGCCGAGCGTGACGAACAGCCCGACCAGGGCGCCGCCGCTCGCGACCGAGCTGCTGACATTCGGGTCGTACGCCGAGTCGTACATCCCGAGCAGCTGGCGCGACAGCGGGCTGGCGACCAGCGCGCCGCCGCCGAAGCCCATGATCGCCAGGCCGGTGGCCAGGCCCGGGCGGTCCGGGAACCACTTGATCAGCGTGGAGACGGGGGAGATGTAGCCGATCCCGAGACCGATTCCGCCGATGACGCCGTACCCCAGGTACAGCAGCCAGAGCTGGCCGGTGCCGATGCCGAGGGCGCCGACCAGGAAGCCCGTGGCCCAGAAACAGGCCGAGACGAACATCGCCTTCCGGGGGCCGCTGCGCTCGACCCAGGTGCCGCCGATCGCGGCGGACAGGCCGAGCATCACGATCGCGATACTGAACACGACGCCGACGGAGGTCAGACTGGCGTCGAAGTGCTTCACCAGCGACGTCTTGTAGACGCTGGTCGCGTACGCCTGGCCGATACACAGGTGCACCGCGAGCGCGGCCGGCGGAATCAGCCACCGGCTGTACCCCGCGGGCGCTACGGTGTGTTCCCGATCGAGAACGGACAAGAAGGTCATGTCCGCATCTTTCTCCGATCGTATGCAATTTGTATAGACTTGTACTAGTCGCTTTGCCCAATCGTGTCGGGACGGGACAACCGGCCCCGGCGCCTGTGAGACTGGGGTCATGGCGATCTCGGCGAAACTGTTGGGCGAGGACGAGTACGTCGTCGTCAGCACCCGCACCCACTGGAAGGCGCTGATCTTCCCGGTCTTCGTGCTGCTCCTGGTGGCCGGCGGCGGTGGCTTCCTGGCGGCGATCATCCCCGCCGGCGACCTGCAGACCCCGGGCCGGATCGCGATCCTCGCGGTCGGCCTCGTCCTGCTCCTGACGTTCGCCGCCAAACCGTTCCTGAACTGGTTCTTCTCCACCTACACGCTGACCAACCGCCGCCTCATCACCCGGCACGGCATCCTCACCCGCACCGGCCGCGACATCCCCCTGATGCGCATCAACGACGTCTCCTACGAACACCACCTGATGGACCGCATCCTCGGCTGCGGCACCCTGCACATCGAGTCAGCCGGCGAACGCGGCCAGGTCGTCCTCCCCGACGTCCCCCACGTCGAACACGTCCACCTCCAGATGTCCGACCTCCTCTTCGGCGGCCCCGAAGGCCGCCCCGGCGACGGCATCCTCGACGACGAACAACCCCCAACCCACATGCGCCGCAAACCCACCGACCCCGAAGACGGCGAAACCCTCTTCACCTCCAACTGACCCCAGCGGGCAGGTGCGGAGAGGGAGTTAGCGGACGGCGGGGAGGTCGCCGGTGGTGTCGGGGTCGGCTACTGGGGGTTTGTGGTGTTCGGCTTCGTCTAGGAGGATTTCTTCGCGGAAGACGAAGCGGCGATAGGACCAGAAGCGGAAGAGGGTGCCTAGGCCCAGGCCGACGAAGTTGGCGGCTATGTTGTCGGAGAGCCAGCTGTGCAGGTCCAGGACGTAGCGGGAGAAGGCCAGGCAGCCCCAGGCGATGATCAGGCCGATGCCGTTGAGGACGAAGAAGAGGACGTACTCACGGTGCAGGCCGGAGCGCTCGCGGTGCCGCCACGTCCAGTAGCGGTTGCCGAAGTACGTCGCCAGGGTCGCGACCGTGGTCGAGATCAGCTTGGCGGTCAGCGGCTTGTGGTGCAGCATGCCTTCGCCGGAGTCGGCCAGGACCAGCGGGTTGTTGAAGACGAGCCAGTTGTAGATCGGCAGGTCGACGACCAGACCGAGCAGACCGACCAGACCGAATTTGGCCACTTCGTGCACCAGGTGCTCGACCTGGCGGTACAACTTGGTGAAGAGCTTCAACGGTCTCCGGCACTTTCTGTGATCACGCCGCAACAAACAGAGGAACTACCACGGTACCCGCCGATCGGCCCCGTCCCGAAATCGCCAGCGCGCCCCGGTAGCCGCCGTCCGCCGGGTGTAGTAGTGCAATTAGGCTCCGTTCGTGAAGTTTTCCCGAGATGAGTTGCCGGTCGGTACGCCGGTGGTCGGTATGGTCGGCGGCGGTCAGCTGGCCCGGATGACGCAGGAGACCGCGATCGCGCTCGGCGTCCAGCTCCGCGTCCTGGCCGAGGGCCCGGCGGTTTCCGCAGCCCAGGCGGTCGCCGACGCGCCCGTCGGCGACTACCGCGACCCCGAGACGGTCCAGCGGTTCGCCGCGGAGTGCGACGTGATCACGTTCGACCACGAGCACGTCCCGACCGACCTGCTGCGCGCGCTCGAGGCCGCGAACGTAAAGGTTTTCCCCGGCCCCGACGCGCTCGTCCACGCCCAGGACAAAGCCGTCATGCGCCGCCGCCTGGACAGCTTCGACGCGCCCTCCCCGGCGCACCAGGTGGTCGAGTCCCCGGCCGACGTCGCGGACTTCGCCAAACGCGTCGGCGGTTTCCCGATCATCCTGAAGACCACCCGCGGCGGGTACGACGGCAAGGGCGTCTGGTTCGTCGACGGACCGGAGGACGCCGACATCGCGGTCGCGTTCGGCAGCGGCGTCCCGATCCTGGCCGAGGAGAAGGTGGACTTCGTCCGCGAGCTGTCCGCGATCGTGGCCCGTTCGCCGCACGGCCAGGCGGTCGCCTACCCGATCGTCGAGTCCGTCCAGGAGAACGGCATCTGCGTCGAGGTCACCGCGCCCGCGCCCGGCCTCGACCCGGAGCGCGCCGCGCAGGCCCAGCAGACCGCGCTCCGGATCGCCGGTGAGCTCGGGGTGGTCGGCGTCCTCGCGGTCGAGATGTTCGAGGCCCGGGACGGCCGGCTGCTCGTCAACGAGCTCGCGATGCGCCCGCACAACACCGGTCACTGGTCGATCGACGGCGCGGTCACCTCGCAGTTCGAGAACCACCTGCGCGCCGTCCTCGATCTGCCGCTCGGCTCCCCGGCCGCGCGGGCGCCGTACACCGTGATGATGAACGTCCTCGGCGGCGACGTCGCGGATATGCACCGCGGCCTGCTGCACTGCCTGGCCCGCGACCCGGGCCTGAAGGTCCACTTCTACGGGAAGTCGGTCAAGCCGGGCCGCAAGGTCGGCCACGTGACGGCGTACGGCGACGATCTCGACCAGACCCGCGAGCGCGCGCGGCACGCGGCGGCGTACCTGACCGGCACGATCGACGAGTAAGGAAATCCAGCTGTGATTGGCATCGTGATGGGGTCGGACTCGGACTGGCCGACGATGAAGGCGGCGGCCGAGGTCTGCGCCGAGTTCGACGTGCCCTTTGAGGCAGACGTGATTTCGGCGCACCGGATGCCGGCCGAGATGATCGACTACGGACGGTCAGCGCACGAGCGGGGTCTCAAGGTGCTGATCGCCGGCGCCGGCGGGGCCGCGCACCTGCCCGGGATGCTGGCGGCGGTGACGCCGCTGCCGGTGATCGGCGTCCCGGTGCCGTTGAAGTACCTGGACGGGATGGACTCGCTGCTCTCGATCGTGCAGATGCCGGCCGGGGTTCCGGTCGCGACGGTGTCGATCGGGAATGCGAAGAACGCGGGCCTGCTCGCGGTCCGGATCCTGGCCGCGAGTGACGAGAAACTGCGGGACCGGATGATCGCGTTCCAGGAGTCGCTGGCCGAGATGGCCCGGGCCAAGGGCGCCACGGTGCGTGACGGCGCGACAGAGCTCCGTAAATCGTGACCTCCGGCCGGTTTTTCACGGCCTCCCCGGGGTAGTCGTCAGATCCCACCCGTTTGTCGTCTAAGGTCGTCGATCGTGACTCCGCCCGCTGATTCGGATACGCAGCGCATCCCGGTCCGGTACTGGATCTGGCTGTTCGGCGCTGCCGTGTCCCTGCTCGGCGATCTGACGATCACTTTCGCGATCGGCTGGTCCGCGAGTAAGCACGGCGGCAGCGTCGCGGGTCTGATCCTGCTGCTCGCCGCCGCGCCGCGGGCCGCGTTGCTGCTGATCGGCGGAGCGATCGGCGACCGGTTCGGCGCGCCCCGGGTCTTGCTCGCGAGCTGTACGGCGATGTTCGTCGTCACCGCGGCCCTCGTCCCGGCCACGCTGGCCGCCGGTGAGCCGGTCTGGCTGCTGGTCTGTCTGGCGCTGGTCGTCGGCGTGATCGACGCGTTCTTCCTGCCGTCGTCCCGCTCGATGCCCCGGCTGCTCGTCCCGCCGCAGCAGGTCCCGCGGGCGCTCGCCAGCTTCCAGGTGGTCGGCGTCGTCTTCGCCGTCACCGGTACGGCGGTCGGCGGCGTCCTCGTCACCTGGGCCGGGCTCACCGCGGCCGCGGGCTTCGACGCGATCACGTTCGGGATCATGATCGTCGTCCTGATCGTCCTGCGGAAGACGGTCGCGCCGCCCGGCCAGATGGTCACCGGCATCCTGCGCTCGATCGGCGACGGCGTGAAGATGGCCTTCGGCCGGCCGCTGACTCGCGCGCTGCTGATCACGATGACCGTGGCGGCCGGGCTGCTGATGCCGCTCGACGCCCTGCTCTTCCCGCTGCTCGCCCGGTCACACGGCTGGAACGCCGCCACCGCCGGTCTCCTGGTCGCCAGCCGCAGCCTCGGCGTGGGCATCATCGCCCTGCGCATCCTGCTCCGCGGCGCCTTCCCCCGGCCCGGCATCTTCGCCGCCGTCGGCCTGATCGTCGCCGCGGCCGGCCTCTTCGGCCTCTCCGTCTTCGAGCCGCTCCCGCTCGCCTTCGCCGCCGGCGTCCTGAGCGGGATCGGCGTCGGCACCTTCACCGGCCACGTCCTGCCGCTCCTGATGAACTCCGTCGAACGCGAGTACCAGTCCCGCCTGCAGTCCGTCGTCGTCCTCTGCCAGAACCTCGCCCTGGTCGTCATGAACCCGGTCCTCGGCGCCCTCGCCGACCTGGACGCCGTCGGCATCACCGGAGTCTGCCTGGGCATCTCCGTCGTAGCAGCCCTGGCCGGGGCGGTCGTCCTGACCCGCCCCGTCCTCCGCCAGGCGACTGTCTAGGGCTTGCCGGGGGCTCGGTAGGTCCAGCCGGCGGCGCGCCATTTGGCGGCGTCGAGGAGCAGGCGGGCGTCGATGACGACCGGGTTCTCGACGGTGCCGCGGAGGGTGGCCGGGTCGAGTTCGCGGAACTCGGGCCATTCGGTCAGGTGGAGGACGGCGTGGGCGCCGGCGATCGCCTCGGCCGCGGTGGCGGCGTACTGGAGGGTCGGACGGACGCGGCGCGCGTTCTCCATCGCCTCGGGGTCGTAGACGGTGACGGTCGCGCCGTGCAGCGAGATCCGGCCGGCCACGTCGAGCGCGGGCGAGTCGCGGACGTCGTCCGTCCCGGCCTTGAACGCGGCGCCGAGGACGGCGACGTTCTTGCCGACCCAGACGCCGCCGAGCAGCTCGTGGGTGAGGTCGACCAGCCCGGCGCGGCGGCGCTGGTTGATGTCGTCGACCTCGCGGAGCAGCGTGATGACCTCTTCGACGCCGAGCTCACCGGCGCGGTGCATGAACGCGCGCAGGTCCTTCGGCAGGCAGCCGCCGCCGTACCCGGGACCGGCGTACAGCATGCCGCGGCCGATCCGCTTGTCGTGGCCGAGCGCGTCGGCCAGCTGGGTGACGTCGGCGCCGGTCGCGTCGGCCATCTCGGCGAGTGCGTTGATGAACGAGATCTTCGTGGCCAGGAAGGCGTTCGCGCCGCCCTTGACCAGCTCCGCGGTCGGGAGGTTGCAGACGACGACCGGCGTCCCCTCGGCGATCGGCGTCGCGAACACCTCGCGCAGCCGCGCCTCGGCCGCCGCCGACTGGACGCCGAACACCAGCCGATCCGGGTGCAGCGTGTCGTCGACGCCGTGCGCCTCGCGGAGGAACTCCGGCTGCCAGGCGATCTCGATCCCGGCGCCGGCCGGGGACTCGGCGTGGAAGCGCGCCTCGACGTGTTTCGACGTCCCGACCGGGACGGTCGAGCGGCCGACCACCAGCACCGGGCGGGTGAGCAGCGGCGCGAGCATCGAGACGACCGAGTTCACCTGGGTCAGGTCGGCGGCGTCGCTGCCGTCGACCTGCGGCGTCCCGACGCAGATGAAGTGGACGTCGGCCCAGTCGGCGATCTCGCGGTAGTCCTTGGTGAACCGCAGCCGGCCGGAGTCCACGTGCTTCTTCAGCAGCGGGTCCAGACCCGGTTCGTACAGCGGGGCCTTACCGTCGTTCAGCAGCTTCAGCCGGTGCTCGTCGATCTCGACCCCGATCACGTCGAAACCGAACTCGGCCATCCCGGCCGCGGTGTTCGCGCCGAGGTAATTGGTGCCGATGACGGCGATCCGCAGCGGGCGGGAGGTCGCTTCACTCATGCCGGGGACTCTACCGACCGCGGTTATCGGCCGGTGACCGGCTCATGGCCAACCGGGTTCCGGACCGTGCGGACTTCGTCACTTTCGGCGTCCGGGAACTCCCCGCGGCCGGGCGGACGCCGTACTGTGAACTCGTGAGTAACTCATTCGACCTGTACGCGCTGTCCGAGGAGCACGACGCCATCCGGGCCGCGGTCCGCGACGTCTGCGACGCCAAGGTCGCGCCGAACGCCGGCGATGTCGACGAGCTGGCCGAGTTCCCGAAGGCGTCGTACGACGCGCTGAAGGCCTCGGACTTCCACGCTCCGCACATCCCCGAGCAGTACGGCGGCGCCGGGGCGGACGCGCTCGCCACCGTGATCGTGATCGAGGAGGTGGCCCGCGCCTGCGCGTCGTCCTCGCTGATCCCCGCGGTGAACAAGCTCGGCTCGCTGCCGCTGCTGCTGTCCGGGTCGGACGACGTCAAGCAGGCCTACCTGCCGCCGGTGGCCGCCGGTGACGCGATGTTCTCCTACTGCCTGTCCGAGCCCGAGGCCGGCTCGGACGCCGTCTCGATGAAGACCCGCGCGGTCCTGGACGGCGACCACTACGTGCTGAACGGCGTCAAGCGCTGGATCACCAACGCCGGCGAGAGCGAGTACTACACCGTCTTCGCGGTCACCGACCCCGACGCCCGCTCCCGCGGCATCTCCGCCTTCGTCGTCGAGAAGTCCGACCCGGGCGTCTCCTTCGGCGCCCCGGAGAAGAAGCTCGGCATCAAGGGCTCCCCGACCCGCGAGGTGTACTTCGACAACGTCCGGGTCCCGGCGTCCCGCCTGATCGGCGACCCCGGCACCGGCTTCGCCACCGCGATGGCCACCCTCGACCACACCCGCGTCACGATCGCCGCCCAGGCCCTCGGCATCGCCCAGGGCGCCCTGGACTACGCCCTCGGCTACGTCCAGGAGCGCAAACAGTTCGGCAAGGCCATCGCCGAGTTCCAGGGCCTCCAGTTCATGCTCGCCGACATGGGCATGAAGATCGAAGCCGCCCGCCAACTCACCTACGCCGCCGCCGCCCGCTCCGAACGCAACGACCCCAACCTCACCTACTTCGGCGCCGCCGCCAAATGCTTCGCCTCCGACGTAGCCATGGCCGTCACCACCGACGCCGTCCAACTCCTCGGCGGCTACGGCTACACCCACGACTACCCCGTCGAACGCATGATGCGCGACGCCAAAATCACCCAAATCTACGAAGGCACCAACCAGGTCCAACGCATCGTCATGGCCCGCCAACTCCTCAAAGGCCTCGCCTGAACAACCCCGCCTCCGAGCTCGATCACGGCGTTGTGCGGTGAGCTTGAAGTGGTAGTGGAACGGGCTGGTGATCGGGGGGTGTTGCGGGGGAGGGTTTCGCCGGTCGGCGATGGGGAGCCTCGCCGAGCTCGGTTGTGAGATCGGAGAGGGACGAGATGCGATTCCGCCTGCTTGTGCTTGTTGTTACGGGTTTGCTGGTGGTGGTTGTGGGGGCTGACGCTCACGCGGCTGGGGGTGTGCCGGCGGGGGTTGTCGCGGTGGTTGACAGTGATGGGGACTCGCTGCCGGACAGTTGGGAGACGGACGGGTACGACGCTGATGGTGACGGCGTTGTGGATGTGGATCTGCCGGCGATGGGGGCTACGCCGGACAAGAAGGATCTGTTCGTCGAGATGGATTACATGGAGGGGCGGCTGACGAGTGCCGCGGCTCTGGATCGGATCGTGGAGACTTTTGCGACTGCGCCGGTCCGCAATCCTGATGGGAGCTCCGGGATTCGGATCCATCTGGACGCCGGGCCCGCCCGAGGGGCGGCGTACGACTTGGGCGGGGGCAACCAGGTGCCGTACGACGAGAACCTCGAGCCGGCTGAGGAGGAGACCGACGCGATCAAGGCGACGAACTTCGCTCCGGAGCGCCGGGCTGTCTTCCACTACATGCTCTGGGCCGACGATCACGGGTCCACCTGTAGTAGTGGGATCTCGTTCGCGATTCCGAACGACACCTTCATCGTGACGCTGGGCCGCTGCTGGACGGTCACCGACGATCGAGCGGTGGGAACGTTCATCCATGAGCTCGGCCACGACCTCGGACTTCGGCACGGCGGCGGCGATCACACGAACTACAAGCCGAACTACCTGAGTGTGATGAACTATCACTTCCAGCTGGACGGCGTACCGCGCGTGGCTGGGCCGGCGTCGTTCGGCTATTCGGAGTCCACGCCGTTGACCCTGGACGAGCTCAACCTGGCGGAGCCGGCCGGAATCGGCAGTACGGTGGCCGGGTGGCGGACCAAGTGGAAGTGCCCGGACAACTCCACCCGGACGTCGGAGTCCGCAGCCTTCGGGATCGACTGGAACTGTGACGGCGCGCTCAACGACGCGGTGCCGGCCGACATCAATCACGACGGCCGCATGTCGACATTGACCACGCAGAACGACTGGGACGCCCTCGTCTTCGGCGGCGGCGAGGTCGGCGCCGGGGACGCACACGCCACCGCGACCCCCGCCGACGAGCTCCGTGAGCTGACCGAGCAGGAGTACGAGAACCACAAATGAACCGCATGAAGATCGCGGTCCTGATCGCGACGATCGGCTTGCTGGCTGCCTGTTCGGACGACGGTGATCCGACGGGCAGCCCGCCGAGACCCCAGGTCACGAACGACGTCTCGGCCGGACCGCCGTCGAGGACTCCGAGCGCGCGGGTCACCCCGACCGTGCGGCCCAATCCGCCCGCGTCGTACCGGCCGGCCTGGCCGCAGGGGACGGTGAAGACGAAGGCCGGCTACCTGGTGAATTCCTGTGTTCCCAGGTCTTTGCACGGAAACGTCATCTCGATCACGGACGTCGACGGCGTCCGGCTGTCGGCGCTCGTGCTCGGCCGGGGGACGAACGGGGTCGTGCTGTCACATGAGCAGGGATACAGCATCTGCTCATTTCTCGAGCTCGGTCAGCAGTTGGCACAGCGCGGATTCCACGTGATCATCCCGGAGTTCCGTAACCACGGAGCTTCGGAGAAGTCGCCCGACAACGACAACATCGACCGTGACGGCGCGGCGGCGCTGAAGGAGTTACGACGTCGAGGTGCGCAACGGATCTTCGCCGGAGGCGCCTCGTGCGGCGGCACGGTCTCGGCCCGGATCGGGGCGACCGATCCGGGTCTCGTCGGGCTGCTGATCATGTCGTCCCCGGCGAAGTGCGGCGTCATCGACGGGCTGGGCCCGGTGGCGCGAATCACCGAGCCGACGTTGATGGTGGTCTCGCCGGGCGACATGCTGGGCGCGGTCGAGCGTGAGGTGCGCAAGCTGTTCAAGGCTTCCGCTGACCGGAACAAGCGCCTGATCGTCAACCAGAGCGGCTACCACGGGACGGACCTGTTCCGCGAGGCGCCGGACGGACGGAAGCTCCAGAAGACAGTGCTCGACTTCATCGTCGCGTCCTTCCGGTAGGTCCGCGACCCGAGAATGGGCGCGGATCGAACTGTCGAATGGATGGTGACCGCGGGCAGCATCCGGCCATGGATTTGCGCTACGTCCACTTCAGCGCCGTGGACCCTCTCTTCTACGAGGACCCAGCTCGGGAGGGTCGGTCGGATACTCGTTTCGCGGCCGCGGACAGGGCGGTTCCCGAAGGGTGGTCGCGGACGTCGGCCGGTCCGTGGGTCGTCGTGTCGAGGACGGACGCGACCCTGCCCGACCAGGGGTGGAAGATCCACGTCACGAGTGTCGCCCACAGCGCGGCACGCGTCGTCGACGAGGTGTCGGATTACTGCACGAAGCGAGGGACGGCGTACAAGTTCCTGCGCGGGCCGGACCTGCATCGAGAGTTGAACGGCAAGTACGCCGATCGGCGGACGAGCGGCAAACTCGTCACGATCTACCCCCGGGACGACGAAGAACTCCGTGCGGTTCTCGATGAGCTGGACACCCGGCTGAGCGGCGTCCAGGGGCCCTATGTGCTGACCGACTTCCGTTGGGACGCCGGCCCGCTGTCGATCCGGTACGGGGGATTCGCCGAGCTGTACTGCACCGACGAGGACGGCGAGCAGGTTCTCGCCGTACGTCGTCCTGATGGCGTACTCGTTCCGGATCGGCGGGCACCCGTCTTCGAGTATCCCGACTGGGCGCCGGTTCCGGCCTTTGTGCGGCGGCGGATCACCGCCGAGCAGGGGAACGAGACCGAGTTCCCGTTCCGGGTCGTCAAAGCCCTGCATTACTCGAACGGCGGTGGCGTCTACCTGGCAGCTGAGATCCGGACCGGCGACCAGGTGATCCTCCGCGAGGCGAGACCGCACGCGGGTGTCGATCCTGACGGCAACGATGCGGTCGTTCGGCTCCACCGGGAGGCGGAAACGCTGCATCAACTCGAGGACCTGAAGTTCGTCCCCTCGCTGCGGGACGTGGTGCAGATCTGGGACCACCACTTCCTGGTCGAGGAGTACTTCGACGGGCGCACACTCGAGGCCGAGTTCGGTTCCAGGTTCGGCCGGCTGGTGGCGGACCCGAGCTGGCAGACCACCGTCGCCCACACCGACTGGGCCCTCGGCATCGTCGAGCGGCTGACGCGCATGGTCGAGCAGCTGCACGAGCGCGGGTTCGTCTTCGCCGACCTGCATCCGAGCAACATCATGGTTCGCCCCGACGGAGAGCTGGGCCTGATCGACTTCGAGGCGGCGTACCGCTTGGACGGCGGGACGCCGGTCAGCCTGGGTGCACCGGGCTTCTACTCGTCAGCAGCGCGGGAAGGTATCGAACCGGACCTCTTCGCGCTGGCCTGCCTCCGGATCTGGCTCTTCGTCCCGCTCCAGGTCCTGCTGGATCTCGACCCGAACAAGGTCGACGATCTCCTGGAAGAGATCGGGAGCCGATTCCCTGTCCCGCCTGGCTTCCTCGTCGAGACCCTGGACGCCTTCGAGCGTTCGTGGGGCCTACCGCGGCCGCGTGGCCAGGTGATCCCCGGCGCCGCCGTCCCGTCCTGGCCGATCGCGTCGGACGACGTCGTGGACTGGAAACCGATTCTGGACTCGATAGCCGCAGGCATCGTCGCCACGGCCACCCCAGAGCGGACTGATCGGCTCTATCCCGGCGACGTCGCGCAGTTCGACCGGCACGGTGGTCTGGGCTTGGCACATGGCGCAGCCGGCGTGCTGCACGCGCTGGCCGCCTGCGGCTACGGCCTGGACCCTCAGCACGTCGCCTGGCTTATCGAGCGCGGCGCCGCGGCGGATCTCGAACCTGGCCTGTACGACGGTCTGCACGGTCTCGCCTGGTTCTTCCACCGGCACGGGTATCGCGATGAAGCGGCCGAGGTACTCGATCGCGCAACGGCCGCGCAGTCCCGGCTGACGAACATTGGCGTGGAAACCGGGCTGAGCGGCGCTGCTCTCAATCTGTTGTGGTTCGGGCGTTTCAGCGAGGCCGCGCTGATCGGCGAGCAGCTTGCGGCGAAGCTGACCGGCAGCGGTACGGCCGTAGCGAAGCTGGCTGAGCCGATGACGCTCGGCCTGATGGGCGGCTGGTCCGGTGCTGCTTTGCTCTTCATCGGTCTGCACGAGCAGGACCAGGACTCCGACTGGCTGAAGCTCGCTCTCCGGGCGCTGCTCCGTGATGCGGATCGGCTCCAGCGGGCGGATGGTCAGCTTCTCCTGCCGGATCGATCGGGCAGATCGCTGCCCTACCTTGCCGAAGGCACCATTGGCCTCGGTCTCGTCGCCGATCGACTTCGGCGACTCGCTCCGCACCCGGCGCTCACTTCTTTGGTACGAGCGTCGGATCAGATCGCCCAAGGCCCGTTCTGCTACGCCCCCGGCCTGTTCGAGGGAACCGCCGGCCTGATCCATTACCTCGCGGCCCGAGCAACAAGCCCGGACGGTCCGTCGAGGGCCCTCATCGATCAACAGATCAGCGGACTTTCCCGTCATGCCCTGTCCCATCGCGGTCAGCTGGTCTTCCCCGGACGGCGGCTCCTGCGCTTGTCGACGGATCTCGCGACCGGTGCGGCGGGCATCCTGCTCGCCCTGAACGCGGCGATCACCGGTGTCGACGACGTACCGCACCTTGCTTCCGCCGGCCGACGGCCCGCGGATTCCACCGATCCGAAGGGAGCCGGCTGAACCTCACTTTCCGACCAGGACGTACCGATATGACCACCAACGAAACGGAGTTGTCATGAACACCATTCTCGGACTGCAGGGCCTCGAGGTCGCTACCGACGCCGAGCGGATCAACAGCTTCTTCAGCAGCAACCGGCACATCAAGGCTGCGCATGAGGTCGTTACCGAGGACTGATCTCCGGTAACCCGAGGAGCCCCCGCCGGAGCACTACGGCGGGGGCTCCCCGGCTGTCCGGGACTGTTTCCGGCCACCCGCCGGTGAGCGGGATCTGAACGCTGAACGGGCTGTTGAGCGGGCCGTACCGGCCGGGATACTTCCACAGTCGGCGACGGAGTCTCAGTGGTGACGGCTCCGTCTCAAACCAGCCGGCCGCCGCCGGGCCCGGCTACTCGACCTCCAGGACAGTGTCGGCCCGGCGGCACCCACCGGCGAAGGGGGCCGAGCATCTACCACTCGAAGAGGCGTCGTCGCTGGATCGAAGGTTTCCGCCGGTGGCGGCGAGCCAAAGTTCGCCCCGCCGGCGAGGAGCCGGCGACCGACCCGGTGTTCCCGGTTGCGCCGGACGGCAACGAGCAGTGGAGCGGCCTGAACGTCCGCTGACGGCAGATGCCGATCGGTGGTCGCGCCCTTGCTGAGCCGAAGGTGGACAGGAAACGACCTTCACTTCGGCTGGAGATCCCGGCCATCGTGCTGGGTCTGTCTTCGTGTGAGGAGCGAGAGAATGCGACGATCCTGGTGGATCCGGCTCACGGCGTTGTGCCTGAGCACGGCCGCGGTGTCGATGAGTTTGTCCGGTGGCCCCGCCGTGGCGGCCCCGCAGTACAACTTCGTGGTCAACGCCAAGTCGGGTGCGGCAGCCTTCGCGGCCGCGCGGTCGGCTGTGGTGGCAGCGGGCGGCGTCGTCAAGATGGCGTACCCGCAGATCGGTGTGCTGGTGGTGACATCCGACAGCTCCGCGGTGGCGAGCGCCGTCCGGAAGTCTTCGGCAGTCAGCTCGGCGGGCGCTACCCGGACGGTTCCGGTCGCGGCCGCGTCCGGCGAGGAGGTTGGCCCGCAAGGCTTGGCGATTCAGGACCCGCTGGAGCCGAAGCAGTGGGGGCTCCGCGCGATCAAGGCCGACCAGGCGCACGAGGTGACGCGCGGCCGGCGCGACGTCCTGCTGTCCGTGCTGGACAACAGCATTGACGACACGCACCCCGACCTGGCGCCCAACTTCGACAAGTCCGCGTCGGCGAACTGCGTTGGCGGCGTACCGGATGCGACCGAGGGCAGCTGGCGACCGCCGTCGCTGACTTCGGCGCACGGAACGAGTGTGGCCGGTATCGCGGCCGCCGCCTACAACACGGTCGGGATCGCGGGTGTGGCGCCGGGCGTCAGCCTCGCCGGGGTCCGGGTGGCCTCGGGCGGTCTGTACACGACCGATTCTGTCGTGTGCGGGTTGGTGTGGTCGGCCGAACACGGGGCCGACGTGGTGAACATGAGCTTCTACACCGACCCGTGGTACTTCAACTGCGTCGACGATCCGGACCAGCGCGCGCTGGTCGAATCGGTGCAGCGGGCAACGAAGTACGCCGGTTCCAAGGGCACGGTCCTGGTCGCCTCCGCGATGAACGACAACTTCGACCTGGCCGCGCCGACGCTGGAGGACCGCAACAGTCCTGGCGACGGTACGCCGACCCCGCGGGTCGTCGATCGCTCGAAATGCATCACGACGCCCGCCGAGCTGCCCGACGTGATCGCGGTCTCGGCCACCGGCGCCCACAACCTCAAGTCGTCGTACTCGAACTACGGGCTGGGCGTCGTCGACATCGCCGCCCCAGGCGGCGAAGCGGAGAACTACCAGCAGCCCGAGCCGCCCGCGGAGAGCAACCAGATCCTCGCGCCGATCCCCGGCGGCAAGTGGGACTACGTCAGCGGTACGTCGATGGCCGCGCCCATGGTCTCCGGCGTCGCGGCGTTGATCCGGTCCGTCCACCCGAACGCCTCGCCCAGCGAAGTCCGGGCCCGCCTGTTCGCGCAGGCGACCGACCTGCCGTGCCCACCGTCGTACGACTTCGACCAGGACGGCAAGGTTGACGCCGTGTGTGCTGGAACCACCGCGAAGAACGGTTTCTACGGCCACGGTCTCGTCAACGCCCTGGCAGCCGTCACCCGCTGAATCGGAGTAGCGCCGTGAAGATGAATGCCGCCGTCTACCACCGGCCGGGTGAAGTCCGTCTGGAGCAGGTGCTCGTTCCGCAACCAGCTGCGGACGAGGTCCTGATCCAGGTGCACGCGGCCGGCGTCTGTGGGACGGACAGCAGCGAGTTCGCGGACCGCCGAACGATCCCCGAGGGACAGCCCGTCATCCTCGGGCACGAGTTCGCCGGTGAGGTCGTCGACGTCGGGCGGGGATCGGCCGCGAGCGCCAGATCTCTGCTCGGGCAGGTCGTTGCCTGTGGCGCGGGGGTCAGCTGCGGCGCGTGCCGCGCGTGTCGGGCCGGCCGAACGAACCTCTGCGTGCACAGCCGCCTGATCGGCATTCATCAGCACGGCGGCCTGGCGGAGTACGCCGTCGCCCCGGCCGCGATCTGCGCACCGATCGGGGCGCGGGGCTTCGGATCGGACGTCGCCGCGTTGGCCCAGCCGATGTCCATCGCGGTCCACGCCAGGAATCGCGGCCGGGTACGGGACTACGACCGGGTCCTGGTCGTCGGCGCGGGCAGTATCGGTCTGTTCATCGCCCGTGCCTGCGTCGCCGTCGGTGCTCGGGTAGCGGTCGCGGCTCGCTCCGACGACCGGTTGGCGATCGCGTCGCGGCTCGGCGCCGAGCTGGTGATCGACACCAGGGTTCAGTCCCCGGCCGACGTACTGGCGGCGGACGGCGGTCTCGCCGATGTCGTCTTCGAAGCTGTCGGTAGCCCGGCGGCCGCAACCTTGTGTTTCGACTCGGTCGGTCGGGGCGGCAGAGTGGTGCTCACCGGGTTGCCGACCAGCCCGTACGCCGAGAACGTACGCCGCTGGGTCGCGAACGAGCTCGATGTGCTGGGCACGGTCGGGCACCAGGCGGCCATCGACCTTCCGGAGGCGATGGACCTGCTGGACGGCCGGTCGTGGCGTGATGTCGCGCCGACGGTCTTCCCGCTCGACAAGATTGTGGCCGAAGGCATCGGTCCCCGGTCCGGCGAGGCCGCCCACCGGGCCAAGACCCTCTTCGATCCGCGGGCGACCGCGGCCCGGCCGCTGACGAACAGTAAGTGAACCAGGTCTGGACTGTTCTTCGAATCGGTGTGGCTGCGAGGCTCTCGAGCATGATCCCCGAACCACATCTACCGGACGGTTCCGGTTTGCTGGCGGTGGTCGCGGCGTACTTCCGCGCTCAGGAGACGAAGCGACCGGACCGTTTGTTCACCGATCCGCTGGCGGCCTCGTTCCGGCCTGACACCAATCGCGAACTGGTCGAGTTGCTCGACAGGATGGCCGGCCGCGGCGTCCGCCCTTCGGCGCTGTGGCGTTCGCTGGCCGCCAGGATCGCCGTCCGGACCCGGTACTTCGATCGCGAGATCCGGATCGCGGTCGCGGACGGCTGCCGCCAGGTCGTCCTCCTGGGCGCTGGGCTGGACACCCGGGCGTTCCGGATGGGTCCGTTGCAGGGAGCAACGGTCTTCGAGATCGACTCCGCGGTGGTACAGGCCTACAAACAACAGGTCCTGCACGACGCCGGAGCACGCCCGATGGCGCAGCGGGTGACGATCGCCGCGGACCTGCGCGGAGCCTGGGTCGAGGAGCTGATCGCTGTCGGCTTCTACCCCGGCGAACGATCGATCTGGGTCGCAGAAGGCCTCCTGGACCACCTCACCACGGCCGAGCTCGACACGCTCCTCGCCAGGATCGGCTCGATCGCGGCAACCGACAGCCGGCTGGCGATGGACCACCTGTCCCGTCGAATCCGACGGAACGACCTGGTGACCGAGACCCCGGACGACGACCTCCTGGCCGACCTACTGGCCGACATGATGCGAGCCGGCCAGATCGGCGACCTGACACGATCCCCGTCATCCGCAGCCTGGGCCTTCCGCGGCCAAGACCTGACCGCCGAAGCCCAACGCCTCGGCCGCGACACCCCCGACCTACCCACGACACCAGGCACGTCACCCCCCAGATCCGTCCTCGTCCGAGGCCTGAAAGACAGGATCCCCGCCCCGGTGAGTGTCTGAGGATGTTCAGCCGAGCTTGATCGAGCCGCCCCAGTCGTCGCGTTGCAGTCCGGTCGGGTCGATCTTCCAGTGGCTCAGGGTATTGGCGGCGGACTGGGCGAAGATGTGTTGTTCGTTGGCGTAGACGGAGGCGGCCGGGTCGGAGTGGGCTTGGCCGCCCTGGTTCGCGAAGGTCAGTTTGGTGGTGGGCTGGTCCCACCACCAGTGGTAAAGGGTGTCATCGGCGCCGCGGGCCACAACGTGTTGCTGGGAGCCGTAGCGGTAGGCGGCAGGAGTGCCTTTGAAGGCGGCCGGGGCGCCGGCCCATTTGTCGGTGTGGAGGCCGTCAGCTGGGTCGGCCCACCAGTGGAAGAGCTGGCCGTCGGCGGCTCTGGCGAAGGCGTGGATCTGACCGTCGTAGCTGAAGGTGGTCGGGTCGGAGTGCGCCTCACCGCCCCACGGCTCGACCTGCGGGCCGGGCTCGCCGGCCTTCCACCACCAGTGGTAGAGACGGTTGTCGGTGCCGCGGGCAACTACGTGGAGTTCGTCGCGAGCGGAGAAGGCGGCGGGGCGGCTGGTGATGGCGACCGGCGCTTTCGGCCAGCTGGTGACGCGCCCGGACTGCCAATGGGTGAGACCGCCATCGGCGGATCGAGCGAAGGCGTGCAGGTAATTGCCCCAGACAACGGCTGCGGGATCGGAATGTGCGGCGCCGCCCAGGTCGGCTGACCGGACCGACGCCTCACCTTCCGTCCAGGACCAGCTGAGCAGAGTGTTGGCAGCGCTGCGGGCAAGGATGTGTTGTTGATTGCCGAGGGCGGCGCCGACCGGTTTGCCCTGAACCGGGCCGTTGGCCCAGACGTCCCGTTCGACGCCGATCCCCGGCGTCCACCACCAATGCTCGAGGGCGCCGGTGACCGATGGCGCGAACATGTGGTTCTGGTGTTTCCATGCGAATGCCGCGGAGGCGGCCGGTTCCTCCGGCCCGACGGCCGAGCCGGCGCCGTACACCTCGAGCTCGTCCATGAAGGTGACAGTCGCCTTGTCGGTGCCGCGCTTCTTGAACGACACCCGGACCCACCGGGCCTGGACGGCGGGGAACGCGAGGTCGTACCAGATCTTCGACTGGCCCTCGGGACGATCGCCGGAGACGGTCTTCCGGGCGGTGAAGGTGGATCCGTCGGTGCTGGTCAGCACGGTGATCTCGTCCGGCCGGTAGTACTGGTACTCCTCATAGGCGTGCACCTTGACCTCGGCCACGCGCTGCGCCGAACCGAGGTCGATGGTCAGGTCGGTGTACCGATCGGAGCCCTGGTTCGTCTTCCAGCCGACCGAGCGGTTGTCCGACCAGGCGTCGCCGAGCTGGCCGTCGGTGAGTTGCCGCCCGGTCTCGTCCGGGTGGCTGTCCGGCGCGGGATTGAGCTGATACGCCTTGCCGGCCGCGAGATTCGGCAGGACCTGGGGATGTCCGGAGACCTCGATCGAGTTCAGCTGGTAGCCAGGGCTCCCGTTGGTCACCTCGATCCGCAGCTGGCGCGCTTTACCGACGAAGCCGACGAAGTCGTCATCGCCGTTGCCGCTGGAGGTGACGTTCGCATCGACCCAGTTGACCCCGTCGTACGACGTCCGCACCCGGTAGTTCTGTGTCGTGGCGGCGGCCCACTTGAGGTGGACGCCGTCCAGCCGGCTCTGCTGCCCGAGGTCGACCTGCAGCCATTGGGTACCCGAGCTG
The DNA here is from genome assembly GCF_055584105.1 of Kribbella sp. NPDC104218. Classification (NCBI taxonomy): domain Bacteria; kingdom Bacillati; phylum Actinomycetota; class Actinomycetes; order Propionibacteriales; family Kribbellaceae; genus Kribbella; species Kribbella sp. NPDC104218. Next base: position 3,273,848 of record NZ_JBVJMQ010000001.1, read on the forward strand.
CTCGCCGGGCGCCAACCGGTGGTGGCGTTGCCGTCGACGGCCTTGTCGGCCCCGAAGCCGGCCGCGGCGGCGGAGCTGGTGGCTGTCTTGGCGCGTGCGTAGTCCTCGGCGATCACCGGGAGGCCGGCGGCGGCGTCCAGCGCGATCCGGCGGATGCGCTGTTGGTAGGTGACGTCCATGGCGTAGGTGTCACCGGCTTGGGCCATGCTGGCGGCGAGGTCCTTGGCCAGGCCGGGGTTGCGCTTGCCGAGAAGGTTGAGGACCTCCCAGTCCTCGATCCCGTCCCGCAGCGACTCGTAGCGAGGTGACGACTCGAAGGTCAGGCCCGCCGTGTCGGGCCGGACGATGTAGCCGTCGCCCTTACCTGGCTGGTCTTTCATGTCGTACTGCCAGTTCATCCAGGCCCAGTGCAGGTAGCCGGTCACATTGCGCGAGTACGCGTACCACATCGTCATCCGCTGATGCCATTGCGGCTGGTCGACGAACCTGTTCAGGAAGTTGCCGGCCGGGCCGATGCAGTTGTACAGCCACAGCTCCTTGCCGGCAGCGCGCTGCGTGTCGAAGGCAGCCCGGTTCTCGTCGTACAGGTTCAGGATCGGGATCACGATGTCGGCCTTCTTGGCCTGGTCCAGCCCCATCTCGCCGATCAGCGCGTCACCGATCTTCACCTCCGGCCAGCGGCTGCGGATCCGCTGCTCCAAGGCGTACCAGGCCGCGCCGCCGGCGCTGTGCCCGGCCTCGTCGCCGATGTGGTGCCACCACAGGCTCTCCCACCCCTTCGCCCGGAGATGGTCCCGCAGGGCCGGGAAGAACTGGTCGATCCACTTGCCGGCCTGGGCGGAGTCCCAGTCGATCCAGCTGAACGAGGCTTGCCCGGTCGCGGCGTCCGGCCGGCCGAGCACCTCGGTCAGCCACTTGCCGTTCGGCCGATTCGGGTCGTACCAGGGTGATTGCGAGGTATGGGTGCCGGACATCGTGAAGCCCTCGAGCCGCTTGATGTGCCCGGCCGCCATGATCCGCTCGACCACCTGGTCGAACCGCGTCCAGTTGAACTGGTAGTTGCCGTTGGCATCGACGCCGCTACCGCCTTCGCGGAGCAGGTGGATGACCGGGAGCTGCAGGCTGTTACCGCGGTACTTCTTGTGCATGGCCGCGAAGTTGTCGATGACCTGCCACCAGCGCTCGTCGTACCGCTTGACCCCGAACGTCAGCTCGCCGGTGTCGCCCTTCATGTGGTCCCAGGACGCCGGCCCGAGCATGTTGTGCCACAAGACGTTGGTGAACTGGCTGTCCTTCGTCGGCGGGATCAGCACGTCGCGGACGTTCACCGACACCGGGACCTGGATGTTCCCGGCGCTCGTCCGAAGTGTGGCGCTACCGGTGTAGACCCCGCCCCGGGCTTCGGCCGGCACGTACGCGCGGACCCAGACCGACTGCGTGCTGTTCGCGGCGACCGCCATCGACCTGTCGTTACGCAGTCGATCCGGAAACAACCCGGGCGCGTTCCGCGTCACCGGAGTCACCTCGCGCCAGCCCTCGGTCGAGTTCTTGTCGAGGTGCTCGTAGTCCACGAAGTTGTAGCTCAGATCGCTCGCGGCGATGCTGCCCGCCGGCCCCGACAACGCGCTGAACTCGACCGCGTCGATCGTGAACGCCTGCGGACGCCGCACCACGACCTGAGCGCCCTCGTACTCGGCCCGCGCACTGTCCAGGCTCACCTCCTGCCCGGCCTCGTCCGACGGGCCGCTGTCCCGGAATACCGAGGTATATGCCGATTCGGTCCACACCGAGACCCCGCCTGCCGACGGCCGCGCCGCCTCGGCGTCCAGGCTGGGCGGGCCGATCGCGACCACCAGCGAACTCGCCAGCAACCAGGCGACGTACTTCCAGGGCCGACGAGTCACGCTACCTCCAGCGATCGGGCGGAGCCTCGATCATGAAATGCCCGAGGCGTCGCTGGCCACTTATTGCCTTAGACCTCTGGCGCTCAGAGGCCCGGTGGGAGGAGGTTGAGGGCGAGGGCGGTGATGCCGGCGGCGGTGGAGAAGAGGGTGGAGCCGACGTGCATGGTGATGGAGAGGCGGATGTCTTGTTTCTTCCAGACGAGCCAGGGGCCGGGGAGGAAGAAGACGAGTTTGGAGAAGAAGGTCCAGGGGGCCCAGAAGTGGTAGAGGGCGAAGAGGACGGTGTTGAGGATGGGGGCGGTTTTGCCGAGGTGGGCGAGGCGGGGGAGGAGGAAGCCGCGGAAGTAGAGCTCTTCGATGAGGGGGAGGGAGATGCCGGTGAGGGGGAGGCAGATCGCGAGGGTGGTGATGATCGCGGCGCGGCTGTGGCCGTCGAGGTAGGTGGTGGCGCTGCCGCCGGCCTCGGCGTACGGGAGCCAGGTGAAGAGGTGCTCGAAGACGAAGTTGTCGAGGGGGATGAGGGCGGTCGAGACGATCATCATCCAGAGGAACAAGGGGATGCCGATGGCAGCCACCTTTGCTTTGGGCAACGGCTTGTCGGTGTAGTGCAGGACGCCGCGGAGGCTGAGCCGGCCGTTGCGGCGGCGGCCCAGCCAGTACAGGCCCGCGAGCAGGGGGAAGAGGATCAGACAGAGCGCGATCGCCCAGCCGAGGAAGACCGGGGCGCCCAGGGCCAGGACGAGCGGCTCGGCAATCAGTAGGTAGGCCGCGACGATCAGGACGCCGGGGATCAGGTGGAGAGCGACGGACAGGGGGAGCGAGTGACGATCGGCCAGCAGGCGGTCGGCGATTCCTGGTCTCATGGGGACGACGGTCGCCGGATCGTCTGACACGGCCCTGACGCCGCCCTGACACGGTGGCACCGCCTATTGTTCGGACATGAAGAACACGGTGGAGGTCAACGGGGTCAATCCGGTGCCGGACGCCGAACGTCGGGGGCGGCCGCGGGGGTTGTTCGCGGTCTGGTTCGCGTGGAACGTGTCGATCCTGGGTATCAGCTACGGGATCTACGTGTTCGGGATCGGGCTGAACGTCGGGCAGACGATCGTCGCCGGGACGCTGGGGTATCTGATCTCGTGCGGACTGGTCGGCGTCCTCGCGGTCGGCGGCCCGCGGACGGGACTGCCGACCTTGGTGCAGACCCGGTTCGCGTTCGGGATCCGCGGCAACATCGTGCCCGCGTTCTTCGCCTACCTGTCGAACATGGGCTGGAAGGTCACGATCATCACGCTGGCCTCGACGACCGGGGCGAATCTGTTCGGCACGCTCTGGCCGGCGCAGTTCGCGGCGGCGGACGGCAGACCGGCCGACCGGACGGTCGTGGTCTGGTTCGTCGTCGTGCTGGTGGCGACGATGGCGGCGTCCGTGCTCGGCCATGCGTTCATCATGCGGATCGAGGTGTGGATCTCCTGGGGGACCGGGCTGATGACGCTGGCGTTCCTCGGCTTCGTGCTGCCGGAGGTCGAATGGTCGCGGCTCGGCGACACCCCGGCCGGCGGTCCGCTGGCGTTCGTCGGCGGGACCATCATGGCGATGACGCTGGTCGGCCTCGGCTTCCTCAACTACGGCGGCGATTTCGCCCGGTACCTGCCGCGGGACACACCGGCGCGGGCCGTGATCGGGTGGACGACCAGCGGGCTGGCGATCCCGGTCGTCGTCCTGCTGATCGTCGGCGCGCTGCTGGTCGGCGGCGATCCGGCTCTGGGAGGCGCCGCGGCGAGTGATCCGATCGGCGCCCTGACTGCATTGCTCCCGCGCTGGTTCTTCGTCCCGTTCTCGATCGTGATCGTGATCTCGCTGATGTCCGCGGCGATCACCGGGATCTACAGCTCGGGCCTGGCCCTCGGCGCGGTCGGCGTCCCGCTGCGTCGTTCCACCGCCACCGCCCTCAACGCGTTGCTGATCGCGGCCGGCGCGTTCTACCTGCTCTTCGTCTCGACGTCGTTCCTCGCCACGTTCCAGTCGTTCCTGTCGCTGATCGCGGTGATGATGGGCACGATGGGCGGCATCCAGCTGGTGGACTTCGTCCGCCAGCGCCGCCTCGGCTGGAACACCGACCTGGCCAACCCCAAGGGCTACGGCGGCCGCACCGGCCGATGGACCGCCCTGACCAGCCTCGGCCTCGGCACGATCGTCGGCCTCGGCACGGTCACCAGCGCCGACCCCAACTTCGCGCCCCTGACCGGTTTCCTGCTCACGGACGCGGCCGCGGACGGCGTCATCGGCGCCAGCAACCTCGGCGTCGTCATCGCCACCGTGCTCGGCGCCGCGTCGTACGCCGTCCTGACGTTCGTCCTGAAACTCGACCCCCAGCCCGACCGTTCCAAACTCTGACCGGCCTGAAGGGCCCCGCCTGAACCTGGTCGGGGCCCTCCAAGGTCAGAAGCCGGTTACCAGGCGGGGCACTGGCGACAGAGGACGGCGGCGGTCGGGACGTCGGGGGTGGGGGCGGACTGGAGGGCGAGGCCGGTGACGGCGGCTGCGCCGAGGAGGGCGGTGATGACGGCCTTCTTGAAACGGGTCATGGGGAGGACTCCCTTTCAGGGCGGTTGGTAGTACCGAAAGGCTAGGGCGGTCGGGCTGGTACGCCGTCGCCGTCACTTGCCTAGGAATGCTGGTCCTACCTTGGTGCGGTGGCGGGGCGGCATACTGGGCGGCGTGGCTCATCCGTACGCGCGCGAGCTGGGTGAGTTTCTTCGGGCTCGGCGGGGGCGGTTGCGGCCGGAGGATGTCGGGCTGGAGCCGGGTGGGCGGCGGAAGGTCGCTGGGCTGCGGCGGGAAGAGCTGGCGTTGCTGGCGGGCTTGAGTACGGACTACTACCAGCGGATGGAGCAGGGGCGCGAGTTGCGTCCGTCCGATGAGGTGCTGACGGCGTTGGCCGATGCACTCGGGCTGGACGCGGCGGAGAGCCGGCATCTGTTCACGTTGGCGCGTGCGGCGCGGCGTCCGATGCCGGTGCCGGTGGAACGGGAGCCGGAGTCGGTGCCGGCGAGCACCCGACGGTTGCTGGCGGCAATGGATGCACCGGCGATCGTGCTTGGCCGCCACCTCGACGTCCTGCATTGGAACCGGATGGCCGAGCTGCTCCTCGGCGACTTCACCGCAATCCCACGCGATCGGTTGAACCTGTTGCTGCTGGTCTTCGACGAGGTGCAGGCGGCCGAGTGGGGCTGCCCGGAGTGGGAGCGGCATGCCCAGGACTACATCGCCATGATGCGCGCCTCGATCGCCACCGATCCGGCCCACCCACGGGCGACGGAGCTCATCGGCGAGCTGAGTATCCGCAGCTCCGCCTTCCGCACCCTCTGGGCCCGCCACGACGTCGGCGCCACCACCAGCGGTACCCGCGTCTACTTCTCACCCGAAGTCGGCGAGATCACGCTCGACTGGGACACCTACCCCCTCCCCGGCAGCCCCGGGCCCGTCATGCTCGTCTTCACGGCCGAGCCAGGCACCGCCGACGCCGACCGCCTCCGCCTACTCGCGCACCATTCATGACGTCGGCTTGCCTAAGAGGTGTCGTAGGGCTGGCTCGAGGGTGATGTAGCGGTAGGTGTGGCCGGCTGCGGTTAGTCGGGCTGGTAGCACGCGCTGTGAGGCGTTGGCGAGCTCCCGGGCCCCCTCTGCGCCCAGCAGCAGTTGCGGTCCGAGCGTTGGCACCGGAAGTAGTGCGGGACGGTGGAGAACCCGCGCCAGCGTGGCGGCGTACTCGCGGTTGCGTACCGGGTTCGGAGCGACGGCGTTGAGCGCTCCGGACAACTGCTCGTCCCAGAGCGCACGGTGGTAGATGTCGAGCAGATCGTCGATCCCGATCCAGGCCTGCCACTGGTCGCCGGACCCGAGCCGCCCGCCGAGGCCTGCCGCGAAGAGCGGGAATTGCGCCTTCAGGACGCCGCCGGCCGGCGTCTGTACCAACCCCGTGCGGATGTGGACGACGCGCAGACCGCCGTCGCGCGCGGGAGCAGCGGCCTCCTCCCAGTCCGTGACGAGGTCGGCGAGGAAGCCGTCGCCGCGCTCGCTGTCCTCGGTCAGGACGTCGTCCGCACGGTCGGCTCCGTAGTAGCCGATCGCCGAGGCGCTCACGAACACCTTCGGCCCGTTGGACGCCGCTGCCGCGACCGCGGCCAGCGCCCGGGTCGGTTCGATTCGGGACGCGCGCAGTTTCGCCTTGTGTGCCGGAGTGAATCGCCCGGCGATCGATGCACCGGCCAGATGGATCACAGCGTCGACGTCGTCCAGCAGCGTCGCATCCGGCGCGGCAGGATCCCAGCTGCGTTCATCAGGAGCCTTCGCAGCCCCTCGAATCAGGCGTACGACGGTATGCCCCGACGTGCTCAGCAGCGCGGCGAGCGCCGTACCGACCGTCCCGTGCGTGCCGGTCATCGCGACCGTCAGCGGGCGCATCCCGCCGCTGCGCGCCCGGCCCAAGGCGGCGAGATCGTCGGCCAGCTGGCGATGCCGGTACTCGAGCATGGAGCGCAGCAGGAAACCCGGCACGGTGCTGTCGATCTCGTCGGTGATCTCGGTGGCGTCCGGACCCACAGCCGCGAAGCTGTGCGTATGCCGCCATTTCACGACGTTCCGGACGACCGCGGTGTCGAACTCGTCGACGAATCGCTCTGGGGCCCGCGCACCGCTGTGGCGGGCAATCCAGTCGAACCCGAGCGGAAAACCGAGCACCGCGACACCTCCGGCGAGATCCTCGGCTTCCTGCTTGATCCGGACCGGCATCCACGGCGGAGTCAGCCGGACGACGGCGCCCGCGCGCTCGTGCCACGCGTAGACCTCGGGCCGGGGCGCGGCCACCACACTCGAGCGTTTCAGACTCATCTACCGCAAACCTCCACTTGCCGAACGAGCAGAATCCCAGGCGACCGGATCGGCGGTGACCACCAGGTTGTCACGGTACCCACCGGCATCCCTGAATCGCGCCTAAGCTGTCGCGATGCGCCCCTGGCTGGCAGTCCCGCTGATCCTGGCCCTGGGCCTCGCCGTCCGCGCGTTCGCCGCGGGTGACTTCGCGAAGTACGCCGGTGTCGCGCTCTATGCGACCTTGATCTACGCCCTGCTCGCCTTCTGGTTGCGACCGCTCTGGGCTGCGGTGGGCGCCACCGGCTTCAGTTGGGCGGTGGAGTTCTTCCAGCTCACCGGCATTCCCGCGGAGTTGTCCGAGCGCAGCGTGATTGCCCGGCTGGTGCTCGGCTCGACGTTCAACGCGCCAGACCTCTTCTGGTACGCCGTTGGCGCGGGGCTGGGGGTGCTGATCGTGCGCGGTCAGCGCGGGCGGAACGTCGTCCGGAGCCGGTAGCGGTCACCGCTGTACTCGACGGTGGACAACAGGATCGGACGGTTGTCGGCGTCGTAGATGGTCTGGTCGAGGAGCAGGATCGGCTCGCCGGCGCCCAGGTGGAGTTTGGCCGCTAGCGCGGCGTCCGCGATCCGGGACTCGATGGCGGTTTCGGAGCGATCGAGGACGACGCCGCGGGCGGTCAGCTCCTCGAAGAGGGACGCCGCTGCGAAGTCGACGTCCGCCAGGCCGGGGGCCAGGGCGACGGGCAGGACGGCGTGGTCCAGCGCCATCCGGACGTCGCCGAGGAAACGGACCCGTTCGAGGACGAGGAGCGGGGTGCCGGCTGGGACGGCGAGGGCGTCGGCCTCGTCGAGGGTGGCCGGTCGGATGACCTGTTCGAGGACTTCGGAACGGGCGGGGAGGCCCTTGCGGCGGGCAGTGGTCGTGAACGACTCGAGGTCGTTGGGCCACTCGCGGACGGTCGAGGGCGTCGCGACGAACCAACCGCGGCCGTGGGACGACGTGACGAGGCCGCGGTCGAGCAGGTGACCGAGGGCTTTCCGCAGCGTCACGCGGGAGATGCCGAAGCGGGCGCAGAGGTCCCGTTCGGTGGGGAGCCGCGCGCCGGGCGTGAGGCCGTCGCGGGTGATCTGCTCGCTGATCAGCTCCGCCGCCTGCGCCCAGAGGGGCTCAGGCCGGTGCTCGCGGCTCGGCGTCTCGGTCATCGAGCGTGACGATACCACTGCGACGCAGATCTAAGACAACTATTGACCACTTGGCGATCCACTGCATACCTTTTGCGCACGGATGACGAGGAGGAAGCCATGCAGCGACTGGCTCGATGGAGTGTCGGCGTCGCGGGTCTGTTGGCCCTGACCCTGACCGCGGCGTGCGGCGGTAGCGATGCCGGCCAGGCGGTGGACGCGAATGAGCTCACCGTCCAGACGAACTGGACCAGCGGGGGACAGGAGAGCGTTCCGCTGAAGGCGGCGCTGGAGGCCTTCACGGCGGAGACCGGCGTCAAGGTCAAGCTGCTGGAGAGCGGCGACGATCTCAACCAGGTCTACGAGACCGCGCTGCTGGCGAAGAAGGAGGCCGACGTCCTGCTCGTCGGTCTGCTCGAGAAGCAGCTCGACTGGGTGAAGAACGGCGCGGTCATCCCGGTCGAGCAGTACGTCGACCAGTGGGGTCTCACGCTCCCCGCCACCGCCCTGGCCGACTGGAAGGACGGCGACGGTCATCTGCGCGCCTTCCCGTACGCCGGTTTCACCTGGCCCTGGTGGTACAACAAGGCGCTCTTCGAGCAGCACGGCGTCCCGCTCCCGAAGACCGTGGACGAGCTGATCGCCGCCGTCCAGAAGCTGTCCGCGAAGGGCGTCGGCGGGGTCGCGATCGGCGGTAACGACTGGTCCGGCCAGAAGATCTTCCTGCAGATCCTGGAGAGCTACCTGACGCCCGACGCGGCCAAGGAGATCTTCGCCAAGGGCGGTCTGTGCGCGAATCCGCAGGCCATGAAGGGCGTCGACCTGTTCGTGAAGCTCCGTGACGCCGGGGTCTTCGTGAAGGGCACCGAAGGACTGACCGCCGACCAGGCGACCGCGCTCTACATGAGCGGTAAGGCCGCGATCGCGCCGATCGGCTCCTGGAGCTACCCGACCGCCGACAAGGCCGTGGTCGGTACGACGACCCTCGGCGGCTTTCCCGTCCCGGACGGCGGCACCTACGCCAAGCCGACGGCGTACAACGGCTCGACGTCGGCCGGCTGGTGGGTCAGCCCGAACGGTCAGCAGAAGCTGTCCTCGGTCGAAAAGCTGATCAAGTTCATGTACCGGACCGACGTCCTGAACTCGATGCTCAAGGGCGGCGTCGTCCCGGCCGCGATGGAGGGCGTCGACTCGTCGGCCGTCACCGTCCCGCTGCTCAAGCAGTCGGTCGACGCGCTGCCCAAGGCCGTCGACTTCACCGTCATGCCCGATCTCTACGTCCCGGCGGACGTCGGCAACCCGATGTACCGCGCGACGTCGATCGCCTACACCCCCGGCAACGACGCGCAGAAGATCTGTACGACGATCGACGCGGTCTACCAGGCAGCGAAGTGAGGCGCAGGCGGGAGCTCGCGCTGCTCGGGTTCACCCTGCCGGCGCTGGGCTGGTTCCTGGTCTTCACGGTCGGCCCGCTGGTCAGCCTCTTCTACTACTCGATGACCGCCTGGCGCGGGCTGATCGCACCGCGCACCTTCGTCGGCGGCGACAACTTCCGCCGGCTGGCCGAGGACCCGGTCTTCCATCACGCGATCCGCAATTCCCTGCTGCAGCTGGTGATCACGCTGCCGATCGTGATCGTCGGCGCGTTCATGATCGCGTACTACCTGTCGCTCCGGCCGCGCGGGCACCGGATCGTCCGGGCCGTCCTGTTCACCCCGGTGCTGCTCTCGGCGCCCGCGCTCGGCATGGTCTTCCTCGGCGTGTTCGCGCCGTCCGGTCTGGTCAACGGCTTCCTCGACGGCCTCGGCCTGGGCGCGCGCAGCCGCCCCTGGCTGGCCGAGGGGACGACGGCCGGGATCGCGATCCTGGTGGTGATCATCTGGTCGTCGATGTCGGTCTCGGCCGCGATGCTCGCCTCGCGAATGAACGCCGTACCGGACGAGCTGTTCGAGGCGGCCGAGCTGGACGGGTGCGGGCACTGGCGACAGCTCTGGCAGATCGCCTGGCCGATCTGCCGCGAGTTCGTCGGCGTCGTGACGATGCTGCAGTTCCTGTGGACGCTGTTCTCGTCCGCCGCGGTCGTTCTGCTGCTGACCCGCGGCGGGCCCGGGACGTCGACGGTCAACCTGTCCTTCCTGGTCTACGACTACGCGTTCAACCAGTCGAAGGTCGGCTACTCGCAGGCCATCGCCGTCCTCCTGTTCGGGGTCGGAGTCCTTGGCCTGTTGGGCATCCGCCGACTGTTCCGGGCGGATTTCTGATGAGCCGCGCGATGCGTGGCGCCGGGCGGTTGCGGCTGTTCGCCCACGTCGGCGTCTGGGTGTACGTCCTGCTCCTGCTGGTCCCGCTGTACTACCTCGCGATCTCGTCGGTGAAGACGAACACCGCCATCCTGGACGCGCCGTTCAACCCGTTCCGGGGTCTGCAGTTCGACAACTTCGCCCGGGCCTGGGAGGGCGGCAGCCTCGGCCGCGGCCTGCTCAACCAGGCCTACATCACGGTCGCGGCCAACCTCCTCACGCTCGTGCTCGCGATCCCGGCGGCGTTCGCACTGGCCCGGACCCGCGGCCGCGTCGGGCGGATCGTCGAGCGGATCTTCGCGCTCGGCTTCCTGGTCCCCGGCTTCGCGGCGCTGGTTCCGACCGTCCTGCTGGCGATCCGGCTCGATCTGTTCCACACCCGCGAGTTCCTGATTCTGTTGCTGCCGGCAAGTGCCTTGCCGCTGTCCGTCGTCCTGCTCACCCAGGCGATGCGGACGGTGCCGGCCGAGCTGGAGGAGTCGGCGATCATCGACGGCGCCGGGCCGCTGCGGGTGCTGACCTCGGTGTACGCGCCGCTGACCCTGCCGACGCTGACCGTCGTCCTGATCCTGAACTTCCTGTCCTTCTGGAACGAGTACTTCTTCGCGCTGGTGATCGCCGGCCCCGACCCGGCGGTCCGGACGGCGCAGGTCGCGCTGCCGCTGCTGTCGATGGCCAACGCCGCGCAGTACGGCGTCCTCGCGGCCGGCATCGTGATCACGCTCGTGCCCGTGTACGTGGTTTACGTTCTGTTCGCCGACAAGATGGAAGGGGCGGTGTTGTCCGGTGCGCTCAAGGGCTGAGGGAATCCTGGTCAGTCAGGTCGGATACGGGATCGGCGCGGCCAATGCGGTCGTCGCCGTGCTGCCGGACGCCGGGGGCCCGGTGGTGGCCGAGATCGTCGACGGGCCCGCGCTCGAGCCCGGGCCGGTACAACGCGTCCCGGGCTGGACGACGGCGCCGTACGTGCGGATCCCACTCCCGGCGGAGCTTGCCGAGGGCACCTATCGGGTCCGGGTCCGGGCCGGCGGCCAGGAGCTGATCTCGGAGCCGATCGTGATCGCGCCGTCCCGGTTGCAGCGGCAGACGCTGTCCGACGTCCTCAACTATTTCAAGGCGATGCGCTCCAGCGGCGAGATCGATCGCAAGGACCGGACGGCGAAACTCTGGGCGGACGACTCGGGCCGGACGGTCGACGCGCGCGGCGGCTGGCTCGATGCGAGTGGCGACACCAGTAAGTTCCTCTCCCATCTCACCTACACGTCGACGATGAGCCCGCAGCAGATCCCGCTCTGCGTCTGGGCGATGTCCGCGGCCCGCGATGCGATCGCGGCGAACCATCCCGACCTGGTCAAGCCGGTCTCGACCCGGTTGCGTGACGAGGCCTTGTTCGGCGCGGACTTCCTGGTCCGCTTCCGCTCGGCCGAGGGCTACTTCTATACCGGGATCTTCGACGCGCTGACCAAGGATCTGGACGAACGGTTCATCAACGCGCCGCTGCAGAACAGCGTCCGTACGCCGCGTTACCAGGCCGGCTACCGGCAGGGCGGCGGTCTGGCGATCGCTGCCCTGGCGCGCGCATCGACCCTTGACGACGACGGCGACTTCCCGCGGACGACGTACCTGGAGGTCGCCGAGCAGGCGTTCCACCATCTCGAAGCGCACAACCTGGAGTACCTCTTCGACGGTGAGGAGTCGGTGCTCGACGATTACACCGCGCTGCTCGCCGCCGCCGAATTGGTTGCGGCTGGCATCGAAAGTGCGGCACCAGCGGCGGCCCGGCGGGCAGCGGCCCTGATCGACCGGTACGCCGACGGCCGGTTCGTTGCCGACGCCAAGGGCCGCCCCTTCTTCCACGCCGCCGAGGCCGGCCTCCCGGTGCTCGCGCTGCTCCGGTACGCCGAAGCTTGCCCGGCGGACGCCGTCCGCGCCCGGGCCACCGCCGTCCGCGCGATGCTCGACCTGCTGGACCGGACGGACGCCGTCCCGAATCCGTTCGGTTACCCCCGGCAGGTCGTGCAGCCGACCGACGGCGAGCCGCACGCGGCCTTCTTCTTCCCACATGCCAACGAGACCGGCTACTGGTGGCAGGGCGAGAACGCGACCATCGCGTCGCTCTCGGCGGCTGCCAGCGCGTGCGCCGCGCTCGACAACCTCGGCCCGGCGGATCGCGCGCGGCTGCGGACTTTCGCCGCCGATCAGCTGCACTGGATCCTCGGCCGGAACCCCTTCGACAGCTCGATGCTGCAGGGCCGCGGGCGCAACAACCCCGAATACTCGGCCGACTTCCCGAACGTCCCCGGTGGGATCGCGAACGGGATCACCTCCGGCTGGACCGATGAGAACGACGTCGCCCTGCTGCCCGCCGACGCGCCGCCGGGCGAGGTGTGGCGCTGGGCCGAGCAGTGGATTCCGCACACCGGCTGGTTCCTGCTCGCCGTCGCCCACTGATTCCAAGGAGACCCATGTCCCGCCTCACCTTCCTGGCCGGCCGCGACGCGCAACCCGCCGCGCTGGCCCGGATCGCCGCCCACGTCACCCGCCAGCTCGATACCTGGCCCGCCGCCGGCGTGCTCACCGGGCGTCCGCTGTTCACCGGGATCGGCGCTTCGTTCGCGGCGCTGGCCGTACCGGTCGCGACCTTGCGAGCGGCCGGCATCGCGTCGCAGCGCGTGCGCGCCGACGAACTGGGCGATCACCCCGGCGGTTTCGACCCCGGCTTCGTGGTCGGGGTGTCGCAGAGTGGCCGCAGCGCGGAGACGCTGGCCGCATTCGAGGGCCTCACCGGCGTTCCGCGCGTCGCGCTCGTGAACGTCGCGCCCTCACCGCTCACCGAGGTCGCCGAGTACGCGCTCGACCTCGGATCCGAACCCGACTCCTACGCCTCCACCGTCGGCTTCACCGGCACCATCGTCGCCCTCGACCTCCTCGCCGGCACCAAGCCGGCCTGGGCCGGGATCGACGACCTGGTCCGCCAGGTCCGGACGGACGCCGTCCGCGTCATCGACCCGATCCGCAGCCAGGCCGCCGCCGTGACCAGCGCGGACGTCGTCGCCGCGGGCGCCTCCCGAGCCTCGGCCGAGGAAACCGCCCTGTTGCTGCGTGAAGTTCCGCGCATCCCCGCCGCGGCGTCCCCGACCCGGACCTACCTGCACGGCGAGATGGAGTCGGCCGGATCGACCCTGCATGTGATCTTCGGCGACGGCCGCGAGCACGTCCTGGCCCGAACGCTCTCGTCCGCCGGTCACCGCACGCTGCTCGTCACTGCCGAGCCGGTCGAACCCACCGCCAACCTCGCGGTCGTCACACTGCCGTCGGTCGCGTCCGCCGTCCGCGTCGTCCTGGAGACTGTCGTCGCGCAGGAGCTGGTCGCGGCCCTGGCCGACGAACGCGGCATCCCCGCCGAGGCCTTCGTCTTCGCCAATGACGACACCAAACGCGGCGGCGTCGACCCGGCCGACTTCAGCCTCGCATCCCCGGGAGGGCTCACATGACGCTGGCAGCACTCGACATCGGCGGTACCAAGACCCACCTCCGCCTGCTCACCCCCGACGGCGCGACCATCGAGGACCGCATCGTCTCGTCAACCGGCTGGTCAGCCACCCCGGTCGCCGAAGCCGCCGACTGGATCATCAACCTCCTGCCCGGCATCGAACTCACCGCACTCGCCGCCGGCGCCCAAGGCTGCGAAGAACGGGCCCACTGCAACGAACTGGCCGCCGAGCTGCACCGCCGGCTCGCGATCCCCGTCCAGGTCGTCAACGACGCCGAGCTCCTCCTCCCCGCCGCCGGCCTCGACCGCGGCATCGCCGTCATCGTCGGCACCGGCGCGATCGCCATCGCGGACGACGGTGCCGGCAACCTCACCCGAGCCGGCGGCTGGGGCTGGGTCCTCTCGGACGACGGCAGCGCGTCCGCCCTGGTCCGCGAAGCCGCCCGCGCCGTCCTCCACCGCGCCGACCGCGGCCACCCGCCCGACCCCCTCGGCACCCTCCTCCTCGCCTCAGTAGGCGTCACCACCATCCCCGACCTCGCCCTCACCCTCAGCTGGGGCACCGCCCCCGAAACCTGGGGCCGCCACTCCCCAGCCGTCATCGAAGCCGCCCGCCAAGGCTCCCCAGACGCCCACCAAGTCCTCGCCGCCGGCGCCCGCGCCATCGCCGACCTCCTCCTGACCCTCCAGTCCCGCGACATCCCCATCACCAACGCCGTCTTCGCCGGCGGCCTGGTAACCAACGTCCCCACCTACTGGCAAGCCATCCGCACCCACCTACCCCCCGAAACCACCCCCACCCTCCTCACCGAACCCCCCGTAACCGGCGCCGCCACCCTCGCCCGCCGCCTCCTAGAGCGCAGCTAGTGGGCGCCCGTATAGCCGGCGGCCTGCAGGTTGAACAGATGAGCGTAAGTTCCGTCCTGGGCGATCAGGGCGTCGTGGGAGCCCTGCTCGGTGATCCGGCCGGCTTCGAGGACGGCGATGCGATCGGCGGACCGAACGGCACCCAGCCGATGGGAGATCAGGACGCTGGTCCGGCCCTGCCGATGAGCAGTGAGGCTGGTGTGGATCTCGTGCTCGGCCTCGGCGTCCAGCCCGGAGGTCGGCTCGTCCAGGATCAGCAGGTCCCGCCGGTCCCGGAGGAAGGCGCGCGCCAGCGCGACCCGCTGCCATTGCCCGCCGGACAGCAACACCCCGGTCGCGGGGTCATCCTTGTCCGCGTTGTCGAGAAACATCCGGGACAGCAAGGTGTCATAGCCGCGTGGTAACTCGGTGAGCGTTTCGTCGATCCCGGCCCGGCCGGCCGCTGCCTCGACCCGCGGCCGGTTGACCGGGTCGAGCTCGTCGGCGCCGTCCACCTCGCCCAAGGCGATGTTCTCGGCGGCGCTCAGCTCGTAGCACATGAAGTCCTGGAAGACCGCGCCGATCCGGCGGCGCAGGTCGGCGATATCCAGCTCGCGCAGGTCGACGCCGTCCCACAGAACCGATCCCTGGGTCGGATCGTAGAAGCGGCAGAGCAGCTTGATCAGCGTGCTCTTACCGGCGCCGTTCGGGCCGACCAGGGCGATCGCCTGACCGAACGGAATGAACAGATCGACGCCACGTAGGACCCACTCGTGCTCGTCGCTGTAGCGGAACCAGACGTCGCGGAACTCGATCCCGTGCCGTAGCTCGGGAGCCGGACGGGCAGCTGCCGGCGGTGCGTCCGACGGGCTCGTCACGGCCTGAAAATGCTCGAACATCAGCAGCGCGTTGTGCGCGAAACCCAGCCGGCCGATCAGCGCCGACAGCGCCTGCTGGACGCCGGCCACCGCGGCGATGAAGACCGCGACGTCGCCGAGACTGATCTGCCCGCGGCCGGCCGCGACGATCGCCCAGATCAGACCGCCACCGGAGATACCGGCGGCCAGCGCGGCGAGCGCGCCCTGAATCAGCAGATCGCGACGGTCGAGCCTGCGTTTGGCGGCGTTGGCCGCACGCAGCTCGGTGAGCATCCGCCGCCGGAACAGTCGCCCCAGCCCGAGCAGCCGGATCTCCTTGGCGGCGGCCAGACCGAGGATCAGTTCGGAGTAGAAGTACTGGCGACGTTCGGTGGGGCTCAGCCCGGTCATCAGCGCGGCCCGCCGCCGGCTGAGCTGAACCTCGGCGTACAGGCCGGGAACCGCGGCGGCCAGGACGACGAGCACGATCCAGGGACTGATCGTGATCAGCGTGACCGTGAATCCGGCCAGGGTCAGCACCGACTGCAGACCGCCGACCAGCGCTTCGAGAATCGTCATCGGCCCGGTTTGGCTGTGCTGTTCGGCCAGCCGCATCCGGTCGCGGTGGACCGGATCCTCGAGCTTCGCCAGACCCGTCAACCGGTCCGTCGCCGTGTACAGACGATCGCGCGACAGCACGGTCACCCGCCGGGACAACTCTGCGGACAGATACTTCCCGAGCTCGCCGAACAGCGCGACGGCCAGACCGGTCGCGGCCAGACCGATCGCCAGCAGCGCGACCTGCCCGCCGCCGGCCAGCCGATCCAGCGTCAGCTTCATCAACCAGGCTGCTGCCACCGGCGCCAGCCCGCTGCCGACACTCGCCAGCAGATAGCCGGCGAGCGTGACCGGCGCCGCCCGCCAGGCCAGCGCAAGCGAAGCGCCGGCACCCGACTGCAGGCTCATACCGCCAGCTGATCGGCTCGGTAGCCGCTCGACATCACCCGCAGATTGTCGTCGAGGACGACGAAGGTCGGCATCGCACTCACCCCGACCGCCCGGGTCACCGGTCCGTCATCGGCCTCGATCACCACCTGGGCGACCTTGGCCAGCTGCGTCTTCAGCTCGGTCACCGCGGGCTCGGCGCCGTGGACGACCGCGATCACCCGCTCGCGGCCGAGTGGTTCGGCGTACGCCAGGAAGCCCGGCAGGCTCTCCGCGCAGGTGCTGCAGGTGGTGGAGAAGAATCCGACCACCGTGCCACCGGCGGGCGTGACCTCGAGGCCGTCGGTCGTCGTCGCGACGAACGGCGCGATCGGCGTGCCGACCGCGAGCCGGCCCGGGGCCGGGCCGCGGTCCTGCGGAGTCTGGAGCTTGCTGAGGTGGTCCGCGTGGACCCGGAGCCGCTTGACCAGCCCCAGGTTGATCAACAGGTTGAGCAGGGATACTGCCGCGAGCAGTACGACGGCGACCGTCAGGATGGCCAAGACCTTCTCCTTGCTAGGCGAACAGATCGACGAGGTCGTCGAAGCGAGTGAAGAGCAGACCGGCGACGACGCCCGCCGCGGCGGCGAGCAACGCTCCCGACAGCTCCACCGGGGTGGAGCTGCTCAGTGCTGCCGCGAGGCCCACAGCGGTTGCTGCAAGCAACAGAATGTTCCGGACGAGGTGCACCCCGGTCAGTGGAGCGGTGCTGGCGCCGAAGCATCTACAGGGTTTGCGGACTCCTCGACGGAGCGCGATCAGCACTGCGCCGGTGAAGGCGAGCAGGAGTAGGGCCGACAACGCGAAGCCTGTGGTGGCGACGAACCGCAGGCCCGGTGCGAACGCTCCGACCAGCAGGGCTGCCGCGAGTAAGGCCTCGGCGGCGACGACCACAACGGCGGCCGGTAACCGCAGACGGCTCGGCAGGACTTCGAGCGGGCCCGCGGTGGCGACGAACTCCCGCACCGCGCCAGGTCGGAGCTTGCCGACGGCAGACAGCCCGAAGACGTAGGCCAAGCAGAGACCGCAGGCGAGCATCAGATAGGCCATCGTCGTTCCTCGGGAGTCGGAGCGGTGCCGGCGCGTCCGCCGGCACCGCGAGCTGTTCGGGCTAGCAGGCGCCGATGACGTAACAGTTACCGCACAGGCTGCCCATGCAGATCCGTTCCTTGCGGACGTAGCCGGGTGAGTCCCAGGAGCAGCCGCAGCTCTCCTTGCGTTCGTGCCCAAGGGCCTCGGCCGTGACCTCCGGGACGAACCTGCTCACGATGTGATCGCCCATGCGCTGGAGGGTTTTCAGCATGAATCCTCTTTTCGTTGCCGGGGATGGTGGGCAGGACAGTACGTTTCGGGCGCCGTTCTTGACGAGGGTTTCGTGGAAACGCTGTTGGCAAGATCCGGACACCGGCGGGTCTGTCCGGAGGCCGCCAAATCCGGGGGTTGACGGGAGAAAGCCGCATGCATTTAGGTGGCCGTCATGGTGGAGCCGATCGGTGCTGCGCTGCTGCTCGGCGCGGTCGGTCTGGTCGCGGCGGGCAGGCTGCTGACCGTGGTGCGGGTAGCGGGCCGGAGTATGGAGCCGACGCTCGCCGATGGGGACCGATTGCTTGCCTGGCGGCGATCGCGGCGACTCCGGGTCGGTGATGTCGTCGTCCTCGAGGCGCCCTATCCGGTCGGCGTCGTACCGCATCTGAGTGGCCGTGAGCTCAGCCCGGCGCCCTGGTCGTCACCGCCGCCCGGGCCGCGGGAGCTGGGCCGGCGCTGGATTGTCAAGCGCGTCGTCGGATTACCGTCGGACGTGGTACCAATTTCGGTTGCCGGACGCCTGGCGGCCGGTGAATTGGTACCAAGCGATTCGTTGCTGGTGATTGGCGACAATCCGGACCACAGTTACGATTCGCGGCACGTCGGATTTGTCCCGGCCGAGCGCGTACTGGGTCTCGTCATTCGCCGGCTGAAATGAATGTCAAACAATTCGAATGGGGTCGAAAAGGCCGGTCCTGGACGCCGCACGCCACGGTGGCCCGGAGTGGCGATCGTCACAGTGACGATCGGGGGTGGGCGGGGTCTTAACGGTGTTGCTGCTTCGAATGGGGAGCGGTGGGCACTGGTGGGACGTCGATGAAGAGGAGATGCGTAATGGGTATCGCGGACAAGGCCAAGAACGCTGCTGAGGAGCTGGCGGGGAAGGCCAAAGAGGCCATCGGTGACCTGACCGGGAACAAGGATCTGAAGGCTGAGGGACAGGCGGATCAGACCGAGGCCGGGCTGAAGAACGCGGGCGAGCACGTGAAGGACGCGGGGCAGGATGTGAAGGACGCGTTCAAGAAGTAACGGCGGGAATAAGTCGGGGTGCGGCGAGGCTCACTGTGGTGACGGATCAACTCGCGTTCCTGGAGGCACAGTTTGAGCACCGCCGACGGCGTTATCGCCGCACTCCGCACCGGTTACGACCGGCTCGCGGACTTCGTGAAGGAGTACGACGACGAGGCGCTGGCCGGTCCGTCGGCCGCGACCGAGTGGGATGTCGCGCAGGTGCTCAGCCACCTGGGCAGCGGCGCGGAGATTATGCTCCACGTCCTGCAGCGGGCGATCGATGAGACGCCCGGGGCTGCGGGCGGTGACTTCTACCAGAGCGTGTGGGCGCGTTGGGACGCGTCGTCCCGGCGCGAGCAGGCTTCCGGGTTCGTCGAGTGGAACGAGAAGCTGACCGCGCTGTTCGAGTCGTTGACCGCCGATCAGCACGACACGCTCCGGGTTGACCTTGGTTTCCTGCCGGCCCCGGTGGACGTCGCTACGTTCGGCCGGATGCGGCTCAGCGAGCTGACCCACCACTCGTGGGATGTTCGTAGCGCCGCCGACTCGACGGCCACTCTCGACCCGGAGGCCGTGGTCGAGCTCCTGCAGACCGAGGGGGACGTCAGCCGGATCGCGAAGCCGGCCGCGCTCGATGGTCAGACCGCTGTGCTGACGGTCAGCACGACCGACCCGGCCAAGGAGTTCACTCTCCGCTTGGCCGACCCGGTCAGCATCGACGCCGCCCCGGCTGAGGCCGCGGACGGCGTCCTCACGCTGCCGGCCGAGTCCTGGCTGCGCCTGAGCGCCGGCCGCCTGGACCCCGACCACACCCCGAAGGACGTCGAGCTGACCGGTCCGGTCACTCTCGACACCCTCCGGGCCGTCTTCGCGGGGTACTGAGTCAGGGCTACTGAGTCACTCGACCATGAAGATCGTGTTGTGCAGGCCGGAGGAGCCGTTCGGGCGGGGCGGCGCCGCGGTCGCGGTCTGGAGGTTGCCCTCGGCATCGGTCGCGCGGACGGTGAGGCGATGGTTGCCGGGGGTGGCGTCGAAGCGGAAGGTCCACTGGCGCCAGGTGTCGATGGTGTCCTGAGTCGCCAGTTGGGCCGGCTTCCAGGGCCCGTCGTCGAGCTGGACCTCGACCTTTTCGATGCCGCGGCGCTGGGCCCAGGCGACGCCGGCCGCGACGGCCGGGCCGGCCTTGACGGTGGCGAAACCCTTCGGGACTTCGATCCGCGAGGAGGTCTTGATCGGGGCTTGTTCGGCCCAGTTGCGGTCGGTCCAGTAGGCGCTGAAGTCGGCGAACCGGGTGACCTCGAAATCGACGATCCACTTGGTGGCCGAGACGTAGCCGTAGAGGCCGGGGACGACCATCCGGACCGGGAAGCCGTGGTCGAACGGCAGCGGCTCGCCGTTCATCGCGACGGCGAAAATGGAGTCGCGGCCATCGGTGAGCGCGCCGAGCGGGGTGCCGATGGTCAGGCCGTCGATACTGGTCGACTTCACCGCGTCGGCGCCAGGCCGGACGCCGGCCTCGGCCAGCACGTCCGCGATCGGGACGCCGATCCAGCGCGCGTTCCCGACGTACGGACCGCCGACCTCGTTCGAGACGCAGGTCAAGGTGATGTCGCGTTCGATCAGCCGCCGGTCGACCAGATCGGCGAGTGACAGCCGCAGCTCCTTGTCGACCATGCCGTGGATCCGCAGCTCCCAGTCGTTCGGGTCGATCTGCGGTACTTCGAGCAACGTGTCGACCCGGTAGAACTTGGCGTTCGGCGTCACGAACCGGCTCATCCCAGGCACGTCCACCTGGACGCCGGCCGGCATCGGAGGCGCCGCCTCGGTCGGCCGCGGCACCTTGAATCGCGCCCGCAGCGCCTCACCCGGCTTCACCGACAGCACCTTGGTCGCGGCGAAGCTCGCGGCACCGGCCACCGCCAACGCCGAAACGGTCACCAGGAACTGGCGTCGGTCGAACCCGGCCGGCTGCTCCGCCGCCGCGCGCTTCGGCCGCCGGACGACCAGCCACATCGCCACCACAGCCACCACCAGCGTCACCACCGAAGGCAGCAGCCGATCCACCACACCGGACGCCGCCGACCGGCTGAACACCGCGAACGCCAGCCCGACCAGCCCGAGCCCACCCGCGAGACCAACAGCCAACCGCTGCGAACGCCGTCCGAGGACGCCGGCCACCGCCGCGACGATCGCCAGCGTCACGCAGATCCCGAACCGCAGCAGCGGCCGGTCCGCCGTCCCGAGCTCGCGCACCGCCCAGTCCTTCACCGGCCCCGGTGCCCAGTCGATCACCTGGACGCCGACCGCGTCGACCGGCCAGGGCCCGCCGGTCAGATCAGCGACCAGGTACCCGATCGCCAGCGCGCTGCCCGCGGCGACCACCCCGCCGAGGGCCGCCGCGAACCGTCCTACCGATGAATCGCTCATACCGGGTCTTCGGACCCGACGGGCGGCCGGATGGGTGCCGGCCGCCCCGAGTCCTACTGCGGTTTGAAGGCCCAGCGCTGGCCCTTACCGCCGTGGTAGAACCACGAGATCACCTCGGCGCCTGTCGCCGAGCTGCCGTTGGCGACGTCCAGCGCCAGGCCGGAACTCACGGCGATCACGCTGTAACTGCCACCGGGGGTCGGCTCGATCCGCCACTTCTGGCACTCGGACGCGCCGTCCGGGAACACGATCATGCTTGCCCTCGGCAACTTCGAACAACCCTTGATCTCCAGCGGCAGCTTGGAGTTGGTGTCGACGAGTTTGTACATGTCGTCACCGAGGCTGCGCAGGTTCCACTTCTGGCAGGCGCTGGACGTCGACCAGGTCCCCATCCGGACCGGGCTGCCCGCCGCGGTGACGCACTTGGGCACCTCGAGGACGGTCGTCGTCCCGACTGCCGCGTCGACCCGGTAGCGAGTGCTGCCGGTGCCGCCGAGCTGCGTCGCGTTGAACGCCGGCCGGAGGATCCACTGCTCACTCGCGGCCTGGCCGCACGGCACCTGCCGAATCAGCGCGTCGTCGTTCAGCGAAGCCTCCGCAACGCCCAGACACTTCCCACTGTGCGCGAACCGCAGGTGGACGACGGTCTCGTACGCGCTCCCGTCGACGTAGTCGAACGTCACCTGCTGCCAGGCCCGCGGCTCACCCAGCCCGCCGCCGCAACTGGACTGGATGACGTCGACGTCGTCCTGCGAGCTGCCGCCGGTGACGTCGAGGCATTTGACCGGCCCGGCGTCGACCGCGGTGTGTACCGGCCGGATGCTGTACTGGTCGGTGCCCGCGATCGGCATCAGCCGGAACCGCTCGTTCAACGCCGTACCCACACAGCGGAACTGGATCAGCGCGGCCTTGTCCGCAACGCTGCTGCCCTTGACGTTCAGGCACTTGCCGCTGTTCTTGTTGACCAGCTCGTACTGCCGGTGCTCGATGTCGAACTTCGGCCCGGTTACCGCGCCGACCGCGCCCGACCAGGTCTGTACCTTGTCGGTGAACGTCGTCCCGGTCGACCGGAGCGTGTAGACCTCACGATCGCCGTCGGCGGCGGCGTACAGCAGGCCGATGTCGTCGAGCCGGTCGCCGTCGTAGTCGCCGCTGACCAGCGTCGTCTTGGCCAGCTCCAAGCCGGTCACCCGCCGCCAGTCGGTCTTGGTCAGCTGGGTCGCGGTACCGCTGAAGACGACCAGCGTGCCGTCGTTGGTGGCGTTCTCGGTCAGGGCCACGAGGTCGTCGCGACCGTTCCCGTCCGGGTCGGCCACGGTGAAGCGGCTCTTGTCCCAGCAGAACCCGTCCGCGCCGGAGTCGTAGATCGTGGACGCCGCGGCGAACGCCGTACCGGTCGAGCGGTACAGGTCAACCGCTGTCCGGCAGCCGGTCAGGTTGCGCACGCTGAGCAGGTCGGACTTACCGTCCTGATCGATGTCGACGAGGAGCGGCGCGCTGCGCGACCAGGTGTTACCGGCCGCCGCCTGCACCCAGCTGACCGGGGTGGCGAAGTCGTCCGCCGCCCGGAACACCTGCGCCTGCCAGTTGTCCCCGGTACCGGCGTTCTGGACGACGATGTCGTCCTTGCCGTCCCCGTCGACATCGCCCGCGACCACTCGCGCCGTGTTCAACTGCCAGGGGCTGGTCTCGGTCGTCCAGACCGCCGGCGGGTTCTGGTACTCGTTGCCGTCCGACGGCAACTTGTACAGGTACATCCGGCCACCGGCGCCGGACCGGAAGACCGCCATGTCGGTCCGGCCGTCCCCGTCGAAGTCGCCTTGTACCGGCTTCACCTTGGCCAGCGAGAAGCCGGTGCCCTCGCCGGTGTCCCACGCCATCGTCCCGGCATTGAAGGTCGCGCCACCCGAGACGATGTTCCAGATACCGGTCCGGCCGAAGCCGTGGTCGAGAACGGCCGTCACGTCCGCGCGCCCGTCGCCGTTGCTGTCCCCGCGCACCTTCGGCGCCGGACCGACCGCAGGCTTCGCATTCAGCTCCCAGGCCTCGCGAGTCGCGCTGCTGTTCCCGGCCCGGTCGACCGCGCGTACGTACAACCGCAGACTCGGTACGCCGGTGACCGGGTCCGGATACACGGTGATCGGGATCGTCGCCGTCCCGTCCGCTCCGGCCTTCACCCGGCTGACCAGCGCATCGGCCTGGAACCCGTAGACGTACTCGTCCAGATCGCTCTCCCCGCCGGCCGGCTTGAACGTCACCTTGCCGGTCTTGCGCGCCTCGATCACCGGATCACCCGCATCCGGGAAGTCCGTCGACTCGATCTTCGGGACGGCGGGCGCCGACGTGTCGATCACGAAGTAGCAGGCCGGCGTCGTCGGGCTGGCCGCGTTCGCGGCGTCCTTGGTGAACGCCGTGTAGCTGTAGACAACGCCCGGGCTGAGCTTGCCGGCCGGCGTCTCCGGCCAGGCGAAGGCCGCGCCGCTGACGGTCGGCCCGACCGCGCTCTCGTGGACGACGGCGCCCGCGGGATCCTTGATCTGCAAGGTGGTCGTCACGTTGTCGCCGAGATCCGGGTCGTCCGCGACCGAGGCCCACTGCGGCTGCGCGGTCAGGACGGGAGTCGGCGCGGACGCCGTACCGCACGGCCGCGGCCGGGTCAGCGCGAGTCCCTTCGGCATCTTCGGCGCGGTGTTGTAGGTGACCGCGAGCGCCGCCGAGCTGGGGACGAACTTCTTCCAGTGGTACTGCGCTTCGGTATTGGTTCCCTCGTTCGGGGAGCGCAGACCGAGGGACAGCGTCGGCTTCCGGCCGTCGGCCACGGACTGGACGAGCGTGCGCAGCTTGCTCGGGGCGTTGAGCGCGCCGAACTCCATCGGCAACGTCTTCTCCTCGGGCCAGGCAGCGCCGTTGCGCGAGTCCAGCTCGGTCTTCCAGTATGTCGCGTTCGTCGTACCCCAGTTGAGCTTCTTGTTCGCGGTGTCGAGATCGGCCAACTGCCAGAGCTCGACCGGTTTCGCCGTCCCCGACGAGCTCCAGTCGAGCGTGATCCGGAACTGCGCGTTCAGGATCGTGCTGCCCGCGATCGCCTGCGCGCCGCTCGTCGTCCGCATCAGGAACATCGACCGGTAGACGTTGGCCGGCTCACCCCAGCGCGGGCCGACCTTGGCGCCACCGGCATCGCGGTCGTAGGTCCAGCCGTCGACCGTGCCGGACTCCTTGTTCACGTGCAGCCAGTTCACCGCGGTCCCCGAGATCGACGGATCGATGTACAGCGGGAACTTCGCGGCCGGATCGGTGAGCAGCTTGCGGTCCGGCGTCAGCACGAACCGGCCGGGCTCCTGCCGGATGCCGAGCTGCGCGCGGCGCGGCTTGAAGTCGCTGGACGCGTCCCACATCGTCGGCCGGTCGGCGGTGAAGGCGAGTTGCCCCTTGCGATCGACCGCGGTCGTCGAGCCGTCCGGCTGAACCTTCAGCGTCAACCCGTCGGCACTGACCGGGAAGTTCAGCGAGGCCAGGGCCGGGTTGGCCGCGGCGGCCCGGTCGCGGACGACGAGCAGCTGGGAGAAGCGATCGACCTCGGCCTTGATCTGCAGGTCGACACCGGGCAGGACCTCGGCGTACGTCGCGATGTTGCCGGACAGCTCCGGCTTCGGGAGTACGCCCGGCCAGCCCAGCCGGATCCGCGACCCGGCGGCGCCGATCGCGACCAGCTCCTGATCGCCGCCGTTGGAAAGCTCCAGTGGGGAAATCGTTGCCACCGGCCGGATCCGCCCATCGGCGTCGAGGCGCAGCGAGGGATCGGGATCGACCCAGTCCCGGCCCTTGCGGACGCGGACCGGCTGCGCGTGCTGCTCCATCGTCTTGGTGCCGTCCGGGTTCGCGAACACCTGGCCGGTCTCGGATCGATGGTCGGTCAGCTCGACGCGCGCGCCGGTGCGCAACGCCGTCGCCATCGCGCGGGCCTCCGGAGAAGCCTCGTCCGGATCCATCGCGCGCGGCGTCTCGACCACCGCCCGCGCCGGCTCGGGGGTGGCCGGAAAGGCCACCAGCCCTGCGGAAACCAGTACCAGAACAGCACCCAAGGCGAAGCGTCGCCGACGCATTCCCCCACCACCTCACGCCAGAGTTCTCCGTCGGACGAGGAAGACAATGACACGTCCGGCGCGCACGCGCGATGGTTTCGAACCCTTTGGTTACTGGCCAATTCCGGAAGTTGTCCACTTCTTACCTGGTGACGACCGACGCGTCGGCGGCAAGCTGACCGGCGTCTACCCAGGAGGCCCGCCCATGCCCTCTCGACGCCTCGTCGCCCGTACGGCAGTCGCCGTCGGCCTGGCTGTCACGATGGTTCTGTCCGCCCAACAACAAGGCATTGCCGCCGCGGCCGCGACCCGGCCCGACCCCAAGTTCAACGCCACCGAGTACGAGTCGATCGACGGCCGGACGGCGAAAGCCGTGCCCAGGAAGGCGAATACGACGACCGCGCGGGAGTTCCGCGGCGCGACCGCCGTCGATTGGCCGGCCGCCGGCTCGGCCGAAGTCGCCGTCCCACAGCCCGCCGCGAACGGCACCTGGCAGCTCGCTCTGAACGGCGGCCGGGTCAATCAGCGTGCCCAGGCAGGGAATCTGCCCGTGTGGGTCGCGCCGACCGCTACCACCGCGCGCGAGGTGTTGTCCAAGGGGACAACGGCCGCGCCGGCCAAAATAAAGATCGATCTGCTCGGACGGCGCGGTGACGCGCTCGAGCTGAAGGTCAGCCGGGCCGACGGATCGGCGAAGTCCGGTCAGGTCACCGTCGGCGTTGACTACCGCGAGTTCCGTGAGACGTACGGCGGCGACTGGGCGACCCGGTTGCGGTTCACCGTCCAGCGGGACGGCAAGACCGTGGTGATCCCGAGCCGCAACAACGGTTCCGGCACGGTGATCGCCGACGTCCCGGTCGGTGCACAGGCGCAGACGTTCGCGGTCGCGGCCGGTGAGTCCAGCGGCGGTGGCGACTACAAGAAGCCTGAGTCCGGCGACGGCAGCTCGACGTGGAGTATCGGCGGCTCGTCCGGCGACTTCGAGTGGCAGATGCCGCTGGACGCACCGCCGGCGATCGGCGGCCCGGAGCCCTCGGTCGCGCTGACCTACTCGTCCGGCGCGCTCGATGGGTTGTCCTCGGCAACCAACAACCAGACGTCGTTGATCGGCCAGGGCTTCACGACGACCGGCGGCGGCTCGATCGAACGCCGGTACCGGACCTGCTCGAAGGACCTGAACGGCAACAACGGCACCCGTAAGACCGGCGATCTCTGTTTCGCCGGCGACAGCATGACCATCTCCGTCAACGGCAAGTCCGGCGACCTCGTCCTGGCCAAGAAGGACGCGAGCGGCGAGGTCTGGCGGATGCGCGGGGACGACGGCGCGATCATCGAGCGGCTCAGCGGCGCGACCAACGGCGACGACGGCACGGCCGCGGCCGACAAGGGCGAGCACTGGCGGATGACGTCACCCGACGGGACGAAGTACTACTTCGGCCTGAACCGGTTGCCTGGTTGGGCTGCCGGCAAGGAGGAGACGAAGTCCGCCTCGACCGTTCCGGTCTTCGGCAACCACTCCGGCGAGCAGTGCCACAAGACGGCGTTCGCCGACTCGTGGTGCCAGCAGGCCTACGAGTGGAACCTCGACTACGTGGTCGACCGGCACGGCAACACGATGAGCTTGTTCTACAACACCGAGACCGACCGGTACGCCCGTAACCTCACCAAGGCCTCGGTCAGCCCGTACGTGCGCGCCAGCGCGGTGAAGCGGATCGAGTACGGCCAGGCCGACGGTCAGGTGTTCACGCAGAAGCCGGTCGGGCAGGTCCTCTACACGATGGCCGAGCGCTGTACGCCGCTGCCGTGCGGGCCGACCCAGAAGGCGACCTACCCGGACACTCCGTGGGACCTGTCCTGCGCAAGCACCACGAACTGCGACAACCACTACACGCCGACGTTCTGGACGCAGCTCCGGCTCGACAAGGTCACCACGCAGGTGTGGCGGGCCGCGACCAGCAAACACGAGGACGTGCACTCCTGGTCATTGCGACAGGAATATCTGCGCGCCGACAACAGCAGTCCAGCGCTGTGGCTGAAGGAGGTCGCACCGACCGGACATGTCGGTTCGACGCCGATCCAGATGCCCACGACCAGCTTCGACGGCATCCCGTTGGGCAACCGGGTCGACACCGGCAGCGACACCGTTCCGCCGCTGGAGTGGTTCCGGATCAACGCCGTCCACGGTGGTACCGGTGGCGACCTTGCGGTGAACTACAGCGGGATCGACTGCCAGCCAACGGGTTTGCCCGCGCCTGACAACAACGACCGGCGCTGCCGGCCGCAGAAATGGTCTCTCCTCGACACCTCACCCGACCGCACCGACTGGTTCCACAAGTACGTCGTCACCTCTGTCCAGGAGACCGACCGTACGGTCGCGGCCAACGACCCGTGGCAGGCTCCCGTCCCGGTCGTCACCAACGTCCAGTACCTCGACAAGCCGGCTTGGCGTTTCGAGGAGCAGGACGCCGGGACCGATCTGAAGGAGTCCACCTGGTCGCAGTGGCGTGGCTTCGGCCGGGTCAAGGTGGTCAAGGGCCGTGCGGACGAACCGCAGTCCGTCAACGAGACGCTGTACTACCGCGGTCTCGACGGCGACCGGACGGCGTCCGGCGGCACGAAGGACGTCAAGGTCAAGGACTCGACCGGCGTCGAGGTCGACGACATCAACGAGTACGCCGGGCAGCCGCGCGAACAGCTCGTCTACAAGGGCGCAACGGTGCTGAACAAGAGCATCGCCGACTACTACCTCTCCGCGCCCACGGCAACAATGACGCGACCGTGGGGAACGCTCACCGCGCGCTACTCGGGTCAGAAGCAGCTGACGCAGTACCAGCCGACCGACACCGGCACCCTGCGGATGGATACCCAGAACGGCTACGACGCGAGTGGGCGCCTGGTCACCAAGGATGAGGCCGGCGATCTCGCCGACACCACGGACGACAGCTGCACGCGGTACACCTACGTCGAGAACCCGACGAAGAACCTCCGTGAGCTGCCGGCCCGGTTGCAGCAGGTCGGCAAGCGTTGCGACCAGCCGTTCACGAACGCCGACGTACTCACCGACGAGCGGTTGTTCTACGACAACGCCACCTCGGTGACCGCGGTGCCGACCAAGGGCCTGGTCACCCGGGCCGAGCGCCTGTCCGGGTTCGACACCGCCGGGCAGCCGAAGTACGAGCTGTCCTACACGGCCAAGTACGACGCGCTGGGTCGGCAGACCGAGACCGTCGACGCGCTGAACCGGCCGACCACGCGGGCGTACAGCCCGACGTACGGGCCGATCCAGAAGATCACCGACACCTCGGCGAACGGCCAGCAGGTGGTCAAGGAGATCGAGCCCGCGTTCGGGTTCGAGACCGCGGTGCAGATGCCGGACGGACGCCGCGGTGCCCGCCAGCTCGACGCGGTCGGCCGGGTCGCGAAGACCTGGGACTCCGGGCACGCGACCAGTGGTCCGGCCGACCTGGAGTTCGAGTACAAGCTGCGCGACGACGGCCCGTCGATGGTCACCACCAAGCGCCGGGTCAAGAGCGGCACGTACGACGTCAGCTACGACCTGTACGACGGTCTCGGCCGGGTCCGGCAGACGCACGAGCAGTCGCCGCGCGGCGGCTGGCTGGTGACCGACAACCGGTACGACTCGCGCGGTCTCGAGGTCAAGGTCAACGGGCCGTACTACACCGCGACCCTGGCCGAGGGCGAGCTGAAACTCGTCGACGAGGCGACGCTGCCCAAGCAGGAGGTCACCACCTGGGACGAGGCGGAGCGGCCGAAGCAGCAGGCGTTCAAGTCGATGGGCGTCCAGAAGTGGGCGATCAACCACGAGATCAGCACGAACCGGCAGAGTATCGATCCGCCCGCGGGGCAGACGCCGACCACCCGGATCATGGATGTCGACGGCAACCTGACCGAGCTGCGGCAGTACCACGGCGACAGCCCGACCGGCGCGTACGACAGCACGAAGTACGCGTACTGGCCGAGTGGCGCGCTGAAGACCGTCACCGACCCGGGCGGCAGCGTCTGGAGTTACAAGTACGACGTCCAGGGCCGCAAGATCGAGGAGAACGACCCGGACAAGGGCATCACCAAGTTCGAGTACGACGCCGCCGACCAGCTCGTGGCGACCACGGACGCGCGTGGCAAGAAGGTGTACAACGACTACGACGTCAACGGCCGTAAGACGGCTACCCGGCTGAATACGCCGGACGGCCCGCTGCAGACCGAGTGGAAGTTCGACACGCTCGCGCCGGGGCGCCCGACGTCCTCGACCCGGTACGTCACGAAGGACGGTAAGACCGAGGCCTACACGACGGCGATCACCGGCTACGACTCGTCCGGCCGGACGACCGGGACGACGGTCACCCTGCCTGCCTCCGAAGGGAAGCTGGCCGGGACGTACACGATCGGCCAGTCCTACACCGACGACGGCAAGGTCGCGTCGCGATCGCTGCCGGCCGCCGGTGGGCTCGGGGCGGAGACGCTCAACTTCGGCTACAACAACCAGGGCCTGCCGACCTCGCTGGCCGGTCAGGACACGTACGTCCGGCAGCTGTCGTACACGCCGTTCGAGGACGCCGACGTGCTGACGCTGGGGACGGCGTCCGGTCCGTTCGTGCAGCAGAAGTTCGAGTACGACCAGATCACCCGGCGGGTCAGCCGGGTGGTGGTGGACAAGGAGTTGTCACCGCGGCGGGTCTCCGACACCCGGTACGACTACGACCCCGGCGGCAACATCAAGAAGATCAGCGACATCGCCCCGGAGAACTCGGGCGAGGCCACTGACACCCAGTGTTTCGACTACGACCACCTGAGCCGTTTGACCCAGGCCTGGACGCCGAAACCGGGTCAGGACAACGGTCCTGGGGACTGCGCGGCCGCTCCGGCGGCGGCTGACCTCGGCGGGCCGGCGGCGTACTGGCAGCAGTGGACCTTCGACAAGTCGGGTAACCGCAAGACCGAGAAGACCACCACGACGGCCGGGACGACGACGAGCAACTACGAGTACGGCAGCGCGAAACCGCACGCGCTGACCGCGGTCACCACCACCGGACCGGCCGGGACGAAGACCAAGACCTTCGGGTACGACGAGGCCGGCAACACGACGCGGCGGACGACCAACGGGGTCGACGAGGTGCTCGAATGGGACGCCGAGGATCGGCTGACCAAGACCACCAAGGGCGCCACCGGTACCTCCGCGGTCTACAACGCGGACGGCCAGCGGCTGCTTCGCCGGGACTCGTCCGGGACGACCGTCTACATCGGCGAGACCGAGCTCCATCTCGACAAGACCGGTCAGACCGTCACCGGTACGCGGTACTACGGATTCGGGGACCGCGTGGTCGCCGTCCGCACCGCGCAGAACCTGAGCTGGCTGCTCGGTGATCTGCAGGGTACGCCGCTGACCGCGATCGACGCGGCGACGCAGGTGGTGCAGAAACGCCGGGTCCTGCCGTACGGCGAGACCCGGGGCGCGGCGCCGGCGTCCTGGCCGGGGCAGCGCGACTTCCACGGCGGGACGAACGATCCGGACACCGGGCTGGTCCAGCTGGGCGCCCGGCAGTACGACAAGAGTATCGGCCGGTTCATCTCGGTCGACCCGATCATCGACCTGTCCGATCCGCGGCAGATGAACGGGTACGGCTACGCGAACCACAACCCGGTCAGCTACAACGACGCCAGCGGCGAGCTCGCGATCGTCGTCGTGGTGCCGGTGCTGATCATCGTGCTGATCGTGGCGCTGATGTTGCAGGCCGCGCTGCAGTCGTACCAGCAGGAAATCCAGATGGTCAGCTTCCGGGAGGAGGTCCAGAACGTCTGGGACGTGCTGAAGTGGGCCTGGAAATCCGTGGTCAAGCTGGTCAAGGTCGTCTGGACGGTCGTCGTCACGCTCTGGAAACTGATCTGGGTCGTGGTGATGTACATCGTCGAGAAGGCGGTGATCATCTACAAGACGATCATCAAACACGTCGCGGACAAGAAGAAACCCAGGAACAACCACACCGCCCGGCGGAACAGCAACAACAACGGCAAGGGCAACAGCCAGGGCCGGGGTAATCAGGGCAACCGCGGCAGCCAGGGCAAACCCAAGGCCCAGGAAGGCAGCCCGGCCAAACCGCAGCCGCCGCGGCAACGGCCGCAGCAGCAACAGCCGCGCAAACCCAAGGGCCCGGCGCAACAGAGCCGGCTCAAGGGCGAGCCCGGGCCGGAGGAGCCGCTCTACCGCGGCGTCGGCAAGGAGCCAGGGGGGAAGAACCCCTGGGAGTTGCGCCCCGGGACCGACTACAAGGTGGACCCGCTCACCGGCATGGTGAAGCCGACGCACGGGATGTCGGTCAACAACAGCCCGGGCGGCCTGCCCGGTACGATGAAACCGTTGCGGATCGATCGGCTCCGGGTCGACAGCGAGCTCATGATCCAGCGGACCGGTAGTAAACCCGGTCACTTCGAGATCATGCCCAGGAACGCGAACCTGTCCGAGGAAGAGTTCCTCGGGCTGATCAGGAAGATCTTCCCGACCCCCTGAGCCCGATCTCTTCGAGCAAGGAGTACCGATGACCCAGGCAGGCTGGCGGCTCGTCCCTCCGGACGGGTTCACCGACGACGAGTGGCTCGTGATGGAGAGCCGCGGCCTGCTGATGGGCGGTCACCTGGCGTACGGCGAGCGCACCTTCCCGGTGATCGTCTACGACCCGGTCCGGATCGCCCAGGACGCCGAGGGGGAGACCGCGAACGGCGGCCTCTTCTACGAGGGCAACGTGATCGTCGTCGAGGAGCTCACCCGAGCGACCGCCGAGGCGGCTGTCAGCCGCCTCGGCGCCGCGGGGGTCTTCGACTGGCTACTGGGCTGACTATTGGGCTGAGGTGACGGTGGCCCGGCGGCTGAGCAGGTAGGCGACGACAGCCGTCGGGAAGAACATCACGATGCCGTAGACGGCGACCGGGATCGACATCTCGCTGTTGTTCAGTAGCGACGGGCTGAGCGCGATGGCCAGTGCGAGTGTCGCGTTGTGGATCCCGATCTCCATCGAGCAGGCGATCGCCTGGCGCTCGCCGAGCCGGGCCGCGCGCGGGACGGCGTACCCGAGGCCGAGGCTGATCACGTTCAGCAGCAGCGCGATCAGGCCGACCGCGGCCAGGTAGTCGAGGAAATTGGCCCGCTCGGTGTAGATCGCGGCGAAGATGACCAGCGCCAGGACGACGGCCGAGCCGATCTTGACCGGGCGCTCCATCCGGTCGGCGAAGCCGGGTTTACGGTTCCGGACCAGCATGCCGAGCGCGACCGGGACGAGCACGATCGCGAACACCTGCAGCATCTTGGCCGGCTGCAGGCCGAGCTGGCCGGTGTCGCCCATGAAGTGCGCGATCGAGAGGTTCACCACGATCGGCAGTGTGATCACCGCGAGCACCGAGTTCACCGCGGTCAGCGTCACGTTCAGCGCGACGTCCCCGCCGGCCAGATGGCTGAACAGATTGGCCGTCGTCCCGCCCGGTGAGGCGACCAGCAACATCATCCCCACGGCCAGCGCCGGCGCCAGCCCGAACAGCTCCACCAGCCCGAAACAGATCACCGGCAACAGGACGATCTGGGTGCCGAGCGCAACCAGTACGGCCTTGGGCATCCGCGCGACCCGCGCGAAGTCGCCGGTCGTCAGGCTCAGCCCGAGCCCGAACATGATGATCGCCAGCGCGATCGGCAACAGCACCGAAGTGAGAACCGAATCGGACAAAGTGCGCTCCCCGCCGTAGACCCCGAACCGTGGAGGAACAGGGTCCTATCCGCACCGGCGGTTCGTCTAGGTGTCGGCTCGGTCGTCGACGACGGTCAGGCCGCTGACGACGCCCGAGAGGCCGGGGTGGGTGCGGGGGCGCCAGGCGAGGATCAGCGCGGCGACGGGGTAGAGCTGGTAGAGGCTCTCGGCAACTGGGAGGTAGTGGGAGATTCCGAACAGGACGAAGTAGCCGAAGGAGCCGAAGAGCAGGGCGAGCAGCATCTTGGCGCCGGCCGGGCGGCCGTCGGGGCGCGCGCGGCGGAGGCGGACGGCCATCTGACCGATCGTCGCCTGGCGAGGGCTGAGGGCCGGCCAGGCGAGCAGGACCAGGGCGGGCAACCAGGTGGTGAGGGCGACGTCCAGGAGTTTGCCGGCCGGGGTGTCGTCGATCCAGATGTCGAAGGCGCTGTGGACGACGAGCGTGACGAAGATGCTGAGGATGGCGCCGGACGCGGTGACGGCGATCAGGTCGACGAACATGCCGAGGAGCCGGCGGCGGGTGGTGACCGGGCGCGGCGTCCCGGGCTGGACGTCGGCCCGCGGTTGGTCGAGGACGCGGAGGACCGGCGCGAACAGCAGACCGATCGCGGTCCCGGCGGTGTTGGTGAGCAGGTCGTCGACGTCGAAGAGCCGGTACGGGCAGTCGAAGAGGAACCAGTTGCCGGTCAGCTGGGTGAGCTCGATCAGCAACGAGATCCCGAGCCCGATCAGCACGATCACCGCCGGGTGCCGCTTCGTGTAGTGCCGCAGGTAGGCGCCGAGCGGGACGAACAGGAAGACGTTGAACACGATCTGCTGGACGGCGGGATTCGCGAGGAACGCGCTGACGCCGAAGCCACGCCGCTCCTTCGCGATGTCGTCGACGAACTGGAACGGGTTCAGCTGCGGGTGCGTGAGCGCCTCGTGCGCCGCACACCAGGCGTCGTCGATCGTCGGCACCGGGAACAGCACGTACGCGACCAGCGCCAGCCCGTAGACCAGCGAGCTGAACGCGAGCAGCGTCGCCCCGAAGCCGAGCTCGCCGCGCCGCCGGTAGCTGCGATAGACGAACGGAGTCAGCAACACCAGGGCGAGCAGCCCACCGAACACAATGGCCAGCACCGCCGGCAGAACCCTCGACACCCCGCTGACTGTAGCTGAATGTGATCGATCAATCTCAGAAGGTGAGCACGACCTTGCCGTTCAGGCCGCCGGCCGCGAACCGCTCCTGCGCCGCCCGCGCCTGGTGGATCGAGTACGTGCTGTCGACGCGAGCGCGCAGGACGCCGTCGTCCACCAGCTTCATCAGCGTCGCGAGCCGCGCGCCGTCCTCGACGACCTGGATGTTCGTACTGGCGATACCGCGCCCCGACAGATCCGGGACCGGGCCGGCCTCGGTCGCGATCGACGCGAGCCGGCCGCCGTCCTTGAGCGCCTCCTCCGGCCGGATGCCGGCAGTGTCGAGAATCCCGTCGTACGCCGAAGCGGACAGCGCATGCGCATCCGTGCAGGCCGTGGCCGCGCCGAGCGCGATCGCTCGCTCGACCTGAGCGTCCCGGGAGACCAACGCATCCACCAGGACGCCGTCCCGGCGGGCCAACTGAACCGCAAGCCCACCGACCGCGCCGACCGCGCCCGTCACCAACAGCCGCTGACCGGCCGAGAGGCCGAGCCACTCGACGGCCTGCGACGCCGTCAGCGCAGGCAACGGCAGCGTTGCGGCCTCGATCAGACTGGCCGCCTGCGGCGCAGGCGCGAGAACCCGCGCGGGCAGCGCGACCAGATCCGCCCAGGTGCCCTTCCCCTCGGCCAACTGCGCGGACATCCCGACCACCCGCTGCCCGACAGCAAACGCACTGCTCCCCGGCTCCACCACCACCCCGGCCACATCCCACCCCAGAACCATCGGCAGCGCCGGCACCCCACCCCGGATCTCGTCCGCCCGCGTTTTCACATCAACCGGATTGAGGCTGCTGGCAACAACCCGCACCAGCACCTCACCCACCCCCGCGACCGGCTCCGGCAGCTCGTCGACGACAACAACCTCGGGACCACCGAACCGACTGACCGTGAGTGCGCGCATTCCGCAATTCTCCGCCCCCAAAGGTGCACCCGAGCCGTCGTACGCTGCGACGATGAGCGGAGGCTGGAAGTCGCACGACGAGATGCTCGAGTGGATCCTGAACGATCCGACGATCGGGGCCGAACGCGCCGCCGTCCTCGCCGCCGACCCGAACTACGTCGAGGGCCGGCGGCTGTACGCCGAAGCCGCGGCAGATCTGTTGCCGCAGCTGCAGTCGCTGATCCCGGAGTTCGGTGCGCTCAACTATCAGGTCCGGCACGTGAGCGACCTGACACAGCGCGCGATCTTCCTCAAGGACGCCACGGGTGAGGTGGTCGAGCGGCGCAAGATTGACTACCGTCCGGCGATCCCGCTGCTGGCCGAATGGTTGCCTCAGGTCACCTACTTCCACCTGGCCCTGGACATCGCGCATGTGCTCAGCCCGGTGGTGGCGCGTAGGTACGCCGTCCCGGTGTTCCTGGAGCTGATCCGGAACCCGCCGCCGGTGGACGACCCCCGCTCCGATTGGGGGATGGCGCACTGGCAGTTCCAGCTCCGCGAGGCGATCTCCGTCGGGTTGGGGAGCCAGGTCACCCCCGCCATCGCGGATGAGGTGATCGAGCTGGTCCAGGACCGCTCCCTCGGTGAGCTCCGGCTCTCGCTGATCGACCCTGGTCTGATCAAGACCAAGGACCCGCGTGTTCCGGGAGTCCTGATGGAACTGCTGTCCGAGCCGGACGAACGCGTTCAGCTCTGGACGTTCTCGGCGCTGAGCAAGCTTCGGCACGAGCCCGCGCGAGCTCACCTGGAGGCGGTGGTCGCCGCGGGTGGGGAGCTCGCGCCGGCGGCGCGGCGGGCGCTCAAGCGGTTCACATAGTGGCGATGGCGGTGATGCCGATGGTCAGGCCGACGAGGTAGGTGCCGAGGGCGCCGATGTCGCGGAGGGGGCCGTGGGCGGCGAGGGTTTTGGCGGTGAGCATGCCGATGGCGTGGGCGAGGCGGACGACGAGGGCGGCGATGGCTAGGCCGTCGACGAGGGGGCTGTCGCTCAGGGTCGAGCAGATCAGGAGCAGGACGAGCAGGGTGGGGATGTACTCGGCGGCGTTGCCGTGGGCGCGTTGGGCGATCAGGAGGCGGTCGGCGGGGTCGGAGGGCTGTTGGTTGCCGGCGCCGCGGAGGATGCGTTGCCGGGTGACGTTGGCGCCGAGCAGGAAGAGCAGGATGCCGAGCAGCGCCATGCAGACGACGGTCACGGTGGTCATGTCAGGACTCCTTCACGGGTCAGATGACGAACGATGGTTTCGCTGAGGGTGGTGCCGAGTAGGGCGTCGGTCTTGTGCATGCCGCCGGGGCACGTCACGTTGACCTCGATCAGGCGGCCGCCGATCACGTCGGCGCCCGCGATGGCCAGGCCGTGCTCGATCAGGACCGGGCGGAGCGCGGCGGCGATCGCGCGATCGGCCGCTTCGATCGGCGCCACCGCGACCGGCGGCCCGATCCGGAAGTCGGCCGCGGCCGGACGGCGTAGGACGGCGCCGACGATCTCGCCGTCCAGCAGGAAGAGTCGTTTGTTGCCGTGTGCAACGGCTGGCAGGTATTGCTGCGCGATCACCTGCCGGCGGCCGCCGCGGGTCGCCGACTCCAGGAGCGACGTGGCTGCGTGGTCGTCGGGGACGAGCCAGACGTCGAGTCCGGCGAAACCGTCGACCGGCTTGACTATCGCTGTCCCGACCCGTGCGACGAACTCCCGGAGCGCGGCGACCGACGTCCCGACGGTGGTCGGTGGGCACAGCTCGGGGAAGCGCAAGGCGATCAGCTTCTCGTGGACCGCGCGGACGCCGTCCGCCCGGTTGATCACGCGGGTGCCGGCGAGGTCGAGCAGGTACGTCGTGTGCAGGTACCGCTCGTCGACCGGCGGGTCGATCCGCAGGTGGACGACGGCGAACTCGCTGACCGCGACGACGTCCGTCTCGAGCTCGTCGAACCAGGTCGAGTCGACGATCCAGCGGTGGTCGATGCCGGGGTGGCGCGGCCGGAGGCGGATCCGGTGCGCGCGGGCGACGAGCCGACCGTCGGCGACGGCGAGCTCCTCGGGCCCGCAGCACCAGACGGCGTGGCCGAGGCGCTGGGTCGCGTCCATCATCCCGATGGTGGCGTCGATGTCGGCGGCCAGTCCGCTGAGCGGGTCGGTGACGAACAGGACGCCGTTCATGCTGCCAACTCCTGGTAGCGCGGGAGATCGCCGGCCGCGGCGGCCTGCCAGTGCGCGGCGAGGTTGGTGCGCTCGGGTTCGAGTGCGCGGAGGACGGCCCGGCGGCGGACGTCGTCGTACAGCAGGCTCGTCAGCGTGGTGATCACCCGGTCGACGGAGGTCGGCTCCTGGACGTCGAGGAACCGGACCTCCAGGTACGTCGAGCGCGGGCGGACGGGCGGGAACATCGTGGTCAGATGCTCGGCCGGGTCGCCGGAGGTGAAGACGGTCGCTCCGGCCGCGAAGGCGGTGTACGCCGCGACCGGGTCGTCGCCGTACAGCAGTCGGTCGTCGAAGCCGGTGCGCGCCGGGTCGAGTTCGAGCCAGGTGGCGAGCCGGCCTTGTGGCCCGGAGCTGCGGGCGAAAGTTGCGGCGAGGAACGGCGCCGCGAGGTTGAGCACCCGCCATTGCTCGGCGCCGGCTCGGCCCGGCCACCAGTCCAGGCAGATCTGCGTGGACGCCGTCCGCCGCATCATCCGCCGTCCGGCTGGTCCGATCGAGTCGAAGTGCCGGTGCATGGCGACGTACCGCGGGCTGGTCAGCTGCAGGGGGACCTCATGCTCGGGGCGTGGGTCGACCGGCAGCGCGTAGAGGGTGAT
This sequence comes from Kribbella sp. NPDC104218, assembly GCF_055584105.1. NCBI lineage: Bacteria > Bacillati > Actinomycetota > Actinomycetes > Propionibacteriales > Kribbellaceae > Kribbella > Kribbella sp. NPDC104218. The sequence goes on from NZ_JBVJMQ010000001.1 coordinate 3,311,771, forward strand.
CTGGTTCGCGGCCAACTGTTTGGTGAGGCCGGCGACGGCAGTGCGGAGCTGGTCGGCCGGGTCGAGTCCGCACGGCAGGCTGAGTTCCAGCTGGCCGCCCGGCTCGAAACCGACGTACGGCGTCCTGCCCGCGGCCTGTCGCGTCCGGGCGATCGGCACAGCGGCGCCGGTGACCGCGTCGGCGACCAGGAACTCCTGCTCGACGGCGACCCGGACGCTGCGCCGGCGGCCGCGGGTGAACAGGGCCGCGACGTGCGGTGACAGCTCCTTCGGATCCATGACCACTCCTGATACTGTAAGGATTCCTGTCGAAATATTGGAAGGAATCCTTACGAGTGTCAACCCCTGAGCTGCCCCGGATCGGGGTCAAGCCGTTCATCGCGCTGGTCGACCGGGCGAATCGGGCGCTCCAGAACGACATGGTCGAGACGATGCGCCGCGCCGGTCATCCGGAGGCCAAACACGCCTACAACGGCGTCTTCGGCACGCTGCAGTCGGAGGGTTCCCGGTCGGCCGACATGGCGGCCCGGGCCGGGATGACGCGGCAGTCGATGGGCGAGGTGATCCGCGAGATGGTCGCGCTCGGCATCCTCGAGATGGCGCCCGATCCGGAGGACAAGCGGGCCAAGATCGTCACCTACAGCCCACGCGGGCGGGAGATCGCGCGCAGCGGCTACGCCCACCTCCGCGACCTCGAGGACCGGTTCGCCGCGGAGTTCGGGCCGGCGGAGTATTCCACCGCGCGCGAAGTGTTGGCGCGGGTCGCCGACGTCTTGGAACAATGGGCGTCCGAGGCGGACCGCGCCCCGGAGTGACCCCTGGGGGAGGCCACCATGCGGGCCGATCGTGTTCTTGCCATCGTCTCCGTCGTCGTCGGAGTCCTGGGCGCCGCCGCCGCTCAGCTCGGCGCACCGGAGGCGGACCGGACGTTCGCGCTGGCGGCGACCACCGCGCTGAGCATCATCTCGATCGGGTTGCCGTTCATCGGCGCGCTGATCGGTGCGCGCTATCGACGGACGGCGATGCAGCCGGCCTATCGCGAGGCGTACGGCTGGGCCCTGTTGCTCGGCGCGATCGGATTGGTGGCCGCGCTGCTGATCACCGTGCTCGTTCCGTCGACGGCCGCCGACCAATGGCAGTACGCGCCGGTGATCGTGCTCGGCGCCTTCGTGACGCAGCTGGTCGCGCAGACGACCGGTATCGGTCTCGGCGTCCTACTCGGGCGTGGGTGGATCGCGGGTGTGCTGACCATCGTCGTCCCGCTTGGTCTGTACTTCGCGCTGCCGGAGTCGGTGCGCGCGTTCTTCGCGCCGTACGCGTCGGCTCAGCTGTGGTGGTCCGGTGAGTTCGGGCTGGGCGATCTGCTGCCGTTCCTGGTGATGGTCGCGCTGTGGGGTCCGGTACTGCATTTCTTCGCCTGGTCGCGAACAAAAACCGCGGTCCGAGCATCCAGTCGTTGACGTAATTCCAACGACTTGGAGGAACTTGTGGTCCAACTGGTGAGGCGTCGGAGCGGGCGGATGGCGTTCGGGGCCGGGGCGGTGGGGCTGCTCACGGCGTCCGCGCTGACCGCACAGGCCGCGCCGGCAGCCCTGCAGTGGCAGGATCTTCCGATCAACGCGGCGTCGGCGATGATCGACGACGTCGACAGTCGCGGCGGCGCGACCTGGGCGGTCGGGGCGACCGGCGAGAGCGTGGAGGACCAGAAGGCGCTCGTACTCCGGTTCGAGGCGGGCAAGTGGAAGACGGTCGCGCAGCCGGTGAAGACCAACGCGTCGCTGCATGCGGTCGCGGTCGCAGGTCCGAAGAACGCCTGGGCGGTCGGTGACGACAACAGCGTCTCCGGTCAGCCGAAACCCCTTGTTCTGCAGTGGAACGGGACGCGCTGGAAGGTCGTCCCGCCGCCGGCCGTGCCGACCGGCTCGCTGAGCAGCGTCGCGATCGGGCCGGACGGCGTCCCGTGGATCTCCGGCTGGGCGGACGTCGCCGGCCGCGAGCACGCGACGGCGTACCGCTTCGTCGGTGGTAAGTGGCAGTCGCTGACGAAGGGTCTGGAGGGCTCGATCAACGGCAACACCCTCGCCGTCGTCGGCCCGAACGACGCCTGGCTCGGCCTGAACGCCGGCCTCGCCCACTTCGACGGCAAGACCTGGAAGCTGGTCGCCGACCTGCCCACCAACGGCAGCAAGATCCCGACCGCCCTCGCCGTCGCCGGCCCCAAGGACATCTGGCTCGTCGGCGTCGACCACACCAACCGCGAACGCCGCCTCGCCATGCACTACGACGGCGCCCGCTGGACCGACGTCCCCGTCCCGGCCGGCTGGGCCCAGCTCCACGACGTTGCCCTCCACAACAATCGCCCCGTCGCCGTCGGCGAGAACTTCACCGACGAAGGCGACTACACCCGCAATCAGCCCGACGTCCTCACCTACAACGGCAAAGCCTTCGTCAAGGCCCCCGCCCCCAAGACCCCCCTCGGCGTCCTCACCGCCGCCACCATCACCAACAACCAACTCCTCACCGTAGGCATCGCCCAAGACAACTTCACCACCCCCTACAAGGGCCTCTCCGCGATCACGCGATAACGACGCGGTTCCGTCCACTGCTCTTCGCTCGGTAGGCCGCGGTATCAGCGGCCAGTAGGACGGCGTCCAGCGTGTCGCCATGACTCGGATAGCCGGCCGTCCCGACCGAGCAGGTCAGACCGGTCAGCGAGGCCTTGCCGTCGGGGCTGTCCACCTCGACGGCAAGCGCCTCCACCCGACAACGGATCCGCTCCGCAATCACCGCCGCATCCACAACCGACGTCCGCGGCACACGAACGGGTAGAGGTGGGCTGCCCGGGCCGCGCTTGCGCTTGGCGGTTCGGCTTGGGGTGGACTACTACCCGTCGGTCGGTTCGTCGTCGTCGGTGGGTGGAGGTTCTTCTTGGATCGGGCCGGAGGGGGAGAGCCAGGAACGGGCGAGGGCGATGGCTGCTTCGAGCAGCGATGGTCGCTCCATCGTGCGCCTCCCCGACGTCGGCTCCTAGTAATAAGGGATTTCGGCGGGGTTCGGGGGGTGGTGGCAGGAAGTGGTCACGGGGTGGGTGGGGGGAGGGTGGGGTAGTTGAGGATGGGGTAGAGGCCGACGGTGAAGCCGTAGGTGGTTTCGCCGGAGCGGGGGAGTTGGTCGAAGGTGTGGATGAGGGTGTCGACGGCTTGCCAGAAAGCGGCGGCTTGGTCTTCGGGGATGCGGGCGTGGCGGATGAAGGAGCGGAGCTGGCCGGCGTCGTAGGCGGTGCGGGACTCGTCGGCGGCGACTTCGAAGTCGTTGAAGTCAGGTGGGAGGGGGACGCCGTTGGCCTGGCGGCCGAGGCCGACGAAGAACATCCGGGCGGCGCGGCCGTAGAAGCGCTCCTCGATCGCGCGGACCTTGCGGGTCCGGACGACGCGCAGGACGCCGGCGTCGGTGAGCACCTTGACGTGGTGGGCGACGGTGCTCTTGGGGCGTTTGACCGCGGTGGCCAGCTCGGTGACGGTCGCGGCGCGCTCGTGCAGCAGGCCGAGGATCGTCGTCCGGAGCGGGTCGCTGATCGCCCGGACCTGCTCGGCGGTGGTCAGTTCGAGGGTCTCGGCGAGCTCGTAGTCGGGCACCGGACTGTTGCCTGTCACAGTCGAACATACTAACATCGCCGATTGTTCGAGATATTTGGATCATTGGAGCGCATCGTGACCGAGATCGTGCTGTTTCACCACGCCCAGGGCCTGACGGACGGCGTCCTGGCGTTCGCCGAGCAGCTCCGGCAGGCCGGGCACGCCGTCCATACCCCCGACCAGTACGAGGGCAACACCTACGCCACGCTCGAAGAAGGGCTCGAGTACGCCAAGGCGACCGGCTTCGGCGCGCTCCTCGAGCGCGGGCTGAAAGCGGCCGAGGACTACCCGAGCGAGGTCGTGTACGCCGGATTCTCGCTCGGCGTGATGCCGGCCCAGCAGCTCACCCAGACGCGGCCCGGCGCCCGCGGCGGGCTGTTCTTCGACTCCGTCCTGCCGTACACCGAGTTCAGCGCGAGCTGGCCGCAGGGCGTGCCCGCGCAGATCCACGCCAAGGCGGAGGACGAGTTCTACCTCGAGGACGCCGAGAGCGCGCAACAGCTGATCGCCGCGACCGACGACGTCGAGCTCTTCCTCTACCCGGGTAAGGAGCACATCTTCGCGGACGCCTCGATCCCGTCGTACGATGAAGCGGCCGCGAAGCTGCTCATCTCCCGCGCGCTGGCCTTCCTCGATCGCCTTTAGGGCAAGGTGTTTCCGGCGGCCGTGTAGAGGCGGTACCACTCCTCGCGGCTGAGCCGGATCGCCGCGCCGGCGGCGGCGTCCTGGACCCGGCTCGGGGTGGTGGTGCCGACGACGATCTGCATCTGCGCGGGGTGCCGGGCGAGCCAGGCGATGGCGATCGCGTCCGGGGTGGTGCCGTGTGCGTTGGCGATCTCGTCGAGCGCGTCGTTCAGCGCGGGGTAGTTGGTCCGATCGCCGATGAAGACGCCGGACGCCGGGCTCTGCACCGAACCCCAGGTCTGGATCGTCATGTCGTTCAGCCGGCTGTAGTCGAGGATGCCGAGGTCGCGGTCGGCCGACTGCTCCAGGCCCATGATGTTCGCGGCTAGGCCCTGCGCGACCAGGGCGGCGTTGGTGATGCTGAACTGCAGCTGGTTCGCGACCAGCGGCTGCCGGACCGACTTCTTCAGCAGCTCGATCTGGCCGGGCGTGTGGTTCGAGACGCCGAACGCGCGGACCTTGCCCTTGTTGTGCAGCTCATCGAACGCCGCCGCGACCTCGTCCGGCTCGACGAGAGTGTCCGGGCGGTGGATCAGCAGGACGTCGAGGTACTCCGTCCGGAGCGCGGCCAGTGACAGGTCGACGCTGGACAGGATGTGCTCGCGGGAGGAGTCGAAGAAGCCGGACCGGATCCCGACCTTCGACTGCAGCAGGATCTGGTCGCGCTCCGCGGCCGGGACCGGCGCGGCGTCGCCGTACCGCTGCTCGCAACCGTGCGGACCGCCGTAGATGTCCGCGTGGTCGAACATCGTCACGCCGGCCTCGCGCGCCGTCCCGACCAGAGTGCGGATCTCGGCGTCCGTCTTCTCCTTGATCCGCATCAGCCCGAGTACTACCCGCGATGCCGTCGTCCCACTGCTGCCCAACTCGACCGTCGTCATACGACCGACGCTAGCTCACGCCGTCGCCTCGACCACGGCCGCCGGGGCCTCGGCCGGCGTCCGGCGGGTCGGAATGCAGGCGGCGACGGCGAGTGCGAGCAGTGCGGCGCCCGCGCCGATGGCCAGGACGACGCGGAATCCGTTCTGCGAGGGCAGTGCGTAGCCGCCGAGGTTGATTGTCAGTTGGGCGAGGACGGTGCCGGCGACCGCGCTGGAGACCGACGTACCGATCGAGCGCATCAGGGTGTTGAAGCTGTTCGCGGCCGCGGTCTCCGAGACCGGTACGGCGGCCATGATCAGCGCGGGCATCGCGCCGTACGCGAGACCGATCCCGGCGCCGATCAGCAGGGACACGAGGACCAGCTCCCAGACCGAGCCCATCAGCGCGATGCCGAAGCCGTAGCCTGCGGCAACGACTACTGCGCCCAGCATCAGCGTCACCTTGGGGCCGCGGGCCTTCGAGAGTTTGGCCGACAGCGGTGCGGTGACGAGCATGATCAGACCCGACGGGCCCATCACCAGACCCGCGCCGAGCATCGACTGCCCGAGTCCGAAACCCGTTGCCTTCGGCATCTGCAGCAGCTGCGGCAGGACCAGCGACATCGCGAACATGGCGAACCCGAAGACGAGTGACGCGGCGTTCGTCAGCAGAACCTGCGGGCGGGCCGTCGTCCGGAGGTCGACGAGCGGCTCCGGCGTACGCCGTTCCCACCAACCCCAGGCCAGCACCGCCACCACGGCCAGGGCGAACAGGCCGAGCGTCCGCCCGCTCGTCCAGCCCCACTTGGCGCCCTGGGAGATTGCCAACAGCAACGAAATCAGACCGACCGAGAGGCCGATCCCGCCGAGGACGTCGAAGCGGCCGCCGGAGCGAACCGATGACTCGGGGACGAAGCGCAGGACCAGGCCGAAGACGACCAGGCCGAGTGCGGCCGAGACCCAGAAGAGCGTGTGCCAGCTGGCGTACTCGGCGAGCAGCGCGGACGCCGGGAGGCCGAGCGCGCCGCCGACGCCGAGGGAGGCGCTCATCTGTGCGGTCGCAGTGCCGAGCCGCTCGCTGGGCAGCTCGTCGCGCATGATGCTGATCCCGAGCGGGATCACTCCGGAGGCCATGCCCTGCAGGGCGCGGCCCGCGATCATCGGCAGCAGTGAGCTGCTGAGCGCCGCGACCACCGAGCCCGCGACCATCAGTCCGATGCTGATCAGCAGCATCCGGCGCTTGCCGTACATGTCGCCGAGGCGGCCCATGATCGGGGTCGCGACCGCGGCGGCGAGCAGGGTCGCCGTGATCACCCAGGCGGTGTCGCCGGCGGCGGCGTGCAGCAGTCGCGGCAACTCGGGGATCAGGGGAATCACCAGGGTCTGCATGAGCGCGACCGTGATGCCGGCCGAGGCGAGCACCGGGACGACGGCGCCGGCGCGCACTGCGGGTTCGGCGGGAACAGCGGACATCGAACGCCTCCGGGAGAAGGATCACCAAATAGTTGGTTTCTGCAACCATAGATTAAGTCAGGCGGTTGACTTAAACAAGATCGCGAGGCAAGGTGGGAGGAAGATCAACGCGGAGGTGATGTCTCGTGACCCAGAGTGAGCCGAGCGAGCGTGCGCTGGACTACCCGATGCCCCCGATCGACGCGATCGAGCCGCCGTCCGAGTGGGCCGAGCTGCGGCAGCAGTGCCCGGTCGCCCATGTCCGGCTGCCCAGCGGTGATCAGGCGACGTTGCTGACCCGATACGGCGACGTCCGGCAGGTGCTCGCGGATCCGCGCTTCGGCCGGATCGCCGAGGAGGAGGGTGGCGTCCGTATCGCGGCCGAGGGGTCGAGCACGATCTTCGACCGGCGGGCCGAGCCGTCGCCGATCCCGCAGTCCGGGGAGGGGCATCAGCGTTGGCGGCGGATGCTGACGAAGTGGTTCACCGCCAAGCGGATGGCCGCGATGCGGCCGCGGATCGAGGCGATGGCCGAGCAGCTGGTGGACGAGATGGTGGCTGCCGGGTCGCCGGCCGATCTGAAGGCCGGGCTGGGGTATCCGCTACCTGTCTGGGTGATCTGCGACCTGCTCGGCGTCCCGGACTCGGATCGGGATCGGTTCGCGTACTGGTCGGACACCTTCCTCAGCCTGAGCCGGTACCAGCAGGCGGAGATCGACGCGGCGCAGGCCGAGCTGACGGCGTACATGGCCGGGCATGTGGAGGCCAAGCGGCTGGCGCCGGGTGACGATCTGCTCAGTGACCTGATCACCGGGGCGGATGCCGCCGGCGCGAAGCTGAGCACCGAGGCATTGGTTGTCACCGGCAAGGGATTGTTGATCGCCGGGCACGAGACGACGACCAACATGATCGGCAAGATGATGGCGATGCTGCTGGCGGACCGATCGGCCTGGGAACAGCTGGTCGCCGATCCGGGGCTGATCCGGACGGCGGTCGAGGAGATCCTGCGGTACGACGCCAACCCCGGCTTCGGGTTGACGCGGTATCTGACCGAGGACGTCGAGGTGCCGAGCGGCGTCCTGCCGGCCGGGACGACGGCGGTCTGCAGCATGGCGGCCGCGAACCGGGACGACAGCGTGTTCGCGGATGCGGAGTCGCTCGACCTGACTCGGAGTCCGAACGTGCACATCACCTTCGGCGTCGGGCCGAAGTCCTGTGTCGGTCAGTCGTTGGCGCGGACGGAGCTGCAGGTCGTGCTGGAGGTGCTGGTACGCCGGCTGCCGGGCCTCGCGCTCGCCGTAGGGTCGGCGGAGTTGCGACCGGTGGAAGGGCTGCTGGTCGGTGGGTTGCAGAAGGTTCCGGTGGTTTGGTGATGATGGCGAAGACGGTGCGGACCGATCGGGTGCAGGCGACGCGTGAGTTGATCCTCGTGACGGCGGAGCGGATGTTCGCCGAGCGCGGGATCCATGAGGTGTCGAACCGGCAGATCAGCGAGGCGGCCGGGCAGGGCAACAACACCGCGGTCGGCTACCACTTCGGGACGAAGACCGACCTGATCCGGGCGATCCTGCGCCGGCACTCGGGTGCGGTAGAGGAGCGCCGGCAGGAGCTGGTCGCGGCGCTGTCGCCGGACGCCGATCTGCGCGCGTGGGTCGAGGTGCTGGTTCGGCCGACGACGGATTACCTGGCGACACTCGGCGTCCCGAGCTGGATGGCGCGCTTCACCGCGCAGCTCGCGACCGATCCGGCGTTGCGGGACGTGATGTTCGAGGAGATGCTCGGCTCGCCGACGATGTTGCGCGTGATCGACGCGCTGTCGGAGTCGATGGGTGAGCAGCCGCCCGCCGTCCGGATGGAGCGCGGCGCGATGGCGCGCATCCTGATCGTCCAGATGAACGCCGACTTCGAACGCGCCCTCGCCGCCGGCGACCTCACCGCCCGCGCCACCTGGCACGACATGGCCACCGGCCTGATCGACGGCATCGTCGCCATCTGGTCCGCCCCCGTCAGCACTCCATGAGCACCCTCATCGTCGGCGCCTCCGCGGCCGGCCTCGCCACCCTCGAAGCCCTCCGCCGCCACAACTACCCGCACCCCATCACCCTCCTCGGCGCCGAACCCCACCTCCCCTACGACCGCCCACCCCTGTCCAAGCACTACCTCACCGGCGCCACCACCCACCCCACCCTCCGCCCCGAAGCCCACCTCGCCAACCTCAACGCCACCTTCCTCCTCGGCGACCCCGCCATCAGCCTCGACGCCACCCACCGCACCGTCCACACCGCCTCCGGCCGCTCCCTCACCGCCGACCACATCGTCATCACCACCGGCCTCCACGCCCGCACCCTCCCCAACCAACACACCCTCACCGGCGTCCACGTCCTCCGCACCCTCCCCGACGCCACCGCCCTCCGCCAAGACCTCCTGGACCGACAGGTGATGGGTGGTGCGGCTCGGGTTGTGGTGGTGGGGGATGGGGTTTTGGGGGCTGAGGTTGCGGCTGCGGCTCGGGGGTTGGGGTGTGAGGTGGTGTTGGTGGGGCCGCAGCGAGGGGTGTTGTGGGGGCAGTTGGGGGAGGTGGTTTCGGGGTTGTTGGGGGAGGTGCATGGTGCGGCGGGGGTGGAGTTGCGGTTGGGGTGTGCGGTTAGTGGGCTGACTTCGGTGGATGGGCGGGTGACTGGGGTTCAGCTGGTTGGGGGTGGGCATCTGGCGGCTGAGGTTGTGGTGGTGGCTTTGGGGGCGGTGCCGGCGACTGAGTGGTTACAAGGGAGTGGGGTGGAGGTGGGGGATGGGGTGGTTTGTGATGAGTGGTGCCGGGCGGGGGAGGGGATCTGGGCCGCGGGGGATGTGGCTCGGTGGTGGCATGGCGGGCTGAATCGGCTGCTGCGGTTGGAGAATCGGACTAATGCGTCCGAGCAGGCTGCGGTGGTGGCGGCGAATATCGCGGGGCAGCCGACCAGGTACGAGCCGATTCCGTACTTCTGGACGGATCAGTTCGCGACCAAGATCCAGGTGCACGGGATACCGACCGCGGACGCCGAGGTGAGTGTCGCGGAGGGCTCGATCGACGAGCGGCGGTTCGTCGCGCATTACCGGCGCGACGGGCGGATCGTCGCCGTCCTCGGGTGGAACATGCCCAAACAGACCCGCCTGCACAGGAAACACCTGCTGCCGGCGTAATCCGGAAACCTCACTGGGGAAGGGATTCGATGACAACGACCGATCATGCTCCGGCGTATCCGATGACCCGCGCGCAGGGCTGCCCGTTCGATCCGCCGCCGCAGCTGAAGGACCTGCAGGACGAAGCGCCGCTGGTCAAGGTCGAGGTGTTCGGCCGACCGGCCTGGCTGGTCACCCGGTACGCCGACCAGCGCCGCCTGCTCGCGGACCCGCGGCTCAGCTCCGACGTCTACCGGCCCGGCTTCCCGGGCACCACGAAGGAGCCGCTCCAGCCCGACGAGAACGCCGGGATCGGCTTCATCGTTCTCGACGACCCCGAGCACGCGCGGCTGCGCCGGATGGTCACCGCGCCGTTCATGATCAAACGCGTCGCGGCGATGCGGCCGCGGATCCAGCAGATCGTGGACGGGCTGATCGACGACCTGCTGGCCGGGCCGAAACCGGTCGACCTGGTCGAGAAGTTCGCGCTGCCGATCCCGTCGCTGGTGATCTGCGAACTGCTCGGCGTCCCGTACGAGGACCACGAGTTCTTCCAGCGCAACAGCAGCGTCCTGCTCCGGACGAGCGCCTCGATCGAGGAGCGGACCAAGGCCCGCGGCAACATCGGCGGCTACCTGAACGAGCTGATGGGCGACAAACTGGAGCACCCCGGCGACGATCTGCTCTCCGGGCTGGCCGAGCGGGTCACGGCCGGTGAGCTGACCCGCCGGGACGCCGCCGGCATCGGCGTCCTGCTGCTGATCGCCGGGCACGAGACGACCGCGAACATGATTGCCCTCGGCACCCTCGCGCTGCTCGAACACCCCGACCAGCTGGCCAAACTCCAGCAGTCCGACGACCCGGCCGTGGTCGCCGGCGCCGTCGAGGAGCTGCTCCGCTACCTCAACATCACCCACAACGGACGCCGTCGCGCCGTCCTCGAGGACATCGACTTCGACGGCGAGATCCTGCGGGCCGGTGACGGCGTGATCTTCCCGAACGACATCGCCAACCGTGATCCGGCCGTCTTCGCCGATCCGGACACCCTCGACCTGGACCGCGACGCCCGGCGGCACGTCGCGTTCGGCTTCGGCGTCCATCAATGCCTTGGGCAACCATTGGCGCGGCTCGAGCTGCAGGTCGTTTACGGCTCCCTCTACCGGCGGATTCCGACGCTCCGGCGCGCGGCGGAACTGACCGAGATCCCCTTCAAACACGACGGCGGCGTGTACGGCGTCTACGCGCTCCCCGTCACCTGGTAACCCCCGCGAACAGAATCGAGAATCCCATGAAGATCATCGTCGACCAGGACAAGTGCGTCGCCTCCGGCCAATGCGTCACCGCGGCCGAGACCGTCTTCGACCAGCGCGACGAGGACGGCATCGTCGTCCTGCTCACCGACAACCCGTCCGAGGACCTCAACGCCGACGTCCACCAGGCCGCCGCGGTCTGCCCGGCGCTCGCCATCGTCGTCGAGGACTAGCGGCCGAATCGCCGGGGCCGCCCCGCCCGGCGACGTAGGTTCGGTCCATGGACGAGTTCAGGATCGCCATACCGGACAGCGTGCTCGACGACCTGCACGACCGAATTCGTCGAGCCCGCTGGCCGCGGCAGCTGCCTGGCGACGGGTGGTCGCGCGGCGTCCCGGTCGACTACCTGCGGTCGCTCGCCGAGCGGTGGCTGGAGTTCGACTGGCGGCGATGGGAGGCGCGGCTGAACGAGTACCCGCAGTTCACGACCCGGATCGACGACCAGACCATCCACTTCCTGCACGTCCGATCGCCGGAGCCGGACGCGTTGCCGTTGATCCTCACGCACGGCTGGCCCGGCTCGATCGCGGAGTTCCTCCCGGTGCTCGGGCCGTTGACCGACCCGGCGGCGTACGGCGACGATCCGCGCCAGGCGTTCCACGTCGTCGCGCCCTCCGTACCCGGCCATGGCTTCTCCGTCCCGCTCGAATCGGGTTGGGATCATCAGCGGATCGCTCGCGCTTGGGCCACGCTGATGGCGTCTTTGGGGTACGAGCGGTACGGCGCTCAGGGCGGTGACACCGGATCGGTCGTGTCGCCCTTGCTCGGAGTCGTCGATCCGGAGCACGTGGTCGGCGTCCACATCAATGGCGGCCTCGCGTTCCCCGACGTACTCGCCGCTGATCTGCCGCAGCTGACCGAGGTCGAGCGGGCCAGGCTCGCGGCGGCCGAGCGGTTGCGCGCGGTCGGGACCGGGTACGCCGAACTCCAGGGCACCCGGCCGCAGACGGTGTCGTTCGGGCTCAGCGACTCACCGGTCGGGCAGTTGGCCTGGATCGCGGAGAAGTTCTGGGAGTGGACCGATCCGGCGCGGCCGTTGCCCGAGGATGCGGTCGACGTCGAGCACCTGTTGGTCGACGCGAGTATCTACTGGTTCACCAACACGAGCGCGACGTCCGCCAACCTGTACTACGAAGGCCGCGCCGAACCGGCGTACCCAAAATCGGCCGTGCCCACCGGGGTCGCTGTCTTCCCGACCGACCCGGCGATCCGCCGGGTGCTCGACCGCCAGCACCGGATCACCCACTGGTCGGAGTTCACCCGCGGTGGCCACTTCGCCGCCCTGGAGGCGCCCGACCTACTGGTCGCCGATATCCGCCAATTCTTCCGACCGTTCGGCCTGTCGATCAGGGGTGGGCGGCGGTGAAGGCGGTGATATCGGCGGCGATCTCCTTCGGGTACTCGCCGTTGATGGCGTGCGAGGCCTCCGGATAGAACTTCACCGTCTTGGCCGGCAGGGCGCGATCGGCGGTGGCGCGGGCCTTGGCCGGGTCGTGCATGACGGATTTACCGGCGATGATCGCGAGGGCCGGGACCTTCAGGGCCTTGAGCTGGTCCTCGGTGATGCGCTGCGGTTGCGGCTGGTGCATCGTGTAGTTCTTCATGCCGGACTCGATCATCTCCGCGACCGGGACCTGCTCGACCGGGGCGCCGCCGGCGGTGTAGGAGTTGAAGCTGTCCCGCCACGACCGCGGCAGCCACTTCACCGCGGCCGGCAGCGAGCGGATGGCGGTCTCGACCGGGATCGAGTCGAAGATGCTCACTCCGTCGAGCGTGGTGACGGTCGCGACATGGGCCGGCCGGTGGACGGCGAGGTTCATCGCGGTCCAGCCGCCGATCGACAGGCCGAGGACGTGGAACTTGTCGCCGGGCAGCGCGGCCAGGGTCTGGTCGATCCAGGCCGCCTTCTCCTCGGACGTCGTGATCGGCCGGTTCTGGATGCTCATCCCGGGCTCACCGAGCAGGTCGATCGCGTAGACGTCGCCGCGCTCCAGCAGCGACGGCAGGTTGTCCGCCCAGACCGGCGTCCCGGACGACGTGCCGGGGAGCAGGACCAGCGGGCGCGCCTTCGGTTGGGCGCCGGTGAACCGGTACGCGCGGACCAGGCCGTAGTCCGTCCGGATGTCGAGGGTCGCGGCGGGTTTCGGCAGGTCCCGCATCGCGAGGTCGTACTTCGCGACGTAGTCCTGGTAGCCGGCGGCGCTGTTCCAGTGCCCGACAGGGGACGGCGAACGCAGCACCAGAGCGAACCCGACGACGATCGCGGCGACCACGCCCAAGGCGATCAGCAGGCGGCGGCGGCGCCGGGGTTTCTTCGTCATGACGACTCCCTAACCAAGTGGTAAGTGCTTTAACCATACGGTAAGTTGGAGGTCATGCGCGAACGGACCTTCACCGAGCAGGCCCGGCGGGCCCAGCTGATCGACGTCACGATCGAACAGGTGGCCGAGCACGGCTACCCGGCCACCTCGCTGGCGCGGATCGCCGCCGCCGCGGGGATCACCAAGGCCGCGGTCATCTACCACTTCGCCTCGAAGAACGCGCTGGTCGAGGCGGCGCACGCGCAGGTCCTGTCCGCCCTCGTCACCACGGTAGGGACGGCGGTCGACGCGGCCGGGCCCGCCGACGCGCCCGCGGCGTACGTCCGCTCGATGATCGGCCACCTGCGCGAGCATCCGCGGCACACCCGGATGATCATCGAGGCGATGACGAACGTCGTCCCCCCGGAGCAGCTCCTCGAGCAGCGCGTCGCTCGCTGGTCCCCGCTCGCCGAGCTCCTGCGCGCCGCCCGCGCGGCTCACGGCCTCGTCGCGGAGGTGGATCTTCGGACGGCGGCCCTCGTTATCGGCGGCGGTATCGACGCGATCGTCCAGGAGTCGCTCAGCGACCCGTCGTACGACACAGCTCCCGCGGCCGAGCTGCTGATCGAGGCTCTGCAGCTTGCCTGGCTGGCACCACGAAACTGAGCAGGCTCCCATCCCGCTCAACCACCGCCTCCGGCCAGCGCCGCCGCACCATTTGCAGACTCCGCTCATTGGAAGCGCCAACCACCAACAGAAAATGCGTAGCCCCCGCAGCGACCGCATCCGCCGCGGCGGTCGCCAACATTCGCACGCCTAACCCCCGCCCCTGCTCTTCGTCAGCAACCACCGCCGCCAGCTCAGCAATCCGAATCTGGCCCGGCTGCGCAGAGGAGGCGCCGGCGCTCGGCGCTGCCTGCGTGGGAAGGGACGCGGGGGTTGCCCAGGCCCACATGGCGTGGGCTGCGGGACGGGCGGCTCGGGTCGCCAGCCAGGCGGCGCCGTTGGGGTGCAGGAGGTGGTTGAGCAGGGTGCGGCGGGGCGGGGCGCCGATGGCGGTCTGGAAGCGGTGGTGGCGGCTGGCGTCGGAGAGGCCGGTGAGGAGCTGGGAGAGGAGCTGGACGTCGGACTCGGCGGCGGGGCGGATGGTGACGGCAGGGGCAGCTACCTGAGTCTGATTCACGGATTCAGCTTGGCTGGGGTTTGCTGAGTCTGTCAAGGAGACTTATCGTGATGGGTATGGCGGAACCGGAGGCGATGAGCTGGTCGACCGAGAACTGCACGATCTCGCGGACGATGGAGATCCTCGGCGACAAGTGGACGTTCCACGTCTTGCGGGAGCTGTTCGTCGGCGTCCGCAAGTTCGAGGACATCCGGGCTCGGGCCGGGATCCCGCGGCAGGTGCTGACGGATCGGCTGGCCGGGCTGATCGAGCGCGGCGTCATCCGCCGGCATCCGTATCGGGTGCCCGGGCAGCGGGAGCGGTCGGAGTATCGGCTCACCGAGGCGGGGCTGGCGCTGTACCCGGTGCTCGTCGCGCTGATGCAGTGGGGTGATCAGTACGTCGCCGTCGACGCCGGCCCGCCGATCGAGGCGCGGCATCGTGAGTGCGGCGGTCAGGTGCAGGTGGTGCTGCAGTGCGAGGCCGGGCACGAGCCGGCTCCGCGCGAGGTGGCGATCCGGCCGGGGCCGGGCGCCGTCCGCCGGGAGCCGGCTGCTTAGAGCTTGTCGCTCAGAGCTTGTCGATCGCGGCGCGGATGAGGCGCTCGGTGTCGCGCGGCTGGGCGGCGGCGATGGACAGGGCGTCCATCGTGACGACGTACGTGTCGAGGTCCTCGCGTTTGTCCAGGTAGACGGCGCTGGTCAGGTGCTCGATGTAGACGATGTCGGGCAGGTCGGTGGCGTTGAATCGCAGCAGCGTGAACGAGCCGCCGGTCGCGGTGTAACCGCCGGTGCCGAACGGGATGACCTGCAGCGTCACGTTGTGCCGCCGGGACGCCTCGATCAGGTACTCGAGCTGGTTGCGCAGGATCGTCTTGCTGCCGATCGGGCGGTGCAGCACGGCCTCGTCGATGACGGCCCACAGCCGCGCCGGCCGCTGCCGCGTCAGCACATCCTGGCGGCGCATCCGCAAGGTGATCAGGCGATCCTGCTCGGCGCGCGGGAGCGGCTCGTCCAGCCGGCCGAGCGCGACCACGGCGCGGGCGTAGTCCGGCGTCTGGAGCAGGCCGGGGACGAACTGGAGCTCGAAGGTGCGGATCAGGTCCGCAGCCATCTCGAGGCCGATGTAGGAGTTGAACCAGCTCGGCGTGAGGTCGTCGTAGCGCTGCCACCAGCCGGGGTTGTTGGCCTCGCGGGCCAGCGTCAGCAGCCGGTCGCGCTCGACGTCGTCCTCGAGTTTGTAGAGCGTGAGCAGATCCTCGACGTCGCGGACCTTGAAGCCGACCCGGCCGAGCTCGAGCCGGCTGATCTTGGACTCCGAGCCGCGGATCGCCCAGCCGGCGTCCGTCCGGCTGATCCCGGCCTCCTCGCGGAGCCGGCGCAGGTGGGCGCCCAGCATGATGCGCAGGGCGGTCGGCCCGCCGTACGCCGCTTCCGTCACGCCTGTCCCTCCCGGTCTGCACTAGCGCAGCGATCATTTCACAACCGAATGTAACCGCGTCTACCCCCGACCCGCGTACACGACGTGTTCAGGGAGCCTTACTGTCAGTAGAGTCTCCTCACAGACTTCCCGACATTCACGAGGTTCAGCACATGCCAGACACCAGCAAGGCTCCCAGTTCGGTTCCGGTCGGGGTGGATACCACCAGGGCCAGTATCGCCCGGGTGTACGACGCCTTCTTGGGCGGCAAGGACAACTTCGAGGTCGACCGCGAGGTACTCCGCGGCGTTCAGGCGGCCGCGCCGCAGGCCCAGGACCTGGCCTGGTCGAACCGGAACTTCCTGATCCGCGCCTGCCGGTTCCTCGCGGGCCAGGCGGGGATCACGCAGTACCTCGACTGCGGATCCGGGTTGCCGACCGCCGAGAACACCCACCAGGTCGTGCAGCGGATCCAGCCCGATGCCAAGGTGCTCTACATCGACAACGACCCGGTGGTGCTCGCGCACGGCCGCGCGCTGCTCGAGGAGAACGAGAACACGCTCTTCATCGCGGCCGACATCTTCGAGCCCGAAGCGGTCCTGAAGGTGGTCAAGGAGCAGGACTTCCTCGACTTCACCCAGCCGATCGCCGTGATGCAGGCCGGCACGCTGCACCACTACATCGGTTCCGAGGGCGCGCAGATCATGCAGGAGTACGTCGACGCGGTGGTGCCCGGGTCGTACACGGTGATCTCGCACTTCTTCGACCCGGAGACGCCGGAGCACACGGCGGTCGCCCAGAAGATGGAAGACAAGTTCATCCACAGCCCGATGGGCAGTGGCCGATTCCGCACCCGCGCGGAGCTGATGGAGTTCTTCCCCGGCCAGGAGCTCGTCAACCCCGGCCTCGTCCTCTGCGACGACTGGTGGCCGGACGGCCCCCGCATCAAACCGCTCAACCAGGTCGAAGAGTGCATCGTCGGCGCCGTCGGCCGCAAAATCTAGAACCCCAACCCCGAAGCGCCCGGAACCACCAGGTTCCGGGCGCTTGCCGTTCGCCGTCCTCGGGTTGCCCGGGCGGTGCTGGTCGTTTGTCTGGGGTGAGTGGTCGGGGCGCCGAGATGGGGGTTGCCGCAAGCTCGTGGGCGTGGGGGGTGGGTCAGGGGTGTTCGGAGATTAGGGTGGCGAGGGTGTTGGGGGTTAGGGCTTGGAAGATGTGGGGGAGGTCGCCGGGGTAGGCGAGGTAGTCGCCGGGGTGGAGTTCTACGGGGTTGTCGGCGGGGCCTACGAGGGCTCGGCCGGTGCCGAGGAGGACGTGTTCGACGACGCCGGGCATGTGGGGGTCCGAGCGGCGGCCGGGGCCTGGGTTGACGGCGATGCGGTAGATGTCGCGGCGGGCGTAGGGCGGGGAGGAGGCGACCAGGGTAGCGCTGTACTCGGGGTTCTCGGAGTAGATGACCGGGCCCTCGCCGGCGCGGATGAGCTGGACCTGCGGGCGGGGCGGGTCGAGGAGCGCGGCGAAGGGCGTGTCGAGGGCGACGGCGAGGGCCCACAGGGTCTCGACGCTGGGGTTACCGGTGCCGGACTCGAGCTGGGAGAGCGTCGACTTCGCGACCCCCGCGCGTTTGGCCGCCTCGCTGAGCGAGAGACCGGCGCGGGCGCGGTGCCGGCGTAGCGAGGCGGCGATCACGTCCAGTGGCGCCTTGGTATCCATCGGTGTTCGCTCCATCGGTCTAGGCGTTCGGCTTGACGAACGAAAGCTGACGTGTTCATCATAATGGCCATGCGTTCGATCTGGCGAACACTCGACCGGCGGCTCGCCCGCGACATCGCCCTGGTCTGTCTTGCGGACGGCGTGGTCGCGGTCTCGTACGGCGCGATCAGCGTCGGCAGCGGGCTGGCCTGGTGGGTGCCGGTGGTGTTGTCGGTCGTGGTCTTCGCCGGCGCGTCGCAGTTCCTGTTCGTCGGGATCGTGGCGGCCGGCGGCAGCCCGATCGCCGCGACGATCGCCGGCCTGCTCGTGAACACCCGGCACGTCGCGTTCGGCCTGGCGGTCAGCGACGCCGTCGGGACCGGCTGGCGCCGCTGGCTGGGCAGCCACGTGATGACCGACGAGAACGTCGCGTTCGCGATCGGCCAGGACGACCCGCGCCGGCGGCGCGCGGCCTACTGGGCCTGCGGGATCGGCATCTTCGTCTGCTGGAACCTCGGCGTCCTGATCGGCGCCGCGGCCGGCTCGGTGATCACCGACACCGACGCCTTCGGCCTCGACGCGGCCTTCCCCGCCGTCCTGCTCGCCCTCGTCCTGCCCGCCCTCCGCGACAAGTCCACCCGGACGGCGGTACTCGTCGGAGTGGTGATCGCACTCGCGACGACGCCGGTCCTGCCGGCCGGCGTCCCGGTGCTGTGCGCCCTGCTGGGGCTGGCGTTCTACCGCAGTCCGAAACTCGTGGAGGCGACCCGATGACCAACACCCCGCTGCTCCTCGCCGCGATCGGGATCCTTGCTATCGGCACCTTTACGCTCCGGATCGCGGGCCCGGCGATCAGCAGCCGGTTCGAGCTGTCGGAGCGCGTCCAGCGCATGCTCGCCGCGGCGGCCGTCGTCCTGCTCGCCGCGGTGGTCGCGACCGCCGCACTGACCGAGGGCCACGGCCCGGCCGGGGTCGCCCGACCGGCCGGCGTTCTGGTCGGCGGCGTCCTCGCCTGGCGCAAGGCGCCGTTCATCGTCGTGGTGGTCGCGGCCGCCGCAACAGCTGCTGGACTGCGTCTACTCGGGGTTGAGTAATCCGGCTACGGTGGCGCCATGAGCAGCTACTCCGCCCCTGCTGCGCCGCGTCGACGACTGGTCTGGATCGGTATCGCCTGCTGGTTGGCAGGCCTGGCGCTCACGGCGTTCTTCGTCGTGCGGATCGTCGCGTCCGCGCCCGCCACGCCGCAGCCCGCGCAGGGCACCGTGACGCTGAGCGAGAAAGGCCTGACGATCTGGGCCTCGATCCCGGTCGAGGGTGAGCCGTGCGGCGTCAAAGACGCCCAGGGCAACGACATCCCGCTGGTCGACCCGCGCGGCACGGAGCAGATCACCGTCAACGGCGACAGCTGGTACGTCGTCGCCCGGTCGGCCGAGCCGGTCCCCGCGGGCGACTACGCCGTCGAGTGCACGGACGAGGTGGACGGCGCGGAGTACGGCATCGGCCCGCGGAGCACCGTGACGTCGTTCGTCCTGTCGATCTTCGGGGCGATCGGCTCGTTCCTGGTGTTCGGGGCCATCGGCGCGATCCTGTTCACCATCGGCATGATCAGAAGCCGTCGCGCGCCTGTCGGTCGCGTGCCGGGCTACGCGCCGCCCCCTGGCAGCCCGGCCCCGCCGGTCAACCAGACCTTCCCCGCGCCCCCGCCGTACGTCCCCGGCTCGAACCCGGACCGCCCGCAGGACCGCTGATCGGTCCGCTCGGGTCTGTTTGGATGGGGGAATGGATCTCGACTGGCCCGGGTGCCGGAACGTACGCGATGTGGGTGGTTTGCCGACCGGAGACGGACGGCGGATTCGGCCCGGCGTGCTCATTCGCTCGGAGAGTTTGCAGTACTTGACCGCCGCGGGGGTCGAGGCGCTGGGCAAGGCGGGCGTCGGGCGGATTCTGGATCTGCGCAGTGACGGGGAAGTCGAGTTGGCGCCGACGCCGTTCACCGGGACGGCGCTGGCCGTGCGACAGCGGGTCGCGGATCCGGCGGATCCGCAACACGGGCAGCCGACGATCATCGCCGCGTGCACGTGGATGCTGGATCGGCGTCCGGAGCTGTTCGCCGCGGCGGTCAAGGCGGTGGCGGACGAGGAGGACGGCGCGGTCGTCGTGCACTGCCACGGCGGCAAGGACCGGACGGGGATGGTGGTCGCGCTGGCGTTGCGGGTGGCCGGCGTACCGGACGACGAGATCGTCGCCGACTACTTCCTGACGCAGAGCCGGCTCCAGCCCTGGCTGGAGGAGCAGCTGGCCGCGGAGCCCGACACCGCCAAACATCCGGAGATGATCGAGTTCCGCGACACCCGCGCCGAGTCGATCGTCGCGATCCTGCGGCACGTGGACGACGTGTACGGCGGCGCCGCGGCCTACCTGCGCCACGGCGGTCTCACCGACGCCGACCTGGATCGGCTGCGAGACCGCCTGATCGAGCCCTAGACCGTGCGGGGCTGCTCGCGCAGACCGACGAGGAAGCCGAGCCCCCACGACATGTGCATGGTCATCACGATCATCGGCATCCGGGCCAGCGCCTTCCACGGCAGGTAGCGGCCTTCGAAGACCGAGCCGAACAGGATCAGGACGCCGTACCCGACCGGCGCCAGGAAGCCCAGGTCGAGCCAGGTGATCCCGGTGATCAGCCCGACGATGCCGAGCAGCGTGCCGAGCGCGATCGCGATCACGGCCAGCGGCGGCGCCAGGTAGCGCTTGTTCGCGGTCTCCGGGTGCCGGCGGACGACCTCACGCCGCCACTGCCCGGTGTGGAAGAACTGCTTGGCGACCGCCGACAGCGAGGAGCGCGGCCGGTACGTCACCGACAGGTCCGGGCTGAACCAGATCAGGCCGCCGGTCTTGCGGATCCGGTAGTTCAGCTCCCAGTCCTGGGCGCGGTGCATGGTCTCGTCGAACCCGCCGACCCGCTCCAGCGCCGCCCGCCGGAAGACGCCGAGGTAGACCGTGTCGGCCGGTCCGGCCTTACCGCCCTGGTGGAACGTCGACGCGCCCAGCCCGAGCCGGGACCGGTACGCGCACGCGACCGCCATTTCGGTCGGCGTCCGGCCCTCGGCGGCCATCACGCCGCCGACGTTGTCCGCGCCGCTCTCGTCCAGGACCTCGACCGCGCGGGTGATGTACCCGTCGGTGAGCGCGCCGTGGCCGTCCACCCGGACCAGGATGTCGTGCCGCGCGTGCGCGATCCCGACGTTCAGCGCGGCCGGCGTCTTCCCGGTCGGGTTGTCCACGATGCTGATCCGCGGGTCGCGGTCGGCGAGCTTCCCGGCGATCTCGTGGGTGCGGTCCTTGCTCGGCCCGATGGCCAGCACGACTTCGAGCTCACCGGGGTAGTTCTGCTCGAGAACGCGGCCGACCGCCTCCTCGAGGTGGCGCTCCTCGTTCAGCACGGGCATCACGACGGACACGGGCGGCCAGTGGGACAACGGCATATCAGGTCAGGCCTTACAGATCGAAGCGACGTCGTCGACGTCGTTGGCGGGTTTGGTCGGTGAGCCCGTCGGCTTCTTCGAGGTCGACGTACTCGGTTTCTTGGTGGTGGCGGTGCTCTGCGGTGCCTCGGACTTCTTACCGTCCCCCTCCTCGGCGGCCTTGTCCAGCGCTTCCGATTTCCGGATCGCGTCGGCCACCTTGGAGCGGATCAGCTCGAAGTCCGGCTTGCCGGTGTGGATCAACGGCGGGACCGCGGAGAAGCTTGACACCGGCAGCTTCTTCGCGTCCAGCGCGAGGTCGGTGAAGGTACCGAGCTCACCGGCCGGAATGCTGGTCTTGACCACTTGTTTACTGGCCGCCGCGATGCCCTGGAACTTGGTCAGCACCGTCTGCGGGGACAGCTGGTTCAGCATCGCAGACATCACGCACTTCTGCCGAGTCATCCGCTCGTAGTCCGAGGACTCGGCGCGCGACCGGGCGAACCACAGCGCGTGATAACCGTCCAGGTGCTGGTTCTTCCCGGCCTCGATGTAACCCTTGATCGGCGAGCTGCCGCCGCCGATCGGGACCCGTTTGCCGATGTCCAGGGTGATCCCGCCGACGGCGTTCAGCAGGTCGCGGAACCCGGCCAGGTCGATCAGCACGTAGTAGTTGATCTTCAGCCCGGTGGTCGCCTCGACGGCCTGCTTGGTCGCGGTCTCACCCGGGTTCGGGTCGCCGGGGAAGAGGTCCTTGTGATTGACGGCGTACGTGTAGACGGCGTTCAGCAGGCACTCGGCCGCGCACTTGTTCCACCGGAAGCCGTCCGGGAACTCCTTGTTCATCGCGGTTCCGGCCGGGAACGGGACCCGGGCCAGGTTCCGCGGCAGGCCGATCAGGACCGTCCGGCCGGTGTCGGCGTCGATACTGGCCACCGTCATGCTGTCCGGCCGGGTGCCGATCCGGTCCGCGCCGGAGTCGCCGCCCATCAGCAGCACGTTGTAGCGGCCGTGCTCGGCCTTGGACTTCTGGCCGTTGCCGAAGACGCTGGCGACGAAGTCACGCTGGGTGTTCACGAACGAGCTGGCCCAGATCAGCGCGCCGGCCACGACGAACACCAGGACGGCGTCCAGGATGCTGGTGGTCAGCCGGTGGTTGCGCTCCAGCGTCAGCGGCTGGCCGAGCCGGTAGGCGTCGACGAACAACGCGGCCCACCCGATCGCCAGCAGGATCAGCAGGATCTGGACGACGCGCAGCGTGCCCGGCCGGGCCAGAAGGTTGATGGTGCCGGAGCGCCAGATCAGGCCCAGCAGCACCAGGAAGATCACGATCGCCAGCAATCCGGCGACGATTCGCCAGGCGTATCGCCCGGCACGTTTACTACCCGCCACGATCTGCGCGGACCCGGGCAGCACCAGGGTCATCAACACCAGCGCCAGGGCCCGCTTGAACCGCACCGGCTCGCTGAGGTTGCGCAGGTCTGCTTTCTCCTGCGGCATGAGGTCCTTCCGTTCTCGGCTCGGGCGGGCTCTGCCGACCGTACCGTGTCGCTCCCACCGTCAGGAGGTACGACGTGCCGGAGGCCGCGATGGTTCGAGCCGAAGACGAAGCGTAGCAGGGCGGCCACTCAGTGCAGGAAAACCCCTGCATACACCCTGTGGTCGCCTGGTTTCACACGGTTGTGATGGTGCTGTGCGCTACCGATCGGTTATCTGTTCTGCACACCGCAAACAGTGAGGAACCGCCCCATGAAACTGTTTCGTCCCCTTCTGGCTGCCGTCACGGTGGCCACCGTCGGGCTCACCGGCCTGAGCACCGCCCAGGCAGCGCCGGCGTCCACGACCGCCCCGGCCGCCGTCCAGGCCCCGGGCGCGGACTACACCGGCATCGCCGGTCTCAGTAACTGCTCGGGTTCGCTGGTCCGCTTCGCCGAGTCGCAGCCCACCGACCCGGCGCTGATTCTCACCAACGGTCACTGCCTGGAGAGCGGGATGCCGGCGCCGAACCGGGTGATCGTGAACCAGGCGTCCAGCCGGACCTTCAGGCTGTACAAGTCCGCGACGCAACCGACCCGTGCGGGTACCGTTCGCGCGAACCGCGTGCTGTACGCGACGATGACCAAGACCGACGTCGCGCTGTATCGGTTGACCGAGACGTACGCGGCGATCCAGTCGCGGCTGCCGGGCGTCAACCCGCTGACGCTGGCCAAGTCCGCGCCCGCGAACGGCGCCGGGATGGCCGTCATCTCCGGCTACTGGGAGCGGATCTACACCTGCTCGGTCCAGGCCACCATTCCCGAGCTGCGCGAGGCCGGCTGGGTGATGAAGAACTCGATCAAGTACCGCCAGCCGGGGTGCGAGACCATCGGCGGGACGTCGGGCTCCCCGATCGTCAGCACCAGCACCGGTGAGGTGATCGGCGTCAACAACACCGGGAACGAGGACGGCGGCCGCTGCACGCTGAACAACCCGTGTGAGGTCGACGCGAACGGCAACATCACGGTCGATCGGGGTGCGGCGTACGGACAGCAGACCTTCTGGTTCTACAGCTGTCTGACGGCGTCCCGGACGATCGATCTCAACAAGGCCGGGTGCCAGCTCGCGAAGTAGCTGGTCACTCTCCGGGGTCGGCCGTCATTGCGCGCGGCCGACCCATGGAGTGTGAGTGACGTAGAGCACTGTGATTGAGGTAACGTCGCGCCGCATGGCAGTCGACTCCTCCACCGCACCGGTGACGACGAGCAATTGGCCCAGTCCCTTCGGGGTCCGCACCCGACTCGTGGCAGCCAGTGCGCTGATGCTGTTCACCGAGCTCGCGCTGATCCGCTGGACCGGATCGAACGTCGTCCATCTCAGTTACTTCTCGAACTTCGTGCTGCTCGGGTCGTTCCTGGGCATCGGTATCGGCATCCTGCGCGCCGGTAAGGCCAAGCGCCTGCCGTACTACTCGCCGGTGATGCTCGGCCTGCTCGTGCTGGTGATCGCGTGGAAACCCGTCACCGTCGACCGCGGCTCGTCGTCCGATGTCGTGTACTTCACCAGTCTGAGTACGACCGGGCCGCCGGTCTGGCTGATCCTGCCGATCATCTTCATCGCGGCGGCCGTCGTCCTCGCCGGTCCGGCCGAGCTGGTCGGTCGGTGCTTCACCGAGCTGCCGCGGCTGACGGCGTACCGGTTCGATCTGATCGGGTCGCTGCTCGGCATCGTCAGCTTCACCGTGCTGTCGTTCCTGGGCGCGCCGCCGGTCTGGTGGGGGCTGATCGTCACGATCGTCTTCGCCGCGTTGATGATTCCGCGGTCGCGGGGCGCCGGCGTACCGGTGCAGTCGATGGTCGCGACGGTGGTGACCGCGGCGCTGGTGCTGGTCCCGTTGCTGGCGATGGTCGGCGTCCTGGTGAACGAGTCGACCAAGTCGGAGAACAGCTGGTCGCCGTACTACAAGGTGCAGACCAAGTCCGAGGTCCACAAAGAGGTGCCGCTGCTGACGATCACGGTGAACGGCGTACCGCATCAGCAGGCGATCCCGGCCGACTTCCGGCTGCAGTGGGAGCCGCAGTACGGCCTGCCGTACGAGCGGGCGAACGCCGGTAAGGCGCCGAAGAACGTGCTGATCATCGGCGCCGGCTCCGGTTCGGATGTCGCGATCGCGCTGAAGAAGGGCGCCGAGCACGTGGACGCGGTCGAGATCGACCCGCGGATCCGCGATATCGGCAAGGCGCTGCACCCGGACAAGCCGTACCAGGACCCGCGGGTCTCGTCGCATATCGACGACGGGCGCGCGTTCCTGTCCCGGTCCGACAAGAAGTACGACCTGATCCTGCTCGCCCTGCCGGACTCGCTGACGCTGGTGAACGGCGCGAGCTCGCTGCGGCTGGAGAGCTACCTATTCACGCAGCAGGCGTTCGAGTCCGCGCGCGACCACCTGGCCCCGGGTGGCGCGTTCGCGATGTACAACTACTACCGCGAGACCTGGCTGATCGACCGGCTCGCCTCGACCGCCGAGCAGGCCTTCGGCCACAAACCCTGTGTGGACAAGGTCGGCGACGACCTGCAGCAGGCCGTCGTCACCGTCGGCCTGACCGAGGCCGACCAGAACTGCGGCGCCGCCTGGGCCGGGACGACGTCCACCACCCCGCCGCCGGCCACCGACAACCGGCCGTTCCTCTACCTGTTCACCGACCGGATCCCGTCGCTCTACCTGATCACGATCGGCCTGATCCTCGTCGCGGGCGTGATCGGCGTCGGCATCGGCGGCGGCGGCTCGTCGTACAAGCGGATGCGCCCGTACGCCGACCTGTTCCTGCTCGGCGCCGGCTTCATGTTGCTGGAGACCAAGAGCATCACCGGTTTCGCCCTGCTCTTCGGGACGACGTGGGTCGTGAACGCGATCGTCTTCGCCGGCGTCCTGGTCGCCGTCCTGGCCGCCGTCGAAGTCACCAGACGCTTCAAGACCCCACCAATGAAGGTGATGTACGCGATCCTGTTCGGCGGCCTGCTGCTGTCCTGGATCTTCCCCGACAACTGGCTGCTCTCGATGCCCGTCGGCCTCCGCGCCGTCGTCGCCGTCCTGATCGCCTTCACCCCGATCTTCGCCGCCAACGTCATCTTCGCCAAACGCTTCACCGACACCGCCGACGGCACCGCCTCCTTCGGCGCCAACCTCCTCGGCGCCATGCTCGGCGGCTGCCTCGAATACGGCGCCCTGCTGATCGGCTTCGACGGCCTCCTCATCATCGCCGCCCTCCTCTACATCGGCGCCTTCCTCCTCACCCCCAAGGTGCGAGCCGCGGTCGGCTGATCGACCCCCAGACCCCCTGGTACGGGTTCGGCCCGTTCTGGGGGGTTTGGGGTGGTGGGGTGCGAGGATTTGGGTATGACATGGCTGGTTAGTGGTGGGGCTGGGTATATCGGGGCGCATGTGGTGCGGGCGTTTCTTGCTGATGGCATCGATGTGGTGGTGGTCGATGATCTGTCGAGTGGGAAGGCGGAGTTCGTGCCGGGCGGGGTGCCGTTCGTGCAGGCGAATCTGCTGGATGGGGACGCCGTGCGGGGGGCGCTGGCGGGGGTGAGTGGGGTGGTGCACCTGGCGGGGTACAAGTACGCCGGGGTGTCGGTGGAGAAGCCGTTGCACACCTATACGCAGAACGTGTCGGCGATGGTTTCGTTGCTGGCGGCGATGGACGCGGAGGGCGTGCGGAATCTGGTGTTCTCGTCGAGTGCCGGTGTCTACGGGACGCCGACGGACGAGGTGGTGACGGAGGAGACCACGCCGGCGCCGGAGTCGCCGTACGGGGAGACGAAGCTGATCGGGGAGTGGCTGCTGCGCGACCAGGCCGCGGCGACCGAGCTGCACCACACGTCGTTGCGGTACTTCAACGTGGTCGGCTCGGGTGACCCCGAGGTGTACGACGCCAGTCCGTACAACCTGTTCCCGATCGTCTGCAACCTGCTCAGCCAGGGCAAGACGCCGCAGATCTACGGCACCGACCACCCGACCCCGGACGGGACGTCGGTCAAGGACTACGTGCACGTCGCCGACCTCGCCCGCGCACACGTCGCCGCGGCCCGCGCCCTCGACGGCGGCACAAAACTCGCGCCGGTCTACAACCTCGGCAGCGGCACCGGCACGTCCGTCCGGCAGATCATGGACGCCGCCCGCCGCGTCACCGGCATCGACTTCACGCCCGGCGAGACCCCCCGCCGCCCCGGCGACCCCTCCCGCGTCGTCGCCAACGGCGACCTGGCCACTCGCGACCTGGGCTGGCAGAACACCCACACCGTCGACGAGATGTTCGCCTCCGCCTGGGCCGCCTGGCCCGCGAACCGCTAACGCTCCACAATCGACGCGCCGACCGCGCTTCCCCGCTCACACGGCAAGCTGCCGGCCAATTGTGTAGCGCTGGCGATCCGCACCTCCATTAAAGTCCCGGCCATGAGCTACCTACAGCAGGCGCCGGTGGGGTGCGGGTGCGGGCGGGAGGTGCGGCAGCCGTGGCGTACGCCGGACAGCGCCTACAGCCCGGCGTCGTTCGTGGGTGGGCTGTTCTGGCTGGCGCTCGGCGTCGGGTCGGTGATCGGCGGGTGGACCGTGTTCGGCCTGGCCGTGCTCGGTGTTCTCGCGGGGTTGGTGCTCGGCGCGCTGGTGGTGCAAGGACGCCGGGGGCATCGCGGCGGCTGCCTGGTCAGGCGCGGGTTCTGGTTCGGGATCGCCGTCTCAGGCCTGCCGCTGCGCGTCGCCTACTGGTTCAACTTCTAGTACTCCTTGCGGAACGGCCCCGACGGCGTGAGGTCGAGCAGACCGGGCCCGGTGAGGACGCCGCCTTCGACCGGCAGCGTGTGGCCGGTGATCCAGGAGGCGTCGTCCGAGGCGAGGAAGGCGACCGCGGCCGCGACGTCCTCGGGCTCGCCGACCCGGCCGAGCGGGTAGAGCTTCTTGAACTTCTCCAGCGTGTCCAGCTGGTTGTCCCAGTTCGGCGTCCGGATCGTCCCGGGCGCGACGACGTTGAAGCGGACGCCGAGGCCGCCGTACCGGGCCGCGTAGTTCGTCGTCATGGCGATCTGGCCGGCCTTCGCGGCGGCGTACTCGAGGTTGCCGAAGGCGCCGATCGCGTTCACCGAGCTGATCGTGACGACATTGCCGCGCGCCTCCACCAGGTGCGGGAGCGCGGCCTGGATACAGCGCGCGGCGCCGACCAGCGTGAGGTCGAGCTGGCGATGCCAGTCCTCGTCGGTGGTGTCCTCGGGGACGGAGGTGACGATGCACCCGCCGGCGTTGTTCACCACGACGTCGAGCCGGCCGAACCGCTCGACGGTCGCCGCGACCGCCGCGTCGACGTCCGGCCGCTGTGTGACATCGACCCGCAGCCCGAGACCGCCGATCTCGGCCGCGATCTCCTTGACCTTGTCCTCCTGCAGATCGGTCACCACGACCGACCCGCCCTCGGCCGCGATCCGTCGCGCCACCGCGGCGCCGATCCCTTGCGCGCCGGCTGTGACCAGCGCTACCCGCCCCTCGAACCGCTGCACTGTCAGTCCTCCAACACTCGGTCGATCTTCTCGTCCGCTACGCGGCGGTCGAGCTTCGCGGGATCCAGATTGCGGCACAACACGATCGACCCGCCATCCGTGATCGCCCCGATCAGGACCCGGAGCCCGTCGGGCGTCGTCAGATCGCGCGTCGTCAGGATGCGATCCGCGAACGGCGTCGCCGCCTCGATCAGCTCGGCATGCGTCAGCTCGTCGTACGCCGGGGAGTCGGCCGTCGGCGGGTCGAACGGGACGAACACGTCCGGGTGGTTGTAGACCTCGGCCCCGTAGTCGTGCACGCCGTCCGGCAGCGGCTCCCGGAAGCGGCCGCCCAGCGGCAGCAGCGCGGACGCGATCGTCTCCCGCTCGCCCCGGACGGCGAAGTCCGGCCCGGTGATCGCAAGCGTGCCCGGCCCGGAGGTCAGCGACGCCCCGGCCGACCAGGTCGCGAGCGCCCAGACCACGCCGAGCCAGTGCGGCGGCAGGCCGATCGCCACCGTCTCGCCGGCCTCCAGGTCGTACTCGTCGACGAGCAGGTTGGCCGTCTTGGCCACCCAGTTCGCCGTCGTCAGCGCGCTCAGCTCGATCCGCTCACCGGTCGCGTCGTCGTAGTACGTCAGCAGCGGGCTCGCGCCGTCGCGCCGCACCGCCGCCGCGAACACCTCAGGCAGAAGTCGTGACATATGGCCCAGCCTACGGTCCGCGAACCGGCCTAGCGTGGCCGGTATGTCACCACTCCTCGCACTGCCGGCGGGCGGCGAATGGCTGGTCATCCTGGCTGTCGTCGTCCTCCTCTTCGGCGCAAAGAAACTCCCCGAGCTGACCCGCAACGCGGCCCTGGCGATGAAGGAGTTCAAGAAGGTCCAGAACGAGTCCGACGAACCCGCTTCGACCCCCGTCGAACAGCCCCGGAGCTGACCCCGGAAACGGCTTACCCTGCAGTCGACCGGCAGCTCGCCGGCTGGGCTGCCGGGAGGGTGTCACGTGCTGGGACTGTCGAGCTACGGACTGCGATTCGGCCCGCCGAACTCCCTGACGGTGACGGTCGTCGTCGGCCTGGTCTTCTTGCTGGCCGGCGTCGCCGGGATCCTGCTCACCAATCGCCGGATCGCCGCGGCCCGCGCGCAACTCCCGCCGCCGCAGCCCCCGCACCTCGGCCCGCCGCCCCAGCAGCCGTACGGCGTCCCCCCGGCCCAGCCGCCGTTCGGCCAGCCCCAGTTCGGCCAGCCCCCGATGAGCCAGCCCCCGGTTGGCCAGCCCCAGTTCGGCGGCCCGCCGCCGCAGTACGCCGGTCCGCCGCAGCCCCCGTTCGGCCAACCGCAGTTCGCCGGCCCGCAGCAGCCGCCGTTCGGGCCGCCGCGGCCGGTCAGCTCACCTGAGCTGCAGCGCGCCCAGACCCTGCGCGGCTTCGCCATCGCGGCCCTGATCGCGGGCATCCTCGCGATGGGCGTCCACTACGAGGTCCGGCTCGACGGCCGGATCGCGATCCCCGAGGTGGCCGGCGGCATCCCACGGGTGCCGACCCCGCCGGCGGTCGAAGCGGACGCACAACGCCAACTCCGGAACGGCAGCTCGTTGAAGTACGGCACGTACGAGCACCCGAAGTACAAGGGCGTGCGCGGCCCGGAGGCGAGTGTGATGGTCTTCTACGGCCTCGAAGGCAACCAGCAGCCGAGCGCCACCTTCGACCGCGCCTTCGTGGCGCTGGGCAAGAAGGGCAAGCTTCTGAACGGGGTCAGCGACCACCCCGGCGGTCGTGGCAACGAGACGATCCGGTGCGCGTCACTGCAGGGCCCGGGTTTCGTCGAAGCACATTGCTTCTGGGCCGATGCGACCACGTTCGGGCACCTGTTCGCCACGGAGATCACCGAGGCCGAGCTGGCCGAGCTCCTGGCCCGGATGCGACCCGACCTCGAGCCGACCGCCTGACCGGACGCGAGCCCGGCATCCCATAAAGTCTGGGGCATGTTGATCCTGGTCGGGCTGGGCGTGGTCCTGCTGCTGACTGTTGCCACCGGCTACTTCGTGTCGCAGGAGTTCGCGTACGTCGCGGTGGACCGGAGCCGGCTGCAGACGCTGGCGGACGGCGGCAGCGCGGCGGCCGAGCGGGCGTTGAAGGTGACGGCGCGGTTGTCGTTCGTGCTGTCCGGCTCGCAGGTCGGGATCACCGTGACCGCGCTGCTCGCCGGGTACTTCGCCGAGCCGTACCTGGGTGAAGGTCTGGAGGGCGTCCTCGGCGCCGCCGGGGTGCCGACGGCGGTGAGTATGTCGCTGTCCGTCGTCCTCGCGCTGCTGCTGGCGACGATCATCCAGATGGTGCTCGGGGAGCTCGCGCCGAAGAACCTGGCGATCGCGAAGGCTGAGGCGATCGCGTTGCGGTTGTCGCGCTCGACGCTGATCTACCTGACGGTCGCCGGTCCGATCATCCGCGTCTTCGACGCCGCCTCGAACCGGATCCTGCGCCGGGTCGGGATCGAGCCGGTCGAGGAGCTGCCGCAGGGCGCCACCGCCCAGGAGCTGGACCGGATCATCGTGTCGTCGTACGAGCAGGGCCTGCTCGACGAGGACACCATGCGGCTGCTCGACCGCGGGCTGGACTTCCGCGGCCGGACGGCGGACGAGGCGATGGTCCCGCGGGTCGACGTCGTCACCGTGCACCGCGACGACCCGCTGACCAAGGTGGTCGCGCTGCAGGACACCGGTCACAGCCGGTTCCCGGTGATCGCCGGCTCGGTGGACGAGGTGGTCGGGGTGATCGCGGTCGGGGACGTCGTCGCCGTCGAGCCGGTCGACCGGCTGCAGGTGACGGTCGGGTCGCTGGCTTCGCCGCCGGTCGTCGTACCGGAGACGCTCGCGTTGCCCGCCGTCCTGGAGCGGTTGCGGACGGCGCACCGGCAGCTGGCGATCGTCGTCGACGAGTACGGCGGTTTCGCCGGGATCGTCACGCTGGAGGACATCGCCGAGGAGCTGGTCGGGGCGATCCGGGACGAGGACGACCTGCCCGAGACCTCGCCCGTTCAGGGCGGTGACGGGTCGTGGGTGCTGCCAGCCCGGTGGCGGCTCGACGAGGTGGAGGAGTCGACCGGGATCGCGCTGCCGGACAGTGACGACTACGAGACCGTGTCCGGGCTGGTGATGGAGCGGCTCGGGCGGATCCCGGCGATCGGTGACGAGGTGGTCGTCGAGCTGCCGCAGCGGCTCGACCACGAAGGACGTCCGGTACCGGCGGAGTTCGTGAAACTCGTCGTCCAGACGCTGGAACGCCGGGTTCCCGGCCTCGTCGTGATGGAGCGGGTCGGATGAGTACGACGCTGGCACTGATCATCTCCGTCGCATTGCTGGCGGCGAACGGGTTCTTCGTGGCCGCCGAGTTCGCGCTGGTCGCGTCGAAGCGGCATCGGCTGGAGGAGGCCGCGGCGGCCGGCAGCCGGTCGGCGCGGTCCGCGATCGCGGGGATCAGCGACCTGTCCCTGATGCTCGCGGGGGCGCAGCTCGGGATCACGTTGTGCACGCTCGGGCTCGGCTCGCTCAGCGAACCGGCGATCGCGCACCTGCTGCATCCGTTGTTCGAACTCGTGCATATCCCCGAGGGCGCCGGGCATGTGATCGCGCTGATCATCGCCGTCGGCGGGATCGGTCTGCTGCATGTGCTGCTCGGCGAGATGGCGCCGAAGTCGTGGGCGATCAGCAACCCCGAGCGTGCGGCGCAGCTGCTGGCGATGCCGTTCCGCGGGTTCACGACGCTCGTTCGTCCGCTGCTGCTGGCGCTGAACGGGATCGCCAATCTCTGCCTGCGCCTGATCGGCGTCACCCCGCAGAACGAGCTCGCCAGCGCCCACGGGCCGGACGAGCTGCGCCTGTTGATCGAATCCTCCCGCGAGCACGGCACCCTCGAAGCGCCCGAGCACGACCTGCTCACCGCGATGCTCGCCCTGCAGAACATCACGATCTCCCAAGTGATGACCCCGATCGAGCGGCTCGTCACCGTCCCCTACGACGCGTCCGCCCGCGACGTCGAGCTGACCAGCCGCCGCGAGGGCCGCTCCCGCCTGGCCGTCGTCACCGGCCCGACCATCTGCGGCATCGTCCACGTCCGCGACGCCGTCCGCGCCACCACCACCGGGGGCACGACCCTCCGCGCCGCCGAGCT
The DNA here is from genome assembly GCF_055584105.1 of Kribbella sp. NPDC104218. Lineage (NCBI taxonomy): Bacteria > Bacillati > Actinomycetota > Actinomycetes > Propionibacteriales > Kribbellaceae > Kribbella > Kribbella sp. NPDC104218. The sequence continues at coordinate 3,344,084 of NZ_JBVJMQ010000001.1, forward strand.
GATGACCGCACCGCTCAACCTCTCGCCGACCACCCCGGTCGCCACCGCCATCCGCACCATGCGCGACCGCCGCTCCCAGCTCGCCGTCGTCTGCACCGGCACTGACCCCCTGGGCGTAGTGGCCCTGGAAGACCTGCTCGAACAGGTCATCGGCGAGTTCGACGACGAGACCGACCCCATCATCACCGCCGCGGCAGAATCACCGGCCCGCCGCTCCCCGGATGCTCCCAAACCTCCACCGGATGCCGATAAACCCCGCTGAGCAACTCCGCCGTCAACACCTCTCCAGGCTCGCCCTCAGCAACCACCCGCCCTCCGTCCAGCACCACCACCCGATCCGCATACCCCGCTGCCAAGTTCAAGTCATGCACCACAACCACCACCGCATCTGCCTCGGCGGCCTGCGCGCGGGCGAGTTGGAGGACTGCTTCTTGGTGGTGGAGGTCGAGGGCTGCGGTTGGTTCGTCCAGCAAGAGGAGTTGGGTTTGCTGGGCGAGGGCTCGGGCCAGGGAGACTCGGGCGCGTTCGCCGCCGGAGAGGGAGTTGAAGGACCGGTCGGTGAAGGGGGTGATGTCGGCGGTTTGCAGGGCGGCGCGGATGGCGTCTTCGTCGTGGGCGGCTCGGGGGGTGTTGTGCCAGGGGGAGCGGCCCATCGCGACGATGTCGGCGACGGAGAAGGGGAAGGAGATGGCGGACTGCTGGAGCATGACGGCTCGGCGCATGGCGGTTTCGACGGGGGACCAGTGCGACAAGGGTTCGCCGGCCAGGTGCACCGAGCCGCTGTCGGGGGTGTGGTCGCCGGAGAGGACGCCGAGGAGGGTCGACTTCCCCGCGCCGTTGGGGCCGACGAGGGCGAGGACTTCGCCGGTGCGAACGGCGAGTGAGACGCCGTCCAGGATGACGGCGCCACCGAGCCGCAGCGACACGTCGCGGACTTCGGCGATCGTCGTCCCGGCGTCCAAGCGCGTCGGGAGGCGGCGTCTCATCCCCAACCTCCTTGCCGAGTGCGAGTACGCCGAAGCAGCCAGAAGAAGAACGGCGCGCCGACGAGGGAGGTGATCATGCCGATCGGCAGGTCCGCGTTCCGGATCAGCGTCCGCGCCAGCAGATCGGCGACGATGGTCAGTACCGCGCCACCCAAAGCACTTGCCGGGAGCAACAACCGGTGGCCGGGCCCGGCGATCATCCGGATCAGGTGCGGGACGACGAGGCCCACGAAACCGATGATCCCGGCGAACGCGACGCCCGCCCCGACCAGGAGCGCGACGACCACGATCACGGTCAGCCGGAGCCGTTCGACGTCCACCCCGAGGTGGGCCGCGGAGCGGTCCCCGAGGGCCAGCAGATCGAGCCGCCGGGCGAGCACGATCGAGGCGACCACGCCGACTGCCGTGAACGGCAGCACCGCGGTCACGGCCGGCCAGGTCGCGCCGTTCAGGCTGCCCAGCTGCCAGAAGACGAGCTGCTCCCGCGCGCTCGTGTTCGCGATGAACGTCGCGAACGAGATCAGCGTGAAGGCCAGCGAGTTGACCGCGATCCCGGTCAGCACCAGCGTGACGACCTCCGTCCGGCCGCCGGCCCGCGACAGCGAGTGCACGAGTAACGTCGTCCCCAGGCCGGTCACGAAGGCCGCCGCCGCGATCGTCCAGTTCCCGAGGAAGGTCACCCCGGTCACGATCACCAGACTCGCGCCGACGGCCGCGCCTGACGACACCCCGACCACCGACGGCTCGGCCAGCGGGTTCCCGAACACGCCCTGCATCAACGCCCCGGCCGTTGCCAGCGAAGCCCCGACCAGGACGGCGAGCGCCACCCGCGGGAACCGCACCTTCCACAACGCGTTGTCACCCTGGGGATGACTCGGCATCGGCCCGACGTCGAGGCCGAGCCGGTGCATGATCGACCCGACGATCTCGGCCGGTGGGATCCGCAGCTGACCGATGCCCGCGGCAACGATCGTCAGGACCACCAGCGCGACGACCAGGAACCCGACCAGGCCCAGCGATCGCAACCGGCTCAAGGCGTGTAGACCGCCTTGGCGAGTGCGGCGACCGTCCGTCCGGTCCGCGGCCCGAAGCCGAGCAGCTCGGTGTCGTTCATATCGATGATCCGCCGCCGCTGACCGGCCGGCGTCTGGCCGATCCCGGGCAGTTTCAGCAGCCCGTCGACGCCCTTCACCGACTTCAGCCCCTCGGTCATCACGATGATCACCTCGGGTTGCGCCCGGATCAGCGCCTCGCTGGTCAACGGCACGAACGTCTTGTCCAGCCCGATGTCGGTCCCGGTGTCGACCCCGCCGATCGCCTTGATCATCGCGTCCGCACCCGATCCCGGCCCGCTCATCAGGTACACGCCGGCCGACCCGCGGATGTACAGGAACGTCATCCGCAACGGTTTCCCGGACGCTGGCGCGAGGGCGAGGGACGTCGTGATCTCCTGCTCGGTCCGCTTGACCAGCTCCGCGCCGCGGTCCGGCACGCCGAGCGCCGCCGCGACCGCGCGGATCTGGCTCGGCATCCCGTCCATCGTCCGCGCGTCGCTGAAGAAGATGACCGGTACGCCGGATGCCCGCAACTGCTCGATCACCTCGGGCGGCCCGATGCTCTTGTCGGTCAGCACCACCGTCGGGTCGAGGGACAGGATCGCCTCGGCGTTCAGGTCGTGCGCGGACGGCGTCACTTTCGGCAGCTTGGCCGCCTCGGGGAACCCGGTCGAGGTGTCCCGGCCGACGACCTTGTCGCCGAGGCCGAGGCTGAACACGATCTCGGCCAGCGTGCCGTAGAGGTCGACGGCGATGATCCGGCTGACGTCCTTGACCTGTACCTGCTTGCCGTCACACGACTTCACGTCGACCGGCAGCTTCGGCTCGGATGTCGCCACCACCGGGTGGATCGCATGGTCGGTGAGCGTCGCCGTCGCCGGGCCGGTCAGCGTCTGCGGGTCCGGGCCGGGCTGTTCCGTGCTCGTTGCCTTGGGCAACGGTTTGCCGTCGGCGTCGGTGGTGACCGCGAAACCCTTGACCGGTGGGCGGCAGGCTTCGACGGTGGTGGTCTGCCCGGCGGCCGAGGTGGTGGCCGGTCCGGCGCACCCCACGGTGACGATGAGCAGCAGGACGACGAGGATCGCCGTCCGGTAGGTGCGGGACAGGTCCAGCGTCACGAGGCGACCTGGGGGTAGTGCGGCAGGATCTGATCGGCCAGCGAGGCCAGGACGTCGACGTTGAACCGGTAGGCCAGCAGGACCTCCTCCAGCACGCGCTCCTGCTCGGCGTCGTCGAACGGCGCCTCGTCGAGCAGCAACCGGTAGGCGTCCTTGAATGGCTTCGGTTTCACGTTGTCGAACACATAGAAGCGGACGCCGTCGCCGCCCGGGATCAATCCGTATTCGGTCGCGATCAGCCGCCCGATCGCCTGTCCGCCGGACAGGTCGCCCAGGTAGCGCACGTAGTGGTGGGCCACGAATCCGGCCGGCCATTCGGCCAGCTCGGCCAGGCGGGCGGCGTACTCGCGGGTCGCCGCGGTCGGCTCCGGGATCGGGACGCCGCGGGCGCGCAGGAAGGCCAGGTCGGCCTCGAGCGCCGTCCGCCGGTGCAGGTCCGGGAAGACGAACCGGCCGGCCACGGGGTCGCCGCTCAACCGGTCCGCGAGGTCTTCGAGGGCCTGGTAGATGGCGGCGTGCTGGGCGACCAGGGCGGCGTACGCCGTGAGGTCGAGCCGGCCCCCGGTCAGGGCCGTGAGATAGCTGCTTCCTTCGGCGTCCTGGTGCATGCGCATACTCCGCTCCCGGAGGCGCTGCGAGAACGACGGCTGTGCGGTGGCCGGCGGGCCCGATTGTGGGGTCACGAGAGTTAGGTTAGCCTAACCAATTGCATGTTAGGTGAGGCTATCCTGCATTTTTCGTGTCGTCCGCGGAGAGTGCAGTGGGGAGGAACAGAGCGTGACGACCAGGGTGGGACTGTGGCTGGCCGGGCTGGTACTGGCCCTCGGCGCGACCGGTACGGCGCTGCCGGCGTCCGCGGCGTCCGGGCCGAACGGGCAGACCGTGACGGCGTCCCGGACGAGCGGGCTCGACCCCGCCGGGACCAAGGTGACCGTCAAGGGCAGTGGATTCGACCCGAACAAGGGCATCTACGTCGCCTTCTGCGTGAACAAGGGCCCAGGGCAACTACCTTCGCCCTGCCTGGGCGGCGTCGACATGAAGGGTGAGTCGGGCTCCTCGGTCTGGGTCTCCTCCAACCCGCCGTCGTACGGCGAAGGCCTCGCGCGTCCCTTCACCCAGTCCGGTGGCAAGGGCTCCTTCGAGGTCCAGCTCACGGTCAAGGCCAAGGACCAGTTCACCAACTGCCTGGACAAGAAGGTCGCGCCCCTCGGCTGCGCCATCAGCACCCGCGCCGACCACACCCGGACCGCCGACCGCTCGGCCGACGTCCTCATCCCCGTCACGTTCACCACCGGCGGCTCCGGGGGCAACCCCACCACCACGCCGACCAAGAGCCTCACGAACCAGCCCACCTCCGGCCCCACCACCGGCAGCGGCGGTAACGACACCACCAAGCCGAAGGGCTCCCTCGCCAACACCGGTGGCCTCGCCCTCGGCTTCGGCGCAGCAGCTCTAGCCCTGCTGGGTGGCGGCGCCGCCCTCGTTCTCCTGACCCGCCGCAAGACCAAGGAGCCCCAGGCATGACCCGCCGCGCATGGCCCGCCCGCACCGCAGCTGTGCTCGCGGCCCTCGCCATCTCCACACTCGGACTGACCCTGCCCGCGCACGCCGAAGACCCGGCGCCGCAGGTGCCGGCTGCTTTTGTGCCGAAGATCGAGGTGTCGAAGACGACTGGGGTGACCAACGGGGAGGACCTGTTGGTGAAGGGCTCCGGGTTCGATCCGGCGGCGAATGTCTCGACGCGGGTGCCGGTGACGCCCGGGCAGCCGGCCGGGGTGTACGTCGTGTTCGGGAGCTTCGCGGAGAACTGGCAGCCGTCGACGGGGGCGGATGCGAGTACGCGGACGCTGCTCGACACGAAGTGGGCGGTGCCGCAGCCGTCGTTCGACCAGGTGCAGCGCGACTTCCCGGCGCAGAAGCCGCGGATGGTGCTGCTGAACCCGGACGGCACGTTCGAGGTGACGGTGAAGGCGAAGACCGTCGCGGAGAACCCGCGTAACTACGGCGTCTACACCTATCCCGGCGGCGGCGCGGTCAACGCCGCCCATGAGCTCGGCGTCCAGGTCACCTTCGCCGGTGACAACCCGACGCCGACGCCGCCTCCGGTCGGCTCCCTCGACTGGGGTCTCAAGGCGTCGTTCCGCACGTACATCGAAGGACCGATCGCGCATGGCTCGATCACCCTTCAGCCGCCCGCGACCCGCAACACCGACGGCACGTTCCGATTCGCGAACGGCTCCGGGACGGCGGCGCAGGTCGCCTTCCAGGGCGGCGTGTACTTCAAGGGTCACGAGATGCAGGCCGGTAACCCGCTCCTGGAGGTGACCGCGAAGGACATCCGGATCGCGCTCGCCGGCAGTAGCGGCAAGATCATCGCCGACGTCACGAGCAAGAGCCTCGAGACCGGCCAGCCGACGACGTACGACGATGTCGAGCTCGCCACCGTCGACCTCGCCAAGCACCCGGTCGTGATCAAGGACGACGTCGCCACGGTCCTCGGCGCGACCACCACCCTGACCGAGGCCGGCGTCCCCGCCTTCGCCGGCTTCTACACCGCCGGTACGGCGCTCGACCCGATCAGCTTCGCGGTCAAACTGACGACGACGCCGGTCTGGCAGCCGAAGCTCGACGTCCTCGGCCCGGACGGCAAGCCGCTGACGACCGTCCCGCCGCAGGGCGTGACCGCGACCGTCCGCGGCAGCGGCTTCGACCCGGCGGCGAACCTCTCGACCCGCCCGCCGGTCCCGGTCGGTCAGCCGACGGGCGTGTACGTCGTCTTCGGCAGCTTCGACAAGACCTGGCGGCCGTCCGAGGGCGCTCCCGCCGCGACGCGCCGCGTGCTGGACCAGAAGTGGGCGCTGCCCGATTCGTCCCGCCCCGGCTCGGACCCGGCGTTCGTCACGCTCAAGCCGGACGGCACCTTCGAAGCCACGCTGAACGTCAAGCCGGCCGATGCCGCCACCGGCACGTACGGGATCGCGACGTACGCCGCCGGTGGCGCCGCCCCGAACGCCGCGCAAGAGCTCTTCAAGCCGGTCGTCTTCACCGGCGGTACGCCGACCTTGACGGTCGACCCGAGCGTCGACCTGAACGACGGCCAGACCATCACGGTCAAGGGCGCCGGCTACGCGCCGAACCGCGCCCTGTACGTCGCTCAGACCCCGCAGGGCGCCCCCGGGACGTCGAACCCGTCGCCCTTCACCGGCGCGCAGCGAGTCGTCACCTCGGCGTCCGGCGCGTTCCAGACGACCGTCCCGGCCGTGGTCACTTTCACCAACGAGGGCGTGCAGATCGACTGCAAGAAGGTCGCCTGCTACGTCGCGAGTTTCAACTCACCGCTTGCCTCGGACAACGAGGTGGTCGACCTGCGCGGCGACCGGACCCAGGACGTCTTCAAGACGATCACCTTCAAGACCCCTGGCCCGCAGCCGGTCCTGCCGGTGGTCACCACTCAGCCCAAGGCGGCGACAGTGGTTGCTGGCGGCAACGTCCAGTTCACCGCGGCAGCGACCGGTACGCCGGCGCCGACCGTGCAGTGGGAGCGCAGCTCGGATGCGGGGAAGACCTGGGCGCCGATCGCCTCGCCGTCCGCCGTCACGGCGACGCTCGCGCTGACCGGCGTACAGGCAGCGGACCACGACGCTCGCTTCCGGGCCGTGTTCAGCAATGCGGCCGGCTCGGCTACGACGTCCGCGGTCGCGCTGACCGTCACGGGCGCGGAGCCGAAGGTTGCCGTGTCCCCGGAAACCGTCAAGCAGGGCGCCGAGCTGGTTGCCGATGGCAGCGGATTCCCGGCCGGGCAGAAGGTGTCGGCCGCGGTTGACGCGGCGGCGCCTCCGGGGGCGACGGAGTACAGCTTCAGTAACAGCAACGGGCAGACCGTGACGGTCAGCTCCGCCGACAGCAAGCCGCTGACGGTTGCCGGGGGCAAGCTGCGGCTCACGGACGGCGCGCAGCTGGCCGTGAAGGTCAGCGGACTGAAGAACAGCAAGGAGAACACCGCAGCCGCGCCGAGCGGGTTCTACACGCTGACCGCCGTCGACAACGGCGCGGGTCAGGTGGCTTCGCCTGCGATCGGCGGCGCCGACATGACCGGCAAGACCGGGCAGTCGGCGTGGATCACCAACTTCCCGTACGCCGGTTCGGAGAACATCGTCGTCAAGATCGGGGCGGACCTGATCGCGCGGACGACGCTGACGGTGGCGTCGAAGGACGAGCTGACCGACTGCTCGAAGGTCGCGAAGGGGTGTGTGCTGTACCTGCGCGCCGATCACCGCTCGACGGCGAACCGGGCGTTCGACGTCCGCGTGCCGTTGGAGTTCGCGGCGGCCGGAGCCATGGCGAAGGCCGCGACGGTCGCCGGGCCGACGCTGGGGGAGCAGGTGGCCGATGCCGAGGGCAAGGTTCGCTTCACCTGGAAGGTGCCGGCCGACTTTGCCGTCGGCAAGCATGTGCTGACGCTGAACGGCCCGTCGGGCCTGACCGCGGCGGCCAACTTCTCGGTGTCCTCGGCAACCACCCCGACGCCGACTCCCACGCCGACGCCCACTCCTTCGCCGACACCGACACCGACTCCGACTCCGACTCCGACCAAGACGACGCCGCCGGTGACCGATACCCCGACCAAGCCGACCGGCTCGCTGGCGAACACGGGTGGCGCGGGTGTCTGGCTCCCGATCGGCGGCGGCGTCCTGCTGCTGGCCGGCGTCCTGATCACGCTTGCCACGCGGAGGAAGAAGGCATGACGCACCCCTTCACGCCGGAGATCGTCGCGGCGGTCCTCAAGCACATGAACGCCGATCACGGCGGCCATTCGCTGGAGATCGTCCAGGTGCTCGGCGAGCGCCCGGACGCGACCGCGGTCGAGCTGACCGCGCTCGACCAGGCCGCGGCGATCTTCACCGCCCAGGTCGCGGACGGCGACCCGGTAGAGGTCCGGATCCCGTGGTCCGAGCCGATCACCGACCGGCCGCAGTTCCGCTCCGAGTTCGCCCGCATGCATCGCGAAGCCGAAGCCGGCCGCTGACCTGGTAGCTCCTTGGCCCAGCGGGCGCTCCGGCTACGGTTGGGGCACCCGTGGGTGAAGGAGGAACGCGCCGTGGTGGAGCGGATCGGGCTGGTGGTTCATCAGGGCCGGGAGATGGCCGTGCGGACGGCGGCGACCGTGCGGGAGTGGGCCGACCGGCACGGGATCGGCTGTACTGACATCGATGTCTGGCAGGACCACGGGCATCGGCGCGGCGGGATGGCCGAGCTGCACCATGCCGGCGATCCGGATCTGGTCGTCACTCTCGGCGGTGACGGGACCTTCCTGCGCGGCGCGCGGATCGCGGCCAAGAACGACGCCGCCGTCCTGGGCGTGGACCTGGGCAAGGTCGGCTTTCTGACCGAGGTCGCCTGTAAGGACGTCGAGGCGGCGCTCGAGGCCGTGCACCACGGCGGGGCGACGATCGAGGAGCGGATGACGCTCACGATGCGGGCCTCCCGCGCGCTGGAGATCCCGGAGGGGATCGAGTCGTTGCTGCGGTATGGGCACGGTCCGGCGCTCCCGCCGCCGGCTGTGCGGCCGGAGAGCACCGAGGGGGACGGCTGGGGCCTCGCGCTCGACGTGACCGCGCTGAACGACGTCGTCCTGGAGAAGCTGGCGCGCGATCACCAGGTGGCGCTCGGCGTGTACCTGTCCGGGCGGCTGCTGGCGTCGTACTCCGCGGACGCCGTGATCGTGGCGACGCCGACCGGGTCGACGGCGTACAGCTTCGCGGCCGGCGGGCCGATCCTGTCGCCGAACACGAATGCCATCGTGTTCACCCCGGTCGCGCCGCACATGACCTTCAACCGCAGCGTGATCGCCGCCCCGGATGAGCCGATCGCGCTGCGGGTGCTGCCGCATTCGGGGCAGGCGGCGGTGAGTATCGACGGGCAGTTGCGCGGCGTCCTCGACCCGGGGGACTGGATCGGCGTTTACGGGTCGGCGCGGCCGCTGCGGCTGGTGCGGTTGCGGCCGACGGACTTCTACGGCCGGCTGCGGGACCGGTTCCGGCTGACCGATGCGCCCGCGACCGGCGTCGACGGGGAGTCCGACGCGTTCTTCCTGCCTTCGGATTCGCCTGTCCCGCCGGACCTCGCGCACCTGCGCCTGCCACCTGCGGTTGGCGAATCCCGGTAGGGTCTGTCCCCATGCGAAACGTGGTGATCCTGGCCGGGGGCTCGGGGACGCGGCTGTGGCCGATGTCCAGGGACGACAGGCCGAAGCAGGTGCTGCCGTTGGCGGCCGGTGAGTCGCTGCTGCGGGTGGCGTACAACCGGCTGCAGGGGCTGGTCGAACCGGAGAACATCTATGTGTGCACGGTCGGCGCGTACGCCGACGTCGTCCGCAAGGAGCTGCCGGAGCTCGGCCCGCACGCCATCATCGGCGAACCGGCCCGCCGCGACACCGCGAACGCGGTCGGTCTCGCGTCCGCCGTCGTCGCCCGCAACGACCCGGACGCCGTCGTCGCGTTCGTCGGCTCGGACCACCTGATCAGCCCCGAGGACGAGTTCCGGTCGGCGATCGAGGCCGGGTTCGCGGTCGTCGAGGCGCGGCCCCGCTCGCTGGTCACCTTCGGCATCGAGCCGACCCACCCGCACACCGGGCTCGGCTACATCGAGCGCGGCGCGGCGATCGACGGGACGTCGGCGTACGTCGTCGACCGGTTCCGCGAGAAGCCGGATCTGGCCACGGCCGAGGAGTACCTGGCCACCGGCCGCTTCTGGTGGAACTCCGGCATGTTCGTCTGGCGCGCCGAGACCGTGCTGAGCGTCCTCGACGAGCTGCTGCCCGAGTCCGCCGCGAACCTCCGCCAGGTCGCCGCCGTCTGGGACACCCCCGACCGCGACGCCACCCTGGCCGGTATCTACCCCAACCTGCGCAAGATCAGCGTCGACTACGCCGTCATGGAGCCCGCCTCCCAGGGCAAGGTGAACGCCGAGGTCGTCGTCGTCCCGATGCCCGTCCACTGGCTCGACGTCGGCTCCTGGGCCGCCCTGGCCGGCACCTACACCGCCGACCCCGCCGGCAACCGCACCGACGGCACCACCCTCAGCTGCCTGCTCGACTCCCACGACAACATCATCGTCACCGACGACCCCAACCACCTGATCGCCACCGTAGGCCTCCGCGCCCACATCATCGTCCACACCAAGGACGTCACCATGGTCTGCCCCCTCACCGACGGCGAACGCGTCAAAGACCTGGTAGCCCAAGTCCAGTCCGACCACGCCGAGAAGTACCTGTAGCCGAGAACACCCCCGCGACCGACCGGTCGCGGGGGTGTTCTGTTCGCTGTTGGGGTCAGCCGCCGTTGGGCTCTTGGGCGTCGGCGGCGGGGTACTTGTCCATGAACTGGTTGAGGGCCTCGCCGGAGACGGCGCCGCAGAACTGGCGGTGGCCGAAGGCTTTGGTGGCGCCGGGCTTGTTACCGGACCAGTGGGAGAAGGCGACGTTCTTGCCGGCGGGCCATTCCTTGCCGTCGGTGACGCGGAAGGGGGCGGCGATGAACTTGCCGTTGGTGCTGTCGGGGAGCTTGGCCTTCGCGATCGACTCGATCTGCGACTTCTGGTCGTCCGGGAGGGTGTCGCGGTACCAGAGGATGGTGTAGCCGTGCTCCAGGTTGTGCACCAGGTTCGGGATCGCGGGCCGGTCGTCGAGGGTGTAGAACTTCCGCGCGAACGGCGCCCAGTCCGGGTAGTGCGAGCCGGACGACGGCGGTGAGACCGCGTAGTCGATCTGCGTGCCCTCGGGCTTGTGGTCCATGGTGCCGGTGGCCTCGTCCTCGGTGATCGCGTCACAGGACGCAGCCGACGCGGCGACGCCGAAGTCGCCGATGGGTTGGCCCTTGGTGCGCGAATCCTGGATCAGCTTGACCGCCGGGTAGGCGATGATGGCCAGGCCGACGACGATCGAGGCGACCACGATGAGGACGGTCCGGTTCCGGTCCGACTTCGCCTGGTCCCGCTGCATCTTCTCGATCATCTGGCGGCGCGACTGCTTCTGCGACGACGCTTTACCCACAGTGTTGGTCTTCCCGGTGTCGGGGCGGCCACCGCGCCGCCGTGCTGATGCAGTGTACGAGAGGACCCTGAGAAGTTGCCTAGGAATCTAAACCGACCGTGAGCCGAACGTGACCGTCGCCTCACTCCCCGGCCCCGTCCGTACGCTCACGCCGTAGCCCTCCGCGTGCAGCAGGACCGCCAGCCGCTCGGCGACGACCCCGACTGTGACCGGTTCCTCACCGAAAACGGTGACAGCGCTGTCAGCGACGTCGAGCCGCACACCCTCGACCGAATCGAGGAGGCCGTCCCACAGCGCCGGATCCGCCGGCCGCGGCCCGGTCGGCGCCTGCCGCGCCAGGACGGCGGCCCGCGCCGCCTCCCGGGTACCAAGGCTGAACATGTCGTGCTCGGCGTCCCGGACCAGCGCCCGCGCGCCCGGGCCGTGCTCGCCGACCGGCAGTACGACGTCCTGCAGCCCGCGCAGCACCGCGACCGGGACGCCGTCCGCCTTGCCCTTCACCAGCTCACTGGCACTGGCGATCTCGTCCGCCAGGGCCGGCTCGGTCACTGCGAGCACATTGCCGTGGCTGTCCGTCGTACCGCGCAGATCCGCCAGAACGCGGACTCCGGCCGCGCCGATGGCCAGATCGATCTGACCGGTCCGCCACGGCCGCCCCAGGGTGTCTGTGACGACGACGCCGACGTTCACGTCGTACCGGTCCTTCAGAGCCGTCCGCAGCGCCACAGCGGACGCATCCGGGTCGACAGGTAACAGCAGCACCGTCCCCGGCGCAGTGTTGGACGTGTCCGTCCCAGCGGCGGCCATCACGAGGCCGTGCCGCGTCTGCACGATCCGGGTGTCGCCGCGCTGGGCGACCACTCTGACCAGCTCCGAGTTCACTGCCTCGTGCCGGGTGCCGGTGGTGATCCGGCCCTCGGCCTTGCTCATGATCTTCGACGTCACCGACACCACGTCGCCGTCGCGCAGATCGGCGGCGTCGCCGATCAGCGCGGCCAGGTCGTCGCCGGCGGCCACTTCGGGCAGCCCGGTCACCGGTACGACTTCCAGGTGCTTCCTCATCGCCGTACAGCCTCCGCGAGGTTCAGAGCCGCGTCGGCCATCGCGGCGGTGGTGGTCTCGTCCGTCATCCACAACGGCACCGCCTGTACGTTGATTCCGGCGCCGGCGATCGAGTCCGCCTGGATGGCGTCCGAGGAGTCGATCAGCCACCCGTCCAGGACGCCGCCGGACGCGCGCGACCCGTAGTACCGGGCCACGGCGGACGCCGTCGCCGCGACGCCCACGGTCGCCAGCACCTTGTCGGCCATCCCGCGGACCGGGCCGGTGCCGATGATCGGCGACAGCCCGATGACCGGCGCCGACGTCTCCCGGACGGCGTCCCGGATCCCCGGTACGCCGAGGATCGTGCCGACCGAGACCACCGGGTTGGACGGCGGGATCAGCAGGACGTCGCAGTCCCGGATCGCCTCCAGGACGCCGGGGGCCGGTTTCGCCTTCTCCTGGCCGACGGCAACGATCTGGTGGGCCGTGACGTCGGCGTGCCAGCGCACCCAGTACTCCTGGAAGTGGATGGCCTTCCGCTTGCCCGGCTGCTCCGGGTCGTCGACCACGACATGCGTCTCGACGCGGTCGTCGCTCATCGGCAGCAGCCGCACCGGCAGCTTCCAGCGCTGACACAGCGCCTCGGTCACCGCGCTCAGCCCGTACCCGGCGTCCAGCATCTGCGTCCGGACCAGATGCGTCGCCACGTCCCGGTCGCCCAGCCCGAACCACGTCGGCTCGACGCCGTACTCCGCCAACTCCTCCTTGATCACCCAGGTCTCGTCCTCGCGGCCCCAGCCGCGCTCGGCCGAGATGCCGCCGCCAAGCGTGTACATCACCGTGTCGAGGTCCGGGCAGACCCGGAGCCCGAACAGGGTGATGTCGTCCGCCGTGTTCCCCACCACGGTGATGTCGGCGTCCGGGCGGGCCTTGATGAGCCCGCGCAGGAAGGTGGATCCGCCGACGCCACCGGCCAGCACTGTCAATCGCATGGGAAGAGTCTGCACGAGTCGTCAATGCGCCGAGCCACCGCACGACTATGCTGCGGTGGGTCCGAACATCCGCACAGCTCAGTTGTACGGCCCCCCAACATCCCGAGGAGCCCTCGTGGTCACCGACGCAACCAAGAAGCTCAGAGAGCCGGTCGCGTACATCCTGCTCGCATTCGCCGGCCTGTTCGTCCTGGCCGCGCTGATCCGGCTGTTCGTCGGCGGCGCGGGTTTCACTGCCTCCGCCGGCAGCGTGCAAGGCACTCTCACCCCTCCCGGCATCCCCGCGCTGGTGCTGCTGACGGCGCTGGTCGCATCGGTCTGGCTGGTGAACGAGTCCGGTGAGCGCACGCAGAACGCGCGGACCGTCACGCTGGCCGCGGTCGCCATCACCGGCGTCGCCGCGCTGCTCGGCCTGATCACGGCGTTCGCCGGGTTCGCCGAGACCAGCACCGCCGGTCTGAAGGTCGTCGCGTTCGTCTGGGCGCTGGGCGGTCTGTCGCTGTACGCGGCCGCGGGCCTCTACCTCTTCAAGACCTTCCAGGGCCTGCCGGCTCCGGTGCGCGCCCCGAAGCCGGGTCAGTTCGCGCAGCAGGGTCAGTACGGCAACCAGTACGGCGGCCAGCAGCAGTTCGGCGGCCAGCAGGGCTACGGACAGCAGGGCCAGCAGCAGGGCCAGTACGGCCAGCAGGGCCAGTTCGACCAGGGCCAGGCCCAGGGCGGTCAGTACGGCGGTTACGGCGCGGCAGCCGGTGCGGGTGCGGCCGCTGGTGCCGCCGGTGGGTACGCCGCTGCCCAGCAGGGTGGCGAGCAGCAGTGGCCGCAGGAGCAGAGCTGGAACCAGGGCGAGCAGCAGCAGGCCTGGTCCGCGAGCGACGCCGAGGCGCAGCCGCAGCAGCCGGCCGAGCAGGCCTGGTCCGCCGGTGGTCACGCCGAGCCGACGCAGCAGTGGAGCTCCGAGGGCCAGCAGCAGTGGAGCGGCCAGGAGCAGCAGGGTGCCCAGTGGCCGCAGGAGCAGCAGCAGTGGTCGTCCGGTCAGGACTACCCGCAGTCGGAGTGGCCGTCGCAGGGTGAGCAGGCGCAGCCGGAGGGTCAGCAGGCCTGGCAGGGTGAGCAGCAGAGCTGGCCGGCCGAAGAGGCTCCGGCCGCCGACGCGCCGGTCGCGGAGCAGCCGAAGACCGAGCCCGCGCCGAACGAAACCCGCGTGGATCCGCGCGTTTCCGAGGGTACGAAGGACGACCAGGGTCAGCAGCAGGGACAGGGTCAGCAGGGCTGGTGGTCGCAGCCGTCCTGACCGGGAACTCCTTCCTGAGCAGGCAGCAATCCGGCAGCAAGCCTTTGCCGCGTTACCCGATGCGGCAGAGCTGAAACAAGTTCAGCGAACTTCATGCGCTACCACATGATGACGAGAGGCCTGTGTACACAGGCCTCTCGTTGTTTTGCAGCCATGTTGCGGATGATGCCAATAGCAGACCACGGCTTGACTTTCGTGCATTGCAGGAATGTAATTTCAACCGTGTCGTTCGTTGGACACTCGGTATCGGGGACCGTTGCAGAGCGCAGGACGGACGAGGTCAGGCATGTGGACCGCAAACCCACATGTACAGGGGAACGAACAGGGTCGAGGAGGTCGGACCGTGACAGAGAGCCTGATGGCGATTGTCGACGGTGAGGCGATCGAGGAGGAGCCGAACTGGCAGGAACGGGCGTTGTGCGCCCAGACCGACCCAGAGGCGTTCTTCCCGGAGAAGGGCGGGTCAACCCGCGAGGCGAAGAAGGTGTGCCTCGGGTGCGACGTCCGCGGGGAGTGCCTGGAGTACGCACTACACAACGACGAACGCTTCGGAATTTGGGGCGGGCTGTCGGAGCGTGAGCGTCGCAAGCTGAAGAAGAGGGCCGTCTGACGGTCTGAGCAGAAGCCGCCACACAACTTCACACGATCTTTCCGCGAGGCCCTGGGGACTACCTGTCCACCGGGGCCCGCGGCTTTTCCGAAGGCTCCCGAGGCGGCTGTATGGTGACCCAGACCGTCCGTACCGACCGAGGTGTCACTGCGCCGCATGGAACAAGAAGCTCCGGCCGGCTGGGAGTTCTTCGACTCCGTCGACTTCCCGACCGACCACATCGACGACCCGATGGGCCGCCCGCGGATCCGGCACGTCGTCACCGCGGTGGTGGTCGGGCACGAGGGCGCCGCCTGGTTGCCGCGGCTGTCCGAGGCGCTCTGGGCGCTGAACCCGCGTCCCGACCGGCTGATCGCGGTCGACACCGGCTCCACCGACGAGACCGCCGAGCTGCTCGCGTCGATGCCCGGCGTCGAGCCGGTGGTCAGCGTCTCGGCCCGGACGGGTTTCGGGACGGCGGTTTCCCGCGGCGTCGAGGCGGTCGGCTTCGCGCCGATCCCGTCGCCCTACGGTCCGTACGGCGACGACGCGCAGATCCCGGTCGTCGAGTGGCTCTGGCTGCTCCACGACGACTGCGCGCCGGCGCCGAAGGCCCTGGAGAAGCTGTTGCTCCAGGCCACTACCGCGCCCGACGTCGGCATCTGGGGGCCGAAGCTGCGGCTCTGGCCGCGGGATCGTGAGCTGCTCGAGGTCGGCGTCACGACATCGCTGGGCGGCCGCCGCGACACCGGCATCGAGAGCGGCGAGCTCGACCAGGGCCAGCACGACCAGCCGCGGAACGTGCTCGCCGTCAGCTCGGCCGGCATGCTCGTCCGTCGCGACGTCTGGGAGTCGCTGCGTGGGTTCGACCCGCGGCTGCCGATGTTCCGCGACGACATCGACTTCGGCTGGCGCGCGAGCCGCGCCGGCTACCAGGTCGCGGTGGCGCCTGATGCGGTCGTCTATCACGCACAGGCCGCTGCGACCGGTGAGCGGGCCCTGGCGGGCACGCGGCGGCATGCTTACCAGCTCGACCGCGCCCACGCCTACTACACCGTCCTGGCGAACGCACCGGGCAAGCTGCTGCCGCTGCTGATCCTGCGCTTCCTGCTGGGCACGATTCTGCGCTCGGTCTGGTTCCTGCTCGGTAAGACGCCGTCCGGCGCCGTCGACGAGTGGACGGCGCTGCTCGGCACCGTCCTGGCCGGCGGCTGGACGCAGGCCCGCAAGGACCGCCGCAGTGTGGACCGGGTCCCGTACGACGACATCAAGGGCCTCTTCTCCCGGTCGGTGAACGCGCTGCGTCACAACCTGGAGGAGACCACCGGCACGATCTCCGAGCGGATCCGCGAGGCCTGGGCGGATGAGCCCGAGGAGCAGGTCGTCACGACCGCCCGGCGTGCGAAGAGCACTGCGCGGGTAGCGGTCGACCAGCCGCGTTGGCGCCGTCAGCTGATCCGTCGGCCGTTCCTGGTCGCGTGGGTCGTGCTGGCGCTCGGTTCGTTCGTTGCGGCCCGCAGTCTGATCGGCAGCGGCGTACTGCGGTCGAACCTGCTGCTCCCGGCACACGAGAACCTGGGCGCGCTGTGGCATGCGGCTGCGTCCGCACCGCCCGGTGTGACGCCGCCTGCCTGGTTGGGGCAGTTCTGGGCGTTCTCAACGGTCATGTTCGGCCCATCGGGTGCGACCAACATTCTGCTGCTCGGTGCGGTCCCGCTGGCTGGCTTGGCGGCCTGGGCGCTGCTGCGGTCCTTCATCGTCGATCGGGTCGCGCGAGCGTGGGGCGCTTCGGCGTACGGCATCGCGGTCTTCACCAACGGCGCGATCACCCAAGGCCGGCTCGGGACGGTCGTCGCGGCGATCGTGCTGCCGCTGCTCGGCGCCGCGGTGCACACTGTGGCTCGGCGGCGGCGCGTGATCATTCAGGGCAGCTGGCGAGCCGCATGGTTCGCAGGTATCTGCCAGGCCGTGTTGTTCGTGTTCACGCCGGCGCTGGGTGTGCTGGTCGGCGTCACTCTGGTCATCGGCGCGGTGCTCGGCCTGGGCTGGCGGCGGCAGGGCCGTCAGCTGGTCTTCTCTGTTGTGCTCGGCATGGTGCTGGTGCTGCCGTGGACGATTCAGCTCGTGCTGCACCCGTCGCTGCTCGGCCAGGAGGCTGGTGGCCGTCCGACGGCTGCGATCGGTCCGGGCGACAGCCTGGCGCACCTCCTGACCGGTACGCCGGTTGGCGGGCCGACGCCCTGGTGGTTCGCGCTGCCGCTGATTCTGGTCGCTCTGGTCAGCCTGGTGCGCGAGTCCCGGCAGCGGTACGAGCTGCTCGGCTGGGCGGCCGCGCTGGCCGGTCTGGTCGGTGTGCTGGTCGCCAGCCGGCTCGGTGGCGGCAGCGGCCCGCTGATGTTCTTGATGACCGCCGGCTGGATCATCGCCGTCACGGTCGCTTGGGACGCCGTGGGCAAGACGAGCGATCTCATCGCGCAGGGTGTGCTGGGCCTGGTTCTGGTCACGACCATCATCACCTCTGGTTTCTGGCTCGTCCGCGGGATGGATGGGCCGCTGTTCCGTGGCCCGGTTCAGGACCTACCGGCGTACTTGGTAGCCGCGCAGGGGCCGCCGACGGACAACTCGATCCTCGTCGTCCGCAAGGCGACCGGTGGTGCGATGCGGTACACCCTGGTCAAGGACGGCGGTCCGCGGATGGGTGCGATCGAGGCCGCGCCGAAACCCGAGCAGACCAAGCCGATCACCGACGTCCTCTCGACACTCGGCGGTGGCGGCTCAGGTGAGGAGGGCCGCCAGCTGGCCGCGCTCGCGGTCGACTACGTCTACCTCCCGGCGCCGGTCGACGCGACGCTGCAGTCGACTCTGGACTCGCTGCCCGGTCTGACGCGTGCCAGCGCCAACGAGGGGGATGCCTCCTGGCTGGTGGACAGGTCGGCCGGTACGGGCGAGTCGCCGCTCAAGGACGTCACCCATAGCTTCTGGCGCATCCTCGGCCTGATCGGCTGGATCATCGCGCTGGTCTTCTGTCTGCCGACCGTCCGGCGGACTGTCGCCGTCCCGCACGGCACCCACGCTAGGAGAGACCGATGAGCGGCCTGCTGTCGGATCCGCGCGCCCGGCTCGGCATCTGTGTGCTGGCGATCGCTGCCATCGGCGGGGTCGCTGTGGTCACGCAGCCGAAGCGGGCGGATGTCTCGCCCCAGGCGGCCGCGCAGTCCCCGGCCCGCTCGGTCGTGAACCGGGCGGCGCTGGCCTGCCCGGCGCTGACCGCAGGTAAGCAGACCGCCGTGGTGAACGCCGTCGCGCCGACTCTGCCCGAGGGCACGCCGACGGCGTCCGGCGACGAGCAGCCGCTGTCGATCACCCCCCTCGGAAAGGAGC
This sequence comes from Kribbella sp. NPDC104218, assembly GCF_055584105.1. Classification (NCBI taxonomy): domain Bacteria; kingdom Bacillati; phylum Actinomycetota; class Actinomycetes; order Propionibacteriales; family Kribbellaceae; genus Kribbella; species Kribbella sp. NPDC104218. The sequence continues at coordinate 3,362,590 of NZ_JBVJMQ010000001.1, forward strand.
CGGCGCCGGTCGGGTCGGTTCTCGTCCGTAACAAGATCGCCGCCACCACGCCGTCCGCCCAGCCGAAGACGCTGTCGATCGTCGGCACCGGCCCGCTCGCGGCCGGCACGGTCGGCACCAGCACGGCGACGGCGACGACCGGTGCGAACCAGGGGATGGCGAGCGCGCCGTGCCAGGCGCCCGGCTCCGACTTCTGGTTCGTCGGCGCGTCGACGGCGAACGAGCGGCGCGACGTCCTGACGCTCACCAACCTGGACAGCGTGAACGCCGCGGTCAACGTCACGATCTACTCGAACAAGGGCCAGCTGGATCTCCCGGCGACCCGGGGCATCGTCGTCGCCGCGCATGCGACGACGGAGGTCTTCCTCGGTCAGTTCGCGCGCAGCCAGAAGGACCTCGCGCTGCACGTCGAGTCGACCGGTGGGCGCGTGGCGCCCGCGCTGCGCAGCAACGCGGCCAAGGCCGACAAGAGCCCCGGCGGCGTCGACTGGATCGGCCCGTCGGCCACCCCGGCGAACAAGGTGTTCGTCCCGGCCGTCGCGCCGGGCGGCGGCGCCCGGACGCTCGTCGTGGTGAACCCAACCGACCTGCAGGCGACGATCGGCATCACGGTGAACGGCCCGAACGGCCCGTTCAACCCGGCCGGTCAGGAAAACGTCCGCCTCCCGGCCGGCGCGGTGGTCGCGATTCCGCTCCAAGCGGTGCTGAAGGGCGACGCCAGCGCGATCAGCCTGACGTCGGACCAGCCGATCACCGCCTCGGTGCGGACGGTCGACAAGAGCGGTGGGGACTTCGCCTCGGTCGGCTCGTCGGATCCGCTCCGCGGCCCGGGGTACGTCGTCCTGCCGCCGCACGCGCAGCCCGCCAACCTGCAGCTGACCGCGCTGGAGAAGCCCGCCAGCCTCAAGCTGGAGCTCCGGGACGCCAGCGGCAAGGTGCTGCAGACCCGCGCGGTGGATGTCTCGGGCGGCACGACCACGCCGATCCAGCTCAAGGCGCAGACCAAACCGACCTACCTGACGGTCGAGCAGACCCGCGGCTCGCTGATCGCAGGCGTCACGCTGATGCCCGGCGCGAAGGCGGACAGTGATGCGGTGGCTCAGGTGGCTGCCTGGCCGCTGAACACGTCGCTGGTCTTCCGGGCTCAGCTGGGCGCGCAGCCCGACGTCCGGGCCGCGCTGGGGAGCTAGCCCTCTGAGGTGTTGGCGCCCGGGTCCTGCAGCATGCGCAGGTGGCCGCGGCGGGCCACCTCGACCGGTGCGCCCGGTACGTCCTGGCCGGGCTCGCGGCGCGGCAGCGGGCGCGCCGCCTCGCGGACGGCGTTCGCCAGCGCCTCGAGATCGTCGGACGACGGACCGGCCGCGGCCGGGTCCGGAGCGAGGCGGATGACCTCCCAGCCGTTCGGCGCGGTGAGGCGGTCGGCGTGGTCGGCGCAGAGGTCGTAACAGTGCGGTTCGGCGTACGTCGCGAGCGGACCGAGGACGCAGGTCGAGTCGGCATAGACGTAGGTGAGCGTCGAAACGGCCGGCTGATGACAGGCGGCGCGCGAACAGATCCTGGCGATGCTCACGACCAGACGTTACCCCCACTAGGCTGAGCGTGTGACCGAGGCTCGCCGTCATCGCAGGCACATCGACCGCCATGGGCGCGGCATGCTCGGCCCGATCAGCCGGCCGAGCTCCTTCGCGCCGCGCGGTCTGCCGTTGCAACGCTCCGCCGCTGCCCAGTTCGACGAGGTGGTCGCGATCGAGGTGACACGACTGGAGAAACGGCTCCCGCAGGTCGTGGCCCGGGTCGAGTTCGCCATTGAGGACGTCCCGAATCTCGACCTGGACGCGACCGAGATCCCGCTCACGCACGCCACCGGCGGCACCTCGCACGAGCCGTACCGGATCGTCGTCTTCCGGCGTCCGATCGAGCTGCGGGCCGAGCGGTCCGGCGCCGGGCTGGCCTGGCTGGTCCGCTCCGCGCTGGTGCTGGAGCTGGCCGACGTCCTCGCGCTGTCACCCGAGCAGATCGACCCGGAGTTCGACGCCGACGAGGACTGAACCCCGCACGTTCCGTTCGATCCTGTTCCGTAGTGTGGAAAGCTGATTGTGTCCGTCGTTGTCAGCGAGGAGGATCGTCAGCTATGAACGATCAAAAGCTGCGGGTGGGAGTAGTCGGGCTCGGGTTCGCCGGGCGGACGGCGCTCGAGGCGTTCTCGGAGCTGCCGGACGCCGAGGTGATCGCGCTGGCCGGTCTGGAGAAGGACCTCCTGACCAGCCTGGGTGAGAAGCACGCCGTCCCGCATCTCTACGAGAACTGGGAGGACCTGCTCCAGACCGAAGGGCTGGACGCGGTCAGCATCGGTACGCCGACGCAGCTGCACGCTCCGATCGCGCTGGCGGCGCTGGAGCGCGGGCTGCATGTGCTCTGCGAGAAGCCGCTGGCGCGGACCGTGGCTGAGGGCACTGCGATGGTCGAGGCTTCCAAGCAGGCCGGCAAGGTGCTCAAGGTCATCTTCAACCACCGCGAGCGTGGTGACGTGGTGGCGCTGAAGCACCAGATCGAGGAGGGCCAGCTCGGCCGGATCTACTACGCCAAGGCGCACTGGATGCGGCGCAACGGCATCCCCGGGATGGGCGGCTGGTTCACCAACCGGGAGCTGTCCGGTGGCGGCCCGCTGATCGACCTGGGCGTCCACATCCTCGATATGGCGCTGCACCTGCTGGGCGAGCCGCAGGTGACCACAGTGTCGGCGAACACGTTCGCCGAGCTCGGCCCGCGCGGCCGGGGCAGTGTGAGCAGTGCGGAGCGGCCGACCGTCGACACGCTCGGTTCGAAGTTCGAGGTGGAGGACCTGGCGACGGCGTACCTGCGGCTGGAGGGCGGCGGCGCACTGCAGCTGGAGACCAGCTGGGCGACGTACCGGGCGCCGGGGGACAACTTCGGCATCGAGCTGTTCGGCACCGAGGGCGGCGCGAAGATCGACGTCCAGAACTACACCAACGACGACACCCTGCGGATCTTCACCGATGTGGCCGGTATCCCGGCCGAGGTGCGACCTGCGACCGGCGCCGGGCTCGGCCACCGCGGAGTGGTCCGCGAGTTCGTCCGGATCGTCCGCAGCGGTGAGTGGGAAGGGCACAACGGGTCCGAAGCGCTGCTGCGGACCGAGGTCATCGACGCCTGCTACGCCTCGGCGAAGGCGGGACGAGAGGTAGTACTCCATGGCTGAACCGATCCGCGTGACCGTCTGGGGCGAGAACGTCCACGAGGGCCGCGACGAGACCGTCCGCAAGCTCTACCCGGACACCATGCACGAAACGATCGCCTCCGCGTTGCGGGCGAAGCTGGCTCAGGACGTCGTCGTCCGGACCGCCTGGTTGCAGCAGGACCAGCACGGCCTCACCGAGGAGGTGCTGGCCGAGACTGACGTACTGACCTGGTGGGGGCACGCTGCGCACGACCAGGTCGACGATGCGGTCGTCGAGCGCGTGCAGAAGCATGTCCTGTCCGGTATGGGCCTGATCGCGCTGCACTCGGCGCACTTCAGCAAGATCTTCATCAAGCTGATGGGCACCACCTGCTCGCTGGACTGGCGCGCCGAGAACGACCGTGAGCTGATCTGGACTGTCGCTCCCGGCCACCCGATCGCCCGGGGCATCCCGCACCCGCTGGTGATCGACCGCGAGGAGATGTACGGCGAGCTGTTCGACATCCCGCAGCCGGACGAGCTGGTCTTCATCAGCTCGTTCAGCGGTGGCGAGGTGTTCCGCTCCGGCTGCACCTACCGGCGCGGCCAGGGCCGGGTCTTCTACTTCCGCCCCGGCGACCAGGAGTTCCCGACCTACCACCACGACGGCGTCCAGCAGGTGATCGCGAACGCGGTCGGCTGGGCCGCCCCGACCAGCCCGCGGCAGCTGCCCGAGGTGCACCACCGCAAGGACACGGGCTGGTTCGAGCGAGCCTGAAATACGGTTTGGCGCGTGGTCCGGATAGGGTCCACGCATGGTTGACGTTGCGGCGATCTTCAAGGCGTACGACGTTCGCGGGGTCGTCCCGGAGCAGCTGGACGAGTCGGTGGCCCGGGCGACCGGGGCGGCGTTCGTCGAGGTCCTGGACGTCCTCGCGGGTGCTGGGGCGGTCGTCGTCGGGTACGACATGCGGCCGTCCAGCCCCGGGCTGGCGGCCGCCTTCGCCGAGGGCGTGGCGAGCACCGGCGCCGACGTGATCATGATCGGGCTCGCCTCGACCGACCAGCTCTACTTCGCGTCCGGCCGACTGAACCTGCCGGGCGCGATGTTCACCGCCAGCCACAACCCGGCGCAGTACAACGGCATCAAGCTGTGCCGGGCCGGCGCCGCGCCGGTCGGCGCGGACTCCGGGCTGCGCGATATCGCCGACCTGGTCGAGAAGTCGCTGGCCGAGGGGCCGGCGACGACCGCCGTCCCGGGCAAGATCCGCGAGAAGGACCTGCTGACGGCGTACGCCGACCACCTGCACGACCTGGTCGACCTGACCAAGATCCGGCCGCTCAAGGTGGTCGTGGACGCCGGGAACGGGATGGGCGGGCACACCGTGCCGGCCGTGTTCGCGTCCGGTCCGGTCGAGATCGTGCCGATGTACTTCGAGCTGGACGGCAGCTTCCCGAACCACGAGGCCAACCCGCTGGACCCGAAGAACCTGGTCGACCTGCAGGCCAAGGTCCGCGAGCTCGGCGCCGACCTGGGCCTGGCCTTCGACGGCGACGCCGACCGCTGTTTCGTCGTCGACGAGAAGGGCGACCCGATCTCGCCGTCCGCGATCACCGGCGCGGTCGCCGTCCGCGAGCTGGCCAAGCACCCGGGCGCGACGATCCTCTACAACCTGATCGCCTCCAAGGCGGTGCCGGAGCTGGTCGCCGAGCACGGCGGCGTCGCGGTGCGGACGCGGGTCGGGCACTCCAACATCAAGCAGAAGATGGCCGAGACGGACGCCGTCTTCGGCGGCGAGCACTCGGCGCACTACTACTTCAAGGACTTCTGGCGGGCCGACACCGGCATGCTGGCCGCACTGCACGTGCTGGCCGCGCTGGGTGAGCAGGACCGGCCGGCCAGCGAGCTGTTCGCCGTGTACGAGCGCTACGTCGCGTCCGGCGAGCTGAACAACACGGTCGACGACGCGGCGGCGACCGTCGCGGCGATCGAGGACACCTACGGCGACCGGGACGGCATCGAGCTGGACCGGCTGGACGGTTTGACGGTGTCCGCGTCAGAGTGGTGGTTCAACGTCCGTGCCTCGAACACCGAGCCGCTGCTGCGGCTGAACGTCGAGGCGGCGGACCGGGCCGCCATGGAGCGCGTCCGCGACGAAGTACTGGCCCTGATCACCGGTAGCCCGGTGAAGAAGGAGAACTGACCCATGGCAGTCAATCTGGACCCCGACCTGCTGAGCATCCTGGTCTGCCCGAAGTGCCGCTCGGAGTTCCGGGTGGACGACGAGGCGAACGAGCTGGTCTGCACCAACACCGGCTGCGCCCTGGCGTACCCGGTGCGCGACGACATCCCGGTGCTGCTGATCGACGAGGCGCGGGACACCCGCACCGAGGAGACCGCGAGCCAGGCATGAGTGCTTTCGACGACTCGCGGCTGGACGACCCGGCCGCGTTGCAGGCGACCGACCACCTGCTGCGGCGGCTCGCCATGGCCGGTGCGCGGGTGCGGGCCGAGCTGGAGGCAGCGGACGACGTCCTGTCCCGGCTCGACTCGGACGGTTTCCGGCCGCGGGCCATTGTGGCCGCCGGTCGCGATGCGCGGCTGGTGCGGGCGGTGCTGGAGCCGGTCTGCCCGGTTCCGTTCGTCGCGTGGCCCGGGCCGGGCCTGCCGGGCTGGGCTGGTCCGTTGGATCTCGTCATCGTGCTGGGCGGCCAGTCCGAGGACAACGACGCGGTGTCGGCTGCTGCCGAGGCCGCGCGCCGCGGCTGCGGTCTGATGGTCGCCGCACCGGAGGACTCGCCGGTCGCGATCGCTTCCGCCGGTCTGCGACATGCGATCCGGCTGCCGTCGCAGTCCGATGACCAGCTGGCCGCTGCGGTCGCCGTCCTGCAGGGGCTGCACCAGATGGAGCTTGGCCCGGTTGTCGACGCGAAGGCCGTTGCGGCCACGCTGGACGACGTAGCGATCGCCTGCTCGCCGAACAATGACGTCTCGGCCAACCCGGCCAAAGAGCTTGCGCTGGTGCTGGCTGACGCGCTGCCGCTGGTCTGGGGCGGCTCTGTGCTGGCCGCGCGTGCTGCGCGTCGTGTGGTCGAGGCGATCCGGCTGGCGAGTGGCCGGCCCGCGCTGGCCGCGGACGCCGGTCACCTGCTACCGGTGCTCAACCAGCCGCCGCGTGACCTGTTCGCCGACCCGTTCGACCAGGCGGAGGAACTGCGCCCCGCGCTGATCATCCTGGACGACGGTCTGGCCGACACCGCCGTCACCGAGACCCGTAACAAGCTGGCGACGAAGGCCGAGCGGCACGAGGTGCGCGTGCATGTCGTCAAGCAGGCCGACAGGACGGACATCGCCCGGTACGCCGCTCTGACTCAGCACGGCCGGTACGCCGCGGCGTACCTCGGCATTGGCCTGGGCCGGTACGGCACTGCTGTCGACGATGCGCCGGCCGAGCCGGGCATCCCCTCGGAGGACCCGGCGTGGTAGTCCCGCTGCAGAACACGATCCGCGACTACGCGTGGGGCTCGACGACCGCGCTGCCGGCGTTGCTCGGCGTCCCGGCCGACGGGCAGCCGCAGGCCGAGATGTGGATGGGTGCGCACGAGTCGGCGCCGTCCGTGCTGCCGTCCGGTGCGACCTTGTACGACGAGGTTTCGGCGTCCGCCGAGCAGGTGCTGGGTGCGGAGACGGCTGAGCGGTTCGAAGGGCGCTTCCCATTTCTGGCGAAGCTGCTGGCCGCTGGGCAGCCGCTGTCCATCCAGGCGCACCCGTCGCGGGCGCAGGCGATCGACGGCTTCGCACGGGACGAGGCCGCCGGGATTCCGCGCGACGCCGCGGACCGGAACTACAAGGACGCCTGGCCGAAGCCGGAGATTCTGGTCGCGCTGGAGCCGTTCGACGCGTTGGTCGGGTTCCGGCCGCTGGAGTCGACGGTCGCGCTGCTGGAGGCGCTGGCGCCGGTCGGGTTCGACGAGCTGACCGCCGCGCTGCGGGACGGCAAGCTGCAGGAGGCCTTCACCGGCTTCATGAGCAGCGACCGGGACAGCATTCGGCCGGTTGTTGCGGCGTTGGGTGAGGCCTGCGCGCAGTACGCCGGTTCGGCGTACAAGCTAGAGGTGGAGACGTTGGCGCGGCTGTGCGCCGACTTCCCCGACGACCCCGGCGTGCTGGCTGCTCTGCTGTTGAACCGGGTGCGGTTGGAGCGGTTCGACGCGGTGTATCTGCCGGCCGGCAATGTGCACGCTTACCTGAGCGGGCTGGGGTTCGAGGTCATGGCGAACTCGGACAACGTGCTGCGCGGCGGGCTGACCAGCAAGCACATCGACGTCCCCGAGCTGGTGTCGGTGATCGACTTCGAGCCGCTCGCCGATCCGGTGCTGACGGCGACGCCGATCGGTGACGGAGTGTCGGCGTACGAGACGGGCTGTGAGTACTTCGCCGTCCGCCGGGTCGACCTGGACGGCGGTGAACAGGCGGTCACCGGGGCCGGGCCGCGGATCGTCTGCTGTGTGGCCGGATCGGTCGAGGTCGGGGCCGGGGGCACCTATCCCGGTGTGACGTTGGCGGCCGGACAGTCGGCGTTCGCTCGAGGACCCGAAGGACCCTGTAACCTGCGTGGTTCCGGCACGGCGTTCGTCGTGTCCGCGCCCTGATTTTTCTTTTACTGCGGAGGACCTGAACACCATGGCAGGTGGCGGAACCAAGGCCGTCGTGGCGGCGTTGCTGGCGAACACCGGGATCGCGATCACGAAGTTCGCCGCCTGGGGGCTGACCCAGTCGGCCTCGATGCTGGCCGAGGCGATCCACTCGCTGGCCGACGCGGGGAACCAGGTGCTGCTGCTGGTCGGCGGCAAGCGCGCCCAGCGGCAGGCCAACGAGCTGCACCAGTTCGGCTTCGGCCGGGAGCGGTACGTCTACTCGTTCATCGTCGCGATCGTGCTGTTCAGCGTCGGTGGGCTGTTCGCGCTCTACGAGGGCTGGCACAAGATCCACGACCCGCACCCGATCGAGAACTGGAAGTGGGTCCCGGTCGTCGTCCTGTCGGTCGCGATCGTCCTCGAGACGCTCTCCTTCCGGACGGCGATCGTCGAGGCGAACAAGGTCCGCGGTACGGCGTCCTGGTCGCGGTTCATCCGGAACGCGCGCTCACCCGAGCTGCCGGTCATCCTGCTCGAGGACTTCGCCGCGCTGATGGGTCTGATCCTGGCGCTGATCGGCGTCATCCTGACGCTTGCCACCGGCAACGGCGTCTTCGACGGCGCGGGCTCGATGGCGATCGGCGCGCTGCTGGTCTGCGTCGCGGTCTTCCTGGCGATCGAGATGAAGTCGCTGCTGCTCGGCGAGTCGGCCACCCGCGAGGCCCAGCAGAAGATCGTCGACGCCATCCAGAACACCCCCGGCGTCCAGCGCCTGATCCACATCAAGACCCTGCACCTCGGCCCCGAAGAGGTCCTGGTCGCGGCCAAACTCGCCGTCGAGCCCACCGCCGACAGCGCCGTCGTCGCCCAGACCATCAACGCCGCCGAGCAGGCCATCCGCGCCGCCGAACCGATGTCGGTCCACGTCTACCTCGAACCCGACATCTACACCGAGAACTACCAGCGCGACGAGCGCCCCGCCGTCCCCGAAGCCCCCTCCCACTAACCCCTCGCTGACGCCCCCTCCCACCCACCGGAGGGGGCGTTCGCACGCCCACCCCTCCCACCCGGCCCCGCCTCCGGCCTCGGCCGGCTCCTTCTTCTTTCGTCTTTCCTTCCTTCCCTTCCCGGCGTCAGCGGGGTTTGGGTGGGAGGACGCCGGAGCGACCGAGCCAGCGGAGGGCGCGGTCGCGGTCGATCTGGGACTGGGTGGGTGGGGTGGTGAGTTTGCCGGTGCGGTAGCCGAGGTTGCGCAGGTCGGCGGCGACCGAGGGTTCGGCGAGGGCGCGCAGGGCGAAGGCGAGCGCGGCGGGGGTGACGTCGTAGCGGCGTTCGAGGTCGAGAGCGAGCTGGACGGCGGCCAGGTCGCGGTCGTCGTACTGGCGCTGGGAGCCGGCCCGGGAGTGCGGGAGCAGGCCGAGCGCCTCGCGGTAGCGCAGCATGCGGGGGGTGGTGCCCAGGCGTTTCGCGGCTTCGGTGATGCGCATGGGAACAATCTTGACATTTCGGTGTCAAAAACGCCCGTGAAGCGATCAAACCACTGTGCTCGGCCCTCTAGGCTCAGGCAGGGAACTTAGGTAGCACTCACCACACGGCTTCAGGGGAGCGGTATGACGTTCGAGTACAAGGTGGCGGACCTCGGGCTGGCCGAGTTCGGCCGCAAGGAGATCCGGCTGGCCGAGCACGAGATGCCCGGTCTGATGGCGATGCGCGCGCAGTACGGCGACAGCAAGCCGCTGGCCGGCGCCCGCATCATGGGCTCGCTGCACATGACGATCCAGACCGCGGTGCTGATCGAGACGCTGACCGCGCTCGGCGCCGACGTCCGCTGGGTCTCCTGCAACATCTTCTCCACCCAGGACCACGCCGCCGCGGCGATCGTCGTCGGCCCGGAGGGCACCGTCGACAACCCGACCGGCGTCCCGGTCTTCGCCTGGAAGGGCGAGACGCTGGAGGAGTACTGGTGGTGCACCGAGCAGGCGCTGAAGTGGCCGGGTGAGCAGGGCCCGAACATGATCCTGGACGACGGCGGCGACGCCACCATGCTCGTCCACAAGGGCACCGAGTTCGAGAAGGCCGGCGCCGTCCCGGACCCGTCGACCGCGGACTCCGAGGAGTACGCCGTCGTCCTGAAGCTGCTGACCCGCACGCTCGCCGAGGACCCGCAGCTGTGGACCGGGATCGGCCAGGGCATCAAGGGCGTCACCGAGGAGACCACGACCGGCGTCCACCGGCTGTACGAGATGCACAAGGCCGGTGCGTTGCTGTTCCCGGCGATCAACGTCAACGACTCGGTGACCAAGTCGAAGTTCGACAACAAGTACGGCTGCCGGCACTCGCTGATCGACGGCATCAACCGCGCCACCGACGTCCTGATCGGCGGCAAGGTCGCGGTCGTGGCCGGTTACGGCGACGTCGGCAAGGGCTGCGCGGAGTCGCTGCGCGGCCAGGGCGCCCGGGTCATCGTCACCGAGATCGACCCGATCTGCGCGCTGCAGGCCGCGATGGACGGCTACCAGGTCACCACGCTGGACGACGTCGTCGGTATCGCCGACATCTTCGTCACCACCACCGGTAACAAGGACGTCATCACCGCCGACCACATGGCGAAGATGAAGCACCAGGCGATCGTCGGCAACATCGGCCACTTCGACAACGAGATCGACATGGCCGGCCTGTACAAGACCGCCGGTGTCGAGCGGGTCAACATCAAGCCGCAGGTCGACGAGTTCCGCTTCCCCGACGGCCACACGATCATCATCCTGTCCGAGGGCCGCCTGCTGAACCTGGGCAACGCCACCGGTCACCCGTCGTTCGTGATGTCGAACTCCTTCACCAACCAGGTGCTCGCCCAGATCGAGCTCTTCGTCCGCACCGCCGACTACCCGACCGAGGTCTACGTGCTCCCCAAGCACCTCGACGAGATGGTCGCCCGCCTCCACCTCGACGCCCTCGGCGTCAAGCTCACCGAGCTCACCAAGGAGCAGGCCGGCTACCTCGGCATCCCCGTCGAAGGCCCCTACAAGCCCGAGCACTACCGCTACTGAGCAACCGCACGCACGCCAAGCGCCCCACCAACCGGTGGGGCGCTTGCCGTTTCAGAGCAGGAAAGCGGCGAGGCCGTACTCCTCCGGCAGCTCTTGGCTGAGGGTGACGGCGTCGGTCATCCAGCCGACGCACTCCTGGACGGCGCCGAGGACCTCCGGATGCAGCTCGGCCCGTTGGGCCTGGGGTCGCCTGCCATTGTGCGAGCCCGGCCCGGCAGTCGGCCGGCGTCCACTCGCCGTACCCGATGCCTTCGGAGTTCGGTAGCGGCGCAGGCAGCCCGGCGAAGACGAGATCGTCGAGCTGCGGTGTCGTGATGCCGAGCTGGCGGAGTCCTTTGTCGACCTCGACCAGCCAACCGCTGCGAAAGCTGAAGAAACACTCGTTGTTCTGCTGGTAGTCGGTGAACAGGAATTGGCAGAGGTCGTAGAACGCGGAGCCGTAGTGGTGCCCGTAGCGCTCGTCGAACGGGCCGCCGTCGACGACTGCCCGCGTTGCCGCGGCAGCGCTCGGTGCGCCGGCGGCGATCTCGTCCGCCCAGTACTCGTCCTGCCCCGGCCAGAACTTGGCACATCCCCGGACCCACGCATCGTTGCGGGAGCCGATGGCTCCGCGCAGGAAGTTCGGTTCGACGGCGAAGACGGACAGGCTCAGGCTCATGGGACGACGCTAGGGCCGCGCAGCCGGGCCGGTGACCGGCTGGCCGCAAGTTGTCAGCGGATGGCGGTGACGAGGTGTTTGTCGGCGACTTGGCCGAGGACGGCGACTTCGGCGAAGCCGGCTTTGCGGAAGGACTCGAGGGTGTCGGTGAGGGTGATCTCGCGGGTGCGGGAGCGGTCGGCGAAGCGGCGGTCGCGTTCGGCGAGGAGGTCGGCGAAGGCGGGTTCTTCGGCGGCGGACTCCCACCAGGCGGCCCAGTCCTCGACGCCGGCGGCGTGTGAGGCCGCCCAGATCTCGTCGCGTAGCTCGACGGCGACAGCGTCCAGGCGCGGGACCTCGGTCGGGCCGAGGCGCATGGTGTCCGCGTTGATGAACACGCCGCCGGGCCGAATGCGGCGTGCCAGCGTCTGCGCGAGGCGCTCCAGGTCAGCGGGGTCGAGCCAGTGCAGCGCCGTCGCCGAGCAGACCGCGTCGAACTGACCTTCCGGCAGGACGACGTCCCACCCATCGACCCGCAGGTCCGCCTCGACGAACCGCGCGCCGGATGTCGTGTTGCGCGCCATCTCCAGCAGGAACGGGTCCAGATCGACGCCGACCACCTCGGCCCCGGGGAAGCGCGCCAGCGCGCGGCTACTGATCGACCCCGGCCCGCACGCCAGGTCGACGAACCGCTCCGGCGTCCCCGCCACCCGCTCGACGATCGTGAGCATCAACTCGAACTGCTCGTCCCGATCCGGCAGGTAACCCGCCTGCTGCACGTCCCACCGGTCCAGCCATTCCTGCCATCCGATCTGCGACATGGTCGCAACAGTACCCACGACCCCGGACGGACGAACGGGTAGTGGTCCGACCTGGACGGCGCGCCGACGGCGTGTCGGAGCCGCCGGGGCGACCTGTACCCGTTGGTCGGTACGCCGTTGGCTAGGACCAGCCGGAGTCGCTGCCGGGGGCGGCCCAGCCTTGGGCGTTGTGCGTGGCTGGGCGAGCGGCCGCGGCGGGCGGGGGCGGCGGGAGGTAGGGGGTGGGCGCTGGGGTTGGGGGGAGTGCGCCGTACGGGTTGGGCGGGGCGAAGGGGCCGGCCGGGACGGCGTACGGGTTGGTGGGGGTTGGGGCTGTGGCGAAGGGGCCGGTGGCGACCGGGCGGGCGGTGGCCAGGCGGATGAGCTCGCGGCGACGGCGTTCGGCGAGGACGGCGGACAGGAAGGCCGGGGCGATCATCGGCTGCGGCGGTGCGGGGGCGGTGAGCTGGCCGATGCGCGCGGCGAGAGTCTCACCGAGCGCAGCGCGCGCGGCGACGTCCAGCTCGACGAAGCGGGCCAGGTAGTCGCGGGCGGTGTTCGCCAGGTCGTCGGGCAGCTGCGAGAGCTCCAGCGACTGCGCCCACGGGACGAGCTGCGCCGGGACGAACAGCGGCGGTGACGCCATCGGCTGGTGCCGCTCCCGGATCACGACCGTCCCGGCGACCATGTCGCCGATCCGCTTGCCTTCCTTGTTCATCAGGCTCGCGACAATGCCTGGGCTGGCCGCGAACCACGGCGCGAAGTCGACGAAGAACCACATCAGCGTCCGCACCAACGCGTGCCGGAACCGGATCGAGGACCCGTCGTCCCGGACCACCTTCAGGCCGAGGATGATCTTGCCGAGCGTCCGGCCGCGGGTCAGCGTCTCCATCACCAGCCGGTAGCCGACGACCACGAGCAGAACGGTCAGGATGATCAGCGCCACCGCTAGTGACTCGCTGGAGTCCGTGCCGATCAGAAAGCCGAACAGCATCGACAGGATCAGACCGAGCGCGATCCCCTGCACGATCACGTCGATGGCGCATGCCAGCGCCCGCGTCGGCATCCGTGCGATCCGCACCTGGAGGACGACCGCCTCGCCAGTGACCAACTGAGACACAGCCTGCCCCCTCCTCCAACGACACCTCGGAGGGCTAGTCTGCCAGCGCAGGGGAGTCAGCCAGGGGAGGAGGTGTGTTGTGGACGTCGAGGCATTCGTTTCGGTGCACCAGCCGCAGTGGGACCGTTTGGCGGATCTGACCCGACGGCAGCGCCGCCTGACCGGAGCTGAGGTCGAGGAACTCGTCACGCTCTACCAACGCGTCGGCACTCACCTGTCCGCGCTCCGGGCTGCTGGCGCCGACCCAGTGTCGATCGGCCGGCTGTCCGGTCTGATTGCAGACGCCCGCGGTGCCGTCACCGGCGCACAGGCGCCTGTCTGGCGTGACATCTCCCGCTACTTCCTGGTGTCGTTCCCAGCGGCGCTCTACACATCCAGACGCTGGTGGGTCACGATCGGCCTGCTCTTCTACCTGGTGGCCGCCTGGTCGGCCTGGCGGATCCTCGCGCACCCAGAGGTGCTCGACTCGATCGCCGCGCCCGCGGAGATCGAGCAGTACGTCAACAGCGGCTTCGAGGGCTACTACTCGGAGAACCCGGCCCAGGACTTCGCTCTGCACGTCTGGCTCAACAACGCCGGTCTGAGCGCTGCCGTCCTGGCCATCGGCATTCTGGTCGTCCCGTCGATCCTCATCCTCTGGGACAACGCCATTGGCCTCGGTACCGCGGCCGGCCTGATGATCGGCCACGACAAGGGCACACTGTTCTTCACGCTGATCACCCCGCACGGCCTGCTGGAGCTGACCGCGGTCTTCATCGCCGGCGCGGCCGGCCTGCGCCTCGGCTGGGCCTGGATCGTCCCCGGCGCGCGGACGCGAATGCAAGCCCTGGCCCAGACCGGTCGCGCGACGGTCGCGATGGCGATCGGCCTGACCGCGATCCTCCTCTACACCGGCGTGGTCGAGGCGTACGTGACGCCGTACTTCCCGTCACCGTTCCGCGTCGCGATCGGCGTCCTCAGTCAGCTCGGCTTCGTCGCCTACGTCTGGATCTTGGGACGCCGTGCCGCGCGGGCCGGGGAGACCGGCGACATCGAGGAACAGGACGCCGCGGCGCCGATCTCGGCCTGAAACCCGTTTGCTCGCGGGCACTGGGACGCAATGAAGTCCGCCCAGGAAGTCAGACACAGTCAGTGGTACGGCGTCACCGTCAGCGTCGGCCTGATCGCGTACGGCGTCGTCCACCTGCTCGTCGCCTGGATCGCGCTCCAGCTCGCCTGGGGCGGGTCGTCGCAGGAGGCGTCCCAGCAAGGCGCGCTCGAGGAGCTCGCGAGTAAACCGCTCGGCGGCGTCCTGCTCTGGATCGTCGCGGTCGGCTTGTTCGCGCTGGTCCTGTGGCGCGTCCTCGACCTCGCGTACGGCGATCTCGATCTGGAGAAGCGGGTGTCGTCGACGGGCCGGGCCGTGATCTACCTGGTCCTCGGGATCAGCGCGGTCAAGGTCGCGACCGGTTCGGGTGGCTCCAGCTCCGGCCAGCAGCAGACCTTCACCGCGAAGGTGATGGAGAACGGCGCCGGTCGCGTGCTGATCGTGATCGTCGGTCTGGTGATCATCGGGATCGGCGTTCGCCAGCTGCACAAGGCCTCCACGAAGAAGTTCACCGAGGACCTGGTCGGCGGCGTCTCGCACGCGACCGTCCAGCTCGGCCGCGTGGGCTACGCCGCCAAGGGCGTCGCCTTCGTCGTGGTGGGCGCCCTCTTCGGCTGGGCCGCGATCGGCTACGACCCCGACAAGGCCGGCGGCCTCGACACCGCCCTCCGCACCATCAAGGAGCAGCCCTTCGGCTCCGTCCTGCTCACCGTCCTGGCCCTCGGCATCGCCGCCTTCGGCGCCTACTGCTTCGCCTGGTCCCGCAACGCCAAGCTCTAGTGTCGGTAAGGACATGAGGAGGTGGCCCCGCATCGCCTGTGGTCGGCAGACTCAGGCGTGCGGGACGCGCCACAGGTCGACTACCTCATGTCGTTCGCGACGCATACTCAACCCACCGGCAAGTCGCGGCGCCGCAGACCGACCAGGCCGGCGGCGCCGAGGGCCGCGGTGATTGCCAGCAGAACCAGAAGCGGGGTGGCTGAGACGGGGCCGCCGGGGAGCTGGGGGAGGTGCCGGAACGGCGAGATGTCGTTGACCCAGGCGGCCACCTGGACGCCCGCGTTGGTGAGGCCGATCAGGATGCAGATCGCCGGCCCGGCCCAGGCGGCCGGCGTGAAGCGTGGCAGCAAACCGAAGACGGCCAAGGTCAGCGCGGCCAGCAGCCAGACCGCAGGGAGCTGAATGAGCGCCGCCTCGACCAGCCGAGCAATCTGGTGACCGGTGTCGTCCACAGCCATCCCGTAGGTCAGACCGGTCGCGACCCCCGCCGCCAGCAACGCGACGGCCGGGCCGAACAGGCTGAAGACCAGATGGCTCGCAGCCCACTGGAGCCGCCCGGTCGCGGTCGCGAGCACCGGCTCCGCCCGTCCGCTGCTCTCCTCGACGCGCAACCGCAGCGTGGCCTGGACGGCGTACGCCGACGCGATCAGCCCGATGATCATCATCACCCCGACCAGGTACGAGTCGATCAGCCCGGCCGCGCCGCCCATCCGCTGGAACATCTCCTGGATCTTCGGATCGTCGCGCATCATGTCGCCGACCCCCTCGGCCACCCCGCCGAACAGCAACCCCAGCAGCGCGAACGCCGTCGTCCACGCGAGCAGCAGCCCGCGATGCAATCGCCAGGCCAACCCGAAGGGCGACCCCAACGACCCCTCGGCCGGGCCCAGCCGGGCCGGCAACAGGCCGGACCCGACATCCCGCCGGACGGCGAGCTGCACCGCCACCGCCACGAGCACAACAGTTGCCGCAAGCAACACAATCCCGAGCCACCACCGATTGGCGCCGTACGGATGGATGCGCTGCGCCCAACCGACCGGCGAGAGCCAGGACAGCCAGGCCAGCGGCCCGTCCGTATGCGCGCTGGTGTCGCCGACGGCCCGCAGGACGAACGATGCTCCGAGCACCCCGATCGCGATCCCGCGCGCCGTCCCGGCGTTCGCGGTCAACTGCGCCGCCACGGCGCCAACCGCCGCGAAAACCCAACCACAGCTAGCGAATTCAAGCCCCAGCGCAAACGAACCGGCCAACGTGAAGTCCTGGCTGTACATCCCCAACGCGAGCAGGACGCCGAGCGCCAGGTTCGCCCCGAAGGTCGTGAGCAACGCGGCGGCCAACCCGGCATGCCGCCCGACCACGCTCGACCCGAGCAGCTCGCTCCGCCCGCTCTCCTCCTCGACCCGGGTATGCCGAATCACCGTCAGCAGCCCGATCAGCCCGACCATCAACGGCACGAACCCGAGCCGCCAGGTGACGAACTCGCCGAGGCTGGTCCCCTCGAGTTCGCCGTACAAGGTGATGAACCCGGCGTTGTTCGCATAGCTCAGCCGCGACTCCGCCGTCGGGAACAGCTCCCCGTACGTCGAGGCGAAGCTCATCGGGATCGCACACAGCACCACGATCCACAGCGGCAGCACGACCCGATCCCGACGCAGGATCAACCGCATCAGACCGCCCGTACCGGCCAGCGTCGTCATCGCGCTGCCTCCGGTTCGTACAGTCGCAGGAACAGCTCCTCCAGCGACGGCGGCTGACTGACCAGACTCCGGACGCCGATCTCCGTCAACTGCCGCAGCACCGGATTGATCGCGTCGGTGTCGACGTCGAATCGCACCGACCCGTCCTCGACCTGCAGATCGTGGACGCCGGCGAGCGCGGCCAGACCGTTCGACGGGCCGGCCAACTCGGCGCGGATCGACGTCCGGGTCAGGTGTCGCAGGTCGGCCAGCGTCCCGCTCTCGACCGCGCGCCCGGCCCGGATGATCGTGACCCGCTCGCAGAGCGCCTCGACCTCGGACAGGATGTGACTGGACAGCAGCACGGTTCGGCCCTCGCCTGCGCTGATCTCCTGCACGACCTCGCGGAAGACCTCCTCCATCAACGGGTCCAACCCCGAGGTGGGCTCGTCGAGAAGCAGCAGTTCGACATCGGACGCGAAGGCGGCGACCAGCGCGACCTTCTGCCGGTTGCCCTTCGAGTAGGTGCGGGCCTTCTTCCGCGGGTCGAGGTCGAAGCGGTCGAGCAGCTCGGTCTTGCGCTTCTTGTCCAGCCCGCCGCGCATCCGGCCGAGCAGGTCGATCGCCTCGCCGCCGGACAGGTTGGGCCAGAGCGTGACGTCGCCGGGCACGTAGGCCAGTCGCCGGTGCAGGGCGGTCGCATCCGACCAGGGGTCGGCGTCCAGGACGCGCGCCGTACCTGAGGTCCGTCGGGTCATTCCGAGCAGGATCCGGATGGTGGTGGTCTTCCCGGCGCCGTTCGGGCCGAGGAAGCCGTGCACCTCGCCGGTGCGTACCGACAGGTCGAGGCCGTCCAAGGCACGGGTGCGCCCGAAGGTCTTGACCAATCCTTCCGTGCTGATCGCCGCTGCGGGCATGGTCGGTCAGTCCTTCCGTAAGTTATCGGCCTGCTCGGGAGTGAGCAGGGGCTGGGAGAAGATGTCGACGAAGGCCCGGGTCATCCGGGCGTAGCCGGCCGGGGCGGAGATGTCCTCGCCGAGGGCCAGCTCGAGCAGGTCGCGGAGCACGAAGACGCCGAGTTTCATCACCGCGATCACCGCCGACCAGGCCTGGTAGTCGTCGGTGTCGACGCCGTGCGTCCGGGCCCATTCGGCGCCGTACTCCACGGTCTGCAGGAACAGCGCGACCGCCGTCTCGGAGCCGTCCATCATCGAGCGGGCCAGGTAGGTCTGTAGCGGGAACGAGACCGGCTGGATCGAAGCGAGGCTGACGTTCTCCAGGCCGACCTCGTCGACGAGCTCGCGGCCGAGCTGGAACATCCGGTCCCGCGCGTACTCGTCACAGGCCTGCCGGAGCGCCTCCTTCGAGCCGAAGTGATGCCGCAGCAGCCCGGACGAGACGCCGGCCTCGGCCGCGATGTCCCGGATCGAGGCGCCGTCGATCCCGCGCTCGGTGAACAGCTTGATCGCGGCGTCCCGGATCCGGGCCCGCGCGGTCAGGTCGTCGTTCATTCCGCCTCCTCGATGACTACACAATCGAGTAGACCGCTACACGACTGTGTAGTCAAGCGGGAAGATGGTGACGGAGTCATAGCTTTTGTAGGTATTTCATTGACATGACGGGCTCGGTGGTGAGACTTCTTCCCATGATCAAACGGTGGCTGGCGGCGGTTGGCGTGCTGTGTCTGGTGATGGCGATCCCGGGGACGGCGTCCGCCGCCGACCCAGGTCGTCCAACGGTCCGCGTCGGAGTCACCCAGGCGGTCGACTCGATGAACCCGTTCCTGGCCGTCCGGCTCGTCTCGGGGTCGCTGCAGCGCTGGATGTACAGCTTCCTGACCGTTCCCGACTCCAAGACACTGCAGCCGAGCCCCGATCTGGCCGAGTCCTGGACGACGTCCCCCGACGGCCTGACCTGGACGTTCAAGATCCGCCAGGCGAAGTGGTCGGACGGGCAGCCGATCACCGCCGCGGACGCCGCCTGGACGTTCAACAAGATGATCGACGACGACGCGGCGAAGACCGGGAACGGTCCGGCCGTGGAGAACTTCGCCAGTGTCACGGCGAACGGCCAGGAGCTGACGATCAAGCTCAAGGCGCCGCAGGCGTCGATGCTCGACAACCCGGTGCCGATCATGCCCAAGCACGTCTGGGAGAAGGTCACCGACATCGCCAAGTACGACGCCGACCAGTACCCGGCCGTGGGCAGCGGGCCGTACGTCGCCGTCGAGCACAAGAAGGACCAGTTCGTCCGGCTCACCGCGAACAAGGACTACTGGCGCGGCGCCCCGAAGATCGACGAGCTGCAGATGATCTTCTACGACAACCCGGCGGCCGCGATCGTCGGGCTGAAGAAGGGCGACATCGACCTGATCGGCCGCCTCGCGCCGCCGGACTTCGAGTCGCTGAAGAGCGACCCGAACATCGTCCAGTGGAACACCGAGGGCCGGCGGGCGACGTACCTGCAGATCAACCACGGCGCGACGACCAGTGACGACAAGCCGGTCGGCGACGGGCATCCGGCGCTGAAGGACCCGAAGGTCCGGCAGGCGCTGCACTACGCGATCGACAAGCAGAAGCTGGTCGACGAGACGCAGAACGGGCTGGCCCGGCCGTCCGACAGCTCGATCGTCCCGCCGATGTACAAGGACTTCTTCTGGGAGGCGACCGGCGCCGAGAAGGTCACCTACGACGCCGCCAAGGCCAACCAGCTGCTCGACGAGGCCGGGTACAAGAAGGGCGCCGACGGCCTGCGGACGATGCCGGACGGCTCCCGGAAGCTGCAGTTCCGGTTCTCCATCCACACCGACGCGCCGATGGAGGAGAAGCTCGCCGAATACCTGACCGGGTGGTTCAAGGAGATCGGCGTCCAGCTCACCACCAAGCGGCTCGACTCCAGCAAGTTCACCGAGGAGACCGGGACGACGGCGCTGTTCGACATCGCGATCAGCGGCTGGTCGGTGAACCCGGACCCGGAGGAGGTGCTCGCCACGCACCTCTGCAGCCGGCGGCCGACGGCGTCCGGTGAGGGCGGCGGCACGGAGTCGTTCTACTGCGATCCGCGGTACGAGGAGCTCTACAAGCAGCAGCAGAAGGAGCTCGACCGCGGCAAGCGCGCGGAGTACATCAAGCAGATGGAGCAGCGGCTGTACGTCGATGCGCCGGTGATCGCGCTGTACTACCCGAACAACCTCGAGGGCTACCGCAAGGACCGGATCGCGAGCATCACCTCGATCCCCGAGGACAAGGGCATGCTGTACGGCGGTAGCGGGTTCTGGCCGTTCTACACGGTGACTGCGGTGACGGCGTCCGAGACGGCCGAGGACGACGGCGCCAACACCGGGCTCATCGTCGGTGCGGTGGCCGGTGGTCTGGTGCTGATCGGCGCTGCGGTCTTCCTGCTGCGGCGGCAGCGCGGCACCGCCGACGAGCGCGAATGACGGTAGTCACCGAGGTCGAAGCGGCCCCGGCCCGCCACGGTTTGCTGCGGTACGCGGCGACCAAGGCGGGCGGGGCGCTGCTCAGCATCGCGATGGTGGTGGTGGCGACGTTCTTCCTGTTCCGGATGCTGCCGGGCGACCCGGTCCGGGCACTGGCGCAGGGGCGCAACATGACGCCGGAACAGCTCGACCTGGAGCGGGCGCGGCTGGGGCTGGACAAGTCGGTGCCGGAGCAGTTCCTGCACTTCGTCGGGCAGACGCTGCGCTTCGACCTCGGGACGTCGTACGAGTACAAGCGGCCGGTACTCGACCTGATCGGGGACCGGATCTGGCCGACGCTGCTGCTCACCGGGACGGCGCTGGTGATGGCGGTCGGCCTGGGGATCTGGCAGGGCGCGCGGGCCGGGTGGAAGCCGGGCAGCCGGTTCGACAAGTTCTCCACGGCGATCTCACTGGTGCTGTGGTCGGTGCCGACGTTCTGGCTCGGGCTGTTGCTGCTGATGGTGTTCGCGGCCGGCGTCGGTCCGATCCCGGGTGTGTTCCCGACGCGCGGGATCTCGAGCGTGGATGCGCCGGACGGCTTCGGGTACGTGCTCGACGTCGCACAGCACATGGTGTTGCCGTGTCTGACGCTGGTCGCGGTCGTGTACGCCCAGTACCTGCTGGTGATGCGGTCGTCGGTGCTGGACGAGGTCGGGCAGGACTACATCACCACCGCGCGGGCCAAGGGGTTGCGCGACGACGACATCCGGCGTCGGCACGCCGTCCCGAACGCACTGCTGCCGACGGTGACGCTGGTGTTCATGCGGATCGGTTTCGTGGTCGGGGGAGCGGTGACCGTGGAGGCGATCTTCAGCTGGCCGGGGCTGGGACAGCTGTTCTACGAGGCGATCCGGGTGCCGGACTTCACGCTGATGCAGGGGACCTTCTTGCTGATCACGGTGTCGGTGATTCTGATGAACACCTTGGCTGACGTGATCTACCACGTCCTGGATCCGCGGGTGCGGTCGGTATGAGTTCACTGGCGTGGGTGCGGCGGAGGCGTTCGGTCCAACGGTTCTGGGGCGATTTCCGGACGCACAAGGCTGGTGTGGCCGGCCTCGGCGTACTGGTGGTGGCGGTGCTGCTGGCGCTGATCGCGCCGCTGTTCATCGACGCCGGCGTGACGAACGTGGTCAGCGGGACCGGCGAGAAGATGGCGCCGCCGTCGCTGGATGCGCCGCTGGGGACGGACGAATCTGGGCGCTCGGTGCTGCTGATGATCTGGTGGGGTTCGCGGACGTCGCTGCTGATCGGGTTCCTGGCGGCGCTGCTGAGTATGGTGATCGGGACCGTGCTCGGCATCGCGGCCGGGCACTTCCGCGGCTGGCTGGGTGCGATCGTACTGCGGATCACCGACTGGTTCCTGGTGCTGCCGTCGCTGGTCACCGCGCTGGTGCTGGCGGCGATCCTCGGTGGTAGTACGGCGACGATCATCGTCGCGATCGGCGTGACGTCGTGGCCGTCGACGGCGCGGCTGATCCGGGCCCAGACGCTCGCGGTCGAGGCCCGCCCGTACATCGAGCGCTCGCTGGCGCTGGGTGCCGGGCACTGGCACATCACCACCCGGCACGTCCTGCCGAACGTCGCGCCGTTGCTGCTGGCGAGTACGACGCTGGAGGTCGCGAGCGCGATCGTCACGGAGTCCACGCTGGCGTTCCTCGGCGTCAGCGCGAACAAGACGTCCTGGGGGACGATGCTGCGCGGCTCGTACGACTGGGGCGCGGCGACCGCGGGCGCGTGGTGGTACATCCTGATCCCGGGTCTGTGCATCGTCATCGTGGTGATGGCTTTCACCTTGTGCGGCAGGACTTTGGAGACCGTGCTGAACCCTCGACTGCGGACCCGGGCGGCGTGATGCTGGAACTCGACTCGTTGTCCGTCACCTACCGGATCGCCGGTGGTGAGGTGCCCGCCGTCCGCGGGGTGTCGCTGTCGGTCGCCGCCGGGGAGGCGGTCGGGCTGGCGGGGGAGTCCGGCTCGGGGAAGTCGACGATCGCGTTGTCGCTGCTGCGGTTGCTGCCGCGGACGGCGCGCCTCGACGGGCGGATCTTGCTGGACGGCGACGACGTACTGGCGATGAAGTGGGGGCGGCTGCGGGCCGTGCGCTGGTCGACGGCGTCCATCGTCTTCCAAGGTGCGCAGCACGGGCTGAACCCGGTACGGCGGGTCGGCGAGCAGATCGCCGAGCCGATGCTGGTGCACAAGGTGGCGTCGGGTGCGGCAGCTGACCGTCGGGTGCGGGAGTTGCTGGAGCAGGTCGGGCTGCCGGCTTGGCGAGCGCGGAGCTACCCGCATGAGCTCTCCGGTGGTCAGCGGCAGCGGGTGATGATCGCGATGGCGCTGGCCTGTTCGCCGCGGTTGATCATCGCGGACGAGCCGACGACCGCGCTGGATCTGATGGTGCAGGCGCAGGTGCTGACGCTGATCCGCGAGCTGATCGCGTCACACGGGATTTCCCTCCTGATGATCTCGCACGACCTGTCCGTGCTCGCGGATGTCTGTGACCGGCTCGCGGTGATGTACGCCGGGCGGCTGGTCGAGACCGGGCCGTCCGGCTCGCCGTTCGAGCATCCCTACAGTCGCGCGCTCTCGGCGGCCTTCCCGACCGTCGGTGATCCGGTGTCGCGGCTGGCGCCCCGCGGCCTGGCCGGTGATCCGCCCGATCCGCAGTCCTTGCCCGGCGGTTGCGCCTTCCATCCGCGCTGCCCCGTCGTCCAGGAGAGCTGCTCGACGACGCCGATCGACCTCCGGCCGGCCGGTCCCGAGCGGCAGGCGGCCTGCGTCCTGGTGGAGGAAAAGTGCTAGAGGCAACGAATGTCTCGGTCGAGTTCGGCCGGGCCCGGGCGGTCGACGGCGTCAACCTGTCGGTCGGCGCCGGTGAGATCGTCGCCTTGGTCGGCGAGTCGGGCTGCGGCAAGACCACCTTGGCCCGGACGCTGCTCGGGCTGGAGCGTCCGGCGTCCGGCACGATCTCGTACGACGGCGCCCCGCTGAACTACTCGGGACGCGCGCTGCGGGCCTTCCGGCGGCAGGTCCAGCTCGTGCTGCAGGACCCGATGGGCTCGCTCAACCCGCGGCACACCGTCTACGAGGCCGTCGCCGAGGGGCCGCGGATCCACAAGCTGCCCGACGAGGAGGCCGTCGTCAGCTCGGCCCTCGCGCGCGCCGGTCTGCGGCCGCCGGAGCGGTTCTTCCTGCGCTACCCGCACGAGCTGTCCGGCGGGCAACGGCAACGCGTCGTGATCGCCGGCGCGCTCGCTCTCGACCCGCGCATCCTGATCGCCGACGAGCCGGTCGCCTCCCTGGACGCCTCGATCCGCGGCGAGATCCTCGCGCTGCTCCTCCGCCTGCGCGCCGACCTCGGCCTCGGCGCCCTCGTCGTCACCCACGACCTCGGCCTGGCCTGGAACATCGCCGACCGCGTCGCCGTCATGTACCTCGGCCGGATCGTCGAGTCCGGCCCCACCGAACAGGTCCTCACCGACCCGCAGCACCCCTACACCCAGGCGCTGCTCTCCGTCCTCCCCGACTCCCCGAAGCGCGTCGTCCTCACCGGCGAACCGCCCGACCCGACCCGCATCCCCACCGGCTGCCGCTTCCACCCCCGCTGCCAACTAGTTGCCACCGGCAACGGCGTCCCCGCCTGCTCGACCCAGCCCCTCCCCATCCTCACCACCGCCCCCGGCGTCGCCTGCCACCTCGCACCCCAGAACTGACCGACCGGAGCCCCCAACGAAGTGGGCTCCGGCCGGTCGTCACGTCACACCTCGTCGTCGTCCTCAGGCTCTTCCTCGGCGTCCGCCAGCGCCCACTTCAGCTGGAACTCGACCTCTTCCTCATCCTCCGACCGCTCGTGCTCCACGCTGATCCGAGCATTCTTCGGCACCGTGAACCGCTCCCCGGCCACCTGGATCCGGAACGGCTTCCCCGCCTCCAGCGCATCCGCCAACCGCCGCAACTTCGCCGCGAAATCAGCAACCGAGTAGTCCTTCTCAACATCTCTCTCACTCATCCCCCCATCCAACCAACTCAGGGGGTTCGTCGCAGCCTCAGAGGCGGCCGGCTTTTTTGAGGGCTAGGTAGGTGTCGGCGAGGGCGGGGGCGATTTGGTCGGGGGATTCGTCTACTACGGTGACGCCGGCTCGGGTGAGGGTGGCGGTGAGGCGGTCACGGTCGAGGCGGGTTCGGGCGGCTGAGGCGGCGTTGTAGACCTCGATGAGGTCTTGGCGGGTGGCTTCGAGTTCGGTGAGGCGGGGGTCGGCCACGGAGGCGAGGACTACGACGTGGCGGCGGAGCAGGGGAGCTATGACGGGGAGGAGGGACTCCTCGATGACGGCTGGGTCCAGGCCGGTGAGGAGGACTACTAGGGAGCGCTGGCCGAGGCGTTCGAGGACCTGGGAGACGACTACGCGGAAGTCGGTTTGGACCAGTTCGGCTTCTACGTTGGCCAGAGCGTTGACGAAGGAGGGCAGGACGTCTTCGGGGGCCGGACGGCGGACGTCGGCGCGGACGGCGGAGTCGCAGGCCAGGAGGGAGACGCGGTCGCCGGCTCGGGTGGCGAGGGCGGCCAGGAGGAGGGCGGCGTCCATGGCGTGGTCCAGGCGCGGGGCGTCGCCGACGCGGCCGGCGGACATGCGGCCGGAGTCGATGACGATGGCGACCTGTCGGTCCCGTTCGGGGCGCCAGGTGCGCAGTACTACGTTGCCGCGGCGGGCTGTGGCTCGCCAGTCGATGCTGCGGACGTCGTCGCCGGGCACGTAGTCCCGCAGCGAGTCGAACTCGGTGCCCTGGCCGCGTACGAGCAGCGCAGTCCGGCCGTCGAGCTCGCGCAGTCGGGCCAGCCGGGACGGTAGGTGTTTGCGGCTGTTGAACGGCGGCAGCGCCCGGACAGTCCAGTCGACGCGATGCGAACCCTGCCGACCGGCGAAACCGAGCGGACCGATCGACCGAACCGTCACCCGATCCGCATGCCGGTCGCCACGTCGGGTGGGGACCAGATGCGTCGTCAGCCGGCGACGCTCGCCATGCGGCAGGTCCAGCCGGTGCGGCGGGTCCTGTACGCCGGCGGACGGCGTCCAGGCGTCTCGCAGCAGGCCCTTCACGCGCCGACCCGGGTTCGCGACCAGCAACTGCACAACGGCCTGCTGACCAAGCCGTACTGCGGTGTCACCCTCACGGCTCAACTGCAACCGCCGCGGCGAGCCGGCCAGCAAGATGTCGACCAGACAGACCAGGGCGACCACAGCGATCACCAGACCGATGCCGGCCCAGCTCGGCAGTACCAGAGCGACAAAGAGCACGCCGGCACCTGCCAGCGCCGCTGCCCTGCCCGTGAGAACCATCAGCGTGGCACTGGCACGGTCGCCAGGACGCTCTCCAGCACGGCGTCCGAGCTGACACCCTCCAGCTCAGCCTCCGGGCGCACCTGCACCCGGTGCCGCAGACAGGGCCGCGCCATCGCCTTCACATCGTCCGGAATCACGTAGTCCCGACCGGACAGCCACGCCCAGGCCCGCGACACCGCCAGCAGCGCGGTAGCGCCACGCGGTGACACACCGAGCTGCAGCGACGGCGACTGCCGCGTCGCGCGGCACACGTCCACGATGTACGCCAGTACGTCGTCCCGCACGGCAACCCGGCGTACGGCGCTCTGAGCGGCCAGCAGATGCTCCGGACCGGCCACCGGTCGCAGACCGGCCGCTTCCAGGTCGCGTGGGTCGAAGCCCTGCGCGTGCCGAGCCAGGACGGAGATCTCGGCGTCCCGCGGCGGGATGTCGAGGGTCACCTTGAGCAGGAAGCGGTCGAGCTGCGCCTCCGGCAGCGGGTACGTGCCTTCGTACTCGATCGGGTTCTGCGTCGCGGCCACGACGAACGGCACCGGTAGCTTGCGCGACTCGCCGTCGACGGTGACCTGCCGCTCCTCCATCGCCTCCAGCAGCGAGGACTGCGTCTTCGGCGGCGTCCGGTTGATCTCGTCGGCCAGCATGATGTTCGTGAAGACCGGCCCGGGCCGGAACTCGAACTCACTGGTCTTCGCGTCGTAGACGAGCGACCCGGTCACGTCACCGGGCATCAGGTCCGGGGTGAACTGCACGCGCTTGGTCTCCAGCCGCATCGCCGTCGACAGCGCCCGCACCATCAGAGTCTTCGCCGTCCCCGGCACGCCTTCGAGGAGTACGTGCCCGCGGCAGAGCAGCGCCAGCACCAGCGCGGTGACCGCGGTCTCCTGACCGACGACTGCCTTGCCGATCTCGGTGCGCAGGGCCACCAATGCCTGCCTCGCCTCTTCGGCGGTGATCTCGGTAGTGGTGGTCACGGGTGTCGTACCTCCTGCGTCAGTACGTCGAGTTGATCGGACAAGTTCAAGAGCGACACGTCGTCCAGCGGCGGCATGCCGTAGAGGACCTCGTGCACCAGTAGCGGATCCCAGCCCGTGCGCGCCGCGATAGTCGCGACCACTGCACTCGGCTCCGCGCGCCGGGGGATTCCGTGGGCCTTCTGCAGCTGGCCGAGCGCGGACTCGCGCAGCGCGGCCGCAGCGCGGTCTCTGGCTCGAGAACGCCGGTAGAGCCGCGCACGGCCCTCAGTCGTCTCGGCGGCGTGCACGATCACCGGCAGTCGCTCCACCACGACCGGACCGAGCCGGCGGCCCCGCCAGAGCGCAACGACCAGCGCAGCAAAGCCCAGCGCCCAGCCGATGTAGCGGACGGACGGCGGCACCAGCGGCGGCCCGGAGTCGTCGGTCTCGGAGTCACCGGCCTCGTACTGCGGCAGGTACCAGGTGAGGTCTTTGTCGGTGCCGATCAGGTTGAGCGCCAGCGCGGCGTTGCCGTCGTCCGCCAGCTCGGCGTTGGTGAACGTCCGCGACGTCCCGACCACGTCGACGATGCGACCGTCCGTCTCGAGACGGACGACAGTGTTGTTGACTCCGTCGCCGTAACAGGCCGTTGCGGACGACGGTGCGGAGTACGTGGCTCCGCCGACCTCCGCCGTACCGGCCTTCACTGCGGCAGGTAGATCGCAGCCGGGCTGGCGGCTGCTGTAGTTGAGGTTCTGCGCACTGTCGCGTACGCCGGGCGCCAGGATCTCCAGGGCGCGACTGCCGGGCCGAATGAGGATCAGATGGCTCCAGCGGGCGTCAGCGATCCGCCGCAGGTCGTCGCGGTCCAGCTGGCCGTTCGGACCGATCAGGAGCGTTTTGCCCGTGCCTGACTCGACTGCGTCCGCCAGGTACTCCGTACCGGTGACGTCGACGCTGTGCTTCTTCAACAGGTTCGACAGCGCACGGGCGCCGTTCGGCTCGGTGGAGTCCGGGCTGAAGGGCCCTGACGTCGGTGCGATGCTCGCGATCATCACCACGATCGACACCAGCACGATGACGCCGGTGATGAGCAGCGGCTTGCGGAGCACGCGCCAACTCTCCGCGGCGGTGCGGCCGACCGGAGTACTGGTACTCACGCGACCACCGTGATCCGGGCCTGGCGAGCGGCGTCGTCCGCGGCGACGGTCGCGGCGTACCGCGTCGACGTCCCCGGACGGTTGCCGTAGACAACTTCGGTGAACGCCAGCGCGGCCGGCTGCAGCACATCGCGCAGAGCCGGCGCCGAACGCCCGGCGTCCGCTACGACCTCGTACGCCGTCCGACCCGCTCGGTCGTCCAGGATCGTCCGCTCGGTCAGCTCAGCGACGCAGGCGCGGAACCGGCTGCGGACGGCCGCCGTGTAGTCGCCCGACGCGGCCTCCTGCTCAGCCTGGGCGCGGTACTCGGCCGCACTCCGCGGCTTCGAGGTATCGAACACGGACTGCGTCCGGCTGCTGCGCTCGCTGGTGCGTAGCACTCCCGCACGCCACAGCACGACGATGACGACCAGGACGATCAGCCCGAGCAGCAGGAGCAGGCCGACGTAACTGTCCTGGGTGGAGCCGGTCAGACCGCTGAGCAGGTCGCCGATCCAGGTCAGCACCTTGTCGATGGCCCGCTCGATCAGCGAGCCGCCCGACTCCCGGTACGCCGACTTGGACAGCTCTTCGGCCGCCTCACGGGCCGCCTGCTCACGGTCGATGTCGATCGGTGGTTCGGTGAAGATCACTGGGCGCCTCCGGAGCGCAGACCGGGCCGCATCCACAGGTCCAGGCCCTCGCGTCGCACCCGCAGGTCCAGATAGAGGAGCGCTTGCACCGCGGACATGAAGGCCAGACTGGCGATCAGAGTCAGAACTGTCGCGAGACCCGCCGCAGCGGCGACGACAATGCCGATCACGACCGCACCGGTGCTCTCACTGGAGTCGGCCCACGACCCGACCGTCACGACCAGAGTGGTGACTCCGAACTGCAGGGCGTAGCTGACGATGTTCACCACCAGGCCGGCGAAGAGCAGGACGCCGACCACGCGCCAGAACTTGCCTCGGACAAGCTGCCACGAGCGGCGCAAGGCTCCCCAGACGCCCACCCGCACCGGAATGTAGAGGCCGATGTCCGGAGCGTGCCGCCCTTCCATCAGCACCACGGTGCCGGCCAGCACCAGCCGAATGCCGAAGATCAGCACCAACACCGCGCCCAACAGCATCAGTGCGATAGCGACGCCGCCCGCGACCGCTCCGGAGATCGCGGACTCCGCACCGGCGCCGACACCGAAGACCAGCAGCCCCCAGCCGCCGATCAGCACGAGGAACGACAAGGACTGCATCAGACCGACAGCGGCGAGCGACGGCAGCGCTCGGCGGATCAGCCGGAGCAGCTCGCGCGCATCGACCCGCTGCGCCAGCTGACTGCGCACCGCCGCCAGAGCGATGATCCCGGCCAGCATGCTCGACACAACGGTGAAGAGGACGAGCTGGACGCCGTACGTGAGCAGAAGCGCCCCACCGGCCTGCTCGAAGGGGTCCTCCGCGCCGAAGAAGCCGCTGATGCCGCCTGGTACGGCGACCTCGGTCAGCACGGCCTGGACCGCCACCAGTGAGATCCCGGCCAGCACCGGCAGGCCCAGCATGATGGCCTTGTTGTCGGAGATCGTCCGGGCCGCGTTGTCGAGCAGGTCCGCGGGCAGCCACGGCCGCAGCGGCTCAGCAGCGCTGTCCTCGTGCAGTCTGATGTCGCTCAACCGCGCCCCTCCCTCCACTGATATCCCACCCCGGTTTGTTAAGGACTCGGGCCGTGCACCATGATCACAGCCCAAACCGGGGGTCATTCGGCGATCCGGCGTGTGCACTACCCGGGGAATGGGACACTATCCGTAGTGCGCCCGTACGGCAGGCACCGGGCGGACGGACGATCGGACGGCAAGGAGCAGCGCGTGGCAGATGGTAACCGGACGATGCGGGGCCGCATTCTCATCGTCGACGACGACACCGCGTTGTCGGAGATGCTCAGCATCGTGCTGCGCAACGAGGGCTACGACACCTATCTGTGCGCGACCGGTGACAAAGCGGTACCGGCGTTCCGGGAGTTCAAGCCCGACCTGCTGCTGCTCGACCTGATGCTGCCCGGGATGGACGGGATCGACGTCTGCCGGGCGATCCGGGCCGAGTCCGGCGTCCCGATCGTGATGCTGACCGCGAAGAGCGACACCGTCGACGTGGTGCTCGGGCTGGAGTCCGGCGCCGACGACTACGTCGTCAAGCCGTTCAAGCCCAAGGAGCTGGTGGCCCGGATCCGCGCCCGGCTGCGCCGGATGGACGAGCCCGGTCCGGAGTCGCTGACCATCGGCGACCTGACGATCGACGTGGCCGGCCACTCGGTGAAGCGGGCCGGCGAGACGATCCAGCTGACGCCGCTGGAGTTCGACCTGCTGGTCTGCCTGGCCTCCAAGCCCTGGCAGGTGTTCACCCGCGAGGTGCTGCTGGAGCAGGTCTGGGGTTACCGGCACGCCGCCGACACCCGGCTGGTCAACGTGCACGTCCAGCGGCTGCGCTCCAAGATCGAGAAGGACCCTGAGCACCCGGAGATCGTCGTCACGGTCCGCGGTGTCGGTTACAAGGCGGGTGCGGACTGATCGAGTACGGACGCGACCAAGAGTCGCAGGCTGGCGCCGATCCCGTCGTACCGGCGGGAGCGGTGCAGCCGGCCGCGCCCGAGCAGGAGGCGGCCGAGCCGCGCGGCACAGAGGTCGAGCTGACAGCCGCCGCGGCTGATTGGCATGCCTACCCGCAGCCGCTGTGGCGCACGCACCCGAAGTACTGGCCGGACATCTGGCGCCGGTCGATCCAGGCCCGGATCGTCACCGGGACGCTGCTGATGTCGACCGTCGTCCTCATCCTGGTCGGCTGGGTGATGATGAGCCAGGTGACCGACGGCGTCCTGGAGTCCCGTCGGGAGAGCGCGCAGGCCGAGGCGGCCGCGCAGCTGGCCTCGCTGTCCGCCACGATCAACGCCGCCGATCAGAACAAGGTCAACCAGCAGCTGTCCCAGCTGGTCCTCGGTACCAACCGTCCGGGTCTGTACGACGTTCTGCTGGTGCCGATCGGCAACGCCGGCTCGAATGCGATCCGCTACACCGGCCAGGTCGACACCGACTCGATCCCGCAGGTGCTGGCGTCGTCCGTCAACACCAACGACGCCCCGCTGCTGTTCGACACCTACACGCTGATCAACTACCGCGAGGACAAGGCCAGCGTGCCGGGGCTCGTCATCGGCTCCCAGCTCCGGATCACCAGCACCGGCGACAAGTACGGCGTCTACTTCCTCTTCCCGCTCACCGCGCAGCAGGAGACGCTGGACGTCGTACAGCGCGCTCTGGTCACCGCAGGGCTGCTGCTGGTCGTTCTGCTCGGCGCAGTGGCCTGGCTGGTGACCCGACAGGTCGTCACACCGGTGCGAATGGCCCGGCGGATCGCGGAGCGGCTGGCCGCCGGCAAGCTGGAAGAGCGGATGCAGGTTCGCGGTACTGACGACCTTGCCCGGCTCGCAGTGTCGTTCAACAAGATGGCCAGCAACCTGCAGCGCCAGATCCGGCGGCTGGAGGAGCTGTCCCGGCTGCAGCGCCGGTTCGTTTCCGACGTGTCGCACGAGCTGCGGACGCCGCTGACCACAGTCCGGATGGCCGCTGACCTACTGCACGAGAGCCGTGACCAGTTCGACCCGATGAGCCGCCGGTCGGTAGAGCTCCTGCAGAACGAGCTGAACCGTTTCGAGGAGCTGCTGGCCGATCTGCTCGAGATCAGCAGGTTCGACGCCGGCGCCGCCGCTCTGGACCTGGAGGACGTCGACCTGCGCGACATCGTCAGCCGGGTACTGGAGAACCACGAGACGCTGATCGAGCGCAAGGGCTGCGAGGTGCAGCTCGATATGCCGGAGCCGTGCCGCGCCCAGGTCGACGCGCGCCGGATCGAGCGCATCCTGCGCAACCTGGTCGGTAACGCGATCGAGCACAGTGAAGGGATGCCGATCCGGATCAGCACGGCGTACGACGACGACGCGGCGGCCGTCGCGGTGCGCGACCACGGGGTCGGGTTCCGCGCCGAGGAGGCCGAGATGGTGTTCAGCCGGTTCTGGCGGGCAGATCCGGCCCGTGCGCGGACGACCGGCGGGACGGGGCTCGGGCTGTCGATCGCGCTCGAGGACGCCCGACTGCACGGTGGCCGGCTCGACGCGTGGGGCTCCCCGGGGGACGGCGCGTACTTCCGGCTGACGCTGCCGCGTCGTCCGGACGTCGCTCTGTCCGGTTCGCCGCTGCCGGCGCGCCCGACCGATGCCAGCCGAGTCATCACCGAGAAGTCGCTGGTGGACGTCGGTGCGCCGTACCAAAAGCTGACAGGTGGTGAGGAGCTGTGAAGCTGAGGCCGCTGGTCGCAGCGCTGGCTGCGGTGATGCTGCTGGTGACGGGCTGCGCCACAGTGCCGACCAAGGGGCAGCTGCGCAGCGGTAACCGCGAGGGGCTGGCCGACGACCAGGGCGGCGTCGGCGTCGAGGCCAAGCCGCCGCGCGAGGGCTCCGACCCGGTCGCGATCATGGCCGGCTTCCTGGAAGCCATGTCGGACTCCAACCAGTTCGACACCGCCCGGGAGTACATGACGCCCGAAGCCGCGGCGAACTGGCAGCCGGAGAAGCAGACGATCGTCTACGAGCAGAGCCCGGACTCGCTGACCCAGAAGCCGGGCGGCTTCCAGCTGTCCGCGACGCAGATCGCCACCATCGACGACCGGGGCGAGTGGCTGCCGTCGCGGGCCGGGACCAAGAAGGACTTCTTCTTCGGCATCGCCAAGGTGAACGGCCAGAACCGCATCACCACCGCCCCGCCGGGGGTGCTCCTCGCCAACAACCAGGCGTCGCTGAAGCTGCTGTCCTACGACCTGTACTTCTTCGCCCGGGACCGCAAGACCCTCGTGCCGGATCCGGTCTATCTGCCGCGGAACCCGTCCAACGGCCAGGCCGCGACGCAGCTGGTCCAGGAGCTGTTGAAGGGCCCGACGAAGCGGCTCGGCAACGGCGTCGTCTCGATGGCACCGCCCGGGACGGCGATCCAGGTGTCCGTACCGGTCGACCTGGGGACGGCGACGGTCACGCTCAACGACGCGGCCGGTCAGCTGCGCGACACCGACCGCCGGGCGCTCGCGGCGCAGATCGTGTGGACGCTCAACCAGCTCAGCCTGCGGGTGCAGATCACCGTGAACGGCGCGCCGCTGCTGCCGGAGTCGCCGGAGGTGCTGCCGATCTCGTTGTTCACCGAGTTCGACCCGGCGCCCTCCACCGGTCAGATGGCCAACCTGTACGGCCTGCAGGGCGGCAAGGTGCAGCGGATCGAGGGCCTCGACGACGGCGCCGAGAACGCCGCCCGCCCGCTGACGACCAGCCCGCTGTACCAGTACAACGCGGAGTCCTTCGCGGTCAGCCTCCGCGCGGACTCCGGCGCGATCGTCACCACGATCGGCGGGGAGCGGGTGGTCGCGTACGCGAAACTCGCCCCGGAGGAGAACGCCAAGAGCGAGCCGGCCAAGCCGATCGAGACCCAGGGCAAGGTGCTGCGGCCCAGCTACGACTTCGCCGACAACCTCTGGATCCTGGACCGCGCCGACACCGCCGAGCCGCGGCTCCGCGTCCGGACCAAGGACGGCGCCGTCCAGCGGGTGGAGGCCGACTTCCGCGGCCAGCGTCCGCAGGCGATCCGGATGGCGCCGGACGGCGTCCGCGTGCTGCTGGTGACGAAATCGGTCAAGTCCGGGCAGAACTCCGTCCAGACCGCCTCCATCCAGACCGACGACGACGGCAAGAAGCTCAAACTCGCCCAGCTCCGCAACCTCGAGGTCCCGCTCACCGCGATCACCGACGCCGCCTGGTCGAAGAAGGGCATCCTGGTCGCCGGCATCGCCGTCGGCAACAACAGCAGCGCCCCCTGGCTGGTCAACCCCGACGGCTCCAGCCTCCAGCTCCTCCCCGGCGCCACCGCCGAGTTCCCCATCAAGACCATCGCCTCCAACCCCAACGTCGACACCCTCCCCGTCTTCGGCGACACCGACAACCACATCCACTGGCAGTCCCGGGACCTCACCTGGACCTCCCCCAACGACACCACCCGCGAAATCACCCCCACCTACCCCGGCTGAAGGTTTCCGGAAGAAGGCCGTCCGGAACGCCGCGTGAGTTATCCACAGGTGGGGGGTTTGTGGTTGCGGGGTGGGGGGTGGGTGGGGAGGGTTGGGGGGTGCGGGGGTGGGATGCGGTGGTGGATCTGGTGGTGGGTGGGGTTTGTGCGGGGTGTGGGCGGGCTGGGGTTGGGGTGTGTGGAGGGTGCCGGGGGGAGTTGGCGGGGGCGCGGTGGTTTCGGGTTGGGGTGGAGGGGCGGGCTCGGGGGTTGGCGCCGGTGGTGGCGGGGGTGGTCTACGGGGATCCCGTCAGCGGGGTTGTGGTGGCTCACAAGGAGCGCGGGCGGTATGGGCTGGCCCGGGTGTTGGGTGCGGTGCTGGCTGGGGCTGTGCTGGGGGTTCTGGGGGAGCGGGCGGGGGTTTGGGTGGTGCCGGTGCCTTCGCGGGCGGCGACCGTCCGGCGGCGGGGGCACGATCCGTTGCGACGGGTCGCGCGGGTGGCGGCGCGGGAGTTGCGGCGGCGCGGAGTGGCGGCTCGGGTGGCGCCGGCGTTGCGGGTGGTACGGCGGGTGCGGGACCAGGCGGAGCTGTCGGCCGAGGCCCGGATGGCCAACCTGGACGGGGCTTTCGCGGTCCGTTCGCGCTGGGCTGAAACGCTGACGGATCAACCGATCGTGGTGGTCGACGATGTGCTGACGACCGGTTCCACGCTCAGCGAGGCGTGCCGGGCGCTGGAATCGCGGGGAATTCCGGTGCTCGGATGTGCCGTGGTGGCCGCGACCCGGCGCCGGCTGCCGTCTGGTTCATGAGAACTTCCCTACCGGTTTTCGCCGAAGCCGACTAGCGTTGGCCTATGACACCCGCACGGGCTTGTCGGGCAGTGATGTGGAGCAGGACCGGATCAGCCGGATTCCTTTCCACGGGCTCCGACCGGCCGGGCCGCGGGTGTCTGTCGTTTCGGGCGCCCCGTGTCCAATTACCGGCATCAAGGAGTTGATGGTCCGAGCTTTCGGGGGACCGGAGACGTAACAAGAAGTCGCCGATCGATGGAGGTTTCCGTGGACGTCGTTGTCAAGGGTCATCACTGCGAGGTCAGTGACCGCTTCCGGCAGTACGTCGAGGAAAAACTCGAGCGAATCGAGAAGGTCGATCACCGGGTACTGCGGTGCGAGGTGGAAGTCAGCCAGGAGAAGAACCCGCGACAGCACGATCGTGCGATGCGTGTCGAGCTCACCATGTACACCAAGGGTCCGGTGGTCCGCGCGGAGGCGTGCGGCGAGACCAAGCAGGCGGCGTTCGACGTCTGCCTGGACCGGCTCCGCGCCCAGGTCCGCAAGGCGGCCGACCGCCGCCGGGTGCACCGCGGCGAGCGGGCGCCGGAGGGCCTGCGCCAGGTGAACGTGAAGCAGCCGCTCAACGGCACCGCCCCAGTGGAGGAACCAGTCGCCGAGGACGAGGTGGCGACGTACAAGTTCGGCTCGCTGACGGTCACGGGCGACGGCCCGCTGGTCATGCGCGAGAAGACGCACACCGCCAAGCCGATGTCCCTGGACCAGGCTCTGTACGAGCTGGAGCTGGTCGGGCACGACTTCTACCTGTTCGTCGATGCCGATGACAACCAGCCCAGCGTCGTCTACCGGCGCCGCGGCTACGACTACGGCGTGATCCGCCTGGCCGTCTGAGGCAAAGAAGCGGGGGGGGGGGGGGGGGCCCCCCCCCCCCCCCCCCCCCCCCTTGCAGGCCTCCGCCCACCCTTCCCCTCCCAACAACGGCGGCCCGCGGGAACCCCCCCCCAAAACCCCCATTTTCCTCTTTCCCGCCCCCCACC
>NZ_JBVJMQ010000001.1:3398388-3437532 GCF_055584105.1 Kribbella sp. NPDC104218
CGCCCCGGCTACAACTCCGGCGTGCTCCGTCTGGCCGTCGGAGGAAAAGAAGCGGGGCCGGGCGCTCCCCCCGCCCCCGCTTTTCCTTCCCCTGTGAAGGTCTCTAGCCGATCTGTCCCTGCAGGACGGCGGCGTACGTCGCGACCTCCGCATAGACGCCCGGGTTCCCGGCGTCCGCGCAGCCGACGCCCCAGGAGACGACGCCGAACAGGCGGCCGTTCAGGACGAGCGGGCCGCCGGAGTCGCCCTGGCAGGAGTCCTTGCCGCCCTGCTCGAAGCCGCCGCAGATCTCGTCCGGCCCGGAGAAGCCCTCGTCCGCGTAGGCCTTGGCGCAGTAGTCGTCACCCAGCACCGGCGCGTCCACCTTCTGGAAGGTGTCCTTCGGCCCGGTGCCCTCGGTCGCGCCCCAGCCGTAAACGACGGCCGCCGCGCCGACCTTGTCGGCCGCCGCGTCTGTCTCCAGCGGCAGCGTCGGTACGCCGGTGAACGGCGTGGCCAGCGTCAGGACGGCGACGTCGTGGCCGGCCTTCTGGCCGTAGTCCGGGTGGATCCAGACGTTGCTGATCTTCGATCGCTGACCGCCCGGGTCCGTGAGGACGTCGAGGCCCTGGATCGCGGTGAACGTCGCGGGGTCGTACCCGCTCACGCAGTGCGCCGCGGTGACCAGCTTGTCGGCCTTGACCAAGGTCGAACCGCACCACTGACCGCTGGGGGACGGGGAGCCGCTGTTGTTCAGCGCGATCGCC
Organism: Kribbella sp. NPDC104218; assembly: GCF_055584105.1. NCBI lineage: Bacteria > Bacillati > Actinomycetota > Actinomycetes > Propionibacteriales > Kribbellaceae > Kribbella > Kribbella sp. NPDC104218. Next base: position 3,399,135 of record NZ_JBVJMQ010000001.1, read on the forward strand.
CACGGCGTGTCCGCGGTGTGCGCCTTCTCGCCGCCGACGATCCGGGTCTTCGGCCCGTCCGACGGCGGGGCCGCGGTCGCGGTCACCGCGCCCAGGGACGCGGCCATCACGGCGCCGGCGGCGACGAGCACGCGAACCAGCTGCAGTCTTCCTGTCATGCCTCACACTCCAGGGGTCATTGGCCGTGCGGGCGGCACGGCCTGACCGAAGACTCTCCCGGCTACCCCCGGTAGCACACCTCTCACTTGCGGTAATACCGAAGTTATGACCCCCTCAGAGGCCCATCGCCTTCCCGTCCAGGGTGTCCGCCGCCGGCGGCGCCTTCGGTGCGGTCAGCCGGTTGAAATCGCTGAACCGGAGCACGTCGCCGCCGCTCTCCATCTGCACCGGCTGAGCGGTCCGGCGGTCGACCCAGAGCGTCCCCTCGCCGTCGTTCAGCCCGATGGCCGGGACGCCGTCCACGGTCTTCGCGGCCGTCTTGGTCAGCTTCCCGCTGGGCACGAACATCCCGGCGATGAAGGTGTCGCGGGTGGCCAGCTCGACCAGCGCCTGGAAGCCGCTGTCCTTGGGCTGGCTCAGCTTGATCCACTTGTCGCTCATCAGCTTGACCATCACCTCGGTCTCGGCCGCGGTCACCTTGTCCTCCTTGGCCATCTGCCGGACGGCCTTCTCGGTCATCTGCAGGTAGACGGTCTTGCCGAGCACGATGACCCGGGTCGGCACCCCCGCGGTCGTGAACAGACCTTGACCGCCGGTCTTGGTGAGGTGGACGTCGATCGACGTCTTCTCGCCGGCATCGACGAACGAGCCGCGGACGCGGAAGCTGCTGCTGGTCTGTGCCGTCGCTTTGGCCTTGGCGAACAGCGCCGGGGCGGCGAGGCCGGACAGGTCCGGCGCCGTCGGCGTCGGGGTGGGAGTCGGCGTCGGCGTGCTGCTGGTGGACGTCGTCGTCGAGGTCGTCGGCTGGTTGCCGGCGGCGTTGTCGCCGTTGCCGCAGCCGACGGCCGCGGTCACGATCAGCAAGCCGGCGGCGGTACTGCGAATCCAGGGGAAGGACATGTCGGGCTCTCTTTCCGATGCACCGCCCCGATCGGACGGTGTTCTGGTAAAGACCATTACTCATCGGAGTGTGCGCTCGCTGCGGTACAACTGCGGTCCACTGCGGTCTCACTGCGGTCACGCTGCCGCGTCAGTGGTCTGCCGTGGTCCGACCGGCTGGATACAATCCAGCGACTGTTTGGGGTTGGGAGGGGCCGGGGTGGACGACGCAGTGCGGTTCGAGCTCCTCGGGCCGCTCCGGGCGCGCCGCGGCGCGGTCGAGCTCGACCTCGGGCCGGCCCGGCAGCAGGCGGTCCTTGCGGCTTTGCTGATCGCGGACGGCGCCCTCCCGGCGTCCGAGATCGTCGACCGGGTCTGGGGTGACGACCCGCCGGAGAACGGCGCCAACGTCGTCCAGAAGTACGTCGCCGGACTGCGACGCGTCCTGGAGCCGGAGCGGACGCCGCGGGCCACAGCGCAGCTTCTGCCGCTGACAGCCGACGGCTACCGACTTACCGTGCCTGCAGGCAGCTCTGACCTGGACGAGTTCACGAACCACCTAGAGCAGACCCGCGAGCTGCGGCTCCTCGGCCGTACGGCCGAAGCCGCCGAAGAGGTCCGCAGCGCACTCGCGCTCTGGCGCTCCGAGCCGCTGGTCGGTCTGTCGGGCGGGTACTTCGACGCTGTCCGCGCACAGCTCGCCGAGAGCCGCGCCGACGCGTTGGAGGAGTGGGCCGAGCTGGAGCTCGCACAGGACCACGAGCAGAGCGTCCTGCCGGAGCTGACCCGGCTGATCGCCGAGTACCCACGCCGCGAGCGCCTCCGTGCCGCGCAGGTAGTGGCGCTCTACCGGACCGGCAGACAGGCCGAGGCGCACACGTCGTACCAGGAGGCTCTGCAGCTGAGCAGTGGTCGCCCAGGCCCCGAGCTGCAGGCGGCGCATGCTCAGCTCCTGCAGAAAGCCCCGGCTCCAGTGCGACCAGTGGTCGGCGAACTCCACCCTTTCGGGCAGCCGGAACAGCACCGGCCGCTACGGCGGCAGGACTGGGTCCTGAAGGTGGCCGCTGTGCTCGTGCCATGGGCCACGGTCGGTGCCGGCTGTGGCCCGCTGATGGGCGTGCTCGCGATCCGGCGTCGCAGCTGGTCGCTGGGCTTGGCTGCGATCGGCTACCTGGTGCTGTCGCTCGGCAGCCTCATCGTCGTCGGCGAGAGTCCGACCGAAGAGATGCGGTCGATTGACGCGGTGATGATGACGCTATGGCTGGCGAGCATGCTGGCGTGCAGTGTGCACGCCGGCCTGCTCGTGCCGGAGCGGCAGCGGCCACACCCGCAGGTGCTGGTCGACCTGAACAGCGCGCCGCTCGCAGTGCTGCGTACCCTGCCTGGTGTCCCACCGGAACATGCCGCGCTGATCATCGCCGAGCGCAATCACCGTGGCCCGTTCCGCTCGTTGGAGGATGTAGCCGCTCGCGGCGTGTTCTCCTGGCCGTTGCCGCGGCCGATCGCTGACGTCGTACTTGTCGTGCCTGTCCAGGACGCCCCCAAGGAGGAGCGCCGGTGAACGAAGTACCGGTCCGGTTCGATGTGCTCGGACCGCTGCGGGTCACCCGTGGACAGGAGGAGCTGCCGCTCGGCCCGGCCAAACAGCAGGCCGTGCTCGCGACCCTGCTCGTCACGCCGAACCAGGTCGTCCCGACCGCGCGCATCATCGCCGCCGTCTGGGACGACGAGCCGCCGGTGAACGGTACGAACGTCGTCCAGAAGTACGTCGCGGGTCTGCGCCGCATCCTGGAGCCCGACCGGGCGCCGCGCAGCGCGGGCAACCTGCTCATCCTGGAGGCCGGCGGCTACCGCGTCGTCGTCACGCCGGGGTGTTCGGACGTCGACGAGTTCGAGACCCAGGTGCGCGCAGCCCGGGAGCTGCGTCGTGCCGGTGAGCTGTCCGAGGCTTCCGAGAAGCTGCGGCAGGCGCTGAGCCTGTGGCGCGGCGAGCCGTTCGCCGACCTGACCGGGCCGGTGTTCGACGAGGCTCGCCGGCAGCTGACCGATCTGCGGGCCGGTGCGATCGAAGACCGGGCCGAGATCGAGCTGGAGCTCGGCCACCACGAGCCGCTGGTCGAAGAGCTCCCGAAGCTCGCTGCGGACTTCCCGCTGCGTGAAAGGCTGCGCGGCGCCCAGATGCTGGCTCTGTACCGAGCCGGTCGACCGGACGACGCGGTCGCGGCGTACCGCGATCTGCACGACCACCTCGTCGGGGAGTACGGCGTTGAGCCCGGTCCGGAGCTACAGCAGCTGCAGGCCCGGATTCAGCGCAACGACCCCGCGCTGCGCCAAGCAGGAGGCGGTAGCACGACCACAGCGGTCGCGGAGCCGCCGTCGATCATCCGCCGGCGCGGTGGCCGCGACTGGACCCTCGGGCGCGGCTGGCCGGTCTCCATGTCGGACCTCATCCCGCCGCAGCGCCCACGCCTCGGTCGGCTGCTGATGAAGACAGCCGCCGTCCTCATCACCGTCGTCACCTTCGGGCTCGGCGGTGCGATCGGGCTGATGGTCCTGGCCTACCTGCGCCGCAGCAAGACGCTGCTGTTGGCCGGCCTGGGCTATCTCGTCACCTGGCTGATCGGTCTGGTCCTCCTCGGATTCAGCGACTCCGACGAGGCCATGCTGGCTGGGATCGCGGTGATCGTGATCTCGGCCGAGATGGTCGCCAGCGCCGTACATGTCGTCTTCACCGTCGCGCCGGTCTCCATCCGTCGGATCCGCGGCCTGGCCGCTCTCGACCAGCGCTTGCGTGCCCGTCAGGTCCTGGAGCGTGACCCGGCGTTCGCGCGATCGCTCGGGATCGGCCTGCCGCACCTGCACCGCGAGTACGACGACGGCGGGCTCGTCGACCCCAACGAAGTACCAGCGGGTGTCCTGACCCGTATCCCCGGCGTCAGCGCCCAGCACGCCGCGCTGATCGTCGCCAGCCGGGAGCGCCAAGGCCCGTTCACCAGCGTGGCCGAGCTGGCCGACCGAGGGCTGTTCCCGTCCCCGCTGCCGGACGCCGTCGCGACGTTCCTGGTGATCCTGCCCGCGCCGTAAGATCCAGGTCCGCAACAGATCTGGGGGACTGCGTGGGGGCTGTGGACTACGAGCTGCTCGGCCCGCTCGTCGTACGCCGAAACGGGGTGCCGGTCCCGGTCGGAGCGCAGCGACAGCTGCTGGCGACGTTGCTGCTGAATCCGAACGCGCCGACGGATGTCGGCGGGCCAGAGGTCCGGGACGACATCGAGCAGATCCGGGAGCTGGTCGACCCGCACCGGCTGCAGGGCACCGACGGCGCGCTGATCGAGCTCAGCGACGGCCGATACATGCTCTGTATGGAGCGCGACGAGCTGGACCTCTTCCGGTTCGAGGACGCCGTCGCCAAAGCCCGCAGGCTCCGTGACCAGGACCGCCGCGACGAGGCTGCCGACGCGTACCGAGGCGCGCTGAGGATCTGGCGTGGCGAGCCGTACGCCGGGCTGACCGGCTCTCTGTTCGACCAAGCGCGGTACCGGCTCAACGAGCAGTGTCTGACCCTCGTCGAGGACCTGTACGAGGTCGAGCTCGCCCGCGGCCGCCACGAGGAGGTCCTGCCGGAGCTGTCCGCACTGGTCGCGCAGCATCCGTTGCGGGAGCGCACCAGGGCGGCACTGATGATCGCCCTCTACCGAACCGGCCGGCAGCCGCAAGCCCTCGCCGAGTACCAGGAGTTCGCGGCACTCAACCCCCACCCTTCCCTCGCCCTGAAGTCGCTCTGGGCGCGCATGTACAACTTCGACCCGCTGCTGATGCTGCCAGTCGCGCCGTCCTCGCCGATCGTGCTCCCGGCCGAGCGGCCGCAGGCCGAGCTGCTAGGGGCCATTCTGGGCAAGATGCTCGCGGCGCTCGGCCTATCACTCTTCACCTGCGGTGGCGGCGTAGTCGTCTTCATGGTTGTTCGCGCCATTACGGTGCGCAGATGGTCGCTCCTGGTGGCGGCTGCCGTCTACCTCGCTGCACCCGCCCTGATCATCGCCTCTCCTTGGGACGGTGACGAGGTCTTCCTGGCCGGTCCGCTGGTCGTCGCAGCGCTCATCCACACGCTGGTGGAGCTGCTCATGCCGCAGCACCGCTGGTGGCCGCGCACTTGGTGGCCCTACAGCCGCAAGTCCCGCGACGCGGCCCGGACCCGCGACTACTGGCGCCGCTACGCCCGCTACAACCCCCAAGCCGTACGCCGAGCCGGCATCGGCCGCCCGGATCTCGGCCGCGGCGCCGACGACGGCGGCCTGATCGACTTGAACAACGCACCGGCTGACGTCCTGACCACACTGCCCGGCATCACACCGGAAGTGGCCGGCCGCATCCTCCAACAGCGCATGGCACCCCCGTTCACCCGAGTCGAAGAACTGGAGACCAGAGGCGTAGTCACCGTCACAGCTGAACTCCGCGAGCGGGTGCTGATTCTGCCCGTCCGGTAGCCCTTCCCAGCCGTAAAATGGCTGCTGAGACAACAGGAGAGGGAGGCCCATGGGGAGCGTTCGTTACAGCGTGCTCGGGGCCCTCGTCGTGCGACGGGCCGGCGTCCAGCTCACAGTCGACTCAGAGCTGCAGCAGCGGGTGCTGTCTGCGCTGTTGGTTACTCCGAACCAGCCGATCGCTGCGGCTGAGCTGGTTGCGGCGGTGTGGCCGGATGGTGCGCCGGACGACGCTTCGGAGCAGCTGAGCGACGCTGTCGGCGTACTGCGCGAGCTGGTGGACCCGCACCGCTTCCCAGGTGCTGACGGCAATCTGATCCATCTGTCGAGCGATCGGTACATGCTGTGTGGCGATCGGGCGGACTTCGACACCTTCGGCTTTGAGGACGCCGTCCGGAGGGCGAGAGCCGCGCAAGCACGAGGCGACCTGGCTGAGGCAGCTGACGAGCTGCGCGCCGGGCTTGGCAAGTGGCGCGGTGAGCTGCTGGCGGGGTGCTCCGGGCCGTTCTTCGCTGCTGCGCGGGAACGCCTCGAGGACGCCCGGCTCGACGCGTTCGAGGCGCTGTACGAGGTTGAGCTGGAGCGCGGGCTGCACCACGAGATCTTGGCGGACGTCGCCGGCTGCGTCGCTGCGTATCCGATGCGGGAGGGCTTTCGGAAGACCTTTCTGCTGGCGCTGTATCGCACGGACCGCAAACAGGATGCGCTCACCCAGTACGCCGAGCTGCGCAATCGGCTGCAGCGAATGCAGAACCGGCCGCCGGCGGAGGACGTGCGCGAGCTGGCGCAGCGGATCGCCGTCGACGACCCGACGCTGCTGCCGGCGTCCGAGCAGCCTGTTCCGTCGTCCCGGCGGAAGCCCAAGCGCTCCCTCGACCCCGTGCTGTCACCCCCGCCCGGCGGGCCCTTCCAGTTCCATCAGCCGCCTCCTCTTCCGGCCGTTCCCGCCGCGCCCGTCCTGCAGCTGCCTCCGGTGGCCGCTCCGGCCGCGGTGCTGCCACAGCCCTTCCAGATCCACAATCCGGTGGTTGCAGGGGCGGCGCTGCATCCGCCTCCGCCGGCGTTGCGTGCCCTGCCCGACCAGCGGCAGCGGATTGGGCTGAAGGCCGGAGCAGTGGTGCTGTCGTGGGCGACGCTGGGAGTGGCGCCCGCGATCATTGCCGGCGTGATGGCCTACCGGCGACGGAAGTGGTGGCACTTGGTCCCGGCGCCGTTGTATCTGGCCGCGAGCACGCCGCTCTTCTTCCTCCCCGGGGAGATGACCGGCTGGCCGCTCGTCGGCTACTACGTGGCCATGCACATCGCCAGCGCTCACATGATGATCGCGGTCGCGCCGCGTTCTGTCGGTGGGCCCGGGCAGAATCCGTGACATGAGTACGCAGGTGTTGTCGACGGCCCAGGCGCGGCGGGTGGCGCTGGCGGCGCAGGGGTTCCTGGATCCGCGGCCGAAGGGCGTTCCGGATGCGCGGGCGCTGGCCCGGGTGCTCGGCCGGATCGGGTTGCTCCAGATCGACTCGGTGAACGTGTTGAGTCGCGCGCAGTACCTGCCGCTCTACTCCCGCCTCGGCCCCTACCCGCGCGACCTGCTGGACCGCGCGTCCGGCAAGGGCCCGCGGCGCCTGGTGGAGTACTGGGCGCACGAGGCGTCCCTGCTGCCCGTCGAGACGCACCCGCTGATGCGCTGGCGGATGGCCCGCGCGGCGACGGAGGCCTGGGGCGGTCCCCGGTCGATCGCCAAGGAGCGGCCCGACCTGGTCAAACAGGTGCTGGCCGACGTCCGCGAGCACGGCCCGCTGACCGCGCGGCAGATCGACGACGACGTCGAGCGCGCCCGCGAACACTGGGGCTGGAACTGGTCGGATGTGAAGCGCGCCCTCGAGTACCTGTTCTTCGCCGGCGAGGTGACCGTCGCCCGGCGGAACCAGCAGTTCGAGCGCGAGTACGACGTCCCGGAGCGGGTCCTGCCTGCGGCCGTCGTGGCGACGCCGACGCCGACTCTCGACGAGGCGCACCGGGGGCTGGTGTCGATCGCGGCCCGGGCCCACGGCGTCGCGACCGCGCAGTGCCTGAAGGACTACTTCCGGACGGCGCCCGCCCCGACCGCCCAGGCGATCGCGGAGCTGGTGGAGGAGGGGGAGCTGCTGCCGGTCCGGATCGACGGCTGGAAGCGCCCGGCGTACCTGCACCGGGATGCCCGCCTGCCGCGCCGGGTGAACACCCGTGCCCTGGTCAGCCCGTTCGACTCGCTCGTCTTCGAGCGGACGCGGACGGAGGTGCTGTTCGGCTTCCGGTACCGCATCGAGATCTACGTCCCGGCCGAGAAGCGCGTCTTCGGCTACTACGTGCTCCCGTTCCTGCTCGGCGACAAGCTGGTCGCCCGCGTCGACCTGAAGGCGGACCGGGCGGCCGGCGTCCTGCTGGTCCAGTCGGCGCATGCCGAGCCCAAGGCCCCGGCCGAGACCGCCGAGGAGCTGGCCGCCGAGCTGGTCCAGCTGGCCGGCTGGCTCGGTCTGGAGCAGGTCCGGATGGTCGGCGGCGGTGACCTCGCGCCAGCGCTCAGCCACGTTCTGCGAGGTAGCTGACGCGTTAACGGGAACTTTCCGGCACGCTCGCGCGTGGGGGAGATACAGGCGAGGGCACGCTGCGGGCGTGGCTTGGCACACCGCGCCCCGTACGATGGGGGTCGCACGTCGTCCCACCGGGGCGGCCGTGCCCGTCGGCATCGGCCGCAACCAGGCGTTCAGCAGCAAGGAGAGAACTCCCCACCATGAAGGTGATCGACAAGGTCCTGCGGATCGGCGAAGGCAAGATCCTGCGTCAGCTCCAGGGCATCGCGAAAGTGGTCAACTCGATCGAGGACGACTTCGTCGGGATGTCCGACGAGGAGTTGCGGGGTCAGACCGCGGAGTTCAAACAGCGCCACGAGAACGGCGAGTCGCTCGACGCGCTGCTCCCCGAGGCGTTCGCCGTCGTCCGGGAGGCCGCCAAGCGGACCCTGCACCAGCGCCACTACGACGTCCAGATCATGGGCGGCGCCGCGCTGCACCTGGGCAACATCGCCGAGATGAAGACCGGTGAGGGCAAGACCCTGGTCGGCACGCTGCCGACGTACCTGAACGCGCTGTCCGGCCGCGGTGTGCACGTGATCACGGTGAACGACTACCTGGCCAAGTACCAGGCCGAGTGGATGGGCCGGGTCTACCACTTCCTCGGCGTCGACTACGGCGTCATCCTGCCGGACATGTCCCCGGCCGAGCGCCGCGAGGCCTACGCCAAGGACATCACCTACGGCACGAACAACGAGTTCGGCTTCGACTACCTGCGCGACAACATGGCGTCGAGTATCGACGACTGCGTCCAGCGCGAGCACAACTACGCGATCGTCGACGAGGTCGACTCGATCCTGGTCGACGAGGCCCGGACGCCGCTGATCATCTCCGGCCCGGCCGAGGACTCCCAGCGCTGGTACGTCGAGATGGCCAAGATCGCCACCGTGCTGAAGCCGCGGATCGCCGACGACAAGGTGCCCGAGGACCAGCGCCCGGTCGCCGACTACGAGGTCGACGAGAAGAAGCGCACGGTCGCCATCCTCGAGCGCGGGATCGAGAAGGTCGAGGACCGGCTCGGGATCGACAACCTCTACGAGTCGGCCAACACCCCGCTGATCTCGTACCTGAACAACGCGCTCAAGGCCAAGGATCTGTTCCGCAAGGACAAGGACTACGTCGTCGTCGACAACGAGGTGCTGATCGTCGACGAGCACACCGGCCGGACGCTGCACGGCCGCCGGTACAACGAGGGGCTCCACCAGGCGATCGAGGCCAAGGAAGGCGTCGAGATCAAGGAGGAGTACCAGACCCTCGCGACGATCACCCTGCAGAACTACTTCCGCCTCTACGACAAGCTGGCCGGGATGACCGGTACGGCGATGACCGAGGCCGCGGAGTTCTCCAAGGTCTACAAACTCGGCGTCGTCCCGATCCCGACCAACAAGCCGATGATCCGGGTCGAGGAGCGGGACCTGATCTACCGCACCGAGGACGCCAAGTTCGACGCGGTGGTCAAGGACATCGTCAAGGTGCACGAGTCCGGCCAGCCGATCCTGGTCGGTACGACCAGCGTCGAGAAGTCCGAGCGGCTGTCCGCGCAGCTCCGCAAGGAGAACATCGCGCACGAGGTGCTGAACGCCAAGCAGCACGCCCGGGAGGCCGCGATCGTGGCCGAGGCCGGTCGCAAGGGTGCGGTCACGGTCGCCACCAACATGGCCGGCCGTGGTACCGACATCATCCTCGGCGGCAACCCCGAGCACCTGGCCGACAAGGAGCTGCGCAGCCGCGGCATCGACCCGGCCGAGGAGCCCGAGCAGTACGAGGCGGAGTACCCCGCGCTGCTCGAGAAGTGGGAGAAGCAGGTCAAGGACGAGCAGGCCGAGGTCCGCGAGGCCGGCGGCCTGTACGTGCTGGGTACCGAGCGGCACGAGTCCCGCCGGATCGACAACCAGCTGCGCGGTCGCGCCGGCCGTCAGGGCGACCCGGGCAAGTCCCGGTTCTACCTGTCCCTCGAGGACGACCTGATGCGCCTGTTCAAGCGCGAGATGGTCGACTGGGCGATGTCCCGGAACGACGACGACAGCCAGCCGCTGGAGAACAAGATCGTCACCAAGGCGATCGCGTCGGCGCAGTCCCAGGTCGAGTCGCAGAACTTCGAGACCCGGAAGAACATCCTCAAGTACGACGACGTGATGAACCGGCAGCGGCACGTCGTGTACGACGAGCGCCGCCGGGTGCTCGAGGGCGCCGACCTGCGCGAGCAGGTCTCGGACATGCTCGACGAGACTGTCACCGGCTACGTGCAGGGTGCGACCGCCGACGGGTTCGCCGAGGACTGGGACCTGGACGCCCTGTTCACCGCGATGAAGACGCTGTACTCGACCGAGCTGACCGAAGCCGGTCTGGTCGAGGAGGCCGGCGGTGACAAGTCCGGCCTGACTCAGGACTTCCTGGTCGAGCGCTTCATCGCCGACGCGCAGGCGGCGTACGAGCGGCGCGAGGAGCTGCTCGGCGACGACGCGATGCGTGAGCTCGAGCGTCGCGTGGTGCTCAGCGTGCTGGACCGCAAGTGGCGTGAGCACCTCTACGAGATGGACTACCTGCGCGAGGGCATCGGCCTGCGCGCGATGGCGCAGCGCGACCCGCTGGTCGAGTACCAGCGCGAGGGTTACGACATGTTCGCCGCGATGATGGAGTCGATCAAGGAAGAGTCGGTCGCGTTCATCTTCAACGTCGAGGTCGACATCGACGCGATGCGCGCCGAGATGGAGCAGAACGCCGCGGCCGAGGCGGCCGGGGTGGATCTCGACCTGAACGGCGCCGGTCTCGAAGGCCGCCGCGTCCAGGACATCCTCACCCCCGGCGCGCCGGTGGCGGAGTTCCCGGGCCGCGTGCAGGACGAGGAGCGCCCGGCGGCGCCGCGGCTGCGGGCCAAGGGCCTGACCGGTGACAAGAAGCCGCAGCGGCTCACCTACTCGGCCCCGACCATCGACGGCGACGACGAGGTCTCCGTGATGGGTGACGCCGTCGACGAGGGTTCGCTGATGTACGCCGGCACCCCGCGGAACGTCGCCTGCCCGTGTGGCTCGGGCAAGAAGTACAAGCGCTGCCACGGCGACCCGCAGTCGGACGCCTACAAGTTCTGAGCAACACCTCCAAAACGGCCGGTCCCAGTCTGGGGCCGGCCGTTTTGTCGTGCACGAAGGACAGGACGTAGTCGTGTACGTAGCCGACCCCGTGAGCGGGACGGCGGGGGCCGGATCCGCCGGATCGGCGAGCACCTCCTGTCGTTCGTGCCGGGTGTGGTGTGGGACATGGCGTTGGGGGTGGGGGTGTGGTGTGTTGGGAGTATGTGGCTGAGTGAGCGGTTCGGGCTTTCGGTGCCGGTGATCGGGGCGCCGATGGCCAATGTGAGCGGCGGGAAGCTGACGGCGGCGATCTCGGCGGCGGGTGGGCTGGGGATGCTGGGGGCCGGCTCGGCGGTCAGCGCCGACTGGATCCGGACCGAGGGCGCGATCGCGGCGGCCGGCGGGAAGCCGTGGGGGATCGGGCTGATGGCCTGGTCGGTGGCCGAGCGACCGGAGCACCTCGCGGCGGTGCTGGAGCTGAAACCGGATCTCGTCTCGCTGAGCTTCGGCGACTATTCGGCGTACGTCGGCCCGCTGCAGGCCGCCGGGATCGTCGTCGCCACCCAGGCCGGGACGGTCGCGGACGCACGCGAGGCGATCGCCGCCGGCGTCGACGTGATCGTCGTCCGGGGCGCCGAGGCCGGCGGGCACGGGCGGAACGCGGTCGCCACCCTGCCGTTGCTACAAGCAGTACTCGACCTGACCGACGTCCCGGTGCTCGCTGGTGGCGGGATCTCCGGCCCGCGCGGGCTGGCCGCCGTCCTCGCTGCCGGTGCCGTGGGCGGCTGGATCGGTACGGCGTTCCTCACCTGTGCGGAGGCGTTGACGGCGGACGCGGTCCGGCAGCGGGTGATCGCGGCCGACGAGACCGACACCGTCTACGGTACGGTCTTCGACGCCGCGTCGCGGGCCGGCTGGCCGGACGAGTTCGGTGGTCGCGCACTCCGGAACGAGTACTTCGATCGGTGGGAGGGTCGCGAGCAGGAGCTGAAGACGGACGACGCCGGTCACACCGACTACGTCGAGGGCTCCCGCGCGGCCGACACCAGCCGCGCGTCCATCTACGCGGGGCAAGGTGTCGGCGCGCTGACCGGGCAACCCACGGCCGCCGAGGTCCTCGACGGCTTCGCGGGCTACCGGACCTACCTGCAGGCCGCTCTCAACGGCGGCGCCAAGTAGTTGCCATGGGCAGCTACCAGGTCGTCGCAGAGTGCCCAGATCTGCTCGACCGGTAGCGTCCCGGCGGTGGCCGGGTCGACCATCACGGCCTGCCGGATCGCGCGTGGATCTCCTTCGATCGCGGCCTTGATCACCAGCTCCGCGACGTTCAGATACGAGCGGTTGAGCGCGGCGCACTGCGCGGGCAGCGCGCCCACGGCCGTCGGCTGCACCCCCGAACCGTCAACCAGGCAAGGGACTTCGACCGCCGCACCGGCCTGCAGGTTGGTGATCAGGCCGGCGTTCGGCACGTTGCCGTAGACCGTCCGGGGCGTGTTGGTGACGATGCTGTGGATGATCTGCGGCGCGTACTCCGCGGTCGCCTCCACCGTGAGCGGCGCACCCGCCTTGAGTGCGTCGCGGGTCGCCTCGTACGACGCCAGGTTGTCGTCGACGATCCCGAGATACGCGCCGACCGGGAGCCGGAGTCGCTCGATCTCCTCCGGATGCCCGAGGTACCACGGCACGTACTCCGAGGAGTGCTCACTCGTCTCGGTCGGGTAGTACCCGAGCCGCCGGTACATGTCCACGCGAACCCGCCGCCGCAGCTCCGGGTCGCTGGCGATCAACTCGTCCAGTCGCTCGTACAGGTCGACGCCGTCGCGCTCGAACCGCAGCACCCACGACTGATGATTGACGCCGGCCGCCCGGTACGTCACCTCGTCGAGCGGTACGCCGACGAGCGCGGCCAGGTCGTGCATCGTCCAATGCACCGAATGGCACAGCCCGACCGCCTTCCGGACGCCGAGCGCGGCCAAGTACCCGACATTCATCACCATCGGATTCGTGTAATTCAGCAACCAAGCGTCGGGACAAACCTCGGCAATATCCCGGGCCAGCCCTTCCAGCACCGGAAAAGTCCGCAGCGCCCGAAACACCCCGCCCACGCCAAGCGTGTCCCCAATCGTCTGCTTGAGCCCATAGCGGGCCGGCACCTCGAAATCGACCCGAGTCGCCGCATTCATCCCGACCTGCACGATGTTGATCACGAAGTCCGCGCCCTCGAGCGCCGCCCGCCGCTCGACATCCGCCGTGATCCGCGGCTGCACCCCCTTCTCCCGCGCCAGATAAGCGGCCGCCCCCGCCGCCGTCTCCAACCGCTCCGGATCAATATCGTGCAAAGCGATATGCAAAGGCCCCAAATCCCCGAACCCGAACAGATCCGCCAGCAACCCCTGCGTAAAAACCACACTCCCCGCCCCCACAAACACGACCTTGGTCATGCGATCACGCTCGCGGTGGCTTCGTCCCAGGTGGGTTGGGCGGCGGTGCCGCCGGGGGCTCGGGTGGAGAGGGAGCCGCAGGCGGCGGCGAGGGCGAGGGCTCGGTCGCGGCCGGCGCCTTTGAGGACGGCGGCGACGAAACCGGCGTCGAAGCTGTCGCCGGCGCCTACGGCGTCGACGTAGTCGACTTGGAGGGCGGGAGCTGTGGTGACTTTGACGCCGTCGTGTTTGAGGGCTCCGTCGACGCCGTTCTTGACGACGACGAGGGGGCCGCGGCGGGCCAGGATGCCGGCGGCCTCGGCGACCGAAGGGTGGCCGGTGAGGGCTTGGGCCTCGGCGGCGTTGGGGAGGAAGTAGTCGGTGACGCGCAACAGCGGGTCGAGGACCATCCGGTCCCAGCGGCCGGCGGGATCGTCGTTGGGATCGAGGGAGGTGGTGGCTTTGGCGGCCTTCGCCTCCTTGAAGAGCCCGGCGAGACCCGCGGACAGGGCCGGCATCAGGTAGAAGGACGCCGCGTGCACGTGCCGGGTCGAGCGCACGAGTGCGAGCGGTACGTCGTCCGCCGTCGTCCGCGGCATGCAGCCGGGGGAGGTGAGCATCGCGCGGTCGTCGCCCGAGGTGAGCACGGTCGTCAGCGGGGTCGGCAGCTCCGGGTCGACGATGAGCGCGGAGATGTCGACGCCGCGATCGGCGAGCGTCCGCCGGACGAAGTCGCCGGCCGGGTCCGCGCCGACGCGCCCGACGAACGCGACCCGAAGGCCGAGGCGCGCGGCTCCGCACGCCATGATCGCGGCCGAGCCGCCCAGCAGCAGCGCCCCCGAGGGGACGAGCCGCTCGCGCTGGCCGAACAGGATCGGTTGCTCGACCGGCCCGACGACCACGTCGGGGTTCGCGTCGCCGATCACCAAAAGGTCGTATGTCATATCAGCCCTTGATTCCGGTAGAAGCCAGCGAACGGATGAACGCCTTCTGCGCCAGCAAGAATCCGAGTAGTACCGGCAGCACGGTGATGACGTTGCCCGCCATCACCGCCGCCCACTGCGTGTGGTGCTGGCCCTGGAAGGTGGTCAGTCCGAGCTGGAGGGTGTAGTTGGTCTCGCTGTTGATCGCGATCAACGGCCAGGTCAGGTCGTTCCAGGTGCTCAGGAACGTCAGTACGGCGACTGTGCTCAGCGCCGGCCGGGCCAGCGGCAGCACGATCGACCACAGGATCCGCAGCCGCCCGCAGCCGTCGATCCAGGCGGCCTCCTCGAGCTCCCGCGGCAGGCCGACGAAGAACTGCCGGAACAGGAACACCGCCAGCGGCGTCACCAGCGCGGGCACGATCAGCGCGCCGAGCGTGTCGATCAGCCCGAGCCGCTTCATCACCAGGAACGTCGGGATCATCGTCAGCTGGAACGGGATCACCATCGTCGCCAGCATCATGCCGAGGACGACCTTCGACCCCGCGAACCGGATCCGCGCGAACGCGTACCCGCCCAGCGACCCGAGCACCAGGTTCGCCGTGACCGCGACCGCCGAGACGATCAGCGAGTTCAGGAACCACTGCGGGAACAACGCGTTCCCGATCACGTACCGATAGCCGCCGAGGTCGATCTTCGACGGGATCAGCGCCGGTGGAAACCGATTGATCTCCGCGTTGCTCATCACCGAGCTGACCAGCAGCCACACCAGCGGCAGCGCGAACAGCAACGCCAGCGGCGCCAGCACCAGATGCCACGCACTCGGGCGCCTCATCGCGCGGCCCGTCGTCGCGAGATCTGCAGCCCGACCCCGATCACCAGCAACGCAACCGCCAGCGCGTACGCCGCCGCCGCGCTGTACCCGGCCGTGAACGTCTTGAACGCCTTCTCCCAGATGAAGTACACGATCACGGTCGTCGACCCGAGCGGCCCGCCCTTGGTGGTCACGAACACCAGATCGAACACCTGTAACGCGTTGATCGTCTGGAACAGCAGCAAGAACACCGTCACCGGCGTCAGCGTCGGGACGACGACATGCCGCAGGACGCCGAACCGCCCCGCGCCGTCGATCCGCGCCGCCTCGACCAGATCGGCCGAAACGCCTTGCAGACCGGCCAGATAGACGATCACGCAGAAGCCCGTCCCACTCCACAGCGAGATCGCGACCAGCAGGTACAGCGCCTGATCCGGGTTGCTGAAGAAGCCCTGCGCGGGTAGCCCGACCTTGTGCAGCAGGGAGTTGGCCACGCCGAACTCCGGGTCGAGGACGAACGAGAACAGCACGCCCTGCGCCGCCGCCGACACCACGAACGGCACGAAGACGAGCGTCCGGTAGAGCCCGATGAACCGGATCTTCCGATCGAGCGCCACCGCGATCGCCAGCCCGCCGACCACACTCAGCGGCACGTAGAGCGCCGCGTAGATCAACGTGTGCTGAACGGCCGAGGCGAATGCCGGGTCCTTCATCAGCGCCTGATAGTTGGCCAGCCCGACCCACTCGCTCGGCGACACCAGGTCGTTCACCTGGAACGACAGCAGCAACGACCAGAGCACCGGGACGACGCTCAGCCCGAGAATCAGCAGCACCGACGGACTCACGAATGCCCAGCCGGTCGCCCCCTCGGACCGGCGGCGCCGCTTGGCGGCCGCCTGAGCCCGCGGGTCGAGGGTGAACGTGCCGACCACACTGGCCATCAGCTCGGCACCGCCAGCACGCCGTTCGACTGCTCCACGGCCTGCTTGATCGCGTCGTCCGGGCTCTTCTTGCCGAGCAGCACCGAGACGATCGCCTCGCCGAGGAACTGCGAGATCTTCGGGTACGCCGGGATCGTCGGCCGGACCTTGGCCGTCTCGAGCGCGTCGACGAAGACCTTGAGCCCTTCGGTCTCGGCGGCGTGTTTCGTCCAGGCCGGGGTCGCCGCGGTCGCCTTGCTCAGCGGCAGGCTGCCGCCCTCGACGTCCCACTTGATGTCCTGCTGCGGCTGCCCGAGCCAGTTCACGAACTCGGTGGCCGCCTTGACCTTCGCCTTGCCGTTGTCGAAGACGGTCCAGGTGTCCGGTCCGGAGATCGTCACCGGCTTCCCGGAGTACGTCGGCAGCGGGACGACGCCGTAGTCGACGCCGCGGGTGACGATGTCCGGCAGCTGCCAGGGGCCGGTGGCAACCATCCCCATCCGGCCGCCGAGGAAGACCTGGTAGAGCTGCTCGCCGCCGGGTTTCGGATCGACGTACAGGGACTTGTCGGTGCGCAGCCGGTCGAGAGTGCCGAGCGCCTGCGCGCCGACCTGGTCGAAGGCGACCTTCTTGCCGTCCTCGGAGACGACGTCGCCGCCGAGGTCCCAGATCATCGGCCAGAGCCGCCAGACCGTGTCCTCGTCGCCGACTCCCGGCCAGCCGGTGCCGAAGATGCCCTTGGCCGGGTTGGTCAGCTGTTTGGCGGTGCTGGTGAAGTCGTCCCAGGTCCAGCCCGGTTTCGGCGCCGGGAGGCCGGCGGCCTGGAACAGTTTCGTGTTGTAGACCAGGCAGAGCGAGTCCAGCAGAGCCGGCGCGGCCCGCACCTTGCCCTTGACCGTGACGGCGTCCCGCGCGGCCGGCCAGTGGTCGTCGAGGGCGAGCGCTCCGGTCAGGTCGGCGACCTTCGGGCTGCGGGTCAGGCTGGCGAGGTCCGACCCGAAGATGTACGCGACATCCGGGTAGGAACCCGCCGCCAGGCCGGCGGTGACCTTCTGCAGCATGCTGTCCGCGGTGACCCCGCCGCCACCGCCGCTCACCCGGATCCCCGGATGGGTCCGGTTGAACTCGTTGATCAAGGCATCGATCGCGACCTTGCCGGTGTCGACCTGGCCGTGCCAGAGCTCGACGTCGACGACGCCGTTCGCGGCCTGGTCGTCCTTCTTCCCACAGGCGACCAGGGCGCCGGCGGCGGTGGCTGCCGCGGCGGCCCGGAGGAGGTCGCGACGGGACAGGGCAGGGGCATGCTGAGACATGACGGTCTCCAGGTGAGGTCTTACAGGGAAAGGATCAGCAGGTCTTGCGGACGTACCCGGAGCTGCCCGGCGTCGAGACCGCGACGTCACGCTGGACGATCGTCAGCGTGTTCTTGAACCCCGCGCACGCCGTCCGGCGGCCGGCGTCGGTGTACTCGATCACGATCACGTTGTTGCCGAAGGCATTCACGTAGTCCTGGCACTCGTCCCATTCGCCGCACTCCTCGGCGACCGCGAAGTCCAGGCCGACGGAGTGCCGGTCACCGGCCAGCTCGACGGTGTTCTTCTGCGCGATGGCGAGGTTCTTCGAGTGCGAGTGGGTGGCCAGTAGCTTCAGGTACGCCTTGGCGTGCGCGGCGGTGAGCAGGTTCTTCGAGCGGGTGAAGCTGTCGTAGTTGTCCGGCTCGATCGCCTTGTAGCCCTTCGACGCGCAGCCGTCGATCCACCCGTTCACCTTGGCGGCGACCCGGGTGCGCTTGTCGGCCGTGCGCAGGTCGAGCAGCGGCTCGCCCCAGTCCTCGTCGATGACGAGGTTGCCCTGGGCATCGCGCAGCAGCAGATCGGACGCCCACTGCCCCTGCTCGCCGGGCTGGACCTGGAAGGCGTTGACGTAGCAGATGTTGTACAGCCCCGCGGCGATCGGCGCGGTCCGGTCGCGGGTGACGACCTGGACGCCGGACGGCGGCGTGTACGGGCCGCCGATCTGGTAGTCGAACTTGGCGTGGGTCGGCGGCAGGGTCGCGGCCGCGGCGGCGGGCGCGCTGGTGTGGAGGGCGGCGTAGACGGCAGTCACCGCGAGGGCGGAGGCCAGAGCGGCCAGGAGCAGACGGCGAGATGCTGAACGGCGAACGGACACGATTGCTCCATCGGTCCCGGGGACGCTACCCCGCCTCGGGCTCGCCGTTCCGGCCGCCCTGGCGCCTGAAAACCGGACTTCGGATCACGGATCCGCTACCGGCTGGGTGCGTCACTGGGGCCAAGGTTAAGGGTCGGCCCCGGGCCGCCGTCAAGAACCAAGCTGCAAACGAGTGCGCAGAACCTCAGCTAAAAGTCGCTACTGCGCAGTGATCAAGGCGCGCGGCGGGACGCCGGTGAGCGCCTTCACCTCCCGCGTCAGGTGCGCCTGATCGGCGTACCCGCCGGCGGCCGCGACGTCGGCCAGCGCGAGGCCGGTCCGGGCGCGGTCGAGGGCGACGTTCATCCGCAGGACCCGGTCGAGAGTCTTCGGGCCGTACCCGAAGGCCTGCAGCGACCGCCGGTGCAGCTGCCGTTCGCTGAGCCCGACGCCGGCAGCGAGCTCACGGACGCCGCGCCTCAGCCCATCGACTCGGATGCTGCGGACGATCTGCCGGACCAGCCCGTCCGCCGGTGCGGTCAGCTCGGCGACCGCCAGATCCAGCGCCGTGGCCGGATCGTCGTCCGCACGAACCCGATCGAGGAGGCGCCGGCTCCGCCGCGGCGACCACAGCTCAGCCAGCGCGACTCGCTCGTTCAGCAACGCATCCGCCGGTACGCCGAGGAACCCCGGTGCGTCACCAGGCGCGAACCGGACGCCGACGTACCGCGTACCGGCGACCGCCGTCCCGATCCAGGCGCGGTTGTCCGGCCCGGCGACGACAAGCTCGTCGTCCATCAGCAGCAGGTCCATACAGCCGTCGGGCAGGACGCGGTACTCCCCGCCCTCAGCGGTCCGCGTCCACACCTCGGCACCGGGGAGCAACCCCGGGCGCTCCCGATACGGCTCGACTGTCACCTGCCCAGTCTGCAACCCACCGCCGACACTTCACTGATCAGGCGTCCGCCCGACCACCGCGATGACGGTGATCAGTCGTACGCCACGAAACTTGCCCGCGGTGGTGTCAGCTCCCGGCGTCACCCCAGTGCACGCCGGTTTCGTTCTCTTGAGCGAGTTTCACGGTACGCCGGTCTGCGGGCGCGCAGGTGTCGGCGGCCGCACGATCACGTTGCGAGCGTCGGTCAGCCGACCTCGAGCGCCGTGCAGACCCAGCGGTTGCGGCGGACCTCCATCCGCAGCGCGATCGCCTGCGAGCGACTGCCGTGCCGGACGTGCGCCGCGATCTCGGCCACGCCGGAACGCGGCTTGCACACCCGCACGGACCGCAACGCGCAGCGCTCCGTGGAAACCCGATTCGACGCCGTCGTGCTCAGCCCCAGCATCCGCACCCGCCGATTCAGCTCGAAGAACACCTCTTCATCCGTGAACCGCACCAAATGCCCCACCGGCCGATCCCCGCTCAACACCTCCGCCACCGCCTGCGCCAGCCGCCCACCCCAAGCCCGAGCCTCCGGCACCCCCGCCCGCTCCTCCCCAACCGCTCCTTCGCCCTCCACCCGCCCCAGCGCCTGGCGCCGCAGCGCCAAAGCCCCCACACTCATCGTCCCCGCGAACCGAACCGCCGCCGGAACTCCCCGCTCACCCGTCGACTGCTCGGCCCGTACCCGCGGCGCGCCCACGCTGACCAGCTGCTCCATCACGGCACCCCCGATCTTTGGTTCCTGTTCTTGGTTCACCCCGGTGACGGCCCGGTCCGCGAGTCGCGGTTCGGTGGCCGGCGGCTGGGCGGCTGCGGGGCGCAGTTCCACTACCTCGGCGAGTTCTCCGGCGTGGGGGAACTGGTCGGGGCCTTCGGCAACTACTTGTGCTCGGCTCATGTCAGCGCTCCTGCCGTGTCGACGGGCCGGGCGCCTGCAGCACCTGCCCGGGAAGAATGAGATCCGGATCCGGACCGATCACGTGCCGGTTCGCGGCGTACCACTCGGCGCACCTGGCCGCGATCGCCCCGTCGGTCGCCCCCGCGCCCAGCTCCCGCGCCGCGATCGCCCACAAGCTGTCCCCCCGCCGGACGACGACCTCCCCCGACTCCACCGGAGCGAACCGCTCCACACTCCCCGGCCGATCCGGCACCCCAACCTGCTCGCCCCCCACCCGCTCGCCATCCGCCGCCCGGCCGACCCGCGCCCCATTCGCCCCCTCCGCCGCCGGCTGCACCGACGACTTAGGCTCAGTAGCCCGCCAGTTCGCATCCGCCGCCCCACTGAACCGAACCGACGACCGAGGCCCCGTCACCCGCCCCCCAGCCTCATCCGCAGCCCGCACCCCACCCCGCCCAGCAGCCGTCCCACCAGCAACCTCCACCGACGACTTGGGCTCCGTGGCCCGCGACTCAGACCCGTCCGCGGTCCGCGCACCGCCCTGCCGAGCAGGCGTCTCGCCGGCAACCTCGACCGACGACTTCGGTTCGGTGGCTCGCGACTCGGACTCGCCTGCGGTCCGCGCACCGCCCTGCTGAGCGGGCGTATCGCCGGCGATCTGCGCCGACGACTTGGGTTCGGTGGCTCGCGACTCAGACCCGTCCGCGGTCCGCGCACCGCCCTGCTGAGCGGGCGTATCGCCGGCGATCTGCGCCGACGACTTGGGTTCGGTGGCTCGCCACTCGGACTCGCCCGCCGACCGCGCCTCACCCCGCCGGACAGGCGTCTCGCCGGTCAGCTGCACCGACGACTTGGGCTCCGTGGCTCGCCACTCGGTTTCCGCCGCGACCCGCGGCTCACCCCGCCCAGCGGGTGCGTCGCCGGTGAGCTGTACCGACGACTTGAGGTTGGGGGTGGTCAGGTGGGTTGAGGGGGTTGGGGTGGCTTGGGCGGTGGTGAGGGTTAGGGGGGTGACGGCGGCTACGCCGAGGGCTGAGCGGAGGACGGCGCGGGCTGCGGTTGAGGTGAGGCGGTTGGCGCAGGCTCCGGCGACGGCGCCGATGGCGCCTGGGGCTTGTTCGAGGACTGTTGCGAGTACGACCAGGACGAGCCAGCCGTAGGCGACCCACCCGACCGTGCCGATCGCGAGCACCAGGAGCGAGTCGAGGTCGCGGCTGTCCGCCGCGGCGATCGAGCCGGCCGTCATCCAGCGCAGCGCGAGCCCGAGCGCGCCCAGCGCCGCGACCGCCAGCAGCCCTTTCACCGCTCGAACCATCTCGTTCGCCCCACTTCGTCGTCGATCTATGAGTTTGCTTTAGTTTACGTTGGCTTGACCACTATAGACCGGAACTTGGGCAAGTTTGCAAGTGGTTACCTCACCGGGCGTCGGCGTCCGCCACGGAAGGTGACCCGGGCCGGGGTAGGTTCACGCCATGCGGTGGGATGCGCTGTTCGCGGACCTGGAGTCCCAGTTCGACGCGATCCAGGACGGCGACCTGTACGGCGAGGTCGCGGACCGGATCCGCGCCGAGGTCGGCAAGATCACCGTGCTCGACCGCCTCCGCGGCGCCGTCGACACCGTCGTCCGGATCGAGTTGCGCGGGACGGAGCCGGTCCAGGGGCTGCTCACCCGGGTCGGCAAGGACTGCCTGCTGCTCGAGACCGAGCGCGCCGAGGAATGGCTGATCCCGGTCGAGGCGCTGACCGCCGTCCACCGGCTGGGACCGTGGGCCGAGCCCGCCGTCGGCGCCGTCGCCGGGAAACTCGGTCTGGCGCACCTGCTCCGCGGGATCGCCCGCGACCGCTCACCGGTGACGCTGTTCTGCGGCGGAATGCCGGTCACCGGCACGATCGACCGCGTCGGCGCCGACTTCCTCGAGATCGCGGAGCACCCGCTCGACGCGCCCCGCCGCCGCGCCGAGGTCCACAACACCCGCCTGGTCCCCACCCAGGCCCTGAACGCCCTCCGCCGCCGCTAGAACCCGGCCGGTGAAGAACCCAGCCGGTGGAGAACCTAGCGGTTCGCCTCTTCGGTCGCCTCGGCCTCTTCGCCGAACGGATGGCTGTCGATGAACTCGCGGGTCTCGGTGTAGAGCCGCTCGATGTACTTCTCCAGCTCGGTCGACTCGACCCGCCACTGCCCCCGGCCGCCGATCTTCACCGCCGGGATGTCACCGCGCCGGACCAGTGCGTAGACCTGGTTGGCGGAGATGTTCAGCACCTCGGCGACATCGGCGAGCTGGAGGAAACGCGGTGCCGGCATCGTCGAACTCCTTCAGGTGTGGTCTGGTTCCTTCAGTTTGCCACGGTTCGCGAACGGATGATCACGTTTGTCCCCAGCCTGTGACAGCCTGTGAATGACCGCTCACGGCGGATCCCCCGGCAGGGCAGAATGACCTGCCGGATGACGTACGAACGACACTGGGGAGAGTCCGACGTGGTGGACACAGGAGTGCGGAGCGGTTTCGGGGCGCCGTCGGTCCCGGCCCAGCGCAACCGGCGCGCCAAGTGGAAGGACGGCCGGCTCGTCCTCGGCGTCCTGCTGGTCGTCGTCACCGCCCTGGCCGGCGCCAAGCTGCTGTCCGCCGCCGACGACACCACCACGATCTGGGCCGCCAAACGCGATCTCGCCGCCGGGACGAAGCTGACCGGCGACGACCTGACCACGGTCCGGGTCCGCTTCACCAGCGGTCAGGACGCCGGGAAGTACGTCGCCGCCGACGCGCAGCTCACCGGCCTGGTCGTCGCCCGCGCGATCGACGCCGGGGAGTTCGTCCCGCGGGACGCCGCCGTCTCCCAGGCCGACAGCGACCGCACCGAGCTGCCGCTCTCGGTCGCCTCCGGCCGGCTCGCGGCCGACACCGCGGTCGGCGACCGCGTCGACCTCTGGGTCGTCCCGAAGGACACCGGCCAGCCGTCGAAGCTGCTCTGGAGCGACGTCCGCGTGCTGCAGATCGACGCGGTCAAGGGTGTCGCGGGCGGGTCGGCGCGCCGCCAGGTGCTGATCGCGCTCGCCCCGAAGGACCTGCCGAAGCTCCCGGCCGCGCTGACCGCGATGAGCGTGGGCGAGCCGACCCTCGTTCGCCGGGCGGCCTGATGTCGATCCCGGTCCTGCTCGCGATCACCGGCGCGCCCTGGGAGGCGGACGTCGTCCGCCGGACGGAGCGCGCCCCGGGGATCCGCGTCGTCCGGCGCTGCGTCGACATCGCCGACGTGATGGCCGCGGCGGCCAGCGGTCAGGCGCGCGCGGTCCTGGTCGCCGATGACCTGTCCCGCCTCACCTCGGACGCCGTCGCCGCGCTGCACGCTCGCGGCATCCCCGTCCTCGCCCTGGTCGACCCGACCGAGAACGGCGCGCCGTTCGGCGCCGAGGACCGCCTGAGCCGGATGGGGATCGAGCGGATCCTGCCCGCCGACGTCAGCCCCGAGGATCTCGGCCGCGCGGTCACCGACGCGGTCGACGCCGGTCCGCCCGCCGCGATCTCGCACTTCTCCGGCGGTTTCGTCCCCACCACCGTCGAGGCCATGCGGACGGCCCAGGTCCCGGAGTACACCTCGGGCAACGGTCGCGTGATCGCGGTCTGGGGCCCGACCGGTGCTCCGGGGCGGACGACGGTCGCCGTCGGCCTGGCCGCCGAGCTCGCCGCCCAGGGCCTCCCGACGCTGCTGGCCGACGCCGATGTGTACGGCGGCACGGTCGCCCAGCTGCTCGGCATGCTCGACGAGACCTCCGGTTTGGCGGCCGCCGCGCGCTCGGCCTCGAGCGGCACGCTCGACATGATGACGCTGGCCAAACACGCGCGGCAGGTCGAGCGACAGCTGCTCGTGCTGACCGGCCTGAGCCGCGCCGACCGCTGGACGGAGCTGCGCCCGGCCGCGGTCGAATCGATCTGGCAGACCGCGCGGATGCTCGCGCCGGTGACCGTCGTCGACGTCGGGTTCAGTATCGAGACCGACGAGGAGATCTCGTTCGACTCGCTCGCCCCGCGCCGTAACGGCGCGACCGTCGCCACCCTCGAGGAGGCCGACGAGGTGATCGTCGTCGGCTCGGCGGATCCGGTCGGCCTGACCAGACTGATCCGCGCGATCCACGACGTCCGCGCCGTCGTCCCGTCGGTCACCCTGCGCGTCGTGGTCAACCGGCTGCGCTCCGGCTCGCTCGGCAGTGCGCCGGCCAACGCCGTCTCCGACGCGCTCGGGCAGTACGCCGGCGTCCAGGCCGCGGCCCTCCTGCCGTACGACCTGAGCGCGGTGGACGCCGCGATGTCACACGGGCGCAGCCTGGTCGAGGCCGCGAAGTCCAGCAAACTCCGCAAGGCCTTCCAGCAGCTCGCCACCGCAGTCGCCGCGGAGCTGCCCCGCTAGCGCCCCGGGTGCAGCCAGGGGAAGACCGGGGTAAACCCCGCCGCCGTCCGGCCCGCGCTTGTGTCAGCCTGTTGGAGGCAGCGAGAGGAGACACATGTCCGACGGACGGCAGCGGCCGGCGAGCACGATGAGTGCCGAGCGGCGCTACGGCATCGCGATCTCGGTCGCGCTCATCCTGGGTGGGATCTACTGGGCGCTGACCGGGGCGACCGAGGGCACCAAGACCGAGCACAGCTCGTACGACGTCGCCGGGCAGACGCTGCTCGTCGAGGGCAGCTCCGCGACCGTGGAGGTCCGGTCCGGGGAGGGCGACCAGCTGAAGGTCGAGCGCAGCTTCGAGCGGAACGCGCTCGGCTCCGACCCGAAGGCCGAGTACAAGAACGGCACGTTGAAGCTGAAGAACGGCAGCTGCGGGTTCATGTCGTTCGGCTGCGAGACGACGTACGTGCTGACCGTGCCGAGCGACGTCCAGCTGACCGTGCGCAACGAGAGCGGGAAGATTCTCGCGAGCGGCCTGCCGGGCGGAGCGGAGCTGAAGACCAGCTCGGGCAAGATCGAGGCGCACGACATCGGCGGCACGCTCCGGATGGAGAGCAGCTCCGGCCGGATCGAGGCGGCCGGCCTGACCGCGAGTTCGGTGACGACGAAGACCAGCTCGGGGGACGCCGAGCTGGAGTTCGTCAGCCCGCCGCAGACGATCGACGCCGTCGCCAGCTCGGGTGACGTCGAGATCCTGCTGCCGGAGGGCGCCGAGACCTACAAGGTCGACACCGTGACGTCGTCCGGGGACAACGCCCCGAACGTGAAGGCCGACGCGAGTTCCACCCGCACGATCACCGTCAAGACGTCGTCCGGCGATGTGGCGGTCGAGTACCGTCGCTGACGGTCACGGGCAGGACCGCGTCGGTAGCCCTCACATGTCCTGAGTAGTCTTGCCGCCATGGCTGAGGTCGGTGCGGTGCCCCGTGGGTTGCTGGTGGACTGGGGCGGCGTCCTGACGTCCGGTCTGGATCAGGCGCTGCGGCGCTGGGCCGAGCTGGACGGCTTCGACTTCGACAAGTACGTCGCGGCCGTGATGGCCTGGCTGCCCGCGGAGACCGCCGAGACGGCCGAGCTCAACCCGGTGCACGCACTCGAGCGCGGCCAGATCGCCGTCCCGGATTTCGAGCGCAAACTCGCGGAAATCCTGGTCCGGCCGGACGGTACGCCGGTGCCCGCGGAGGGCCTGATCGAGCGGATGTTCGCGCACTTCGAGCACGTCCCCGCGATGAACGCGCTGGTCCGCCGGGCCAAGGCGCTCGGCGTCCGGACGGCGCTGCTGTCGAACTCCTGGGGGAACACCTACCCGCGCGACACCTGGGACGGGATGTTCGACGACATCGTCATCTCCGGTGAGGTCGGGCTGCGCAAACCCGAGCCGGAGATTTTCCTGCTCGCCGCGACCCGAGTGAACTTGCAGCCCGCCGAGTGCGTCTTCGTTGACGACCTGCAAGTGAACGTCGACGGCGCGCGGGCCGTCGGCATGACCGGAATCCTGCACACCTCGTACGACGAGACCCGGCAGCAGCTGGAGTCCCTGTTCGGAGCAGACCTGACGTGAGCGTGACGACCACCACCACTCCTGCACCCCGGCCGACCGATCGCCGCAAAGCGCTGATCTGGATCGCCGGCACCGCGGCGTTCGTCGCCCTCGTGCTCTGGGTGGCGAACCTGTACGGCAGCATGATCGACCTGCGCGTCTACCGGATGGGCGGTGACGCGCTCCTGCACGGCCCGGCCCTGTACGACGCGAAGCTGCCCGGGATCGGGTTGCCGTTCACGTACCCGCCGTTCGCGGCGATCGCGATGGTGCCGCTGGCCGCCGTCCCGTTCGGGGTCGCGCTGGTGATCTGGACGACGGCGTCCGTGTTCTGCATCACCGCGTTGTGGCGCGCGAGCCTGCCGAAGACCTTCTGGTCGTTCGTCACCCAGCGCAAGCGCGCGGCGGTGCTGATCGTGCTGACGATGGTCTCGGTCGCGCTGGAGCCGGTTTTCGAGACGCTGCACTTCGGCCAGATCAACTTGTTGCTGACCGCAATGATCGTGCTGGACCTGATCCGCCCGAACGACGCCCGCCTGCGCGGCTTCTGGCTCGGCGTCACGATCGGCGTCAAGCTCACCCCGCTGCCGTTCCTGGCGTTGCTCGTGGTCACCAAGCAGTGGAAGGCCTTGCGGAACGCGCTGTTCGGCCTGCTCGCCACGGTCGCGATCGGCTTCGCGCTGGCGCCCCGGCAGTCCTGGCGCTACTGGACCGAGGTCGTCTTCGACGCCAACCGCGTCGGCGGCATCACCTTCACCGGGAACCAGTCCCTGAACGGTTTCCTGCACCGGATCGGCAACACCGCGAGCTGGGTGCAGCCGACCTGGTTCGTCGCCTCGGTGATCGTCGGCCTCGCCGTCCTCTGGCTGGCCCGCAAGTACTGGCTCGCCGACGAGCGGGTGACCGCGATCGCCGTGATGGCGCTCGCGGTCCTCTACGCCTCACCGATCTCCTGGAGCCACCACTGGGTCTGGATCATCCCGCTGGGCGTGGCCCTGATCCGCAGCGTGAACCGCGTCTGGGGCCTCAACCCAGCGGTTGCCGCCGGCATCCTCTGGTACGGCTTGTTCGTACTGCGCCTGATCTGGCTGGTCCCGTTCCGCGACGACCGCGAGCTGGACTGGACGTTCTGGCAGGCCATCCCGGGCAACTCGCACCTGATCCTCGGGGCGATCGCCTTCATCGTGCTGGCGATCACCAGCGGATCGGTCGCTCAGGCGGAGAAGAGCAAGAACAGCCCGCCGGCGGTGTAGCCGACCATCACGACCAGCAACGGGAGCTGACCCGCGAGCGCCTTGTGCCGCGGGAACAGCGCGACGGCGCGATCGTGTGCGGAGACCACGCCGAGCAGGTGACCGCAGACGACCGCGAGCACCTGCGCGACCGAGATCGCCGTGCTGTGGTTGGCGATCCCGCTGTTGACCGCGAGCAGACCGGTGCCGAAGACGTTGGCGCCGTTGCTCAGCGGGTCGCTCAGGTAGATGAGCGTCCGCTGGCCCTCGAGGATGAACAGCGTCAGGTAGTGCGCGACGACGTACCCGAGAGCGATCGGGACGACGGAGTGCGCGAACAAGCCGGGCAGCGTCGTCCGCGAGCTGTCCGAGAGGCGACCGGCGAGCAGCGTCGCCCCGGAGTACGTGATCAGCACGAACAGGATGAACACGGTCAGCGCGGCCGTGCCGAGCCAGGTCATCGAGATGTCCTGGTTCTGCGCCCAGCCGATCCAGGACGACGAGTTCGAGAAGCCGTCGTACGCCGTCGAGCCGAGCAGCGCGGCGACCATCCCGACCAGGCCGGGCTGCGCTTTCAGCCCGTCCAGATTCTCCAGCGGACGCCGAACCACCAGCGCGCCGTCGGTCCGCCGTCCCCATGGCGACAGCCGGGCCATCAGCGACGCGTAGACCTCGAACGGGTCGCCGGTCGCGAACCATCGGTCGCCGAACAGGATCGCGCCGAAGAGCGTGATGACGACGTACAGCGCGAGCCAGGCCTGCAGGACCGGGATCGTCGCCCGGTCCGGCGCGACGAGCTCGAGCCAGGTGAACGCGAAGATCCCGAGCGCGGCCGGCCAGAGCCCCACCTTCGGCGACAGCCGGAGCAGGCCCTTGGACGGCGGCTGGCGCAGCAGCTTGCAGAACAGCAGATGCAGCGTCCGGAGCGGGTTGAGCGTGCGCCAGACCGGGCCGAGCGCGATCGAGATCGGCACCAGGCCGACCCAGACCACGATGTAGATGAACCCGAAGATCGGGTTCGTCAGCCGGTCGACGCCGAACAGCAGCGCGAACATCGCGTACAGGAACGTCGCCAGCCCGAACAGCCGGACGATCCACCGGAACCAGGCCGCGTCCACCACCCGGGTGATTGCGGCCGGCAACGGCGTCCCGGACGCGTCGCCCCGGTACTTCGGCGTCCGCCAGGCCAGCCCGAGGATGACGAACGACAGCGCCACGGCGACCGCCGCCCCGCCGACCGCGAGGCCGAACGGAACGGGAAGGTCCTGCCGGCCGCCGATCCCGTGCAGCGGGAGCAGCAGCCCGATCACGGGGCCCCCGTTCTGGACTGAGGAGCGCAGGGAGCGAAGCGACTGGAGCGACGAGGGAAGAACGGGAACCAGGCCCCGGGATCTGCCGCGCGGAGCGTGGCAATGCGTACTGTCACGAGACGATCAGCTTGGCGACGAGCTTGCCGCTCTTGTGCGTCTCGACCTCGAAGGTGCCCTTCATGTTCGCGGTGAAGGAGACCTTCTCCGGCTTGCCCGGGGTGAGGTGGAGCTCCTTGTTGTAGCCGTGGACGTGCAGCTCCTCGTCGGCGTCGCTGACCGCGGTGACCAGGACGGTCTGCCCGGCCTTGACCTCGACGTTCGCGCCACTCGGGTTCACCTTGCCGTTGGCAACGGTGATGTTCAGCGTGACGTCGGCCTGGTCGCCGGACGGGTCGGTCGTGTTCGACGGCGTCGACGGGTTCGGCTTGTCCGGGGTCGGGGTGTTGGTCGGGAAGCCGGTCTGCGGGGGCAGCGACGTACTCGTGGTCGGTGTGTTCGTCGGCAGGCCGCTCGACGTACTCGTGGTCGGACTGCCGGAGCCGCTGGAGTCGTTACCGCAGCCGGCCAGGACGAAGACGGCGAGGGCGGGCAGGAGAGCGGTGGCGGTGCCGCGTGCGAGGGTCGAACGCATGGGTCGAGGGGCCTTTCAAAGGGTCTTTTCGATGATCGGGATGCGGGACGCACCCTCTTGCCTGACGAACGTGACAGGTCCAGTGTTCCCGTACGGCCAGTGTCGCAGCCGACTGTCCGTGCGGACGGCTAGGGTGACCGAAAGCGATTCCGCCGGAGAGGAAGGGTGATCTGTATGCCGGATCGGCTGTCGTCCCTGGATCTCACCTTTCTCCGAACCGAGTCGCCCGCGACCCCGATGCACACCGGGACGGTCGACATCTTCGAGCCGCCGGTACACGGCGACGACGAGTTCGACTACGAGAGCCTGGTCGCCCTGATCCGGGACCGGATCGCGTTCGTGCCGCGGTACCGGCAGCGCGTCCAGCAGATCCCCGGGCGGTTCGCCGGGCCGGTCTGGGTGGACGACGAGGAGTTCGACATCACGTTCCACGTCCGGCGCTCGGCGCTGCCCCGCCCGGGGACGCACGCCCAGCTGCTGGAGCTGGTGGCGCGGATCATGTCCCGGCGGCTCGACCGCGCCCGCCCGCTGTGGGAGATGTACCTGGTCGAGGGCCTCCAGGGGGACCGGTTCGCGATCATCTCGAAGTCCCACCAGGCGCTTGTCGACGGCAACAGCACGGTCGACATCGGCCAGGTCGTCCTGGACGCGACCGCCCAGCCCAACGACACGCCCGTCGACACCTGGCAGCCCGACCACCCGCCGTCCGCGCTGGAGCTGATCGCGGGCGTCGTGGCCGACGCGACCAAACACCCGACCGCCGTCCTGGAGCTGGCCCGCGCCGAGATGGCGAGTCTGACCGGCTCGACGTCCGTCCGTGAGGTGCTCGGCGGGGTCGTCGGCTCGCTGGCCGCGCAGCGCCATGCGCAGGAGAGCTCGCTGCACGTGAAGACCTCCGGCCAGCGCCGGTTCACGACCGTCCAGACCGACCTGGAGGCGTACCGGACGGTCCGCGCCATGCACGGCGGCACGGTCAACGACGTCGTCCTCGCGGTGGTCGCGGGCGCTGTCCGCGCCTGGATGATGACCCGCGGCGAGGGAGTCGGGCCGACCCGGAGCGTGCGCGCGGTGGTCCCGGTCAGTATCCGCGACGATGACGACGACGAGCCGACCTCGCTCGGCTCCCGGGTGATCGCCTCGGCGGTCACGCTGCCGGTGGGGGAGAACTCGCCGGTCATGCGGCTGCACCAGATCTCGTACCAGACCAAGGTGCACAAGGACACCGGCCGTGCGGTCAGCGCCCGCTCGCTGGTCGGCATCGCCGGTTTCGCGCCGACCACGCTGCATGCGCTGGCGGCCCGGGTCGCGACGGCGACCGTCCGCCCGATCGACGACGTGGTGATCACCAACGTCCCCGGTCCGCAGTTCCCGCTGTACGCGCAGGGCGCGCCGATGCTCGCGTCCTACCCGGTTGTACCGCTGATGCCCGGGCAGGGTTTGTCCGTGGGCGTCACGTCGTACGACGGGAAGGTCTTCTACGGGCTGAACGCGGACCGGACCGCGATGCCCGACCTGGCCGTTTTCGCCCAATGTGTGACAGATGCCCTCGACGAGCTGGTCGACACCACCAAGGGCAGCCGGAGCCGGGCCTCCCGGGGCCGGAAGAAACCCCGCGCGAAGAAGGCGGATACATGAGGGTCTACATCCCATCCACGCTGCAGCGGCTCGACGACCACTGTCACGCGGGCGAGGTCGGCCCGGCCCCGCTCACGGCGTACGCCGTCACCCCGGCGCTGCGCGAGTGGTACACCGAGGGCGACGACGAGGAGCTGGAGTACGCCGCGATGGCGCAGGCCGCCCGCGCGTCGGTCGGCCTGCTCGCCGCCGACCCGGGGACGCCGCGCCGCCGGGTGGTGATCTCGGCCGAGGTCAGCGCCGTGCCGCCGGCCCCCGGTGACGCCGAGCTGGGCGACGCCCGTCTGGAGCTGCACGTGGTGATCCCGTGGCGCTCCGTGGCCGCCGTCCATCTGGACGAGGCCGGCGCGGCGCCCGTGATCGCCAAGGCCGCCGAGCTGTGGGAGCCGGCCCAGAACGGCGACGACGACGCACTGTTTGCCCTCGACGCGTGCGAAGGTGAAGATCTGATGTGGTACGCGACACAGGAGATCCCCGATCTGCTCGCCGCGGACGGACCCCGCGGGCGACTCTAGGGAGCTGGTGACGATGCAGGCCATCTGGAAGGGCGCCATCTCGTTCGGGATGGTGACGATCCCGATCAAGGTGTTCTCCGCGACCGAGGAGAAGGACATCTCGTTCCGTCAGGTGCACGTCGCCGACGGCGGCCGGATCCGCTACAAGCGGATCTGCTCGATCGACGGGGAAGAGGTGCCGTACTCCGATATCGGCAAGGGGTACGAGATGCCGGACGGGCGGATGATCGTCCTCGAGCCGGACGACTTCGCCGATCTGCCGCTGACCAGCAAGAAGGTCATCGACGTCCTGGAGTTCGTGCCGGCCGACCAGGTCGACCCGCTCTACCTGGGCAAGTCGTACTACCTGCAGGCCGACGGCGGGCCGGGCGCCAAACCGTACGTCCTGCTCCGGGACGCGCTCGAGGGCTCCGAGCTGTACGCGCTGGTCAAGGTCGCGCTGCGCTCCCGGGAGAGCCTCGGCCTGCTCCGCACGGTCGACAACATCCTCATCCTCCAGGTGATGCTCTGGCCCGACGAGGTCCGCGACGCCTCCTTCGCGGCCCCGCCCGAGGACGTCGAGATCCGCTCCCAGGAGAAGGCGATGGCGTCGTCGTACATCGACACCCTGCGCGGCGAGTTCGACCCCGAGCAGTACCACGACGAGTACCGCACCGCGCTGGAGAAGGTCGTCGAGGCCAAGGCCGCCGGCGTCCCCCTCCCCGAAACCGACGAGGAGGAGACCGAGACCGCCGAGGTCGTCGATCTGGTCGCCGCCCTCCGCGCCTCCGTCGAAGCCGCCAAGGCCCGCCGCGCCGAAGCCGCCCCCGCCAAGAAAGCCCCAGCCAAGAAAACCGCAGAGCCGAAGAAGACCGCCGCCAAAAAAGCGCCGGCCAAGAAAACCGCCAAGAAAGCCACCAAGAAGTCAGCCTGAGCCGAGGTGGGCGAGATGACCGACAACCCAACAGACTCTCCGACCGCCCCCGGCGGCTCCTCTTCTCCTTCCCCGCGAGCCGCCGAAGGCGGCGAGCGGACGGAGGTGCCGAAGGACTTGTCGGAGGTGGTGGTGGATCCGGCGCACCCTTTGGTGGTGCCGGGGGCGTTGTTGCTGGAGCTGATTTCGGTGCCGGTGAGTGATGTGGACCGGGCGAAGGAGTTCTACACCGAGCGGCTGGGGTTCGTGTCGGATGTGGATATCGCGCCGGCGCCGGGGGTGCGGTTCGTACAGCTGACGCCGCCGGGGTCGTACTGCTCGATCATGCTGTCGACCGGCCTGCCGCAGATGGAGATGCCGGTGGGCGCGCAGCGCGGGCTGCATCTGGTCGTGAAAGATCTGGCGGCGGCTCGGCAGAAGCTGGTCGACCAGGGCGTCGAGGTCGGCGAGATCGAGGATCAGGGCGGCGTGTACTACGCGTCGTTCGCCGATCCGGACGGGAACACCTGGGCGCTGCAGCACATGCCGTGGCGCGCCTAGTGGCCGGCGGCGAAGGCGAGTAGCCGCGCGTTCAGCCGCTCGGGGAACTCGGCCGACAAGCCGTGGGAAGCGTCGGGCCAGAGCTCGGTCTCGTTGTCCGGGATCAGGCTCTGCGCCCGCCGGACCGCCTCGTGCGGGTTGTGGACGACGCTGCGCCCGCCGACCAGCGCCAGCACCGGAACCCGCAGCCCGCGCAGCAGCTCGTCGCTGCCGTACTCCGGCATCGGCAACGCCATTCGGTAGTTGCGCATCCCCGCGACCAGCAGCCGGATCACCGGATCGTCCTGGTCGGCGCCGCCCGACACCCACTGCAGGAACTGGTCGCCGAACCGCTCCGGCACCCCGGGCAACAGCGAGAACCCACCGAGCAGGAACTTCTTCGCGAACCGCGCGAACACGTACGCCGGCTCGATCAGCGCCGCCGACGCGACCCGCTCCGGCGTCCGCAGCGCCTGATTGAACGCCAGCCACCCGCCGCCGGACACCCCGGCCAGATGCGCCCGCCCGATCCCCAGGACGTCGAACACCTCGGTCAGCCAGACCGCCTGATCCGCCGAAGACCGGATCGGCAGCGTCTGCACGCTCCGCCCCGGCTCACCCAGCGAGTCCACGGCGTACACCGTCCGCTCGGCGGCCAGCGCCGGGATGTTCGGCGTCCACATCGCCGTCGTCGCGCCCCGCCCGTGCAGCAGCACGAACGGCACCCCTTCACCCGACCCGAACCGGTAGACCCGCACCTGCCCGTACGTCGTACTCACGTCCCGGGTCTCGCGCTCACCGGGGATCGCGGCCAGCGTCTCGTCGTACCGCGCGAGGTACTCGGCCTGCGCTTGTGCGTTCGTGAAATGCCCGACTCCGCTCACGCCCCGAACCTACCCGGTGACGCGGACGAGAAGCAGACCTGTCAGGTTCGTGGTCCTGGGTTGGACATGGCACCATGAAGACGCTGAGACCCAGTCAGACGACCTTTCGAGGAGCGCCACACCCATGGATGCCGTCACCGCTGTCCCGACCCCAGTGAACGAGCCGGTGCGCGGTTACGCACCCGGTTCGGCCGAGCGGGCGAGTCTGGAGGCGAAGCTCAAGGAGTTCAACGCGGCCGGCGCGATCGACCTGACCTGCACGATCGGCGGTGAGCAGCGGCTCGGCGGCGGCGCCTCGATCCAGGTGGTGCAGCCGCACAAGCACGCCCACGTTCTCGGCACCCTGGGCAACGCCACCGAGGCGGACGGGAAGGCCGCGGTGGACGCCGCGCTCGCGGCGGCCCCGAGCTGGCGCGCACTGTCCTTCGACGACCGCGCCGCGATCTTCCTGAAGGCGGCCGACCTGCTGGCCGGCCCGTGGCGCGACACCCTCAACGCGGCGACCATGCTCGGCCAGTCGAAGACGGTCCAGCAGGCCGAGATCGACGCCGCCTGTGAGCTGATCGACTTCCTGCGCTTCAACGTCGCGTTCGCGCGGCAGATCGTCAGCGACCAGCCGATCTCCTCGCCGGGGATCTGGAACCGGGTCGACTACCGCCCGCTCGAGGGCTTCGTCTACGCGATCACGCCGTTCAACTTCACCGCGATCGCCGGCAACCTGCCGACCGCCCCGGCGCTGATGGGCAACACGGTCGTCTGGAAGGCCTCGCCGACCCAGCAGTTCGCCGCGCACTGGACGATGCGCCTGTTCGAGGCCGCGGGCCTCCCGGCCGGCGTGATCAACCTGGTCACCGGTGACGGTATCGACGTCAGCAAGGCCGCGCTCACCCACCCGGATCTGGCCGGTATCCACTTCACCGGCTCGACGAAGACGTTCCAGTCGCTGTGGTCGACGGTCGGCACGAGCATCGCGTCGTACAAGACCTACCCGCGCCTGGTCGGCGAGACCGGCGGCAAGGACTTCATCCTCGCCCACCCGTCGGCCGACCCCGCCGTCCTGAAGACCGCGATGGTCCGCGGCGCCTTCGAGTACCAGGGCCAGAAGTGCTCGGCGGCGTCCCGCTCCTACGTCCCGCGCTCGGTCTGGAACCTGATCAAGGACGACATCGTCGCCGAGACCGAGTCCCTGACCATGGGTGACGTCAGCGACCTGTCGAACTTCATCGGCGCCGTCATCGACGACCGCGCGTTCGCCAAGCACAAGGCCGCGCTGGACCGGGCCGCCGCGACCGACGCCCTGCAGGTCGTTGCCGGTGGCACCTACGACGACAGTGAGGGCTACTTCGTCCGGCCGACGCTGATCGTCTCCGATGACCCGACCGACGAGATCTTCACGACCGAGTACTTCGGCCCGATCCTCGGCGTCCACGTGTACGACGACGCCGACTACACCGCGGTCATGAAGGGGATGGAGAACTCGGCGCCGTACGGCCTGACCGGCGCCGTCATCGCCCAGGACCGGCACGCGGTCGCCGAGGCGGCCGACTACCTGCGCTTCGCCGCGGGCAACTTCTACGTCAACGACAAGCCGACCGGCGCCGTCGTCGGCCAGCAGCCCTTCGGCGGCGCCCGCGCGTCCGGCACCAACGACAAGGCCGGCTCGATGTGGAACCTGATCCGCTGGGCCTCCCCGCGCTCCATGAAGGAGACCTTCGCCCCGCCGACCGACTACCGCTACCCCCACCAGGGCTAAGAGCAAGAGTGTGGTGCACCAGGGCTGACCCTGGAATCGATCAGGGACAACCCGGGAAAGGCGCTACAGCGGGAGCGGTCCGGCCCGCTGTAGCGTTTCACCGTTATGCATGAGACCGATCTGCACCTCGAGCCCAACGAAGCCTCCGACCTGTGCCGGCTCTTCGGGCCCGACGAGCTGGCCCGCCGCGGCTGGGAGCGCGCCTTCGTCACCGTCCTCGACGAGGCGACCGCCGAGAAGGCGATCGCCGTCCTCGCGCACGCCGCCGGCGCCCCGATGGACGAGGGCTGGACGGCGGTCCGCATCCCCGCGGACGCCGGCGTCCACAACGGCAAGACCGAGGACGCCGAAGCCTGCGCCGCCCGCGACGGCTACATCTACCTGGTCGGCTCGCAGTTCGGTAAGAAGCGCGGCCCGCTCGCGGCCAAGCGCTCCTGGATCGCCCGCGTCAGCGAAGCCGCCATCGCCCGCGCCCTGGACGACGACACCCCCGCCGAGCTCGAAGTCGTCCGCCTCCGCTTCGGCCTGCACCGCGCCGTCAACGACGCCCTCACCGGCCTCGACCTGCTCCCCTTGGGCCCCCAAGGCCGGCAGTCGTACGTCGACGCCACCATCGCCGCCGGCGAGCTCAAGTCCAAGAGCTGGTCCGGCACGATCCACCCCACCGATCACCCGATCAACATCGAAGCCGCCGAGTTCACCGCCGACGGCACCCTCCTCCTCGGCCTCCGCTACCCCGTCACCGCCGAAGGCAACCCGCTCCTCGTCGAGCTCGCCAACGTCGAAGCCCTCTTCACCGACCCCACCGCCGTCCCACTCTGCCCCCGCGCCTGGACCCTAGAAGCCGGCACCCCCGAAGCCCCCGCCGGCCTCCGCGCCCTCGACACCCGCGACGGTCACGACTTCGACGCCATCATCGGCGACCTCGACGCCACCGGAAAGTCCGCCACCGTCCTCGCCGACCACCCCGAAGGCGCCCTCGCCCCCTCCGAACACCTCACCTTCACCCTCCCCACCACCCCAGCCCCCATCCCCACCAAACAAATCCACCACTTCGGCCCCATCCGCCGAGTAGAAGGCCTGGCCGTGGACGCCCAAGGCCACACCCACTACGTCCTCGACGAAGAAGGCCACGTAGCCCTGAGAACCCTCCTCTTCGAGTAGGACGTCAGGTGTGGGGCATGACCAATAGGACCAGTGGTTCTTTTAGTGGTCCAGTTGGTGGGCTGGTTGGGTCGTAGGGTCGCTGGCAGGAACTCTCTTGCAAAGGAGCCTGATGAGCACCCAGTACCCCATTTCTGGACGGTCGGCGGACGGTAGTGCCGGTGACGCCGACTACGGGCGGATCGGCGGCGGTTATGTCGAGTACCGCCGGCCTGAGCCTGAGTTCGAGGCTGCTATTCGCGCCGCGCTCGGTGGCGCGCGAAGGATCCTGAACGTCGGCGCCGGGGCGGGCTCTTACGAGCCGCGTGATCTGGACGTCGTCGCGGTGGAGCCGTCCGAGCAGATGCGCGCGCAACGTCCGGCCGAGCTGGCTGCCGCGATCGATGCGACCGCGGAGGAGCTGCCGTTCGAGAAGGACACCTTCGATGCGGCGATTGCCACCTTCACCGTGCACCAATGGTCGGATCTGACGACTGGCTTGGCGGAGGTACGCCGGGTGACGCGTGGCCCGGTCGTCGTGCTGACCTGCGATCCGAGCCTGCTGAGCAAGTACTGGCTGGCCGACTACGCCCCCGAGGCGATCGACACCGAGGCCGGTCGTTACCCGCAGGTCGAGGCGATTGCCGCAGGTCTTGGCGGTGGCGAGATCAGGTCGCTGCCGATTCCGCTGCACTGCGTGGACGGTTTCAGCGAGGCGTACTACGGGCGGCCGGAGCGCCTCCTCGACCCCGGAGCTCGTAAGGCGAACTCCGCTTGGAGTTTCGTCGCGCCGGAGGTCCACAAGCGCTTCGAGACGCACCTGGGCAAAGACCTGGCCGACGGCGTCTGGGATGCGAAGTTCGGGCATTTGCGTGAGCAGGCGCATTTCGACGGCTCGCTGGTGCTGATCGTTTCGCCTGGTGTGGAGATGGCGTGATCGCCGACGCGGTGACCGTCCGCCCGTTCACGCCCGACGACACGAGCCGCCTCACCGCGCTCCTGCACTCGGCGTACGCCGACCTCGGACGCCAGGGCCTCAACTTCACCGCTGTCGACCAGGACGACGAGGTCACCTTCCGCCGCGCGTCGTCCGGTGACTGCCGGGTGGCGGAGCTCGGCGGCGAACTTGTCGCGTCGATCACCATCAGCCTCCCGCCCGAGCCGGCGCTCGTCCAGCTGAGCACAACCGCGCGGACGCCGAACCGCGCTTGGCTCAGTCAGCTCGCCGTCTCCCCGGCCCTTCAAGGCAGTGGCCTCGGCTCGCATCTCTGGTCACTGGGCCGACAAGCCGCCACCGACCGCTCGGCCCGCAGCATCGGCGTCGATACCGCCGCCCCCGCCGTCCATCTCATCAACCTCTACACCCGCTGGGGATTCACCCCCACCGAGACCATCAACTGGCCCGGAAAGACCTACGAGAGCATCGTCATGGCCCTCGACCTACCGGCGTCCGCGCCCGCCTAACTCGATCCGGCCACCGCGAATCCCGGGGGAGGAGGAGGGGGGGGGGGGGGGGGGGGGGAGGGGAGGGGGGGGGGGGGGGGGGGGGGGGGGAGGGGGGGGGTGGGGGGGGGGGGGTGGGGGAGGAGTAGGGGCTAAAGTTCTTCGCGGCGGTCGG